>CAVOGE010000007.1:0-1867267 GCA_963695195.1 uncultured Chloroflexia bacterium
CCGGTCCGCATCAGGACAACGACCACCGGCCGCCCACCCAGGCCACGGCCGTACGCGTAGAGGCGGCGGCCCTTTCGCCTCGCAATGCTCGAACCCGAGACCGCGAGAACGTCTGCCAACCCGAGGCGCTTCGCGGCCAAGTGAGCTTCCAGCCACTCCTGATCATCGTCGTCACCCAGATCCAAGGTGATGTGCACGCCCAGCCCCCATTAATCCGCTCTGATGGTATACGAATATGCCACCATGGTCAAGCGGACTGGCTGGCGAGCCTGCCGATCAGCGGCTCCACGATCTCGCGGCCACGGAGGGCCGTGAGCCACTCCCCGGGGATCCCACCGCGGGCCTCCTCGAGTCCCCAGTAGATGCCGGCCAGTCCCCCGGCGATGGCGGCGGTCGTATCGGTGTCGTGTCCGTAGCGGACGGCGCGCTGGATCGTCTCGGCGTACGAGCCGGACAGCGCGAACGCGTCCCAGGCGGACCAGAAGCTGTCGAGCACAAAGCCGGTCCCGGACCTTTCGGCCCACCCCATCAGCTCTTCCAGGGCCGATGCATGGGCCGGCGTGCTGCCGGCCAGCCCATCGGCGTACAGCTCGCGCAGGCGACGGACCGATGCGTCGAGCGCCCCCGGCCGATCCGGCTCCCCCGTCAGCAGGCGGCGCGCGATGAGCACGTACAGGGCACAGGCGACCTGGCAGCGCGGATGGCCGTGGGTGACCCGGCTGGCGAGGTGAGCCTGCTCCACCAGCGCGATGTCGCTCGGCGCCAGGTCCACCAGCGCCAGCGGCAGGATGCGCATCAGGCTGCCATTGCCCGAGTCGCGGTCACCGGTCCCGCCGGCCTCGAGCGGTGGAGCCCCGAGCCGAACTCGGGCCAGGGCGCCGGCCGTGGTCCGACCGATGTCGAACATGCCCGTCGCCGTCCGGGGTGTAGGCGCGGTCATCGACCCAGGCGAGGAAGCGTCTCGCCTGGTCCACCGGTGCGAACCCGACCTCGGTGAGCGAATCGAGCAGGGCCAGCATCAGCGCCCCATCGTCGCTCCAGGTGCCCTCCTGCTGTTCGTGCCGGCCACCGCCGCGCAGCTCGACGGCGGTGATCTCGGCGGGCTTCATGAACTCGTACGGAACGCCGATGGCGTCGCCCACCAGGTGTCCCCAGACAGCCGCCGCGCGACGATTCACGAGCTGTCGTGCCGTTTCTCAGCGGGGACCGCCGCGGAAATGGGAGCGGCCTGCTCCTGCTGACGGCGCAGAGCGTCCCGGTAGATCCGTCCGGGGAGGCCGGTTTCATGCAGGTGGAACTCGATGTCGTCGGCCGAGTTGATGAGCTCGCCGCACTCGAGGCAGGGCCGCCCGAAATGGCCGTCGGAACGCATGGTCATGTCTCCACCGCCGGCTCGTACTGCAGGGATGTCATACCAAAGGTCCAGGCAACCGCCTCGCGGGCTGACGTCGACTCAGGCGGAACCCGCAGGAAGTAGGTTTTGGAGCTGCCGTCCGGTTCCGGGGTCGAATTCACTACCTCCACGAGTGCCTCGCGCACCTGCCCCTTGGCCGGGGGCCTACCCGACATCCAACGAGGATAAGGAACGGGCGGGTCGAATCGCCGCCAGAGTCGCCCGAACTCGTCCTCATCGACCAGCTCGGCTTTGCCGTCGCGCAACAGCCGCTCATACCCAACGCGTTCGATCATCACCCGCCGCACCTCGGCGTTGCGTTCGTGGTCGATCTCCTCAACGGTGATCCGCTCGGGAGATGTGACGACCCAATCTGGGACCGCAACGCCGTCGATCGCCCAAGCGGAGAAGCCATCGCGGTATCTGATCACCGGGCCGTCGGACGAGTGCAGCCGCCCCTGGTCATCGACCGCTACCAATTCGGGCCGCTCGGACACGATGGCCAGCCCGTGGACGGCCCACCAAGGGCCGGCACTCCGGGCCACCTCAAGACGGTTGTGGAGCAGCGCCTGATCGTCGGAGTCCCAGCGGGCGCGCCGGGTCAGCCGCGGATCAAACACGCTGAAGAGCAGGTCGAGTGCCGCGGCATCCAGGTCGAACTGGCCGAGCTGCATGGCGGCGATCGCCTCTGCAGGCCCGGCATCCCGCGGTCGGGTGGCGTACCGTCCACCGCCGGGCGTGCCTTTGGGCGCGCGGTACCGCTCGAAGTCGCGCTCGAAGGGAAAGCGACCGGCGAGGCTTCCGACGACGGCGCTGCCCAGAGGCCGGATGCTGGAAGGAAGCAGTGGCGGGTCGATCGTCGCGAGCGCGCGGGTCAGCCGAGAAACCATCGAACGCCGCCTCCCTGGGCGCAGCGCGAACGGGTCGCCGAGCGAATCGAAGTAGCGGTCATACCAGCCGCGGACATGCTGGCCGCCCCACTTCACAACGTACGGGTCCGCCACTGGCTCGCGAGCAGCGGTCAGGGCGTAGGCCTCCACTCCAGCGGCCGGCGACGCGACCCACTCGAATGTTGGAGCGGCCAGCCCGCGCACCGTGTACAGGCTGCGGATGGCGCGCTCCGTGCGTTCTCGGTCGGCGGGGTCCGTCGAGAGGTGCGTCTTGGTCCATTCTGCGCGGGCATCGAGAAGGCGACCCCGAAGAGTCGACAGGCTCTGATCAATCGCGGCCATCTAGTCCACCACCGATCGCCAACCGTCCCACGCAGAGGCGTCGAACTCACGTTGGACCACCACTTGGTAGGAGCCCGGGACGACGTCGATGGACGCATGTTCCTCGTGAACGAGTTGCGCGGGCTTGCCGACGACGACCAATCGATCACCGTTGGCCACGGAGAACGCGTGGACCTCAGGACCGACGAGCACATGGGAGTGGCCGGTGGCCTCGCCCTCCGCAAGGACGAGCCTTCCTGCGCCGGTCTCACGGTTAGCGTGAGTGGGCACTCGGTAGATCGGCCGCAGCAGGACGTCGCCCTGTCGGACCATAACGGGCTGAGGCCCGGCCTGGTAATCCCCGGGCTGGCCCACTTTGACAGATTGCGAAGTGACAAAGGATGGGGCCGGCGTGCCTTCATCGGCCACGGGTGGCTGGGTATGGACATCGGGTGCATGCATTGCCACTCCCATCTCACAAACCCAAACATCCAACGGGCGAGGTTCGTGAAGCAACCCCAACCAAGTGAGGATTCTCCGAAGTTGCATTGACATCTGGATTCCTTCCTTTCCTATCGAACCTGGCTGGGGCACCGTGCCCGCGGGTGCGGATCGGTTGCCGGGCCGTCATCGAGCCAGGACTCTCGGGCCACTCTTGATAGGACGGCCGCGGGAAGGCCCCGCGGCCGCCTCCCCCCTCAGCTCCCCGGTGTTTCTCGCCGCGCCTTGCCTGCCGCGTCACGCGAACGCGCCTGGTTGGAGCCGCGGTAGTAGATGCCCTTGCGGTCGAGTTCCGACATCGGCCCCAGGAACTGGTCAGTCTCGGCAAGCAGCTGCTGCTGCAGGACGAGCATCTCGGGATCGTCGAACCGGGCGACGCTCACTCGCCTGAACTTGATGGTCTCACTCGCCTTCTTGAAGTCACCGGACCGATGCAGCTGCACCGCCTCCTGCCGCGCCTGTGCGACCTGGAGCTTGGCGACGGCCCGCTCGACGTCGGTGTTCGGCTTCTCCGCCTTGCAGGCGGCGGCAGCGGCGGACTCGAAGTCGAGCGAGCAGCCATCGGCCTTGAGGATGCCGTCGCGGTCGGCGACGGTGAAGAAGACGGTCGTCTGGGCGCCGAGCGCCTGCGCCGCGGGGAACTCGACGGAGAGCACGAGTTCAACGTCCTGCCCGGCCACGAGATCGCCGATGAGCAGGTGCAGGTCTCCCGGCACGGCCGCCTTGGCGGCAACCGGCGAGAGCGCCTGGACGATCAGCCCCGGAGCGTGCTTGACGCTGATCTCGACGCCGCGCGCCACCGTCTCGAGCAGCTCGCCCAGCTCCCCGGTCATGTAGTCGGGGATCTGCTCGGGACGCTCGATGAAGTAGAAGTGGCCGCCGCCGGCATCGGCGATCGACTGGAGGAGCGTCTCGTCGAAGTCGGCGCCCACGCCGAAGGTCGAGGTCGGCACGCCCGATGCGCGCAGGTCGGCCGCGAAGGCCGAGAGCACCGCAGGATCGGTCTCGCCGATGTTGGCCAGCCCATCGGTCAGCAGGAGGACGCGGTTGACGCCGGCGGGATCCAGGTGCGCCTTGAGCGCGTCGGCGCCGCGGCTCCAGCCTTCGTGCAGGGCGGTGCTGCCACGCGCGTCCACGGTCTGCAGCGCAACGAGCGCGTCGTGCTTGGCGGCATCGGTCGCCAGGGCACTGGCGGCGACCGTTTCGACCCGGTTGTCGTAGGTCACGATGGCGAAGCGGTCCTGCGGCGTCAGGCCGGTGAGGGCGCGCTGGACGGCGTACCGCGCCAGGGCCAGCTTGGAGCCGGCCATGGAGCCGGAACGGTCGAGCACGAAGCAGACGTTGACGCCCGGGCGTGCCGGCTTGTCGTCGTGGTGGCCGGTGACCGGCGCGGTGAGGTGCACCAGGACGTGACGCAGGTCGGGACGGCTGGCCCGGACAAGGCGCCGGTCGGATTGAACGGTGAAGGTGGCTGGCTTGGGTCGACTGGTCATGCGTGATACCTCCGCTGGTGATGGACCGATCTTCCGATCGGGTCGTGACAGGTCTGGTGTCGTGATGCTGCGGCGCGGTGCCATACTCCCTTCGAGCGTGTCGTTCTCGCGTGTGCTCTTGCGCTATGCGCGTCATGCGTGTATACATATCTGCACACACTGTAGCACGGTACTGTCAAGTATGCAAGACACTTCGCACGGAAAGGCCCCAGAGCCGTGACGACGAGCGGCGTCGCCAGGGTCAACGCCTGGCAGGGCTCGTCCAGGAGCGGTGGCGCGGTCCCGGCGGCGTCAGCGGGCTGAGCAGGGAGCTCGGCGTCAGTCGCGCGACCATCTACTCGTGGTTCAAGGGCGCCACCTCGCCCGATACCGCAACGCTGACCCGGCTCGCCCGACTCCTGGTCGTCGCGCCATCGGAGCTGTTGATGGCCCTGGGAGGGTCCGATCAGACCCGAGCTGCTGGACGCGCGGATCCGCGAGGTCACCGCCCAGACGCTGCAGCAGGTCATCTCGGACGGGACCGATGAGGAGACGCGCATGCTCGCCCGCGCGCCCGATTCCTGGCGCCAGCCGCCATCAGGACCGCCAGCCATGGAGCAGCGTCTCGAGGTTCGAGCCGGACGCCCCAATCTCGCTCGTCGGATCAGCGCGCCAGCGCCGACCGTCCTGGACCTGATCGGCCCCCAGGAGGTCGCCTGGTGCGACGCCGATGACCCGGTCGGTCCGGTGGCCCAGCGCATGTACCGTGCCAACTACTCGCAACTGCCGGTGCGCGACCGCGACCGATGGGTCGGCCTTCTGACCACCGATACCATCGCCCGCTGGACCGCCGCCCGATCAGGCCGCGGCCGGGAGTACGACGAGACGACCCCGGTCCGCGAGGTGCTCCCCTACGCCGAAGACCCGGACGCGTTTCGCGTCGTCGGTCGGCACGCCACATCGGCCGAGGTTGCGCGGATCTTCGACGACTTCGCGGCACAGGGTCGCGCCCTGGGTGCGGCACTGGTGACGCCCCGCGGACAGCCGCACGGAGAGCTGTTGGGAATCGTTACCGCCTCGGACCTGCCGCGAGTGAGGTCTGCGACGTAGGCTGCCCGCGTTTGGGTAGGAGTAGGCTCGAGTGGGGCAGCCTAGCTATCCTTCAGAAGGCGTCCCCAACGGGAAGAGCACGGCTTGGACGTCCTCGGCTGCACGCATGGCGGCGAGACGATCCTCCTCTGAGTTGCGCACCTTAATCCGGACCACCCTGCGTCCGGCAATCCACAGATCGATCGGCGGTGGATCTACCGGCCCCCATCCTTTGGGGCCCACGCCCCCGATTTCTTCGCGCAATTCCATAAGGAGTCTGCCGAGTGCATTAACTCCCACGAGCGTGCCGTTCTGCGGCTTTGCACCCCAGTAAGCATCTCGTCGAGATTCCTCAACGATCGGTCGGTCGCCGGTACGTAGGAGCAGCTCACTAAATCTGAACCAATTCTGCGCGAGCTTGACTCGGAGGCACCAGCGCATGACCGCGACGCGGACCGAATCCCAGTCGGGCCGGGTAAGGCCCCGGTAGGGCTTCGCAACCATCTTCGCCGCCATCGGGCTGGCTTGATCGATGATCTTGAGCTGGAGGTCGGGCCGCTTAGGAAATCGGCACGCCTGATACAGCGCTTCCGCGGTGCGGATGTCGAGATCATTTACCTTGAGAGGGAAGCCGGCCGCCATGTTCGAGAGCCCGCCCCACTCCTCGGCGGTCTTGCGAAACACGACGCTTGAATCGCGGGCGTAGGTCCGAGATTCCGACCGCTGTTGAGCGTTAGCGAGCGTCATCGTAGGTCACTCGCTGGAACAGCGGATACCAGTCAAGCGCGCTCCCTGCCTCGTGCCCAGGGCCTCCCCACCAGAGGGCGAGAGGGGCGTTGTTTGGGCAGTTTCGATACGTTACGATCAATGAGCCGAAGCCCAGTCCGAAGTGGCTGAATCCGAGCGGCCGCAGAACCGATTTTGGGTTTCCTACGCGAGTCCGGATCCGCAGCCCAGCCATCAATAGCTCTCGCTCGAGGAGGCTGCGCCCTTCTTCGGTCCTGAAGGGCGGCTGGCCGGCGCTCGCCGGCGTACGCGCTTGAAACGAGATGACCGGCGGCCCCGCCATGTACCTGTGGATGAGCGGGTCATCCGGAAGACGTGTCGGCCACAGGACGCCTGACGAGTCACGGTTGGCAAGGTGATTCTCGGTGATGGCGCCCGATACGAAGGTCACGGCCACTTTCTTCCCGACTTCGCTCGCCAACTGGGTAAGCCTTCGCTTGGCGTCGTACCTACCATGCGTGTGCGACGCCATCGTGAGGACGAGGACCCTCGCGGAGGCGGGTGCGGCGTCGCGGATCCATCCTCCCAGATCTTGAACAACCCGGTTGCCGCTGAAAACTACGTCGTCGAGGTACACGAAGGGCCCGCGACGGCTGCCTACCTCGGGGAGAGTTGGTCCGAATGCGGAACGGAGGACGTTGTGAAACAAATCGAGCATGTCGCGCTGTGAATGGCCGTTCTGCTGGATGTCAAGTAGGGTGGCGTTCCTCCAGAGAGAAGCCGGATCCGATATGGATGAATCAAAGGCAATCAGGGGCAGCTGAGGACTGGTGGTGAGGTGTTCAAGGTATGCAAGGACGCGCTGGCGGCTCAGGTACGTCTTCTCCAATACGTGGCCGAGTTCCCGCAGCAGCGGTATCTGGACATCAGCATCGAATTGACTGGCCCACCGGGCGACGTGATCGCCATCGAGAGGAAATAGGCCGGTCATCCGGTAATCACCGATGGTCGCGGCGAAGGAGCTCAACAGATCCTCCCGCTCAGTCTTTGGGGCTGTGGAGAGCCGACTCCGCGACTCCATCGCCACCAGGTCGCCAGCAGCCACCCAGCCTCCGACAGGGACTTCACGTTCCCGCAAGGCAAAGACCTGTGGATTTACCCTGGCTCGGTCCAGAATCTGCTTGCGAAGCTCGGCGAGTGCCATATGCCCCAGACTGCCAGACCGCGGCAGCGCGTAGGTAGCTATCAACTCCTGAATTAGCGGGACAGGACTACCGCGCAGCACATGAGCGAGAATCGTCGCCGAGAGTTCATGGCGAGGGAGCAATCGTAGGATCCCGATGACGGCTCGGTCCAGGCTCTGGGCGGCTAAGGGCTGCGCGCCGTCGCCTCGCAGGCAGACAACCAAGGTACGGTGCGCGTCCTGCACTAGAAGACGAGGTACCTCGCCTGAGGCGTGCGCGTGCGTGCTCGGTTCGATAGATCGCCACGATGCGCGCGGGTCTGTGCAGCCACCTCCGGCATCGCACGATTGTACGGCGAGAACGCTAGCGTCCCGGCGTTGCGACGGAGACATCAGGAACGGTCAGCCTTCTCCCTGGACGGCTTGCCGCCGACGTATCCAAGCAGGGAGTGCACCCGCTGATCGATCTCCGTGAGCTGGTGGAGAATCCGGGCGCGGTCCTGGTGACCACGGAAGGCTCCAAGGCGGCTGACGCGGTCCGCCAACTCGTTGGCCTCCACCTCGTAGTGCCGGGCTTCCTGCGTGGGCTCTTCGGGCGACCTTACCCGATTCGCCACGACGAGCCGCGAGGCGGTCACTGAGTGGCATCTGCTCTCCCCATCGTATCTCCCGAAACCCTCATACGAGAACGTCGCCGGGACCGGTTCTCGCGACAAACTCTAGCGCCTAAGCGCGACAGCTCTCGTGTCGCCGCCAAGGCCCGCGGCTCGATCTCACGCGGCGCTGCGAACCAGTTCAGCGGACACCTGCGCCGTTCTCTGGGCGGCGGAGGCGCCGCCAGGCGCGGATTTGGCTCGAGTGAGGTATGTAGGCCGTCGCGGCCCCTAGCCCCCAGCCGCTAGTCCCTCCCAGCAGGGGCGTACATCGCGCGGAGGTCCTCGACGGCGCTCGCCGATATCTCGCCGCGCTCGTGCCGACGATCCGCCTCGGCGAGGAACGCGCGCCGAGCGCTCCACGGGCTCATCTTCAGTTCGACTGCCTGGCGACACGCCGCGCAGGCGAAACGGAGACCACGCCCAGAGCATCCGCCGAAAGCGACACCCCACTCGCGGGTGCGATCGGTCGCGCTGATGCGGCCCCACATGATGGGAACCGGCTTGAGCTCCTGACCGCAGTTGGGGCAGATCTCGTCCGACGTCTCAGTCATGCGGCCATTGTAGGAGTGCACCGATCAGGCTCCGTGCACGGTAAACCCCGCCTCGCAGAGCCGCCACAGCAGAGCCATCTCGACAACACGTGCGTCGCCGTAGGACATCGGATTGAATCGGTTCACCAGACGAGGAATGAGGCCGATGCCGTACCGCTTGATCCGCTTCTTGCCAGCCATGGTGCCGGCCATGTGCTGCAGGTACCGCTCATCGGGACTCAGGACGGTCATCCCGACATAGAAACTGAAAGGATCCTCGCCGGGCACGTCTCGAAGCAGCGCGATGTACACGGAATGGGTTCCCACATCCCGTTTCCTGTTTGCTTGCACCCGGCGGGTCGCGCGCTGCAGTCGCACCACCGTTTCCTCGTCGAGCGGGGCCCGCGTGGTCTGCGCCGTGGCTCCACTCGCATCAGGTATCCGCAGGCGAAGCGTCCGGGGCGGCGGCTTGGGCTTGCCGGCGGATCGTCTTGTGGGATTCATCGCAAGGACATGAGGCTTCGCATACGTACCAGCGTAACGGCCAGATGTCAGGCCGGCGTCCACTCCACCAGACCGATGTCCTCGCGACGATCTCCACCTCAGCGCACGAGAGCTCGCCCTCGTCCCCGACAACGCGACCGCCACGCTTGCTGCCTGCCACCCAACCGGAGATGGGAATGGAAGTCAGTCAGCTGGCAAGCTGGCCAAAGGGATACCTGGCGACGCTCTAGGACGTCGACCATCGCGTCGGCTGCTGTTAGCTCCATCGATTCACTGATACCGCAGGCAGGACTCACCGCTTTACGCAGGCCTACCACAGAGCGAAAGGTCGGCTGCTGGCAGGAGTTCGCCATGGGCAGGCGAGGGGCGACCGTGCACGCGCAGAGAAACGGGCTGCAGCGCCTGCCGCAAGGCACCAGCCCTTGCTCAAAAGCGATCGGCCGACCAGACTCCATGGGCAGCGGCCGAGTTCGCTGGCTGTGCGTACCGAAAGAGGCGGATCGTGATTGGTGTCGAAGGCCAGCGCCTGTTGGGCAGTAGCACCTTCTTCGAGGATTACGCGCGGCTCAACAGCCAAACGGCCGATAAGGTGATCTCAACTCTGGCACTCATCCGCGCCAACGGTTCTCGCTACACGTCTCTCCACACGCGGAAGATCGCCGGCCACCCAGACGGGCGGTTCCACTTCATGAACGTTGACGACCAATATCGGATGGTCGTCGTTCTAGAAGGGCGTGACGTCTTCTTCGAGATGGTTGGCAACCACGATGAGACCCTGAAGCGCGGCGCCGATGCCACCCTCCGCGAGTACGAGGAGAGGTTGGCAATTGACCCGGAGACTTTCGTTCGTGTACTGAAGACGCCGGCCACGATCCTCGAGGCGCCGACCCTTTTCGGGGAGCTGCCAGCATCCCTCGCGGAGATCGTGGCACAGCCTGAACTCGTCGCTGATCTCATCACCGGCGATCTATTCGGGTCCCTCGAGGGATACCGTGACGGGCGGATCGAGGATTGGATGATCTTCCTGTCTCCGCTTCAACGGAGGGCCGTCGACCGGAACCTGAACGGGCCAGCGCGGATCACGGGTGGCCCCGGCACTGGCAAGACAGTCGTCGGCCTTCATCGAGCTGCCAAGCTGACCAGGGAGCTTGTCGGTCCCAAACGCGTTCTCATGACTTCATTCGTACGGACTATCCCGGAGACCCTCGACCAGCTGTTCAAACGATTGGCTCCTGGCCAGCACAGGTTCGTGGACTTTCGACACATCCATGAGATGGCCGCGGACTTCCTTCGAACGCGAGGCCAATGGGTCGACCGCGACGCTAATGCGGCTGACGCGGCCCGCGCGCGGTTCGAGCGGCGGTTCAACGCCGAACCAGGGCGAGCCCTTTCCCTGCTTTCCCAGGGATTCAGCTCGGCATACCTTTGGGACGAGATCACTCGAGTCATTGAAGGGCGCGCCATCACTGATCTCACGGCCTACTTGCAGATCAAGCGACACGGCCGCAAGCGACCGATGCAGGCCGAGGCGCGTCGGCTCACGTGGACAATCTACGAGGAATATCGCGAGGCCTGCGATCGACAACGGCCCCGGCTCGTGGACGCCGAGTGGATGCTCCAGCTCGCTCATCACGCCCTCCGCAAAGAGCCGACGGGTCAGCGATACCAAGCGATCGTCGTTGACGAAGCGCAAGACATGACGGAGGTCGGCCTCCGATTCCTGCTCGAACTGCTTGAAGATGGACCCGCGGGCCGCTTGATCTTGATTGGGGATCAAGCCCAGCGGGTCTATCCGGGCGGCTTCCGGCTCTCCGACATAGGCGTCGATACCCGAGGGCGCAGCTTCACGCTGCGTGAGTCATACCGGTCCACTGACGAGATCATGCAGGCGGTTGGCGCGCTCGGCCGGGACTTGTCGGCTGAGGACTACGGTGAGGACGGTTTGGCAAGCCTTGCCTCCAGCACGGTGCGGCGCGGGTTAAGACCAGTGCTGCGCCGGTTCTCCTCGCCGGAGGAGGAAACGGAGTGGTGGGTCAAGAACCTCGCCATAGCCGATGACCCAGACTCCATCGGCCTCTTGCTTCCGACCAACAGAGCGGTGGATCTATGGGCTGCTCGCCTAAGAGCTGCGGGCGTCCCAAGCGTTGAACTGTCGAAGTGGAAAGGTCGACCGACCCCGGGGGTGAAGGTTGGGACCTATCATCGAAGCAAGGGACTGGAGTTCAAGCGCGTTGTCCTTCCGGGCCTCGACGATTCGTTCCCCTGGGCTCATGAGACCGACACCGACGGCATCCTGCTTCAGGGGTCGACGCTGTACGTCGCAATGAGCCGCGCGAGGGATACCTTGGAGATCAGCCACGGTGGGGCGCCGTCACCCTTCCTTGGCGCAGTCACTCCCTATTGCGAGGTCGACAACCAGGAGTGACCACCGGACCTGACAGTCGGATGCCCCAACTTCCATCGCGGGACCAATTCAGACCAGGACCGCCCTGCCGCCGATCGTGGCGGTCACCTCGCCGCAGCTGGCGGTGGTCCGCTTCCACGGCCGGCGCACCGAGCCCTGGGAGGCCAAGGGCATCCCGGTGGTCGAGCGCTTCCGCTACCTCTACGACGCCGATGAGCTGGGCGAATGGGTCCCCCGCATCCGGCAGGCGGCCGGTCAGGTCAAGAACCCGCGCCTGCTGATGAACAACTGCTACGCCAACTACGGGACGACCAATGCCCGGGAGATCGCTGCGATGCTGGCGAGTTAGTACGGCGGATACGGTCACTAGCACGGCCGTTCGTGCAGCGATACGGGTGCGCATGTCATCAGCGCCAGTCACGGCGTAGCTACCATGGAAGCCATGCCTGCTGAGCGACTCTGGGACCTGCGCATCACGCGCCGCTGCCTTCGTGACGACCTGGGGGTGAGCGACGCTGAGTCAGGGAATGCAGAGGCACACGTGGACGTCTACCCGCTGGTTCGCGCTTTCGTTGAGCGCCGGGGACAGAGACCTGCCGGACAGGAGTCCTTCCGCTGCGGCACGGCCGTCACGGGCTTGCCGCTCTTTACATTGCATTCCGGCAATGACCGGGGCGCGACCTGGCACCAGGAATCGGTGCCGCCCGGGGTAACGTCCGACTACGAGCTTGGGATCGTCTGGCTCTTAGGCATCCGCTCCGAGCACGACTACGACGCCCTATGCCGCCTAGGCGATAGCCTGCGGCCGTCGCGAGAGGACGCGCAAGCTTTCATCGATGATCAGGCGCTGACCTTCGCGCGCGCGCTGGTGGAAGAGGTGCCCGCACTCCTAGTCCGCGCTGAGCAGAACAAGGGCCGAATTGTCGAGGGGGTCATCGCCGGCCGTATCAGAGTCCGGCTCTATCGCGATCCCGACGATGAGGCGCCGTTGCTTACGGTCGCCATAGGCAGCAACCCGCTGCCAGCGACGGCTCAGCTGGTGAAAAACTGGTTCGCACGTCTGCTGTCAGCGTTCTTCCCGGGCGACTTTGCTGATCTGTCGTTTGCCAACGACATCGGCGGTCAGCCGCTGAATGGGGATGAGTCAGCCTACTGCAGCTTCCCCATGAGCTGACCGATCGCTTCGGTTGGGCCTCGGCGCGGGCCGATCAGCCACCTGCCTGGCCTGCTCTCGCCGCAGCGCAGAGTAGTCCGTCATCTGTTCGGCAAGCCCGCGAGCATCCTTGCGAAGAGCAGCGGTTAGCCCGTCGATGTCGCCAGACTCAATGAAGGCGCGAGTCTCAGCGTGGAGGGCAGCAAGCTCCTCACGGTGATTGACCATGTACTCGCGAAGAGCCGTATGCACGACGTCAGCAGGCATCTGGCGATTAAGGTCAGCGAGCAGACGAATGGGATCGTGGTCAGAAGCAAAGATGCGCATTGGCTTGGTGCGGGTGACAAGCATCGGATCTACTCGGAGCGGTGTTACGCAGTAACAATGTCACGATGCGTGCAAGTTGTCAATTGTCGGCAATGGCGAATGCCTAGGACCTTCGACACACCAGAATGGCCATTAGACCCAACAGTCGGACCTTGAATGGAGGTCTGCTGGCGGTGGTCCGCTTCCATGGCCGGCGCACCGAGACCTGGGAGGCCAAGGGCATCCCGGTGGTCGAGCGCTTCCGCTACCTCTACGACGCCGATGACTTCTGTAACGGCGTATGCATGTTGAGGATTCTGGCCAATTTTGGCGAGCACCCTGACGGCAAAAGCGCCGAGCCGCTGATCTGCTAGCCACAATGCTATTGGCGGAATGGCGTCACGTCCGTAAGTCGCGATCGAATCGCGGAAGGTGATTCGCTCGCCGGGAGCCGCAGCTGCGGCAAGGGAGAGCAACACCTCAAGATCTCGGCCGTCAGACGACATGTCTGTGCCCTACTTTTTCACCACAGACACGCATACCCAAGACGTCATGGTCGTCCGGTACCCAGACGTCTGAGATCAAAAGGTTGCCGAGGGCTCACCGGACCGGGAGCTCGCCAACGAACCAGCGGGCCGGTCCGCTCAAGTCGATGACTTGCCGCTTCGTCTCCTTGAGCAGGGCGAGCTCGCTGACAATGCGAATGTGAAATTCATCCTCGCCGTCGCGAGTGAATTCGACGAGGTCGCCTGCCACAGCACCGAGGTCCCGGATCGCACCGAGCACGTGCGTGAGGCGATACTCGTTCCGTGTTCCGAGGCGATGTAAACGGCTGTTGTAGTAGATGTACCGCCAGGACCAATGCTGCCCGCCGGGGCCGACAACCAACAGCCACGTGTCAGGGTTGAACTTTGAAGGATCGAGGGGTGGGAAGAAGCCCACCAGCGTCTTCGGAACTGTCCACCCGGCTTGATGAGAGCGAGTGTCGCCGACGTCGTTCGGGCTGAGCACCTTGAGGATCCGGTCCGATCTCGGTCCGGTCATCCCGCCGAGCCCTCATGGGACTCGGGCTCGCGATGCGTCGTGCGAATGCCGTCCCACGAGTCGGGCCAGGCGATCACCACGCCGTGATCTTCTCCGAGAGGGAGCCATACGGGATCCGCGGGTTCGCTTTCGATGAAGAGGACTGGGTTGATGGCGCGCGGCGAGGCGATCCTGAGTCTGGCCGCGTAGTGGAGCACCTGCCCGAATCCCAAGCGAATCTGCCCGTCCTCGTGGCCTGAGGTCGATTTCACCTCACACACCGATAGACTGCCATCGCGCTCGAGCCAGGCAAGGTCGAATTGCACGTCCCCGTCGGGATCGAGCGGCCGGATGTCTTCCTTCTCGAGCCGGTCGATCAACCAGTTTTCAAGGCGCTTATGGGTGGCGGTCGCCCGATCCCTCTCGGCAGGGTCGTACTCCCAGCTCACGTTTTCTGCGATCGCCACGTCGCGTCGTCTCGCAGCGCGGGTATGCGATGGGACCTGAGCGATGGCGAGGGAGCCAAGCATGAATCGCGTGAGGCGGACACAAACGTCCGTGAGTCGGCTCTGTCGCGTCTCGTCCGACTCGCCAGCGACCGCATTCCCCTCGCGTGCATCGAAGAGCACCGGCCTGCCGGCCACGGGTGTGCTCCTGATCTCCCACCCCAAGGCCGCTGTGTCGGCAGCTAGCTCGTCTCCATTCTCGGGCTTCTGCTCGAGGCGGTTGATCACTTCGCGTACGAGCTGCCCGGAAAACGGGGCGGCTTCGACCGTGACTGTGTTCCGCAGCGCCACGTGCTCGATGCGGATGAAGTAGGAGGCCTCCCCGGGCTGAAAGCCGACCGGGGTGATCTGCGAGATCCCGGGTGCCAGATCCACACCGGAGTGGGGTATTTCGGTCGCCACGGACAGCAAGGCAGCCAAGTCTTCGACTCTCATGACCCGGCGGATCGAGCGGCAGGCCCGGCGGCATCGTCCTCGGGTGCAGCCGCGTCCTCGACATCAGGCTCGGGCAGATCGCTAAGGGCGAGCTTGCGAAGGATACGGGACACCACCTGTCTCACTCCGTCCATGTGCTCCTGCTCGCGCTCACTGACCGCCTCGAGCTGCGCCGAGACAAGGGCCCAGAGAAAGAAATCAAGCGCCTGATGGGCGAGGGGAAAGTCGCTGAGCGGGTAGTAAGCCCGCTGGTAGAACGGATGACCAGTGTTCACGCGGATCGAGCGCTGGTTGTGACTGTAGGCCGTCTCCCACAGGACGCCATCGTCGAGCGAGGCCACGGGGACGATGGGGCGCTCCTCCTCCTCAGTGGTCTTGACGACGATGACCACTTTGCCCTGCTGGTTCTCGACGAGCACGTGGCTTGCATCCTGCTGCGTGGTCTGAGCGCCGGACAGCCCGTCTTTTGACAGGGCCCTATTGGACCTCTCGTGCGCGTTCCCGGACAGGGCCGTGATCTTGTTGCGTTGCTTTTGATCGTAGTGGAGGCGTGCTTGCGCTCGGGGTGCGGCGAGGCGCTGACGAAGCTCGTTCGCGATCTCGTGGCGGAATTCGATTCGGGACTTCTTAATGTCGAGTTTCAGCGCGTCGTCTAGTTGGTGATCAAAGCTGAGGTCGACCCGCAGGTAACTGTAGTGGGGCTCGAGGCTGAACAGGCCAAGCCATGTCCCGTAGGCAAGGAGCCGGTCGTGGCGGAAAACGTAGAAACCCTGAAGGTCATTCGTTATGTTCTCGATGGTCTGCTGCTCCTCGGTGAGCGTGCTCTTGTGCGGGAGCAGGTACGCCTTGACGGTCATCTCGGCCGTACGGCCGTCAATCTGGACGTCGAACGGCATCTCGAGAAGCTTCTCGAGACCGGGGAGGCCAGTGCCGAAGGGATCCCAAGCCTTGAGCGGCAGGTCATTGACAGAGATCGTGATCTTCTTCTCGTCATCCCGTGAGAGGTAGCGGCTGTAGGTCAGGGCGAGGTGCCACCGGAGCTCTTTCTCGACGGCGTCGAACGCGCGCTTCGCCCACCCACCGCCGGGGTTCTGGTACTCGCGGTCGAACAGCCGATCGACCTTGCGCCAGATCACCGCGGTGCCTGCCGCATTGGGAGAGACCGCATCGATCAACCCGATGTCGAAATCGGACGGCTCGGGGTACTGCACGCGCCATTCGTTAGTCTCCTGCACGAAGGCGAGATCCCAGCGTGCCCCGATCGGCACGAGGTCCTCGGCCGTGCGTGTGACCACGTCCAGCTGCCGGGCCATAGAGAACGATGCAGTCTTCAGGCCGAGTCCGAACTTGCCGAGGCTGTATGGGTCGTGGCGCGGTGGCGAGCCCAGGCGCATGGCATCCCTGAGTGTCGGTATGTCCATGCCCTTCCCGTTGTCGGCCACGACGATCTGCACTTGGGCGCCAGGCAATTGGCCCACTGATACGTCGATGCGACTCGCACCGGCCGCGATCGAGTTGTCGACGACGTCAGCGACGGCCGTATTGAACGAGTAGCCGGTGTCCCTGAGGCCTTCGATAGTGCGCGCGGCATCGGGAATGAGGACTTCCGAGTCGATATCTTGTTGCACGACGGTTTGCCTCTTGCTGTGCTTGGTGGCTATGCACCTGATTCTGAGTGCCGGACAGGGCGTTTCGCAACGATCTCGGCGAGGAGCCGCGACAGCTCGCCTTGGGCAAGGTCTCCCTCCGGAACCGCCTCCCCGAAGAGTGCGCGTTTCCGGTCCATCGTGGCGACCATGACCTCGTCGATCGACCCGTCGTAGATCAGGCGGTGCCGGACCACCGTTTTGGTCTGGCCGGACCGATAGACGCGCGCGGTTGCTTGGTCCTCGGCAGCCGGGTTCCATTCGAGCGTGTAGTGGATGACCCGCGATCCCGCCTGCACGTTAAGGCCCACGCCGGCGGCCCTCGTGTTTAGGACGAGGACGGCTCCCCCTCGCACCGCACCGAAGTCGTCGATGATCCCCTGTCGCCGATCCACCGGCGTTTGCCCGTCAACGGCAAACGCGCGGGCGCCGAGGCTAGTGCCCACCGCAGCGACGATTTCTGCCGTGGGCCGTCGGAACCAACTGAAGACCACGACCTTCTCCCCCGTTGAGAGGTTTTCCTCGAGCATCTGAAGGGTCCGATCGAACTTGGCGCACGGAAGGGATGCGCCTCCGGGCCCGCCGACTGTTGGCCACGCGACGAACGAGCGCAGCCGGGAGATCACCGCGAGGACGGAGCCAGGAGTCGCCTCGTCGATGATGCGGTCGTAGGCAGCCGCCTCTTCCTCGTACATCGCGAGGTGGACGTCCTGGGACAGGAGGTCCGGCATGTCGGCGGCGACGATCTCCAGGGGCCGCCTCAGCAGCAAGGGCCGCACTGCCGCGCGCAGGTCTGTCGGAGAAGTGCCCAGACCCCTCTCGAAGGCCGGCCGGGTCCCGAGATAGCCCGGCTCGACGAAGTCAGCAAGCGACCAAAGGTCCACAGGGCGATTCTCAAGCGGAGTGCCCGTGAGGAGAAGCGAGGCGGTGTGCCCAATGCGCCGAAGCTCCGATCGGACATGTCCGTCGGGGTTTCGAATCCGCTGGGCCTCGTCAACGATGAGGAGGTCCCACTTGAGCATCCCTAGGAGGCCGCTGTCGCGGGCAGCCGTCTCGTGGCTGGTCACGACTAGGTCGAGGTTGGCCTCGGTGATCGTCTTCGGGCTTCCAGCGCGAGACGAGCCGTGGTGCATGTAGAAGCGGAGATGCGGCGCGAATCGCATGACCTCTCGCTTCCAGTTCTCGAGGAGGGTCGTAGGGACAGCGATCAGGGAGGGCGGGCGGCCGAGGAGCCTCCGTGCCGCCAGCAGCGCAATCGCCTGGATCGTCTTGCCCGAGCCCATGCCGTCGGCGAGGATTGAGCCGGCTCCCGATTCCGCGCGTGCGAAGAGCCAGCGGAAACCGGTCATCTGGAACGGGCGGAGCGTCTTGTCTAGCGGTGGGGGTGGCGCGACATCTGGACCGAGGCTCCACACGTCAGCATCGCTGAGGCGGTCGTCGACGAGGCTTGGTCCCATGGCCGCGTAGACGCGCTCCACTGAAACCGGTCCGTCGATGTCGCCAGCTGCTCGCCCCGTCAGGAGGGCTCGCAGTTGCCCTAGCGACTCGGTTTCGACTGGATGCCACTCGTGGCCGATGAGGACATGATCGTCTGCGAGGTCGAAAGCATGAGTCTGCTCGGCACTACGGGCGACGGGGCTTATGAGAAGCACACCGTCCACTGACTGCAGCTTTGCGAGCGCCGGTACGGCCGTGGGACGGAAGAGGACTCCCGCGCAGCTCTTCGCCGGCGATCGCGGAAGGCGCAGTCCTTGCATTTCGTGCGCCCCTCGCAGCGCGGCCACGATCTCCGCGGCCGCGATCGGTCGGAAACCGTCGTGGGTCGCCAGCACGACGCGGCCCCCTTCGATCCTGATCTCGCCGCTGCCCGAGGCGAGGGCGGCATGCGCGACGGTTTCCGGTGCATCAGCCATGTGGGCCAGCTTCATGGGCGAGGCGCAATCGGTCGACAAGTTCGCCGAGGTGCGCCTCGTCGGTCTCGCACTCCCAGACCGTCAGCACGCTCCAATCCCGTGCCTCGAGTTCAGCGCGGACCCTTCCATCTCGCTCAACGTTCGAGCGGAACTTCGCCTCCCAGAACTCAATCCGCGATTTCGGCGTGTAGGCATACCGACAACCTGGGTGGCGGTGCCAGAAACAGCCGTTGACGAAGATCGCAGCGCGATAGCGCGCCATTACCACGTCGGGCGAGCCTTGCAGCGCGCGGACGTGGAGGCGATAGCGGAAGCCGTGGCTGTGAAGAAACCGCCGCACAGAAAGCTCGGCGGACGTGTTCTTATTTCGGATGCGCGACATCATGTGGCTCCGCGCGTCAGCCGCGACGATGTCTGCCACGACGCTGCCTTCGTCCGTTCTGGATCGATGCGGAGGTCTGCTCGATGAGAGCGCGTGCCAAGGTCTCGATGACCGGTACAACAACCGAGTTGCCAAACTGCCGATAGGCTTGCGTGTCGGAGACTGGGATCGAGAACGTGTCCGGGAATCCCATGAGCCGCGCACACTCGCGTGGAGTGAGGCGCCTAGGGCGATCTCCGGCTTGGGTGACGAGGATCTCTGATCCGTCCTTGTGGTATCTCGCGCTCAATGTCCGCGCGACTGAGTCCTTGGTGACAAGCCCATACCCGAACCCATTGCCGGCTGCCCGGTGCTTCTCGGCGTAGGCCTGCAGGTATTCCCACAGGTTCTTGCTCAGGGTGTAGCGCGGCTCGACAAAACGTTCGAGGATGTCGCCGAGGACCGGCGCCGGGCCACCCGGAGGCTCTGGAAACTCATAGCGCTGCTTGGCGAATGTGTCCCCGTGCAGTCCGACGATGTACGTGCGCTCGCGGTGCTGAGGTACCCACGCGCGCGCGTCGACCACTCGCGCAGACAGGTTGTATCCCCGATCCTCGAGCGTGTTCCAGATCACCTGGAATGTCCGACCACCGTCGTGATGCCGCAAATGCTTCACGTTTTCGAGGAAGAGGATCTTGGGCGGTGCGAGCGCCTCGTCGATCAAGCGCACGATCTCGAAGAATAGGTTGCCGGTCTTCTTGTCCTCGAATCCGTGTGCTCGACCAAGGCTGAGTTTCTTGCTGACTCCCGCCAGGCTGAAGCTTTGGCATGGGAAGCCGGCGGCAAGCACGTCGTAGTCCGGCAGCCGCGAAACGCCGACCCCGTGGATGTCTCGGACATCTTCGGACAGTCGCCGCCCATCCGCGCCGATGCGACCGAAGTTGGCCGAATACGTCTGCACTGCGAAGCGATCGAACTCCACGGTATACACGCACCGGCCGCCCGCCGCTTCAAGCCCCATGCGGATGCCTCCGATTCCCGCAAATAGGTCTATGAACCGGAAGACAGGAGGCATCTCGGCCTCAAGATCCGGGAAGAGCGGCGCTACGAAACCGGTTGCTGAAGTCAGATGGGTAACCTCCAAGCCCGCCAGTTGGCCAACAACGGGACGGGCCATTGCGTTAAGACGATCTTGCACTCGTCATTCTGCTGGCTATGCCGTCGTCTCGTGTGAGACGTCCAGCGACCCAGCTTCCAGACCGGCCTCTCGTGGCTTCCATCGTGCTCGCTCGATTCAACCCCTGCGCCGCGCCGTGGCTACTCTGTTGGCTCGGTTGTCGCGACCGATTCGACCCGTTCTGATGAGGCGGCTCGCCTCGACGACCGTCGGCCTTGCACTCATACAGAGCCGCGCCACCTGCCCTGTGCGGGCAATGGTCCACCGAGCCCTCTCCTGAATTGCGGTAGCTCATACCCGACTTGGGCACATACGCGCAAAGTCGCAGTAGCGACAGGCATCGGCTGACGGCGTCGCCGCAAAGTCACCCGATCGGATGCGCGCGGTGCGAGCCAGGATGTCGGCGCGGGCGGCGTCCAGCTGCTCATCGGTCCGGGTGGTGGACATCCGAGTGGCTGACTCGGTGAAGTAGAGCGTGACCCGCTCAGGCGTGCCGAGGCCGAGGGCATCGCGGCAGGCGAGGGCGTAGATCGACAGCTGCAGGCTCTCGTGGACGTCCTTCTGCGAGCTGATCCTGCCCGTCTTGTAGTCGATCACCTCGACGCGGCCGGAGGGAAGCCGGTCGATCCGGTCGATGGAGCCGGACACGACGACCGGCGCGCCGCCCGCCGGATCCTCGATGACGAGGTCGAACATCAGCTCCTCATGGCTGGCTTCGCCAATGCTTGCTGACTTCGCCGGTCCAGAAGTTCTCGAGCAGCTTGTTGACGCGGCGCTGGTACGCCTCCTCGGTCGTGCGATCGCCAAAGCCAGTGGGCACCCATCGGTCGCGGAAGAGGCGTTCGAGGTCGCCGCGAGTGGGCGGCGCTTCGCCGCGAGCGTGCCGTTCGCGACGCTCCTTGGTGAATGCCTCGAAGGCTGCGTGCGCCGTGCTACCGAATGCGAACGCGGCCACCGGCTTGTCCGGCGGCGGGATCTTGTAGAGGTAGCTGAACGCGTAGCGCAGCGGGCAGGTCTCGTAGGTCGAGTACGAGGAGTAGCTGAATTTCGGCGGCAGTGACGCGATCTCGAGGAGGTTCGCACCCGCTCCGGAGTCGCCGGCGATCTCCCGGAAGGTGAGCGGGTCCAGGCCGGCGGCACGCGCCTCATCGGCCGCCATCCCGGCCGACTGGCCGACGCGGGCCAGGTCATCTTCCAGAGCAGCTCGCGCCGCGCGGTCTCCGGATCGTTGCGGATCGGTGCCCTTCGAGCAGGCCCACCAGCTCGGTCGCGCGCAGGCGCAGCGCCAGGCGTCGCTCGCGCTTCGAGGGTAGCGGCATCACCTGTCGCAGCAGGGTCAGTGAGCTGTCCGGAGTCGCGCTCGTCGTCGGTGGTCGTTGCGGTTGTCCGGTCGCTCCGGTCGACGTGCCAGCTCGTCGGCGGCCCCCTCGAGGATCTCGTCGATGAAGAGCGAGGCCGCCTTCGCCGCCCCAGGCCCACCGTGCGTGGTCAGCATCAGGCGCTCCTGCGCCCGAGTGATGGCGACGTACAGCAGGCGGCGTTCCTCTTCCGTGTGGATGTCGTCGCCAGGCATCGGCTCGCGCAAGCAGCTCTGCCGGGAAGTAGCCACTCCAGCCCTCCTTCGTCGGCCACTCCCCTTCCAGGAGTGCCGGCACGAAGACGAGCGGGAACTCGAGGCCCTTGGCCTGGTAGAGCGTCATCAGCCGGACGCCCTCGACGTCGTCGGTCAGCTCGACGCTGGTCGGCAGCTCGCCGCCGGCCTGCTGGTAGGCGTCGAGGTAGTCGACGAACCCGCCCAGCGTGCCCTTCGGATGGGCGTCTTGCCAGTCCGCGGCGAACCGCATGAAGCTCGCGATGTTCGTCACCATGCGGCTGGCGTCGGTCGTGTTGGCGGCGACCAGGTTCAGCACCTGGGCGGTCATCTCGAGGTAGCGCTCCAGGATCGTGAACGGCCCTTCGCGCCAGGTCTGCGGCTGGAGCTCTTGGATGGCTGCGAGGAGGCGACGCAGCTTGGCCACGGATTTCTGGCTCCGTCGTCGACAGCTGCGGCGGCCTCTTCACGGTCCGGGCTCCCGCCACCCTCGACGATCTGGTGGATCACGTCGATCAGGTGGCGCTTGTCGAACCGCGCCATGCGGGAGATGTGCAGGATCTCGAGGGCGTCGAGGCGCCACGGCCCGCGGTCATCATCCGCGTCAGGGCGACGTCGTCGTGCGGATCCGCGATGGCGCGCAGCGCCTGCTCGAGGTCGCGGATCTCCGGCGTCGCGAACAGGCTAGAGGCCGCCAACCACCGTGTACGGGATGTCCTCGTCGCGCAGCCGAGCCACGATCGCCTCGCGGTGCTTGTGCTTCCGGTACAGGACGGCGACGTCCGACCATTCCGGGTCCTCGCCAAGCCGATCCCGGATGGCATCGACGATGACCACCGCCTCGTCCTCCGGGCCGGCGCAGACCACCAGGTCGACCTCGGTCGCCCGTCCCGCGTTCGGTGCGCAGCCGCTTGTCCGGCTCGAAGCGCGTCTGGTTGCGACCGATGAGCCGGTTCGCCGCATCCAGCACGTGACCGCACCGACCGGAAGTTCTGCTCGATCCGCAGGCGAGGCGGCGGACCTGGAGCGGGCTGCTTCGGGGTCGTGCGCTGGGAGCGCGGCTGAAGCGCCGGTCGAACTCGCTGAAGGCTGCGAAGCTGGCGCCGCGGAAGCGGTAGATCGACTGGTCGTCGTCCCCGACCACCATGACGTTGTCGGGCCGATCCGGCGTGCGGCCGAGCAGCTCGATCAGCTCGATCTGCGCAATGTTCACGTCCTGGAACTCGTCCACCAGGATGTAGCGAACTGGCGCTGCCATCGGCGCAGGAGGTTGGGGCGGACCTTGAAGAGCTGCGTCACGGCGGCGATCTGCTCGCCGAAGTCGAGGGCGCCGCGCTTGACCAGCTCCACCTGGTAGGCGCGGTAGACGGTCGCGATCTCGGTCAGGCGCATCACCTCGAGCGCGGCACCGTCCTTGACGTAGGTGTCGGCCAGCTCGTCGATCTGCGGCGTGCTGCTCGGGCGGGATCTGGGTGCGGGCGGTCGCGGCTCCGCCCGTGCCACCGACGGCACGTCGCGCCTCGCGGTCCGCCGTCTTCTCGACCGCGTCCGGGTCGTAGGTGGCCTCTTCGCCGCGTTCTTCGGCACGCTCGTCGCGTCGCAGCTTCTCGTACGCCTTGCGCACCTCGCGCGGCGCGTTCAGGTTGCCCTGGGTCGCCAGGCGGGCGGCGGCATCGGGGTAGCTGCCGTATCGGTCTTCGAAGGCCTGCCGTTCGGTGGCGACGAAGGCCTCGAATTCGGCCGGGGTGACGAGCTCGTCCTTGGCGCGATTGATGAACTTGACGAACTCGGTGAGCGCCCAGTCGGTGCCGTGGTAGACGAGGCCGAGGGTCGGGCGCAGGTCGCGCAGGAGGAGCAGCTGCCCGACGCCGTCGAGCACGTCCGGGTGGGCCGGCAGACCCGCTTCGGCTGCCGATTCGGACAGGATCCGATGGCAGAAGCTGTGGAAGTTGGCGACGGTGATCCGGGCCCGCGTCGCCGGGCCCACGGCCGCTTCGATCCGGTCCTGAAGCTCGCGCGCGGCCTTGACGTTGTAGGTGAGTACCAGGATCTGCTCGGGAAGCAGGCCATCCTTGTTGGCCAGCAGCCAGCGGACGCGCTCGACGATGACCCGCGTCTTGCCGGTGCCGGCACCGGCGATGACCACGGCGGGACCGTCGCCGTGCTCGACGATGCGTTGCTGCTCAGGGGTCAGCGGCGAGTCTTGGCGCTCGGAGGCACGCGGGTGGGACTACGGCGATGGTGTGGGCTCCTTGAGCGTCAAGTCTACGGCTGCCTGGCAGCATCGACGTCATTCCGTCTCCTCCCGAGAAGAACGGTGTCGGTCACGTCACGAACCCCAGGGAGAGTCCAAGACGAGTGAGTCATCAGGTGTCGGCGCGGGCTCGCGCTGCCTGAACTCTGGCGAGGTCACTTGCAGCTTCGGCGTTCCCCCTGGCCGCCCATTCGCGCATGTCGGCCATCGTTGGGAAGCTGCGGATGAGAAGCATCTGTTCGCACCTGGGACAGGACCCGTCCGCGAGCTCGGCAAAGGCCTCCGTGTCGAGTTCCGTGAGGCTGCCACTCCAACCGCAGCTGCATCGGAAACGATCGTCGTCGCGGTTTGCGTAGTAGGAAGCGATGCGAACTGAGCCGGAGTACACGAACTCCCGCGGAGGAACCGCTCCGGGATCCATCGGTCTAGGCAGATCTGAAGAGTGCCACATGGATCGCACGCCTGTCGTGGACCAGGGCCGTACCGACGACCTTCGGGGCGGCGAATCGGACGTCCGTACCGAGTCCGACCGAGCGGGTGACGGCCGCACCGACCAGCGCCGATGACGCTCGGGTGAGCATGCGGTCCAGGGCGCCCGAATCGAGGCGGCGGTGCGCCGGGGTTGGCGAGTAGCCGGCGGCGATTGCGCGCTGCTGGTCGAACAGGGCGGACGCGGCGCTGGCGATCAGGCGTGGCCACTGGCGCTCCAGCGTCTCCACCGAGTCGAACAGGTCCAGGCCCACCAGCCGGTTGAACAGACCGATAGCCACGCCCCGGCTGCCGGCCGGCATCGGGAAGGCGCGCACGAAGTCATCCACGCTGACCTCCTCTCGCGCATAGACGTCATGCAGCGCCTGCGTCTGCGAGCTGACCGATGCGCGGGCCTGGCGGTGGCCGATCTCGCTCCAGATGGCACCCTGGTCGCGCGGCGCTGCTTTCGGGGGACAGGCGGCGCTGGCGAGTGACCTGCTCGGCGACCATCGAGCGCATGAAGTAGTCGACCGTGCGACCGGCGGCGAACTGGCCACCGCGGTTCCATCGGCCATGCTCGAGACAGCTGACCGGGATGGCCGTCCGCGCGGCGGCCTTGAGCAGGATCGACAGGTTGATGATGCGGTTCTGCGCGCCACCGATGATCGTGTCGCCGCCCAGGATGAGGACCGGCATCGGTCCCGTGATGGCATCCACGCTCGGGACGGTCTGCTGCTCGGCTTCGGTGATCTGGAGGTCATCGGTCGCCGATGCCTGGTCGAGCGTCAGGTAGTCCGGCGCGTAGTTCTTGAGCTCCGATTCGAGGGCGATGACGGTCAGGCCGTCGCGCCACTGACTGACGATTGGTCGCGTGGCTGACAGCGCGCGACCGACCGCCTCGACCGCCGGCTTCGGGGTGGTTGAGTTGCGCGCCTTGGAGGGAGTTGCGGGATTGGGCATGCCGTCATGGTCGTCGGAGCCGGTGACAGCTCAGGTGTCGTGATGGGGGTTGGTCGGGGTCGGCCTGGGCCGGTTGGGCCGCTCGCGTCCGGTCAGGCGTCTTCGTGCAGCACGACTGCACGACTGCACGGTTGCATGAAAGGTCCTGACACCGGGGGCGGGATCGGTCGGGCCGCTCAGACCGGGTCGCTCGCGCTGTCAGGGGTCTTCGTGCAGCACGACTGCACGACTGCACGACTGCACGGTTGCATGAAAGGTCCTGACACCGGGGGCGGGATCGGTCGGGCCGCTCAGACCGGGTCGCTCGCGCTGTCAGGGGTCTTCGTGCAGCACGACTGCACGACTGCACGACTGCACGGTTGCATGAAAGGTCCTGACACGGAGAACAGCCCCTCCATCGGGCTCCTGCAAGGCCAACCGACCGCAAACGCGACAGAGAGCTGTCACGACCGTCCCCGACGATGTCGGCATGACCGCCATCCCCTACCGCCAGTTCATCAACCGCAACCTGCCGCTGATGGAGCGGGGCTGCACCTCGAAGGCGCGATTCCTCAGCCGTCGCGAGGCTCGGAGCCTGGGGCGCCACGGCCGTCACCAGGATGGGCAGCTCCGCCCGTACCACTGCCGGCACTGCGACTGGTGGCACCTCGGCCACTGACGCCAAGGGAGTCAACTACCATCGCCACCATGGAAGAGGATGTCGCCGCCGACGTCGTTCGCCGCCTGGAAGCGCTGGGCGTGGACTACTGCATCACTGGCTCGGAGGCCCTGCCGCGTTATGGCGAGCCACGCCAGACGGCGGACATCGACATCGTCCTGGCGATGCCTGTCCGCGAGTTCGGTCGGATCCGCGACGCCTTCGAGGCGGACTACGTGGTCAATGAGCCGATCGTGGCTCAGGGCCGAGCCATGGCATCGGTCGTGGCGCAGAGCGGGTTGGGCAAGGCCGACCTGATCCTTGACCGCGACGATGCGTGGGCACGCAGCGCGATGGCCCGTCGCGAGGCCTGGGACCACCCGCGACTTGGCAGGGTGTGGGTCCTGTCGCTGGAGGACCTCATCCTGGCCAAGCTGGAGTGGTCGGGCGGCATCTCCGAGCTTCAGATTCGAGACTGTGCGAACCTGCTCCGCACGAATGCTCCTGCGGTGGACTGGAGCTACCTGGAGAGATACGCGAATGTCCTCGGCGTCGAAGGAATCCTCGCTCGACTTCGCGCTGCGTCCGCCTGACCCGGGCCAGCTGGCCCTCGACGAGCGGGTGCGTGCCATGTCCCCGGCCGAGCGCGCAGAGCACGCCTACCGGATGCGCCGAGAGGCGCTGGTGCTCGTGAATCGGGCTGCCGATGCGGCGGGCACCATGCCCGAGCTTGACCGCGCGACCTTCGTCCTCCGGCGCCTCTATCCCGAGTTCACGGAGGCGCAGCTCGCCCAGATCCGTGCCGACCTCGCCCGCCGCCAGGCCGCCGGGACATGGCAGGGCTTCACGCGCCCAGCGGGCTGAGCGCACCCAGCGGCTAGTCTGCGTCCGTGGTGGATCAGCCCACTCGGGCAGGCGCCAAGCAGACCGTCAGCCTGGCTGTCAGGTCCCCAGCAGGTTTGACGCCGCACGGGTCAGCAGGTACACGACCACCGGCAGCAGCAGCGCCGACACGAAGCCTCCCAGCAGCTGTGGCGGCCAGGGCCAGGTGGGCAGGCGCGAGAGGCGTTCGCGCAGGGTCATGAGTCCACCCATCGTCGCGTTGAGCGGCGCGGTTGCCGCGAAGTCGCCGGCGTCGATGCGGGCGTACAGCTCCGCCGACAGGCGCGTGACCCGGCGCTCGACGTCGCGCAGCAGCTGGTCCTTCTCGCGGACGAGCCGTTCGTGGATGCCCCACAGCGGGGAAACGAACGCGACGATCGCGAAGAGCATCGTCGCCGCCAGGAATGCGAGCGAGGGCAGGTTGCCCGCCTGGAACGCTCCGTTGACGGTGAACGAGTAGTAGGCGACGGCGGCATAGCTCAGACCGATGATCGCGGTCACCCGTGAGAACGCGTACAGGGGTGCCCGGTCGAACGGATCGATCGCCTGCGCCTCGCGGTGGATCTGGGCGATCAGGCGCAGCCAGCGGACCGTGATCACCAGACCTACAAGCGAGAGCGAGTAGCCGAGCAGGAAGTCCGGCGCGTAGGCGACGAACACGAGCTGCCGTCCGGTCTCGGGGCCAAGCACCGACGCAGGTGCCGCGGCGAGGGCGAGGACCCCGCCAACGCCGCCGACGAGGAGTGCCGCCCATTCCCATCTCGCCGGGGTGGCCAGGAACCGCGGTGCCCAGTCTGCGCGCTCGGTATCGGGCCAGCCGGTCGCCGGCCAGAACGACGCCAGTGCCCGCCGCGAGATGTGGACCCCAACGGCAAGCCCGCCGAGCGCGGCCGGGGCATAGATGGCGAGCACGAGGGACGCCGAGTCGAGCGTCCCGACCGCGACGCGGTCGCCCGACCACAGCCAGGCGTGGGTCCAGGCAGCCTGCCCGATGAGCAGCCCCACCACCGCCAGCGCACCACGCCACGGCCGTGCCACAAGCCACTCCACGGTCCGCCCGACCGGTCCGGCCGCGCGAGAGGTGACCGTCGAGACCGCGGTGCGGGACGGCTCGTCCGCAGGGTTGTCGGTCGGCGCCTGGGTGGCCATGCGGGAGTGAGTCTACGTCCCGGCGCGCGCGCCAACCGGCCCCGCCAGACTCCCACCCGGCGACGCCTCGCGGGACCGTCCCTGTATCCTCCGGCTCGATGCCCGAACGTCGCCTTCCACCTCCCGCCCCTCGGCCTGACCGCTGGAATCCTTGTCCTGTACGCGGTGGCCATGGCCTACCTCGAGTCGGCCGTGGTCGTCTACCTGCGGGCGGCGCTGGGCGTGCCGACCGGCACGATCTTCCCGATCGACCTCTCCCCCGCCGCCATGCCATTCGGCTGGATCGAGGTGGGGCGCGAGGCGGCGACCCTGGTGATGATCGGCGCGGTGGGCTGGATCGCCGGGCGCTCACCGCTCGAGCGCCTCGCCTGGGCGGCCGTGGTGTTCGGGGGCTGGGACATCGGCTACTACGCCTTCCTGTGGGTCTTCTCCGGCTGGCCAACGAGCCTGGGCACCTGGGACCTCCTCTTCCTGCTGCCGGCTCCCTGGGCTGGACCGATCTGGGCGCCCGTCGCGGTCAGCGTGGCCCTCATCGGCTTCGGCCTGGCCTGCGCCGGACGCCTGCGCACGGGCGGGTCGGTCAGGTTCGGGAGGCGCCACCTGGGGGCGCTTCTGCTCGGTGGGGCGGTCGTCATCGTCAGCTTCCTGACGAATGCCGGCATGGTGCTCGACGGCGGGACCCCGACCGAATTCGCCTGGCCGATCTTCGCGGTCGGCATGGGAATTGGGATGGCCGCCGCCTGGTCGGCGCTGCGGCCGGGCAGGGTGCGCTGACCTAGCGGTAGGCGACGCTCCGATGGCGGACCCGAACGATGACCACCACGACGCGGTCGTCGTCGACGCGATACAGGACTCGGTAGTCGCCGACGCGGAACCGCCATCTGCGGTCCGGTCCACTCAGCAGTTTCGCGCCGCGTGGTCGCGGATTGGTCGCGAGGGCGTCGATTGCGCGCATCACACGGCCACGATTCGGCTGCGACAGGTTCCCGATGTCGCGCACGGCTGACCTGTGCAGGACGACGCGATACGCCACCTCCCCCTCCCGGATCAGCGGCCGAGTTCGGCCTTCACCTGCTCCCAGGGGATCTCTTCCTGGTTGTCAGGGTCAGCCAGCGCGGCGTCCATGGCCTCGAGGTCGTCTCGGTCCTCGAGCGCCTCGAGGAGCTGCAGGTCGTCGGTGGAGATGATCGCCGCGACCGCCTTGCCATGCCGGGTGAGCAGCACGCGCTCGTGACGATAGGCAGCGCGATTCACGAGGTCGGAGAACTCGCCGCGGGCTTCGCTGATACGCTTGGTTTCGGTCATTTCGTACGAAACGTACGATATTGGCCCACCGCCGTCAAGTGACCGGCGCGATGCACCTGCACTCCGCGCACCGGGGGTAGCGGCAAGCGGCTAGAGTCCGCGGGTGACCTCTCCGAGCCTGGGCGCGACGCCCCGGAACGACGCCGCCCGATCGGTCGAGCGGACCTTCCTGGTCATCACCCTGCTCTCGACCCTGGCCTCGTCGTTCATCTGGGGCATCAACACCATCTTCCTGCTCGATGCGGGACTCAGCAACGCCGAGGCATTCGCCGCCAACGCGTTCTTCACCTTGGGGATGGTCATCTTCGAGATCCCGACCGGCGTGGTGGCCGATACCCGCGGCCGCCAATTCTCCTTCGTGCTGGGCACGGTGACGCTGCTCCTCGCCACGCTCCTCTACCTGGGCATGTGGCAGGTGCAGGCGCCGATGTGGGGCTGGGCCATCGCATCGGTCCTGCTCGGGCTGGGATTCACCTTCTTCTCCGGTGCCACCGAGGCCTGGCTGGTGGATGCGCTCACCGCGACCAGCTTCCAGGGCCACCTGGAGCACGTCTTTGGACGGGCACAGGCCGTTGGGGGTGGGGCCATGTTGATCGGCTCGGTGGCCGGCGGCGTCGTCGCACAGCTGACCAACCTGGGCGTGCCGTACATCATCCGGGTCGTGCTGTTGGGCGCGACCATGGTGGTGGCGCTGCTCTTCATGCGGGACATCGGCTTCAAGCCTGATCGGTCCGTTAGCCCCGGGAAGGCGGTGCGCAACGTCGTGCGCGGCTCGATCGACGGCGGCCTGCGCAATCCCCCGGTCCGATGGCTGATGCTGGCCATCCCGTTCACCGCCGGCACCGGCATCTACCTGTTCTACGCCGCACAGCCGTACCTGCTCGAGCTGTACGGCGACCCGACCGCGTACAGCATCGCCGGCGCGGCGGCGGCCATGTTCGCCGGCGTCCAGATCGCCGCAGGGTTGACCGTTCCCCTGGTGCGCCGGATCTTCCGGCGCCGGACCGATGCGCTGATCGCGGGCGGGGTGCTGGGGGTGGTGCTGGTGGCGCTGATCGGGCTCAGCCCGGGGATCGTGGTCGCGCTGGTGCTGCTGGCCCTCTGGTCGTTCGTGACCGCGGTGGTGCGGCCGATGCGCGCCGCGTTCCTCAACGGCGTGATCCCCTCGGAGCAGCGCGCCACCGTCCTGTCGTTCGACTCCCTGATGGGATCGGCCGGGGGCGTGGTCGCGCAGCCGGCCCTGGGTCGCGTGGCGGACGTGAGCGGCTACGGGGCCTCGTATCTCGTCTCGGCCGGGATCCAGGTGCTGGCCCTGCCGTTCGTGTTCCTCGCCCGTCGCGTGGGCGCTGCCTCTGACCCGATCACCGAGGAGGAGTAGGCCCCCGCGGCTGCGGCCGCGGTACCACGGGACGTGGTTCAAGGGCACGCCGCGGGCCTCAAGTCGGCTCCCACGCATCGGGTCACTACCCATCGTGGTGAGTCGAGACGAATTCGGCGCTGATCGGGCCAATTCATCGGTCTCGGGTGCTGATGAACTACGTATGGTGGTATCCGGCAGGAATGACCGCAGATGACCGACCAGGAGAGACCGATGCCTGACGGCGTGCTCGAGATGCGACTGGTGGTGACCGCACCGGACTACGAGGCCGCGCTCGCCTTTTACCGCGACGTGCTGGGGATGCGCGAGATTGGCGTCTTCAGCTCGCCCGGCGGGAGCGTGACCATCCTCGATGCGGGGCGCGCGACGCTCGAGATCGGCGACCCGGGCCATGCGGCGCATGTCGACGAGGTCGAGGTTGGCCGGCGCGTGGCCGGGCACATCCGCGTCGCGCTCCAGGTGGGCGATGCGGCGGCGGCGACCGAGGCGGCAGTGGCGGCGGGGGCGGAGCTGCTCGCCCCACCCACCGAGACGCCGTGGCGTTCGCTCAACGCTCGGTTGGAGGGACCTGCCGGCCTCCAACTGACCCTCTTCGAGGAGCTCGACCCTCAGTCCTGAGCGGGGTCGGAGCGACCGCAGTCCAGCCGCAGTGCGCATCGGTACTCTGCGGACATGCGAAATCGGCTCGTGGTCCTTGTGGGCGCGTTGCTGGCCCTGAGCGCGTGTACCGCTGTCGGCAGTCCTGACGCGAGTCCTCACTCCGCTTCGGCCGAGCCGCCCAACAACTCCGCCTCCGGCAGCACTGCGGAGAGCGCCAGCGAGCCGCAGGCGAGCGCGACAGCAGCTCCCGCTCGCCCCATTGCCTCGCCGGCACCCGGCGAATTGGGGCCGATCGTCGGCGCGCAGGTGGTGGTCGATGGCCTGGCGGTACGAACCGGACCGGGGACCTCATACCCGCTGATGGCGGGTCGCTGGTGGGACGCCACCACCGGTACCGAGCTGCTCGCCGTGCCGGAAGTCCGCTTGTGGGCCGGCTACTACGCCTACATCAGCTTCGGCCCGCTGGTCGTTGTTGGGGTGCCCTGGTACTTCATCGGTCCCCATTGGCAGCCGGGTGAGGCCCAAGAGCGCGTCCTGCGCTGGGACGGGGGCTGGGTGGCCGGAACGTCCGGAGGGTCCGGAGGGGATCCGTACCTGGTCCCTGCCGACGTGCCCCCCGACCCGAGCGCGGGGCAGTATGGTGAGGGCCCGGGTCCGCATGCGGTGCTATACGCGACGGGGAGTGCCCGGAGCGTCACATTCGCAGGGTACGCGTCGGGGTTCATCGTTGAGTGGTACGCGGCAGAACCCGATGGCGGCGCGTGCGACATTGCGATCACGGTACGACCCAACGGCGACGAGATCGAAACCGCCCGGGTCCAGGGTTGGGGGCAAGGTCGCGTGATGTGGCCCCCCGACATGATGGGCGCCAAGGGTGACTACTGGATCGACGTCGAGTCCGATTGCAGCTGGAGCGTCATCGCTGTCCCAATCGTCGGCTGACGGACGCGGGGCGCCTCCGCGGGGCGCCTCTGCGGGGCGCCTCCGCGGCGCGCTCCTGGAAGTTCCACCCCGCGGATCCAACGATCAAGCGGGGCCCCCAAAGGGGCCGAATTGGCCGAGGTAGAGGCCGGTATTCCCGCCCGGTGGGAATTCAGACACCTACCTCACCGATGCGTGATCGTTAGATCCGCCCGATGGAACAGCCCGTCTCCTCTCAGCCGGCGCCCGACCATGTATGCGCGGGAGGCTCAGCCCGCGCGGCTCGCAGTCCCAACCAGGGTTGCCACGCGCCGACGGATGGGGGTACGGTAACTGGACACAGCAGAGAGGTGACTCATGCCCAAGTATCTGGTGATCGGCAGCTACACGCCTGCGGGAGCGGCCGGCGTCATGAAGGACGGCGGCACCGCGCGCCTCGCCGCGGGGAAGGCTGCGGTCGCATCGGTCGGCGGCATGCTCGAGTCGCTCTACTGGGGCTTCGGCTCCGATGACTTCTACGCCCTCGTGGACGTGCCCGACCATGCTGCGGCAACGGCCGCCAGCCTGAAGCTTTCCAGCTCGGGCGCGTTTTCCGGCATTCGGACCGTCCCGCTCATGACTGCCGAGGACATCGACGCCGCCGCCAAGCTGTCTCCCACCTTCCGACCGCCCGGCGCCTAGCCGCGGTCCATCCACACCAGGAGGAACCGATGTCCGAGCATCCCAACGCCACCCTGATCCGAGAGCAGTCCAAGGCCATGGCCACCGGCGACCTGGAGAGCACGATCGACGGCCTCGCCGATGATGTGGTCTGGCACGAGATCGGCAGCGCCGAGCCGATCCACGGCAAGGCTGCCGTTGCCGCCCGATGGGCCGGGATGGCCGACGCGGGCGGCTCATTCAGCGTCGAGCTGCACGATGTGATCGCCAACGACGACCACGCCGTCGCCATGGTGACCGCCACCGTATCGATGGGCGGCCACAGTTTCACCTACCGGACCGCGGAGATCTACCACATGCGCGACGGCAAGGTCACTGAGCGCTGGGCGTTCTCCGACGACACCGCCGCGATCAACGCCTTCTTCGCCGGCTAGGCGGCACGGCCGACCGCCTCACCGCCGCGTGGCGTGCCGCGTGTCGTGCCGTGGCGTGCCGGAAGGTTCCGGCCCGCGGATCCAACGATCAATCTTGGACCGATCCAGCCCGATTCAGCCTCGTTTCGGGCGAGATAAGGTCCGGAATTCGCGCCCGATGGGAATCCTGGCCACTCCCTGACCGATGCGTGATCGTTGGATCCGCCCGGTGGAACATGCCCAACAAGCGACGCCCCCGAACGCGACGCGCGCGAACACAAGCGTCGCCCCCGAACGCGACGCGCGCGAACACAACGGACGCGGGCGAACACAACGGACGCGGGCGAACACAACGGACGCGGGCGACGCAGCTGCGGCGGCCTAGATGAGCTGCCGCTCCGAGGCCCAGCGGGTCAGCTCGTATCGGTTCGAGAGCTGGAGTTTGCGCAGCACCGCTGAGACGTGCGTCTCGACCGTCTTGACGGAGATGTGCAGCTCCGACGCCACCTCTTTGTAGGTGTACCCGCGCGCGATGTAGCGCAGCGTCTCGCGCTCGCGGGCGGTGAGCAGATCGAACTCCGGGTCGGCAGGGACAGGAGCCTCGCCGGCGAACGCGTCGAGCACGAAGCCGGCCAGGCGCGGGGAGAAGACGACATCGCCGCCGTGGACGCGCTGGACGGCCGCGACCAGCTCACCGGCCGAGATGGACTTGGTTACATAGCCACGGGCGCCGGCACGAATGATGCCGATCACGTCCTCGGCTGCATCGGACACGGAAAGCGCCAGGAATTGCGTCGTCGAGGCGCCGGCCGAATCCGCCCGCACACGCTCGATCACGCCGCGGCCTCCGCCGGCGGGCATGTGGACGTCGAGCAGCACGACGTCGGGCGACTCGCGCACGATGCCGGCCACCGCCTCCTCCACCGTCCCGGCCTCGCCGACGATCTGGCAGCTGCGGCTCAACTCGGAGCGCACACCGGACCGGAACAGCTCGTGGTCGTCGACCACGAAGACGCGCACGCTGTCGGCCCCTCTCACGACGCTCTCCTCGGGAGGCGCATGACCACCTCGGTGCCTGCGCCCGGTCGGCTGTGGACATCCGCGGTCCCGCCGTGCCGCTCGAGGCGGCCGATGATCGAGTCCGCAATCCCCCGTCGGTCGGTCGCCACCGCATCCGGGTCGAAGCCGCTGCCCTGGTCGCGCACGTAGGCGCTGATGGCGTCGTCCTCGACCTCCACGAAGACCGATACCTCCGTCTCCCCCGAGTGCCGCGCGGCATTGAGCGTCGCCTCGCCCACCGCGGCGACGAGCGCGCGCGCTCGTTCGTCGAGTGCCGCGTCGCCGACCGTGATCGCCTCGACCTTGACGTGCTGGTCGCGCTCAACGCGGCCGGCCATGGCATCGATCGCATCGCGGACACGAGCCCCGGCAAGGCTCGGCTCGCGCCCGTACAGCCAGCTGCGCAGTTCGCGTTCCTGTGTGCGCGCCAGGCTGACCATCTCGCGCTCGGCGGGTGCGCGCTGGATGAGCGCCAGCGTCTGCAGCACGGAGTCATGGAGGTGCGCGGCCATCTCGGCGCGTGCCTCGGTGCGGACGCGCGTGCTGCGCTCCTCGATCAGCTCACGGCCGATGCTCCATACCCACGGCCCACCGATCAGCGCCAGCCCGGCGATTGCCACCATCGCGGCCAGCAGCATGCTGCCGGCCGTGGCGAGCGACGCCTCGGCGGCCAGGGGCACCGCCAGGCCACCCAGGATCAGGAGGATGCCGATGGCGACCCGCGGAATCGATCGTCGGCCGCTGATCACCATCTCCCACGGTGAGCGGCCGCGTCGCTCCTCGCCGCTCCTGGCCCACAGCACCGCGAAGCCGACCGCCGCGAGCGAGACCGGCCAGGCCAGCGCCTCGCCGAACCAGAACCCGGAGACGAACAGGAGCAGGAGGATGCCGGCGAGAATCAGGGCAGCACCCAGCGCCTGGCGGAGCGTGGGCCGGGTCAGCGTTCGGCGACGAGCCGGCGCGGGCGAGTCGGCCGCCTCCAGGGGCGCCAACAGCCAGGCCAGCAGGTACACCACGATCCCGAATCCGAACGCTGCCGCGAGCACGACGAACGCAATCCGAACCGTCAGCGGCTCGATGCCCAGGTGGTGACCGATCCCCGCGGCGACCCCGGCAATCACCCGGTCGCTCCGGCTGCGCTCGAGGCGTGGCCGGTGCGCCCCGACCATCCCAACCTGTGCCATGGCCGCATGTTCCCACACCGCCGGGATGCGGACGATCGGGGATGACCCTGAGCCTGCGGCGCGACAGGTCAGGGTCATTTCAGGGTGCTCCCCGATAGCGAGCCGCGTGACTGCGGCCCAAGATCTGGGTCATGACCAGCAACGAGACGGATCGCGTCGGTACGCCGGGCCGCCCCCTGCGACGACGCACCGCCGATCGGGTGATCGGCGGCGTAGCCGGAGGACTGGGCGACTACTTCAATGTCGATCCACTGCTCTTCCGCATCGGCTTCGTGGGGCTGATCATCTTCGGCGGCGCTGGGCTGGTGCTCTACATCATCGGCTGGCTCCTTCTCCCGGCCGAGGGGCGGGACGTCTCCATGCTCGAAGGCTTCCTGCGGCGACTGGCGCTGACGCCGCGACGGATCGGGTGGGTCGCGCTGGCGATCGTCGTCTTCCTCCTGTTCACCAGCGCCATGAACAGCGGCGGCTACTACTCGCTTCGCGAAGGGCCACTCGGGATTCCGGGGGTCATCTGGGCGCTGGGCGTGATGGTGGCCGGGGTCCTGCTGCTTCGCCGTCACGAGGCGGTCCCGGCGGGGGCGCCCCAATCCGCCATTGCGACGCAGCCGCGTACGGCGCCCGTGCGCGCCGCCCCTCGCCCCCGCTCCCCGTTGGCGTGGTACATGGTCGCCGCGATGCTGATGGCCACCGGCCTGCTTGCCCTCATCGGTCGGGCAGCCGACGTGGAAGTCACACCCGGCCAGTTCTTCGGCGCGGTACTCGCCATCGTCGGCATCGGCCTGGTGATCGGTGCCTGGTGGGGGCGCGCCAGGATCCTGATCCTCCTCGCGATCCTGCTGGCGCCTCTCGCCGTGACCGCCAGCTTCGTGACCGCGCCCCTCGAAGGCGGGGTCGGCGCCCCGCGCTTCACACCCGCAAACGCCGCCGAGCTGCGTGACGAGTACCGCCTGATGAGCGGGACGCTGACGGTGGACCTGTCCGAGCTGAGCGTCGGCACGCGATCGGTCGACATCGGCGCCAGCGTCGCCGTCGGCCAGCTCGTGGTCATCCTGCCGCTCAACGCGTCAGTCGAGCTGCGCGCGCGGGCCGGGGCCGGGCAGGTGACGATCTTCAATGACTACAACGTCGGCACAAGCCTGGACGATGTCTACGTCCGCCGTCACCAGACCGGAACGAGCTACATCCTCGACCTCGAGGTCGGCATCGGGGAAGTGCTCGTCATCACCGATATCGGAGGGGACTACTGATGGCACGCCACCCGGTCGACCTGCTCTCGTTCAGCGCCGGGGTGCTGGTGCTGGCGCTTGGGCTCCTGCTCCTCACCGGTGGCGTCAGCGCTGTACCGATGGAGTGGGTCGGGCCGGCCGTGGCGATCGCCCTGGGCGTGTTGATCGTCCTCGCCGCGCGACCGCGGGCTGGGAACGAGTCAGACCCGACCACCCGTGCATGATGTTCCGTTGCACGCCGGAATGTTCCGCCCCACGGATCTAACGATCAACCCTGGACCGATCAAGCCTGATTTCGGCCCATTTCGACCCGGATAGAGACCAGGAATTGCGGGCCGTGGGAATTCCGACCTCTTCCTGACCGATGCGTGATCGTTGGATCCGCCCGGTGGAACCAGAGGCGTGAGGGCGGCTTGAGGGACGCGTAGCCCCACCCCCCCTCTTGCCCACTCCCCCTTCTCCCTGCACACTGCGCGGCCAGATGAATTTCGTCTTCCTCTCCCCGCATTTCCCGCCGAACTGGTACCTCTTCGCCACGGCGCTTCGCGACGTGGGGGCGACCGTGCTGGGCATCGCCGACGCCCAGGACCACGAGCTGCGGCCGGAGCTGCGCGACGCCCTCAGCGGCTACTACCGCGTCGACGACATGAACGACTACGGTCAGCTCGTCCGCGCGCTTGCCTACTTCACGCACGAGCACGGCAAGCTGGACCGCCTCGACTCCCTGAACGAGTGGTGGCTGGAGGCAGAGGCCCAGCTGCGCACCGACTTCAACATCCCGGGGATCACCACCGCAGAGATCGGGCGGATGAAGCGCAAGTCGGCCATGAAGCGCCTCTTCGTGCGTGCCGGCCTCACCCCCGGGGGCGGCCGGGTCTGCCGCTCGCCCCGCGCAGCCCGCGCCTACGCGGCGGAGGTCGGCTACCCGCTCGTCGCCAAGCCGGACGCCGGGGTCGGTGCCGCGGCGACCTTCAAGCTGGAGAACGACGCCGACCTGGAGCAGTACCTGGCCGAAAAGCCACCGGTCAACTACATCCTGGAGCAGTACCTGACCGGCACGCTGCTCACCTACGACGGGCTGGTGGACTGGCAGGGCGAGGTCGCCTTCGACAGCAGCTTCTACTACAGCACCGGCGTGATGGAGGCGGTCAACGACGACACCGACATCTGGTACTGCATCACGCGCGCCATCCCGCCCGACGTGGAGGCAGCTGGCAGGGCCATCGTGCGCACATTCCGGATCCGCGAGCGTGCCTTCCACTTCGAGTTCTTCCGGCAGCCCGACGGCACCCTCGCCCCGCTGGAGATCAACGTCCGGCCGCCCGGCGGCATGACCACCGACATGTTCAACATCGCCAACGAGATCGATTTCTATCGGGCCTGGGCGAGCATGGTCGTCCACGGCAAGATCGACCAGGTGCCGAGCCGGGCGTTTGCGTGTGCCTACGTCGGGCGCAAGCATCGGTTTACGTACGAACTGAGCCACGAACAGGTGCTCGCTGCATACGCCGACATGGTCGCGGCGCACACGCCCATCTCCGGCATCTTCGCGCCGGCCATCGGCGACTACGGCTACATCCTTCACGACCCCGATGAGGCCCGCGTCACCGCCGCCGCTGGCGCCATCCAGGCCAAGACCGCCTGATGAGGACCGATACGCGCCTCGCCTTCTCCCCCGCCCTGGGCCATGACCTCGAGCACCGTCGCTATGCCGCGGACGGAGGGGTGGCCGCGGGAGCCCAGCCGATCCTCGCCTTTCCCTCGATGAACGGGCGAGTCTGGGACTGGGAGAACTTCGGGATGGTCGAATCGATCCGCCACCTGATCGATGCGGGGCGGGTGACCCTGTACGTGACCGATGGGATCGACTGGCAGTCGTGGACCGCGGAGGAGAAGCCGCCCGCGGAACGGGCCGTCCGCCACAACGACTTTGATGCCTACCTGGTGGGCGAGCTGCTGCCGCTGATCCGGGAGGAGACCGGGCGCGCGACCCTTTGGGCCAGCGGCTGCTCGATGGGCGGCTTCCACTCGAGCAGCCTCTTCGTGCGACATCCCGAGCTGGTGGATGGGCTGCTCGCCATATCGGGCGTGTACCGGCTGAGCCGCTTCATCGGGGAGTACCTGGATCCTTCGGTGGTGGCCGCATCCCCGCTCGACTACCTGTCGGGCGCGGTCGATCCCGCGCGGCTTGCGCTGTACCGCCGGGCGCGCGTCGCGTTCTGCGTCGGGCAGGGGGCGTGGGAGGACGAGATGGTCGCCGACACCCGTGCCATGGAGGAGCGGCTGGCGTCCCTTGGCGTCCCCGCCTTCGTGGATTACTGGGGCCATGACGTGAACCACGACTGGCCGTGGTGGGCCAAGATGCTCCCCTACCACTTGGAGCGCCTGCTCGGGTAGTGCCTCCGCCCGGCGTGTCCCGCCCGCCCGCCGGCCGGCGTGGTGTTCCGCCCCATTGATCTAACGATCAACCTTGGGCCGAAAAGGCCCCAAATCGGCCCAGGTACAGGTCGGAATTCCCTCCACAAGGGAATACTGGCCCCAATCTCGCGGATGCTTGATCGTTGGATCCGCCCGGTGGAACACGGCGCTGGCGCCAGCACCGACGCTGGCGCTGGCGGCGCGCCGCGCACGAAGCGAGACACGCGGGTCTAGGATTCCCCCATGGCAAATCTGCGCATCACCAGGCTCGGACATGGCGGCGTTCTGTATCGGTCTCCGGGGGAGAAATGGCTCTGGATTGACCGATGGAGCGGCTCACCGAACTACACGCCGCCGCCGGAGCCACACCGCGTGGATGTCGTGGCCCCGACCCACGGGCATTTCGACCATGTCGGCAACGACGCCGCCGATGTCGTCGAGCTCGCGGCTGCCGGTGGCACGGTCGTCTGCTCGCACGAGATGAGCATCTACCTGGCGGGCCTCGGGGTGGAGGCGGTGGGCATGAACAAGGGCGGTCGGTTCGAGGCGGCGGGGATCGGGCTGACCATGGTCCGTGCCGATCACACCGGCGGCGTCACCGTCACGGGTGCCGGCGGGGGCGGCGCGGATGCCACGCGTGAGGTCGGCTGCTGGGGCTGGCTGCTCGATTTCGAGGACGGCACCCGCGTCTACCATTCCGGCGACACCGACCTGTTCAGCGACATGGCGCTCGTCCGCGAGCGCTGGGCGCCTTCGATCGCAGTGCTGCCGATCGGCGGGCACTACACCATGGGTCCAGCCGATGCCGCCCGCGCGGTGGCCCTGATCGGCGCCGAGACGGTGATCCCGGTCCATTACGCCACCTTCCCGATCCTGACCGGCACACCTGCCGAGCTCCAGGCGGCGACACCGGCGACGGTCGTTCCGCTCGAGCCGGGCGAGACCTGGGAGGCCTGACCGGTCCGTGGGCGTGCAAGCTGACGGTTCGGTAGCGCTCTTTCTGGAGGTCGGCACGAAGCGCGTCTTCGCCGGCGCGCTCGACTGGCCGGGCTGGTCTCGGGGCGGCCGCGACGAAGAGGCGGCGATCGAAAACCTGCTCACCCACCAGGACCGATACGCCGCGGTCGTCGACCGCGCCGGCGTGCCGTTCGTCGGCAACGCGCCGGCGTTCATGGTCACAGAGCGGCTGCAGGGGGGATCGGGCACCGATTTCGGGGTACCCAGCGTCGAGGCAGCCGCCGACGCGCGGCCCCTTGACGCCGCGGAGCTGGTTCGGCAGTCGGTGCTGTTGCGAGCCTGTTGGGATGCGTTCGACCAGGTGGTCGCATCGGCGCGCGCGGCGCAGATCGAGCTGCGCAAGGGTCCGCGCGGCGGCGGCCGCGACCTCGAAAAGATCGAGGCGCACGTGTTGGAGGCGGAGGGGGCCTACCTCAGCCAGCTTGGGAGTCGATCGCCGCGACCGCTGACGGCGGCCGCTGTGCGCGAGACCGCGCTGGCCGCACTCGCCGCCCGCGCGCGCGGGGAGCCGGTGGCCACGCCTTCGAAGGCGCAGCGCCCCTGGTCGCCTCGCTACTTCGTCCGCCGCGCCGCATGGCACGTGCTCGACCACGCCTGGGAGATCGAGGACCGCGCGAGCTAGCCGCGGCTAGCTGGGCGCGGCGCCGCGAACCCCGGCACTCCTATTACCTCTTGTACTACTACAGCGCTTCCGGGCGGGGCAGCGCGCAGCCCCACTACGTATGGTGCTGAGGCGTTGCTGAGACCGTGCGCAGTGTGGCTCGCCAAACCTGTTGAGGGCCGGGACGTGCTCAAGTAGCACGGGAGGTAATAACGCGCGGAATAGCGCGCGGAGGGCAGCGGACGAGCGAGGGCAGCGCGCACGCCCGGTCGACCGCGGGCGCCCAGGGACCGACTAGTGCCAGATCGGCGCGTACGCGTGTTCGCCACGAATCAGGTCACCGATGGCGAAGCGCGACAGCCGGAAGATGGCCAGGTCGTCATTGGCGCCCGCGCCATCGGTGATCAGTTGCGCGAGCGAGCTCCAATGGCCGGTGCCGTCTTGAAGCCAGTGCCAGAGAAGCCGCAGGCCAGCCAGAAGCCGTCCGGCCCGGCCGTGCCGATGATCGGACGCTGGTCGGGCGTGATCCCGTCCTGACCGGAGTGCGCCGAGTGGAGGCCGGCGCGCGCGAAGTCGGGCAGGCGCTGCACGATCCGCTCTGCGGCCCGCTCGATGAAGCCGCGCGCGGCGGCATCGACCGGTGCGTCGGGATCACCCTGGAGCGGGTTGCCGTCCTCGAGCGCGACCAGCGTCAACGACTCGCCCTCGGGGCGGCAGTAGAAGGCGTTATCGAAGTCGATGAACGCGATGTGGCGCGGCATGTCCGCCGGGCGCCGCACATAGGCCACGTCGTGACGCCAGACATCGACGGGGATATCAAGGCCGACCATGGCGGCCACCCGGCCGGCCCATGCGCCGGCCGCATTGACCACGATCGGTGCGTCGAACGAACCGCGTGAGGACTCGACTCCCGCAATCCGACCGCCCGAAACCCGGATCCCGGTCACCTCGCAACCCTGGATCAGTCGGCCGCCGCGAGCCACGGCACCGGCCATCAGCGAGCCCGTGGTCTGGGTCGGATCCGCGTAGCCGGAGAGCGGCTCGAACGCGGCCACCTGGTCGTCATCGATCACGACCCCGGGCAGCAACCGTCGAACCTCATCGGCTTCGATGACGGAGGTCACGATGCCGATCCGCTGCTGCATCGCGACGTTCTCTCGGAGCGCGGCGACTTCGTGTGGCGGTACGAGCTGCAGGAAGCCGATGTCGGTGAAGCCGCATTCGCCTCCGACCCGGTCACGCCAGTCGCGGAAGTAGGCGTGACTGCGCCAGGCGAGACGCGCCTCCGCCTCGAGGTCATAGTGCATGCGCACCATGCCGCTCGACCGCCCGGTCGCGCCGGCCGCCACGGTCGCCTTCTCCAGGACCACCGCGCGCAGCCCGCGCTCGGCGAGGTGGAAGGCGAGCGAGGCACCCTGCACGCCGGCGCCGATGATGATCACGTCAGCCGCCTCGGCCCATGGCCGGATGCTAGGGAGGACGCCCGACAGGGCCAAGTGACCGAATGGCCCGTGATCGTCAGACCCGTTCGTGCAGCACGGTTGCACGGATGCACGGTTGCACCGTTGCATGAACGCCCCTGACGGGACGGGAGCCGGCCTGAAAGGCCCCTCCCGGCCACCAACCACCCCGGCTAGAATCCCCGACATGCCCCCCGGTGAAGAGATCCTTGTCCACGCGCGCGGTCTGACCAAGCGCTTCAGCGGCTTTACCGCCGTCGACGGCGTCAACTTCGACGTACGGACCGGCGAGGCGTTCGGCTTCCTCGGCCCCAACGGAGCCGGCAAGACGAGCACCATGAAGATGATCGCCTGCTCCTCCCCGGTGACCGACGGCGACCTGACGGTGATCGGGATGGACCCGCGCACGCAGTCGGCCCAGATCAAGGCACGCCTGGGCGTCGTCCCCCAGACCGATAACCTCGACGCCGAGCTGACCGTCCTCGAGAACCTGCTCATGTACGCGCGCTACTTCGACATCCCGATGTCGGTGGCGCGCCCGCGGGCGGCCGACCTGCTCGAGTTCATGCAGCTCTCCGAGCGCGCGAAGGACCAGGTCGAGCCACTGTCCGGTGGGATGAAGCGGCGGCTGACGATCGCCCGGGCGCTCATCAACGAGCCGGAGCTGCTCATCCTCGACGAGCCGACCACCGGCCTCGACCCGCAGGCGCGCCACCTGCTGTGGGAGCGCCTCTACCGGCTCAAACAGCGCGGCGCCACCCTGATCATCACCACCCACTACATGGACGAGGCGGAACAGCTCTGCGATCGGCTGGTGGTGATGGACAAGGCCAAGATCGTGGCCGAGGGGTCGCCGCGCGAGCTGATCGAGCGCCACAGCACCCGCGAGGTGCTCGAGCTTCGCGTCCCGGAAGGAGTCCGCGCCGGCCTGATCGAGCGGCTCGACGGGCTGGCCGATCGGATCGAGGAGCTGCCAGACCGCTACCTGCTCTACGTGGCCGATGGCGAGCATGCGCTCGAGCAGGTCACCGTCCGTGAGATCCCCACCGAGAGCGCCCTCGTTCGCCGCGCCACCCTCGAGGACGTCTTCCTGCGGCTGACCGGCCGCACCCTGGTGGAGTGATGGCGGTCATCGCCGTATCGGGGCCGCGCACCTCCAGCGCTCTCGCCGGCGCGGCGCGGGTTCTGCAGCGCAACCTGATGGTCTATCGGCGCACCTGGCGCGGCAGCGTCTTCGGCAGCTTCCTGACGCCGCTGCTGTACCTGACCGCCATGGGGATCGGCCTGGGCAGCCTGATCGCCAGCGGCGGCAACACCGTGCTCGGCGGTGTCGACTACCTGCACTTCCTGGGGCCTGGCATCCTGGCAAGCTCCTGCATGCAGACCGCCAGCTTCGAGTCGACCTACCCGATCATGGGCAAGATCAGCTGGCGACGGAACTACGAGGCGATCCTGGCGACGCCGCTGCAGGTGCACCACCTGCTCATCGGTGAGCTGAGCTGGATCGCCTTCCGCATGTTCTCCATAGGGAGCGCGTTCCTGATCGTACTCACCGCGTTCGGCATCCCGCGCTCGCCGATGGCCCTGCTGGCGATCCCGGCGGCCATGCTCACCGGGCTCGCCTTCGCGGCGCCGATCATCGCCTTCGCCGCCACCCGGCACAACGACTCGGGATTCGCGGCCCTCTTCCGCTTCGTGGTGAACCCGCTCTTCCTCTTTTCCGGCACCTTCTTCCCGGTCTCCCAGCTGCCCGATGCGATCGAGTGGGTCGCCGCCGCCACGCCGCTCTACCACGGGGTTGCCCTGGTTCGCGGGGCGGTGCTCGACACCATGCCGGCCACCTGGCCGCTGCACCTGGGCTATCTGCTCGTCTTCCTGGGCGCGACCGCGGTGATCGCCGAGCGGCTGCTGCGCCGGAGGCTGGTGAAGTGACCGCCATCGCGCGCCGGGCCGCCTCACCGCCGCCCGCCTCGACCGGGATCGTCGCCTCGCTGCTGCGCTCGCGCCGCCTGGTGCAGCGCAACCTGCTCGTCTACAAGCGCGGCTGGATGGTCATCTTCAGCGGCTTCTTCGAGCCGCTCTTCTACCTGCTGGGGATCGGCTACGGCCTGGGCACGCTGGTCGGCGGCGTGGAGCTGCCCGACGGCCGGACCATCTCGTACGCGGCCTTCGTGGCGCCGGCGCTGCTCGCCACCGCGAGCATGCAGGGAGCGATCGCCGAGTCGATCTTCAACGTCTTCTTCAAGCTGAACTTCAGCCGCACCTACGACGCCATCCTGGCCACCCCGCTGGGGATCCGCGAGATCGCCATCGGGGAGATGCTCTGGTCGCTCTTCCGCGGAACCCTGTACGTGTTCGCGTTCGTGCTGGTGATGATCGGGATGGGCCTGGTCATCTCACCGATGCTCTTCTTCGTCATCCCCGCCTCGATCCTGATCGGCGCCGCCTTCAGCGCGGCCGGACTGGCGACCACCGCCTACCTGCGCACGGTGCAGGACTTCGACCTGCCGATGGGCGTGGTGGTGATGCCGATGTTCCTCTTCTCCGGCACCTTCTTCCCGATCAGCGTCTACCCGCAGGTGATCCAGCTGGCGATGGAGCTGACCCCGCTCTTCCACGCGGTCGGCCTGCTGCGCGGCCTGGCGGTGGGGAGCTTCGGCCTCCACGAGGTGTGGGACCTGGCCTACATGGTCGCCTTCGCATCGATCGCCCTGTGGATCGCACTCAACCGCCTGGAGCAGCGGCTGATCAAGTAGCGCTCAGTCGGCGCTCAGTCGGCGCTCAGTCGGCGCTCAGTCGGCGCTCAGTCGGCGCTCAGTCGCCGCGCGCCCGCTCCGCTCACATCTCCCACCGCTCACCGGGTGACTACAACGGCCAACAAGCGCCCCGCGGGGTCCTCATGCTGGCTGAATGGACACGACGTGACCACCGCAGACAAGAAGAGCCTCGTTGTTGGCCGTTGTAGTCACGCCGTGACCGCGAGCTCACGGCAAACCAGGCGGCGAGCACCAGGGCACCAACCCCGGCGCGGCCCCAAGTAGCTCTCAGTCGCTGCGCCCCATCAGCAGCGGAAGGCCGCTCCACAGGTACTCGATCCCGGAGACGACCGACAGCCCGGTGGCTCCGATCGCCATCCAGAAGCCGGCAGCTTCGATGGTCCCGTGGAATCCGAGCGTCGCGAGGGGTCCACCGGACACGGCGTCGAACGCGAGCAGGAGCATGCCGACCGCCAGGTTCGTGCCGAACGCCTTGTACTTGCCCAGCACGCGAGCCGGGATCACGACGTTGGACGATGCCGCCAGCTGCCGCATCCCCTGTACCACCAGCTCCCGAATCAGCAGCGTGGCCACGATCCAGGTCGGCAACAGGCCGATCTCGACCATCGCGATCAGCGTTCCGGCGACCAGCACCTTGTCGGCGGTGAGGTCCATGAAGATGCCGAGCGGCGTCACCTGGCCGCGGGCACGGGCGATGCGGCCGTCGAACCAGTCGGTGGCCGAGGCGGCGGTGAACACCGCGAAGGCCAGCAGTCCCCCGCCCGGGAAGGGGAGGAGGAGCAGCGCCACCACCACCGGCGTCGCGCCGATGCGCACCAGGCCCAGCATGTTCGGCAGGGTGGTGAGTCGGGCGCGGGGCGGCTGCGGGGAGGTCATCGGCCGAGGCGCCGCTCGGTGCCGTCACGCAACCGAGCGATGTTGTCGGCATGCGCGGCGATCACCACCGCGGCGCCCCCGGCGGCAAGCGCCACCGCGGCCAGCTCGGCGCGCCCGTTCGCGACCAGGACCGCGGTCACCACCGGCGCGAGCGCGGCCCCACTGAGCGAGCCGAGCGACACGAATCGGGTCCGCCAGATGATCAGCAGCGCAAGGGGGATCACCACGGCGACCACCAGCGGCGCAGTCGCCAGCATGACCCCGACGAAGGTCGCGACGCCGCGCCCCCCGGTGAAGCGGATGAAGACCGAGCGCACATGGCCGCCGATCGCGGCGACACCGGCAGCCGCGGCGACCCACGGTGCCGACCCCGCTGGGCCGGCCAGGTACAGCCATCCGACCAACAGCACCGGCAGCGCTCCCTTGGCCAGATCGAGCACGAAGACGCCGGCCGCCCACGGCATCCCGATCGTTCGCAGCGTGTTCGTCGCCCCGGTGCGACCGGAGCCGTGCTCCCGCAGGTCGATCCCGCCGACCAGCCGACCGATCATCAGGCCGACCGGAATGGCGCCGATCAGGTAGGCGGCGAGTACCAGCAGCGCTGCGCCGGGGATTCCGGTCACGCGATCCCGCCCCGGTGCGTCGTCAGCGCCGCGGTGGCGGCGGACCGCCGCGGGCAAGGATGGCGCGCACGCCGAACCCGAGGCCGATCCATACGGCGGCGGCACCCAGGCCTGCGTACCCGGCAAACGGCATGCCGCTCGGCCACGCCAGCGAGAACGCGATCAGGCCAGCGACAAGACCGCCGCCGAGCACCCACCCCAGGAAGCGGCGCGTGATGCCGCCGACCACCGGGGGAGGCGCGGTGCGGGCCGCCTGTGCGCGCCGTGCACGGAGCTTCTCCTGGCGCGCCCGCACCGCCGGATTGCCGGGCAGGGCGTACGGATCCTGCTTCTTGGACATGCGCTGATAGGCGCGTCGCTCTTCGCGAGACATCGGTCGGAGTCTAGCCGGTCATCGGTCTGTACCATATGCGGCCGATGCACGAGATCTTCGACGCCTTCAAGCAGCAGCTGCCCGACATCGACGAGACCGAGACGCAGGAGTGGCTCGACTCGCTCGACGCCGTGGTGGAGCAGGCGGGGCCGGATCGCGCCCGGTTCATCGTCTACAAGCTGCTCAAGCGCGCGCGACAGCTGCAGGTCGGGCTCCCCCCACTGGTGCAGACCCGCTACGTCAACACCATCTCCACCGAGCAGGAGCCCGACTTCCCCGGCGACGAGACGATGGAGCATCGCGTCCGGCGCATGATCCGCTGGAACGCGCTGGCGATGGTGCTGCGGGCCAATTCGCGCTTCGAGGGGATCGGCGGCCACCTTTCGACCTACGCCAGCGCCGCGAGCCTGTACGAGGTCGGCTTCAACCACTTCTTCCGTGGCCGCGACGATGGCGGACCCGGCGACCAGATCTTCTTCCAGGGACACGCCGCGCCGGGCATCTACGCGCGAGCCTTCCTGGAGGGACGGATCAGCGCCGAACAGCTCGACCACTTCCGCCGCGAGACCGGCGGCCCCGGCACCGGCCTGTCGTCGTACCCGCATCCGCGGACGATGCCCGACTTCTGGCAGTTCCCGACCGTCAGCATGGGACTCGGTCCGATGAGCGCCATCTACCAGGCGCGCTTCAACCGCTACCTCGCCGCGCGCGGGATCGCCGACACCGCCGCCAGCCGGGTCTGGGCGTTCACCGGTGACGGCGAGATGGACGAGCCTGAGGCGCTCGGCGCGCTGGGGCTGGCCGCGCGCGAGGGGCTCGACAACCTGACCTTCGTGGTCAACTGCAACCTCCAGCGGCTCGACGGCCCGGTGCGCGGCAACGGCAAGATCATCCAGGAGCTGGAGGCGACCTTCCGCGGCGCCGGCTGGCACGTGATCAAGGTGATCTGGGCGCGCGAGTGGGACGACCTGCTGGCCCGTGACAAGGATGGCGTCCTGCTGACCCGGATGAACGAGACGCTTGACGGCGACTACCAGAAGCTTTCGGTCTCCGATGGCGCCTACATCCGCGAGAACTTCTTCGGTCCCGACCCGCGCCTCAAGGCGCTGGCTGCGCACCTGACCGATGACGACCTCGCCAGGCTGCGTCGCGGCGGGCACGACTATCGCAAGGTGTACGCCGCCTATGCGGCAGCGGTGGCCCACACCGGCGCACCGACCGTGATCCTGGCCAAGACGGTCAAGGGCTGGACGCTCGGCCCGGGGATCGAGGCCCGCAACGTGACCCACCAGGCGAAGAAGCTCAACGAGGCGGAGCTGCGGATCTTCCGCGACCGCCTGGAGCTGCCGATCCCCGACGACCAGCTCGCCGAGGCGCCGTACTACCACCCCGGCCCCGACTCGCCGGAGGTGCAGTACATGCTCGAGCGGCGGCGAGCGCTGGGCGGCTCGGTACCGAAGCGCACCACGCAGGCGAAGCCGCTGCCCGCGGCCGACGAGGCCGCCTACGCGGAGCTGTTCGTTGGTGCCGACCGGCCGGCGAGCACGACCATGGCCTTCGCCCGGCTGCTGCGCAACCTGGTCCGCGACCCGAACATCGGCCGCCGGGTGGTGCCGATCATCCCCGACGAGGCGCGCACCTTCGGCCTCGACTCCCTGTTCAAGGAGATCGGCATCTACAACCCGCTCGGCCAGCGCTACACCGCGGTCGACAAGGAGCTGCTCCTCTCCTACGTCGAGTCGACCGACGGGCAGATCCTGGAGGAGGGGATCACCGAGGCCGGTGCGATGGCCGACTTCACGGCCGCCGGGACCGCCTATGCCACGCACGGCGAGGCGATGATCCCCTTCTACATCTTCTATTCGATGTTCGGCTTCCAGCGCACCGGCGACTTCGCGTGGGCCTTCGGCGACGCTCGCGGACGGGGGTTCATGATGGGCGCCACCGCCGGTCGGACCACGCTCACCGGCGAGGGCCTGCAGCACAACGACGGCCACTCCCACGTGCTGGCGTCGACCATCCCCAACGTGCTCGCCTACGATCCCGCCTTCGCCTACGAGCTGGCGATCATCGTGCGCGACGGGGTGCGACGGATGTACGGCGACGCGCCCGAGGACATCTTCTACTACATCACCCTCTACAACGAGAACTGGCCGATGCCGCCCAAGCCCGAAGGTGTCGAGGAGGGTGTCCTGCGCGGCCTCTACCTGTACCGGCCGGCGGAGCGCGGCACACGCCGCGTCCAGCTGCTCGGATCCGGCTCGATCCTCCACGAAGTCCTGCGTGCGGCCGACCTGCTGGCCGAGCACTATGACGTGGCCGCCGACGTGTGGAGCGCTCCCTCCTTCGGGTTGCTCCGCACCGATGCGCTGGAGATCGAGCGCTGGAACCGGCTCCACCCCCAGGCCGAGCCCCGCGTTCCGTGGGTCGTCGCGCAGCTCGGCCCGACGACCGGACCGATCGTAGCGGCGACGGACTACATGAAGTCGATCCCCGACATGGTCACCCGCTGGATCGATCGTCCGTACACCGTCCTGGGGACCGACGGCTTCGGCCGCAGTGACACGCGTGAGGGGCTGCGCGCTCACTTCGAGGTGAGCGCCGAGCAGATCGCCTACGCCGCGCTCCACGGCCTGCACCGGGGCGGCGATCCCGGCGAGGCCGGTGCCGATGAGCTGGTGCGCGCCATCGCCGACCTGGGGATCGACCCCGACCGGATCGACCCGCTCCGCGCGTAGGGGCGCCGCCCGCGACCCCGAACCCGCTCTGTCGAGGCTCTTCATGCAGCACTGATCCCGTGCTGCATGAACGCTCCTGACACGCCCTTCTGCCCGCGTCCGTGCCTCGGTGCGCATCGGTTGATGATCTCAATCTACCGATTTGGAAACTTCGTATGCGAAAACGCGAAATGGGTATTGACAAGTGATGCCAGACTGTCTATTCTGCCGTCAGAACCTTACGAATACCAAGGAGCGGATCACAATGTTGGACAACCAGTTCCAGTTCGCGATCATGGCCACCGAAGATCGGATCCGGGCTGCGCGCCAGCGCAGGGACCCCTCGGGCCAGAGCACCAAGCGGATCTTCCGACTGAGCGGCGACCGCCAGGCGGTCCGCGAGATCGGGCGGCGATAAGTGGCTCGCGACGTCATCTCCACCTGTCCGGTCTGCGAGGGCGAGCTGGCAATCACTCGCCTTCACTGCCGTTCCTGCGGCACCGCACTCGAAGGCGAGTTCGGGGTTGGGCGATTCGGTCGTCTCTCCAAGGAGCAGCTCTCGCTGCTGGAGAGCTTCCTCCGCTCGCGCGGCAATCTGAAGGAGCTCGAGCGCGAGCTGGGCATCTCCTACCCGACCGTCCGCGGTCGCGTGGAGTCCCTGCTGCGCGCTCTTGGCCTGGCCGATGAGACTGACGCCCCCGACGGCGACGAGCCGCTCGACGAGCCCGAGGCAGACATCGCCACCGAGCGCCGCTCCATCCTGGAGCGCCTCGCCAGGCGCGAGATGTCGGCCGACGAGGCCGCCGCTGCGCTGCGCGCCCTGGGCGGGACCGACTGAGATGCCCACCTTCGTGCGCAGCCAGGCGATCTCCCACCCGGTCGGCAAGCGCGGGCGCGTCAGCCTCAAGGTCACCGCAGCGGATGTGCAGCTGTCCGCGGCTCCCGGCATCGACGCCAGCATCCGCGCCACATTCGAGATCAAGGCCGCATCGGAGAAGGAGGCTGACGACATCTTTGAGCAGGTCCGTCTCCGGGTGAAGCAATCTCCGGGCGAACTGCTGATCGAGGAGCCCGACATCGTGGGCTCGTTCGGCTCGGTGATCTCCCGCATCTTCGGCTCGGGCAGCCACGGTGACCTCGACGTGGAGGCCCAGGTGCCGGCCGGCGTCGAGTTGCGCCTTTCGGGGGTGTCCGCCGACATCGATGTGGTCGGCATGCGTGGCGACCAGCGCTACAACACGGTCACCGGCGATCTGTCGATCTCCGATGCGGGCGGCAGCGTGCGTCTCCACACCGTCTCCGGCGATGCCACGGTGCGTGCCACCGAGCCGCTTGCCGTGGAGGCCCAGGGCGTCTCCGGCGACCTGTCCGTCATTGCACCCCGGCTGGAGAGCCTGCGCGCCTCCACCGTCTCGGGTGATGTCGAGGTCGAGGGTGAACTGTCGGCCCGCGGCGACTTCCGCGTCGAGACGGTCAGCGGCGACCTGGTCGTCGGGCTGGTGGGCAGCGCCATCTTCGAGGTGCGCGGCCTCTCGACCGACGTCGACAGCGAGCTCGACCACCGCCTCGAAGGCCGATCCGATCGGCGACGGCTGATCGTCGGCGCGGGCGGCCCGACGCTGGTCTTCAACTCGATGTCCGGCGACGTGGCGGTCCGCCGCCCCCGCCGGGTGAGCCCCATGCGCGCCGCCACTGCCGTGAGTCCACCGGCACCGGCCTCGCAGCTCGACGTGCTCAAGGCGCTCGAGCGCGGCGAGATCGACGTGGACGAAGCGACCCGCCGCCTGGCCGGGGAGAGCTGAGATGGGCGATGAGATCACCACCGTCCTCCGGCTGGTCAGCGAGGGGAAGCTGAGTCCCGAAGAGGCGGCGCCGATCATCGAGGCGCTCGGGCGGCAGAGCGCTCCTCCCCCATCGCCCGGTGTCCTGGCCGATGCCGCGAGGCCCCCCGGCGCTCCCGGCAAGGGCCGGCGCGTGCGCATCCAGGTGAGCGAGCACGGCCGCCGGGTCATCGACTTCCGCGTGCCGCTCGCCTTTGCCGCCATGGCCGCGCGTTCCGTGCCGGGGATCCCTGCGTCCTACGCAGAGCTCATCGAGCAGGCCGTCGAGACCGACCAGGTCGGAGCGATCGTAGATGCCGAGGACGATGACGGCGACTCGATCCTGATCAGCGTGGAGTAGCTCCGTGAAGCGAGGACTCCTGCGCCCCTTTGGCGTGCGCGATTTCCGTCTCCTTTTCTCCGGGGAGACCATCTCGGTCGTCGGCGACCAGTTCCACTTCGTGGCGCTCGCCTGGCTGACACTGCAGCTCACCGGCTCGGGCCTGGCGCTCGGTTCGGTGCTGATGGTGGCCGCCATCCCACGCGGCGTCTTCATGCTCCTCGGCGGAGCGCTCTCGGACCGATTCTCGCCACGCAGCCTGATGCTCGGGTCGAACGCCATTCGCGCCGTACTGGTCGGGATCATCGCGGCGCTCGTGTTGACCGGTCGCGCCGAGCTGTGGCATCTCTTCGTCCTGGCCGGCATCTTCGGCGTGGTCGATGCGTTCTTCTACCCCGCCATCGGCGCGATCCTGCCGATGCTGGTCGACGAGGAGACGCTCCCGCCCGCCAACGCGGTGCTGCAGGGGAGTCAGCAGCTCGCCTCGCTCATCGGTCCGGCGGCGGCCGGGGTCCTCGTCGCACTGGTGAGCACCGGACCTGCCTTCGTCATCGACGCGTTCTCGTTCGCGCTCGCCAGCGTGGCGCTCTTCTTCATTGTCGGCGGTCGCCGCGCGCCCGCCACAGACGGCCCCGGCGACGCGCAACCGGCACTGCTCTCCACCATCGGCGCCGGTCTCGGGTATGCCTGGCGGGATCCGGCGATCCGCTCACTGATCGTGCTGAGCGCGGCATTGAACTTCGCGCTCACCGGGCCGATCACCGTCGGGATCCCCTACCTTGCCGACCAGCGCTTCGATGGTGGGGCTGCCGCCTTCGGGATCATCCTGTCGGGGTTTGGCGCCGGCGCACTGGCAGGTGCCCTGGTGGCCGGTTCGATCCCGCGGGTTCCACGCCTGGGCACGGTGCTGCTCATCGCCGTGATCGGCATGGGAGTTGCCGTTTCGATGATCGGCCTGTCGCCGAACGTACTGCTCGCCTTCGTTCTGCTGGCGATCATCGGCCTGGGGGCGGGGTTCGGCAACGTGCACGTTGTGTCGTGGCTCCAGGCCCGGACCGCCGAAGAGATGCGAGGCAGGGTGATGAGCCTGGTCATGATCGGTTCGGCCGGCCTGGTACCGGTCAGTTACGCCGTCTCCGGCGCAATCGTCGACTTCGGGGCGGTGACGCTCATGTTCGGGGTAGCGGGGGCGATCATCATCGGCGCCTCGCTGGTGGCCATGGCCTGGGGGATGGGCGGCCTGCTCAACCACGAGCCGCTGGCGGAGCCGGTGGAGGTCGTCGCGTAGGTCGAGCGGCTGGCGGTCACGCGGCGAGCGCATCGGTGCTGTAATACCCGCCGCATGAATTCAAACCGTCCGCCGGCGCCCCGTGGTGAACCGGAGCGACCGCGGGTCGATCCCAACCTGCAGGTTCGCGAGCATCGCCGCGGACAACGGCCGGGTGACAGCTACGTCCGGATCGTGCGCCCCTTCGAAGAGGAGTTCGAGCACGAAGAGGGGCGGCTGGTGGCGACCGAGCGGACGATGCACGGGCGGACCGGCTGGCGACGATCGATGCGCGGGCTGCGCACCTTCCTGATCGGCAGGCCGATCTCGTCGGAGCACGAGCAGCACGAGCGACTGACGAAGGTCAAGGGACTGGCCATCTTCAGCAGCGACAACATCAGCTCCAGCGCGTACGGCCCCGAGGAGATCCTCCGCGTGCTGGCGCTGGCTGGCGCCGGCGCGCTGAGCCTGACGCTGCCGATTGCGGCCCTGATCATCGCGATGCTGGCGATCGTGACCATGTCGTACCGCCAGACGATCAAGGCGTATCCACTCGGGGCAAGCAGCTACCTGGTCGCCAGCGACAACCTCGGCGATCGAGCGGGTGTGCTGGCCGCCTCGGCGCTGCTGATCGGCTACGTCGTGACCGTGGCGGTATCGGTTTCGGCCGGCGTGGCGGCCATGACATCGATCGTGCCTGAGGTCTACCCCTACCGGGTGCTCGTCGCGGTGGTTGCGGTCGTGCTTCTGAGCGTGGGCAATCTGCGCGGCATTCGCGAATCGGGGTCCATCTTCATGGCGCCGACCTACCTGTACATCGTCACCATGCTCGGCATCCTCGGCTACGCCTTCTTCCGCAGCCTGACCGGTGACCTTCCGCCGTATGTTGCCCCGCCCGACTGGGCATTCGAGCATGGAACCCAGGCGCTCGGGCTCTTCCTGCTGCTGCGTGCCTTCTCCCAGGGTGCCGTCGCCCTGACCGGCGTCGAGGCGATCAGCGACGGGGTGCCAGCGTTCAAGCCGCCCGAGTGGCGCAACGCACGGACGACCCTGACCTGGGCGGCGATCATCTTCGGCGTCCTGTTCCTGGGGATCGCCTACCTGATCACCTCCCTGGGGATCATCCCCGACCCGAGCGAGCAGCAGACGGTCCTCTCGCAGCTGGTGCGGCACGTGGTCGGCAACGGGCCGTTATTGATCCTTGCCCAGGTCGCGACCGCTCTGCTGCTGGTGCTCGCCGCCAACACCTCGTTCGCCGACTTCCCCCGGCTGTCGTCCTTCCTGGCGCGCGATGGGTTCATGCCACGCCAGTTCGGGTTCCGCGGCGAGCGGCTCGCGTTCACCACCGGGATCCTGGCGCTCGCCGGGTTGGCCATCCTCCTCCTGGTGTCGTTCAACGCCAGCGTCACCGGCCTCATCCCGCTCTACACCCTGGGCGTCTTCCTGGCCTTCACGCTCTCACAGTCGGGCATGCTGCTGCGCTGGTGGAAGCGGCGGGAGACCGGCTGGCGCCCGGGGCTGGCGATCAACGGCCTCGGCGCGGCGACCACCGCGGTCGTGGCGCTGGTGGTCGGCACGAGCAACTTCTTTCAGGGCTCGTGGATGGTGATCGTGCTGGTGCCGGCGCTGATGGCCCTGCTGATGGGCATTCGCAGCCACTATCGGACCATGGCGCGACAGCTGGAGGCGACCGCGGCGGTGAGCGACGACATCGAACCCGACCCGATCGTGATCGTGCCGCTGGCTCGCCTTGACCGCCCGGCGCGTCGCGCGCTGGCCTTCGCGCGCACCATCTCGCCGCACGCCACCGCCGTGCACATCACCAACGATCCGGCGACGGCCGACCAGCTGCGCGAGCACTGGGCCGAGCTGGGTGGACCCAAGGAGATGGAGCTGGTCGTGGTCGAGTCGCCGTACCGCGCGCTGATCGGTCCGCTGCTGCGCTACATGGACGCACTCCAGGCGATGCAGCCCGAGCGCGTCATCGTGGTGGTGCTGGCAGAAGTGGTGCCGCGCCACTGGTGGGAGAACTTCCTGCACAACCAGACCAGCCTGCGCCTCAAGCTGCGCCTCTTCGGGCGCAAGAAGACGATCGTCGCCGACGTCCCGTTCCATCTCGACTGAACGCTGGGACTACCGGGACCTCTACCTGACGATGTCGTACAGGTTCCACACCACGATGCCGTAGGCGTGCACCGCGACGCCGACCACCACCGCCGCGGTAAGACTCATCGATGCGCGCTCGCGATACGCCCAGCCAAGCAGGAGGAGGAGCAGCGGTACCGCGTCGAGGACGAAGCGGTACCCGAACTGCGCGAAGCCCCACGATCCGTGGGTGATATCGGGCAGCAGCACCAGCGCTACCGCCAGCCAGGTCACCAGCACCGCCGGGCCGCGCGCTCGCACCGCCCAGAAGAGGAACGGCGCCGAAAGCGTCAGTGACAGCCCCGTCGTGAGCGGCACCAGGTACGGGAACGAATCGGTGAAGTCGAAGCTCTGCAGGAAGATCGCGTACAGGTGGCGTGGGAGGTAGCTGATCGACAGGAGCCCGTCGCGGAACCAGGGCTCATCGGTCACCAGTCCGTATTCGCCCGATGGGATGTGCGCGTAGCCGAAGTCGATCGGCGAACCGAATCGGGACAGGTTGTACCAGCCGATCAGGATCGCCGGGACTGCCAGGCCGAGCAGCAGCAGGACCTGCGCCCGCGTCGGGCGCCATCGGTCCCGGTAGAGGTAGAGCAGCAGGGGAAGTGCCAGGCCGGTCGGCAGCCGGCTGCCGGCCGCCAGTCCAAGGGCGAGCCCGGCCAGGATCGGCCACCGTCGGTCGACCGCCAGGACCAGTGTCAGCAGGAGGAAGAAGGTCGCCACCACCTGCGCGTAGTGATGCGTGCCCGCCATGCCGGCGACCCACCAGTGGGTGGTGAAGGCGAAGCCGACGGTCAGGATCTGCCTCGGCCCAAACGCGACACCGATGCGCCCCAGCAGCCGCCAGGCGAGCCAGACGCTGGCCGTGCCGAAGATGCTGGCCATCAGGTTCGGCGGGACCGCGGTTGCGCCGTCGCCCAGCAGGTTGAAGAGCGCGACGACCGGGACGAGCGTCAATGCCGGAACGGGCGGGAATGGCGAGTACTGCGCGCCGGAGCCATCCGGTACCGGCACCAGCTCGAACCATGGCAGGTCATGCGGGATCGAGAGGCGGCCATGCAGGAACGCATCGGCCAACGGGACGAACGAGTCGCCCCCGGCGCCGGTGGGGCCGGTCAGCCAGTAGGCGACGAAGGCCAACGCGGTGAGGATGAGCCCGGCCGCCGTTTCCGGCGTGGCCCAGGCGGCCGTGATGCGGGCGCGCGCGGATCCGATCTCGGCGGTCACGCGCGCAGTCTAGGATGCGCACCATGAATACCGCGCTGTGGATCGTTCAGGGCCTTCTGGCGGTGACCTTCCTGGCGCACGCGGTGATCAAGTTCACGCTGCCTGATGGACTGCCCGACATGCTCGGCTGGGTCTACGACATCCCACGCGCGCAGAACGTGGTGATTGGCGTGCTCGAGCTGCTCGGGGCGATCGGGGTCGTCCTCCCCGCCGTGGCTCGCATCCGACGTGAGCTCGTGGTCTGGGCGGCCGTGGGGCTGATGCTGACCATGGTCGGCGCGGCAATCTTCCATCTCACCCGAGGGGAGATGAGCTCGATCCCGATCAACGTGGTGACCTTCGCGATGGCGGCGTTCGTGGCGTACGGACGTCGCGCATGGGCGTTCCCCTCCATGGCTCCGCGCTAGGGAAACTTCCCGCGGAGGGCACCGCCCACGCTGGCGACCGTGCCAACTGCCCCGCATCGACCCCTGTCATCAGACCCCTGCACACCGGGACGGCGGACCACCGAATGGGGCCACCGGTTACATGTGCCTGGCCTACCACTCCACCGACCATGGGGACAGTCATTCAACTACGTTCCCGAATCGAAAGGTGGAGACAAGTGGTTTCACGTTTGAAGGGGCTCGGCATCGCCCTCGCGGTCATTGGCCTGGTATTCATCGCGGGTGGCGCCTACGCGTACCTGCGAGTCCAGGACGGGACCAAGTCGCTCAACGCGTTCAGCGCCGCGCAGAACGTCACCCTCAGCTACAACGAGGACGGCCAGCTGGTCGACCGCGGCGAGACCGCGGGTGCCGACGCCATCATGTCGCTGCTCAAGGACGACTGGGGCTACGCGGTCGACACTGCGGAACTGGATCCCAATGACCCGGTCGTCAACACAGGATCCGAGTACATGTTCCAGATGGCGACGGTCGCCTATCACACCCTCCACGGCACGCAGACGATCGTGCTGACCGAGGACAAGGAGTACAACGGCGAGGTCTTCCCCGCTGGTACGTACGAGTTCGCGGTCGACGGTCGCTACTGGACCGCATTCGACCGGCAGCACCCGCTCGAGGGCCCCGCCCGCGCGCAGGCCTGGACCGGGACTGCTCACGGGCTGATCGCCGAGCTCGGCGTCGGCACCGTGACGGCGTCGACGCTCCAGCTGGGTCTGGGCGTGGCCGGCGCAATCGCAGGCATGGGCGGCGCCTTCTTCCTGACCGGCATCGGCCTGGTCTGGGCGACTCGCCCCGAAGAGGCAGCGGTACGCGCGACCGAGCGAGCGACCGTCAGGGCGTAACCCTCATCGGGCACCAGCCCGAACCCCAAGGGAACGCGAAGAGCCTGTCCTCGCGGACAGGCTCTTCGCTTGGGTCGCCGGAGACCGCCGTTAGAGCCCCTCCCGCGGATGTGCCAGGCCCTTCCAGTACCGCCGCAATCGCTCGGCGGCATCGTGCTCGGCGTGCGCCAGCGCGGCGCGGCACCAACCGTTCCAGGCGAGCACGGCCAGCAGCCACGAGGCGATCGTCAGCGGAATGATGATCCCCACGGTAACGAATATCTCGCGCGGGGAGGTCAGGTGGTGGTGAACGAGTACGACGGCGACCGAGGCGAGCCAGCCAACCGCCATGAACGCGGACACGCCACGCGCAAAGCGAACGAGCGAGGCGTCGACCTCGGCGGCTCGCCCCCAGACATCGGCTTCGCGAGGAGCCGGCCGTAGCATCAGGGTGACCGCCGTCAGCGCCGCAAACAAGGTCCACCCGACCGGAAGCAGGAAGTGAAAGGCGGTGTGGAACGGCAGATCCAATCGAAGGATGAGCGGCACACTCGCCGATGCGGCGACGAGGCTGAGCCCGATCAGCGCTCTCACGATGATCCCGTTCAACGCGGCGAGCACCGGGGCCTGCGTGAAACTCCGCGGATCGTTTCCGCCGCTCGAATCAGCTGTGGTCACGTGCGCACGCTCACCCATACGACGTCGCGCGCACAGTCTAGACCCGCGCCCGCTCAGGGTCGAGTGTTGTGGTTCAGGTGAAACACGTTATGCGGACCGAACCGGCGTTACAGCTCGAATGGGGCGGGCGAATGGACGGTCAGGGACCGTCGACCGTCACGATCGACTCGACGACGAAGCGCTGCTGGCAATCTCGCCGAACGGTGATCTGCGATTCCAATAGGTGCTGCGAGAACATGGCGAGTGGCGTGCGGGCGCAGCTCGCTGAGGCCTGGTCCCGGAAATGCCCGACGACCTCGACCCACGATTCCTGTCGGAGAGCAGCAGGATCCACCCCTGGTGGAAGGTACAGGGGCAGACTCTCTGGAAAGTAGTCCTCCCGCAACGCTCGCGATCCGGCTGGCGCGATGTACCCCCCGGCATAGGTCCCGGCCAACCACCCCGGCTCGGCGATGGGCCAACAGCAGCCGCCGAGTCCCTCGATGAACGGAACCCAACCGCGGATGGTCAGCGATGCGTCGCCGAAGCATCGCTCGGCAAATGGTCCAAGGTAGATCAGTTGGATGGTGGAGACCTCGTCGGCAGGTGGACACGGCGGGTAGGCGGTGAGTGCAATCGGCTCGCCAACCGGGGCCCAGGCCTGACCGTCGGCAGATCGGTAGAGCTGCTGGCCCGCACCGTCCAAGGCTCGACCGACTTGAGCCCATCCGAGCGGTCCCCAGGGTAGTTGGCCCGCGCCCTCGGCAGCGGTTCCCACGGCGACCCAGCCCGCGGATCCCCAGGCCGGCTCCGGACCGATCGAGCCGCCGAGCGTGTTCGCCGATGCGTTCACTCGCTGCCAGGAGGCACCGTCGGCGGATCGCCAGAGCGCGGGAACCAGGGCACGGGAATCCCATCCGAGCGCGATCAGACTGTCCGCCCCCTGGCTGATGTTTTCGACCAGCAGCCCATCGGCGAATGGCGTCGGCAGCGGGTCCCAGGCCACCGCGCCGGAAGCGGTCAGGGTCCCCCGCCGCAGATACGAATGGCCGTCGGCACCGTCTGCGGGGCCCGACCGGAGGACAACCAGCAGCCGATTGCCGACCAACTCCACGTCAGAGATCCAAGCCTCCGAGTCGGCACTCTCCAGCGCAACCCAATTCGATCCATTCGTTGACGCCCACATCGTTCCGGCGCCAACCTGGCCCCGAGCGAATGCCACGTAGCCCGCCTCCGACGACTCAAGGCGATCAGGCCATACGTAGTCGTCTCGACCCGTAGGAATGTCGACGGGCTCGCTCCACGTCCTGCCGTCGGCTGATCGTCGTGCCTGGTTCTCCCCGAGCACGATCCAGCCTGCAGGGCCGTAGGCGATCACGCTCGAGACGACCTGTGGACCCGCCTCCCAGGTTCGCCCGTCGCTGGAGAAGAACGCGAGCTCGACCCCTGGATATCCGACGGTTAGGGCGACCCAACCGGTCGCGCCGGCGGCGACGTCGGTCACACTGCCGGAGAGGCCTTCGGCCGCATCCACCCACGTGACGCCATCGTTCGACGCCAGCAGCAGTGGCGCATCCCCTCCCTCGTAGGGCAGGTAGTCGAGATCGCCGGCGTTCCCGTAGGCGAGGTAGCTGCTGCCGTTCGATGCGATGCCGTCCACCCTGGTGAGATAGGACTTCCAGGGTGTCGGGGTGCTCAGCAGATACGGAGCCGCCTGCGGACCGACGTTTGCGAAGCCGACGACGCCATCCGCGGCGATCCGTGCCCAGGTTCCGGGCGCTTCGCCCCCCTCGATGACCAGCGCGAGATCGCCCGCATCAAGCCGACCGACGGATGGATGCTCGACCCCGGGGCCAGACCGAACGTTAAGGCCGTTCACCGTCGACACGGCCCAGATGGACGAGTAGAGGAATGTCCCGCCGGGCGGCACTGGCGGCTCCGACGTCGTAGGCCCCGCCGATGCAGAGGGGTCCGTCGACGGCTCCGACGAGGCGGACGTCCCAGGCGATGCTGTCAGACCCGGGGTCGGAGTTGGACCTACCTCCGCTGCCGGGAGCCGATCCGTGAAGATCGCCCACCCCAAGCCCAGCGCGATGGCAAACAGTGCGAGCGCGGAAACCGCAATGCCCAAGCCGGCGGCGCGTGGATGGCTGGTGACCCAGGCCGCAGTGCGAGCCCTGAACGACGTCGGATCGGTCCGCATGCCCGCATCCTACGGCCGAGGACTGCGGTCAGACTACGGAAGCGAATCTCCCGCGATGCGGCGGCCCCGACGCAAAGGACACGCGAACCGCGAACTGTCAGCGTCGAGCGTTGTGGTTGGCGCGCCCGGCAGGAATCGAACCCGCGACCTGATGGTCCGAAGCCATCCGCTCTGTCCGCTGAGCTACGGGCGCCCGGCGGTCATTGTACGGGCATGGCTCCGCTGCGACCGCGCGAGCGATTGTCGTTCCGGTGAACTGGCTCACCGCAGTCTGACCGCAGTGGAGCGAAGGTAGGCTCCGCCCATGAAGGTGTGGGTCCAAGAGCACCAGCGGGGCCTTGGGATCAGCGTGCTTGTCGCGGCCGTCCTCCTTGCCGGCATCGCGGTTGTCCTGGGGCTGACCATCCTGAAAGCGCCGCCGCTCTCGGGAGGGGCCGATGCGACACCGACGGTGCAACCGACGACGTCGAGCGACTTGATGCCAAGCGGTGTGCCCTCGGAGACGTCCGAACCGAGTGCGACACCGGATCCAACGGCGACAGCGCCCTCGACCCCCGCCCCGGGGAATCCCACGCCCCGCCAATATCACACCGCCACGCTCCTCCTCGATGGCCACGTCCTGGCGGCGGGTGGCTACGGCGATGTCGACCCGATGGGCTCCGTCGAGCTGTACGACCCCGTCCGCCGATCCTGGGCCGCCACCGGGGACCTGGTGGTGCCCAGGTCCGAACACACCGCCACCCTCCTGCCCGATGGCAAGGTGCTCGTGGCAGGCGGCGTCGGCGGTGGCGGTGTCACGCCCGCCGCCGAGCTGTACGACCCCAGCAGCGGGACATGGACGGCCGCGGTGAATATGGCCGTTGCTCGCCGCGGACACACAGCCACGCTGCTCCCTGACGGCACGGTGCTCGTGGCGGGCGGCGTCAGCAGTGTCGGCGACCCTCCGTCGCTAGCCTCCGCCGAACTGTACGACCCCGCAAGCGGGACGTGGTCCCCCGCCGCCGACATGATTGCGGCCCGTGCCGGTCAGACGGCCACGCTCCTCCCCGACGGGAAGGTGCTGGTGGCGGGTGGAGCGGGAATGGAGTTTCTCACTTCCGCCGAACTGTACGACCCCGTCAGCGGGACCTGGACCGCCACCGGGAACATGACCGTTGCTCGCGGTGGCCACACGGCCACGCTGCTGCCCGACGGCGACGTGCTCGTGGTCGGCGGGCCTGTGACTCCGGACTTCGCCCCGGCATCTGCCGAGCTATACGACCCGGTCAGCGGGACGTGGTCGGCCACGAAGAATATGAACGCCATCCGCGACGTCTTCACGGCCACGCTGATGCCGAACGGCACGGTCTGGGTGGTGGGTGGCTTTGGCGGAACCTTCGTACCAGCCTCCCGTGAGCTCTACGATCCCGCCAGCGGCTTCTGGATCTCGAGCGGATCGTCCGACCCGGCGATCCGCGAGGGTCACACCGCCACGCTGCTCCCCGATGCCACCGTGCTGTGGACAGGCGGCATCGGCACCACACTGATGGGCCCGGGCTTCTAGTGAAGGCGCGGACGACCCGGATCGCCGCAGCAGGCTTGATGATGGCTCCCCTTCGTCGGCCGATCGCGATGATGGTGGCGGCAGGGCTTCTCGTGGCCGCCTGCACCGCGTCCCCGACCGGCGTCTCCGGCCCCCGAATCGCCGACCCCGACGTCAACATCGCCCGCGAGCAGTTCCCCGGACCCCGCGTCGCCGCCGCCGATTGTCCCGCACCTACGGCAGGATCGCGGCGGGCTACCAATACTCGTGCGCGCTCACGAGCGCGAACGGAGTCAAGTGCTGGGGGGCGAACGAAAGCGGCCAGCTTGGCAGCGGCACGATCACCGACAGCCGGAGTCCCCGGCGCAGTTGATGTCACGGGACTCGCGAGCGGGGTCAGTGCGATCAGCGCCGGCGCGCTTTCACGCCTGCGCGCTCACGAGCGCTGGCGGGGTCAAGTGCTGGGGCGATAACCTGTACGGCCAGCTCGGAAACGGCTCGAAATCCGACAGCAGCGTCCCGGTCGACGTCGTTGGACTCGCGAGCGGCGTCAGCGCGATATCGGCGGGCGGGTCCAGCACCTGTGCTCTGACGAGCGCGGGCGGGGTCAAGTGCTGGGGCCACAACCTGTACGGCTGGCTGGGGGACGGCACGACCACCGACCGTAGCGTTCCGGTCGACGTCGTTGGACTCGCGAGCGGCGTCACGCGCCATATCGGCGGGCACGCTCCATACATGCGCGCTCACCACCGGCGGCGGGGTCACCTGCTGGGGCTACGGCCAGTCAGACGACCCCGCGCTCGTCATCGGCACCTGTCCCGGTCGACGTCGCCGGACTCGCGAGCGGCGTCACCGCCATCGAGGCGGCCTGGATCGCACCTGTGCCATCACGAGTAACCGTGGGGTCGTGTGCTGGGGCCGCAACTCCGCCGGGGTCAGGACGAGATTGTCTCGGTCGATGTCTCGGGTCTCGCGGGCGGCGTTCGTGCGTTAGAGCTGGGGGGAGACAACACCTGCGCGCTCACGAGCCTGGGCGCGTCGCGTGCTGGGGCTCGAATTGGTCACGGTCAGCTCGGCAATCTCTCGCCCAGTAACAGCAGCGTCCCGGTCGCCATTGCTGGCCTGGCTAGTGGTGTCACCGAGATCGCCGTTGGCGGCCAGCACATCTGTGCCCTCGACGGGCGATGGGGTGAGCTGCTGGGGTTCCAACACGTACGGCCAGCTCGGCGCATGGCCGCCCGTGCAGCACACGGAACAGCAGTCGACCGTCCCGGTCGGTATCGCTCGACGGCGTCGCCGTGCCCACGCCGAGCAGTGGGCCAACCGCGGCGCCAGCGGGCAGGATCGACCACGCGACGGGGCCGACCGACGTTGTGCTCCGATTCGACAATGGTCCTGACCTGGGAGTGGGCGAGCTGCCTGGCGAAGTCTTCCAGCCGGGTCCCGAATTCACCCTGTATGGCGACGGAACGGTCATCTTCCGCAACGACCGGCGCGCAACTACCCCCGGCCGAGGGTCCGATCATCCGCGGCCGACCCTTCAGGATCGGCCAACTCGACGAGGAGCAGGTCCAGTCGCTCCTGCGGTTCGCCCTCGGGGAGGGCGGACTCGGGGACGCCTGCGAGCGGTACGAAACGCGGCCGTCGACTACTTTGGCTCTTCGGTCTTCACCATCCGCGCCGACGGTCTCGAGCAAGCGCGTCGAGGTCTTCGGCGGTGAGGCCCCCTTCGGACCGCACTCGACGACCGTCTCCTGACGTTCGCCGCCGGAGGCAATCTGCCGACGCAGATCTGGGTGCCCGACCGCTACTGGGGCAACCTGCTCGAGGCGGCCCCGCTATCGAAGGTGGCGTGCTGCCTGACCCGCGCGACGACCGGTGTCGCCCCGTGGCCGTGGCCGGCAATCGGTCCTGACGACTTCGAGGGAACGACACTCGACGGTTGGTGGTATCTGCGCCGCGTCATGTCAGCCGCCGAGGCTGGGGTCCTCGGACTCTCGCGCAACGGTGGAGTTGTCCAGCGGATCTATCTCCTCGGGCCGGACGGCGCGACGATCTACTCGTTCTCGCTCTGGCCGATGCTCCCTGACGAGGCGAGCTGACCAGCACCTGACGCCCGCGCGATCTACCAGAGCGGCAGACCGGTCACCTCGTCGGTTGTGCGCTCGAGCTCCAGGCCGGTCATCTCGCGGATCGTGACCTCGACCGCGAAGACCTCGCAGCCGGGCAGCAGGTGCCCGCCGACGTGTCGAGCCATCCACCGCCGAGAAGCTGGCGTGGGCGTGGAGGAACGGGCGCCCATCGGCGACCGAGATGTTCCCGACGAAGCCGTTCAGCATGGTGTGCCGGTCGCTCGTCATCTCCACGTAGCTCTTGGGCCCCTGCTGGTAGTAGCCGAAGGACGCGCGCCGGACGGCACCGATGGCGCTCACCCAGGCGACCCCGACCTCGTACTCCGCACAGATGCGCTCGACCTCCGCGAGCAGATCGTCGCCCTTCTCCAGTAGCAGCACGAACGCACGTCCGGCGGACGCCTCCCAGATTCGGGCCGGCATTGGTTACTCTCTCCTACTCGAAGTGCTGGATGCTGCGGGTGATCGGCGTTCGGGCGGCGAGGCGCGCCGGGTAGATGCCAGCCAGCGACGCGACACCGATCCCGATCAGCACCACGCTGCCGAGGAGTGGCCACGGCAGCGCCAGGCCGGCTCCGAAGTCACGCGGCGTCGAGCCACCGACGATGGTCCATGCGATCAGCAGGCCGGTGGCGACAGCCGCGATCCCGCCGACCGCGCCCATGATCGCCGCCTCGGAGACGACCATCGCCTGCACCTGGCCGATGGTCATGCCGTGGGAACGCAGGATGGCAATCTCCCGGGCACGCTCGACGACCCCTACCGCAAGGGTGTTGAGCACCCCCAGCGCGGCAATGATCACCGCCAGCAGCGCCAGGACGTCGAAGAGGCCGATGAGCCGATCGATCGATCGACCGAGATCGGAGGCAAGCTCGCGCGCGGTTATCGCCTCGCCCGCGTACGACGCCGCCTTGGCAGCGACCGCGGACTGGAATGCGGCATCGGTGATCCCGTCCTGTGGGACGAAGGTCCACAGGGAGGAACGGGTGGCCCCAAAGCGCTCGGCGGCATCGGCCAGCGAGAGCAGGATGGCACCGTCCGCGGAGCGCGCCGGAAGCGTGTAGGCGATGACGCCGGCGACGGCGAACGCCTGCTCCTCCTCGCCGGGAAGCGAAAGCCAGACGATCGAGCCGACCCCCACGTCGTCGCCGGCAAAAGGCTCGGGCAGGAGCACCGCACCACCACCGCGCAGAGCCTTGAACGCACTCGCCCGATCACCGTGCACGAAGATGAGTGAGTCGGTCGCGTCGAAGACGTTCGGGTCAATCCCCGCCAGCGACGCCTCCTGCGGCGGTGCCTCCCCCTGGCGTACGATGGCCGGGAATTCGACGATCGGGGAAGCCGCGGCGGCACCCGCGGTGGCCTCGAAGTCGGCCTGCACGGCGCCTCCCAACTCGACCGGCAGCCCCAGCCGGATGGCATAGCCGCCGGGCAGGATGGAGCCGACCCATCGGTCCGCGGTGGCCCGGGCGCTCTCGGTGATGGTTCCCAGTGCGACGACCGAAGCCAGCGCAACGATCAACGCGCCCACCGTGAGGCCGGTTCGGGCACGGTCGCGGCCCAGATTGGCGCGCCCCAGCATCCCCTCCGTCCCGAAGAACCACTCGAATGGACGACCGACGACCCGGGCCACTGGCTGGAGCAGGAGCGCCGTGGCGCCGGTCCCCGCAACCAGGATGGCAAGGGCACCGATCACTGCAGCCGGCGAGAATTCGCCGCGATCAAGGGGATACAGGGCCGCTCCGATGACAAGGACGAGCGCCTCCAGGACGACGATCCAGCGCAATCGCGCCCACAGGCTGCGTCCGGGCTGGCGACTGGACCGCAGCGCGTCGAGCGGAGAGACCCGGCTGGCGCCGATGGCCGGGATGGTCGCGGCTGCCGCGGTCACCGCCACGCCCATCAGCAGGGCCAGCCCCAACGCCAGCGGATTGAGCGGGAGCCCCGTCACGAGCACCGCCCGGGTCGAATGCAGGAACCCGATGGCGAGCGCGGCAAGGCCGATCCCCAGGACCGTTCCGAGCATGCTCCCGATCAGGCCGATGACGACTCCCTGCCGCAGGAAGAGGCCGCGCACCTGTCCCCGCGTCGCCCCGGCGGCGCGCAGCAGGCCGATCTCACGCGTGCGCTCGGTCACGGTCATCGCCAGCGTGTTGGCCACCAGGAAGGCACCGACCAGGAGCGCGATCAGGCCGAAGACGAACGAGATGCCCGCAAATCCGGCCTGCGCACGGCCGAGCTGACGCGCCGCGTCAGCGGCGGTCTCGACGATGAACGGCTCGCCGAGCTCTCGATCGAGGGCGTTCTGGACGTCCTCCACGCGGTCGGGGGCGAGGAGGAGGTCCACGTGCGTGACCGGTGCGGGTATCTCGAAGGCCGTGCTCAGCGTCGATCGATGCATCACCAGCACGTTCCCCTGTGAGAGCGAGCCGACACCGAGATCGCCGAGCAGGCCGACGATGCGCACCGGCGCCACATCCTCTCGATGCCCGGTGAGAATCAACTCATCGCCCAGCCCGAGCCCGTTGGCACGTGCCCATGCCGTGGTGACCAGCGCGTCATTCGGACTGTCCTCCGCGGGGAAGACGCCAGCATCGAGGTCGTGGTCCCGGATGGCGGCCTCGTCCTTCGCATCCACCCCGATCACCAAGAGGAGGCTGAAGACCTGCTCAACCTTCGGATCTGGCAGCGTCGAGATGGTCAGCCGTCGCTCGGCGACCGCCGCGGCGCCGAGGACACCGGGAATCTGGCGCAGTGTGGTGACCGCCCGCGGAGAGAACCCGACCGGGTCGAATGCACGGACGCGCAGCTCGGCCCGGCCCATCAGCTGTGCGGCTGCAAGCTCGACCGCCTCTGAGGCGGCCTGGTTGGCGAGCAGCGTGCCGGCGACCACCGCCACCCCCAGGGCCACGCCAAGGATGGTCAGCCCCGTGCGCAGGCGCCGAGCGGCGAGGCCGCGCCAGGCCAGCGCAGCCAGGTCCATCGGTCTACAGGCCCAGGGCGGCCAGGCGGGCGATGAGCGCTCGGGCCTCGTGATCGCGGCGGCGGCCGAGGGCAATCTCGTCGCGGATACTGCCGTCGCGAACGACCAGCACCCGGTCTGCGTAGGCGGCGGCTCGCGCGTCGTGCGTCACCAGCACGATCGTCTGGCCGAGGCGATCGCACGAGTCCCAGATCAGATCGAGGATCTCGGTGCCGGTCGTGTAGTCCAGGTTGCCGGTCGGCTCGTCAGCGAGCAGGATCGCCGGCCCCGGGGCCAGCGCTCGAGCGAGCGCCACGCGCTGCTGCTCACCGGCGGAGAGCTGATCGGGGCGGTGGGCGGCCTTGTCCTCCAGGCCAACGAGGGCGAGCAGCTCCTGCACCCGCTGGCGGTGCTGTCCGAGCGACTCGCCGGCGATCAGGAACGGCAGCGCGACGTTCTCTGCGACATTCAGCAGCGGGATCAGGTTGAAGAACTGGAAGACGAAGCCGGTCTTGGCACGCCGGGTGAGGGTCGCCTGCTCATCGTTGAGCTGGCTGACGTTCACGCCGTCGATCACCACCTCGCCGCTGGTAGGTCGGTCGAGCCCGCCGAGCAGGTGGAGCATGGTGGACTTGCCGGAGCCGGAGCTGCCCATGATCGCCACGAACTCGCCCTTGCTCACCGAAAGCGAGACGCCGCGCAGCGCCTCGACGGAGCGTCCGCCCAGCGGGTAGCTCTTGACCAGGTTGTGTGCCTGAAGGATCACGCTCATCGTCGCCAGTCTAGCGGTGGGGTCGGGACCGAGGCGCACGCGGTGGCGGAGCGTCGCCGGCTGCGGAACCGCTCAACCGAGGAAGAAGCCGAGCAGCGAACCCAGCACGGTCTCGAAGATGCCGCGATCCGCCGAGTCGGCGGCCTGTACCCGCAGGCTGGGCGCGGCCGCCACCGGCGAACCGTTGAGCGCGGCGTGCCCGGGGTCGACCAGGTCGTCGGCGGCAGATGCCGTCGGGGACGGCGTCGGCTCCAGGGTTGGGCTGGCGGTCGGGTCTACGGTCGGGAGCGGGTTGAATGTCGGCGCCACCGTGGCGACAGGCTTCGACGTCGGCCTGGGCGTTGCAGCCGGAGGCGGCGCCGTCGGCTTGGGCGTTGCGGCCGGAGGCTTCGGGGTTGCCGGTGGCGGAGTCGCCGGTGGCGGGGTCGCGGGCGGCGGCGTGGCGGCCGCCTGGGCCTGCATGAACAGCTCGGTGTACACGCGCGGGCTTCGCAGCTTGCCGAGGAAGTTCACGTTGTCAGCTGCATAGGCGCCGACGCCGCCGTGCGTGAAGCTCGGCTGGAGCAGGTTCGTTCGGTGGCTGTCGGAGGCCATGAAGCCTTCGTGGATCTTGATAGGGCTATCGGTATCCGAGTAGCCATTGTTCCAGCCGATGTTCTCGCCGCCCCAGACGTACTTGAGCCCGTTGGAGTCGTACCAGTGATAGACCTGGTAACTGGTACCGAGGATGACGTGGCTGAAGTAGTCCCGGTCGACCATGTCCTGGCTCCGCCATCGGGCCAGGCTGACCAGCGTCGCGTGCTGCGTGAGCGGATTCCGCCCGTTATTGACGCGCGCGCCGTTCAGCAGCTGCCAGACGGTCGCCTCCGCCGACGACTGGTTCCAGCCGGTAGCGGGCTGCGGCGCCCAGGCGAGGAGCGCCGCCGCGAGCAGCGCGGTGCCCGACAGTCCCAGGGCTCGGGCCATCACGCGGCGGGGCTGGCGTCGCTCGGACGTGGGGATCCGCATGCCACGACCTTACGGTCCCCTCCCCATCCGGTCAGTAGAACGGTGGTCCGGGCCGCGGGGCAGGACGATCGGCACCGTACGGGTCCGCACGACCGGGATAGACGTGCGCGAGTATCATGTTGCCGCGATGGCGACCGTCACCTTCGACCACCTCTACAAGCGCTACGGCGCCGATGTCGTAGCCGTCAATGACCTCAGCCTGTCGGTTGGCGACGGCGAGTTCCTGGTCCTGGTCGGGCCCTCTGGCTGCGGCAAGACGACCGCTCTGCGCTGCGTCGCCGGCCTCGAGGAGATCAGCGAGGGGAACATCCTGATCGGCGACCGCGTGGTCAACGAGGTCGCACCCAAAGACCGCGATATCGCCATGGTCTTCCAGAGCTACGCCCTCTACCCGCACATGTCCGTCTACGACAACATGGCGTTTGGCCTGAAGCTCCGCAAGACGCCCAAAGCCGATATCGATCGGCGCGTGCGCGCCGCAGGCGACATCCTCGACCTGGCGCCGTACCTGGATCGCAAGCCGAAGGCACTCTCCGGCGGCCAGCGACAGCGTGTCGCGCTCGGCCGCGCCATCGTGCGTGAGCCAGCGGTCTTTCTCATGGACGAGCCGCTCTCGAACCTGGACGCCAAGCTCCGCGTCCAGACCCGCGCCGAGATCTCCCGGCTGCGTCACCGACTGGGTACTACCACCATCTACGTCACCCACGACCAGATCGAAGCGATGACCATGGGCGACCGGATCGCAGTCATGAAGGACGGCCTTCTCCAGCAGGCGGGCACCCCTGCCGAGCTCTACGACAAGCCGATGAACATCTTCGTGGCCGGCTTCATCGGGTCGCCGTCGATGAACTTCGCGAACGCGACGGTCGAGGGCGAGACCCTGCGCTTCGGGACGGCGCATGCCTCGCTCACCGGCGCCGCGGAGTTTGCCGGGCGGCGCGGGACGGGGTCGGAGCTGATGGTCGGCTTCAGGCCCGAGCACCTCGAGATTGCGGAAGCGGGCGATGGCGCCCTGCATATCCCCGCGTCGGTCGACGTGGTCGAGTACCTCGGCAACGACGAACTACTCCACGCGCAGGCTGATGGCCGCGAGATCGTGGCGCTGGTAGACGCGGCGAAGGGGGTGCAGGTCGGCGACTCGATCGAGTTCACCGTGCCGCTCGACAAGGTCCATCTCTTCGATCCTGCCACTGAGCAGCGCCTCACCAACTGATCCCGGGCACCGCGGAGTGCGGTCCGGTGCAGGTGCATCGGTCGTGCATACTCGCTCACACCGTTTGGCCGCTCGCACCAGCCTGGATGGAGGGATCCCGCCCGATGCTCAACGCTTCCCGGCGTCGCCTGTTCGCAATTGGCCTCGTACTTGCGCTCGTCGCCGCCTTCCCAGCTGGCGCGAGCGCCTCGCACTCGTGGGGCAGCTACCACTGGGCGCGGACCGCCAATCCGTTCACGCTCAAGGTCGTGGACAGTGCCACCGCAGCATGGGACAGCTACCTCAATACCAGCATCGCTGACTGGTCGCAGTCAACGGTTCTCGATCTCTCCAAGCAGAGCGGCACCGTCGCCAAGGGCAAGACGTGCAAGGCCATCAGCGGCCAGGTCAATGTCTGCAACGGCAAGTACGGCAACAACGGCTGGCTGGGCGTTGCCTCGATCTGGGCCCAAGGCGCTCACATCACCCAGGGCACGGTCAAGTTGAACGACACCTACTTCAACACGGCGAGCTACAACACGCCGGCGTGGCGGAACCTGGTGATGTGCCAGGAGATCGGCCACACTTTCGGGCTCGACCACCAGGACGAGAACTTCAGCAACGCCAACCTCGGTACCTGCATGGACTACACCAGCAACCCGTCGAGCAACCAGCACCCGAACCAGCATGATTACGACCAGCTTGAGGCGATCTATGCGCACCTCGACTCGACCACCACGGTCGGGCAGGTCGTGGCCAACGGTTCGGCGGCACCGGGATGGGGCCGGATGGTTCGCGACAACGGACACAACGCACTGTTCGCCCGTGACCTGGGCAACGGGATGGTGGTGTTCAACTTCGTTGTCTGGGCGCGCTAGGCACACACGGAAGAGCGCCCGGCCGATCTCAGGCTGGGCGCCGCCGTCTCCAGGAACGACGCCTCCGCGGGGGCTGCCCGCGGCCCGGGCCAGTGGCCGAGAACTGCCAGTCCGCGCGGCGTGAGATGCCGCGCAGCAGGCGACCGAGGATATCGGCGCCGGTGATGACCCTTCGCTCCTCCGGAGTCCAGACCAGGATCAGGTCGTGGTCGATCACATCGTCTCCCCGATGGACCGGCCGGTGCTCGAGCATGGCCAGGTAGTCACCCAGGCGTGCGGCCGGATCGGTCACCACGATCGGCCGGTGACAGAATGCCCGCGCCGCCACCTGACCCGGATCCAGGACGGCCGCCCGGATCAGGCCATCCGCGTCAAGGGCATAGCGTGGCTCGCCCGATGGATCAACCAGGACTACCCACGGATGCCCTGAGGCGTGCACTTCCCGGAGGAAGGGCGGCACGCTTCCGGCCTCGATGCGTGGCAGGGCCAGGTCGTCTCCGGCGAGCGGCAATTCGATGATGCTCGTCGGGTCGACCACCTCGCCCTCGCTCACCACCGGGATGTCGTCGATATCGAGGAAGTTGAGTGCCCCGGTCCCTTCGACCTGGTCGACATCGGCCTCTTTGGCCGCAATGTGGGTGCGGATGATCCGCCGCAGGTCGCGCTCGGCCAGGTAGGTGATCGCCTCGCGGCCCAACCATCGGTCGAGAAACCAGGCGGTCGGCTTGGCCACCGGAAAGAGAAGGACCTGGTAGAGACGCATGACCGGCGCGAGCAGCGATGCCATCCGAAGCGCGTTCCGCGAGAAGTAGGCCTGCGGCAGGATCTCGCCGCCGAAGGTGATGAGGACGGTGGAGAAGAAGAACGCGGCGAGACCGGCCAGCACCGAGTTCGCGAGGAGCGTCAGCAGGACGTTGATGCCGACATTGCCCCACAGGATCGTGGTCAGCAGGAAGTTGGCGTCGGTTCGCAGGCCCAGGATCCGACTGGCGGCCGCGTCGCCGCTCTCGGCGTCCACCTCCAGCTGGAGCCGGCTGAGGCTGAAGAAGGCGAGGTTCAGACCGGAGAACATCGCCGACTGCGTCACGCAGAACGCGATCCCCAGCCAGATCAGGATGTCCGGACCCATCGCCACCCCTCGTGTCTGCGCCGCTGCCGTGCATGCGCCGGATCAACGTGCAGCGTAGCGCCGGCGCCTTGAGTGCGGCGGACAATCGGGGCTCGCCCCCAAGACCTTCGGGCGATGGAAGCCCTCCGGCCCGTGCGCGGAGCAGTGCTCCGGCCCCCGGGCCCTGGCGATCAGCGCGGGAGTGCGTCGAGTGCCTCCGCGACCGCGTCGGCGGCGTCCTCGGGCGAGGCCAGCAGCATCTCGATGTGCGCGTCGGCCGCGCCGATCAGCATCGCGTTGTAGGGCATGACCGAGGAGTCCCCCGACGCCCGCAGGTCGCTCCGGAACAGCACGAGGGGCTTGCCGATGCCGTAGGCGTAGCCGCACTCCCATGAGGTGCCCGAGTCGGGATCGGCGCCGTCCACGATAGCCACGACGCCCTCGGCCCAGTCGATGCCCTCCTTATCGTTGCGGAAGATGGCCTCGGCGCTGTGGTCGGAGGCGGGGTGGAGGTGCGGGACGTAGACCTCGTGGCCGTGGGTCTCCAGGCGGGCGGCCATCGCCTCATTCCAGGTGCGCTCCGGCGTCGTGAACAGGGGGCCGGCCAGGTACAGCTTCATCGCGTTCGTTGCCTCGGGCTACATGCTCGTACGGGCCGAATGGTGGGCCGCCCCCGCCACGTGCTCAGAATGATGGGGTGGCCTACGGGGGTCGAACCCGTAACCTTCGGATCCACAATCCGATGCTCTGCCGGTTGAGCTAAGGCCACCATGGAACGCGCATACAGGGCGGTGCGAGGCGGGCCGGATTCTCCCATGCCCCCCGGGGGGCGTCAAACCTCAGCGGCGGCTGAGCCCGCGGATGAAGACGAGCAGGATGGCGGTGCCCAGGCTGGCGATCAGCAGGGCGCCCAGGAAGCCGCCGGCGCGACTCTGGTCGAGCACCTGGGTCCACAGCCAGCCGCCGAAGAGGCCGCCCACGATGCCGATCGCGGTCGTGCCGAGACACCCCATTCGTTCGCGGTCGGGCACGAACCAGCCGCCGATGATCCCGGCGAAGAAGCCGATGACGATCCAGCCGAGCGGGTCAAGTCCTGAAGGCATGCGCGGATGCTACCGCGCGGCGGGATCGAAGGTCCGCGTGAAATCGACCGTCACGGCACCGTTGTTCACGGTCGTCGGGAAGGCCTGCAGCGATGGATCGGTCGCGTCCAGCGGGACACCATCGAAGGTCCACGCGTCGCCGGTGCAGTCGCGCAGCCGGTCAGCGCCGATCTCGACGGGACAGTCGTTGGTCGGACTCCAGGCACCCACCACCGAGAAGCCGCCGATGGTGAGCGGCGCGATGATGACGCTGATCTGCGTCCGCTCGTCCCGCACCAGCTCTCCCGCCCATCCGTGCGACTCGTTGAGCAGGAGCTGACGCACGATCGGCCCATCGGTCACCTGCGAGACCGCGACCACCGTGTAGTTCGTGTCGTCGAGCGGCGGCGCCATGGTGAACAGGAGCGGCCGGGCGATGAGCAGGAGCGCGACCAGCACGGCGGTACCCATCAGGGCCGCAAACAGGTAGCGACCGACCGAGACCGGTGACGGGATGGGCTCCTCCATCGGTCAGGCCATCCGCGTCAGGATCGACTCGCGATCGAAGGCCCACGACCCGAAGACCAGGGTGATGCCGATCAGCCCGCCGACCAGCAGGTCGCCGATCAGCACCTGCTCCATGGAGAAGGTCGCCTGCCCCCCGAAGAACTGGGCGACCGCCACCGCGATGATCGGGATCACCACGAAGCCGCCGATCTGCTGCGCCGTGCGCGGATCGTTGACGCGCGACGAGACCACGATGCCGAGCAAGACGCTGAACAGGCAGATCAGCGGCACCAGGGTGGCCATGGCGGTGAGCCATACGTCGCTGAAGACGAGGCGCGTCAGGCGTGGATCGGCGATGGCGCCGTTGAGATAGCCATACCCGGCGAAGACGCCCCAGGTCGCGACGACCGCGGGCAGGGCTGCCGCGAGCGTCTTGCCGGCGAGCAGCTCGCTCACCTCGAGCGGCGTGGCCAGTTGTGGCTCCAACGATCGCGCCACCTTCTCACCGATCACCGACTGCGAGGCGATCGCCATCGGCACCATCGCCGGGATGAGCAGGAAGTAGGCCATGAAGTTGGTGATGATGAATCCCTGGGCGGCCAGCTTGGGCGGCAGGTTCGGGAAGTTGGCGATGTACTGCTCGATCTGGCCGAGCTGATTTGGATCGAGGTCATTGACCTGGATGAAGGCGACCAGCCCGGTCGGGATGGCTGCGAAGATGAGCGCCGGGAAGGCGACCGCGCCGAGCAGCAGGCGATTGCTGAGCAGGTCGCGCCACTCCTTGACGAAGACCGCGATGACGTAGCCGATCCGCATCAGTCGCGCTCCCCCACTTCGCCGACCAGCGACAGGTACGCCTCCTCGAGCGTCGGCGCCTCTTCGGCGACGGCGGCGATGCGCGCGCCGGCGGCGACCAGCGCGGCCACCAGGTCGGGGGTGTCGCGCGGCGGATCGGCCATCTCCACGATCAGCGTCTCCTCCAGCGCGGTCGCGCCGGTTACGAAGGCCAGCTCGCCCAGCCGGGCGAGGAACGAGTCCGGTCCGCGGGCACCGGTGAGCTGCACGCGCACCGTCGCTCCTCGGCCCTGGCGCCGGAGGCCGGCCGGCGTATCCACACGGAGGAGGGTTCCGCGCATGATGCCGATCCGATCGCACAGGCGCTCTGCCTCGTCGAGATTGTGGGTGCAGACCACGATCGCGCGGCCGAGGGAGCGCAGCGTGGCCACGAAATCGCGCACGGTCTTTGCGGCCGAAGGGTCGAGGCCGCTGGTCGGCTCGTCGAGGTAGATCACCTCCGGCTCGTGGAGGAGCGCCCGCGCGATGGCGATCTTCTGGCGCATCCCCTTCGAGAAACCGACAACACGCCGGTCCCCGTGCTCGGCCATCTCGACCACGCCCAGGTATCGGTCCACCGCCTGCCGGAGCTCCGTCCCTCGCAGCCCGTACAGGCGGCCGTAGTACGCCAGGTTCTGGCGTGCGGTCAGCTTCTCGTGCAGGCCGGGACTCTCGGTGAGGATGCCGGTGATCGCGCGAATCCGCTGTGACCCCTCGCCGAGCGAGTGGCCATTGACGGTGGCGGTGCCGGCGCTCGGCGTGATCAGTCCGGCGAGCATGCGCACCGTGGTCGTCTTGCCGGCGCCGTTCGGGCCGAGCAGCCCGAAGATCTCGCCATCGCCCACCGTGAAGCTCATGTCGTGGACGGCGGTGAGGCGGCGGAAGTCCTTGCGCAGCCCCTCGACAGCGATCATCGGCCCAGATCCTAGCGGGTGGCGCCACGGGCGGCTGTGGTACGTCCGGCGACCACTACCATGCGCCCATGCCCGAGCGCACGATCGGCAGCGAACACGTCTTCCGCGGCCACCTGCTGCGGCTGCGTGTCGACGAAGTGGTACTCGACTCCGGCCGACATGCGACGCGGGAGGTGGTTGAGCACCCCGGTGCGGTGGCCATCCTGGCCTGGGATGGGCACCGGTTGGCCATGGTCAGCCAGTGGCGCGCCGCCGCGTCCGCCGAACTGCTGGAGATCCCCGCCGGTACGCTCGACCCGGGGGAGGGACCCGGCGTGACGGCGCGGCGGGAGCTGGCTGAGGAGTGCGGCCTCGCGGCCGGGACGTGGGAGGAAGGACCGTCCTTCTACACCGCTCCGGGCTTCTCGACCGAACTGCTGACGCTCTTCCTCGCCGGCGACCTGCGGCCCAGCGAGGCGAGCGCACCGGATGACGAAGAGCTGCAGCGTTCCTGGCTCACCCTCGACGAAGCGCTTGCAGCGATCGACGACGGGCGCATCAGCGATGCAAAGTCGCTGGTCGGGATCCTGTGGCTGGCACGCCGACTCGAGGGCAGCTAGGCGGCGGCCTCGCTGCGGCGCAGCGCGCGCTGGTAGTCGCTGTTCTCCGGCTTCAGGAAGACGGCCATGCGCAGGTGCCGCAACCCTTCCTCGGCGTCACCGAGGCGCGTCCGCGCGAGACCGAGTCCGAAATGCGCGTAATGCGCCAGCGGGTTGTGCTCGATGATCGCTTCGAAGTTGCCGGCGGCGCGAGCGTGGTCGCCCAGGTCATAGTAGGCGCGGCCAAGCGCCTCGAGGATCGACGCCTTGCCGGGTTCAAGCACGAGACAGCGCTCGAGGAGCACGGCGGCGGCACCGGGGTGACGCTGGGCAAGCATGCGCGACCCACGGCTGAACAGCTCAAAGGCGGACTCGGGCTCGGTGGGATCCATGTGCGGCTCAGGCCGAGAGGTCGACCGGTCGCAGGCGCGGGTTCTCGGTCCGGCCGGGGATGCGACCGCGCTTCGCGATGGGGCGTCCATCAATCTCCTTGAGGTCCCCCGTGAAGTCGATCGGGCTGGCATCGCTGATGGCGGAACCGACGGCAAAGGAGTCGACCGGCGCGCCCGCCTCCTTGAAGTAGGCGATCCGCTCCACATCGAGTCCGCCCGACACGACAATCTTCACGCTCGAGTGTCCTGCCTGGTCGAGTCGTGCGCGGACCTCCTTGACCAGCGCGGCGGTGACGCGGCCGCGCTCGGCGGGCGTGTCGAGCCGAACGCCCCACAGGCGATCGCCCAGCGCGTCGGCGACGCGCAGGGACTCTTCCGCCTCGTCCTTGAAGGTGTCGACCAGGACGACCCGCGGGACGTCGGGGTCGATATGGCGATCGAACGCCTCCGCGGCGCGCACCGTGTCCCCGAAGATGAGGATCAGCGCGTGGGGCATCGTGCCGGTCGGCGCCAGACCGGCCATCCGAGCGCCCGCGGGCGTCGAGGCGCCGACACAGCCCCCGATCACCGACGCGTAGTCCATCTGGTCCGCGACGCTGGGGTGCACATGGCGGGCACCAAAGCCGATCACCGGGATCGGTGCTGCGGCCTCCACCACGCGTCGCGCGGCCGTGGCCCAGCCCGTGCTCTGCGAGAGGATGCCGAGGATCGCCGTCTCATACAGCCCAAAGGCCGAGTAGCGCGCGGTGATGCGCAGGACGACCTCCTTGGCCGCGATCGCATCCCCATCGGTCAGCGCCTCGACCACCGGCCGCGGGTCGTGCGCCTTCCCGTTTGCGAAGATCGCGCTCAGGTAGGAGATCGCTTCCTCGGCGCCGCACAGGATGCCGTCCTGGCGGGCGAAGATCTCCATGGTGACGATCGGGTCCATCTGCTCTGCGGCAAGAATCCGCTGCGCGCGCTCGAAGTAGATGTCCGCGGTCTCGCCCGAGAGGACATCCGACGCCGGTTGAAAGCGCCGAGGCGGCTGGTTGGTCATCGCTTCGCAGTGTAGCCGTCGTCGCCGGAGCGTCGGGCAGCCCGCGTCGCGCCGTATCCGATCAGCCCGATCAGGACCATCGCCACGCTCACACGCGCCAGCGCATCCGAGGTGGCCCGGTCAAGTCGCGCAGCGGCGAGATCGATATCCTCGGCCGCCTCGCGCAGGTCTCCCTGGCCAAAGGCTGACGCGGCGGCGGCGAGCAGCGCGTCAGGATCGGTGCCACCCACCAGGCCGATCTCCACCAGCGGTCCCTGCTCGGTCGCGGCGCGTTGCCGAACCGCGGCATACGCTCGAACCACCGCCTCGATGGCGTCAAGTTCGCCGCGGGCGTCCGGCCCACCCCCGTCGGCCCGATAGACGTCGCGCAGCCGGGTTGGGGTGCTCAGCCCCAGGACAGAGATCTGAACGACCAGCGCGTCACGGTCGACCAGCCAGGCGCGTGCCTGGCTGATACCCAGGCGCGCCTCGTCGAAGCGCCAGTCGGCCATCGCGGCAAGGAGCAGCTCCGGCGCCCCCCAGTCACCCGCGGTGGACAGCAGATCGGCCAGGGCGAATCGAGCCACGGCTCGCTGCGCAAGCTCATCCCGCGCTTCGGGCCCGAATACGGTCGACGCGAAGGCGGCCGACAGGTCTGCCGCGCTCACGGCAGACAGTTGATCAAGGAAACGGCGTGTGTCGGCGGGCCGGATCGGCAGACCCCCTGTCGCGCCGGGTTCCGGATCGGCCGCACTGTATCCGCTGAGCCCCGCGGCGATGCGTGCCAGCGCCAGCCGCAGCCTCCCCTCTCCGATGGATGCGCCGATCCGGTCGACAAGCGCCCAGGCCGCGGCATGGCCGTAGGCATCGGCCTCCGCGGTCCAGGCGACCAGCGGGATGGCGATGTCCTGCAGCTCGGCGGCACGCCGGGCCGGGTTGTATGGCAGTGCGACCTGCAATGCCGGGGCCGCGATCGCAGCCAGATGCGACGCCAGACCCTCCCGGATCCACATGTCGGCCGCCAGCCGCTCGTCGATCCACAGGTGCGCGGCCTGGTGGAGGAGGGTGAATTCGGGCTCGTCGAAGGCGGCCAGGATCTCGGCGCCCGAGGTCAGTGGCTCCCCGACCGATCGCGGGTCGGCGACCGATTCGCGCACGACCAGCGGCCCGACTCGCGGATACGGCAGTCCGATGGCCTCCTCGAGAATGGGAAGCGCCGCCACCAGGAGCTCGAGCGTGCGACGTCCCCACTCCGGGTCATCGGGCCAGGCGCTGACGCGCAGGTCGACCGTCCCGCTGGCAAGGGCCACGCTGACTGATTGGGTGACGTAGGCGGGATCACCCACCCCGCTGATGCGGACGGCCCACGCCGCTGGATCGCCGATCGGGCCACTCTCCAGGATTGTCGTGGCACCCTCTTTGCGGGCCGTCATCTCCTGGCCAGCGCTGCGGACGTCATAGTCCCCGGGAACCTCGACCGTGACGTCACCGGCCGTGCCGATGGCCCATGCGGCAAACTGCACGACCTGCGGGCGGACGTGGACGTCGGGTGCACCGTCGTCCAGCCGGTAGCGCACGACGAAGGCCGCGGTGCCGTCGGCAGGCACCCGGGACCGCATGCTCACCGTTGCACGCGGGACCCCCTCGGTCTGCACCACCACGGTCAGCGGTCCGGTCGCGTCTTCGGCCTCGACCTGCTGTGCGCCTTCATGCACGGCAAGGTCGACCTCGTCAAAGCCGCTCGCAGCCCCGGCAATGTCGGGAGTTGTGTTGGTGAACAGGACCTCCACGGTCACAGCGATCTGGCGTGCATCCGAGTCGACGGCATACCGGACGTGGGTCTCCATGGTGTAGCCGGTCGCCGCATGCGCCGGCGATACGCCGGGTGCCACAGCGACGGTCGTGATCGCGAGCAGGCAGAGCAGAAGCCAGTGGCGCAGGGAGTCGCCGGCTCGCGTCGTGGCGCGGCGGCTCACCGGCCCGTCCCGAGCAGCCGTGCCAGGAGGCTGCGGCGGCGGCGGGCAGGCGGCATCGGCAGCCATTCCGGCATCGTCGCCTCGACCTCTTCGCGGTGGGCAGCCAGGAGGGAAACGTTGCGCGGTTCCTGTGCGGACCAGTCCGGCAAGACGCCACGCTCGGCCACGGCCATGGCGGTCTCGTCGAGCAACCGGTCGGCGACGAGCGCCAGGCGGACGAGGGACTGGGCCAGGGCGTCGCGATCGAGCCCGGAGACCGGCAGCTCGGTCATCAGCATCGGCCGGTCGTCATCGGTCAGGGCGAACTTGACATACGGGTAGTCGAAGTTGGCGCGGAGCATCCGCCGATAGATCCGCTTGGGCACCTCGGCGGCTGGCCCGTAGTACGCCCACACGGAGAGGCCCACGCCGGCGATCCAGGCCACCGTGGCCTGCAGGTCGCGGCGTCGCTCCCCGTCGAGCGCGAGGTCGCGCGTGAAGGCGACCCCTCCCGCCTCCCCGGTGGCCGCCACGACCTCGACCCCGAGCTCCGCCAGCCAGCGATCGATCGGTGGAGCAGCGTCAGCCAGCGTGCACCACCGTCTCGCCCGAGGGCACGATCTGCTGTCCGTTGAAATCGGCCTCGGTAACGCCAGGATCGATCCGGCAATTGCGCCCGATGGTGGCGCCCCACGGGACGAAGGCCCGCTTGCCGATCAGCGTGATGCCGGCCGAAAGCCGCTCCGGCTCGATCCTGTTTGGCCGCATGTCGTCCCCGTCGCCGATCCTGGCGCCGTTCCCGATCACGCAGTCCTTGTCGATGATCGAACGGTCCACCACCGCGCCTTCACCGATGTAGGTGTCGAACATGACGATCGAGTCGCGCACCACCGCGCCACGCGCCACGCGGACACCGGGCGACAGGAGGCTGTGCTCGACGGTGCCTTCGATCACGCAACCATGGCTGATCATGCTGCGGGTCACCTTCGCCTCGGCACCGATGAGGGCGGATGAGCGCTCCTCGCTCTTGGTGTAGATCAGCCAGCCGCGGTCGAACAGGTTCATCCCCGGCTGATCGGACAGGAGGTCGAGGCTGGCGCGCCAGTAGCTCTCGACGGTTCCGACGTCCTCCCAGTAGCCGCCGTACTGGTACGCCGCGACGCGCTGGCCGGCGGCGACCATGGCGGGCAGCACATCGCGCCCGAAATCGACGTGCTTCGCCGAAAGGACCTCGCGCAGCGCCGGCCAGGAGAAGACGTAGACGCCCATGCTCACCAGGTTGCTGGTCGGGTTGGGTGGCTTCTCGATGAAACGGGTGATCATCTCGTCCGCGTCGGTCTCGAGGATGCCGAAGCGATGCGCCTCCTCGATGGGGACCGTGCGCACCGCGCACGTGACGTCCGCCCCGGCGGCCCGATGGCGTTCGATGAAGGGCCGATAGTCCATCTTGTAGACATGGTCCCCGGCCAGGATCAGGACCAGCTCCGGGTCCCGGTCGGCGATGAACTCGACGTTCTGGAGGACCGCGTCGGCCGTGCCCAGATACCAATCGCGGGTCTTGCCACGGCGCAGGTACGGCTGCAGCAGGCTCACACCTCCGCGGCTGCGGTCAAGGTCCCACGGGCGGCCGACGCCGATGTGGTCGATCAGCGAGCGCGGCGCGTACTGCGTCAGCACCGCGACGTCGGAGAGCCCCGAATTCACCGCGTTCGACAGCGCGAAGTCGATGATCCGATACTTGCCGCCGAACGGGACCCCCGGCTTGGCACGGACCTGCGACAGGATCGAGAGCCGCTCACCCTCGCCACCGGCCAGGATCAGCGTCAGGATCGACTGTGACACGAGCAGATTCTCGCACGGCTGCGGCCGCCCGACGCGTCGGCAGTCAGCGCCGGCGTCGCCGTCTGCGTGTCCAGCCTGCCGCGCGTGCGGCCAGCGGAAGCAGGCCGAGCAGCATCGAGACCCCGAAAAGGCCCGCCAGGCTGGCCGCGTCGACGGCGCCGTCGATCGAGCCGGCGGGCGCAGTGGCCACCGTCGGCGCCGGCGTGCACTTGCCGGGGTTGCCCGGGGGACAACCCGACGGCGGTCCGCCGGTGGCACTCGGATCGGGGGTCGGCGTCGGCCGCGGCGTGGGGGTAGCCCGGATGTCGCCGCAGATTGGTGCGCCGTAGCCGCCCTTGCCCGGTACCGGCGAAATATAGAACCAGACCTTCTCGGGGCCGAGCGTGCCGAGCGAGTTCGGATTCCCCTTGCCGCCGAGCTGACCATTCACCAGGCGATCCGCCCACCGCTTGGCGGACGCGGCCCATTGTGGTGGCCGCCGGGTGTCCTGCTGGACTGCGGCGACGATGTCGAAGCAGGGACCGCTGACGGGGGTACCCCCATCGCTCGCCGACGGGTCGGGTGTCGCGCCGCCACCACCCGTCTTGTTGACATGCACGTTGTCCCGGGGTGGGACGGTCCCCTCCAGGAACGGGATCTCGATGGTGGGTCCGCAGCCCCCGGTGGCGGCCATGCCGGAGAACTTGCAGATGCTGGCGGTGACGATCCCCGGGGGCTGGGCAAACGTCTGTGCCACGACGGGCGCCTGCCCATTCCAGTCCCACGGCTGGTTGAGCGCGGCGTCCATGAACTCCTGCCACAGGTAGAGCGGGCCATTTGCCGCGAACAGGCTGGCCGTCAGCGGGTCCCCGTTGCTGTTGCCCATCCAGATGCCGGTCGCCAGGCTGCCGGACGCGTAGCCGAAGGCGGTCACATCCTTGAAGTCGTTGGTCGTGCCCGTCTTCGCCGCGGCGTCCCGCCTGACGCCGTTCGCGTCGACCAGCTTCGCCCGGGCCCCCCACCACAGGTTGAGCCGGGGGTCGGTGTTGCCCTGGATGATCCAGTGGGTGAGATACGCCTCGGCGGGCGTCATGGGCGTCGTCGCGGCGGGACCGTTCTCCTCGCGGCTGTAGACGATCCGGCCATCCCGGTCGCGGATCTCGATGACCGCCGTGGCAGGGTGTCGCGTCCCCTGCTGGGCGAAGACGCCGTATGCCTGGGTCATGTTGGTCAGGTTGACCGGCACGGCGCCCAGGGTGAGCGTCAGGCCGGGATCCTCGCCGCGGATGTATTCCGCGCTGGCGATGCCCATCGATTCGGCGAATTCGGCGGTCTCGTTGACGCCGACCAGGTACTGCATCATCACCGACGGAACGTTGAGCGAGTAGCGCAGGGCGTCCATGGCCAGCATCGGGCCATGCTCGGACAGGTCCGCGTTGGCCGGAACATAGCTCGAGCCCCCCGCGGAGCCGAACTGGGTCAGGGCGTCCACGAACATGGTGGCAGGTGTCGCCTGGCGCGCGCGGAAGGCGGCGCTGTAGGTGATCGGCTTGAAGGCTGACCCGGGCTGACGCAACGACAGGCCGGCCACGTCGAACTGGCCCTTCACCCGTGGGTCCTCACGGTTGTAGTAGTCCACGCTGCCGACGTAGGCGATGATCTCGCCGGTCGCCGAATCGACCGACACGAGCGCGGCGTTGTGGGCATTGTTGCTCCTGGCCAGTTGCGTCACGTAATCGGTCACCTTCGCCTTGGCAACCTGTTGCAGGCCCCAGTCGAGCGTCGAGGTGATCCGATATCCGCCGGTGAGTACCGCCTGCTGGGGGTTGGTCACCCCCAGGCTGGCAAGGATGCGCTCCGCCTCGCGCTGCACGCGGAAGGAGAAGTGCGGCTCGCGCAGGATCGATGGCGAGCTGCTCGGACCCATCTCCTCCCAGGTCACCGCCACCGCTCGGTCATGCTCTGCCTGGGTGATGTATGCGTCACGCAGCATGGCGGCCAGCACGTCGTCCCGGCGTGCCATGGCGCGGTCCGGGCCGCGCGGCGCTTCGACCGGCTGGTACGGATCGTAGTAGCTCGGCAACTGTGGCAGACCGGCGAGGAATGCCGCCTGCGACAGGCTCAGCTCGTCGAGGTTCGAGGTGCCGAAGAAGTTCGCCGCTGCGGCTTTGATGCCGAACGAGCGATTCCCGTAGTAGATCAGGTTCAGGTACGTCTCAAGGATCTTCTCCTTGCCGGCCCGGCCGGGGTAGGCGGCCGTCACCTGGCGCGCCAGGATCGCCTCCTGGATCTTGTCCTGGAACTGGCGCCCGGTCTCCAGGAAGGTCAGCGCCGGGTGCTCGCACGGATCGTCCGCGGCCGCATCCGGATCCAGACCCAGATCCAGCGAGGGAGCGGCTGACGGAGCAACTGACGGAGCGACCACCTCCTGTGCCTGCTTGATCGACCCCGCGTACTTGATCACCTGCTGCGTGATCGTGCTCGCGCCCTGGACGATCTCACCCGCCTCGAGGTTCGCCAGCGCGGCGCGCACGACGGCGCTGTAGTCGATCCCGTCGTTGGTCCAGAAGGTCCGGTCCTCCGCCGCCACGGTCGCGTTGACGATGCTGTCGGGGATGCCGGCGAAGCGGACCTGCTCGCGGTTCTCGCACTCGAAACGGGCGAGCAGGATCGTTCCGGTCCGGTCGTAGACCCGGGTCGATGCCGGCAGCTCGATACCATCAAGCAGGAGCGGGTCGGGAAGGCCGGTGGCGAAGTACTGGTAGGCGGCCAGCAGGCCGCCGGCGGTGCCGGCCGCCATGCTCCCCACGAACAGCACGAAGACGCCAACCGAGGCGAGCAGGAAGGTGGTGAGCCCGCGCCGCGGATTGCGGCGCCGGGCGGTGCGGCGAATCATCAGCCGATGGCGGCGCCGCTGCATGGCCGGGTGCATCGCGGGAACGGTAGCGCATGTGCCCCGATCGGTCGAATCGGCGCCTCCGCCGACTCAGATCAGGGGAGGTAGGTGCGCGGGTTGACGGTGGCCCCGTCGAAGGTGACGCCGAAGTGGAGGTGGCATCCAGTCGCCCAGCCGGTGGCACCCTCGTAGCCCACGATGTCGCCGGTCTTGACCTGCTGCCCGACCGTGACGACCTCGCTGGAGAGGTGCCAGTACCAGGTCAGCAGCCGCTGCGAGTGACCGATCACCACACCGATGGCTGGATCCCCCCAGTCGGCGTTGGGCTGCCCATCGGCGAGCACCACGCCATCGCCCGCGGCGTAGATCGGCAGGCCGCAGCGCTGCGTTGTGTACGCCATGTCGATACCGGTGTGATGTGGGTTGTAGTTGGTCCAGCCGTATTCCTGGGTCACGATGAACGAGCCGCGCTCCGGCCACTCGAACCTGCCTCGATAGGCGATGTCCAATGACCTGGCGAGTTCCTTGAGCTGCTCGACCAGGGCAGCCTGTTCGGAGAGCGCCGCCTCGCCGTCCGCAATCTCCATCCGCCGCTCGCCGATGCTCTGGGCGGTGGCACGGAATTCGGCGTCCTGGGCATCCCGCAGCTCCTCGAGCTGGCGCTGCTTCTCTTCGAGATCTGCGCGGGCGGCATCGACCTGGGCCTGCTGAACCGCCAGGGCGTCGGCCCGTTCGGCTGCGGCGTCGCGGAGGGCGCCGAGCGTCTCGCGCCCGACGCTCAGGGTTTCGCGGCGCACCCGAATCCGGTCGCGCCGATCGCGCACCTCGGTCGCCAGGAGGCGGTCCTCTTCGGAGAGCGTGAGCATGTACGAGAGTTCGCTCGTGGCGCGCGTGAAGGAGTCGGTCGAGATCAGGATCTCGAGAATCGAGGTCTGGCTCTGCTCGTAGGCGAGGCGCAGGTGATCCTGCAGCAGGTCCTCGCGGGCGGCCAGCTCCACTCGCGACGCCGCAAGCTCGCTGGCGAGACGCGCCAGCGTCGCCTCGAGGTCGCTGATATCCATCTCGTAGGCGCGCAGCTCGCCCTGCGCCTGCTGGAGGCGCAGGGAGGCCAGCTCGAGCTCGTGCACGGCGGCTTCAATCTCGAGCCCGACCGCGGAGAGCTGATCCTCGATGCCAAGCAGGCTCGCCGCCAGATCTGCCTGATCACGCTGCAGGTCGGCGAGCTGTGCCCGCTGCCTGGCGAGCTCCTGCTCCATCCGCTGCTGCTCGTCGATCGCCTCGTTGACGATCGGGTCGGTCGCCCGCACGGCGGCTGGCCACTGCCCCGGCGCGACGACGACCGTCAGCAGCAGCAGGGCGGAAAGCAGACGCGCGGCGGGTCGACGGACGATCGACATGACTCCTGACGGATACGAATGTGCCAGTCCCCACGGCCGTCCGCGGCGCGCACTGCGCAGCGGCGACCGGGATACATTCCCCGGCGCTCAGGGACGGAAAGCATACCCGACGAGGCAAGCGCGGCGCCACCGCGACCCGATTAGGCCCGTGGCCGCACCCCGACCGCATGGTCGACCGGGTTCAGATGGGCGCCCCGACAGCCCGCATCACCATCGCCACGATCTCGGCGGGGACTCCCGCGGCAGGGGCAAGCAGGTGAGGCTCGCGAAGGAGTGTGATGACGGTGCCGGCCACCAGGAATGGGCCGAACGGGATGTAGCTCTTCATCCCGGCGCGTCGCGTGGCGAGCAGAGTCAACCCGGTTGCGGCCGACAGCAGGGCCGCCACGAAGAGCGCGGCGAAGACGCTGGGCCAGCCGAGCAAGAGCCCGAGCGGCACGACCAGGTAGAGGTCTCCGGTCGCCACCCCGCCGCGAATCAGCAGGCCGAGGAGTCCAAGGAACGCGAGCGCGGCGGCTGCACCGATCGCCGCATTGAGCGGGCTGACGGCTGGATTGAACGGGACGAAGGCGAGGGCCCCGAGGATCAACGGGTCGAGGGCGAGATGCGGCAGGCGACGCTGATCAAGGTCGGTGGCGGTGAGCACCACCATCAGGGCCAGCAGACCGAGCTGTGCCGCCGTTGCCCACAGCGGGAGGCTGGATCTCCAGGCCACCCCTCCACCGGCGGCTGCGGCTGCAGCCGCAAGCAGGACGGTCCGCGGGCCTGGGCCACGCCGCGACGCCTCGTCCGCGGGCCAGACGCTGGCGAGCCGCTCCGCGCCCGCGCCAAGCGCGGCGAACGCGATAGCCACGAGTACGATCGGCAGCGTCACGGGGTGGCTCGCTGCTCGACCACCACGACGCTAGGCGCGCGGCGCGAAGTCGAGCGCCAGGCGCACGAGGGTCGAAACCGCCGTCCCCAGCGCTCCCTTGGGGTTGTGCGCCTTGTCGGCGGTCAGATACGCACTGCCGGCAATGTCGAGGTGGACCCACGGCACGGTGACGAAGTCGGCCAGGAAGATAGCGCTCTTGATCAGCGAGCCATCTCGCGTCCCCGAGTTCACGATGTCTGCGTGGGCCGAATCGAGCGCCGCGCGGTACTCGGAGGCGAGTGGCATCTCCCAGACCCGCTCCCCCGTCGCCGTCGCCGCGGCTTCGACGGCCCGGCCCCAGTTCCGAGGCTTTGCGAAGTAGGCGCTGTACAGCTCCCCGAATGCCATCGAGGCGGCGCCGGTGAGCGTCGCGACGTCGACCAGGTGCGTTGCACCCTGCACCTCGGCCCAGTGGAGGGCATCGGCGAGGATCAGGCGCCCCTCGGCATCGGTATTGATCACTTCGATCGTCTTGCCGTTCATCGCCTTGACGACGTCCCCTGGACGCTGCGCGTTCCCATCGGGCATGTTCTCGACCATCGGAGCGACCGCCATCAGCGGCGTTTCGGGAGCGAGCCGCGCCACGGTGCGAGCCGCCGCGACGACCGCAGCCGCACCCGACTTGTCGTGCTTCATCTCCTCCATCGTGGCCGCGCCCTTGATGCTGATCCCGCCTGAATCGAAGCAGACGCCCTTGCCGACGATCGCCAGTCGCCGGTCGCCGCCTCGCTCCCAGCCGGGAAGCTTGATGGCGATCAGGCGCGGCTCGTGGGTGGCCCCCTGACCGACGCCCAGCAGCGCGCCCATCCCCAGCGCCCGCATCTCCTCGACGCCCAGCACCTCCACGCTGCAGCCATCGGCGACCAGCTCGCGGGCGACCTCGGCCATGCGCTCCGGGTACAGGTCGTTCGAGGCCCGATTGGCCAGGACGCGCCCGAACTCCACGCCGTCGGCAAGCACCATCGCCCGTTCCATCTCGCCGGCCGACGGGGCTCCCTCGCCGACCAGCACCACATTGCTGACGCTGCGCAGCGATGCCGCCGTATCTCGTGTGCGGCCGTAGTACGCGAAGGGGCGGAACGTGCCCTGCTGCGCGCCGACCGCGGCTGCGGCGAAGCCGTCGCGGTCCTCGCCGTCCCGCAGCCAGAGTGCCATCGTCTCCACGCCGTGGCCCTGCAGCCGCCGGGTGGCGGTCGATGCGATCCGCCGCGCCCGCCACGGCCCCTTGCCGCGGCGCATGCCGTTCACGATCAGGATGCGCTGGAACGGCAGATCCCCCGCCGGGATCAGTGCCGTGTAGCGCTCGGCGATACTGAACTCGCCCCAATCGATCGCGCCGCGAATCACCCCGCCGGCCGCTGCGTCGAGGGCGGCCAGATCAGCGGGAAACTCGGCATCTTCCTTGTAGATGGGGACGGCCAGGATGTCGGCCGCTACCGAGGCGGGGTTGACGGACTCGGCGCGAACGCGCATTGATCTCTCCTCGAAGGCTCGTATGACAGGACCGAATGAGCCGCGAGGCGGGCACGCGCTCCGGCACGCCGAGTATAGGGGCGCCCGGCGGTCGGTTCAGTCTGCGGTCATCAGCGGCGCAATGGCAGCACGGTTTGCGATTGCCTCGTCGAGCAGTTCGGCGACGCGACGTTGTGCATTGATGGTGGCGGCTGACGCACCTTCGGCCAGGGCGAGCGCCAGGGCGTTGTCGGCACCCCGGGCCGACTCGGCGGCGGCCCCGTATCGAGACGCTGCCCGCGCGAGGGCCTCCGCGTCGCCAGCGATGGTCGCGGCGGCGATCTCCCGAGCCGCAGAATACAGCTCGCCGATCGTGATGAGCCAGAACCCGAACGTCTCGGGTGGTTGCTCCCACGCGGCCAGCGCCGCAAGCGCGGGATCGCCCTCCGCCAGCCGTTCCAGCGCGGCGCCCGGGTCATCGTCGCGCAGCGCTTCGACCGCCAGGCCGAGCGCCTCGTTGACCGCGGTCGTCGCCTGCCGGCGTTCGAAGAACTCGGTCGCCGCGTCACCCGACGCGCGCAGCTGGGCGGCAACGATCAACAGGTCGGAGCCGGCTGCCGGTTGCTGCGGGACGTTGAAGCCGGGAGCCACGGACGCGAGCGTCCCGGCAAGGTCGCGCAGCGCGCGTCCGAGCGCGTCCGCCCCCGAGCTCGCCTGCTCCACCTCCAGCGCGGCCGACTCGAATTCGGCCGCAGGCGGCACCTCGCCAGATCGCGTCCCGGCGGCTCCTGCCCGTGTGTGCTGCAGCCCCGCGTCGAGCGACTCGATCAGCGCGGCCAGGAGGGCATCCGCTGCGCCTGCAGCAGATGCGAGACGCGCCTGACGGCTGGCCTCGATCCCAGGGGCGGCCAGTGTCGGATCCGATGGACGCAGGCTGAGGGCGGCACCGATAGTCAGGATCCCGATACCGGCCATCATCGCGCCCATCGGGCGCCCCCGTATCATGGCCGGGTGGACCTCGCCGAGCTGCGATCGCTGCCAAAGGCCGAACTGCACCAGCACCTCGACGGCGCCATGCGCCCGGAGACCGCGGTCGAACTGGCCGCCGCGGATGGGGATGCCGCTCACGCTCGACGAGGCCCGCACGCGCCTGGTGGGGCCGCCACGCTGCCGCGACCAGGCGGAGCTGCTCACCTACTTCGACCTTCCGATCGCGCTGTTGCAGACAGCCGCCGCGCTGCGACGCGTGACCGCCGAACTGGTCGAGTCGATGCGGGACGACGGCATCGTGTACGGCGAGATTCGCTGGGCACCACGCCTGCACCTTGAAGGCGGTCTGTCGGTCTTCGACGTGATTGAAGCGGTGGCCACCGGAATCGCGGAAGCAGCCTCGCGCCTTGGGCCGCGCACCCCGCTGATCGGGCTGATCGTGACGGCGATTCGCTCCCACCCGCCCGGTGCCAACGTGGAGCTGGCCCGCACGGCGGCCGCCTTCGGCCCGCCGGTCGTCGGGTTCGATCTCGCTGGCCTCGAGGCAGCGTATCCGGCACCGCCCCACGCCGCAGCGTTCCGGGCAGCGGAGGAGGGTGGACTGGCACTCACCGCCCACGCGGGCGAGGTGCCGGGGACAGACCGGATCCGCGACGCGCTCAACCTGGGGGTGCGGCGGATCGCCCACGGCGTGACCACCGTCGACGATCCCGAGGTGCTGGCGCTCGTGCGCGACGCCGACGTGACCCTGGACATGTGCCCGACCAGCAATGTGCAGGCCGGCATCGTCCCGGACCTGGCGTCGCATCCGCTCGCCGCGCTCCACCGCGCCGGCGTCAGCGTCACCCTCTCGACCGACGACCGCACCGTGTCGGCCACCACGCTCACCGAAGAGATGACACGCACCGCCGAGGCGCTGGGGCTGAGCCGCACCGAGCTCGCCGCCATTGCGGTGAACGCCTTCCGACGCGGGTTCGGCCCACGGGCGGCGCTGGACCCGATGACCGACGCGGCGGAACTTGCCTGGTCGGGCTGGGCGAAGCGCGAGGCGAACATCAGCTGAGCCGGAGCCCGAGCAGAGCTGCCACCGCGGTTGGATCTGCGGCTACCCAGTCAGGGCGGCGCTCCCCCTCGAGTCCTGCAGCGGCGGTAGCGTCGGCGACACCGGTGAGGACAAGGATGGACCGGATCCCAGCGCGCCGCGCCGCGACGATGTCCGCATCGGGGTTGTCGCCGATCACCAGCGCATCCTCGGGTTCGACCTCGGACTGCTCGAGGATCGACCGGAACATGGCGGGCTCCGGCTTCCCGATGACCATCGGCTCGACCCGGCTCGCGGTGCGGATGGCCGCCACCACCGCGCCGGCGCCCGGGAGGAAGCCTTCGGGCACCGGGTAGCGCGCATCGGCATTGGTCGCAACGAAGCGCGCTCCGTCGCGGATCGCGGTGGCCGCGATCGCGATCCGGCGGTAGTCGATCTCCTGATCGAGGCCACATACCACCGCGTCGTAGCGTGCGGGCAACGAGCCTCCGCGGTAGCCCCCCGGTGCCGCGTCCGCGACCGGCGTCACGGAGTATCCCGCGCTCCGCAGTTCGGCGGTCATCCCCGGCGCACCGACGGCGAGAACCCGGTGCACCTCCGGCAGGTGCGCACGCAGGTGGTCAATCGTCGCCGAGGTGCTGGTCACCACCTCGTCGGCCGTCGCCGCGATCCCCATCCCGGCCAGGCGCTGCGCATATTCGGTGCGGGTGGCCATCGAGTTGTTCGTCGCAAAGCGCACGCCGATCCCACGCTCGTGGACGGCGCCGATCAGCGCAGCGGCACCCGAAATCAGCCGATCGCCACGGTAGACGACACCGTCCAGGTCGAAGATCACCAGGCGCGGAACGATCGGATCTGCCAGGGTCATGCCTACCGATGATACGAGGGTGTCGCCTCGGGCGGTTGCGGTCGCAAAAACCCTTGAGGCATTGCGTTGCCAACCGCTATGATGGCTGGTGATTAGGGCCGGGGCAGCCCATAGCTGACCGCGCCACGGGCCCGCGACCACGCGGGCACGGAAGCTTCACACCTTGGGTGGAGGAGAGTAGATGCGGATTCAGCGACGGCATGGATTTGTCGCAACCCTTATTACCTCTGCGCTGGTGCTGGCCGCCTGCAGCAGCGTACAGATCAGCGTCGGCAAGGGCCTCTGCCGGGTCATCGGCGACAACGCCGCGGCCACTCCGGCCCCAATCACTGCCAGCGGCACAAGCGAACTGAAGGTCGGTGTCGTCACCGACGTCGGCACCCTCGACGACCGCAACTTCAACCAGTACAGCTGGGAAGGTGCGAAGGCCGGGGCTGCCTCGATCGGTGCCCCCGAGCCGCAGGCCGTCGTGACGACGAACGAGTCGCAGTACGCGGCCAACATCCAGTCGTTCCTCGACCAGGATTACGACATCATCATCACGGTCGGTTTCGCCCTCGGCGCGGCGACTCTCGAGGCCGCGACCGCCAACCCTGACACGCACTTCATCGGCGTTGACCAGTTCCAGGGCAACGACCCGGTCGGCAACTACGAGAGCCTGATCTACAGCGAGGCGCAGGCCGGGTACCTGGCCGGGATCATCGCCGGAAGCATCAGCGTGTCCGGTGAGGTCGCCACGCTCGGCGGGGCGAACTTCATTCCGCCGGTCGTGAACTATATGCGCGGATTCCAGAACGGCGTTCTGAGCGTCAACGCGGACGCGACCGTGCACGTCAAGTACGTCACCGATTCGGATCTAACGCTTGCCTTTAACGACCCGCCGGGCGGCAAGAGCTTTGCCGACCAGTTCCTGGCCCAGAACACGGGCGTGGACGTCCTCTTCCAGGTGGCCGGCAAGACCGGTAACGGCATGCTGCAGGCCGTCGAGGAGGCGGGCATCTACGGGATCGGCGTCGACGTCGACCAGTGGGCTTCAACCGCCGACTCGGCCGAGTGCATCGTCACCAGCGCCGAGAAGAAGCTGACCAGTTCGGTGCGGACCGCCATCGAGGAGTTCGCAGCGGGCACCGTGCGCGACAGCAACCAATTCCTGGGCGCTGACACGGACATGATCGGACTGGCACCCTACTACCAGTTCGCCGATCTGATCACCAGCGAGATCCAGGGCAAGGTGGACGCCGCCTTCGATGCGATGGCCGGCGGCACGCTCGACCCGTGCGCCCCCAACGCCTGCTTCACCGGCGATCCCGATCCGGGAACCTGAGTACGGTTACCGGATTCTGACGAACCGATGACGCGAGCGGGCCGATCTCCGGATCGGCCCGCTCGCTGGTTTCCAGGCAGGAGGGCCGCGAGGGTATGACCCCAGAAGTGCACAGCCCCGCCGCCGCCCTGCTCGAGATGCGGGGCATCACCAAGCGCTATCCCGGCGTGGTGGCCAACGACAGCATCAGCCTCCAGATACGCGCCGGCGAGATTCACGCCCTGCTCGGCGAGAACGGGGCTGGCAAGACGACCCTGATGAACGTCCTGTATGGGCTGGCCGCCCCTGACGAGGGGGAGATCCTGCTGGAGGGGCAGACGATCAAGATCGCGAGCCCACACGACGCAATCGAGCGCGGGATCAGCATGGTGCACCAGCACTTCATGCTCGTGCCGGTCCTGTCGGTGGCGGACAACATCCTGCTCGGCGACGAGCCGATGAAGAACCTTGTGTTCGTGGATCGGTCGGCCGCCAGTGCCCGCATCCGCGAGCTCGGCGCCTCCTTCGGCTGGGAGATCGACCCCGAGCGGCCGGTCGGTCAGCTGTCGGTTGGATGGCAGCAACGGGTCGAGATCCTGAAGGCGATCTACCGAAACGCAAAGGTCCTCGTGCTCGATGAGCCGACCGCGGTGCTCACGCCACAGGAGACCAGGGAGATCTTTGGCGTGCTGCGTCGACTCAAGGCCGAGGGCTACGCCATCGTCTTCATCAGCCACAAGCTGTACGAGGTGCTCGAGATCGCGGACACCATCACCGTCATCCGCCGCGGGAAGGTGGTCGGCAGCCGCGAACCGGCGGCGACCGACGAGGACGACCTGGCGGAACTGATGGTGGGACGTGAGGTCGAGCTCACCGTGGATCGAGGCGAGAGCCACCCGGCAGGCCGGATGCTCGAGGTGGAGGGCATCAGCGTCAATGACGACCGGGGCCGTGAGGTCGTGCATGAGGTGAGCTTCGAGGTGCGCGCCGGGGAGATCTTCGGCATCGCGGGAGTGGCGGGTAACGGCCAGGACGAGCTGGTCGGTGCGGTCACGGGTCTGCGGCGCGCGCACCGGGGGACGATCCGGCTCGGCGGCGATGACGTGACCAAGGCGGACCCACGGCGACTCCACAGGATGGGCGTCGGCTTCGTCCCGGGCGACCGGCAGCGGTTCGGGCTGGTCCTCAGCTTCCCCCTGTCCGACAACCTCGTCCTCAACGACTACTACCATCCGCCGTACGCCCGAGGATTGGTGCGCGACGACGATGCCATCCTCCGCGGCGCGGAAGCTGCAATCGCCAAGTACGACGTGCGAACACCCTCCGCCACCGTTCCGTCCCGGACGCTATCGGGCGGCAATCAGCAGAAGCTGATCGTCGCGCGCGAGTTCGAAGGGGATGTGCGCCTCCTCGTCCTCGACCAGCCGACACGCGGTCTCGACGTCGGCAGCATTGAATTCATTCACCGGCAGGCGATCGCGCGGCGGGATACCGGCGTGGCGATCCTCCTTGTCTCGGCGGAGCTCGACGAGGTCCTCGAGCTGTCGGATCGCATCGGCGTGATGTACCGGGGACGAATCGTCGAGGTTCTTGATGGGCGGTCGGCGAGCCGGGAAGAGGTCGGCCTGCTGATGGCCACCGGCGGGCGCACCAGCGGGATCCAGGAGCAGGTCATGGAGCCTGCGTCGTGACAGCCGGGGCACGCGTGGTGACGGCGATGCAGGGGGCGCGAGCGGTGGCGCTCGTCCCGGCGCTCTCGATCGCAGTGGCACTGCTCATCGGAGCGGTGATCATGATCCTCAGCAGTCCGCTGGTGAGCGGCGAGTTCAACCCGACGCTGCCGGTGACCGCATACCTGGCGATGCTCAGTGGTGCCTTTGGCTCGTTCGACGGCGTGGTGCGCACCCTCGTCAACGCCACGCCGCTGGTCCTCGCCGGACTGGCGGTCGGGATCGGCTTCAAGGCCGGGCTCTTCAACATTGGCGCGCAGGGGCAGTTCCTGATCGGCGCCCTGACGGCCGCGGCGGCCGGACTCGCCCTGAACGACGCCTCGCCCTTCGTGGCGATCCCGGTCGCCCTGCTGGCCGGCATGCTCGGCGGCCTGCTGTGGGGCTTTGTCCCCGGGGCCCTCAAGGCATACACCGGGGCCCACGAGGTGGTCGTCACCATCATGCTCAACTACGTGGCCCTGGCCGTCCTGTCCTGGGCGATCTCCGGACCTCTCCGGGGCCAGAACGTGACCTTTGCGCGCACCGATGACATCATCGGCGCCACCCTCCCCGTCTTCCTGGGACGCGACGGCCACATCGGCCTGCTCATCGCCGCCATCTCGGTGCCGCTGGCGAGCTGGCTCCTGTACCGGAGCACGATCGGATTCGAGATTCGCACCACCGGCGCAAACCCGGACGCGGCCCGGTACGCTGGCATGCATCCGCGAAAGCTGATCGTTTTCACCATGTCCCTGTGCGGACTGCTCGCCGGACTGGCAGGGGCGTCCCAGCTGCTCGGCGAGGTCGGCTACATGACCGCCTCGTTCTCAACCACCGTGGGGTTCGACGCGATCGCGGTTGCCCTGCTGGGGCGCGCTCACCCGGTCGGGATCCTGTTCGGAGCCTTGCTGTTCGGAGCCATGCAGGCGGGGTCCGGCAATATGCAGATCCTCGCCGGCCTTCCGGTCCAGATGGTCGGTGTGCTCCAGGCGACCATCCTGCTGGTACTCACCGCGGAGGTGGTGGTTCGGCGCCTGTTCCGCGTGCAGGCAGGCGGCCCCGAGCTTGTCGAGCTTGCATCGGTGTCGGCCTCATACGGCGGGAAGGGGACCGGCTAAGCCATGGACGCGCTGTTCGACATCCCGATCATCGGCCTGGTCATCCAGTTCGCGGCCTACATTTTCGATCAGTTCCCGATCGTGGCGCCGATCATCGCCGCCGCCGCCGTGCCGATCGTGCTCGGCGCGCTGTGCGGCTTCATGAACGAACGCTCGGGCGTGGTGAACATCGGGATCGAGGGGATGATGCTCCTCGCCGCCTTCACCGCCTGGTGGACCGCCTCGCTCAGCGCCCAGCTCATCCCCACCGGGCCCGGTCCGCTGGGCATTACGCCCGCGCTGCTGATCGGGCTCATCTGCGGGATCGGCGCCGCGTGCCTTGCGTCGCTGCTGCACGCCTGGCTGTCGATCTCCGTGCGTGCCGACCAGATCATCAGCGGCACGATCATCAACATCTTCGCCTTTGGCATCACCGGCTACCTGAACCTCCTGATCAGCCAGCAGGCCCCGCCCGCCGCTGGTCAGTTCAGCAAGTTCCTGTTGCCGGGCAGCATCACCGAGCTGCCGGTGATCGGCTTCCTGGTGAAGTCATTCGTCAGCGTCGGCCCCATCGCGATGACGATGCTGATCGGCGTGATCGTGCTCCAGGTCCTCCTGTTCCGGTCCCGGTGGGGGCTCCGGACACGGTCGGTCGGCGAGCACCCGCGGGCGGCCGAGACGGTCGGCATCGATGTCATCCGGCTCCGATATCGGAATGTGATCCTGGGCGGCGTCTTCGCCGGACTGGCGGGAGCCTACCTGACCATCGAGTTCGGGAACGCGTTCCAGAGCGGCATGACGAACGGTCGCGGCTTTATCGCGCTGGCGGCCCTGATATTTGGCCGCTGGACTCCGTTGGGCGCCTTTGGCGCTGCCTTCCTCTTCGCCGCCTCGGTCGGTTTGGAGCGCTCCATCCGAATTGCGCCACCCACCGGTTCGCTCGGCGAGATCCTGACCGCCGTGCCGGGGCAGTTCTACGGCGCGCTCCCCTACCTCATCACCATCGTGGTGCTGGCCGGCGTGGTCGGGCGCAGCATTCCGCCCAGGGCGGTCGGCGTGCCGTACGAGCGCGAGAAGACCGGAGGCTAGCCCGGCTCGGCGGCCGCCATTTCGTGCGGAGCGGGAGCGACCTGCATCAGGTCGAGCGACAGCCCGGCGGCCGCGAGATCGCGCGCGACCGGTCCATGGTCGTAGTCGACCCCGCGGAAGCCGACGGCCACCTCCGTCGCCGTCGTGGAGATGACCGCGTAGCGGGCCCGTGCGTCGTCGGCCCCGCCGCAGCCGACCGATCCGGCCGCCACGAAATGCGCCGCGCCGACCTCGCGGTGAAGGGTCTCGTGCGTGTGACCGAAGCAGAAGATGTCGTCGCCCTCGTCGCTGGCGATTCGCGCGAAGGCGCGGCTCGGCCGCGTGCTCCACAGGTACTCGGTTGCGCGCTGTGGAGCGCCGTGAAAGAGGAGGGCTGAACGACCGTCAAGGTCGAGGCGCAGGGTCGGAGGCAGCTGTCGCAGCCACGCGCGGTTGTCTTCGGTGAGCGTCTCGGTCGTCCATCGCAGTGACGCGAGGCCGGCGGCCTCCGCCTCCGGGGTCGCCCAGGTGCTACCCGGCTGCTCGCGGTCCATGCCGACCGCCTCGTCCCAGTTGCCCTGGACGGTGGGGACCTCCAGGCGTCGCAGCTCGGCCACGACCTCGTTGGGGTGCGGCCCACGCCCCACCACGTCGCCGACACACCAGATCGCGTCGCACCACACGGAGGCCGCATCGGCCAACACGGCCCGCAGCGCGGGCAGGTTGGCGTGCAGGTCGGCCAGTACGGCGATCCTCATCGGTCGATTCTACCGGCGACAGTCCAGGGCGACGATCACCCTGTGGCAGGACTTTCAGTTCGGGCGTGACCCTGCGCCGGCCATCGGGGCGGCCAGTACGCTCAGCCGGCCGGCCACGCTGCGGGCAAACTCGCGGAGCGCAGCCGCCGCCACGGACGAGTCGCTGGCGGGATGCTGGGGCGAGGTGATCGGGGCCCCGGCGTCGCCCCCGGTGCGCACCGCGGGCTCCAGCGGGATGCGGGCCAGGACCTCCAGCTCGAATTCGCGGGCGAGGCTATCGGCGCCGCCGGTCCCGAAGATGTCGTGCTCGGTGCCGCAGCCGGGGCAGATGAAGCCGCTCATGTTCTCGACCACGCCCAGGGTTCTGACATTCACCTTGTTGAACATGGCGATCGCCCGCCGCGCGTCCATCAGGCTGACCTCCTGTGGCGTGGTCACGATCACCGCGCCCGAGAGCGGGATCAGCTGGCTGATCGAGAGTGCCGCATCACCGGTGCCGGGCGGCAGGTCGACCACCAGGTAGTCGAGGTCGCCCCACTCCACGTCGCGCAGGAACTGCTGGATCGCTGAATGGATCAGTGGTCCACGCCAGATCACCGGAGAATCACCGGTCAGGAAGTACTGGATGCTCATCATCGACACGCCGTGCGCGGAGACCGGGTTGACCCGACCGCCCGTACCGGTGACGTGCGAACCGGTGGTGCCCATCATCAGCGGGACGTTGGGTCCAGTGATGTCGGCGTCGAGCAGGCCCACCCGCGCGCCATCACGGGCCAGGCTCACAGCCAGGTTGACCGCGACCGTGGTCTTGCCCACGCCACCCTTCCCGGATGCGACGGCGATGGTGTTGCGCACACCGGGGATGAGGTCCGCCGCAGGGCCACCAAAGGAGCGCTTCACGTTGCTCGCCCAGTCGACACGCACCGTCGTTGCCCCCAGCGACGCGAGTCCGTCCACGATGTCCGACTCGATCTTCGCCTTCAGCGGGCAGGCCGGCGTCGTGAGTTCGACGGTCAGATCGACGGTACTGCCGGCGATCTCGATCGACTTGATCATCCCCAGGCTGACGAGGTCGCGCCCGATCTCGGGATCCTTGACCCGTCCCAGGGCGGCCATGATGTTCTCGTTGGTCAGCTGGTCGGACATGCGGCGCTCAGGCTCCTCCTCGTCGATTGGATGGACTGCCCGAGCGTACCAGAGCCGGGTACGGGACCGATGCTACCTTTGTTGAGGAGTGATCAGCCCAGCCCATCCCAGAGCGAAGACTCGAGCGCGGCCGGGGCTGTGCCGGCCGGAATAGGCAGGTTCGAACGGGCGAGCCGGTAGTGTTCGGTCGCGAGGAACGCGTCCCGCGTCTCGACGCTCCAATCACGGAACGGACCGTCCGAGCCGGTCTGTGACACGTGGCGCCCGATCGCCGCCAGTTTCAGCCCCGCCAGCTCACCAAGGTCCACGGTCAGCGCGTCATCGTCGTCCGGCGAGCCATATCCGGCGGGCGCCGACGAACCGATGGCGGCGACACGCGACGCCGGCACGACGAGGTGGTAGAGCTTGGCGGCACGCCAGGCGACCTGGTCCTCGTCGAGGTCGTCCTCGTAAGCAAGCGGCTGGCCGGCTCGCTCAAAGGCCGCCTCGGTCGCCCGACCGATGGCAGCGTGGTCATCGTCGCCGGTCACCCCATCGGGACCGAAGGTGAGGATCACCTCCGGCCGGTGCATCCGAATCGGCTCGACGATGCGCCCGACCAGCTCGTCGAATGGCACCGCTGAGAGCCCCTCCTCCGCATAGTCGAGCATGCGCAGCACCCGCACGCCGAGCAGTGCCACCGAGCGGCGCATCTCGTCCTCGCGGACGGTGTCCAGGTTGCGCCAGACGGTCGGGTTGCTGTAGTGGCGGTTGCGCCCGCCCGGAGCCGGCGCCCGGTCCATCAGGCGTCGATCAAAGTGGCCCCGGGTGGCGCAGACGACGACCACGTACGCACCCGATGCGGCAGCCTGGGCGATCGCCCCGCCGAATCCGAAGGCTTCGTCACCCGGGTGGGCGATGACCGCCATCAGGCTGCGCGTGGGGTTGCGCTCGCGAACCGGCCGCCAGATCGATGACACGGCCGGCAGTCTATCAGCCTAGACCTCGACCTCGAGCTCAATCGGCGCGGCCGCTCGGCGCCCGCCGTGGGCGGGCTCGATGGCCGGCGCGGCCGGACCGGCGGGACGGACGAAGCTGGCCCGATGGGCTGTCTCAATCGACTGTTGCACCTCGTCGAGGGAGAGGATCTCGTGTCGCATCACCAGGGCCAGCTCGTCGCGAAGGTGCGAGCCGAGCATCTCCGGTCCATCGGTCGAGAGCGTGAAGGGCACCCCATGATCGACCAGCCGGCGCATGACGTGACGCAGCTCCGGCACGTCGCGGAGGACGCGCGTGTGGAGGTTCGAGGTGGGGCACACCTCGAGCACGACCCCACGCTCACGGAGCATGTCCATCACCGTCGGGTCCTCTGCGCTCTTGACGCCGTGCCCGATGCGGGTCGGCTCGAGCGCCTCGACCGCCTCCCGAACCTCCTCGGCACCACCGGTTTCGCCGGCGTGCACCGTTGCACCCAGCCCGGCGCTCCGACACAGGGCGAAGATCTCGCGGTAGTCGGAGAAGCGGAACCCTGGCTCCACCGGGCCGGCGATATCGATCGCCACCACGCCCCGGTCGCGCCAGGCGATCGCCTTGGCAGCGATGATCTCGTTGAGCTCGCGGCTGAACGCACGATCCAGGCACAGGATCAGGCCGGCTGCGACCTGCGGGTACTCGAGGACGGCCCGGTCCATGCCCCGCACCGCCGCGGCGATGATGTGATCCAGGTCCTGCTCGCCACCGCGGTTGCGTTTCATCGGGTTGAAACGGAGCTCGAGCCGCGTGATGTTGCTCTTGCGATACGCGCCGCCGATCACCTCGTACACGCTGCGCTCGACCGCCAGCGGGCTCGACTGGATCAGCTCGGTCCAGTGGAAGAGGTCCAGGTAGCCCTGAAAGCTGTGCCGGCGGCGCCGACCCACGGTGATCAGGTCACGGAACGCCCAGTAGTCCTTGCTCGGGAGTCGGATCCCCTGCGCGTGCGCGATCCCCCACATCACCGCCGGGGTGACCGCTGCGCCGAGATGGACGTGCAGCTCGGTGAGCGGCGTGTGAGCGTCGAGGCGGGGGCGGGGCATGGTCCTCGAGGTCGCGATTTCGCGGAGTGTAGCGCAGCACCGATGCTAGAATCGCCGCGCCATGGATGCCATCCGCGACCTGATCGAGTACGTCTCGAACGACATCGGCGGCCTGGCCGCCACGCTCTTCCCGTTTGCGCTGCTCGGCCTGATCGGCCTCTACCTGCTCTGGCTGGTGATCGGGTACCTGCGCGTCAGCCAGGTCGGTATCAACGCGGAGAGCGCGGTGCTACCGACCCTGCAGCTGCCGAAGGCGCCAGACGGGGCGATCGAGGCGGCTCGGGGGGTCGTCTACTGCCCTGCCGACGGCATCGCCTATCCCGCCGGAGCGGTGTACTGCACCGTCTGCGAATCGGACTTGTTGGCGTCATGCGCCAATTGCGGCGCGTCGATCCGCGCCGCCGATGCGTCGTGCTACCGATGCGGTACGCGCGACACCCTGGTCGCCGTCTCGCACTGAACCCCGCCGACCTCAGTCACCGATCAGCGAACTGGCGAGGGCGCGCATCTCGGCAACGTTCGGGATCATGACCCAGCCGCGCGCCGTCCCGGGCTCGATCCCCACGAAGTAGGCGAAGCGCGGCGGCTCCAGCACCATGGCGGTGACTGGCGCGCCGATCGATCGCCGCCCGATCTCGATCAGGGTCGGCAGCTGCCGCAACTCGATATCGGTCTGCAGGGATCCCAGGTGGGTCAGAAGGCCGATGCGGGCCGAGCCGGTGCCCGGCGCCACCCAACGGCGAGCAAGCTCCACGATGACCTGCTGCGCTCGCGCAGCGCGCGCGTAGTCGCTGTCATTGCGCGTGCGGACATAGGCGAGCGCCTGCGCGCCGTCGAGGTGCGCTGGACCTGGCTGGAGGTCGACCCCGATGCGCGGGTCGTAGAGGCGAGCCGCGACTTCCACGTCCACCCCACCGACCGCGTCCACCATCCAGCTGAAATCGTCCATGTCGATCTTCAGGTACGCGTCGATCTCGATGTCCAGGAGGGCCGCCATCGCACTGCGCGCGGCCTCAGGTCCAAGCTCGTAGGCGATGCCGTTGATCTTGCCGCGATAGATGCGACCGTCGCCGAGCGGGATGTCCACGGTGTCGCGGGGGAGCGAGAGCGCCACCACGCTGGACCGATCGGCACTGACGCTGACGACCATCATCGCGTCGGTGCGTGTGATGGTCGTTCCTCCGCTTCGCCGCGCGAGGCTCGAGTCTTCACCGAGCACCAGCACGGTGTAACGGCTGGCGAGCAGCGCTTCGTCCAGCGGGATCGCAATGGGCGTGGGCCGTGGGGTGGCGGGGGACGTCGGAGTCGCGACCGGCGTTGATGAGGGAGTGGGGACGAGCGTGACGGATGGCGATGGCGTCAGCGAGGCGCAGCCGGTCAGCAGCGCGGTCAGCACCAGGAGACGAGTAGCCACCAACAGGGGCGCCATCAGCGTTCGGTCCGTGGGTCGATGGGCGCAGATGTCCGATGGAGCGCGGTGACCTGCGCGGCGGCACGCTGCGGGTCGCTCGTGGGCTCGTCGCACGCATAGCCGCGACACACGTAGGCGGTCGGGACCCCGCCACGCGCCGTCTTCCCCGAAAAGAGCGCCATCTCGGCGAGCGAGCTCGCGGGGTCGAGCGGCGCGATCACGAGGTCCGGCGCATACGGCTGCGCCACGGCATGTCGGATGGCGACCGCGCGGTGGTCGAGCTGGTCGCCGGCGACCACGGCGTCGATCGGCTCCGCGAGCGACCGGTCGGCCGCGCACAGCATCCGCCCAAACTGGCTCGGACGGGAGGCGAGGGCCGGTCCAGCGGCCCGCAGGATGCTCCGGGCTCGACGGTCGGCGTCCGGGTCGCCGGTGAGGAGTCCCAGGCGCAACAGAACGTCGGCAGCGACCGAGTTGGCGGCCGGCGTCGCGCCGTCGATCAGCGAGCGCGGACGAGCGACCGCCAGATCGTGCTCGGAGCCGGTGTCGTAGAAGGTCCCGCTCTCCGCATCCCAGAACTCGGCGACCGCGTGGTCCATCAGCGACGTCGCGAGCTGCAGATCGGCAGCGTCACCGGTGGCGGCGTAGCTCTCCAGCAGGCCGTCGGCGAGGTTGGCGTAGTCCTCGCAGAAGCCGGGCGTGTGCGCCGCACCGTCGCGCGACGTGCGCCACAGGCGGCCGCCCTCGCGCAGCAGTGCCGTCCGGATGAACCCGACCACGCGCGTGGTCGCCTCGAGGTAGCGGTCGTGACCGAGTACCAGCGCGCCGGTCGCCATGGCGCGGAGTGCCATGCCGTTCCACGAGGCCAGCTGCTTCGCGTCGCGGCCTGGGCGTACGCGCTCCTCGCGCGCCGCCAGCAGCGCGGCACGGCCACGCTCGACGAGCGCCACCTCTACGCCGGTGCCGGCCGCCCACAGCACCGTTCGTCCTTCCCAGTTCCCCGCGGGCGTCACACCCCACATCTGGGCCAGCGCAGCGGCCGCTTGCGCGTCGAGGCCGGCGGCGGCCAGGACGCGGGTGAACTCGTCGTGCTCCCAGACGTAGTACCGCCCCTCCTCGCCCTCCGTGTCTGCATCGAGCGCCGACGCGAAGCCGCCGTCATCGGTCATCAGTTCACGGAGCATGAAGTCGAGCGTGCTGGCCGCGACGCGGGCGTATCGGTCCTGCCCGGTCGCGCGGAAGGCCTCCAGGTAACAGTGGGCGAGCAACGCGTTGTCGTAGAGCATCTTCTCGAAGTGCGGGACGAGCCAGCGCGCATCGGTGCTGTAGCGGGCGAATCCGCCGGCCAGCTGATCGTTGATGCCCCCGTCCGCCATCCGATCGAGCGTGTGCGTGACCATCTGCAGCGTCGCGGGATCACCGCTGCGACGCCAGGCTCGCAGCAGGAACTCGAGCGTCATCGGCGCCGGGAACTTGGGTGCGCCACCAAAGCCGCCGTACACAGGATCAAAGGCACGGGACAGGCTTGCCGCTGCGGCCGTGAGCTGCTCCAGCTCCGGCTCGGCGGTCCCGCCGCGGAGATCGAGCTGCTCACGCACGAGTGCGGTCAGCTGGCGGCCCTGGGCATCCACTTCGGCTCGACGCGTTCGGAACGCATCGGCCACGCCGGCCAGCACTCGCGGGAAGCTCGGCATCCCGTGCCGATCCTCGGGCGGGAAGTAGGTGCCGCCGTAGAACGGCTCGAGATCGGGCGTCAGGAAGACGCTCATCGGCCAGCCGCCGCTGCCGGTCATGGTCTGCACGGCCGCCATGTAGATGTCGTCGAGGTCCGGGCGCTCCTCGCGGTCCACCTTGATCGCCACGAAATCGCGGTTGAGCTGTGCGGCGATCGCCTCGTCCTCGAACGACTCGTGCGCCATCACGTGGCACCAGTGGCAGGCGGAGTAGCCGATCGACAGGAAGATCGGGCGATCCTCGCGCCGCGCCCGCTCGAGCGCCTCGGGGCCCCATGGATACCAGTCGACCGGGTTATGGGCGTGCTGCAGCAGGTACGGACTCGTCTCGCCTGCCAGGCGGTTGGCGTCTCGGGCCGCTTCGCTCACTGGACCGACGCTCGCCGGTAGATTCCGATGAACCACTTCCCCAGCCACCCTCGGTGGTGGGGCCGGAAGCCGGCCGCGAGGAGCCGTGCTTCGATGCGGCGCACGTCGTGAAGGTAGACGCGATCCTCTCCGCGCACCCGGTCGAGCAGGTCACCCAGGGGGTAGAGCAGCCGGTTCCACGCTCCGCGCAGGCCGCGTGACTCCGGGATGCTCATCGCCAGGGTCGTGCCCGCCAATGCCGCCGAACGCTCGACCAGCCGCTCACCGTCTGCGTAGCAGCAGATCACCCGGTCGAGCACGACCACGTCATGCGGCGTCAGCTCGAGCACGGCACCGTCGCCCTCGAGCAGTTCGCAGCGCTCATGCACGCCGGCCTCCTCGGCCCGCTCACCCGCCTCCTCGAGGGCGTCGGGATCGAGCTCGACGCCGGTCGCGTGGGCTGCTCCATCAAGCAGCGCGCCGATCAACACGCGCCCGTATCCGCAGCCGATCTCGAGCACCGAGCGGTCCGCGAAGCCGAGCCGCTCGAGCTGCTCGTAGAGGAGCGGCGACACGTCGGATGGCCAATCGGTGGAGGCCGCGTAGCCGGCCTCGTCACAGCACCCCGTACTCATGCCGGGACCGGGGTCGCTGACTCGAACTGCTCGTGGTAGAGCCGTGCATACAGACCTTCGTGGCGCAGCAGTTCGTCGTGTGTGCCGCGCTCGACGATCCGGCCGCGATCGATCACCAGGATCTGGTCCGCCCGCAGAATGGTCGAGAGGCGGTGGGCGATGGCGATCGTGGTGCGACCCTCGGTCAGACGATTGAGACCCGCCTGGATGAGCCGTTCGCTGACGGTGTCGAGCGCACTGGTTGCCTCATCGAGCAGCAGGATCCGCGGATCCTTGAGCAGCACCCGGGCGATCGCCACGCGCTGCTTCTCGCCACCGGAGAGCTTGTAGCCGCGCTCCCCGACCACCGTGTCGTACCGCTCGGGAAGCTCGGTGATCCGGTCATGAATGGCCGCGGCACGAGCCGCCGCCTCGACCTCCTCCATCGTCGCCTCGGGCTGCGCGTAGCGCAGGTTCTCCAGCACCGACGCGTGGAACAGGTAGGTCTCCTGCGTGACGACGCCGATCGATCGGCCGAGCGACTCGAGGCGGATCTGTCGGACGTCGATCCCATCGATCTCGACCGCGCCGCCAGTCACGTCATAGAGGCGCGGGATCAGGTACGTGGCGGTCGTCTTGCCTGCTCCCGACGGACCCACCAGCGCCACCAGCTCACCGGGACGGGCGGTGAACTCCATGTCACTGATGCCGAACGGCCGGGTCGGGGTCGGAACGGCGAGCCCATCGGTCTCCGCTGCCTCGCCTTCGGCCTGAGCGAGCGACTGGGCGGCGGACGGTGGGTAGGCAAAGGAGACGGTTCGGAATCGCACCTCGCCGCGCAGCGTGGCCGGGTCGAGGGTGAGCGCATCGGGTGCATCGGTGATCTCAGGACGCATCTCCAGGTATTCGAAGATCCGATCGAAGAGCGCCAGGGCACCCTGGATCTCGACCTGGACATTCATCAGCTGGCCGAGCGGGAAGAAGAGGCGGCTCTGCAGGGTCGTGAAAGCGACGATGGTACCCACCGAGACGCTCGTGTCGCCACCAATGATCAGGTTACCGGCCAGCATGTAGACGAGCGCCGGCGCGATCGAGAAGAAGGTGCCGATCAGGGCGAAGAACCAGCGCCCGATCATCTGCTGGCGGATCTGGAGATCACCGAGCCGTCGCGACTCGCGGCCGAATTTCGCGATGCTGGCACGCTGCTGGCCGAACGTCTTGGAGAGCAGGATCCCGGAGACGGAGAGCGACTCCTGGGTGATGGCGCTCACCTCGGCGAGCGACCGCTGCGTGGCGCCGCTCACTTCGCGGCGCACCTTCCCGACGCGGTAGGTGATGTAGGCGAAGACCGGCAGCATGCCCAGGCTCAGCACGGTCAGCCGCCAGTCGAGGATCAGCATCGCGATCACGGTGGTGGCGACGGTCGCGAAGTTGGCCAGCAGCGAGGCGGCCGTATCGGTGACCACCGACTGCACGCCGTTGACGTCGTTGCCGATCCGGCTCTGAATCTCGCCGGTGCGCGTATCGGTGAAGAAGCGGAGCGGCATCCACTGCAGGTGGCTGTAGAGGGCCAGCCGCAGGTCGTCCATCACCCGCTGCCCCACCACGTTGGAGAGATAGGACTGCCAGACACCGATCAGGCTCGTGACGATCGGCAGCACCACCATCAGGCCGGTCTGCAGCCAGAGGAGGCCCAGGTCCTTGGGACCGAGCAGGTTATCGATGATCAGCTTGAGCAGGATCGGGTTGACGACGCCCACGCTGACGGTCAGCACGATCAGGCCGGCGATCACCCACAGTCGCTTGCGATACGGCGCGAAGAATCCGACGATCTGCCGGAAGGTGGCAGGGCCGCTTCCCGGCCTGGCGCGCAGATTCGGCCCCTCTCCACCGGAGCCCCAGTGCCGCATCATCGCGGCCGTGCCCGTGTCATGTGAGCAGGATCGAGAGGAATGCGTTGGCGAGCGGCATCCCGGCGTCAGCGCCCGACTCCTCGGCGCGCTGGCGCACGCGATCAGCGGCGGCCGGCGGGTCGGCGATCTGGCTGGCGTGCTTCATCAGGGCAGCCAGTCCCCGCTCGAAGGTGCCTGAAACGTCGAGGTACAGGTTCGGGCGCTCCACGCCGGAGACGAGCACCTGGCGAACCTTCCACGGCTCGAGTCCCTCGGCGATCAGCTCCGGGAAGTTGAGCCGGTCGCGCGCGGCCGGGTAGACCGCCGCGAGGGTCGCCTCTCCGGTCGCCAGGTGGTCGGGATGACCGATGAACGGGTTGCCGTCCATCCGGCGGACCGGGTTCTGCGCGATCACCAGATCCGGCCGCAGCCGCCGGATCTGTCGCACGATGTCTCGTCGCAGCTCGAGCGAGGGGGTGAGATACCCGTCCGGGTAGCCGAGATGGACGATCTCCCCGACCCCCAGTGCGTCGGCGGCAGCTCGCTGCTCGGCCTCACGGGTGGCGGAGAGTTGGGCGGGCGTCACCGACGGGTCCTCGGTCCCCTTGCCGCCGTCGGTCGTCACCAGGTAGTCGATGGCGGCCCCGGACGCCGCGAGGAGGGCGATCGTGGCGGCGGCCGAGAACTCGGCGTCGTCGGGGTGGCTGAAGATGACCAGGACGCGATCAATCGGGCTGATCAGCTCGTGGCGTTCGAGATCGGGCATGCTCGGGGCATGGTAACGCGAACCGGAGACCGACCCGATCTGACCGGTTGACCGGTGCCGGTCGGGCTCCGCATACTACCCCCGAGTATGGACAACACGACGGGAGAGGCCGGACATTTCCGGCACTCGTACACCAAGGACCAGCATGACCTGCTGAACCGCCTTCGGCGCATCGAAGGCCAGGCGCGCGGGATCCAGCGGCTCGTGGAGGACGAAGCGTACTGCCTGGACATCCTGCAGCAGGTCGAGGCGCTGACCGCAGCCGCCGATGGGGTTGCCCTGCTCCTGCTCGAGGATCACATCGATGGGTGCCTCAACCACGCCATCCAGACCGGGCAGGGCGAACCCTACGTCAGCGAGGTGATGACCGTGGTCCGCCGCGCTCTCGGCCGCAGGGCGGGCGGTCCGAAGCGATCAGCCGAGTGACCGCGAGCCGCTCCGAATAGGACGGGAGTGCCGCAGGGGGGAACCGCGACACTCCCGCGCCCGAGTCTACGCCGATCGGTCAACGACGACGATCCGCCTCACTCCCCGAACATCGTGAGCTGCTCGCCTCCCCGCTCGACCAGCGGGTCAAGGCCAAGCATCGGTTCGAGCCAATCGAGGCCGGCACCGTCGCGCTCAATCAGGGTGTCCAGGTGCTGCCATTTCAGGAAGTGCCAGTTCTGTCGCGCAACCTCGGCCCGAAGCCACGGTGACCGCTCCAGCTTGAGGCGGACCAGCTCGGTCCGCTCGGCGGGGATCACGCAGAAGCGCGCCTGCTGGTCGCTTGGATCGATCTGCCGACCACGCCCCAGGATCGGATCGCCGAGCATGGCTGTCCATTCGACCTCGAACATGAAGGCGAGCTTGCCGCGCAGGTACCAGATGGCGTCGACCGCCGCGAGCGGCTCGCCGGGAGCCCGGATGATCAGTGGCAGGTACGCGCGTCGCTCGTCGTCACGCAGTCGATCGCCCAGCGTCGCCCCCGCGTAGGGACGTTCCTGCTCCCGCTTGCTCACCCAGACGCGCAGCCCGAGGCGGTGGCCGTAGTCGACGAGCGCGCCGATGACCCGAGCATGGTCGTCGGCGCGTTGCGCCAGGTCCTCCTCGCTGCGCAGCTGTCCGCGCTCCCCGACCGACGCGTATGCCGCGAGGCAGGCGCGCACCAACTCCTCGTCGGGGGCCTGCAGTCCCGGGAAGAGGGCATAGATGCGCTCCAGGAAGGCCGCTTCGTCGAGGCGGCCGGCGGTCGCCAGGATGGACACGGCCGCCCACTCGACGCGATCGGCGAGCGGCGACTCGGCCAGCTCCTCCTGCCGCAGCCACCAGAGCGGCCGATCGCCGTCCGCGACCCGAAGCAGCGACGGGTGATCGTCACGACGCAGCTCCTCGCGCAGGAGCGTCGGCAGGAGCGCGGCGCCGGTCTGTCCGAGCGGATCGCTCCGCTGCTCCCCACCGGATTCGGCGGACGGCGGCGCGCCCTCCTCCGTCTCGGCGCGGTCGGCGTGCTGCGGCACCCCGCCACGGCTGGCGGCGATTCGGCTCAGCAGCCCCGATCGCTGCAACTCGACAAGCACCGCGGCGGCGATGCGGATCAGTCCGGCGGGCTCACCGCGTTCCCGGAGGAGCGTCGTCGCGGCGCGGTCGATCGCTTCGGCCAGCTCGGGGTAGGTGAGGTGTCCGTCCTCCGCGCCCAACCGCAGCGCGTCCGGCAGCACCGCATCCCGGAGGCGGTCCTCCGCGGACGGCTTGCGGAAGTGAAGCGCCATCGCGTCTCCGGAGCGGATCGACTCACGGTGGATCACGTCCACCAGTTCGAGCTCCGCGGCGGCTCCCGCGACGGCTGTCGACAGGATCCGGTCGAGGTCGGCGCCTTCGAGCAGGATGCTGCACCAGCCTCCGGGCTTGAGGGCGTCGGCCGCCGAGGCGAGCGCATGTCGGAGCGCTGTCGGCTCGGCCGATTCGGAGCGCGGGGCGGGGGTGCCGAAGATCGGCTCCAGTCGGAGCGTCTCGGCCGCCTCGCGACCCAGGAGCCAGGCCGTGGCCAGGTATTCGAAGCTCATCTCGTCGGCGCTGGCCGCCGGCGGCACCGAACCAAGGACGAAGTCGATCCCTGCCGGGGGAAGGTACTGGCCAACGACCGCCGGCCGGCATCGGATCCAGAGCAGATTCGCCGCGCCGACGCCCCCCAGCTCCTCGAGATCCGCGGCAAAGCGAGCGCTGCGCCGATCACGCCCGAGCGCGGCGATGGCGGTCCGCACGTCGCCCACGGCAGCCTCGAACAGGCGCCATACGTTGACCTCGCGCTGGTGTCGCGACGCCGGCTGCCGAACGTGCCCGCCGCTGATGCGCAGCGATGCCACGCGGCCCGGATAGCCATTCAGCCGGCTTCCCGGCAGCAGGCACGCGGCCAACGCAAGCCGGAAGACGGCAGTCAGCGGCTGATCTCGAAACTCGGTCTCGATCTTGTTGGCGATGGTCTGCAGCGCATAGAGGTTGCGCGGCGTGTACAGGTCGAGCAGCTCTTCGATGAGCTCCGACTGCCCATCGAGAACCGGGAAGCGATCGCGCAGCTGCTGGTAGTGCAGGCTCTGCCGAACGTCGATGGCGGCCTGTGGGGCCGGGTCGGGATGCACCGTGGAGGCAAAGCGCGGTCGGGCCGCGCGTGCGGAGCCGGTCGGTGGATCGACCGCGGCCTGCGGAGGCGGCGGCGGGCCGCCACCTTCGCCGAGCGTGCCCGGCGGCTCCTCGGAGGGGTCCAGCTCGCCGGTGAGACCCACCGGTGCGGGAGGCAGATCATCGTCGAGGTCGGGCGTGTCGAGGACCGGCAGGGCGGCGGTCTCGTTGGCTGCTGGGCGGTCGATCCCCAGCTTGGCCAGGTCCGCGTCATCGACCGGAGCCACTCGTTCGACGGGACCGCCCGAGGTGTCACAGTTGGCGCAGCGGTAGACCTTGCGGCCGGGCGCATCTCCATCCCGGGGCCAGATGAACTGCTCGCCCACCACCGGCCGGCGGCAGGCGGCGCACCGCGTCGAGTAGAGCTCCTCGATGTGCTGACGCAGCGGCACGTCGACCCGCCGCGATGCGGCGAGCTGGTTGAAGGCAGCGTCCAGGACCGCGGGTTCCGGTGCGAGCAGGAATGCCTGGGCGGCAAGCTGCGCGAAGGGGCTGGGATCCGCGGCCACCACCCGCATGCCGCGTGCTACGGCCCGCCGCGCGGTCCAGCCGGTCCCGGCCCATGGATCGAGGACGGTGTCGCCGGGCTTGGCGAAGGCCGCGAGCTCTGCGTCGAGCTGGTTGTCGGCCGGAGACGGGAAGTAGCGCTCCAGGAGCGCCAGGACCGGGAGGCGCCGCGGGAGCACGACTGAATCGAGTCGTTTCCGGTCTGCCTCGGTCATCGGCTCCTACGGTTCTTCGAGCAGGTCTTCCTCGAGATCGGGCTCCGCGGTGAACTCCGGAAGGCTGGTGTCGAGCTCCTCAACCTCCTCGGACTCCTCCTCGTTCTCCTCGGTCTCCTCCTCGTCACCATCGTAGCGGAGCGCGGTGCCCTTCATGTAGGGTCGGACGTCGCCCACCCTGGCGGTCGCGCTTGCCGGGAACGAGACCTTTCCGTAGTTCGACGGATGGGCAAACGCTTCGTGGATGAAGACCCGCACCTCGGTGCGGTCGACGGTGGTGATGGCCGCTTCATACCGGTTTCCGCTCTTCATCAACTTGGCGAGCCGGGCGCCCACGCGGGGCTCGACATGCCCGATTTCGACGCCGCCAACCCGCGCAAGGAGGTGGGATCCGTCGAGCGTGAGCTCCACGCTGTCGCCTGGCGAGAGCGAGGCCAGCTGCTTGGCCGGCGGCAGGTTGATGAGTCTGGCGTGGCCGGTCTTGCCCATCTCCTCGATGAAATGCGCGGCGGGCGCCTGGCCCCCTTTGCCATCGGTGACGCTTACCTCGCCGGACGCGATCACCCGGAGTCGCTCGACGTTGCGCCGCGCGATCTGGTTGGTGGCGTCACGGGCCAGCGCACCCTCGTAGGCATCGAGGGCCTCCGCGTGCCGGCCAAGCTCGGCCAGCGCCTTGCCAAGACGGTTGTAGCCGTCGGTGTCGCCGCCGAGCTCAAGGAGCTCGCGGTTGCTCCGGACGGCCGCCTCCCACTCACGTCGCGTCGCCTGCTGGATGGCGAGCTCGGTCAGGTGTCGTCGCTGCCGGTTGGTGGTCTCCGTCTCCCCGAGCGTCATCGTCTCCCAACGTCTCCGAAGGCGGTAACAGCGCGATCGATCCCCCTGTTGCGGACTCACCGGGTCGAAAGGCGCCTTGTTGTAGCAGAGCCCGTCGGGGGTGTCAACGCGAGCCTCCACCGGGAGTGACGGGAGCGGATCAGCCGGTATGCAACAGGAGCGCGACGGCCAGTCCAAGGACCGCGAGCGTCCCAAACTCGACGAGGACCGCCCGCCCCGAGGCTCCCGTGTCGAGGGCTTCGGCGGCGCCGGCCCAGGCATGGAAGCCGAGCGCCAGGATCGCAGCGCCCACAACACCGGGGAGATGCAGAACGGCGAGGGCAACCCACAGTTGCGCGACAGCCAGGAGGTGCAGCACGGCCTGTCCCACGGCATGGATGCCGTACCGACCTCGCAACTCCGACGACCGGAGTGCTGGCACGGCCAGCGCGACCACGAGCAGGATGACGGTCGGTGGCCATGCGTTCCGCGCGAAGATGCCGCCGATACCTGCGGCCATGGCGAAGCAGATCCCGACCGAGGTGAGCTCGACCATCAGGCGGGGCGCACGCCCATCCGGCAGCCTCAGTTCGGACCAGGTGACCGCCAGCAGCCCGATGGCGGCGATCGGCGCGGCGAGAAATAGCGTGCTGCCGTCGATCAGGCGCCCCAGGAGGGTGACCGCGACGGCGGCCACGGCTGGGGTGGCGTAGCGAGCGAAGCCGAACACGGGGCGGACCGGCCCAAGGATCACCACGGTCCCGATCCCGCCGACGACCAGCTGGAGCGCGATCACCGCGGCCAGCCAGAACGGAGACGCGATCCAGCCCCAGGTGGCCAGACCGGCGAGCACCAGCGAGAGCGCAACTGCGTCAGGGCGTTCGACGCGGCGCATGGCCGCCTGCCAGCGTGCCTGCCCGATCCGGCCAGTGGTCATCGCACCATCTCGAGGAGCGCAGCCGCGCCGCGCGTGCCCAGCACCTGGGAGGCGGTCGCCCAGGCGCGGCGAGCGGTCGCAACGGCGTACGAGAGCTGGTCGAGCTCCTCGGTGCGATGGGCGTCGCTCGCCAGCGTCAGCCGCGCCCCGGCAGCTCCGGCGGCGCGCGCCAGCGAATCGTCAAGATCCAGGCGAGGGCTGCCATTGACTTCAAGCGCCGTTCCGGTCCGCGCGGCCGCGGCAAAGACGCGCGGCCACTCGAGGTCGACCGCATCCCTGCGATTGACGATCCGCCCGGTCGGATGCGCGATCACGTCCACGTGCTCATTCTCGATGGCGGCCAGCGTCCGGCGGGTCAGCTGTTCGGTGGATTGGCCGCGCGCAGTGTGCACGCTGGCGACAACGAGGTCGAATCGAGCCAATACCTCATCGGGATAGTCGAGGCTGCCGTCGGCTCGGATCTCCATCTCCGTCCCATGCAGGATCCGAAACGGAGCGAGCTGCACATTCAGCCTTGCCAGCTCAACGCCCTGCTCCGCCACGCGGTCCAGGGTCAGGCCGCGGGTAATGCCGAGGGACGGTGAGTGATCGGTGAGCAGCATCCACTCGTGACCCCTGGCCCGGGCCGCCTGCGCCATCGCCTCGATCGAGTCGACACCATCGGTCCAGTTCGAGTGCACGTGGGTGTCGCCGCGCAGGTCGTCGAGGGTGACCAGCTGGGGAAGCGTACCCGCCAGTCCCGCGGCGATCTCGCCGGCATCCTCGCGCAGCTCAGGGGCGATCCAGGGGAGCCCGAGGCGCTCGTAGACGTCGACCTCGGATGCGGCGAGCACGAGCGCACCGTCTTCGAGCGCGGTAAGGCCCTTCTCCGACAGTGACAGCCCCCGCTCAAGCGCCATCCCGCGGAGGGCGACGTTGTGCGCACGGCTGCCCGTGAAATGCACGAGGTGGCTCCCCCACGCAGCTGGCGTACAGACCATCAGGTCGACCTGCGTCCCGGACCTCAGCACGACGCTCGACTTGTCCGTCCCGGCGCTCAGCACGCGATCCACCTCTGGCAGCGTTCCGAACGCTGCGATCAGCCCGCGCGGCTCGTCAGTGGCAGCCAGGAGATCAAGGTCGCCGATGGTCGCCGCGCGACGTCGGAGCGAACCCCCTGCCTCGATCTTCCGCACGCCGACCACCGCCCGGAGTTGCTCGACCAGTGAGGCCGCCAGGCGGTCGGCATCGTGGAGCAGGAGTCGGCGCTCACGGTCGGCCAGCCGAGCCATGCCCGCGAGGATGTTCTCCTCGGTGCGCGCAGAAAGGCCCTTGAGTCCACGCAGCACGCCCTCCTCCGCGGCGACCCGCAGCGCGTCAAGCGAGTCGATGCCAAGTTCGGTGTGCAGCAGTCGAGCCGTGCGCGGACCGATGCCCGGTACGCGCAGCACGTCGAGCAGGCCGGCCGGAACCTGGGCCCGCAGGCGATCGTGATACGCGAGCCGGCCCGTCTCGGACAGCTCCGCGAGCTTTGCGCTGAGGGCGGGGCCGGCCCCGGGCACCTTCGGCGGTGTCCCGCTGCGAAAGAGGGCGGCGACGTCATCGGGCCAGCGCTCGACGGCGTCGGCAACGCGCCGATAGGCGACCGACTTGTAGACCAGCTCACCGGAGATCTCCAGCATGTCCGCGATCTCGCCGAAGATGCGGGCCAGTTCCGCGTTGGTAACGACCGGTTCGGGAGAGCGCGATACGGCCCTGGGTCGCGGCATGCCGGTCATTCTACGGGCATGCAAGAGGCCCGACCCCTCGCCGGGATCGGGCCTCTGGTGCGTGGTTGGCGGGGACTAGGGCCGGCGAGCGCGGAGCGCGCGGAGCAGGCTGGCTCCCAGTGAGCGCCGGTCGCGGCGCTCGATGACCGTGATTGCCCGCTCATGGCTGCGTGCCTCACGAAGGATCTCTTCCTGCTTCAGCGCGGCGAGCAGGCCGAGGTAACTGGCTCCTCGGCTCATGGTGGTGACCTCCAGGTTCGATGCAAGCCCCGCAGCGGGCTCGTTGATTGTCGATGTAGAACGGAGACCGATCAGTTGGTTCGGCCCGACCCGTTGTGTGAAGAGCTGTCGACTCCCCAACGCAGTGCGGCGAGGTCGAACGCGACGATGATCGCGATGATGAATGCGAGTTCCAACATTTCTCCTGCTCCCATGCGGCCTGTAACTGCCGCATGCCAGACCACTGGTTACAAGGCGATGGTAGGCGCTTGTCGGTAACTTGTCAAGTCCATTACAATGGTTACAGATGGTCGAACGAGCCCCCGACGTCGCCGGTCCCCACGAGCCCGCCCAGGAGGGTGAACTGTTCGTCGCGTTCGCCAATACGCTGGCCTACACCCGCGGGATCGTGGAGGACCAGGTCCCCGACACCGACACCCTGCTCGCCTGGCTGCGTGCACAGCGTCTGATCAGCGACCGTGCGCAGTCGGCTGAGGCATTCACGCTCCGCCGGAATACGGCCGAGGCGGCTCGACGGCTCCAGCGGTTCCGCCACCTCAGGGACGTGCTGCGCGCCATCTCGACCGAGGTGGCGGCGCGCGGACGTCCGACGAGGATCCAGCTGCGCCGACTGAATCACATCCTGCGACATGGCCTGCATTACCACCAGCTTGAGACCGATCCGGACGGCACGCGGTATGCGTTCGCGCAGGTTGGCGACCGCCTGGACCAGGCACGCGCCACGATCGCCAGTTCGCTGGCGCAGTTCCTTGCCGACGACGCACCGGATCGGCTCCGCATCTGCGACAACGACGCGTGCCGCCTCGTGTTTGTCGATCGCTCGCCGACCGGGCGACGACGCTGGTGCGACATGCGCACCTGCGGCAACCAGGCCAAGGTCGCGCGCCATCGCGCCCGGGTTCGCGCGGCGCAGGCGGACGGTCCGGCGTGGGTCGCACGCCCCGCTTCGGACCACCACTGACGGGGTACCGGCGAGCCTCGTATCGGTCTAGAATCAGCCCGGCTCGCTCGCCCCGCGGCGTGCGCGCTCGCCAAGCCAGCACCGAGGCGCATCCGATCCACGGTGGACGACATTTCAGGTAGTCACGTCTGCGCGCGCCCCCGGCCGATGACGGGTGCGAGGGTCACCGCCTAGCGTCGGGCCCCCGCTTCAGAACCCGCCACATTTCCCCGACCACCTGCGCGCGACGTCAGTGAGCCGACGCGAGAAGCGAGGTGGTTGTTCATGCTCTTCCTGAGCCAGCTCGTCGGCCGAGCGGTCCGCGATCGGGACGGCGGTACCTTTGGCAAGGTTCGCGACCTGATCGTGGCCCTCGGCGAGGAATACCCGCCCGTCACCGGCGTCGTGGTGCGCGTCACCGGCGGTCGCGACATCTTCGTGCCGTGGAGTGACGTCGAGGCGATCGACACGGCCGGGGCCAGGCTGCACACGGCGAGCATCGACATCACCAGCTTCCGCCAGCGGCCCGACGAGATCCGGCTCTGGCTCAACCTGCTCGACAAGCAGATCGTGGACGTCGAGGACCGCAAGATCGTGCGCGTCAACGACATTCAGCTGGCGCCCGTCGACGGCCGGCTGCGCCTGGTGGCGGTCGACGTCGGGCTGGCGGGACTCCTCCGCCGGCTCGGCCTGTCCGGGCCCGGCGAGCGGCTGGCGCGGGCACTGCGCATCGAGGCGGAGAACTACATCCAGTGGGAGGACGTGGACCCCGTCGAGTCGAGCGTCTCGAGCCTGAAGCTGCGTGTCCCGCACCAGGCGCTGGCCACGCTGCACCCCGCGGACGTGGCGCACATCGTCGAGCAGCTCGCCCCGCGTGACCGGGCCGGGATCCTGGCGGCACTCGACGACGAGCGCGCCGCCGACGTGTTCGAGGAGCTCGATGCTGACGACCAGGTGGACCTGCTCGAGGCCCTGACTCCCGAGCGCGCGGCCGACATCCTGGAGGAGATGGGGCCTGACGAGGCGGCGGACCTGATGGCGGACCTGTCGGACGAGCGCCAGGAGGAGCTGCTGGGCCTGATGCAGCCCGAGGAGGCGTCAGATGTCCGCGAACTGCTCGCCTACGGCGAGGAGACGGCCGGCGGGCTGATGACGACCGACTACATCACCGTGCGACTCGAAGAGACAGCACAGGAGGTGATCGACCAGCTCCGGGAGCTGCACCCGGACGCCGACCACGTCTACTACCTCTACGTGGCGGACACCGATGGGACGCTGGTCGGCACCATCACCCTGCGCGGGCTGATCGTCGCGCCGCCCGACACCGCAGTGCGCGAGTTCATGCGCTCAGAACCGATCAGCGTGCAGCTCGATCTCGACGCGGAGCAGGTCGGTGCCGCGATCGCCCGATACAACCTGCTGGCCCTGCCGGTGGTTGACGAAGCTGGCCGGATGCGGGGCATCGTGACCGTCGACGACGCCCTGGAGCGAGCGCTCGGCGAGGGCTGGCGCAAGCGGCTGCCCGAGGTCTTCGAGCCGGTCGACGAGCGGTGACCACGCGTCTTCGCGTACCCCGGGCCATTCGGCGCGCGCGCCGCTCGATCCGGCAGCGCCTGCCGAACTTCCGCATCCACCGGACGGGGATCATGGCCTTCCTGGGCGTGCTCGGTCCCGGACTGATCGCCGGCCTGGCCGGAACCGAGGCGGGCGGCATCGCCACGTACAGCGTGCTGGGCGCGGAGACCGGACTCTCGCTGCTCTGGATCATGCCGATCACCACGGTGATGTTGCTGATCGTGCTGGAGATGGCGGTCCGCATGGGTGCCGTGTCGGGGCAGGGCCTCGGCGATCTGATCCGGGACGACTTCGGCGTGCGCTGGACCTTCTTCGCGATGATCGTCCTGCTGGTCGCCAACGGCGCGACCAGCGTCGCCGAGTTCGCCGGCGTGGCCGCCGCCCTGGAGATCCTCAACGTCCCCCGCTTCGCCAGCGTCCCGCTGGTGGCGGCAGGCATCTGGGCCCTGGTCGTCTTCGCGTCGTACCGCGTGGTGGAGCGGGTCTTCCTGTCGGTGGCGGTGGTGCTGGGCGCCTACGTGGTGAGCGCATTCGTGGCCGGACCCGACTGGGGCGAGGTCGGCCGCGCGATGATCAGCCCCTCGCTCAGCCTCGAGCCGAGCATCCTGCTGCTGATGATCGCCACGCTCGGCACGACCGTGACCCCGTACATGTTCTTCTACCTCCAGTCGTCGGTCGCCGACAAGGGGCTTGGCCCCGAGGAGCTTGGGCTGGGCCGCGCTGATGCGGTACTGGGAGCGGTCTGGACCAACGCGCTGGCCGTCTTCATCGTGGTGGTGACCGCCGCGACGCTGTACGGCACGGGGGTCACCATCGAGACCGCGGAGGACGCCGCGCACGCGCTGGTCCCCGTCGCCGGCGAGTTCGCGCAGGTGCTCTTCGCGATCGGCCTGTTCGGCGCATCGGTCCTGGCCGCCACCGTTGTGCCGCTGACGACCAGCTACACGGTGTGTGAATCGTTCGGCTGGGAGTCCGGCATCAGCCGCAAGTTCAGCGAAGCACCGGTCTTCATGGGTCTCTATACGGCGCTCATCGTCATCGGCGCGGCGGTGGTCCTGATCCCGGGGCTGCCCCTGATCGGCCTGATCCTGATCAGCCAGTACCTCAACGGGATCCTGCTGCCGATCATCCTGTTCTTCATGCTCAGGCTGGTGAACAACCCGCGAATCATGGGCACCCACACCAACCCGACCTGGCTGAACGTGCTGGCCTGGGGCCTGACCGGGCTGATCACCCTGCTGACAGCGGTCCTCTTCGGCTCAGCGGTCGCCGGCTGGATGGGCTGGATCTAGACCAATGGGTCCCACCGAGCACACCCGCGGGGCAACTCGATACGCCGCCCTGGTCGACTTCTCGCCGCGGCCCAGGTCACCTAAGTAGACCTAGCGAATCGATAGGTGTAAGCCGTGAATCCGTTACGCGGAGGAGGAGGCTCGCTCGCGTACGAAGTCCCAGCAACTTGTGGACCCGGCCAGCAACCCATGGACGACATAGGGATCTTCTGGCGTGCCACGATGCTCCGACCATGGCACCTGGGTGAGTATGAATGATTGGTCCAACTTGAATACTTGCGTTCCCCCCTCGTCGAGGATGACCCGCTCACTGTCGAAGCGCACCTTGAACCCTGCAGGCCACCGGAGGCTGACTCGACCCGCGCGCGTTGTCTCGAGCCACACCAACTCCGGGTCGTTACGATTCCCTCTCAATATGCCGCCTACCTGTGGATTGACCACGTCTGCGTTGCAGAATGCGACACGCTGCACGGAGTCGTCAGCGGTCAGTGGCAATTCGGTTGGAAGGCATGCCCCCGTTAGAAGTACAGACGCAAGCCCTGCCGCAGTGCACCAGGATTGGAGCCGCCCTCGCGCTCGCGGTGTGGTCATGATGCACAGTCGGAAGCCGAGGGAAGGATTCGAGCACCCAGGTCTGACGAGAGGGCGCTCATGCTCGGCCAACTCACGTCAGCTGCAAGATGAGTTCAGGCAGAGTCGAGTGCCCAGGTCGGTCATTACAAAGTCAATGGGGCTGAAGAGCGTGTCACCATTTGCACCCCCTGCCGCTTGAGAGACGGTGCCAAACGCCCGGTGACCAGAAAAGACCGGTCCTCCGCTATCTCCGCCCGCGCTGCCAAAATCCGCCCGGGTTGAGTACATGATCTTTCCCGCTACGTTGTGCTGGTATGCCCTTGCGGTGATGATTCCGCACCGATACCCACTGCCCCGGCCTGCGGCGCACAACGTCGTCCCCAGGGTTGCGTCCACTTGATTCACCTGGCTCGTTATGGGTGATGCCGTGACAGACGTGGTCAGGTAGATGACGTTATACGGGGTCCCCTGACCGGCGGGGCTCATCGGTATGCGCTGTGAGTCACTGATGGGAGATGTGAGGTCGAGGGAATTCCTCGTCGTCGTACCGATGGTCGTGCCAGCATGCTTCCAAAGCCCTGATCCGCAATGCCCGGCCGTGAGTAGATACCGCGTCGAAGAAGATCCGGTGGGGCGCGCCGTGAAACCGGAGGTGCAGTATTCGGTGCCGCCTGTGAATGGGCGCTGAATGTCGATGCCGCCGCGCCAGGGCGTGCAGGATGAGATGTAGTTGCAGGTCACGTCAACGAAGGACGCCTCACCGACTGCGACGGCCGGCCCAAAGCGGTCTGCAACAATGGCGCGGGCCTCAGGGGTGGCCGAAGCAAGGTCCACCTGAACACGGTTATGGATCTCATCCACGTACCAGCCAGTGATGGCAGCCCCCGAGGCCCGCAACGCGTCCTGCTGGGCGCCAATTCGATCAGCAAGCCCAGCAAGTTCGGCGTACGGATGAGCGACCTGACGAATTTCGGCCCCAACGGCCGATGCCCCGTGCTGTTCCGCGAGGTACAGACCGTATTCTGAGGTAACGGCGACGACGAGAACACCGCCAGCCAGGTGGTCAAGCCATACGCCCGCGAATTCACTCGGGTTCGAATACACGGCTTTCACCAGCGAAGCCGCGGAGTCCAAGACCGCATTCCGTCTACGGATTTCCCGCGCCTCATCGGGCGTGAGCGGCACGCCAAACTCAGTAGTTGCGTCGTCCGAGGCCGCCACCGTCGCCAGGTAGTCCGCATCAGTATTGAAGCCGAGCGCGTGGCGAAAACTCCATGCCGCGGCCAGCGAGCCGTCGTTCGGTTCGTGCGCTGCTGCGTTGAGCGGCAGTCCCAGCATGAGAAGCCCGGCGAGGAAGGGGACCCAGGTCCGGGATTTCATGGCCGGCGACCGTTGAGGAGGGGCGTGTTGCGTGAGCACAGTCTGGGATCAAGAATGCGCGCTGGTCGTCTCGCAGTCAACGAAACCTCACCACTGGCTTCGGATGGAGCGCTCTGTCTCGTTGATGTTCGCCGGCGTCACGTGGATATTGCTGCGGTTCTGACATCGGACGGTTCTCAAATGTCCTGATGGCCAACCAGCCCAGCGTGGGCCGGATCTAGGCCCCGATCGGGTGCCAGACGGTCTTCGTCTCCGTGAACTCGCCGATCAGGTATGGCGACTGCGCACCCGGGCTCAGCCAGTCGACGGCATCGGCCCCACCCGCCGGCGGGCGAACCAGGCGCTTCACGTTCTCCGCTGCCGTCTCCTCGATGGCGGCCGCCACGGCGGGGTCGAGCCCGTAGGCGTCGAGCGCGTTGACGTCCATGTGGCCAGCCAGATGGCTGACCAGCTCCCGGCGCAGACCGGTGATCAGGTTGACCACGCCGCCGGGCACGTCGGAAGTGGCAAGCACCTCGGTGAGCGTGACAGCCGGCAGCGGGCGCGACTCCGACGCCAGCACCACCGCACAGTTGCCGGACACCACGACCGGCGCCAGCCGGCTGACGAGGCCCAGCAGGCTCGATCCCTCCGGTGCGATGACGCCGACCACGCCGGTCGGCTCCGGGACGCTGAAGTTGAAATAGCTGCCGGCCACCGGGTTCACGGTGCCCATCAGCTGCGTGTACTTGTCGGCCCAGCCGGCGTACCAGACCCAACGGTCGATCGCCGCGTTCACCAGGCGCGTTCCTCGCTGGCGGCCGACGCCCTCTGCGGCCATCACCTCACCGATGAACTGGTCGCGCCGCCCCTCCATCAGCTCGGCGATGCGGTACAGGATCTGGCTGCGGTTGTACGCCGTCCTGGCAGACCACCCCGGCAGCGCCTGGCGGGCGGCGCGCACCGCGTCGCGGATGTCCTTGCGCGTCCCGCGGCAGGCGTTGGCCAGCGGCTCGCCACGGGCACCGGTGATCTCGTACGCGCGCCCGGACTCGGTCCGCGGGAACTCACCGCCGATGTACAGCTTGTAGGTCTTGCGCACGCCGAGCCGATCAGCCGCCAGGGGCTGCCCGTTCGTGGTCACCAGGGCACGCTGGGCGCGAGGCTTCGTGGCGGGTCGGCGGCGCGCTGCCATCAGCTCCGCTGCTCCGTCTCCGGCTTCTCGATCACCAGGGTGTAGGCCGGCGCGTCGGCCACCGGACGGTGTTCCGTCCCGGCGCGGACAACGAACATGTCGCCGCGCTCGAGGCCGACCGGCGCCGAGCCCTCCAGCTCGATCCGGAAGGCGCCCTCCCAGCACAGGAACAGCTCATCCTCCTCGTGGTGATGCCAGTCGTAGGCACCCTCGAGCCGGGCGAGTCGAACGATGGTGTCGTTCGCGACGGCGAGGTCGACCGGGCGCCAGGCATCGGTCAGGCCGGCGACGATGTCGGTCACCGATACGACGCTCATCGGCCATCGGCTCCGTCGGCCGACAGGTCGAGGTAGGCGCCGAGCCCGTGGATGCCGCCCTCGCGCCCGTAGCCGGACTCCTTGTAGCCGCCGAACGGCGAGGTCGGGTCGAACCGGTTGAACGTGTTGGCCCACACCACGCCGGCCTTCATGGCGGCCACCATCTTGAAGATGCGACTGCCCTTTTCGGTCCAGACGCCGGCCGACAGGCCGTACGGCGTGTTGTTGGCCTTTTCGATCGCCTCTTCCGGGGTGCGGAAGGTGAGGACCGATAGCACCGGCCCGAAGATCTCCTCCTGCGCGATGCGATGGCTCTGGCTCACGCCGGTAAACAGGGTCGGGCGGAAGAAGTAGCCGCGGTCCGGCAGCACGCAGTCGGGCTGGAAGATGTCGGCCCCCTCGTCGATCCCCGACTGCACCAGCTCGGCGATCTTGGCCAGCTGCCCGGCCGAGTTGATGGCACCCACATCGGTGTTCTTGTCGAGCGGGTCGCCCACGCGCAGCGTCGAAAGGCGCGCCTTGAGCTTGTCGAGGAGCGGTTCGTAGACGCTCTCCTGGACGAAGAGGCGCGAGCCGGCGCAGCACACCTCGCCCTGGTTGAAGTAGATGCCGTTGATGATACCCTCGATCGCCTGGTCGAGCGGTGCGTCGTCGAAGACGATGTTGGCCGCCTTCCCGCCGAGCTCCAGGGTGACCTTCTTCCGGGAACCGGCAACGGCGCGAGCCAGCATCTTGCCGACCGCGGTGGATCCGGTGAAGGCGACCTTGTTCACGTCGGGGTGGCGGACCAGCTCCATGCCGATCTCGCCGGGTCCGGTGATGATGTTGACCACGCCCGGCGGCAGGTCCGCCTGGCGCACCACGTCGGCGAACAGGTACGCGGTCAGCGGGGTGGTCGAGGCGGGCTTGAGCACGATCGTGTTGCCGGCCGCCAGGGCCGGGGCGATCTTCCAGGCCAGCATGAGGAGCGGGAAGTTCCAGGGGATGATCTGCGCCGCCACCCCCAGCGACCGCGGCGTGCGCCCGGGGAACGCGTAGTCGAGCTTGTCGGCCCAGCCGGCGTAGTAGAAGAAGTGCGCGGCAGCCAGCGGCACGTCGACGTCGCGGCTCTCCTTGATCGGCTTGCCCGAGTTCATCGTCTCGACCACGGCGAACTCGCGGGACCGCTCCTGCATGATCCGCGCGATCCGGTACAGGTACTTCGCCCGCTCGCTGCCGGGGAGGCGCGACCAGACGGTGTCGTGGGCGGCACGGGCAGCTGCCACCGCGCGGTTGACATCGGCCTTCGAAGCGCGGGCCACGCGAGCGAGGTGCTCCTCGGTGGCGGGATTGATGACATCGAACGTGTCGCGCGGCCGGGCCGGCCGGAACTCGTTGCCGATGAAGAGGCCGTACTCCGGGCGGATGGCGACGTGATCGGTCGACTCGGGTGCCGCGGCGTACTCCCACGGGATGCCGCGGGCGGTCATTCCCCACGAGGCGGGTGCGGGGAGGGTCTCGGGCTTCTCGGGCTTCTTAGGCTTCTTGGGCTTCTCGGTGACCGTCACGCGGCCGATTATCGCACGGGGCACTCCGCGCTCCGCCGCTCCGGCGCTCCGGCGCCGCCCGCCGGCCGCCCTTCTTCGCCAGGTTTGCACCCGGTGGCCGCTATCGGTCAGTGGAGGTCGGATCTGGTGTCAGATTGCCACCGGTGGACCGTTAGGCGGCTGGATGGGCTCGTTGGCATGGTTCTGAGCCGGGCCCAACGGCTGGCCTGAGCGTGGACGGGGCCGGCGGACGCGGTGTTGGCCGGTGGAAGTCGTTCTAGCGGTCCCCGGATGCACGTCTGGCAGGAAAGAGAGCGCAGCAAGCCTTCCTGCAGGGTCGCGGAGCCAGCGGCGCAGCGTTCGACCGTCGTCCGGCAGCGCGGTGCGCAGGACGGTCGCGTGAGCGGCCACCCGGCGCCGATTCGTTGTCGTGTCGCGCATCACGACCCAGGTCGATGTGGCCCTCACGACCCATCCTCGGTCGGCCGCCAACCGGGGTGCCAGGCGTCGGTACCGATCCACCGCGGAGAGCAACTCCTGGACGTCAACCAGCTGGGTCTTGAGTTCGATCACGAGCAGCTCGCGCCGCGCGGGATGGAAGGCCAGGATGTCGATCACTCCCCGCTCGCCGTACACCGAGAATGAGACCTCCGGGACGGCGATCCAGGCGGTGTGCCGAAGAAGCAGTCGCGCCATCTGCTCATGCATCTGGCCGTGGCCGGCGGCCAGCATCCGGTCGAGGTCGCCCCCGCGCCAACGCGGCATGAAGTCGATCTTGATCTCGAGCGCGGCGGCAACGGCCAGCAGCGTGTCGATCGCAAGCGTTCCAAGGTGGCCACGCTCGATTCGCGAGATCGTGGACGGCGACGTCCCGGCCCGCTCGGCCACGTCTCGCTGCCTCGATCGGCCACGCAGGCGAACAGCCCGGAAGACGGTCCCCAGTCGCATCGGCTCCACGCTGTCAGCATCCCAGGCGCCCGTTACCGGTCGCTTATCAGCGCGCCCTCCAACCTGAGCAGGAAGCGCTTGCGGTCGAGGCCACCGGTGTATCCGCCAAGTCCCCCGTCGGCGTGAAGCACACGGTGGCACGGCACGACGATCGGAATCGGGTTCGAGCCGAGCGCATTGCCGGCGGCACGCGCACCGCGGGGCGACCCTGCCGCTTCGGCAAGCCGCCCGTAGGTGGTGACGGCTCCGAACGGAACCGCGGCCGTAGCGCGCAATACCCCCTGGGCAAAGCCGCGCACCAGCGACCAGTCGAGCGGAACGTCGAAGGTCCGGCGGCGACCGGCGAAGTAGTCGTCGAGCTCCCGGCGCACCTCGTCGGTCGGTCCCGGCGCGCGCAGGATGCGCGGCGAGACGCGGTCGGCCAGTTCCGCAAACAGCTCCTCCTCCCGCTCCCCGGGGTAGGCGAGGCGGACGAGGCCGCGCGGGGTGACGAAGACGGTCAGCTCGCCCATCGGCGAATCGGCCGTGGCGTAGGCGACGTCCAGCAGCCCGGCATCGGCCGCGCGGCGCGCCAGCGCCTCGGCGAATCCGGCGGCATCAGCGTCCGCGGGAGCCGTCGCCCGCAGGTCGTGTTCGAAATCGGTCACGAGGTCACCTCCATGCGCAGCCGCCGCAGCCCCGCGCTCACGTTCTGCCGCGCCGCCTCCTCGCTGACGCCCATCCGCTCGGCGATCTGTGCGTACGCCAGGTCAAAGACAAACCGATGCACCACCGCCGCGCGCTGCTTGGGCGGCAGCGTCCGGACCGATCGCCAGAGGCCGTCGTCCGGAACCCCGGGCGCCGCCGTAGCCAATTGCGCGGGGTCCGCCTCGTCGAGGTTGCCGGCGCGGTGTCGGGCGCGCCGCCGGATGAGATCGGTCGCCTTGCGCTGGGCGATCGTGTACAGCCATGCCCGCAGGTGATCCGCATGGCGGAGTCGCGGGTACGCTCGAAGGGCCGAGATGAATGTCTCCTGCAGGCAGTCTTCCGCATCGGTCGGCCCAACCGAGGCCACCAGAAACCGATGCAGTTCCGTGGCGTGGTCGTCGATCAGCGACTGGAACGGCGGCAGATGCACACCAGGTGAAACGCCGCGGGGCATGCGAACGTGAGCCGTTCAGCCGGCCGCAGCCGCGGCCCGCAGGAGGTCGTCGTGGGCGGACGGGTCGTCGCGCACGATGGTCGGGCGCCAGAAGCCGTCCCTCCCCTCCTCCCAGGTCGCCTCGATGCCGGGGTTCTGCACGTTCGTGCCATCGCTGAGGAAGAGGTGCGGCGAGCCATCGACCGCGCCGCTGCGGGCAACCTCGTACTGCTCGAAGACCAGGTGCCGGGCCCGACCCGTGTCGAACGCCTCGGCCAACGCCTCGAGATCGACGCCGTCGCACTCCGCGGCGACCTCCAGGATCACGTGACGCAGGCTGATGCAGCGGCTCTCGCCCCAGAAGGCGCGGCGCAGGCCACGATCGAGCTGCTCGGACGCCGCAAGACCCTGCTCCTTGGCGGCCTGCACCGCCTCCATCGGCGGCAGCAGGGTCGACGGCCATGCCCACGCCGGCGCGCTCCATGGCTGCCATCCGGCACGGGGCGCCAGCGCCGAGCAGGCGTCCAGCTCGACCTCCAGCTCGTCGCGCGGCGTCGGCTGCGAGTTGAACAGCTCAAGCGGGAAGACCCGATGATCGAACGCGACCCGCTCCTCCAGCCCGAGGCGTCGCCGGGCGTCGTGCAGGCGCCAGACGGCGACGTGTGCCCACGGGCAGCCGATGTCGGAGTACACGACGATGGTGCCGGGCGTGACCTCGACCATCGGCCTAGTCGAGGGTGAAGTAGTCGCCGCCGGAGTAGCGGCCGCTGCGCTCCTTGCGGATCTGCATGAGGATGTCGTTGAGCAGCGTCGAGGCACCGAACCGGAATCGGTCAGGGGTCATCCAGTCGGGCCCGAGCGTCTCGTACAGGACCGTCAGGTAGGCGATCGCCTGCTTGGCCGTGCGAATCCCGCCCGCGGGCTTCATGCCGACCGCACGCCCGGTCTGCGCGTAGAAGTCGCGGATCGCCTCGAGCATGACGAGGGTGACCGGCAGGGTCGCCGCCGGCTGCACCTTGCCGGTGCTGGTCTTGATGAAGTCGGCGCCAGCCGCCATGGCCAGAACCGATGCCCGGCGGACGTTGTCGTAGGTCTCGAGCTCGCCGGTCTCCAGGATCACCTTGAGGTGCGCCTCACCGCATGCCTCCTTGACCGCGACGATCTCCTCGAACACCTTCCCGTAATCACCGGAGAGATAGGCCCCGCGGTCGATCACCATGTCGATCTCATCGGCCCCCAGGGCGACCGCCTCACGAACGTCCGCCAACTTGACCGATAGCGGTGCCTGCCCCGATGGGAAGTAGGTGGCAACCGCCGCGATCTTCACGCCGGACCCGGCCAGGGCCACCTTGGCGGTGGCGATCCGGTTCGGGTAGACGCACAGCGCGGCGACGCTGGGTATGGAGGGGTCAGTGGGGTCTGGGCGGCGCGCCTTACCGGCCAGTGCGCGGATCTTGCCCGGCGTGTCCTTGCCCTCGAGCGTGGTGAGGTCGATCATCCGGATCGCAAGGTCGAGCGCCCAGAGCTTGGACTCGCGCTTGATGCTCCGCTTCGCCAGGGAGGCGGCGCGCTCTTCGACCCCCACCTGGTCGACCGCCCAGACGCGCCCGAGCAGGTTCCCGAGCGCGGGATGACCGGGTGCGAGGCGAGCGTCGGCGCGGCGAACGGGTGTGCTGCTCATGGGCGAGCCATTGTACCGCCCGATTTCCCACGAGCCGGTGCTACGCTCCTGCCCGTGGATGCCCAACCGCCAGAGCTGCTCGTCTACTGCCTGACCCGCGACCGGGAGCTGGCGGCTGATCTCGACGGCATGCTGAGCGGCGCGCTGGCCTTCTTCTACAACGACGCCGCACGGCTGCACCAGGCCGTGGTGCTGCGCCGGCCAGACCTGGTCGTGGTCGATATCGGGGCGATCCGTGAGGAGTACGGGGATGCGGGCCTCGGACCGATCGTGACCTTCCTGCGCGAGCGGGCGCCCGCGGCGCGTATCGCGGTTCGCCCCGCGGCGGGCTCCGAGTGGCTCATCAGCGCGGAGGCCGGAGAACCGGTCGAGTTGCTGCCGGCGGAGCGCGATGCGTGCGTGGGCGCTGTGTCTGCGCTATGCGGCGCCACCTGAGGAAGCGGACCCGTCACGCCCCGCTGCCCGGGTCATACAGCTCGGCCGAGGTCAGCGAGGTGCCGGTGTCGTAGCAGCAGCCGCCCGCAACCAGGGCCTGGCCGTTCCCGAGCAGGGTCACCGTGTGACCGGATCGCTCCTCGATCATGTCGCCAGCCGCAGTCCAGGACCTAGTGATCGGGTTGTACAGCTCGACCGAAGCCAGCGGCTCCGGTGACATGGCGCTGCTGCTGCCGCCTGCCACGAGCACCTGGCCACCAGACAGAAGGGTCGCGGTGAAGCCAATTCGGGCCTCTGCCATGCTCCCGGTCCTGATCCAGGAGCCGCGGCCCGGGTCATACAGCTCTGCGGAGGCGAGTAGATCGACACCGTCTCGCCGCCCGCCACCAGCACCATGCCATTGGACAACAAGACGGCAGTGTGCTGTCACGCGAGATGGCCATGGTTCCGGTCGCGGTCCAGGTCCCGCTATCGGGGTCGTACAGCTCGGCGGACGACAGCACGGGCAGGTAACCGTGGCCGCCCGCCACCAGCACGCTGCCATCACGAAGCAATGTGGCCGTGTGACCCCCGCGGTGCTCGATCATCTTCCCGGTGGCCGTCCAGGTCTCGGTATTTGGGTCAAACAGCTCGGTGGAGGCCGGCGCGCCGCCGACGCCCGTCACCAGCACGCTGCCGTCGCGCAGCCGCGTGGCCGTCTGGCCCCAGCGGCCTTCGATCATGCTCCCGGTGGCGGTCCACGTCCCGCTTACGGGGTCGTACAGTTCGGCGGAAGCCAGTAGGCGTGGCGCGGGGTATCGGAACGCCACCCGCCACAAGCACTCGTCCATCCCGTAGCAGCGCGGCGGCGGTGACCGTATCGCGGACCTCGATCATGCTTCCCGTGGCCGTCCAGGTCCCGTGATGGGGTCGTACAGCTCGGCGGAAACCAGCGGACCGGTACCGTCCGCAGGATCGCCGCCCGTCAGGAGCACCCTCCCATCGAGGAGCAGCGTGGCGGTGGCACCGACACGCGGCGTGATCAGGTTCCGCGTGGCAGTCCAGGTCCCGGCGCCGCGACCTGGGCGGGTGTCGAAGACGCCGAAAGGCGAGGCCTGCAGCGTGACGCTAGGCCCAGATGACTGAGATGCCTTGGTCGGGGTCGTCGGGGTCGTCGCTGTCGCCGACGGCGACACGCCGGCGCATCCGCTGACGGCCAGCAGCAACGCCGCCATGGCGAAGGTGGTCGCGACGCGATGGGTAGTCCGGAGGGTCATGTCAGGACCCGCCGCCGGGGTCGTACAGTTCCGCGGAGGCGAGGCGGGCGTAGTCGCTGCCGCCGCTGCCGCCGGCCACCAGCACCCTGCCATCGGGTAGGAGCGTCGCGGTGTTACCGTCCCGTGGCGGTGACCATGTTTCCGGTCGTGGTCCAGGACCCGCTGTCGGGGTCGTACACCTCGGCGAAGGTCGGTAGTGGCGAAACCGGTCGCCACGGCTGCCGCCGCCCGCCATCAGCACTCTGCCATCACGCAGCAGCGTGGCTGTGTGACCCCCGCGGTCCACGTCCATGCTTCCGGTGAGTGTCCAGGTCCCGCTGTTGGCGTCGTACAGCTCGGCGGAGGCCATCGGGCCGAGGCCCACCACGAGCACGTTGCCATCGAGCAGGAGTGTGGCCGTGTACTTGGCGCGACCCGCATTCATGTTCCCGCTGGCGGTCCAGGTTCCATTGGCGGGGTCGTACAGCTCAGCGGAGGCCAGCGCGCCAGGTCCGCCCGCCCCTTCACCGTTGAAGCCACCTGCCACAAGCACGCTGCCGTCCCGCAGCAGCGTGGCAGTGTGACCGAAGCGCACCTCCGCCATGCTCGCGGTTGTTGCCCATGAGGCGCTACCGGGGTCGTACAACTCGGCTGAGGCGAGTGAGTCGCCGCTGTTGCTGCTCCCTCCGCCCACCACCAGCACGCTGCCATCGGGAAGGAGGGTGGCGGTGTGGAGCGTGCGGGCCACCGTCATGTTCCCGGTGGCGGTCCACAACCCTGTGGCCGGGTTGTACCGCTCGGCGGAGGTCGTTGGTCCGTCGCTACTGCCCCAACCGCCCGTGACCAGGACGGTGCCATCGCGCAAGAGCGTGGCCGTGTGACCGTAGGCGCGAGCCTCGATCATCTTCCCGGTGGCTGTCCACGTTCCGCCATCGGGGTCGTACCGCTCGGCGGAGCCCGGCGTGTCGCGGCCTCCGAGGCCGCCGGCCACGAGTACTGTGCCATCGGGAAGCAGCGTGGCGGTGTGGTCAGATCTGGCCTGGGTCATGTTCCCGGTGGCCATCCACCCAGGAGACACGGTTTCGGCCGGAGTCCCGGATGCTGGCACCGATTCGTGCGGGGTCGCACTCGGCCGCGAGGACTCGGATGCTCCGGAGGAGGCTGTCGCCGAAGGCGACGCTGCGCGGCACCCGCTGACGGTCAGCAGAAACGCTGCGCCAGCCAGGATCGCGGCGAGGCGATAGGTCCTCGTTGGCGACGCATTCATCGGTGCATGTCCGCTGCTCATCACTCGGCGCCGCCTGGGTCGTAGAGTTCAGCAGCGCGCAGACTGGCATCGATTCCACCGATCAGGCCCCGGCCGCCGATGACCAGTACCCGCCCGTCACCCAGGAGAACCGCAGCGGCTCCGGTGCGCAGCGCACCCATGCTCCCAGCCGGCGACCACTCTCCGCTGACGGGGTCGTAGATCTCCGCCGAGGCGGTCCCCAACCCACCCGGGCCGTCCTCCGCGCCGCCAGCCACCAGGACTCGGCCATCGGGAAGGAGGACCGCGGATGCCGCAGAGCGCGGCTGCGCCATGCTGCCGGTGGGCGTCCACTCTCCCGTATCGGGGTCAAAGAGTTCGGCACTGGAAAGGAGAAAGCCGCCGGCCACCAGGACACGGCCATCGCGCAGCACGATGGCGGCGGCGGGCCAGGCACGCGCCTCGGTCATTTCTCCCGCGGACGACCATTTCCCGCTGCTCGGGTCGAACACCTCGGCGAACGCCGTCTGTCCGCTCTGGTTGGAGCCGCCCGCTACCAGCACTCGACCATCGCGCAAGCTCACGGCGACAGCGCCGTAGTACCGCGCTGTCCGCATGTTCGCGGCCTTTGTCCAGGTGCCGCTCGGCGGGTCGTAGAGGTCGGCGCTGGCCAACTGGTTGCCACGCAGCACCAGCACCCGACCATCGATCAGGGACACGGCGCCGGCCGCCGCGCCGCGCGGTTCGGTCATGCGCCCAGCGGCGGTCCAGGTCCCTGTGTCGGGGTCGTTGAGTTCCGCGCTGGGCTGATCCTGTCCGCCGACAACCAACACCCGACCGTCCTGCAGCAGGACAGCCCGGGCGCTGGCGCCGCGCGCGGTCGCCAAGCTGCCGGCGGAGGTCCAGGTCCCGGTCCCCGGGTCGTACAGCTCGGCCTCGAGTGGATCCGCGGCACACCCGATGTCGGCGCGTCCGCCGACCACCAGCACGCGGCCATCGGGCAGCACCACCGCTGCGGGGTCATATCGTGCGATCGCCATGCTTCCGGTCGCAGACCACCCATCGGTGCCCGACCCGGCGTCTCCTCCGCCGCAGAGGTTTGGCTGGGAGAGCACGCGATAGGCGATGCCGAGGCCTGCCAGCACGACCACCGACCCGACGATTGCGCCAACCGTCCGCGCGCGGAGCCTTCCGCCCGCGACGCCCCCAGCCAGCGCCAGCAGCACCGCCCCCGCCACGATCCCTATGAAACCCGCGAGCCTGAATGCCGTGCTGAAGCCCCACGAATCGTTGCCGTTCAGCCCCATCAGCAGGAAGAAGATGCCAAACAGGACCAGCACGATGCCAGTCAGGCCGAGAACAGCCGTCAACGCATGCTTCATGCGCCCTGGCGTGATCTCGCTGCGCCGGAAGAGGACGACGCCCACAACGAGAACGACGGCAGCAGCCACAGCCCATCCCAATACGGCTGGCCACTCGAAGCTCGTCGGTACGGGCGGTACAGTCGGTACCGTCGGTCCGCTTGCCGCAAGCACGGTGGTCATCGGCTGTCCTAGTCGTACAACTCGACGGAGGCCAGGGGGTTGCCCATGACGTCACAGCAGCCGCCCGTCACCAGGGCCCTGCCATCACGCAGAAGGGTCACTGCGTGACCGGATCGCGCCTGGATGGTGTCCCCAGCCGCAGTCCAGGACCCACTGAGCGGGTCGTACATCTCGGCAGAGACACCCATCAGCAGCACCCTGCCATCGGATAGCAGCGTGGCCGTGTGGCCTTCGTGTGCCTCGATCATGCCCCTTGCGGCGGCCCAGGACCCACTGATCGGGTCGTACAGCTCGGCCCAGACCAGCGGCTCCCCCGGAGGTAGCTCCAGATTGTTGCCGCTGCCGCCCGCTATGAGTACCGTTCCGTCGAGCAGCCGCGTCGCGGTGTGCCGAGCGTGACCCTCGTGCATGCTCGCGGTGGCGGTCCAGGTGCCCGTGCGCGGGTCGTAGAGTTCGGCCGAGTCCTGCGGGCCGTATGGTGTGCCACCCCCTGCAACGAGCACTCTGCCATCGGCCAGCAGCGTGGCGGTGTGACCGTGGTGCGCATCCAACATCGACCCGGTGACGACCCATGCACCAGTGCGGGGGTCCCACAACTCGGCCGAAGCCAGTGAGCTGTCCGGGAAAGAGCCCCAGCCGCCCGCCACCAGCACCCTGCCGTCAACCAGTAGCGTGGCGGTGTGACCGCCGCAGGCGCCGAAACCATCGGGTCCAAGCGGGGGGAACGGCTCGGTCAGGGTCCAGGTCCCGCGGTCAGGGTCGTAGATCTCGGCCGAAGACTGTGTTCCACCGTCGAATGCGCAGTAGCCCGCCACCACGAGTACCCGGCCGTCGAGCAGCAGCGTGGCGGTGTGGCCGACGCGGTCGCGATGCATGTCGGCGGCGGCGGACCACAATTCTGTGCCTGGGTCGTAGGCCTCAGCCGAGGCCAGCGGACGGACGTTGGTCTGACCGCCGGCCACCAGTACCGTACCGTCCAGCAGCAACGTGGCTGTGTGACCAGTGCGCGCCTGGGTCATAGCCCCTGCGCCGCGAGTCTGCTCGGGAGTCAGGGACGGCGAGGTCTCCAGCGTCGCACTCGGTCCGATCGACTCGGATGCACCATTTGTCGACGTCGCCAATGGCGATGCTCGCGTGCATCCACTGACGGCGAGCACCAGTGCAATGGCAACGAGTGCCCCAACGAAGCGCTGGGTGGGGCCTCCGGTATCAACCATGCGCCCAGCCTACGCAGAGGGCACTGCGGTCAGACTGCGGGACGATCATCGCCCGCGGGAGCGAGCGTCAGGGTTCATCCCTGAGGTCCGGGCGGCAAGCCGCTCCCCATGCCGCGGGCATGAAGAAAGCGAGGGCCGGAGTAATTCCCGCGTCGATTCCGGTGGATGATCCGGTGACGAGTCCCGTGGATGGTCCCGTGTCCTGTTCCGTGCCTGGGGCGTTACCGCCACAGGTCGGATGTTGCATCGGTTCGCCGGCCAACCCGACTTACCGACGCGCTTGTTGGCCAGGATCGAGTGCCAACTCGGGTGTCCGCTCCAGTGTCACCTCCGGTGATCGGTCGAGCGATTCCTCCGGCGCCCGCCACCCGTACCGTAGGCCTTCGATGGCCCGCGGTCCAGACGGTTATCCACAGGGGGCGGCGCGGCCGATGCGAGTTATCCACAGCGCACGCACAACCAGGAGCAGATGGGGATGGGCTGCCAGAAGGCCGCGGTGATGCCGCAGACCGCGCCGCGCACTCCGCCGCACTATCGGTCGGTGAAGGGACGGAGGCGCCGACTTGCAGCGAAGAGCGAGTCAGGTCCCGCTCTCTGGGTCGTACAGCTCCGCCGAGGCGAGCGGGTCGCTGCTGCTGGCGCTGCTGCCTGCCACGAGCACCGTGCCATTCATCAGCACGGTGGACGTATGGCCGACTCTGGCCTCCAACATGTTCGCCGTCGCCGTCCATGACCCCGCCGTCGGGTCATACAACTCGGCGGAGGCGAGTGGGTCGCCGCTGCGGCAGCTGTTTCCACCCGCAACCAGGACCTTGTCGTTGGGCAACAGGGTGGCTGTCTGACCGCAGCGCGTCAGGGCCATCATCCCCGTTGCGGTCCAGGTCCCGCTACTGGGGTCGTACAGCTCTACGGCGGCCACTGCGCCGTCGGTATTGGCCCCGCCCGCGAGGAGCACCTTGCCGTCGGCCAGCCGCGTGGCCGTATAGGCGGCACGGCCTACGCCCATGCTCCCCGTTGCGGTCCAGGTCCCGCCATGGGGGTCGTATAGCTCCACGGAGGCCAGCGGCGAGCCTCCGCCGCTGCCACCCGCTACCAGCACCTGGCCATTCGCCAGCAGCGTGGCCGTGAAGTAGGCGCGGGCTTCGATCATGCTCGCGGTCGTGGACCAGGTTCGGGCGGTGGGGTCGTACAACTCGGCGGAACCAAGGATGACGCCATTGCTGCCATAGCCACCTGCTACCAGCACCTTGCCGTCGGACAGCAGCGTGGCCGTGTGACCGTCGCGGAGCCCACCCATTTCGCCGGTGGCAGTCCATGACCCGGTAACGGGGTCGTACAGTTCGGCAGACGCCAGCAGGTCGATGCTGTTGCGGCCGCCAGCCACCAGGACGGTGCCGTCCGAAAGCAGCGTGGCGGTGGAGCCGGTTCGGGGCTCAATCATGTTTCCCGTCAAGGTCCAGGTCCCACTGCCGGGCTCATACAGCTCGGCGGCGCCTACGAGGCCGTTGCGCGTCCCGCCCGCCACCAGCACCCGGCCGTCGTCCAGGAGCGTGGCCGTGTTGAGGGAGCGGGCCTCGATCATCCCCCCGGTGGCCGTCCAGCCAGCAGTTCCTTGCTCTCCGGAAGTGGAGGACGCTGCCGACGATGGGGTTGCTTCGCGGCTTGAGGTCGCGCTGGGCGACACGGCTGTGCAGCCGCTTGCCGCCAGGACCAAGGCCACGCCGGCCAATGCCTTGACGGTTCGCCGAGTCGTCTTTCCTCGATCAAGCATGCATTCAGCGTACTCAGCGGCACTGCGGCAAGACTGCGGGAGAGTCACTGTTCGGATGCGCGAGCGTTCGGGAATGTCCCTCGAAGGCGGGGCGGCCTAGGACGTCGTCATCGGGCGCGACGCGATCGCGATCAAGGCGGCGACGACTTCATCGAGCGGTCGGCTGGCATCCAGCTCATGCGTGCAACCCTCCCTGAGGAGCGGCTCGACCCGGGCGAGGTCCTCCAGGATCATCGCTCGTTCCACTGGAGTCTTCCCGTAGGTGTTCGTCGTTCTGCGCGCGATCCGGTCAAGGATCACGTCAGCAGGGGCGCTGAGCAGCACGACCGCGTTGAAACGGTCGTAGAACTTCGACTGGTTCCTCACGCACCCCTGAACGAAGAGCGAGCGACCATCATCGGACTCCAGCAGCCCGGTGATCCTGTCCTCGACCCAGAGCCACTCCCCCCGGTGCAACTCGTCGGAGGACTCAACATCCTCGCGATACTCGCGCCAGCCCGGATCATCGGTGTCCACGACGCGATAGCCCCGTCGGCCAAGCTCGGCGAGCGCCGACGACTTGCCCGTTCCCGACATACCGGTCACCAGGATCCTCGACACCGGGACAACGTTACCGAGTCTCAAGCGACGACGTGCTCGGATGTGCGAGCGTGCTCCGGCCTGAAGAAGGACGGCTGACGATCTAGAGGCGGCTCGCGCGCTGCGGCGGCCAGTATCGGAGCGCAACCCGCCAGCGAATGGCCGACAACGGCACTGCCCCGAACTCTCGTGAGTCGGTGCTCTCATCCGGCGCATCACCGCGCAGATCGGCCGCGTCACCTGCGTCGCTGACCGCAACGACCCGCTTGATCAGCTCACGGCCCGGCTCACGGGGATCCGCCGCCAGGACGACATCCCCGGCACGGGGTGCGCGCAAGCTGAACGAGCGGCACTCGACGACCAGTCGATCCCCCGGCAGCAGCGCCGGGGCCATCGAGTTGCCGTGTACCTCGACCACGTCGAGCCAGCGGCTGGCGGCAATCCCCGCCCCGATCCCGGCCGCGGCACCGATCAGCGCAACCAGCGGCCGGCGACGACTCACGACGGGGAACCGATACGGGTCAGGAAGGTCGTCCGTTCAGGCGGGTCTTGCCCAGGCCGCCGGTCCCCTTCCACATCTCATCGATGCGGTCGATCAGGCCCAGCAGCTCCTTTGCCGCATCGAGATCGGTGCTCTGCTTCACCTTGGAGGCGGCCTTCGACGCCTTCCAGCAGACGTCGTGCAGGTCGGGGTACTGCTCGACGTGCTCGGGCTTGAAGTAGTCGTGCCACATGACGTCGATATGGTGCTTCGTCTCCTCGGCGCGCGCCTCCTTGACGACGACGCAGCGCTGGCGGAAGTGCTCATCGGTGCTGGCGTGGTACTTCTCGATGATCCGGTAACACGATTCGGCCTCGATGCGCGCCTGCTCGGGGTCGTAGACGCCGCAGGGAACGTCGCAGTGGGCGTGGACGCGCCGGGTGGGGCGCAGGATAGAACGCAGTGTCAGCATGGTTCTCCTCTTCGGATATCACGGGTGTATCGGCCCATTGTGCAGCAACACGCTAGGGGACCTCGACCCCGTCGGGTCCAACCGGCAGGTAAGCCTGCAGCTCGGCATCGATCTCGCCTCGCAACACTCCGTCCGCACCGAACGCCCGCACGGACACGGAGCCGACGTTGAACTGCCACCACGCCAGCCAGTAGCCACCGGCCACCCGAGCCTCGACCGTTGACCCGTCCGTCAACACAACCTCGACCCGCACCACGTCGTCGGCGACCGCGCCGACCATCAAAAGGTCAGGCAGGCGCAGGGGGTCCGGGCTGCCCGCCGCGTCGATGGCACCGGGGTCCGAAAAGCCCCCCGAGTAATAGACCGCGCCCTCAGGTTCGCCTCGCGGCGCTCGAAGCACGCTGGATTCTCGCTCCGGTTGCTCGGTATCCCGAAACGTGCAAGCGGACAGGAAGCGTGCATCCCCGTACAGGAAGGTCGAAGCCAGCGGGCGCCGATCGACGATCAGCAGCGGGAGCGCCTGGAACCATGCACGGATCGCGTTGGCGTCCTCGCCGGGCCCGAACCAGGTCTCGGGGACCGATGACCCCAGGTCGAGGCACGCGCTGCGCACGTCGGGCTCGTCGATGGAGCTCGGGGCGGGAGAGCCACCCTGCGTCTGCGTCGGCGAGCCGTTGCCGACCGAGGGTCCGAGCTTCAGCCCTGCCAGCAACGCAACAACCAGGAGCGTCCCCACGGCACCGGCAGAAGCCGCCGCCAAGCAGGATCCCCAGGCGCCAGGCTCGGGCCGCAGGCCGCGGGCTGTCGGCGTCAAACGAACCTGCAAATCGGTAGTGGGCCATCGACTGTCGAATGCGGTCGCTCAGCTCCTCGTCAGACGGATGGATCGGTTCACTCACCGGGAAGCCTCCTCGTAGTCAGAGCCACGCAGTGCAAGCCGCAGGCTCGCCATGGCGCGATGCAGGTGGGCGCCAACCGTGCCGGGTGCCATTCCGAGCGCGTCCGCGGTCTGACGCGTGTCGAGGTCGAGCAGGACTCGGAGTGCCACCACCTCGCGCTGCCGCTGCGGCAGCCGCCACAACTGGCGGAGAAGGAAGGGATCGAGCGAACGCGACTCGTCGGGAATGCCGACCACGTCTGGAAGGGCATGCTCTTCCCGGCGCCAGACGCGCCATCCGGAGATGAACTGGTTCATCGCCGTGCGGACCACCCAGCCGACCGCGTTCGGATGCGCCCTGAGCTCGTCCCACTGGGTCAGCGCGCGTGTGTAGGCCTCGGCCACCGCTTCTTCGGCACGGTCGGGGCGACGCGTCGCCAGCACGACGGCTCGGAAGACGGCGTCGCGGGACTCGGCGTAGAAGCTCCCGAACTCGGCGCTGTTCACACCTGGATAACGCGCAGCGGGCACGCGCCCTTTACGCCAACTTCGCGGGGCCCGATGGGCCTCAGCTGCCCATCATCATGCCGCCGTCGACGCCGAGCACCTGGCCGGTAACGTACCGCGCCTCATCGGATGCGAAGTAGACCGCCACGGCGGCGACGTCGTCCACCGAGCCGATGTAGCCGAGTGGGGTGGAGGTGACCACGAAGTCGCGGGCCGCCTGGTTGAGATCGGCGGTCAGCTCGGTCTCGATCAATCCGGGCGCGATCGCGTTGCAGGTGATCCCCCGGCTGGCGAGCTCGCGGGCGACCGACTTGGTGAGGCCGATCAGCCCGGCCTTGGCACTGGCGTAGTTGGCCTGGCCGACATTGCCCATCCGTCCAGCCACGCTGCTCATGTTGATGATCCGGCCCGATCGGGCCTTGAGCATCGGCCGGGCGATGGCGCGCGTCATCCAGAACGGGCCGCCCAGGTTGGTGTCGATCACCGACTCCCACTCCTCGGCGTCCATCCGCATCAGCAGGTTGTCGCGGGTGATCCCCGCGTTGTTGACGAGGATGTCGACCTTGCCGAATTCGTCGATGGCTGCCTTCACGATCGCCTCGCAGGCCTCGCGGCCTGCACTCGTGTCGCCCTGGATGGCGATCGCCCCGCGTCCCATGCCACGGATCTGGGTCACCACCTCGTCGGCGGCCGCCTGATTGCCGCGGTAGTTGACCGCCACGTCGGCGCCCTGCCGGGCGAACGCGAGCGAGATGGCGCGCCCAAGACCGCGGCTGCCACCGGTGACCAGCGCGACCTTGCCGGTCAGGTCGAACATGCCGCCTCCGCTCATCGAGCCAGTGCCGGCTCGACGGCCGCTCGCTGCGGCAGCCCGAGGCGCGTCTGCTCGCCGGGCGCCAGGAAGGCTCGGTTCGGATCGGCGGTCCATTCCACCACGGCGGCGCCGGCCGTATAGCCGGCCCCGAAGGCGACCATCAGGACCTTGTCGCCTGGCTTGATCCGTCCAGCGGCGACCGCCTCGACGAGCGCCATCGGCACCGATGCGGCACTCGTATTGCCGTACTTCTCGATGTTCACGAAGAGCTTCTCGGCCGGAATCCCGAGCTGTTTCTGGACGTTCTCGATGATCCGCAGGTTGGCCTGGTGGAAGACGAACTGGTCGACATCGTCCACGCTCAGGCCACCATTCCGCAGCGCATCGACCGCCGAGTCGGCCATCTGGCGGGTCGCGTACTTGTACACCTCGCGTCCGGCCATGTGGATGAAATGTTGGGCATCGGCACTGGTCTGCGGAGAGGCGGGGCAGACCGATCCGCCGGCCGGGACGATGATCCCCTCGTAGCCGGTCCCGTCGCTGAACAGGTTGAAGCCGAGCAGACCGCCCGGCTGGTCAGAGGCCTGGAGCAGGACCGCCCCCGCCCCGTCGCCGAACAGGACGCAGGTGTTGCGGTCGCTCCAGTTGATGAAGCGACTGAGCACCTCGACGCCGATGACCAGCACGTTGCGGTACATCCCCGAGCTGATGAAGCTGCTCCCGGTGGCGATCCCGTACAGGAAGCCGGAACACGCGGCCTGCAGGTCGAAGCCGGCCGCGCGGGTGGCGCCGAGGGCGGTGGCCACGGTCACGCTGGTGGCGGGGAGCGGGTAGTCGGGCGAGCAGGTCGCCACGATCACCAGGTCGAGCTCCATCGGATCCAGGCCGGCGACGGCCAGGGCGTCGGTGGCGCATCGCACGCTCAGGCTGGTGGTCGTCTCGTCGTCGGCGGCGATCCGCCGTTCGCGGATGCCGGTGCGGCTCACGATCCACTCGTCACTGGTATCAACCAGCTTGGTGAGGTCCTCGTTGGTCATGATCCGCGACGGGGCGTACATCCCCCACCCGGTGATCAGCGCGTTCGGCGCCATGCCATCTCCTTCCGTTTGTCCACGTCAGCTCGGGTCGATCTCAAGCAGCGGCTGCTGACGCTTCACCAGCGCACCCCGCTCTACCAGGATGCGGGTCACCCGGCCCGCGGCGTCCGACTTGATCTCATTGAACAGCTTCATCGCCTCGATCAGGCCGATCACCGCACCGGCACCGATCTCGTCCCCCTCCTGCACGTACGGTCGTGCCCCCGGAGACGGGGACGCGTACCAGACGCCGGTGAGCGGGGCGGTCACGAAACGCATCCCGGCCGCCGGCTCACCGTAGGGCGTCGCAGCCGCCGCGCCTGTTGGCGTCGGAGCCCCGGTCGGCGCGGGGGGTGGAGCGTCCGGGGTCACGGCGCGCGGCCGCACGAGGCGCACCACCAGCTCGCCGGCCTCGACCTCCAACTCATCGAGCCCGCTCGCCTCGAAGGCGGGGGCCAGGAGGTCGATCGCCGCCAGGACCTGTTCGTTGGTGGCGGCCATCAGGCGTCGTACCGCCGGAAGATGAGGGTGGCGTTATGGCCGCCGAAGCCGAACGAGTTGGTCATCGCCGATGCGATCGGCACGCTGCGCGCCTCGTTGGGCACGTAGTCGAGGTCGCACTCGGGGTCGGGGAACTCGTAGTTGATGGTCGGCGGCAGGATCCCGTTCTCGATCGCCAGGACGCAGGCGATCGCCTCGGCGCCGCCCGCAGCACCCAGCATGTGCCCGGTCATGCTCTTGGTGCTGCTCACCGGGATGGCATACGCTCGGTCGCCAAAGACGGTCTTGATGGCGGCCGTCTCCGATCGATCGTTCGGCGGCGTGCTGGTGCCGTGGGCGTTGATGTAGCCGATCTGCTCGGTGGTCATGCCGGCATCGATCAGCGCCAGCTTCATGCTCGAGGCCGCGCCTCTGCCTCCGGGGGCGGGCAGCGTGATGTGCGAGGCGTCGTCGGTTGCCGCGTAGCCCACCAGCTCGGCATGGATCCGGGCTCCACGTTCCAGCGCGTGCTCGAGCGCCTCCAGGACGAGGATCGCCGCGCCATCGGACATGACGAATCCGTCGCGGTCAGCGTCGAAGGGGCGGGAGGCGCGGTGCGGGTCGTCGTTTCGCTTGGTCGAGAGCGCGCGCATGGCCGAGAAGGCGCCGATCGGGATCTCGCCGATCCCCGCCTCGGCACCGCCGGCGATCATCACGTCGGCGTCTCCGCGCCGGATGATGTTCAGCGCGCTGCCGATTGCGTGGTTGCCGGTCGCGCAGGCACTCACCGTGGCGTAGTTCGGGCCGCGCGCGTTGGCGTAGATCGCCACGTACCCGGCCCCCATGTCCGGGATCAGGGCGGTCACCAGGAACGGACCGATGCGTTCCACCCCGAGCTCGTGGGCTTCGATGATGTCGCGGATCATGGTGTTGATGCCGCCGATCCCCGAGCCGATGATCACCCCGGTCCGCTCGGCCAGCGACTCATCGAGGATGGGTACCGGCAGGCCCGCGTCCGCCAGCGCTTCGGCGCTCGCCGCCCAGCCGTAGTGCACGTATCGGTCGTTGCGGCGCACCTCCTTGCGGGGCATCACGTCTTCCGACACGAACCCCTTGATCTCGCCGGCGATCTTGCTGTCCAGGCGCGCCGGGTCGAACGACGCGATCCGCTCGATCCCGCTGCGGCCGGCGACCAGGCTCGCCCAGAAGCTCGGCACGTCGTTGCCGATCGGCGTGACCGCGCCTATTCCGGTCACCACCACGCGCCGCTCGCCGTGCTCGGCCGAGCTCATCGGCCCGTTGCGCTCACCCATCGGCGAGCCCCCCGGCGATCGACTGGTCGCGGGGGATGACGAAGCTGATGGTCGCCTCGACGGCCGGCTCGCCGTCCACGCTGGCGACGGCGCGGCCGCGTCCGAAGACGCCGCGCAGCTTCTCGATCGTCACCTCGAGGCGCAGCGTATCGCCGGGCAGGACGGTGCGCCGGAAGCGACAGTCGTCGATCCCGGCGAAGAGCGCCAGCTTGCCGCGGTATGCCGGCAGCGAGAGGACCGCCACCGCGCCGGCCTGGGCCAGCGCCTCGACCATCAGCACGCCGGGCATGATCGGGCGGTCCGGGAAGTGCCCGGTGAACTGTGGCTCGTTGGCCGTCACGTTCTTGATCGCCACCACCCGCTGCCCGGGCTCGAGCTCGACCACCCGGTCGATCAGGAGGAACGGATACCGATGCGGGATGATGCGCATGATGTCGGCCGCCTCGAGCGGCAAGTTCAGCCCATCGGTCGTCATCGGTCGCTCCATTGCTGCTTGGTGATCATCGGTCTGCGGCCCCGCCGGCCACGAACGCGGCCGCGCCCACGCGGTCGACCAGGTTGGTGCTGACCTCCGCTCCGAGGAACGCCGCGTTGTCGACGATCCCGCGGTGGAAGGGCAGGTTCGTCGTGATCCCCTCGACCTGGAACTCGGCCAGCGCCCGCCGCGACCGTGCCAGGGCGATCTCCCGCGTTTCGCCCCACACGATCAGCTTGGCGAGCAGCGAGTCGTAGTACGGGGGGACCTCGTAGCCGGCGTACAGGTGGGTGTCGACGCGCACGCCGGGTCCGCCGGGCAGTGCCAGCTCTTCGATTGTGCCCGTCTGCGGCGCAAAGTTGTCACCGGGGTCCTCGGCGTTGATCCGGAACTCGATGGCGTGGCCGCGCAACTGCACGTCCTCCTGCCGCAGGGTGATCGGCTCGCCGGCCGCGATCCGGATCTGCTCGGTAATCAGGTCGATCCCGGTGAGCATCTCGGTGACCGGGTGCTCGACCTGGATGCGGCAATTGATCTCGATGAAGTAGAAGTTGCCCTCGGCGTCGAGCAGGAACTCGAGCGTGCCCGCGCTCTCGTACCCGGCCGCCATCGCCGAACGAATGGCCAGGTCGCGCAGCCGCTCCCGGGCGGGCTCGGCCATGGCCGGCGAGGGCGCCTCCTCGATGATCTTCTGGTGGCGGCGCTGCACTGAGCAGTCGCGCTCGCCGAGGTGGATCCCGTTGCCGTGGCGGTCCACCAGGATCTGGACCTCGACATGGCGGCTCTCCTCGATCCACTTCTCGAAGTAGACGCTGTCGTCGCCGAACGCGGCCTGCGCCTCCGAACGGGAGAGCGGCAGGTTGGTTTCGAGTTCGCGAGGCGACCGGATCAGCCGCATCCCGCGCCCGCCACCCCCGGCGGACGGCTTGAGGAGCACCGGGTAGCCGGCTTCGCTGGCCTGGTCCAGAGCATCGCGCAGATCGGTCAGGATCCCACGGCTGCCGGGCACGGTCGGCAGCCCGTTGGCGGCGAGCATGCGGCGCACGGCGTACTTGCTGCTGAACTTCTCGAGCACCTCCGCGCGCGGACCGATGAAGACCAGGTCGTGCGCGGCGCACACCTCGGCGAAGCCGGCATCCTCCGAAAGGAAGCCGTATCCCGGATGGACGGCGTCGCAGCCGGTGATGAGCGCGGCCGAAACCACGGCCGGCTGGTTCAGGTAGCTCTTGCGCGCCTCCGCCGGACCGATGCAGATCGCCTCGTCAGCCAGGCGCACCGCGAGTGTCTCGCGGTCCGCCTCGCTGTAGGCCACCACGGCGGGCACGCCCAGGTCGCGACAGGCGCGCAGGATGCGCACGGCAATCTCGCCGCGATTCGCGATCAGGATCTTGGTGAACATCAGGCTGGCACCGCCGCGCCGGCACCGACCAGGGCTTCGACGGTCGTCGCCAGGTCAGCCGGATCGGAGACGGTCAGGCAGCGTGCTTCGGGATCGATGCGCCGCACCATCCCGACCAGCGCCCCGCCAGGCCCGCATTCGACAAACGTGTCCACCCCCTCGGCCGCCATCCGCTGGACGGAGCGCACCCACTCGACCGGCGAGCTGACCTGCCGCGCCAGCAGCCCACGGATCTCGGTTGCGTCGGTGACGGGCCCGGCGGTCACGTTGCTGACCACCGGAACCTCGGCGTCACGCCACGCGACAGACGAAAATTCGGTTGCGAGTGAGGCGCCGACCGGGGCCATCTTCGGGGAGTGGAAGGGGCCGGACACGTTCAGCGGGATGGCGCGCCGTGCGCCGGCCAACTTGAGGCGCTCCGCCGCGGCCGCCAGCGCTGCACTCGTGCCGCTGATCACCACCTGTCCCGGCGCGTTGTCATTGGCGACCACCAGGTCCCCCTCGCCGCCGAGCTCGCGGGCCGTCGTGTCGACCGACTCGGACACGCTTCTGCGGTCGAGGCCGATCACGGCGACCATCCCGCCGGCCACGCCGGCATCCGCCATCAGCGAGCCGCGCCGGGCGACGAGCCGGAGCCCATCTCCAAGCGATATCACCCCGGCGGCGACAAGCGCGGCATACTCCCCGACCGAATGCCCAGCCACGTAGGCCGGCACGAGTCGTTCGCCGCGGAAGGCCAGCGCCTCCTCGAGGGCGTGGAGACACGCCACCGAGGTCGCCACCAGGCACGGCTGTGTCTGGCGCGTGTCATTGAGCAGCTCTGCGGGACCATGCCAGGCGAGACCGGAGACCGACCATCCGAGCGCAGCATCCGCCTCGTCGAAGGCGGCGCGCGCACGGGGCGAGGCCTCCGCGATGGCACGACCCATGCCGACACGTTGCGACCCCTGGGCAGAAAAGAGGATTGCCACGCTCATGTGGCGGGCTCCATCTCGATCAGCAGCTGTCCGTACTCAACCGCCTCGCCGGCCTCGGTCACGAGGTGCCGAACCGTCCCGCCGCGAGGAGCGCGGACGTCGTGGTGGACGCCGAGCATCTCGACATGTCCCAGCTCGTCGCCTTTCTCCACCGCCAGGCCCGGGCCGAGTCCATCCGCGTAGACGAAGAAGCCGACCGCCGGCGACGTGATCCCGTGGTTCGCCGAGGGGGATGCAAGCGCGGGTCCCACCCGGTCGACCGGGACGACACTCGGCCCCGTCTGTGCGTGCACCGGAGATGGGCCGGTGCCAGCGGAGACCGCAGCGCGCACGGCGCGGACGCGCAGGTCGCCGTCGCGCACCTCGACCTCGCCGAGGCCGTGGCGTGCCAGGCGCTCGGTGAGCTGGGGCAGCAACTCGTCGACGACGCGGCGAACCGGCGCCATCGGGTCCTGCGGGTCGCTCATGCGCCTCCCTCGTTGTTCTCACCGTCGTCGCTGCTCGGCCAGATCTCGCTCCAGCGTGGCCGCCGCGGCATGCCGGGCAGATGCAGCCGGCGTCCGATCCTGTGTCGCAGCGACGGTGCCGCGATCTCCCCACGGTCCGCGACCTCCGTCTCGCGGTGGAGTCCGATCCCGCGCAGACGAGCATAGCGGCTTCCGAGCAGAGCCTCGGGATCGAGCCGGCTGATGCGGCCCAGCGATGCCAGGACGGCGCTCTTGAGCGCGGCAGCGGTTGCGTCGTGATCGGTGTGCGCTCCCTCACCGGGCTCGGCGATCACCGCGTCGATCACGCCGAGCTTCAGCTGATCGGCGGCCGTCATGCGCATCGCGGCGGCAGCTGCGGGAGCGGCTTCGGGCGAGCGCCACAGGATCGCGGCACAGCCCTCGGGAGAGATGACCGCGTAGACCGCGTTCTCCAACGCGAGCACCTCGTCGCCGACGCCGATCGCGAGCGCCCCGCCGGACCCGCCCTCACCCACGATGACGACCACGATCGGAACCTCCAGGCCGGTCATCAGCTTGATGCTCGAGGCGATCGCCTCCGCCTGGCCGCGCTCTTCCGCCGCGGGCCCGGGGAATGCGCCCGCGGTGTCGAGGAAGGTGATCACCGGGATACCGAGCTTGTCGGCGAGTCGCATCAGGCGCTGCGCCTTGCGGAAACCCTCGGGGTGCGGTGAACCGAAGTTACGGAAGATGTTCGAGTCGGTGTCATTGCCCTTCTGGTGCCCGATCACCATCACGGCGCGGCCGTCGAGCAGCGCGGGCCCGCCGACGATCGCCGGGTCGTCACGGAACGACCGATCGCCGTGGAGCTCGACGAAGTCATTGAAGATGCGCGGGACCAGGTCGAGCGTGCGCGGTCGCTCCGGGTGGCGCGCCAACTGGACGCGACGCCATGCCTCGGCCGCCTCTTCCGCGGTCGGCGGGACAAGACCTTCGATCGTGGGCAGCGTCATCGCTCGGGCTCCTCACGGGTGCTCGCCAGGTCACCGTTGGGTCCGGCTTCGACGCCGATCCCGACCGTGTCGCTCACCGCGCCACCCAGCCGCTCGGCGATGCCCGAGAGGACGCCGATCGGGCCCCAGCCGCGACTCTCGCCGGCATTGCCGGTCTCGAGACGTGCGACGGGGAGCACCCTGAGCAGCCGGGAGAGCACGCTGCGCAGCTCGGCGCGCGGAACGACGCGGTCCACCAGGCCATGCTCGAGGAGGAATTCCGATGTCTGGAAGCCCTCGGGCAGCTCCTCGCCCACCGTCCCGCTGGCGACGCGCGCACCGGCAAAGCCGATGAGGGCGCGTGGCTCGGCGACGATCACGTCGCCGAGTGAGGCGAAGCTGGCCAGCACCCCGCCGGTCGTCGGATCGGTCAGGACGCTGATGAACGGGATGCCGGCGCCATCGAGCCGGGTAAGTGGTGCCGTCGTCTTGGCCAGCTGCAGCAGGGAGAGGGTTCCCTCCTGCATCCGTGCACCGCCCGAGGCACTGATCACCACGGCAGGGATCCGTTCGGAGAGCGCCGCCTCGAAGCAGCGAGCCAGCTTCTCGCCGACGACGCTGCCCATGCTGCCGCCCATGAAGCGGAAGTCGAAGATGGCGATCGCGATCCGCTGGCCATCGATCGTACCGGTGCCCCACACCGCCGCTTCGCGCAGGCCGGTCTTGACCCGCGACGCCTCCAGGCGATCCGGATAGGGCTTCTGGTCGTGGAAGCCGAGTGGATCCCCGGGCTCGAGCCCAGCGTCGCGCTCCACGAAGCTGTCCTCGTCGAGCAGCAGGTCGATCCGCTCGCCGACGCTCATCCGGAAATGGTGGCCACAGGTCGGGCAGACGCGCAGGTTGCGCTCCAGCTGCTTGTTGAATATCTGCGACTCGCAGCTTGGACACTTGGCCCAGGTCTCGGCGGAGACGTCACGGCGACGGCTGAACGGGAACTTGATCGGCATCGGGCGCCCCTTACCGATGCGCCGGCGGAGCGCCGGAGGCTGCGTGGCGGCGGGTGCCGATCCAAACGGCGAGGGCGGTCAGGCCCACGCCCATGACCGCGGACGCGATCGCCCCGGCAATCGCGATGCGGCCAGGCTGCCGCAGCTCGCGTCGCGTCGCTTCGGAGATCGAAGCGGCGGCGGCGGCGAGACGTCGCCGGCGGATCAGGCGCGCCTCGAGACGCGAGCTGAAGCGAACGCCGACCGGCATCGGTGACAGCGCGGCACGGATCAGCGCGGCGGCATCGACGAGCGGGGCAAGCTCGTCATCGACACGGGGCCGGCCACCGGCGAGCAGGCCGGCGACCGCTTCATCCAGGCGATCGGCGCGGGTTCGGGTGGTCAATGACTCTCTCTGGCGGGTTCACACCCAAGAACACCGCGAAGGCCGAATCGTTACACCCAGCCCGGTGGACGAGGGTATGTCAGGACCCCAGGCGAGTGGCGAGATCTCGCAGCGCGCGATGCAACAGCACGCGCGCGGCACCCTCGGAGCGGTCCAGCACCTGCCCGATCTCACGAGAGGTGAGGCCGTCAACGAAGCGCAGGAGCACCACCTGGCGTCGGTCGTCAGGCAGGTCGCCGACGGCATCGAGCACCCGCCGCAACTCGTCGGCGCGTGCCACCAGTCCGGCCGGGTCGGCGTTCGGGGCCGGCGGATCGATGCTCGGATGCAGCGGAACGACCGGCCGGCGGGACCGGCTGCGTCGCGCGTTGGCGATGGTGTTGTGCGCGATGCGGAAAAGCCAGGCGCGGAAGCTGGCGCCCTCGTCGCTGAAAGTCCGCAGGGCGCGCAGGGCCGCCATGAAGGTGCGCTCGGTGGCGTCCTCCGCGTCATGGTGGTCACCGAGCTGGTAGAAGGCGTACCCGTAGACGCGGTCGAGGTAGCGGCGATAGAGCACGTCGAACGCGGCGCGATCCGCCTGTGCCGCGAGCACCGCGGGGTAGTCCGGATCGCTCCCGTCGGCCGCCGCGCTCGGATCGCCCCCGGCGGATCGCACCCCGTCCGCGGGGCGAATGTCGGTCATGCGTGCGCACCCGCGGTCGTGGCGTCGAGAACTCGCACCACTTCTCCGACGGTGTAGCCCGTCCGACCGTCCGCTCCGTCGAGGAGGAGCGACCCATCGTCGCCGATTCCGGCGACCCGGCCACCCATCAGCGTTCCGCCGAGGTCGAGCTCGACCCGTCGGCCGTCGAGCCAGGAGAGGGGCCGGAGGCGCGGCAGCGGGGACGCTCCGGCTTCCAGTGCGCGGATCTCGCGATCGAGGGCGTCCAGGAGGGTGCCGAGCAATGCGATCCGGTCGACAGGCCCCCCTACCAGATCTGTCAGCGACGTGGCCCGCGCGGCGATATCGGCCGGCATCTCGGCGCGCGGCCAGTTCCCATTGATGCCGATGCCGATGACCGCCTCGACCAGCCACCCGTCCTCGAGTGCGGTCTCGACCAGGAGACCCGCAAGCTTGGCTCCGTCGGCAGCAACCACGTCGTTTGGCCAGCGGATGGCCAACCCGGCGTCGGGCGCCAGCGTCGCGCACGCATCGCGAACGGCAAGCGCGGCGGCGATCCCCAGCAGGCCAGCCGCGTGCGAGTCGAGGCGGGTCCGCAGCGGGACGCTGACCATCAGGTTCGCCCCCGGCGGCGAGATCCAGCTGCGTCCACGACGCCCGCGCCCGGCGGTCTGCAGGTCGGCCACAACCGCCAGGCCGTCGCCTCCCGGCTCGCGCAGGGCGTCGCGGGCGCGGTCGTTCGTCGAGCCGATCGAGGCGTGGTGCTCGATCCGCCGCCCGAAGCGCCGCGAAGGGTGCGCTGCGCGAGTCCAGTCGGCGGCAACGGTGGAATTCATCGGGAGTGATCGGTGCATCAGACGGCTGATGGTACTGCAGGCGCCTATCCACGAGGCCGCGGGGGCAGGGTGACGCTACACTCGGCGCCTGATGAGCCAGGCCGCCGCCCGCGAGCGCGTCTTCAGCGGGATCCAGCCGTCCGGCGCCTCGCACCTGGGCAATTACCTGGGCGCGCAGGTGAACTATGTCGCGCTGCAGGAGCGCTACGAGGCCATCTACGGGATCGTCGATCTCCACGCCATGACGACCGTTCACGACGGCGAGCAGCTGCGGCGACTGACCCACGACATGGTGCTCGACCTGCTGGCCATTGGCCTCGACCCCGAGCGATCAGCCCTGATCCGCCAGTCGGACCTTCCCGAGCACGCCGAGCTGTGCTGGATCTTCAACACCGTCGTCCCGGTGAGCTGGCTCGAGCGCAATCCGACCTACAAGGAGAAGCGCGGGGACGGGATCGACAACAGCAACGGTCTGCTCACCTATCCGGTCCTGCAGGCGGCCGACATCGTCATCTACAAGGCGACCCACGTGCCTGTCGGAAAGGACCAGGCCGCGCACCTGGAACTGTCACGAGAGATCGTCCGCGCCTTCAATCGGCGGTACGGCGAGATCTTCCCCGAGCCGCAGGCGGTCTTCACCGATGCGCCGGTCGTGCTCGGCACTGACGGGGTGAAGAAGATGAGCAAGAGCGCCGGCAATACGATCCGCATCTTTGACGAGCCCGACGAAATTCGCCGCACCGTGATGAGCATGGTCACCGACACCCAGCGCATCAAACGCACCGACCCCGGCCGGCCCGAGGTGTGCAACGTCTGCCAGCTGCACCGGTTCTTCGGCGGCGACTACCTCCAGATCCAGGACGGCGAGCGCACAGCCCGGACAGGATGCGTCGAGACCAAGCAGCTGCTCGCCGAGCGGATCATCGAGCTCTTCCGACCGATGCGCGAAAGGCGGATCGAACTCGCGGCGTATCCTGACCACGTGGAGCAGGTGCTGGCCGCCGGCCTGGAGAAGGTGCGACCGATCGTCGAAGCCACCATGGCCCAGGTGCGAGGCGCGGTCGGCATCGGTCACCAGCGGGCAGCCGCCCCATGACCGGCTCGGAGCAGCTCGGCGGCATCGGCCCCCGCGAACGTCGCTGGCTCTTCTTCTTCCTGGTCATTGCCACCGCGTACGTCAGCCTGCTCCTCGCCGAGACCCTGCTCAACTTTCTGAGCGGCTTCGGCCAGATCATCCTGATCGTCTTCCTGGCGTGGCTCCTCGCGTTCGTCATGTCGCCGGTGGCGCGCTCGATTGAGCGACGCCTCTCCATGTCACAGGCGCTTTCGGTGGGAATCGCCTACCTGGTGGCACTGATCGGCCTCGGCATCGCGCTGTTCACCGCCGGCGGTGCGATCAGTCAGCAGCTCACCCGCGCGACCGATGAGTTCCCGCAGACCGTGGTGCGCATCGAGCAGACGCTCGGTAGCTACCAGGCGGCGCTCGGTTTGAACCGAGCACAGATCGACTTCGTGGAGCTCTTCCGCAGCGCGCAGGACCAGTTCGGCAAGCTCTTCACCGCCATCTTCGACCAGGCCGAGGCGATCGCCGGCGCGACCCTCAACACGCTCGGGTCGCTGCTCCTGATCCTGATCCTGTCGCTCTACATGCTGCTGGACCGCGATCGGATCCTCGGCAAGGTCAACCGGGTAGTGCCGCGCCGGTACAGCGACGAACTCCAGATTCTCGAGCGCAGCGTGGCTCGCGCGTTCGGCGGATTCCTGCGCGCGCAGATCATCCTGGCGTTCGTTCAGGCCGTTCTCGTCGCGGTGGTCGGCACGATCTTTGGCATCCCGTACCTGTTCCTCGTCGGCCTGCCGTCCACGCTGGCGATGTTGATCCCGTTCTTCGGGCCACCGCTCGCACTGCTGCCGCCGGTCCTCGCAGCGTGGATCTACACGCCCGACACCTTCATCTTCTCGACCATCATCCTGGTGGGCGTGCAGAGCGTGGTGGTCAACTGGTTGCAGCCTCGCCTCATGCGCGGGGCGCTGGGTATGCATCCGATCCTGGTCCTCGTCGGGCTGCTGGTCGGAGCCCAGGTGGCCGGCGTGTGGGGCGCGCTCTTCGGAATCCCGATCATCGCGGTGGCCAACGTCTTCCTGAGCCTGCTGCTGCTGGGTGAGGTGCCCAACGCCGCGCTGCCCGAGCGGGAGCAACTCGCCGATGTCGGCGACGGGACGATGGTGCGTGTGGCCAAGGCACAGGTCTCCGACGAGACACACCCGCATATCCACGTGCGCCGCACCCTTCGGCCCGACGGCGAGGAGCAGTTCGAGATGGTGGTCGACGATGGTGAAGGCGAGCCCGAGGCCGAGCCCTAGTCGACCTCGCTACCGCGCTGCCTCGATTCGCCCGACCGGGCATCACGCAGGGCCAGGTGACGGCTTCCAGCCGTGGTCCACGCCTCATCGACCTGGACGCCAAACACGCGCCGAACCAGGTCGGTGGTGAGGACCTCGCCGGGCGGCCCGTCGGCGGCCACGCGCCCGCCGTCGAGGAGCGCCACCCGCGGGGCGAAGGCGGCGGCCAGGTTGAGGTCGTGCAGGACGGCCAGGACGGCCATGCCGCGCTGATCGCGCAGCCGCCGGATGGCGGCCAGCAGGGCAACCTGGTGGGCCAGGTCGAGGTGCAGCGTCGGCTCATCGAGGAGCAGGAGGTCAGGCTCCTGGGCGAGCGCCATCGCCACCAGCAGCCGCTGCCGCTCGCCACCCGAGAGCTCCTCGACCCAGCGGTCGGAGAGCTCGGTCGCGTCCGCGTCGCGGAGTGCGCGCTCGATCGCGCGTTCATCGACCGCGGTCGATCCGAAGAGCCGCTGCGCGTGCGGCGATCTGCCCATCGCCACCAGTTCGGCGACCCGAAAGCCGCCGGGCAGGTCCACCTGCTGTGGGAGCACGGCGACCCGGCGGGCCAGCTCCTCGCGCCTCCATGCAGGGAGTCTGCGGCCTGCGAAGGTGACGCTTCCGCCCCCGGGGACCAGCGTGCCCGCGAGGCAGCGCAGCAGGGTCGTCTTGCCGCTCCCGTTGGTGCCGAGGAGGGCGACCAGCTCACCGGGCGCCAGGTCCAGGTCGACGCCGCGCAGCACGTCGCGCCGCCCTCCCCCGGGCAGCGTGTACCCGGCAGTCAGGCCCGCCACCGAGATGAGCGGTGCGACCGTCTCCGCTGCGGTGCCGGAACGCTCGACCGCGATGCTCACAGCATCCCTGCGCGCACGGCGCGTGACCGGCGCAACAGCCACAGGAAGAAGGGTGCCCCCAGCAGGGCGGTCACGATGCCGACCGGGATCCCGCCGACCAGCCGCGCGCCGAGATCGGCGAGGGTGAGGAGTGCAGCGCCGTACAGGGCACTGGCGGGAAGCAGAAGGCGGTGGTCAGGACCGGTGGCGAGCCGCAGGACATGTGGGACGACCAGGCCGACAAAGCCGATCGTTCCGGAGATGGCCACCGCGGCCGAAGTCGTGAGCGAGGCGAGCGCGGTGAGGATCAGTTTCTCGCGTTCGACGTCGACTCCGAGGTGAGCGGCCTGCGCATCGCCCAGCAGCAGGACGTTGAGCCGTCGCCAGCGCACCAGGAGCAGCACGAAGCCGATCCCAACCAGGGGAGCCGCGAACGCCAGCTGCGACCACGAGGCGCCGGCGAGGGATCCCATCAGCCAGCCAAAGATCGCCCCGAGCACCCGTCCCGAGAAGAACATCAGCAGCGCCACCCCCGCAGCCAGCACCGCCGAGACCGCGTAACCGGTCAGCAGCAGGGTCACCACCGGCACGCGGCCACCAGCTCGAGCGATGGCGTAGACCAGCAGAACCGTTCCCAGTCCACCCACGAAGGCGAGCAGCTGCACGACGCCGATCCCGAGCCAGGCGGTCCCGGCGCCGACCGCCAGCGCGGGGACGATCAGCGGCGCGACGATCCCGAGGGTGGCGCCCAGCGACGCACCGGCGGCCGTCCCGATGATGTACGGATCGGCCAGCGGGTTCCGCAGCAGCCCCTGGAAGACGGTCCCGGCGATCGCCAGGCCCCCACCGACCAGCATCGCGGTGAGCACGCGCGGCAGGCGCAGGTCAACGATGATCGTCTCCGACGAGGCGGGCCAGGTGACCGGAATGGGCAGGCCCAGCAGGCGGCGGCCCAGGATGCCGGCAGTGTCTCCCAGGTCGATCCCCACGCTGCCGGCCATCACGGCGGCGGCCATTGCGGTAAACACCAGCAGCGCCCCGAAGCCGAGCACCACGCCCGTCCGCGTCAGGGACGGCCCGAGTACCAGCGGCCGTGCCGCCGCGGGCGTCACCATGCTCTCCGCGCGCATCGTCAGGCCGGGTCGAACAGATCGGGGTGGATGGCGCGCGCGAGCGACTCGAGCCCCGCCACAATCCGCGGGCCCGGCCGCGTGATCAGCAGGTCGTCGAGCATGATCCGGATCGAGCCGTCACGCACCGCCGACATGACATGCCAACCGGGACGCAGCGCCACGCTGGCCGGGGTGATCGATGCGTCGTACGCGGCATCCCCGAGCAGGATCAGCTGCGGATCGGCAGCAATCAGCTGTTCGAGCGAGATGCTCGTCGAGAGCGGGTCGCCGGTGATCGGTTCGCCCCCGGCCGCGATCAGCAGCGAGGCGAGGAAGGAGTCCGCGCCGGCGGTGTAGATCGTGCCAGCGAAGACGCCCACCTCGTAGAAGACGCGCGGGGTGGGTGCGCCCGCTACCGCGCGCGCCACCGCATCGGCACGCTCGAGCATCTCCGCCACCACCGTCTCGGCCGCGTCGCGGGCGCCGATGACCGCACCGACGAGGTGGATCTCCTCGTACACCTCCTCAAGCGTCGATGGGTAGAGGACGAGCACCGACAGACCCAGCTCCGCGAGGTCGTCGATCACGGAGCGAGGAGTTAGATCGTTGCCTGCCGCCAGCACGAGGTCCGGCTCCGCAGCGACCACCTTCTCGAGGTCCACCTGGACCGCCACAACGACCTTTGGGAGATCGGCCACCTGCGACGGGTAGTCGTCGAAGTCGGTGACACCGACCAGTCGATCGCAGGCATCCAGGGCGCACACGATCTCGGTGTTCGACGGCGCGAGACTGACGATACGTCGGGGCTCGGCCGGGATCGTCACGCTGCGGCCGGCGGCATCGGTCACGGTGAGTGGGTAGGCCGGCGCCTGGGATGCAGGCGAGGCGTTGGGCGACCCGGATGGCACGCAGGCGCCCAGGATGAGCGCGGCGAGGACCGCCAGCAGGAGAACGGGACGGGGTCGGGGGGTCATGGATGCCATTCCCTTTCACACGAGGGGGTTGGACATCGCGTGCGGGCTGGCGACCTGACTCCCGAGCTCGCCTGCCAAGGTGGCTGAGCGGCACGGATACAGTAGCGGGACTGTGCCGGCATCTCACCGGCTTCTCCATTTGTCCACGACCTTGCGGCCGTGGCACCCGACGCGGTCTTCGATTGGTAACGGGGCGATGCTAGCAGAGGCGAGTGGGGGCGGCGAGGAGAGCGCCTAGGCGGGGACTCCGACCTCGACGTGCCCGTAGAGCGGGGTCTCCTTCGCAGCATCGGTGAGCATCGAGTCGAGGATCTTCTGCATCGCGAGGGTGTGCGAGCAGCCGCCCGCGGACTCGAAGAGGTGGCAGTCGCAGTGCCATTGATCGGCGTCGAGCGAAATCGTGTGGCTCCCGTTGTCGCCATTGAACGTGGCGGTCAGTCGCCCGATCTTCACGCGGTCCGGCTCATGCGCATAGCGCATCGCCTTTTCGACCTTGCCGATCATGCTTGATTGCACGTTGCGTACCCTCCCGGCGCCGGCACCCGGCGCCGCTCTTCGGCGCCCGTCAGTCCGTCGACCGAGCGAGCCGCTGCTTCAACATTGCCAAGAGTGTAACCGGGGTCGGGTCAGTCTGGTAGAGGATTGCGAGGTACACGCTCACCAGATCGCCAAGGGCAACGGTGGTGAGCACCCGGGCAAGCGGTGACGGGCCCTCCGCCCAGACCACGCTGCGGTTGGTCGCCCGCTCTCCGAGCAGTTCATTGACCACTGCGTATCGATCTGCGATCGCGGGCGGCTCGTCCGGGTCGCGCAGCTCGACCACGTACAGCGCGTCGGACAGTTCGCGCGGATTGAGGCTCCCCTCGATGGCGTTGTGGTTCGCCTCGGGCATCGGTTCGAACATGGCCCAGGCCTTGGCGTTCTCGTTGAACTGGGTCTTCCAGCGATGCGCGACCGGCAACATCAGCCCGGCGCCGTAGACCGCCGGGATCCGCCCATAGATCGACCAGGCGAGCTGCTTGGCGGTACCCGCCTCTGTCTCAACCGATGGCGCGTTGCGCCCGAGCAGGCTCTCGAGGGCCTCCACGGCGGCCCCCAGCGGGTCAGGGTCGCGGAGGAGCTCGAGGCGAGCCAGCAGCTCATGCACCAGGCCCAATCCGAATCCGATGGCCGCGCGCGGCTGGCCCGTCGCCACGTACTGCAGGTATGGCGTGCGGTCGGCCATGGCATCAGACCCGAGGCGTCCACCCGTGCTCGCCACCACCAGCGGCAGGCCGCGGCGGCGCGCCTCGGCAACGCCGCTCAGCGTCTCGACCGTCTCACCGGAGTGACTGACGGCGATCACCAGGGTGCGTTCGCCGGCCCAGGCCGGCAGACCGTAGTCGCGGTGCACCATCAACGGAACGCGCAAGCGGTCACCGGCGATGCCCGCGACCAGCTCGGCCCCGATCGCCGAGCCTCCCATCGCCAGCACGAGCACCGCATCGACGTCGCGGAGCGACTCGGGGAGCTTCGCGGCAGCCACCACCCGTCGCGCCTCTGCCAGCTGCCCGGGGAGCCGCAGCACGCGGCCGAGCATGTCACCGGGATCGATCCGCGAGATCACGGCCGGGTCGTCAAGCGTCACCGCATCCTCGATCTGCGGTGGAGCGAGCTCGTCGTCAGTCGTCTCGTCCGGGCGCACCCCGGGCTCATCATCGGGATCCTTGTAGCCGAAGAAGTCGCGCGCGTCAGTCACGAGACGGGCTTCCTCATGCGGGTGCTCATGCGGGTGCCCCCGCGGCGGCGATCCGGCGCCCTTCGGCGAGAAGCGCCTCGAGATCGTTCGGCGAGCGTGCCTCACCGTAGACGCGCAGGAGCGCCTCGGTCCCGGAGAAACGGATGAGCAGCCAGGACCCATCGTCGCGATAGAACTTGAATCCGTCGCCGGTGTTGAGCGCGACCCGTCGCGAGACGCTCGACCCCGCCAGCTGCGCCGGCGCCTCGTTCTCGAGGCGGGCCAGCGTACTGTGCTTCACTGCCTCGTACGCTTCGCGGGCGAAGCGGATGTCGATCCGGTCGTAGTAGCTCGGTCCCGCCAGCGCCTGGAGCTCGGCGAGCACCTCGGATGCCTGCTTCCCGTTCGAGAGCCACAGGTCGAGCAGGAAGAGCCCCGAGGCGAGGCCATCGCGCTCGGGAATATGCATCCCGAAGCCGAAACCTCCCGACTCCTCTCCACCAATGACGGCATTCGTCTCGGTCATCTTTGGCCCGACGAACTTGAAGCCGACCCCTGTCTCGTACGCCTGCGTGCCGTAGATCTCCGCCAGCCGCGGCACCATCGAGGTGGTCGTGACGGTGTAGACGGCTGGACCGATGAGCCCCCGTACGTCGAGCAGATACCAGTAGAGCAGCCCGTAGACCTGCAGCTGGTTTACGAACACGCCCTGCTCGGTCGCCATGCCGACGCGATCGGCGTCTCCGTCGAATGCGATCCCGATGTCGGCCCTCCAGCGCGGGATCTCTTCAAGCCAGGAGTCGATATTGGGGCGAATCGGTTCCGGGTTGACGCCGCCGAAATATGGGTTGCGCTCGGTGTGGAGCTCGCGAACGGTCAGACGGCCACCATCGAGCAGTCGGGTGAACCAGCCGGCGCCCGATCCATACAGCGGCTCGACCAGGACCCGCCTGTCCGCGGCGCGAATGCGCTCGATGTCAACGATGCTCGCCAGCTGATCGCGGAAGCGCGGGTACGGATCGAACATCTCGACCAGTCCCGCAGCGACCGCGTCGTCGTAGTCGCGGCGAGGTGGCAGCTCGTCATCGGGATGCCGATCCATGGTCGCCTCGATCGCGGCGAGCATCTCGGGGGCGGCGGCGCCCCCCGTATCGGCCTTGACCTTGAAGCCATTGTCGGTCCACGGGTTGTGGCTGGCGGTGATGACGATGCCGGCCCCCGCACCCAGCTCACGGGTGAAGAAGCTGCCGACCTGGGTCGGCACCGCCTCGGGCGGGGTGAATGACCGGATGCCGTGCCCCGCCAGCACCTCGACGCATGCCCGCGCGAAGTGCTCGGAGGCGAACCTGCGGTCGTGGCAGACGACCACGCCGCGCGCGGCGGCGCCGTTCTCCTCGAGGTACTCGGCAACGGCGCGCGCACAGCGCCGGACGTTGTGAAAGGTGAAATCCTCGCCGATCGCGGCACGCCAGCCGTCGGTTCCGAACTTGATCTTGGTCACGGGCACTCGCACGCAGTGGTTGGTGCCGTAATGGTAGCGGCTAGCGCTCGCCCATCCGACGATCCGCCTCCGCCGCGACCCGCTCAAGCTCCGCCTGCAGCTCCGCCAACCGCGGCTTGAGCGCCTCGCCCTGCGCGATCCGGATGTGCGCACCCTCCACCACGCGAATTCGCGCGAACGGGAGCGGCACGATCTGGCGATCCCAGCGCCGCCTGAGACGGAACGAGGGACGGACGCTGACGGCCCACGGCACGATCGGCAGGCCAGATTCACGAGCGAGCAGGAGCGCCCCAGGCTTGGCGATCCGATATGGACCGAGCGGCCCGTCAGGCGCCAGGGCGAGGCTCCAGCCGGCGCGCCCATAGCGCCCCATGTCGCGGGCCAGGCGTCCCGCCTCGGCGCGGGCCGACTCGGGGGGCAGGGCCACCACGCCGCACTCGAGTCCCTCGATCATGCCGTTCATCACGATGCCGCGGAAGCCGCGCGTGGAGAACGCGACGAACCGCCGATCCTTTCGAAGCCCCCAGATCCCGACCGCCTGGAGCAGGTTCGCCTCGTGCCAGACCGCGACGATCGCAGGGTCCTGAAAGACGGATGGGCCGCTGACGCGGGCGGTCGCGGCGACCAGCCGCACGTACCGGCTCAGGAGCCAGCCGACGAAACGCGCCACCGGCCGAAGCAGGATCCGCTGCTCCTGCGCGGACGACGGCGGCGGCGCAATCGGAAGCGGGGCGAGGCGAGGCTTCATCGGGGCTAGAGGTACTTCTCGCCGGCCTTGGCGGCAATCTCGTCGAGGACCGGCTTGATCTCCTCGGCCCGTTCGCGTGCACAGACCAGCAGCGCGTCCGGCGTGTCGACAATGATCACATCGCGCAGCCCGACGGTGACGATCAGTCGCTCGCCGCCGTGCACCAGGACGCGCTCGGACCCGCGATCCAGGTGCTGACCCGAGGCGACCAGGCTTGCGCCGGACTGGGCGGAGAGCGCCTCGAGCAGCGTCGACCATGAGCCGATATCGCTCCAGCCGGCCTCGAGCGGTACGACGGCCATCCGGCCCTCGGCCGCGGCGGGCTCGGCGATGCCGGTGTCGATGGCGATGGCCGGTATCGGCTCCAGGATCGTCCGCACGTCGGACATCCATCCCGGCGTCCGATGGAGTGCCGCGACCTTGTCGAGCGCCGCTGCCAGCTCGGGCTGGTACAGCTCGAGGGCCTGGCGATAGGCGTATGCACGCCAGACGAAGACTCCCGCATTCCACAGGTGATCGCCGGTGGCGAGCATCTCGGCCGCCGCGGCCGCATCGGGCTTCTCGACGAAGCGCTCCACCAGCGCGGTCGGGACGGCGGCATGGAGCCGCTCCCCTACTTTGATGTAGCCATACCCGGTCGCCGGGTGGGCCGGCTTGACGCCGAGCACCACAAGGTAGCCGCGTTCCGCGGCGGTCGATGCCTCACGAAGCGCCTGAACGAACTGCTCCTCGTCGGCCACGAAGTGATCCGCCGGGAGGACCACCGCCACTTCGTCGCTCTCACGGCGGGCGAGGACGGTGGCCAGTCCCGCAGCGACCGCGGTGGAACGCGCCAGCGGCTCGCCGAGCACGTTATCGGCGGGGATCTGCGGCAGCTGCGCCTGCGTGGCGCGGACATGCGCCTGGCTGGTGATGACGTAGATGTCGTGTGGCTTCAGCACGCCGCTGACGCGCGCCACCGTCTGCTGCAGCAGGCTCGTCTCGCCGGTGAGTGCCAGCAGCTGCTTCGGCGTGCCGCGTCGAGACAGCGGCCAGAGCCGCGTGCCGGAGCCACCGGCCATCACGATCGCGAACATCAGTCACCCGCCTTGGACGCGGCGCCCGTTGAATGCCCGTCGGCGCCGGATTCGGCTTCGAGTCGCGCGCCAAGTTCCTGGGTCCGTCGGTAGGCGGCCCACACCGCGTCGGACAGGACGGTGCGCAGCCGTCCCTTCTCCAGCTCGTAGATGGCCGCCGCGCTCGTGCCACCGGGCGAGGTGACCAGGTTCCGCAACTGGGCGGGGTGGAGCTGAGATCGGGCGGCGAACTCGGCACTACCGACCAGCGTGACCGCGACCAGGTCGTGCGCCAACTCACGCGGAAAGCCCATGTGCACGCCGGCGTCGATGAGCGCCTCCATCACCGCGAACAGGTAGGTCGGACCGGTACCGGAGAGCGCAGTCGCCATGGCCACGAACTCCTCGTCGGCGACCTCCTTCTGCTCGCCCAGCGCACCCAGCACCGCGCGTGCCAGATCGCGCTGTCCGGCGGTGCATGCCGGCGACGCGGCCCACACCGCAATCCCACGGCGGATCTGGGCGGGCGTGTTGGGCATCGCCCGGACCACGGCCGCGTGCCCGAGCCCATGGCTCAAGGTGCGGAGCGTGGCGCCCGCCACGACCGAGAGGACGACCTGGTCGTCGCCGAGCGCGGGTCCCACCTCGCGCATGACCGAGGCGAGCATCTGTGGCTTTACCGCCAGAACGACGATCTGGGCGTCGGCTACCGCCTCCGCGTTGCGGGCCACGAGCCGGATTCCGTGCGCAGCGGCGAGCGTCTCGCGGCGGTCGCGGCGCGGGTGGCTGGCGACGAGCTGCTCCGGCGGGAGGCGATCGGCGAGCAGGCCGCTGATCATGGCCTCGGCCATCACCCCGGCACCGACGATCCCGACCCGCATCGAGCGCCGAGCGCTCATCAGACCTCCTTCTCCACGCCCCGCAGCTCGCGTGCGGCCGCCAGTTCGTCCTGTGGCGCCTCGGCGCGTTCGAGGAGATCGACCGCGATCTGCGCCAGCCTGCGGGCAGTCGTCACTTCGCCCAGTTCCATCTCGGCGCGCCCCATCCCGAGCGCCGCCAGCCCCTCTTCTCGTTCTGCACCAAGGTCCCTCGCCTCACTGATCGCCTCGGCATAGTAACGGCGGGCGCTGGTCGGGTCGCCCCCAGCCAGGCGAATCTCCCCGATCAGGCGAGCACCGCGCGTCGCGTCGAGTTCCATCCCGCCCTGCTCAAAGTGCCACATCGCGCGGTGCGCCCAGACGTCCGCGGGCCACCAGGCTCGCAGGGCCATCGCCGACTCCGCCGCAGCCGTGGCGGACGCTCCCGCGGTTGTGTGGTCCGCCGCGCCCGACGCCACGAGGTACGCCTCGGCCAGCTCGCCGCGCCGGAGCGCAAGGGGCAGTGAGCCGAGCGCGACCCGAGCCGGACGCGCTGGGGCACCCGTGACCGCGCGGATGCGATCCACGAGCCGGCGAACAGCTTCACCGACGCGACCGCCGCTCGGTGGCTCGCCCCATCGGATCGGCGTGGTGCCGCGGCGAGCGGCCTTTTCATCCACCGGGTCTGAGTTCAGACCGAGGCTCCCGCCGGCGCAACGCCGGCAGCATGCCGAATCGCCTCCACGCGATCGATCCGCTCCCATGGCAGGTCCAGATCGTTTCGCCCGAAGTGCCCGTACGCAGCGGTCGGCCGGTAGATCGGCCGGCGCAGGTCGAGCGCCGAGATGATCGAGCCCGGGCGCAGGTCGAAGACCCCCTCCACGATCTCGGCGAGGCGCGCATCGGGCAGGACGCCGGTCCCGAAGGTCTGCAGGTTGATGGCCAGCGGGTGCGCCACCCCGATGGCGTATGCCAGCTGGAGCTCGCAGCGTCGAGCCATGCCCGCCGCGACCAGGTTCTTCGCCACGAATCGGGCCATGTAGGCGCCCGATCGGTCCACCTTGGTCGGATCCTTCCCGGAGAAGCTGCCGCCACCGTGGCGTGCCATGCCGCCGTAGGTGTCCACGATGATCTTGCGACCGGAGAGTCCCGAGTCGCCCATCGGTCCACCGATGACGAACCGCCCGGTCGGATTGACCAGGAAGCGCGTGTCGTCGTCGAGCAGGTCAGCCGGAATCGCGGCGCGGATCACCCGCTCCTCGACCGCCCTGGCGAGCTCCAGCGGATCGACCTGCGGGTCATGCTGCGTGCTGACCAGCACGGTGTGCACCCGATGAGGTCGCCCGGCTTCGTCGTATTCGACCGTGATCTGGCTCTTGCCGTCGGGGCGCAGGAACGGCAGATCCCCTGACTTGCGCGCCTCGGCCAGCTGACGTGCCACCTGGTGGGCGAGCTGGATCGGCATCGGCATCAGCTCGGGCGTCTCGTCGGTGGCGTAGCCGAACATCATCCCCTGGTCGCCGGCCCCCAGCTCGTCGGGCTCGCGGCCCTCCTTCGCCTCCTTGGCGCGATCGACACCGAGCGCGATGTCGGGCGACTGCTCCTTGATGGCCACGATCGCCCCGCACGTCTCCCAGTCGAATCCGAGGCGGCTGTCGTTGTAGCCGATCTCGCGCACCGTGTTGCGCACCACGCCCTGGACGTCGCAGTAGGTGTCGGTGGTCATCTCGCCGAGGACGAAGACGAGGCCGGTGGTGGCAGCCACCTCGACCGCGACGCGGGACCCCGGATCGCGCGACAGCACGTCGTCGAGCACAGCGTCGGCGATGGCGTCGCAGAGCTTGTCGGGGTGGCCCTCGGTGACCGATTCCGAGGTGAACAGGGTGTGGCCGGCGGTGATGGACATCTGCGCCCGCGAGTGTACGCGCCGAAGCGTCACGGCGCGCGCTGAAGGAAGGTCAGCCGGGCGCCACGCAGAACTCGTTCCCCTCCGGATCGGCCATCAGGTACCAGCAGTAGTCGCCGATGCAGTTCTTGGTCTCCTGCAGCAGGCTCGCCCCCAGCGCCAGGTATCGGTCTCGGGCAGCTTCGACATCGGGCACGTGCAGGTCCAGGTGCGATCGGTTCTTGACGACCTTGGCCTCCGGCACCTGCTGCAGAATCAGGTGCGGGCGGGTGTCGGCCGGGTCATCGGGACGCAGGACCATGAATTGGGTGATCTCGCGCTGGACCGGAAATCCCAGGACGGCACTCCAGAACGCCGCAGTGCGCCCAATGTCGTTCACGTCGAGGACCACGACCATGCCGGGGTGCTCGAGGTCGCTCACGTCCCCGATTGCCAGGACTCGCTGTAGGCCTTCTGCTCCGCGGTCATCGGGTCGATCCGGATCCCCATGCTCAGCAGCTTCAGGCGCGCGACCTCGCGGTCGATCTGGTCGGGGATGCCGTAGACCTTCGGCTCGAGCGTGGCGGCGTTGGCGCGCAGCCACTCCAGCCCAAGGGCCTGGTTGGCGAAGCTCATGTCCATCACCAGCGCGGGGTGGCCCTCGGCCGCGCCGAGGTTGACCAGGCGTCCATCGGCCAGCAGGTTGAGGCGCCGTCCGTCGGCCATCAGGAATTCGCGGGTGAACGGCCTCACCTCTCGGGAGGAGGTCGACTGCGCCTCGAGCGCTCCGAGGTCGAACTCGTCGTTGAAATGCCCGGCGTTGGCCAGGATCGCCCCGTCCCGCATCGTCGGGAAGTCGGCCGCTCCCCAGACGTGCAGGTTGCCGGTCGCCGCGATGAACAGGTCGCCCACCGCCGCCGCCTCGCCGGCGGTCGCCACCCGGAAGCCATCCATGGCGGCCTCGAGGGCGCGGATCGGGTCGACCTCGACGACCGTCACGATGCCGCCCATACCAGCGGCCCGCGACGCGATCCCGCGGCCCACCCAGCCGTAGCCACCGACCACCACCTCCTTGCCGGCGATCAGCACGTTCGTCGCGCGCAACACACCGTCGATGGCGCTCTGCCCTGTCCCGTAGCGGTTGTCGAACAGGTGCTTGGTGAGCGCCTCGTTGACGGCAACGACCGGGTACCGCAACTTGCCGGCCATGGCCATCGCCCGCAGCCGGATCACGCCGGTGGTGGTCTCCTCGGTGCCTCCAACCACGTCGGCGAGGAGCTCTGTACGCCGGGTGTGGAGCTCGTTCACCAGATCGGCGCCATCGTCCATCGTGACCTGGGCCCGATGGTCGAGCGCCGCGTTGATGTGCCGGTAGTAGGAGTCACGGTCCTCGCCCTTGATGGCGTAGGTCGGGATGCCGTAGTGCGCGATGAGCGAGGCCGCCACATCGTCCTGCGTCGAGAGCGGGTTGCTGCTGCACAGGACGGCATCGGCTCCGCCGGCCTTCAGCGTGCGCATCAGGTTCGCGGTCTCGGCCGTGACGTGCAGGCAGGCGCTGACCCGCCAACCGGCAAGCGGTTGTTCAGCCGCAAAGCGTTCGCGAATTCCGGCCAGCACCGGCATCTGCCGATCCGCCCATTCGATCTTCAGCGCTCCCGCATCGGCCAGCCCGATGTCGCGGATGTCGCCGGTCATCTGTCCTTCGGCCACGTGATTCTCATCGCCTCTCGTAACGGTCGCATCAGGCCCCAGCCGCCGCTGCGGCGGCGACCCAGGCGCTCGCTCAGACGACAGTGCTCACGGTACCCCAGGCGGGCGTAGGCCGCGATGGCGGGCGTGTTGTCCGCGTGGCAGTTGAGCGCCACGTCCGGCACGCGGTCGAGCAGTTCGGCCGTGACGGCGCTGGTCACCATCTTGGCGAAGTCGTGTCCGCGGTAGTCGGCGTGGGTCATCACGTTGCCGACCACCGCAACCCCCTCCGGGCGGTTGAGCACATGTGTGCCCGCCGCGCTGACGAGGCGTCCTCGAATGCGGACACCGTAGTAGACGGCGTCGTCGAGGATCGTTGTGGCGAACCCGGCGCGGAAGCCGAGCTGGTAGAGCCGATTCAGGTCCTCGATATCGCCCGGCCCGAGACGTTCCGCAAGCCCGGCGAAAGGCTGAAAGGTGTCGCGATCCGCCACCATGCGCAGCAGGGCGGTCGGACGGTCCAGGTCGTACAAGTCAGCGATGGCGGCGTCGAGCACCTCGGTCGCCTGGAAGAAGGCGTCGCGCGGCTTGATGACGCTGGCGAGCACCGCGTGACAGCCGTCGGGGTCACCCATCAGGAAGAGCGGCTGCGGAATCAGCCCCTCGTGGTGCATCGCAAGCGCCACCGGGTTGCCGGCCTCGTCGTAGGCCATTCCCCATGTGCAGCGGTCGCGGTTCGCGGAGTCGAGGTCGCCGAGTGCGTATGCGGCGTAGCGCCGATCGGTCTGGAGGTAGGCGGCGATCTCGTCGCGGTCGCTCACGCCACGGGCGCGCAGGGCGGTGGTCGGGGCGGCGGCCATCGGTGCGGGCGGGCGGGCGGCCGATCGGCCTAGTAGGCGAGCTGGGTGTGGATGACGAACTCGCCCAGTCGGTCGCGTCCGCCCAGCGCGGTCAGCTCGACCATGAACGAGAGGCCGGCGATCTCACCCCCGAGGCGGCGTACCAGCTCGATTGTGCCAAGGACCGTTCCGCCAGTCGCCAGCAGGTCGTCGACGATCAGCACGCGCTGTCCAGCGGCGATCGCGTCGCGGTGGATCTCCAGCGTCGCGGTCCCGTACTCCAGGTCGTACTCCACCTCGATCGTCTCGGCGGGAAGCTTGCCGAGCTTGCGCACCGGGACGAACCCGGCACCCAGCTTGTAGGCCAGCGGCGCGGCAAAGATGAAGCCGCGCGACTCCATGCCGACGACCAGGTCGATCCGCTCTCCCTTGACCGCATCGGCCATCCGGTCGATCACCTCTGCGAACGCATCAGGCTCGCGGAGCAAGGTGGTGATGTCGTAGAACAGGATCCCTGGCTTGGGGAAGTCCGGCACCTCGCGGATCCTGGCGCGCAGGTCATCGACGGAACGGACGGTCACGCGGCATCACTCCATGTGGGCGGTCTGAAGGGCGACGTTGAGTCTAGCCCGACGGGACCGCGCCCGGCAATCTCGGCGGGGAGACCGCTAGCATGCGCCGATGCGATCTGGGTCGTCCCGACTGCGCGATGTGGCGGGCCGCATGGGGAGCCTGGACGTGCCTGAGACCGTTGCGCTGCCAGCGGTTGCTGCGCTCGCCTTCGCGCTCAGTTTCCTGCGCATCGGTCGTCTGAGCCTGGCCCACGACGAGGCGATCGGCTTCGACCTGGCGACCGGTCCGTGGAACCGATTCTTCGACGTGATCACGCACCAGGAGAGCTTTGGCGCGCTGCACTATCTGCTGCTCCGCCCCTGGACGACGCTCGGGGATTCCGAAGCGGTGCTGCGATCGCTCTCGGCCACCTTTGCAGTGCTGACCGTGGTGGTCACCTACCGAGTCGGCCAGGCGCTTTTCGATCGCCGCGCGGCGCTTGCCGCCGCCGTCATCCTCGCCGTCAACGCCTACCTCGTCCAATTTGCCCAGGAGGCGCGCGCCTACACCCTCGCGACGTTCGCCGCGGCGCTGGCCACGCTGCTCCTCGTCCGCGCGATCGAGCAGCCGAGCCGCTTGCGCTGGCTGGCGTACGCCGCAGCTGGCGTTCTGTGCCTGTACGCCCACCTGCTGACCGCCTTCGTGCTCGTCGCGCACGGGACGACTCTGCTTGTCGCTGGTCGGCAGCGCATCCGATGGGACTGGGCTGGGCTGGCGGGCGGTACGATCGCGGTCGCCGCGGCGCCGCTGGTCTACTCGATGGTCCGCTTTGGACCGGAGCGCGGCTTCATCCCGGCGACGACGCCCGCCGTCGTTCGCGATGTCCTGGAGCAGCTCGCCGGCGGTGGGACGAGTCCGGGCAGCGGCGGCCTGAGCCTTCTTGGGCTGTACGCCGCGATGGTCGCGCTTGCCGGCCTTGCCACGATTCGAACGCTGACCGAGCGTGGCCGGCAGGAAGCTTGGCGCTACACGCTCGCTTTCAGCTGGGCGCTCCTCCCGCTCGTCCTGAGTCTTGCCCTTGCCGGCGTTCAGCCGAGCTTTATCGGCCGCTATCAGCTGGTCGTCCTGCCCGGTGTGGCGCTGCTTGGTGGCCTGGCCATCACCTCGCTCCGGCCAAGGTGGGCCGCATCCATCGGCCTGGCGGTTGTGGTGCTGCTCGCCACGAGGGGGCTGCTCCACTGGTATTTCGAGCCGCACAAGGACGACTGGCGGGCCGCCGCGCAGTTCGTCATCCCGCAGACAGAGACGGACGATGCGCTCGTCTTCTTCCAGCACTGGAACTGGCGCCCGTTCGAATACCACGCCCTGCGTGATGCTGGGCCTGGGCTCCTCCCCAAGCGATTCCGTATGCCACTCGACCCTGGCGCGGCCTGGTACAAGGCCACGGACCTCGCGAACGGCTACGACCGGGTATGGGTGGTGATCGCCGCACAGGATGAGATTCGGTTCTCCGCCGACTTTGCCTCGCTCGAGGCTGCGATGCGGGCTCGCTATCGGCTCGCCGAGTGGCGCTGGTTCTTCGGCGTCGAGGTTCGGCTGTATCTGCTCAACCCCGAGGAGGCGTGGGCGACGCGCCCTCCTCCCTCGTCGAGCTAGCCCTCTCCGGCGTCGGTGAGCCGCTGCAGCACCGTCTGCAGCACGCCGCCGTTGCGCAGGTATGTGACGTCGATCTCGCCGTCGAGCCGCGCAATCGCGCGGAAGCGGGTCGTCCGACCGTCATCGGTCACCGCGGTGACGCTCACTTCCTGCCGTCGGTGCAGGCCAGCGCCAATCCCGTCGATCGCGAACGTCTCGCGTCCGGTGAGGCCGAGCGTTGCGGCGGTCTGGCCCGGCAGGTACTGCAGCGGCAGGATCCCCATCCCGACCAGGTTGGACCGATGGATACGCTCGTACGACTCGGCGATCACCGCCTGCACGCCGAGCAGTTGCGGTCCCTTGGCCGCCCAGTCGCGGCTGCTTCCCGATCCGTACTCGCGGCCGGCCAGCAGGACGAGTGGCGTGTTGGCCGCCGCGTACCGTGTCGCCGCATCGAAGACGGTCATCCGCTCGCCGCTGGGCAGGTGTTCGGTGACGTTCCCCTCCGCGTCGGGGGTCAGCAGGTTGCGCAGCCGCAAATTGGCGAATGTGCCGCGCATCATCACCTCGTGGTGGCCGCGTCGCGCACCGTACGAGTTGAAGTCGCGCGGCTCGACGCCGCGCTCCACCAGCCACGCGCCGGCCGGTGACGTGCGCGCGATGCTGCCGGCCGGGGAGATGTGATCGGTCGTCACGCTGTCGCCGAGCATCGCCAGCACCCGTGCGCCGCTGACGTCCTGCGGCGTTGCCGCATCGGCCTTCCCGTCGCTGAAGAACGGAGGCAGGGCCACGTACGTTGAGTCGGGGTCCCATGCGTACCGTTTTCCGGCCGGGACCGGCAGGGATCGCCATCGGTCATCGCCGTCGAAGACCGATGCGTAACTGCGCGTGAAGATCTCGGCGCGCACCTGCGCAGCGACCACGTCGGCCACCTCGGCCGGCGACGGCCACAGATCGGCGAGCATCACCGGACGACCGTCGCGATCGTTGCCGATCGGCTGGGTAGTGAGGTCCAGGTCCACGCGTCCGGCCAGCGCGAACGCGACGACCAGTGGAGGCGAGGCGAGATAGCTGGCGCGTGCCAGCGGGTGGATGCGCCCTTCGAAGTTGCGATTCCCCGAGAGGACCGCCACGCCCACCAGGTCGTTGTCGGTGATCGCTGCGGCGATCTCGTCGGCGAGCGGTCCTGAGTTCCCGATGCACGTCGTGCAGCCGTAGCCGACGAGGTCGAATCCGAGCGCCTCGAGCGGCTCCATGAGTCCTGCCCCGGACAGGTAGTCGGTGACCGTCCGCGAACCGGGAGCGAGCGAGGTCTTCACCCAGGGGGGCGTGCTCAGGCCGCGCGCCACCGCGTTCCGCGCGAGGAGCCCGGCGGCCACCATCACGCTCGGGTTGCTCGTGTTGGTACACGAGGTGATCGCGGCGATCACCACCGAGCCGGATCGCAGGTCGAAGGGCATGCCATCCTTCACCACCACGTGGGCCGTGTACTCCATGTCGGCGGGCGGCTGGTCGTGTGCTGGGGGAGTCTCGGACGGCTCCGCGGGCACGGAGGCGCCCGTCGAGAAGGAGGTCGGGTCGCTGGCGGGGAACGAGTCCCGGCTGGCATCGTCCACCGCGCCCCGAGGACGAAGCCCGTCGCGAAACGCCTCGCGGAAGGATCGACGCAGATCGGTGAGCGGCACCCGGTCCTGGGGCCGCCGCGGGCCTGCGACCGATGGCTCGACGCTGCCGAGGTCAAGGCTCAGCGACTCGCTGAAGCGAGGCTCGACGGAGTCATCGGTCCGGAAGAGCCCCTGCTCCTTCGCGTACGCCTCGACGCGGGCCACCGTCTCGGCTGGCCGCCCGGTCATGCGCAGGTAGCGCAGCGTCTCGTCGTCCACCGGGAAGAGGGTCGCGGTGGCGCCGAACTCCGGGCTCATGTTGCTGATCGTGGCGCGATCGGCCAACGAGAGCCGCGAGAGTCCGGGGCCGTGGAACTCGACGAACTTGCCCACCACCCCGTGGCTGCGCAGCATCTCGGTGACGTACAGGACCAGGTCGGTGGCGGTGCTCCCGGACGGGAGCTGGCCGTCGAGTCGGAAGCCAACCACGACCGGCAGCGGCTGGTAGAGCGGCTGGCCCAGCAGGGCAGCCTCGGCCTCGATTCCGCCCACGCCCCAACCGACCACGCCCAGCCCGTTGACCATGGTCGTGTGCGAATCGGTGCCGACCAGCGTGTCGGGGAAGGCGACGCTCTCGCCGTCGGCGTCGGGGCGAGCGGTGACCACGTCGGCCAGGAACTCCAGGTTCACCTGGTGCACGATGCCGGTCCCCGGCGGCACCACGCGGAAGTTGTCGAATGCCTGCTGGGCCCAGCGCAGGAGGGCATAGCGCTCCCCGTTGCGCTCGTACTCGCGCGCCACGTTGCCGGCAAAGGCGAGGTCGGAGCCGAAGAGGTCCACCTGGACCGAATGGTCGATCACCAGGTCGACCGGGATCAGCGGATTGATCCGCGCCGGGTCGCCCCCCGCGTCGGCCACGGCGTCGCGCATGGCGGCCAGATCCACCACCACCGGCACACCGGTGAAGTCCTGCAGGAGGACGCGGCCGGGCATGAAGGGCAGCTCGGCATCGGTCGGTTGCGCCGGATCCCAATTCGCAAGCGTGTGGATGTCCGCGGCGGTGACCAGGCCATCGCCGGAGGCGGCATGGCGCAGCGCGTTCTCGAGGAGGATCTTGACGGTGTACGGCAACCGCGCCAGGTCTGGGGCGCCCGACGCCGCGAGTCGGTAGTAGGCATACGTTCGATCGCCGACGTGCAGCACGGCACGGGCATCGGTCGGATCGATGAGTGGGGTCGGATTGGACACGGGACGCGCCTCCTTCGTCATCCACGCCCGCTGCGGAGCGTGGCAATGGTCGAGTCGGCGCCGGACGGGTGCGCCCGTCCCGGGTCGAGTAGTACAGCGAAGTATACGCCTGCCCGTCGAGGCGTCGCCGCAGCACTAGGGGTCAGCTTCGGCCGATACCGGGACCAGGTCGCGCCCGTGCAGCCGGATCGTCCGCAGGTAGAGATACAGGGAAGGCGACAGGATCAGCGCAACCGCCACCATGGCCGGCCTCGTGCCGGCGGCCAGCGCCAGCCAGCCCAGCAGTGGGCCGCCGGCGACCTGGCCGAGCGCATCGGCCTGGGAGTTCATGGAGTGGACCGTGGCGCGCACGTCGGAGGTGAGTCCCAGGTTGATCCAGGTAGTCGCGATGGGTTGCGCGACGCGGCGGACGATGCGCGTAACCAGGTAGGCGAGCGCGGCCATCTCGAAGCTGATGGCTGCGGCAAAGGCAACGATCATCGCGATCAGCACCACGTGGAGGACGAGCAGGACGCGGGCCGCGTCGAGGTGGCTCTCGGTGTTGAGCCTGCGGCGCGCGACCTCGACACCAGCCACGCTGGCAGCGAGCGAGACGAGGTTGATCAGCGCAAACCAGGCGATCGCAGGCAGCGCCGGTGAGGTCGGCAGGGCGAAGTTGCCGAGGATGTGCAGCTCGCGCAGTCGGTCGAACGCCTCGCTACCCGCGCCGCCCACGAAGGAGATGGCGAGGATGGTCAGCAGCGCCGGGAAGACGCGCACGGTTTTCACCGCCCGTCGCACCGTATCGCCCATGGCACGCACTGCTGATCGCCCCTCGCGGGGCGCCGGCGACCAGTGGCGCTCCGGCATCCAGACCATCAGCGCCACGGCCATCAACAGGTAGCCGATGCCACCGGCCACGACCGGCGCCTGCAGCCCCCACAGCGCGGTGAGCGGCACGCTGGACACGATCCCCACCGCACCAGCCGCCCACGCCAGCTGCGCCCCGCGCAGGTAGATCTGGCCCGTCTCCTGGTTGCCGGTCTCATCGCTGATCCAGGCCTGCGTGGCGCCCGACGTGAAGGTGAAGCCGATCCCCCACAGCACCTGCGCCAGCAGGATGGTGGGAAACAGCGCCCAGGCACCCCATACCACCAGCCCGATCCCGATGAGCGCGGTACCGATGATCACCGACAGGCGGCGGCTGACGGTATCGGCCAGCACCCCGGTCGGCACCTCGAAGATGAAGGCCGAGGCTTCGAGGGTCGTGCCGACGAGCACCAGCTGCAGGGCGTCGAGCTTCGCCACCTGGATCATGAACAGTCCCGACGCGGTGATGACCATCATGAACAGGAAGGTCCCGGCCGCCTCCTGCGCGAGATAGACGCGATACGCGAACCGCGCCCCGGCGAGCGTCACGCCGGGTCGTTGCGCAGGCGGCTGTACACCACCAGGTCGTGGTACGCGCCTGCCCGGAACTGCGCACCGCGCATGATCCCCTCGCGGCTGAACCCAGCCTTTTCGAGGGAACGCTGCTCAGCGACGTTCTCGACGTCGGTTGACGCCTCCACCCGGTTGGCGTCGGTCGTGTCGAAGAGATGGGCCGCGACCAGGCGCTGTGCCTCGGTGCCAAATCCCTGGCCACGCGCCTCGGGGATGAGCGATATCCCGACGTTCCAGCAGCGAGATTTCACGGGTCCATTCATGACCGCATGCCATCCGATGCTGCCGATTGGCCGGTCATCCTCGATCCGTTCCACCAGCAGCTCACCGTGGTTCTCGCCGAGCAGGGGTCCCTCGGCCAGCATCTCGCGGAACGACCGGCCCCGCGGCTCGCCGAAATCATTGAACTCGCCGCGTGCATAGGGCGAAGCAGCCCACGCGTCGAGCAGGTCGGCGTCGTCGAGTGTGGCCGGGCGGAGGCGGACTCGCGGCGAGGCGGTCATCTTGCGGTGGCTCCCTGTACTGGCGGCTCGGTTCCGAGGCCAACCTCGCGGAACACTATCCGAGGCTCGCGCAATGTACCGCCGCATCGCCGGCTTCATCGCCATCCCGTGGCGTGCTCCCTTCCGCAATCGGCGGCACCGAGGGAACTGGCACCGCCACCCTGGATTGATCGCGGCGACGACCGCCACCATCACGATCGAGGCGACGACGCAGGATGGGATCGAGATGTCGGCCACGATCGAGTGCCACTCGGTTACCACCCTGCAGCGCTCTCCCGTGAGGGACGCGGCTGCGGGTATTGCACTCCGGAAAATCGGCCGTATGCTGCGCGGGTTACCCCGGATCGGGGGAATCGAAAGGCCCAGCTAGGAGGAGCTCGGATGATCCGCCGCACACTCGCGGTCTTGGTCCCACTTGTGCTGCTCGTTGCATGCAGCAGTTCCCCCGCAGGATCCACGCCGCAGAGCCAGGCAGGAAGTCAGAGCAGCGCGCCGAGCAGTGGAGGCAGTGCCGCGGAAAGTTCGGCGCCCAGTTCGGCGGCCACCCAGCAGCCGGGCGGCGGGGATGGCCTCGCCACCGCGGACATCACGATCACCGGCGGAGACCACGCCGGCCACTACGTGGTCGACCTGGTCGAGTCGGGCGGCTGCTCGACCGGTGTGGTTGGCCCCGGCACGTTCGCGGTCGCGAGCGTCACGGTGGACCCCGCCAGCTCGTTCGTCGGCCCCCAGATCACGATCTACGACGCAGACGCGGCGTCGGCGGCCGGCGGCACTGACGTCGAGTTCTCGGCTGCCTTCCCATTCGACAACTACGCCTACACGGTGGAGGTCAACCCATACCTGAGCCGGTCGCAGGGCGGCGACTTCGGTGCTGGTACCGCTGTCCTCGACAACCGCGGCAGCACCGCCACGCTCACGATCGAGGGCACGTCGGCCGTGGGGAGACGGTCAGCGCCACCATCGAATGCCACCAGGTGACGAACTTCTAGGGAGCGCCACGCGGGCGCCGGTCGGTCAGCCGGTCGGCGCCCCAGACCATCAGTTCGGTGTTGACGAGAACAGGGCGCCGAGGGCGCGCAGCGCGGTGTCGATCGGGTCCCGCCCTGCGGACACGGGGATGCGGACCTGGTTCGAGGCCGCCACGGGGCGGAAACCGGCAACCGTCAACGCACGGGTGACGGCGACGCGGTCGAATCGCGGCCACTTGAAGGTGACCTGTCCCGGTTGCGCCCGCACCTCGGGCACACCGGCCGCCTCGGCGGCCATGCGCACCGAGACGGCGCGGAAGAGCCCCTCCACCGGATCCGGGACCGGCCCGAACCGGTCGCGCAGCTCGGCGCGAAGCGACTCGACGTCCCCCGCCGAGTGGATGCCCGCAAACCGGCGATAGGCCTCCAGCTTGGCGCCGGCATCGGCGATGTAGTCGTCGGGCAGGAACGCGGAGCCGGGGAGGTCCAGTCGCACGGCACCCGGTTCGGCGACGGGGATCCGTCCGCGCCGCAGCTCGACCGCCTCGGCCAGCATGCGGGTATACAGCTCGAATCCGACCGCCGCCATGTGGCCGTGCTGCTCCGCGCCGAGGATGTTGCCCGCCCCGCGGATCTCCAGGTCGGAGAGCGCGATCTGGTAGCCGGCACCGAGGTCGGAGGCCGAGAAGATCGCGTGCAGGCGCTTGCGCGCGACCGGCGTCAGCGGGGCGCCGCGCCGATGGAGGAGGTACGCGTAGGCGCGGCGGTCCGAGCGGCCGACGCGTCCGCGGAGCTGGTAGAGCTGCGCCAGGCCCAGCGCATCGGCCCGGGCGATGACGATGGTGTTGGCGTTCGGGATGTCGAGCCCGGACTCGATGATGGTCGTGCACACCAGCACGTCGAAGCGGCCGGCGTCGTAGTCGAGCATCACCCGCTCGAGCATCCCCTCGGCCATCTGGCCATGACCGATGGCCACTTTGGCGAGCGGCACCAGCCGGCGGATCCGCTCGGCGGCCGACTCGATCGTCTCGACCCGGTTGTGCACGTAGAAGGCCTGGCCGCCGCGGTCCAGCTCCCGGTTGATGGCGTCGCGTACCAGGCCGTCGTCGTCCTCGGCGATCCGGGTCAGGATCGGCAGACGCGCCTCCGGTGGTGTCTCGATCACGGACAGGTCGCGGATACCGACCAGGGAGAGGTGCAGCGTGCGCGGAATGGGCGTGGCGGAGAGCGTCAGGACGTCCACTTCGCGGCGCATCGCCTTGATCTGCTCCTTGTGGCCGACCCCGAAGCGCTGCTCCTCGTCCACCACCAGCAGCCCAAGGTCGGCGAAGGCGATGTCCGTGCTCAGGATCCGATGCGTCCCGATCAGGACGTCCACCTCGCCGGCCGCCACCGCCGCAACCGTTCGTTCCTGCTCGGCCTTGCCGACGAAGCGGCTCAGCATGGCAACACGCACCGGGAAGGGAGCCAGGCGGCGCTGGAAGGTGCCCAGGTGCTGCTGCGCCAGCACGGTGGTCGGCACCAGCACCGCCACCTGCTTGCCATCCTGGACCGCCTTGAAGGCGGCACGCAGGGCGACCTCGGTCTTGCCGTACCCGACATCCCCGCAGACGAGCCGGTCCATCGAGCGCCGTCGCAGCATGTCGGCCTTGACCTCCTCGATGGTGCGCAGCTGGTCGGGCGTCTCGGTGTAGGGGAACGCCTCCTCCAGCTCCCGCTGCCAGGTCGTGTCGGGGCTGAACGAGAAGCCCGGGGCCGTCTCGCGTGCGGCGTAGACGTCGAGCAGGTCCTCGGCGAGCTCCGCGACCGCACGTCGGACCCGCTGCTTGGTGCGCTCCCAGTCGGTGCCGCCGAGCCTGCTCAGCGTCGGCGCCGGCCCGCCGCTGTAACGGGTGATCCGCCCGATCTGGTCGGCGGGCAGGAAGATCTTGTCGTCGCCGGCGAAGTCGAGCTGGAGGTATTCCTTGGTCGCGCCGCCGTACTCGCGCTGGGTCATCCCCGCGTAGCGAGCCACCCCGTGGTCGATGTGCACGACCGCATCGCCGATCTCGAGCTTCCCGATCAGGTCGCGGGTCACCACCCGCTTGGCCGGGGTCAGTCGCCGTACCCGCGTCGCGCCGAACAACTCCCAGTCGGTCAGCAGCAGAAGGTCGGAGGGGTGGTGAGCGAATCCGCCCGACAGCGAGCCGTGCACCAGCGCGATTCCGCCGACCGCGGGGAGCTCATTGAGCTCGGCGGTGATGGCAACCGAGCGACCCGACTCCTCGAGCAACTCACCGATGCGACTCGCCTGGTCGGTCGTCACCACCACCCGACGTCCGGCAGCAGCCTGGCCGGCCAGCCACTCACCCACGCGCTCGGCGCGGCCCGGCAGGATGGGTGCCGCGGCGTAGCCGGCATCGGTCTCGGACCCGTCGTCGAGCGCCTCGGCTGCCTGGGCCACGAGTCCGGCAAGCGTGGAGGCGGCCTCATACGGGAGCGGCCAGCCAGCGGGGAGCTCGTCGGACGCCACCAGGGCGCCGCGTCGCTCGTTCGCCTGCTTGTCGAGCTCGGCCGCGATGGCGCGGAGCTCATCGGGATCGGTGAGGACCAGGTGCGCCGAGGCGGGCAGGTGGTCCGCGGCTGGACCGGCGGTGAGCAGCGCCGCCCATGTCTCCGCGGCCTCCGCCACGTCGCCCTGTTCGAGACGAACCAGGTCCTCGCGCAGCGCCTCGGAGGTGAGCGGACCGGCCGCGGCGACAAGGCTCTCCCAGCCCGCGGCCGGCAGGAATTCGCTGGCGGGAAGCAACGTCGCGTGGTCGTGACGACGCCGGCTGGCCTGGGTCATCGGGTCGAATCCGCGAATCGATTCCACCTCGTCGCCGAAGAGCTCGATGCGCAGCGGCTCCGTTGCGCCGGGCGGCCATGCGTCCACGATGCCGCCGCGCCCGGCGAACTCGCCGACGCCGCTCACCTCCACGGCCGCCTCGTAGCCGCCACGCACGAGGGCGGTGAGCAGGGCTCGCTGGTCGAACCGCTCCCCCACTTTCACCGACACCCTGGAGCCGGCCAGCTGCTCCGCCGACAGCGTGCGCTGCACGAGGGCGAGCAGCGGCGCCACGAACACCAGGCCGTGATGACGGCCGCCGAGCAGGTCGAGCACCTCCAGCCGTTCCGCCGACTCGTCGTGCTCCGCCAGGGCGCGTTCGAGCGGCAGCGCGGCGCGCTCCGGCAGCACGCGGACGTGGCCGGCGGGGAGCCATGCGGCCAGGTCGTCGGCGAGGCGGTGGGCCTCTTCGTCGTTGCGCACCACCACCACCAGCGGCGACGGCTCCGGGACGACCGCACGCCGCGCCGCAAGGTGCGCAGCCCGGGCGGAAGTGGGTACGCGCAGCACGCCCGCCACGGCAGGACCGATGTGCCGCGCCAGTTCGGCGGTCAGGGCAGACACCCGCCGGTCGGCGCCGCCCCGGGTCGACGTCGGCCGTTCGACAACGGCCATCAGCGGCGCCTCACTCGGTCACTCGGGCGGCTCGGCCAGATCGACGCCGTTGAACTCGTTCATCGCCTCCCCGATACCACCACGCAGCCAGCGCTCGGCCGCATCGGCCGCGGTGGCCACCGCCTCAGCCGCGAGCTCGCGCTCCCCCGGCTTGAAGATCGCCAGCACGTGCTCCACCGTCTCCCCGTTGCGCCCGATCCCGACGCGCAGCCGGTTGAACTCATCGTTCCCGAGCGTCGCGATGATGTCGCGCAACCCGTTGTGGCCACCCGCCGACCCGGAGCGTCGCAGGCGCACCCGACCGAGCGGCAGGTCCACGTCGTCGGCCACCACCAGCAGGTCGGTGGCGGGGTCCGCATCGGTCTGGCGCATGGCGACACGCAGGCCCGTGCCGGACTTGTTCATGTAGCGCATCGGCTTCACCAGCAGAACGCGACCGATCGGGTCGGGCAGCGTCGCCTCGAGGACCGCCGCGCCCTCGCGGACGCGCCCGGCGCCGGTCAGCCCCCAGCGGTCGGCCAGCAGGTCGACCACCCGGAAACCAACGTTGTGGCGCGAGTACCGATAGCGCTCGCCCGGATTACCCAGGCCGCAGATCACCTTCATCGCGGCCGATGGTAGCCGTCCCGGCTGCCCGCGGGCTCAGCTCCCGGCAGAGACGGCGTGGCCGGCGCGATCGAACAGCGATCCGGGCTGCCAGGGAACGTCGTGGTGGCGTCGATGGAGAGAGCTCAGCACCGAGCTCTCGAGGCGCCGCATGACAAGCTCGTCATCGGTCTCGGCATGGTCATGCCCGACCAGGTGGAGCGTACCGTGGATGGCAAGCAGGATGATCTCCTCGGCGACCCCCCAGCCACCGGCGCGCGCCTGGCGTTCAGCCTGGTCAAGGTCCACCACCACGTCGCCGAGCAAGAGCGCGCCCGGCGGCGAGACGCCGTCTTCATCGGCCAGGTGGGAGTGGCCGGCATCGATCAGCCATTGGTGCAGCGGGAAGGCCAGCACGTCGGTCGGGCCTCGCTCGCCCATGTGATCGAAGTTCAGGTGCGTCATCTCCTCGTCGCCGGCGAGGGTCAGTTCAACCTCGACGGCCAACCCGCCCAGTGCGGCGCGGGCGGTGACGACAACCGCGGATTCGAGCAGCTCGTGCAACCGCGCCGCATCGACCGGCGCCACGGCCGCTGCCAGCCGCTCGTGCCCTACCCGGTCGTGAAACGTGACGGCCGTATCCATGACGACACCATGGTAGGCGGCCCCGCCCGGAGGCTCAACTCGGCGGGGCTTCGGGGGAGGGCAGCTGGTCGGGGTACTTGATCCGGCTGTGGTACATCCCGAGCAGCTGCTGAACAAAGGCCTCCTTGATCTGGGCGATGTTCTTCAGCGTCAGGTCGGCATCATCGAGCTGGCCATCCTCGACGCGGGCATCCACGATGCGGTTCACCATGCCACGGATCGCCGGCTCATCCTTCTCGTCGAGCGAGCGGACCGACGCCTCGACACCGTCTGAGAGCATCAGGATCGCCGCCTCACGGCTCTGTGGCTTGGGACCCGGATAGCGGTACTGGTCGCTGGTGGCCGCCTCGCCACTGCCGCCCAGCTCGCGGAGCGCCTTGCCGTAGAAATACGTCATCACCGCGGTCCCGTGGTGCTGCGGGATGAAGCCGATGATCTGGACCGGCAGCCCGTGCTCGTAGCCGAGGTCGATCCCGTCACGGATATGGCTGGCGATGATCCGTGCGCTCGTCTCGGGGTCCAGCTCGTCGTGGAGGTTGCGCGAGCCTGCCTGGTTCTCGATGAAGGCGAGCGGATTCTTCATCTTGCCGATGTCGTGGTAGTAGGCCCCGACTCGGGCCAGCAGCGGGTCTGCGCCGATCGTCTCCGCGGCGCGCTCGGCCAGGTTGCCGACCATCACGCTGTGGTGGTAGGTGCCCGGCGTCTCGAGCAGGAGGCGGCGCAGCAGGCGCGACGAGGGGTTGGCCAGCTCGAGCAGCTGGAAGACGGTCATGATCCCGAAGACGTGACCGAGTACGGTGAACGAGCCGACCGCAAGCAGGACCGATAGCCCGGCGTTGACTGCCCCTGCCGCGATCCCCTGCAGGATCCCCGCCAGGTCGGCCTGAGCGATCAGGCCGGTCGCGGTCAGGATCGCTGCGTTGCTGACGGCGATGGCGACCCCGGCGCGCACGAACATGTTCAGCCGCTCGGCATGCGCGATGCTCACCAGGGCGGCGATCCCGCCGGAAAGGGCATACGCCGTGGGCCCAAACGCATCGCGGTTCATGACGCCGGCGAGCAGGGCCAGCGTCACCGCCATCGCCGCTGCGGCACCGGCGTCGAGCAGGACCGCGATGACGAGCACGGTGGCGGCCGTCGGAACGACGTAGGCCCACAAGCGTTCGATCTGCCGCGATGCGCACCGCCACGGCACTCACCACCAGCGCAAGGACGAAGAGCAGCAGCGACCGGTTGCGGAACCAGACCTCGGGCTCGAAGCGCCACAGGAAGCCGACCAGCAACCCCGACAGCAGGAGAGCGATCAGTCCGTGGCCGGCGATGGTCGTCGCCTCCATGAGCGGTCGGGTCAGCCCCAGCTGGTCGAGCTTCTCGAGGTCGAGCACGGTGATCGGGTCGCCGGCGCGCACCACCGTCTGGCCCTGCCGCACCTCCACCGCGACCGGCTCGACCAGCGCGCGAGCGTCCTGCCGCGCGGCCTCGGTCAGGGCGTCGGAGATCTGCGTATTGGCGACCAGCTGGCCCGCGGCCAGGTCGCCGGCCAGCTCGCGCTCCGGCTGCGCCAGCGACGCGGTGACGTCTGGCCCGCAGCTCCTGGCGTGCCTCGGAGATGGCATCCTCGCGCACCTCGCCGGAGAGGGCCGCCTCGAGCACCGTGCGGCCGGCCGCCGAGACGCTGGTCCAGTGGCTCACCGTCATGGGGGAGACCAGCGCCACCTGCTCATCAGTGAAGGTCGGGGCCATCTCGTTCAGCCGCGTGACGACCTCGGCCGATGATAGCGTCCCTGCATTGCGCTGGGTGAGCAGATTGGTGATCGAGCGCGCCAGCGCGTCGTAGAAGCGGAGTTGCCGTGCGCGGATGTCGGCCCGCGGGGCAATCTGCTCGTAGACCGGCGCCACGGCGTCGGCGGCGGCTTCGCGCGCTGCCTCGGTCTGCGACTCGCTGATGAAGTTGACGGTCTGGGAGGCGCGGATGTCGGTCTGGGCCACGTCGCCGACCGACAGGTCCACCTGCCCACCCCCGAGGCTCACAGAGAGCGTGGCGAAGAGCGCCAGGGCGATGAACGTCCCGACGATCAGGGCGCGGGCCCAGGCGCCCCGTCCAGGCCCCTCGGTCTCGGCCAGCGTTCGCGGGATGAACATGGTCAGCCGCCCAGCAGCCGCCGCACCAGGTCGGAGACCGCCTTGCCGTCGGCCCGGCCGCGGGTCTGCGGCACGACGCGACCCATCACCTTGCCCAGGTCGCCGGGCGCAGTGGCGCCGGTCTCGGCGATGGCGTCGCGCACGATCCGATCCAGGTCATCGGCGCGAGCCGCTCGGGGAGGAACTCCGCGAGGATCGCGGCCTCCGCCTCCTCGGCATCGGCCATCGCCTCGCGGGCACCGGCGCGGAACGCCTCGATGCTCTCGCGACGCTGCTTGACCTGCTTGCCGAGGACATCGGTGTAGTCGTCATCGGTCAGTGGCCGGCCGAGCTCGATCTGGCGGTTGTGGGCGGCGGCCATCGCCATGCGCAGCGTCTGCGTGCGCCGCTCGTCGCGGGCGCGCATCGCGTCGCGCATGGCGGATTCGATCCGTTCCTGAAGAGTCATCGCTTGAATCGGCGGACGGTGGTCCGCCGCGGTGAAAGGGAGCGTCTGGCGACTATTCGCGGGTGGTCTTGCGCTTCTTTGCTTCCTTGCGCTTCCGCTTCACGCTGGGCTTCTCGTAGTGCTCGCGTCGCCGTGCCTCAGCCAGGATCCCTGATTGCTGGATCTTCTTGTTGAAGCGGCGCAGCGCGCTCTCGAACGACTCGTTCTCGCCCACGCGGACCTCTGCCAAACGTCTCGCCTCCTCTCTGCCATGGTGTCGCGCCCGGACCGATGAGCGCCCCGAGGCGCCTGCGTCGCTCCTGCGCACAAGCCTGCGGAGTCTATCAGCGAGGGTGGGGAGGGTCAATTAGCCCGGGGGTAGGCCGGATCTGCCGCGCGACGAACTGTTGACACGAGTCGTATATTCACTACATGACTCGTATCGCCAATGATCCGGGACGAGGGTACCGAAGCGAACTTCGGGCGCAACAGACCGAGGAGACACGGGGGCGCATCCTGGATGCGACCATCCGCGTCATGGCCGGCGGACTCGCCTTCGTGTCCATTCCGGCAGTGGCACACGAGGCCGGTGTATCGGTCCCAACGATCTACCGCCACTTCGGAAGCTAAGCGTGCTCTCATCGCGGCCGTCTTCCCGCACATCCTGCGTCAACTCGGCGTCGACGACGTGGTCCCCCCGCGCTCGATGGACGAGTTTCGAGATTGGGCCTTGGCGACGATCGCCCGCGTGGATTCGGTCGGCGACATCGCACGCGTGGCGATGGCGAGCCCCGCGGCCGACGAGACACGACGAGTCACCATGCCGCAGCGACTCGCGAAGATCCGCCAGCTTGCGGATGTGCTCGCGCCGGATCTGACGCCGGTCGACGGAGACCGGTTCGCTCGACTGCTTGTCATCCTGACTTCGTCATCCGCCCGACGAATGTGGCGCGATGCCATCGGCCTATCGGCGGACGAGGTAGTTGACGACCTGGAGTGGGTGGTGCGCGCCGTGATCGCGGCCGGGTCGGGGAGCGGGCGATGAGTTCGGGGTCGATTCGCCGACTGGCTGACGTGCGCCTGGTGGATGCCGCCGAGGTGGGTGGCAAGGCCGCCAGCCTGGGGGAGATGATGGCGGCAGGGGCGCAGGTCCCGGAGGGCATTGTGCTGGCGGCCGAGGGCGCCGATCTGACTCTCGACGACCGTCACTCGCTGCTGCTCGCGGCGGCAAGGGAACTCGGGACCGGTACGTTTGCCGTCCGATCGAGCGGGGTCTCCGAGGATGGCGCCGACCACTCGTTTGCGGGCATCTACGAAACCGTGCTGGACGTGTCGGCCGACGGGATACCCGCGGCCGCTGAACGCGTCCTGGCCAGCGCCAATGCGGAGCGCGTCGCCGAGTACGAGCACATGGACAATGCCCGCATGGCGGTGATCATCCAGCGGATGGTCCAACCGGTGGCCGCCGGCGTTGCGCTCACCGCCGATCCGATCAGTGGTGACCGGAGCTCCTGCGTGGTCACCGCCGTGCTTGGCCTTGGAGAGCGACTGGTATCCGGGGCAGCCTCCGGTGACGAGTGGGTCGTCCAGGGCAAGACGGCCGCTGCTCGCCGCCAGCCGGAGCACGCGATCGATCGTCGGCAGGCCATCCAGGTGGCGACCGAGGCGCGCCGCATCGCGCGCGCTCGCGGAGCTCCGCAGGACATCGAGTGGGCGATCGACGCCGAGGGCTCCCTCTGGATCCTCCAGGCCAGGCCGATGACGGCGCTGCCGCCCGATGTGTCGTGGGAATCACCCGCCCGCGGCGCCTACACCCGTCAGCTGAGATTCGGGGAATGGATCTCCGAGCCGGTCACTCCCCTGTTCGAGTCCTGGCTGCTGTCAACGATGGAGGACGTGCTCCACGCCCAGCTCTTCAAGTTCCTGGGGCAGCGGGCGCCTCGGCCGCACCACGTGATCGTCAATGGCTGGTATTTCTATTCGCTGAACTGGTTCTCGCCGGCATCTCTTCTGCGAAACATGCCGCGCCTGCTTGGCCACCTGGTACGCGACCCCCGGACGGTGGCAGGCATCTTCCCACCGACCGTCCGCCATGCGATCCCGATTGTCGAGCGAATGTGGCGCCAGGACCTCCAGCCGCGCTACCGGGCGGCCGTCGCGGCCGCGGAGACCGGGGTGGAAGCGCTCCCCGTTTCCGCGCTTCCCGAACTGATCGACGAGCTGGCCGAGCTGGCCGGCGAATCGTTCATGTCGATCGCCGCGCTGAGTGGTGCGGCCTACAAGATGGAGATCAACCTCGCCCGCTTCTACCGCAAGCACCTTGCGCCGACGCTGGGTGGCAGCCACCTGCCTCTGCTTGCCGGGTTCGAGCCTCCGACCGGTCCCGATCGTCATGCGGTCGTGTCGCTCGACTGGTGGTTCGCACCGCAGCCGTCCAGTGAGACTCCACGACCTCCGGAGGAACACGCGGGACTGGTCGAGACCCGTCGCGCCGCGGAGGCCGCAGCGTACGCTGCGCTGGCCAGTTCCCCAAAGCAGCTGGCCGCTTTCCAGACGCTCCTTGCCGAGACCCAGCGCATGGTCCCGATCCGCGACGAGCAGACGCGCGAATTCACCCTCTCCTGGCCGGTCATGCGCCGGGCTGTGGTCCGCATCGGTCAGGCGCTGACGGATCAGGGAGCAATTGCCAGTCCGGACGATCTCTTCTTTCTCACCCGGACCGAGGCGATCGCGGCGCTCGCCGGCGAGCCGCTGTCGCCATCGGTCATCCCCGCCGAACGTCGGTCAACCCGTGAGGAGCAGAAGAAACTCGTCCCTCCGAATTGGGTCGGTCAGGTGAGCCGGGCCTTCAGGGCCATGCCCGGTGCGTTTGCCCGGATGGTCGGTGCGCAACGCTCGGATCATGCCCTGGTCTCCGGCGTGCCGGCGTCACCGGGCCGTGTGACCGGGCAGGTGCGTGTGATTCGTGGACCGGACGAGTTCGACCAGCTGCTGCCCGGCGAGATCCTGGTGGCACCGCTCACCGCACCGGCGTGGACGCCGCTCTTCACGCGGGCGGCTGCGGTCGTGACCGACGTGGGGAGCGCCGCGGCGCACGCCTCGATCATCGCCCGCGAATACGGAATCCCCGCCGTCGTTGGCTGTGGTGATGCCACCGCCCGCCTCCGGACCGGAATGCGCGTCACGGTCGACGGCAGCACAGGAAACGTCGAGCCCGAGTAAGGACAACGGTAAGCCAGACGCATTGGAGGGACCACGACTCATGGACTCATCAGACCCGACAACGGGACCCGTCGACGCCCAGCAGGTGCGCTCACCGGACTGGGCGTCGATCGGGCTGGTCGGCGGAGCCGTACGCTCACACTTGCCACCTCGTACATCCACGCAACCCTTGGTGGGTTGCTGTTCACGCTCAACGCGCTGGGCTATGCGGCGCTTGCCATCGCGATGGTGGTCCCGATCCGCCTTGCCGACCGCTTCCGCTGGCTTGTTCGCCTGGGGCTGCTGGGCTTTACCCTGGCAACCATTGGCGGGTGGAAGCGATCGGGTAGCCCCTCGTCCCGACAGGTCGAGAATGGGTCTAGCCGAATCGCGGGCGCGTTCCTAAGATGCACTACCTACGAGCGCCGTAGCCGTGCCAGCGCGGCAGCCGCCCCGAAGTAGAGGTCAGCATCGGCATGGATATCCATCTCGCGGACCAGCACATCTATCGGCTCGATGACCGGCTGACCCCAGAGGAGATCCGGCAGCGTGCGATGGACCGCCGCACCGGCGCATTCGGCGGAGGCCTGGAGAACCTGTTCTCGCGCCCCAAGGCCGACGACATCGAGCTTGTCGACAGCCAGCGCCGACTGGAGCCGTTCTGGCACGTCGGCTGCAGCGCGGTCTATGTCTACGACCGATCCCACGAGTACACCGTCCCGGCCAGCGGGACGCAGGTGAAGTCCGTGACCGTCTACGGGAAGGAGCACGAGGTGACGCCGGGTGGCTCCTTCGCGATTCAGACCGTCGAGCACAGCCGCGAGGAGTACCGGCAGGCCCTCTTTCTGGACGGCGTGACCGGGGCACCCGTGGCCGAGGCACCGAACCTGATCACCAGCACGCGACACGAAGTCGCGGACCTCGACGCGCTGGCCGGCGAGGCCGACATCGTGCGGCCGCCCGAGCAGCGCGCTTCCTTCGTGGTGCGCCAGCTGCTGACCGGGATGCTCAAGCCGCTGCAGGCCGATGTCGTCCACGAGGAGTCGATCACCTTCGAGAACATCGACCTCTACTTCCGCCCGTGGTGGGCGTTCGAGTTCCACTGGAAGGTGAAGGACAAGAAGGGCGTCGTCGAGCTCGACGCAGTCACCGGTGAGATGCGAAACAGCCAGGCGCTGATGGCCCGGCTGTCCCGCTCCGTGACGCGCGACTCGCTGTTCGATATCGGCGCCGATACGGTCGGGCTGCTGGTGCCCGGCGGGAGCATCGCGGTCAAGGTCGCCAAGATCGCGATCGATTCCGGCCACCAGCGACGCTAGGCGGTCGCCTCCGGGGCCGCCGCTCGCCGCCCGACCATCAAGAAGACCACAGTCCCGCCGATCAGGTAGCCGCTCCCCTGCACCACCAGCAGCAGGACCACCGGCACGAACTCGCCGAGCACGCCGGCGCCCATCGCCCCGACCAGCGCGCCGACGCCGGCCATCGCGCCGATGGCACCCACCACACGCCCGCGGTGTCGGTCCTCGGTCTGCGTCTGCTGGAGCGTGGTGGTGGCCGCGCCCATGGCCGCTCCGGGAACACCCACGATCACCAGCATCACCAGCGCCGGCCCAATGTGCGGGACGAGAACCGGGTACGTGAAGAGCACCAGGTCGATCGCGCCGAACACGAGCGCACCGCCGATCAGCAGCGGCAGCGGCCGCAGGCGCGTACCCAGGCGGGCGATCACCAGCGCACCGGCCAACCCGCCGATCGCCTGGGTCGAGAGGACCCAGCCGAAGCCGGTGCTGTCTGAACGCAGCGCATCCACCACCCACGGCACGAAGAGGGCGCTCGTCAATCCCTCACCGACGGCGGTGATCAGGGCAAACACAAGGAGTGCCCGCAGGACCGGCTCTGCCGCAACGACCCGCAGGCCATCACGCCACTCCCGGGCCAGCCGGCGCCAGGCGGAGAGCGCCGCATGTTCCAGCGATGCAACGTCGTGGGCCGGTATGGGCACCGGTCCCGGACGAATCAGGGCAAGCATGCCGGCGGACAGGACGAAGGAGATCGAGTCGACCACGCCAACCGCGGCAAGGCCACCGGCGGCGACGATCACACCACCCAGCGCCGGACCGATCAGCCGAGCCAGGTGCCGCCCCACGCCGCTGAGCGCATTGGCGGTGAGCAGTTCCTCCTTGCCCCCGGCGAGGAGCGATGGCATCAACGCCACCTGTGCCGGGCTGAACAGCTGCGACAGACTGCTCTCGACCACCAGCACCGCGTAGGCGACCCACAGTCCCAGCTCCCCGACCAATAGCAGGGGGAGCAGGGTCACCGCCTGGAGCAGGTTGACGGCCACCATCAGGCGCCGGCGGTCCCATCGGTCCACGAAGACCCCGGCTACCGACCCGAGCAGGATCGAGGGCACCAGGAAGGCGAGCACCATGCCGGCCGACGCCAGGGTCGAGCCGGTCAGGCGGTAGATCTCGAAGGGCAGGCCGACGAACAGCACGAAGTCGCCGAGCATCGAGACCAGGCCGCCGAACCAGAGCAGCGCGTAGTTGCGCTGGCGAAGGACCGCGAGCATCAGGTGACCGGCGTCAGCCGGGCGGCCAGGTCATGGGGCGACCGCCGAGCAGGTGGAAGTGCAGGTGGAAGACGCTCTGCCCCGCCTCCGCCCCGACATTGCTGACGATCCGGTAGTCGTCGAGGTGCAGCTCTCGCGCAACCCAGCGGAGGGCGCTGAACAGGGCGGCCAGCAGCTCGCCGTCGGCATGCGTCAGGCTGGCAGCCGACGCGACGTGCCGGCGCGGGATGGCCAGGACGTGGGTCGGTGCCTGCGGGTTGACGTCGCGGAAGACGATCACCTGCTCGTCCTCGAACGCCCGGTCCGACGGGATCTCGTCGGCGACGATCCGGCAGAAGAGGCAATCGGCCTGGTAGCTGGGGTCTCGGTCAGCCATGCGGGGAGCCTAGGCGAAATCGCCGGTCCGGGACAGGATCACGGCGCACGCCGCAACCGCCACCGTTTCCGAGCGCAGGATCCGCGGCCCAAGCCCGGCGATCGCCAGTCCCGCCCGTTCAGCTGCCGCGACCTCTGCGGGGCTGAACCCTCCCTCTGGACCGATGAATACGCCCGGCGGCGGCTCCATCGCGGTCAGCCGATTCCTGTCGTGCCGCTCGAACAGAAGGACCGATCCGGGCGCCGCGGCGCTGAGCGCCTCCGCGTAGGGGATTGGTGCGGCAACCGGCGGCACCATCCCCCGCTCCGACTGCTCCGCCGCTTCGCGCGCCACGGCCCGGAGCCGCTCCAGGCGTCGCGGAGAAAGGTCCCGAGCCACGCACCGTTCACTGACGAACAGGTTGAAGCTCGCGATCCCGAGCTCCGTGCCGTGGCGGATCACCGGCTCCAGGTGGTCACCACGCAACAGCGCCTGCCAGACAATGAGCCGGTGATGTGGCTCACCACCGGCGCCGTGCCGGTCCAGCACGATGCAGTCGTCTCCGTCGAGCCTGGCGCGCATTTCGCCGCCGACTCCGTCGAGCAAGATCACCTCGTCTCCGTCGCGCAGTCGGAGGACTCGGGTCACCTGGTGCGCGATCTCCGCCGGCAGCGGAAAGCGGTCGCCCGCAAGCGCTTCCGGATCGACGAAGAACCGATGCATCCGCTGCAGCCTACCCGGCGGGCTGGGTTCGAATCGGCCAGATTCTTACGGGAGCGGCACTATGTTGGGTGGGACGCTCGACTTGGGCCACCGTGCAGGATGACAGCTGCATCCGGCCGCCCAGCGGCGCTTCGCCGCGGATAGTGCGCCTGTGGTCCGGCAAGTGTCAGATTCGTTCCCGTCGCAGGCGGAGCGAAACCCACTCACCGTCGGCAAGGCGCTCATCAACGGCAAATCCGACAGACGCCAATGCAGCCACGACCTCATCCGCGCGGCCCTCGATGATCCCGCTGGCGAGCAGCGTGCCCCCCGCGGCGACGTGGGCGGCGAGCGGTTCGGCCAGTTCGATGAGCACCGCTGCCACGAGGTTTGCCAGCACCAGCGGGTACGGCTTCCCGTCCGGCCGCGACGGTAGTGTGCCGACGCGAGCCCTCAGCTGGTCTGCCAGTCCGTTGGCTTCGGCATTGGCGCGCGTCGCCCCCACCGCAACCGGATCGGTGTCCAGGCAATCGGCGTGCTCCGCTCCCAGGCGCAGGGCCGCCAGGGCCAGGATCCCGGAGCCGGAACCGACGTCCAGCACGCGCGCAGGCATCGGCGATATCGTCTGGAGGAGCGTGAGGCAGCCACGCGTCGTCGGGTGCAGACCGGTCCCAAACGCCATGCCGGGGTCCAGGCGCAGGGCCACCTCAGCGGGCGCGATCGGTTCCTCCAGCCAGGACGGCACGATCACCACCCGGCCGATGCGCTGCGGCACGTAGTCGCGCTTCCAGGCCTCGGCCCAGTCGGCCTCGTCGACCGAGCGGACCCGCAGCTCGCCGACGGGGCGCAGGCCGAACGCCTGGAGGTGCCAGAGCGCCCGCTCGGTGGCCTCGACGGCAGCCGGCGCGGCGTCATCCTCGGGCAGGTGCACGGTGATCTCGTACGGCGCGGTCGGGTCCTCGCGAGCGGACAGCTCGTCGTCCGGATCGCGGATGAGACGGGTCGGTCGGACTGCGGCGCCCCGACCCAGGCGGCCGAAGATCTCGCTGACCGGCTCCACCGCCTCGACGTCGACCTCGACCGTGAGTTCCAGCCAACGCACCGCGCTGCGGCCGATCAGCCGAACAGGTCGCGCAGCCGGTCGACCAAGCTCGGGCCGCCCTTCGGCAGTACCGCCGGGCCGCTCACCTCGTCGAGCTGCTTGAGGAGCTCACGCTCCTTCTTGTTGGGCTTGGGCGGAACAACCACGGTGACGATCACGTGCAGGTCGCCCCGCCCAACGCCGCGCAGGCGCGGGACGCCGCGGCCGCGTAGCCGGACCTCGGTCCCGCTCTGCGTCCCGGCCGGAATCTGCACCTCCTCGGTGCCCTCGACGGTGGGGACGCTCAGCGTTGCCCCCAGCGCGGCCTGCGGGAAGCTGACCGGCAGCTCGTGGTACAGCTCGGTCCCCCGGCGCACCAGCAGCGGGTGCTCCTTCACCGTGACCGCAACGTACAGATCGCCGGCCGGTCCGCCGCGGGGCCCCGCCTCGCCCTGCCCCTCGAGCGCAATCCGCTGCCCGGAGTCGATTCCCGCGGGGACGCTGACGGTCAGCTTGCGCTCCTCGCGAACCCGTCCGTCGCCGCGGCAGGTCGTGCATGGTGTTGTCACGATCTGCCCCTCGCCGTTGCAGCGCGGGCAGGCGGTGATGTTCACCATCTGGCCCAGGATCGTCTGGCTGACCCGGCGCCGCTCGCCGCTCCCCTTGCACTCCGGGCACGTCTCGCGCTGGCTGCCCGGCTCTGCGCCGCTCCCCTCGCAGACGGTGCAGCCGACCAGCACCGGAAAGTGGATCTCCCTGCTGACGCCGCTGACCGCTTCAGCGAACTCGATGGTCAGGTCGTAGCGCAGGTCCGCTCCTGCCACCACGCGTCGCCGCTGGCGCGTCCCTGCGGGGGAGCCACCGAAGAAGGCGTCGAAGATGTCGCCGAAGGGTCCAAAGCCGCCGCCCGCTCCGCCGCCGGTTCCGGCGCTCGCCCCATCCACCCCCGCGTGGCCGAACATGTCGTAGGCGCCCCGACGCTGCCGGTCGCCCAGCACCCGATACGCCTCGTTCAGCTCTTTGAATCGCTCCTCGGCCCCGTCACTGCCGTCGATATCGGGGTGGTGCCGCTGGGCGGCGCGGCGAAACGCGCGCTTGATCTCCTCATCCGAAGCATCGCGCTGCAAGCCCAGCACTTCGTAGTAGTCGCGCTTGCTTGCCATGGCGGCCGGATTATACCGATTGGCACTCGGAACCTCGGAGTGCCAACTGTTTGGCGCTGGTAGCATCCCGACCGATGCCTCCTCCGCCGCTCCCCGACCTGCGGATCTCGGCCGACCATGCCCGGCGCTTCCTGGTGCGCCGCCACCTGCTCGATCCGCCTCGCGACCTGCCGGCGGAGCCGGAATCGGTCCTTCGCGTGATCGATCGCATCGGCAGCCTGCAGTTCGACCCGCTCGAAGTGCCCGGCGCCCGCAACCACGACCTGGTGCTGCATGCGCGGATCGCAGGGTATCGGCGCGAGTGGTGTGACCGGTGGCTCTATGGCCCGCCCGCTGATCGTCGCCTGATCGAGCTGTACAACAAGAGCCTCAACATCCTGCCGATGGCGGAACTGCCTCACCTCCGCTTCGCCTGGGAGCGCTGGCGCGAGGAGCTGGAGCGTGGCGTCCTGCAGGAGCACGCGGAACTGATGGCGACCATCCTGGAGCGCATCGAGCGGGAAGGCCCGCTCTCGACCGACGCCTTCCGGCACATCGACCACCGGATCGAGTGGTGGTGGGACGCCAGTGGGGCGACCAACACGCGCGCCGCCAAGGCGGTGATGGAGGCGCTTTTCGTGGTTGGCCGGCTGGGAATCGCGCGCCGCGAGGGGAGCCGCCGCCACTACGACCTGATCGAGCGGCTGGTCCCTGCCGAGCTCCTTGCCGAGCGGGCCGATCTGCACGAACAGCATCGTCACCGACTGCTGAGCCGCCACCGGGGGGTGGGGCTGATGGCGGTGGGCGGCGCCGGCGAGCTGGTGAGCGGCACCGGTAGCGCGGCCGAGCGTGCCCGGATCACCGCCGCGCTGATCGCCGACGGAACGCTCATTGCGGTTGCCGTCGAAGGTGAGCGTTCGGTACGCCACGTGCTGGCCGAAGAACTGCCTTTCCTCGAAGCGACCGCTGCCGGGAGTCTCTCCTCGCCATCGGCCTCGTTCCTGGCCCCGCTCGATCCATTGATGTGGGATCGCCGCCTGGTCAAGGCCGTGTTCGGGTTCGACTACACCTGGGAGGTCTACACCCCGGCTGCCAAGCGCCGATTCGGGTACTACGTTCTGCCGATCCTCTTCGGCGACCGGCTCATTGGGCGCATCGAACCACGTCTCAAGCGAGGCGATCGGACACTTCGGATCGCCGGCATCTGGTTCGAGGACGGATTCGCGCCGATGGAGGAGCCGGATTTCGTCCCAGCGCTGCGGAATGCACTGGAAGCCTATCGGCGCTTCGTTGGCGCGAGGTCAGTTACCTGGCCGCGGACCAGGCCCGGGCGGGATCTAGCCGGGGCTCTCCGACGGGGATGATGCCGGGACAGGCTCGTCGAAGGTGAGCAGGCCGTCTGCGTCCTGGTGCCAGGTGCCGCTCTTGCGTTGCAGGATCGGCCCGCTGGTGAACTCGAACTCGTAGGTTCCGCCGGTCAGCTCGTCACAGACCGCCGGCGAGCTGGCGTTCCGCGAACTGCTGAACACGACAACGCGGTCGGTGGCCACCAGGACGGCGCGGCCCCAGTCGGGGAAATCCACCTCGAAGGTGACGGCCGGGTTCTCCGAGGTGAAGAGATCTCCGTACATCAACCCTCCGCACGTGATCTCGGCGACCGGAACCCGGTTTTCGAGGAGGGTTGCCACATACGTCCCGGTCGTCCCGTCCCCTGCTCGCAGCGTGCCGGAGTACTCGCGGCTGAGGCCGCCGGCGACCGGGGTGTAGAGCGCCGGGCCAGCGTCCACCACATTGGACCAGGCGGTGGGGAAGCCGCTCGGGTAGTCGGTCAGCACGATCGGGCTCGGACTCGCAGTGGGTCCCAGGGTCGCGGCTGCGCTGCTCTGCGAGACCGACGGCGCCGACGAGCACGCGGTCACCAGGAGGGCCGCAAGGACGCTCTCGAGGAGACGCGCGACGAGCCGGTACCTGCTCATGGCCAGACAACCTCTGCCGCTGCGATATCCGGGAGATTCTAGAAGCCGATCGCCGATGCGCCCAACCACCCGGAGGTCCTGCCCATCACGAGTCTGCGAAGTCCACTACCACGGGGGCGTGGTCCGAGGGGATCCCCGGGTAGGTCGATGGCTTGCGCGCTTCCCGGTCGCGCTCGGCCCGAACGGCACGAGCCGCCATCGGCTCCGTCACGTACACGTGGTCGATGCGCATCCCCAGGTTCTTGTGGAAGTTCCCTGCCCGATAGTCCCACCAGGTGAAGTAGCCGGGCTCGGGGTGGAATTGGCGAACCACATCGACCATGCCCCAATCCCGCATCCGCGCGACCGCCGCCCGCTCCGGCTCCGAGACGTGCGTTCCGCCGTTGACCGCGGCGGGGTCGTACACGTCCTCATCGGCCGGCGCCACGTTGTAGTCGCCGCACACGGCCAGCGGTGAGGCGGGATCGCAGGCATCGGTCAGCCAGCGGTTGAGGTGGTCGAGCCAGGCGAGTTTGGCGTCATAGAACTCCGATCCGACCACCCGGCCGTTCGGCACGTAGATGCTGGCCACCCGCACGCCGCCGCAGGTGGCTGCCAGGAAGCGACCGCCCTCATCGGTCCAGCCATCGGCTGCCGGCAGGCCGGCCTGGACGTCAGCGACGCCGATCCGCGAGGCGATCGCCACGCCGTTCCACTGCCCCAGCCCGTGATGTGCGACCTCGTAGCCGAGTGCTCGGAAGTCAAGTTCCGGGATGGCCGTGTCGGCCAGCTTGGTCTCCTGCATGCACAGCACGTCGGGCTGCACCGCTTCGAGCCAGGCCAGCACCCGTTCGAGGCGGGCCTTCAGCGAGTTGACGTTCCAGGTCGCGAGGCGCATCGGTGCGATTATCCTCGACACCGATGGCTCCGACCCTCTCCGCCTACGGCGCCCAGAGCATGACCGCGCCCCTGCGCGATGTCCTCGTGCACCGGCCCGATGCCGCCTTCGGCGCGGCGTTCGACGACCCGGCCCACGGCTTCCTGCACCCGGTCGACCTGGCGACTGCGCAGCGCGAACACGATGCCTTCGTCGAGTTGCTGACTGCCCTCGGCGTAAGCGTTCACCAGCTGGCGGGCGAGGCTGGTCCGGACCTCGTCTACACCTTCGACCCGTTGCTGGTCACCGACCGTGGGGCGATCCCGTTGCGGCCCGGCAAGTCGTCCCGTCTTGGCGAGCCACCGCTTCTGGAGGCGTGGACGACCGCAGCCGGAATTCCGACCCTGGGGCGAATCGAGGCGCCCGGCACCATCGAGGGCGGCGACACGTTCTGGCTTCGTCCCGACCTGTTCTGCATCGGGCGGTCGCTGCGCACCAACGATTCGGGCGCCCGGCAGCTGGCCGCGCTGGTGGGCGGCGACGTGCGCACGTTCGACGTTCCGTACTGGCGAGGCGGCGACGAGCTGGTGCACCTGCTGTCGGTCATCTCCCCGGTCGCCGACGACCTCGCGGTGGTCTACCTGCCACTGCTGCCCGCCGGGCTCTGGGAGCTGCTCGGTGAGCTGGGCATCCGGACCGTCTCGGTGCCGGATGACGAATACCCGACGCTCGGCTGCAACGTGCTTGCGGTGAGCCCCGGTGTGCTGGTCATGGCCAGCGGGAATCCCGTCACGCAGGGCGCCCTGGAGGCGGCTGGTTGCGAGGTACACACGTACCGCGCGACTGAGATCGGGATCAATGGCTCGGGTGGTCCGACCTGCATGGCCCGACCTATACTCCGAGAAGGCTAGCCGCCGCCCTGCCGGCTCCCGCCCGACGTGGCGGGGCGCACTTCACCGAAGGGAGATCTCACATGCTCAAGGAGTTCCGCGACTTCATCATGCGCGGCAACGTGATCGACCTTGCCGTAGGCATCGTCATCGGCGCCGCCTTCGGAGCGCTGGTGACCTCGTTCGTCGGCGACGTCCTCACGCCGCTGCTCGGAGTGCTGAGCATCCCGGACTTCGCCACCCTCTCCTTCCAGGCCGGCGACGCATCGGTCAACTATGGCCTCTTCCTCAATGCGCTGATCAGCTTCCTGCTTATCGCCGCGGCGATCTTCTTCTTCGTGGTCAAGCCGATGAACGCCATGAACGCCCGTGCCGCCAGGGACGAGCCGGCCGAGGCGCCGACCACCAGGGCATGCCCGTTCTGCGCGACCGATATCCCGGTCGCCGCCACCCGCTGTCCGCACTGCACGAGCCAGTTGAGCTAGGCACTCGCCACGCGCACCAGACAGCGAGTGCGCCGCAGCGAACCGACGACGAGCGTGGCGCGCGCGACACCCCCCGCCTGGCAGCCGCCCGAAGGCGCCTAAGGGCAGCCAGGCTGCGATTCGGCAACTGATCCGCCGGCGACGCCGGCTAGCGGCAATCTGGCTGCGATCCGGCAACATGCCCCTGAGCGGTGAGGGGAGGCGGGTAGGCCCCGCACGACTGCAAGGGATCTCAGGCTCGATTCCGATATGCGAAAGGGCCGGGCGACCGTCCCGAAGGCTGTCGCGAAAGCCAGCCCACGGATATTCGCCCGGCCCCGTCCCGGTTCTTGAAGGAGGCTAGACCTCCTTGTACTCGCCCTCGATCGTTTCGCCCTCGTCGTCGCCGGCCGGCTCGCTGTCTGGGCCGGCAGCCTCCTCGCCGCCGGCACCATCGGACCCGTCGGTCGATTCGCCGTCGCCTGACGTTTCATATGCCTTGGTGCCCACCCGCTGCAGCACCTCCGCGAGTTGCTGCTTGGTCGAGTCGATGACACCGGCATCGGTCCCGGCCAGGGCTTCGCGGACGGCCTCGATGCGCGCCGTGATCTCCTTGCGATCGTCGTCGCTCATCTTGTCGCCGAGGTCCTTGATCAGCCGCTCGGCCTGGTAGGTGAGCGCGTCGGCCTCGTTGCGTGACTCGATCTCCGCCCGGCGCGCGCGGTCCTCCTCGGCGTGCTCGGCCGCATCGCGCACCATCTTGTCGACGTCCTCCTTGGCGAGCATCGAGGAGGCGGTGATGGTGACCTTCTGCTCCTTGTTGGTGGCCTTGTCCTTGGCCGCCAACGTTGAGGATGCCGTTGGCATCGATGTCGAAGGTGACCTCGATCTGCGGCACGCCGCGCGGAGCCGGCGGAATGCCATCGAGCCGGAAGGTTGCCAGCTTCTTGTTGTCGCTCGCCATCTCGCGCTCGCCCTGCAGGACGACGATGTCGACGCTGGGCTGACTGTCCGATGCGGTCGAGAAGATCTGGGTGTGGCTGGTCGGGATGGTGGTGTTGCGGTTGATCATCTTGGTGGCCACGCCGCCAAGGGTCTCGATCCCCAGCGAGAGCGGCGTCACGTCGAGGAGCAGGACGTCCTTCACCTCGCCAGCAAGGACACCCGCCTGAATGGCGGCGCCGACCGCGACCACCTCGTCGGGGTTGACGCCCTTGTGCGGCTCCTTGCCAGCGAACATGGCCTTGACCGCCTCGATGACCGACGGCATGCGGGTCATGCCACCGACCAGGATCACCTCGTCGATGTCGGTCGGCTTGAGGTTCGCATCGGCCATCGCCTTCTTGACCGGCCCGGCTGTCTGGCTGATCAGGTCGGCGACCAGATCCTCGAGCTTGGCGCGTGTAAGGCTCATGACCAGGTGCTTCGGCCCGGAGGCATCGGCGCTGATGAACGGCAGGTTGATCTCGGTCTGCGTCGTGCTGGAGAGCTCGATCTTCGCCTTCTCGGCGGCCTCCTTGAGGCGCTGGAGGGCGATCCGGTCCTTCGACAGGTCGATCCCCTGCTCCTTGCGGAACTCGGCCGACAGCCAGTCGATCACCCGCTGGTCGAAGTCGTCGCCGCCCAGGTGCGTGTCGCCGTTCGTGCTGCGCACCTCGAAGACGCCCTCGGAGAGCTCCAGGATCGAGATGTCGAAGGTGCCGCCGCCGAGGTCATAGACCGCGATCTTCTCGTCCTTGGTCTTGTCCAGCCCGTAGGCGAGGGCCGATGCGGTCGGCTCATTGACGATGCGCTTCACGTCAAGTCCGGCGATCCGCCCGGCGTCCTTGGTCGCCTGCCGCTGGGTGTCGTCGAAGTAGGCCGGCACGGTGATCACCGCCTCGGTGACCTTCTCCCCCAGGTACGCCTCGGCATCGGCCTTGAGCTTCTGCAGGATCATCGCGCTGATCTCGGGCGGACTGAAGGTCTTGTCGTTGGCCAGCGTCACGACGATGCCGTCCGACTTCGGGTCCTTCGCGACCGTGTACGGGACGAGGTCCTTGGAGTGCTTCACCTCCGGGTCCTCGAAGCGCCGGCCCATGAAGCGCTTGATGCTGAAGATGGTGTTCTCCGGGTTGGTGATCGCCTGGCGCTTGGCAACCTGCCCGACCAGCCGCTCGCCGCTCTTGGCGAAGGCGACGACCGACGGTGTGATCCGGCCCCCCTCCGCATTGCTGATGACCTGCGGCTCGCCGCCCTCCATGACGGCCACCACCGAGTTGGTGGTACCCAGGTCGATGCCGATGATCTTGCCCATGCGCTCAGTGCTCCTTCGGGTTGTTCGCGACGCGGACCAGCGACGGGCGCAAGACCCGATCGTGCAGCCGGTAGCCCCGCTGCAGCTCGCCGATCACCTGGTTATCGGGGAATTCGGTGGTCTCCTCGTGGACGACGGCCTCGTGGAGATTCGGATCGAATGGTTGGCCGGCCGCCTCGATCTGGGTCACGCCCTCGGCCTCGAGGAGGGAACGCAGCTTGCGTTCGACCAACCGGATCCCGTCCAGCCAGCCCTCATGGGCGTCGGGCGGGACATGGTCGAGGGCGCGATCGAAGTCGTCGAGCACTGCCAGCAGCTTGCCGATGAGCAGCGCATTGGCGAATCCCATCGTGGCGCCGCGGTCCTCCTCGACCCGCCGGCGGTAGTTGGCCAGGTCGGCGGTCGCCCGCTGTGCGCTGCGCAGTTGGTCGTCCGCGGCCGCCCGTGCCTCTTCGAGCTCTCGCTGGAGCTCCTCCAGCTTCGCGATCATGGCGCCGCGCGATGGGCCGCGGCCGTGTCGTGGCTCGTCGGGCGTCGGGGCGCCGTTGGTCGGGTGGCCATCGTCGCGGGGCTCGCGCTCGCTCACGCGTCACCCCCGGGATGGCTGGTGATCAGCTCGTTCATGAGCGTGGCCAGGTAGCGGACCGTGGGGATCGCCCGCGGATACGGCATGCGGGTGGGCCCGAGCACGCCCAGCAGGCCCAGGGCGCCGTCGGGGGCGCCGTACGGGGCGAAGACCAGGCTCACCTCGTGCATCGCGTCATTGGCATTCTCGTGGCCGATGATCACCGTAACGCCACCGCGCCGCGCAAGCACCGGGACGAGCTGCTCGAGGAAGTCGGATCGCTGCAGCACCTCGAGGACGCCGCGCAACTTGGCCCCCTCGGCGAACTCGGGCTGCTCGAGCACGTTGCCGATCCCGTCGGTGAAGACCTCTTCGACCGCCACCGTGTCAGCGTCCTCGACGAGCGAGGCCACCACCTCTGCGGCATGCGCGGCAAGCCCGGTGAGCTTCGTCGCGCGGCGCCGAATCTGCGGGCCGGTAAGGCCGGTCAGGTCGGCATTGATGGTGGCTGCCGCGTCATCGAGCTGCGCCTGCCCCAGCGTCTCGCCGGCCATTGCGCGATCGAGCACGGCGCGGTCGAGGCGACGCTGTACCACGTTGCCGTCGGCCAGGACCAGGACCGCCAGCCGCGTCTGGTCGCCCAGCTCCACCAGCTGCAGATGGCCGAATCGCGCGCGGCGCGCCTTGGCCGGCGTCACCACGGCTGCGGATCGCGTGCTCCCGGCAAGGATCGAGGCGGCCAGCCTGAGCCACTCGTTGCTGGTCAGTTGCACCTGCGAGAACTGGTGACGGATCATCAGCTGATCCGAGCGGTCAAGCGACGCCTCGCGCATCAATGACTCGACGTACACCCGGTACCCCAGGTCCGACGGGACGCGCCCGGCGCTGGTATGCGGATGGCTGAGCAGGCCAAGCGATTCCAGCTCCGCCATGGCGCTGCGAACGGTGGCGGAGCTGACCAGCAGCCGGTACCGATCCACCAGGACTCGAGAGCCGACCGGCACGGCGCTCAGGACGTAGTCCTCCACGACGGCGCGCAGCACGGTCCGCTGCCGCTCGGTCAGTTCAAGACCAGAGCGGGACGGCGCGGTTGTGTCGCTGTGCGGGATCTGCTCGCCGGGCAAGGAAGGTCCTCGTTGGAAGTGTGTCGCCGATGGCGTTGGCACTCTCAGGGTGAGAGTGCCAATCGTGCGTGAAGGCATCGTACCAACCGCGGCTGACCGATGTCAACGCGACCCGCCCGCCTAGGGAGCGAAGGCGACGAGCGCTTCGTTCGCGAGCAGACGCCCGCGCGCGGTCAGGCGGATCGCATCGGCGACCACCTCGAGCAGACCCGCCCCGACTCCTTCCTCAACCGCGCCCGCGAACCGCTCGACGGGATCTCGTCCGAACTCGCCCGTGAAGGCCGTGCGCGAGAAGCCGGCCACCCGGCGCAGGCCGAGTGCCACCGCTTCGAAGGCGCGGGTTGCCTCATCGAGCATCTCGCTTCCGGCGACAGCGCGTGCACCGGACTCAGCGGCGGCGAGGTAGCGGTCGAGGTCTCGCGCGTTCCACGAGCGGGTCGCCCCGTCGAACGAATGCGCCCCCGCCCCGATCCCGGTGTACGGTCGCCGCTCCCAGTAGGCCGAGTTGTGGCGCGACTCGTACCCCGGCCTCGCCCAGGACGAGAGCTCGTAGTGGCCGTACCCCGCCGCCGCGAGGAGCTCCTCCGCAAGCTCGTATTGGGCAGCGGCAAGCCCATCATCCTGCCGGGCGACGATCCGGTGTCGCCAGCGCAGGGCGCCAGGTCGCGGCGGCGCGGCCCACTCGTCGGGCGCCAGGGCGAGCTGCAGCGCATACAGGGAGATGTGGTCGGGCGCGAGCGCGAGCGCATCGGTCAGACCGAGACGCCAGTTGGCCAGCGATTGACCGGGGATCGCGTAGATCAGGTCAACCGATACGTTCTCGAAGCCGGCATCGCGAACGGCCGTGTACGCGTTACGCGCCTCCGCGCCCGTGTGCCCGCGGGCCAGCGCGGCCAGTTCGGGGTCCCGGAGCGACTGCACGCCAAGCGAGATGCGGTCTACGCCAGCCGCTCGCAGACCGACCCAGTCAGGCGATTCCCGGGCGCTGGGATTCGCCTCGAGCGTGATCTCGGAGGGAGAGCCGTCCCAGCGCGACTGCGCCGCTGCGACAAGCACTTCCACCGAGACGGCCGGGAGCAGGGAGGGGGTCCCGCCGCCGAAATAGATGGTCGCCAGCTCGCCGGTTGCGGGCCGCAGCGGCAGCTCGGCGAGCAGCGCGTCGACATACCGAGGGATCTCGGCTCGCCGCCCACCCACGGTCACGAAGTCGCAATAGGCGCACACCAGTCGGCAGAAGGGGACGTGGACGTACAGGTGGTGCGTGGGCAACGGCACGCCCCGAGCCTACATGCTGTGGGCTCGGGGCGGTGTTCGCGGGACGCGCAGGAATCGCGCCTACATGATCCCGATGACATGTCCCTCGGGATCGGCGAAGAGGGCGATCGTAGTGTCCTTGGCGACCTCGGTGAGCGGCATGACCACCTTGCCGCCCAGCTCCTCGACGCGGCGCAGGATGCCGGCCGGGTCTTCGGAGTGGACGTAGAAGGTGACCTGCCCGGCGGATCCGTCGCGAGTGGGCCCGATACCGCTCGTGAATCCGGACTCGTCACGGGCCATGGCGTAGCCGTCTGGGAGGTTGGTGTCGAGCTCCCACCCGAAGATGTCGGAGTAGAAACTCTGGAGCGCGGGGCCGTTCTTGCCCGTCACTTCGACGTGGATGACCTTGGCTGGCATGAGGGGGACTCCTTCTCGGATCGTGGCGGGCCCGGCTGAGCCCCATTCACTACCTACGACGAACGGCGATCTCCGGGATCGACACCCTCAGTCGCAACGAGTCGTGACCCCCCGTGGCCGGTCCCGCCCAACCGCCTATCGGGGTGGTGGTGGACGCGAGCCAGTCCCTAGATCGGTCGCTGGCGGAGGCGACCCCCGGCGAAGGCGAAGAGCGAGGCGCTCACCGCGAAGTGGCCGACCATGGCCGGGATCACCGAGCCGGTCGCCACGGTCGCCAGCCCCGCGCCGTAGCCGAGGAGCACGGAGGCGGCCAGGAAGTACCAGTCGCGGTCGTCCCACAGCCGCCGGTGGACGAGGCCATAGAGGAGCGCCTGGACGGCGATCGCCAGGCCGACTCCGCCGGGAACGTCGGCGAAGAGGAGCATGCCCAGCACGATCGAGCGGAACTGGAGCTCGTCGGCGACCGCGTTGGCGGCCGCGCCGAGCAGCCGGGAGCCGAGGAGCGGGGTGGGCAGCGGGGTGATCGCGCCATACCGCAGGAAGGCCAGGATCGCGCCGTTGGCGATCGCCACGCCCGCGAAGAGGAGCATCACCGGGAGCATCAAGTCGGCGTCGCCGGAGACGAGGAAGAGCTGCGTGCGTCCGCGCGGCAGGATGAATGCGATGCCGAGCGCGAAGGCCACCACCAGGCCGTAGTAGCTGGCCGGCCCGAGCCACGGCGCGCGGTAGCGGAAGTAGTCCGAGCGCATGATCCGCTCGGAATCGAAGCGCAGCAGCACCAGGAAGATCGCCAGGCCCAGGGCGATCGACAGGCGCAGTGAGTCCTGGAAGTCCACCTACTGCCCCTCGTTCATGCGCAGTACCGCGAGGAAGGCTTCCTGCGGGATCTCGACGGAGCCGATCCGCTTCATCCGCTGCTTGCCCTCCTTCTGCTTTTCAAGCAGCTTCCGCTTCCGGGTGATGTCGCCGCCGTAGCACTTGGCCAACACGTTCTTGCGCATCGCCCGAATCGTCTCGCGGCTGATGATATTGGAACCGATGGCCGCCTGGACCGGAACTTCGAACATCTGCCGAGGGATCAGCTCCTTCAGCTTTTCGACGAGCGCCTTGCCGGACCGATACGCGTTGGACCGATGCACGATCAGGGAGAGCGCATCGACCGGTTCGCCGCTGACCATGATGTCGAGCTTGACCAGCTCACCGGGCCGATATCCGGCGTACGCGTAGTCGAGGCTGGCGTAGCCGCTGCTGCGGCTCTTGAGCAGGTCGTAGAAGTCGATGATCAGCTCGGCGAGCGGCATCTCGAAGTGCATGTTGACCCGGCGCGGGTCGAGATACTCCATGTTGATGAACGCGCCCCGCCGGGTCGTGGCGAGGTCCATGATCGGGCCGATGTAATCGGTCGGGGTGATCACGGTGGCGGTCACCCACGGTTCGCTGATCGTCTCGATCTCGCCCGCGCCCGGCATCTGGGCGGGGTTGTCCACGATCAGCTCATCGGTCCGATTGAGCTTCTTGACGTGGTACTCGACCGATGGCGCCGATGCGATGAGGTCGAGCCCGAACTCGCGCTCCAGCCGCTCCTGGACGATCTCCATGTGCAGCAGCCCAAGGAACCCGCAGCGATACCCGAAGCCGAGCGCCACGCTCGATTCCGGCTCGTAGACGAATGACGCGTCATTGAGATGCAGCTTCTCGAGCGCGTCCCGCAGGAGCGGGTAGTCGTCGCCGCGCATCGGGTAGATACCGGCGAAGACGAGCGGCAGCGCCTGCTTGTAGCCGGGGAGGGGCTGCGCGGCCGGACGGTTGGCCGCGGTCAACGTGTCGCCCACACGGGCATCGGCGATGCTCTTGAGTCCGGAGGCCACGTAGCCGACCTCGCCCACCGTCAGGCGCCGGGTCGGGACCGGCTGCGGCCGGAAGTAGCCGAGCTCCAGGATCTCGCTCTCCACGCCGGTGGCCATGAAGCGGATCCGTTCGTGGTCCTGGAGGGTGCCGTTCGCCACCCGCACGTAGGCCACCACGCCCTTGTACGGGTCGTAGTGGCTATCGAAGACGAGTGCCTGCAATGGAGCCGATGCCTCGCCACTCGGCGGGGGGACACGCTGCACCACCGCCTCGAGGATCTCGGTGATGCCGATCCCCTCCTTGGCCGAGGCCAGGATCACCTCCTCGCGCGGAATCGCAAGGGTCTCCTCGAGCTCGGCCATCACCATCTCCGGATCGGCCGAGGCGAGGTCGATCTTGTTGATGACCGGGATGATCGTCAGCCGCTGTTCCATGGCCAGGTGCACGTTGGCGAGCGTCTGGGCCTCGATCCCCTGGCTGGCATCGACCACCAGGATCGCCCCCTCGCAGGCCTGCAGCGAACGGCTCACCTCGTAGGTGAAGTCGACGTGGCCCGGCGTATCGATCAGGTTGAGGGCGTAGGTCTGGCCGTCAACGGCGTCGTACTGGAGGCGCACAGCGCGGGCCTTGATGGTGATCCCCTTCTCGCGCTCGAGATCCATGCTGTCGAACACCTGGGACTGCATCTGCCGCGGGTCGATCGTATGCGTCGCCTCGAGCAGCCGGTCGGCCAGCGTGCTCTTGCCGTGGTCGATGTGGGCCACGATGCTGAAGTTGCGGGTTCGCTCCGGTGGGATCATCCGGCCGGAGTCTAGCCCGCTCAGGTGCTGGGCGGCGGCGGGGGCTCCGTGGGCGTGGGCGTTGGGGCGGGAGTCGGGGGAGGAGGCAGGGCCGGCCCGACCTCGGTGATGCCGTTCACCGCGCGGTAGTTGCTGATCCACGTGTCGACATGGATCACCATTCCCGCGGCGTCCCGCACGGTGCGCGTGACCGATGCGTCGAAGCCGTTGTAGGCGCCCTCGACCCGCACGCTCGCCCCCGGGGCGAGGGAGGGATTGAAGATCGTGGTCTCGCTGGCCGCCTTGCGGTTGCTGATGATCGGTGCGGAGAGGGAAACGGTCCGGCCGGTAGGGACACCCCAGATGTCGAAGCGCACCATGCCGGTAGCCGTGTACGCGCGGATGACGATCGGGTCGGGCGTGTCGTTGCTGAAGACCATCGACACCTTGTACGTATCGGTGGCAAATACGGTCGCATCCAGGCCGAGCGGGTACCGGGCGATGTAGTAGTAGTGGTTGCGTCGCTCCCCCATCTCCAGTCCGGCGCGCATCGCCGCATTGAAAAGGGTGGTCGATGTGGAGCAGATGCCACCGGCCAGCACGCCGTCGGGCGTGCTGCGCCCACCGATGATCGCGCCGCCATACCCGTAGCCGCGCTCCTGCGAAACGGGACCGATCCGCTCCCAGAAGTCGAACCACTCCCCGGGTGCCAGGACCAGCCCGTTGACGTCCTGGGCGGGAATGCTGATGTTGGCGCTGTAGAAGTTGCCGATCCCCGAGGTGTAGTTCGTGGTCCAGGTCGAGATGCGCTGCATCTGCGGCGCCGCGACCTCGGCAGCCTCGGTGGTGAGCATTGCCGGGACCAGGTCATAGACAGGCTCCAGCATCCCAACAGATCCACCGCCGCCGCGCTCCTTGAGTGCATCGCTGACCGCGAGGGCGGTGCGTGTCAGGTTCAGGCTGCGACCGTCCACTGCCGGGAGCACCTGCGACACGCCCGTCGCACCAAATGAGAATGATGCGTTCCTCGGTTGCGCCGCGAACGCTACGGCGGACGATGCGAGGCTGTCGCGCAGCGCCGTGATATCGGGGCGGACCTCGTAGGCGGAGTCCCGGCCCGGCCCGAAGAGAAGGGAGCTGGCGATCTCGTCGGGGCTCAATACCGCCTGCTGGCCGTCCTCCCCCTCGACCGTGAGCGACTCACGACTCATCGCCCGCGCGGCGTTCACGGCGGCCTGGGCAACCGCGGTCGTGACGCGTGACTCTACCGGCGAGGTGCTCAGCGTGACGACCAGGTCGTCCGGATCGGGCACCGAGATCGCCGCGGCGAGGGCGGCGCGGATGGCGCTCGCGTCGAGCCGCCGGCCGGCGATGGCGGCACGGACCGAGAAGCCGGTTGCGGGATCGTGGACGGCCATTGCGCCGACGGGGGGAGAGGTGAAGCGTGCCGCGATGTTCGCCGCGACTCGGTCGATCGCATCGGCCTCATAGCCGTGGACCAGGACCGGCAGTTCGGTGGGGATGGCCAACGCCACGATGCGGGTCAGGCCATCGGCCAACAGGTTCCCGCTGCGTGCGACCGCGAAGGCCGCGTCGAGCATGGCATCCCACTCGTACCCACGTCCGATCTCGTCATACGGAATGCGGGTTGGCACGCCGTCGACCACTACGGTCGCGGTTCCCGCGGTGAGCGACGGAAGCGCTTCGCGCAGGCGGGCCTCGGCCTCGTCGCGCGCAAGACCGCCAAGCGCGACCTGGGCGATGACAACGCCGGGCATGACACGCCCGCTGTTCGCAGCCGCCACGGTCGCTGAGACGCCCACGATGGCAGCCAGTACGACCGCCGCGCTGACGGCCACCGCCCGCCGCCGACGCAGGCGCCATCTCGTGACCGCCGGAGCGACGGGCGCGGTCGATTCGGGAGCCGGTGGCTCGGACGGGGAGCCATCGACCAGTACGGGCGCCGGGGCGCTCGGATCATCGACCTTTGCCTCGGGATCTCCGGCTGGCACAACCGGCTTGCGACCCATCGGCTGATTGTGATCGCCGCCGCCACTGCTGTCGAGGGCGCTCGTTGGCCCTCGGGGGACCCGGTGCTATACTCCGCGGCCGAGGCGCCTGGCTTCCCCGGCGCTCTTTTCATGCTCATCACCTGTCGTTGAGGACCATTCGTGGCAAGAAAAGCTCGAACCTGGAAGGGCGCACGCACGCCCCAGGCACTCAAGCGCGCTCGCCAATCGCTCCGTCGGCGCGCCGTCAATCGCCGGACACGGAGCGAGGCCAAGACCCTCGTGCAGCAGGCCAACAGCATCGCGCTCGGCCGCGCCGAGGGAGATGGACCGGCGGCCGTGACGGCGGCCATCAGCGCCCTGGACAAGGCCGCCGAGAAGGGGATCATCCACCCCAACAACGCCGCGCGCCGCAAGAGCCGCCTGATGGCCAAGGCCAACGCAGCGCACCTGCTCGACGGGACGGTCGTTGAACGTGCCGCGGCACCGAAGAAGAAGTCGACTGCCACCAAGACCGCCCAACGCAAGAAGGTGGCCGTGGCGAAGGCCTCCAAGGCCGCTGCGGCCAAGGCTCCCGATCGACCGCGAACCGCGGCCGGCAAGGCCAAGGTGGCCGTCGTGCGCGCCTCGCGCGAGTCCGCGGCAGCCCGCAAGCGCGCGAAGAGCGATGCCGAGGGCGAATCGCCGGCCGACGCCTAGCGGCCCTCCATGACCGCACGCGTTGTCAGCGTCAACGTCTCCCCCGGCGGTGTTCCAAAGCTGCCGGCTGACGAACAGTGGGTGGGCCGCCTTGGGCTGGCCGATGACCGGCACACCGAACCCGAGCCCGAGCACGGCGGTCCCGAGCAGGCCGTGTGCCTCTACTCCATGGAGGCGATCGCCCGGGTCGGCGCCGATGGGCATACCGCATTTCCCGGCGCGTACGGCGAGAACCTGACGTTCGAGGGGATGGAGATGGACTCGATCGTCTCGGGGGATCGGCTCATCATCGGTGACGGTGGCCTGGTCCTCGAGCTGACCAAGCGAGCTGAGCCATGCCAGACGATTGCGCACTGGTTCGTCGAGCGGCGCATCGGGCGCATCAACTCGCGCCAGTACCCCGCCGATGCCCGCTGGTACGCCCGCGTCATCACCGAGGGGCCAGTGCGTCCGGGGGACGCTGTTCGCTAGGAGCCCGCGCTCCGGCGGCGCCGGACCTTCCAGATGTGCTCCATCGGCCAGCGGAGCGCCCACTCGCGATCGGTGTCGGTGCGGTAGGTGCTTACCGCGTCGGGATCCGGTCGCAGCTCGATCAGGTCCTCGACTTCGAAGCCGTTCGCGCGGAAGAGTCGGATCCACTCGCCGTACGGCAACTGGAACTCGACGTGCTGGGATTCCCCCACGTCGACGATGTCCAGGTCGAAGTAGTCGACGCTCAACCGGTCGGTCACCTGCTCGGAATCGGGTGGCCAGCAGATGTCGGCGATGGGGGTGTGCATGCTGAAGGCGAGCAGTCCGCCGTCGCGCAGCAGCCGAGCAGCCTCGGGGACCGTTCGGCGCGGATCCGCAAAGACCATCGCACCGTGGTCGCAGTAGATCACGTCGAAACTGGCGTCCGGGTAGGGCACCGCCTCGGCGCTGGCGTGGATCAGCGGGAAGTCGAGTCCCGCCTCCGCCGCAAGGCGCCGCGCGTGCTCGAGCTGGCGCTCCGACAGATCGAGCCCGACCGGCCGCGCACCGCGTTGCGCCAGGGCGATCGACCATTGTGCCGCCCCGCAACCGAGCTCCAGCACATCCCTGCCGGCCACATCGCCCAGCGCGCCCAACGCGCTCTCGGGGATCTGCCAGACGCCCCATGCCGCGCCATGACGAGCCAGGTCGGGTCCGTGATCGGCCTGGTAGGTGTCCGACAGCTCGTTCCAGAATGCGCGGTTGCGTCGAGCATGATCTGTCAGGCCCGGGACGGTCGCGTCCGCGTCGGTCATCGGCCGGCGAGGGCCGCGAACGCGTCGCGCCCTGCGTACTCCGCCCCGTTCCCCAGCTCCTCCTCGATGCGCAGCAGCCGGTTGTACTTGGCGATCCGCTCGCTGCGGCTGATGCTCCCGGTCTTGATCTGCCCGGTGCCGAGCGCCACCACCAGGTCGGCGATGGTCGTGTCCTCGGTCTCACCGGACCGGTGGCTGATCACCGCGGTCCAGCCCGCCGCGTGGGCCATCTCGACCGCCGCGCGCGTCTCGGTCAGGGTCCCGATCTGGTTGAGCTTGACCAGGATCGAGTTCGCCGCGCGGTCACGAATCCCGCGTGCGAGCCGTTCGGTGTTCGTCACCAGCAGATCGTCGCCCATCACCTGGATGCGGTCGCCGAGCCGCTCGGTGAGTGCTGTCCAGCCGGCCCAGTCATCCTCGGCCAGCCCGTCTTCCAGGCTGATGATCGGATAGCGGGCGACCCAGTCGGCCCAGAAGCCGACCATCTCGTCGCTCGACAGCGTTCGCCCCTCGCGTGCCAGCGCGTACGAGTCCCCTGCGTAGAGCTCGGTCGCCGCCGGATCGAGGGCGATCGCGATCTGCTCGTGCGGTCGGTAGCCGGCCCGCTCGATCGCCTCGAGCACGACGGCAATCGCCGATTCATTGGTGCCGAGACTCGGTGCAAAGCCGCCCTCGTCGCCGACGGTCGTGGCAAAGCCGCGCTCATGGAGGAGCGATCCGAGCGCGTGGAACGTCTCGGCGGCCCAGCGCAGCGCCTCGGAGAAGGTCGGCGCCCCGACCGGAGCGATCATGAATTCCTGGAAATCGGTCGAGTCGACAGCGTGCTTGCCCCCGTTCAGGATGTTCACCAGCGGTACCGGCAGACGGTGAGCGGTCGCTCCTCCGAGCGACCGATACAGCGGAATCCCCTGCACTGCCGCGGCGGCGTGCGCGACCGCCAGCGACACGCCGAGCAGGGCGTTGGCCCCCAGACGACCCTTGTTCGGCGAGCCGTCGAGCACGATCAGCAACCGGTCGAGCCCGGGCTGATCCAGGGCATCGAACCCGGCAACCGCCTCGCCGATCTCGGTATTCACATTGGCGACCGCGTCCAGAACGCCCTTGCCGCCGTAGCGAGCCGCGTCGCCGTCGCGCAGCTCCACCGCTTCATGGGCGCCGGTCGATGCCCCCGACGGCACGATCGCGCGTCCCACCGCCCCGCCGGAGAGACGCACTTCGACCTCGATGGTCGGGTTGCCGCGGGAGTCGAGCACCTCGCGGCCGTGCACCGCGGCGATCCGGCTCTCCATCGGGCTCACGACTCCCGATCGGGCAGCGCCGCCACGCCGGGGAGGACCTTGGCCTCGATGAATTCCAGCGACGCACCGCCGCCGGTGCTGACGTGGGTCATCTGGTCGACCAGGCCGAGCTTGTCCACCGCCGAAACCGAATCGCCGCCGCCGACGATGGTGACCACGCCGGCGGCCGTCCGCGAGGCGACGTAGCGCGCCATCGCGTTGGTGGCGTCGGCGAACGGGGCGATCTCGAAGATGCCCATCGGGCCATTCCAGAAGATCGTCTTTGCCTTGGAAAGGTGCGCGGTGTAGGCCGCCACGGTGGCCGGACCGATGTCGACCACGGACCAGTCCTTTGGCACGCCCGAGGCTGGAACGACCTGGCGCTGTGATCGGTAATGGATCTGCGCCGCCACCACCACATCGGTGGGCAACATCAGCCGCACGCGTTTGCGTCGCGCCTCGGACATGATCCGCGTTGCGTTCTCCAGTTGGTCGGCCTCGACCAGGCTCTTGCCCATCGGGTAACCCTTGGCCGCGAGGAACGTATTCGCCATGCCGCCGCCGACCAGAATCGCCTGGCAACGCGAGAGGAGCGCTTCGAGCACTTCGAGCTTCCCGGAGATCTTCGCCCCGCCGATGATCGTGTGGAACGGCCTGGGCGGCTTCCCGAGCAGGGTGGAGAGCGCGCGCACCTCGGACTCGAGCAGGAACCCTGCCACGCTCGGCAGGAAGTGGGTGATCCCCTCGGTCGAGGCATGGGCACGGTGGGCGGAACCGAATGCGTCGTTGACGTAGATGTCCGCCATATCGGCCAGCGCCTTGGCGAACTTCGGGTCATTTGCCTCCTCCTCCGCGTGGAAGCGCAGATTCTCGAGGAGGAGCAGGTCGCCCGGGCGAAGCTTGTCGACCGCCACCTGCACACCTGGTCCCAGGGCGTCCCCGGTCATGCGCACCTGGCGGCCAAGTAGTTGGCCGAGGCGGTCGGCGACGGGCTTGAGGCGCAGCGCATCGTTGACCTTGCCCTTCGGCCGGCCGAGGTGGCTGGCCAGGATCACGATGGCGCCGCGCTCGAGCAGGTAGGTGATCGTCGGCAGACTGGCGCGGATCCGCGTGTCGTCGGTGATCCGCCCGTCGTCGAGCGGCACGTTGAGATCGGCCCGAAGGAAGACGCGCTTCCCTCGTACGTCGATGTCCCGAACCGTCTGCTTGTTCACAGGCGAGCGGCCATGAAGGTCGCCAGGTCCGCGACCCGGCAGCTGTAGCCCCACTCGTTGTCGTACCAGGCGACCACCTTGAGAAGGTTCTCCCCGACGACCATGGTCGACGCGCCATCAACGATGCTCGAGCGCTCGTCGCCCTTGAAGTCCATGCTCACCAGCTCCTCGGTGGTAAAGCCCAGAAGGCCCTCCATCGGTCCGGTCGAGGCGGCCAGCAGCGCGGCGTTGGCGGTCTCCGCGGTGACCGGGCGGCTGGTGATGGCCACGAAATCGATGATGCTCACCGTGGCGGTCGGCACCCGCAGCGCAAAGCCGTCGAAGCGACCCTTCAACTCCGGAATCACCAGTGACAGGGCCTTGGCGGCGCCGGTGGTGGTTGGGATGATGTTCTGCCCGGCGCTGCGCGCCCGGCGAAGGTCCTTGTGATACACGTCGAGTATGTTCTGGTCGTTGGTGTAGGAGTGGACCGTGGTCATCATGCCGCGCTCGATGCCGAAGCTGTCCCAGATCACCTTGGCCGGGAGCGCCAAGCCGTTGGTGGTGCACGACGCATTGCTCACGATGTGGTGCGCCTCGGGGTCGTAGGTCCCCTCGTTCACGCCCAGCACCAGCGTGGCATCCTCGTTCTTGGCAGGGGCACTGATGATCACCTTGCGGGCGCCAGCGTCGAGGTGGGCGCGCGCCTTGGTGGCATCGGTGAAGATGCCGGTCGACTCGACCACGATGTCCACGCCGAGCGCCTTCCAGGGCAGGGCCGCGGGATCGCGCTCGCTGAACGCCTTGATGGCCCGGCCGTTCACCGTGATCGTGCCTTCGCCGGCACTCACCTCGCCGTCGAAGCGGCCATAGGTCGAGTCGTACTTGAAGAGGTGGGCGTTGGTTGCGGTCGGTGCCAGGTCGTTGATGGCCACCACCTCGAGCTTGTCGGGGTGGCGTTCCAGGATCGCCTTGAGCGTCTGGCGGCCGATGCGGCCAAAGCCGTTGATTCCAATGCGCGTCACGAGTGCTCCTTCGCGTAGGCGGGGTCTTGCAGCCGATCGTTGACGATCGGCAAGAGTCCAATCAGAGAGACGTCGTCGCCGTGCTGCGCGACTTCGACGCGGACACGACGGGCCGGGAGTGGGAACGCGCGGCGGTCGATCTCGCGACGCACGGCATCCTTCAACTCCGGCCGATGCAGGGCGATGCTTCCACCCAGCACGATCACCTCCGGGTTCAATACGTTGACGAGTCCCGCGCACATCGCGCCGATCGCCGTCCAGGCGCGGTCGAGGACCGCCTGGCATGCGCTGTCGCCAGCGTCGGCGGCCAGGCCCACCAGCTCCGCGGTGACGTCGGCAGGGTCGGTGACCAGCGCCGCGAGCCGCGGAGCGGCACGGGCCGCCAGCAGCGCTCGCCCCTCCCGCGCGATGGCGGTTCCCGAGCCGATCGCCTCGACGTGGCCCGGGCTCCCGTCTCCGCAGTCGGGTCCGTCAAGCTCCACGGTCAGGTGGCCGACCTCGCCGGCCGATCCGTCGAGACCGATGAGCGGGTGGCCGTTGGCGATGATCCCGCCCCCAACACCGGTCGAGACGGTGACAAACACCGCGTCACGGGTCTCGCGGGCGGCACCATAGCGCCATTCGGCCATCATCGCCACGTTGGTGTCACGCTCGAGAAATGCGGGCAGATCGAGCGCAGATTCGACCTCGGCGGCGAGGGGGACATCGTGCCAGCCGGCCAGGTTGGGCGGGGCGAGCACGATGCCGCGCCACGGATCGAGCGGTCCCGGCGACGAGATGCCGACGCCTGACGGCGGCTCGAGGGCCCCCGTTCGCGCGTCGCGTAACACGGCATGTGCAAGGGTCTGCACTCGCTCGATCACCGACTCCACGCCCTCCTCATCGTTGGTTGCCACGGCACGACGGCACGTGACGCGGAGGTCGGGGCTGACGTGCGCAGCGCGGATCTGGGTGCCGCCGAGGTCGATGGCCAGGATCGACCGGACGACTGATGCATCCACAGGTGACCATTGTAGCGGCCGAAAACCTGACCGGCCGCCGGGGCGGTCCGTCGGTCAACCCGACGATCCGCGGCCTGGCGGCCGGAGCGCTCGGAAACGAGACGGCCGCGCAGGTTACCCCGCGCGGCCGTCCGAGAAGGGTCGAATCGCGGCCCTAGCCGCCGATCCTGAACATCTTGGTGCCGCAGACCGGGCAGGTGCCCTGGGTCGCCGGCTTGCCATTCTTCATGGTGATCTTCTGCTCACCCTTCATGTCGCGCTTGGCCTTGCACTTGACGCAATATGCGTTGGTCGCCATGTGAGAGTTGCCTCCTTAACGGTCCGGCGCGGGGCCGGTTTGGTTAGCGCTGCTCACCGTGCTCGCCGATCAGCGATGACCAGTATGCATGGGGATCGCCCTCCCGTGCGTGCTCGATCTCCCACAGCAGGTGGATGCCGGCCAGTCCGACATCGATGCAGCGTGCTTCTGCGGCCTCCTTCGCCGCGCCTTCGAGGAACGTACCGTCGATTCTCTGTGCGTAGGTCGCGCACACCGTCCCGGCGCGCAACCCCGCGAGGCCCGCCAGCACGAAGAGCGCCGACGATTCCATCTCGAGGTTGGCGACGCGCTGGCGCCGCAGGTCCTCCGCGAGATCAGGATAGCGAACCGGGAGCGTGTGCATCGCCCGTCCCTGCGGAGCGTAAAAGCCGCTGGCCGTGGCGGTCATGCCTACATGGTGTCGCGCTCCCAGCTTGCGACATGCCGCTTCCAGCGCCCAGACCACGTCCCGATGGGCGATCGCCGGGTACCCGGGATGCACGTAGAAGTCGGTCGTGTTCTCCAGCCGGACCGCCCCGATCGAGACGACCAGGTCGCCCATCTCGATCTCGGGCAGGAGCGCGCCGGACGAACCGATGCGGATCAGCGTGGCGTGGTCAGTGATCTCCATCGCCTCGGCGAGCACGATCTCGACGTTGTCGGTGCCGATCCCCGTCGAGATCACCGACACGCGCATCCCGCGAAACGTGCCGGTTGCGGAAGCGAACTCGCGGTTGGTGCGCTCCAATTCGATCACATCAAAGCGCGTGGCCACCTTCGCCACCCTGCCGGGATCGCCCACCAGCAGGATGTGCTCCGCCAATTCGCCGCGCTCCAGCGCGATGTGGTACTGGCGACCGTCGGTGAGCGGGGCGTCAGCGGCGGAGATGTCGGTCAAGGCGGTGGCTGCTCCGTGCTTTGAGCGTGGGGAGGCGAATCGGCCGGAGTATACGCTCGGCTCGCCGCAGGAAGGTTCCGCCGGGCGCGACGGCCGACGAGGGCCACGGCGCCGGCGAGCAGGGCCACGCCGAAGCCGGAGGCCGCCAGCCCGGCCGGTCGCAGCGCTCTGCTGCTGCTATCGGACCGAGGATCCACCCGGGTGATCACCGGCGGCGGCAATCCCGTTGGCATCGCGCGGGCGAGCACCGGTCGCACACTCGTGCGCTCCGTCCAGGCGTCAACGGCTCCGGTGCCGCCCTCGAGTGCGTCGAAGCGGGACCCTGGCGCCCTTCGGCCGGCAGACGCTGTCGGGATGACGTTCGGCTCCGCATCGGCCGGCCGCGTCGTGGAGTCAGGCTCGGCGCGAGCAGTCGATGCCGTTGGAGCGGCGATGACCTGGACGTCGGCGGCCTGCCGCGGCCAAATGCGATAGCCGCGCTCCGGCTCGCGCCCGGTCGTCTCCTGGCCGAGGACACCGCGTGCCTCGACCCACGCTCCCCGCACGATCCGCGTGGTGGGGATTCCGGCACGCGCGGCAACGTGCAGCCGGATCGGCCCGCTGCCGTCATCGAGACTGAACGAGACCGAGCCGGCCGATGAACGGGTGACCGCGGTCGTCACCACGCCACGGGCGATGACGAGCTGCGCTTCGTCGGGTTCGCCCAGCGCCCCGGTTGCTCGGCGGATCGGTTCGGGGTCGCCCTGACTGCCTGCGGCGACCGGCGGTCGCGTGACACGCAGGCTGAGCATCCCCGCCTTGGTGGATCGGGTCCCATCGAGCTCAACGAGCACGCCCAGTTCGAGCGGGCCGACCTCGTCGCCGAGCCGGATGAGGATGGCACCGGTCACGTCCTGGATGGCGGCGCTGGCCGGATCGACCAGGCCGCTGGGGAGCGTCACCACCCCGCGGATCCGGACTCGCGCGCCTGTCGGCGCGGATCGTGCTTCCGCGATCGAAACGAGCGGCCAGGCTGCATCAGGGGTGGCGGTCGGCGTCGCGCTCGCCACCGGTGTCGGGGTCGGCACCGGGGTGGCGGGCGGGCCGATGTCGAGGATGTCCGCCGCGTCGCGAGGGTATGTCCGGTACCCGCTCAGGCCGGTGCCCGACGAGTCACGCTGCCCGACCACGCCCACCAGGCGGACGCGCGCTCCGCGCACCCACGGGGCGAGGTCGATGGCAGCTGCCTCGGCAATCACGACCCGCGCCGCGCCGGTCCCGTCGTCGACGTCCACCGCCGTCGCCCCGCTGAGCAGGGTCAGCTCACTCGCGACGAACCCGCCCAGCTCGACCAGTCTTCCCTCGATCTCTTCGCCGATGGAGCCGGTCGTGACCGGGATCGCCTGTGGATCGGTCCCCGCGCCCAGCACTTCGATCCCCGCAGCCGTGGCGCGGATGGTGCGCTGCGCGTAGCGGTCATCCACGACGCCGGACACGCGGAGCCGGGCTCCGCGGTCAAATGATCCGTCGGAAACCAGGACAGCGATTCCACCGCTGGCGTCGGCGAGGTAACCGCCGCCTTCGATGAAGTCCGAATCGGTCAGTGCGACGCCCTCGACGATGGCCTGCGACCCATTCGGCAGCGCCCGCGCCGCCTCGACGGTGATGGGTGCGGGTGTCGGACTCGGCGTCGGAATGGCGCTCGGCGTGACGGTTGCCAGGGGCGTCACCGTCGGGGTTGGGGACGGCGTTCCAGATGGCGTGGGACTCGGGGTGGGCTCGCCCGTGGGTGTCGGCGCCGCGCTGACGGTGTCCGCTGGTGTCGGTGCGGGCGTGGCACTTGGGATCGGGACCACTTCGGACAGACTGTTCTGCGGGCCGGGGAGCGGCTGCACCGTGAAGTCGACCAGGTTGTCGTCGGTGTCCAGGGTCGAGCCGGCTGAGCCGCCGGGAAGCCGTTCGAGCGAGCTGCCCGCAGCAGGTGCCGGTGCCGGACGCGTTTCGAGCCAGGCGCTCGCCGCTGTTCCCCAGCCAACCGCGTCGATCGCCGAGGCGGCACCCTGGATCCGCAGCGCAACGCTGCCGCCGGTCGCCGCCAGACCGTTCGCGTAGGTCACGTCGGCGATCAGGGCGAAGATGCCTGCCTCGTTGGCAACCAGGAGGTGGGCGCCCGGCGGGACGACCGCTGCCGCGGCGGCCCACGACGCCTTGCGCGTGATGGTCGCGCCGGTGGCCGTCACGTACACGATCTCGAGCCCTTCAAGCGGGAGCGCGGCGATCGTTGGGTTGTAGAGCTCGATGAATTCATCCGACGCGCTCGCCCCACCGGTCATCACCTCGCTTACCAGCAGGTGGCCGGTGCCGGCGAGCGGATCCATGCCGGTATCGGGATCGGGCAGTGGGAGCGCCGCCGCGCGGCCGAGCGCCGAGAACAGGAGGATCACGGAAGCGACGAGCGCGAGGAGTCGGTGGGCGGCCAGCGAAGTGACGGGAACGATCCGGGCGGACGGCATGACGCACCTCTGTTGTGGGAGGGGCGCAGGCCGGCGGATCGTCGGTCAGCGGGCGTTACCGCTGGGTTAGCCGCCGATTACTCGAGGGCTCGCGTACAATCGCGCACCCATGGCCAAGAAGACCCTCTCCCGCCGCGAAGCCGAGGCACGTGCCGAGGCGCGTCGCCGATCCCGTCTGCTGGCGCGCGGAGAGACGATCGACGATTCGGCAGGCGCCGACGAGCCAGCAGCCGCGCCGCCCCAGCAGGGCCTCACCTTCCTGCAACGTGTCTTCCCGCCGGCGCCACCACTCCCCGGCAAGTCCGACCCGCTGCTCGGCTTCAGCTACAGCGGTCCGCTGCGGCAGGTGGTGTCCTCGTTCTGGCTGATTCGCCGCAACCTGTACGCCGGCGTCGGGATGGGCATCCTGTGGGCCGCCGCCTACATCGTCACGGTGTTGTACGGCGGCTCCATGATCGGCGTATCGGCCTCGTTCCTGTCCTTCGGCAGCCTGGTCGCCGCGGGTTGGCTCGGCTGGCAGCGCCCCTGGTTGTACGGCCTGGTCGCGGCGGTGGTCGGCTACGTCCTCTTTGCGTCGTATTTCAGTTACCTCGCGGCGAACGATCCGGGTGGCGCGGCCGCAACCGGCGAGCTGGCGGAGTACCTCTTCAGCAACGGCCTGCTGCAGGTGGGCGTCGGGGCCCTGGCGGGCTTCTACGGTGGCTACCTGCGTCGGCGCTTCTCCGACCCGAGCCTGCGACGCGAAAAGGTCCGCCCCAAGCGCTGAGGACGGCCTACCGCCGCGGGTCGTGCGCCGCAACCGCCTCTGTCGCGCGTCTGACGGCAGTCGCGTAGTCCTCTGACAGGCCGAGCACCTCTCCGGTCGAGCGCATCTCGGGACCGGGCGCGACATCAACGCCCGGCAGCCGCCACAGCGAGCCGACCGGAGCCTTCACCGCCACGAGGAGCGCGTCCGCCGCCAGCCCAGGCAGCCAACCAACGCTTGCCAGGGTCGCGCCGAGTGCGCAGCGAACGGCGGCCGCCACCACGTCGCGGCCGGTCGCCTTGGCGACGATCGGCACGGTCCGGCTGGCGCGCGGATTTGCCTCGATCACAACGACCCGGTCGCCGGCCACGATCGCCTGCACGTTGAGGATCCCGCGCAGGCCGAGGGCCAGGGCGATCCGACCGGCAACATCGGCCGCCCGTTCCTGCTGCGACCGGGAGAGCGACTGCGGCGGCAGGACGGCCACCGAGTCGCCCGAATGCACGCCCGGCGGGTCGAGCTGCTCCAGGATCCCCGGCACGCACCAGTCAGCACCGTCGCTGATCACATCGATATCGAGCTCGATCCCCTCGACCATCTCGTCCACCCGCAGCGGCCAACCGATCTCGGTGCGCAGCACGGATGCGAGATCGGCCGGCGAGTGGAGGACTGCGATCCCCCGGCCGCCGATCACCCAGGACGGACGCACGATCACCGGCAGGCCGAGCTCGCGAATCGCCGCTCGCAGGCCGTCCGGGTCGGCGGCGAGGCGGCCATCGGGCCCCTCGATCCCCAGGCGCGTGAGCAGCGCGGCAAAGCGCTCGCGATCCTCGGTCACCTCGATCGCCTCGGCGGTGAGCCCCGCGATCGGCACATCGGCGTAGGCGAGGTCCTTGGCAAGGTCGATCGCCGTCTGGCCGCCAAAGGTCAGCACCACGTGGGGCGCCGCACCGGTGAGCGCCCGCTCGTGATCGATCACGTCGAGCACCGACTCGGTGTCGAGCGGCTCGAAGTAGAGGCGCGAGCAGGCGTCGTAGTCGGTGCTCACCGTCTCGGGGTTGTTGTTGATCACCACCGCGTCGAGGCCCATCTCGCGGATCGCCCAGGCGGCGCGCACCGAGCAGTAGTCGAACTCGATCCCCTGGCCGATGCGGATCGGCCCGGACCCGATCACGATCACGCTCCGTCGGTCGCTCGGCGGCGGTACCTCGGGCGCGGCATAGGCCGAGTAGAAGTACGGCGTCTCTGCCGGGAACTCGCCCGCGCAGGTGTCCACCCGGCGGTAGGCAGGGGCGATCCCGGCCCGCACCCGGGCGCGGCGGACCGCCACCGGCGGCACCCCGGAGAGCGCCGCGATCTCGGCGTCGCCGAAGCCCGCCTCCTTCGCCTCCAGCAGCGGCGCGCCGACGACTCGCTCCTCGGCGGCCACCATCTCGGCCAGCCGCTCGGTGAACCACGGCGCGATCCCGGTGATCCGGCTCAGGGCGGAGGCATCGGTCCAGCCGTGTCGCAGGAGCGCCAGCATCCGCCAGAGTCGCGTATCGGTCGGCGTCAGGAATGCGTCCAGGTCGTCCGGAGACCGATGGCTGAGCCCCCACGCCTCGTCTTCCCAGAGCCATCCGTGTCCGCGCGGCTCCAGCGAGCGGAGTGCCTTGAAAAGCGCCGGCGCGAACTCGCGACCGATCCCCATCGCCTCGCCGGTCGCCTTCATCTGGATCCCGAGCGAGCGGTCCGCGGTGGGGAACTTGTCGAACGGCCAGCGCGGCAGCTTCACCACGACGTAGTCGACCGCCGGTTCGAAGGCGGCGCTGCCTGACCCGGTGGCCGGATTCGGCAGCTCGTGGAGCCGCTTCCCGAGCGCGATGAGCGCCGCGACACGGGCGATCGGGTAGCCGGTCGCCTTACTCGCCAGCGCGGATGAGCGGCTGACCCGCGGATTCACCTCGATCACCCGGTAGTCGCCGCCGTCGGGGCGCACCGCCAGCTGCACGTTGCAGCCGCCCTCCAGGCGGAGGGCACGCACGATCTTCAGCGCGCAGCGTCGCAGCCGCTGAATGACCGGGTCGGGAAGCGTCTGGATCGGCGCCACCACGATCGAATCGCCGGTATGGACACCCATCGGATCGAGATTCTCCATGCCGCAGATGGCGATGGCCGTGTCCGATGCGTCACGCAGCACCTCGAACTCGATCTCATACCAGCCGAGCAGACTCCGCTCCACCAGCACCTGGCCGATGGGGCTCGCCGCCAGCCCGGTGGCCAGCCGCTCGCGAGCCTGGTCGGGCGTGTGCGCGAATCCGCCGCCACCGCCACCGAGCGTGAAGGCAGGTCGGATCACCACCGGGGCTGCGAGGGCCTCGACAAAGCGCATCCCGTCGGCGACCGTCTCGACCACCGCGCTCTCAGGGATCGGTTCGCCGATCCCGGTCACCAGGTCGCGGAAGCCGCCGCGATCCTCGGCGGCGCGCACGGCGGCGAGCGGGGTGCCGAGCACGCGCACCCCGTATCGTTCCAGGACGCCGGCATCGTCGAGCGCGACCGCCAGGTTGAGGCCGGTCTGCCCTCCCAGGGTCGGCAGCAGTGCATCCGGACGGTGCTCAGCGATCACCTCCTCCAGGTGGCCGACCGTCAGCGGTCCGATGATCACCTGTCCGCCGACGTCCGGATCGGTCATCACCGTGGCAGGGTTGGAGTTGACCAGCAGGGTCTGGACCCCTTCGCCGCGCAGCGCCAGGCAGGCCTGCACACCGGCGTAGTCGAACTCGGCGGCCTGGCCGATGGTGATCGGGCCGGAGCCGATCACCAGCACCTTGCGAGGTCGCGTCACGCCGTCGCCTGCGCCACGGCGGTGTCGAAGACGCGAGCCGCGTCGATCGGTCCGGGCGCACCCTCCGGATGGAACTGCACCGATGCGATCCGCCCCGAGGCGTGGGTCAGTCCCTCGACCGTTCCATCGTTGAGGTCGCGGTGGCTGACCCGGTAGCCGGCCGCAGCCAGCGCCGGTCCTTCAAGCACCGCCACCTCGTGGTTGTGGGCGCCGATGTCGACACGCCCGGTCTCCGTCTCGATCACGGCGTGGTTGCCGCCGTGATGTCCGACCGCCAACCGGCGCGTCTCGGCACCCACCGCCAGCGCCAACAGCTGGTGGCCCAGGCAGATCCCCAGGATCGGCGGACCGCCCGACGTGGCACGCCGCGCAAGCTCACCCGCGACGGCGATCTGCGGCGCCATCCGCGACGGGTCTCCCGGGCCCGGCGAGAGCACCACGATATCGGGCGCGTGCCCGGCCACGTCGGCAGCGCTGGCGTCGTGTGGCAGCACCGTGACCTCCATGCCGCGCGCGGCCAGCGCCGCGAGCAGAGAACGCTTCACCCCGTAGTCGATCAGCACCGCCCGCGCCCGGCGCTCCCCGCTGGGCGGGACGACATGCACGCGGCGGGTCGCCACTGCCGCGACGTGATCTACCGACTCCCAGGGCGTGACCACAGCGGCGGCTGCCACCAGCGCGGCGTGATCCGCCTCCGCCTCAGGGTCACTGGCGGGCGTAGCCCGGATCACGGCGCGGCGCGCCGCGCCGTTGCGGAGCGCCAGGGTGAGTGATCGCGTGTCGATCCCCTCGATCGCCGGAATGCCGGCCTCGGCCAGCATCTCCTCGAGCGACCGACCCGGGCCGGCGGGCGGCGTCACCATCCGGGTGACGACCAGGGCACGGGCGTGGACACGGGCGGACTCGAGCTCCGATGGATCGATCCGGTAGCTGCCTGCCATCGGGTGGGTCAGGATCACGACCTGTCCGGCATACGACGGATCGGTCAGGATCTCGCCCCAGCCGGTCGCGGCGGTGGTGAAGATCAGGTCGCCCTCCGCAGGGATGGGCGCGCCCCGCAGATACCCTCGAAGAACCAGTCCCCCCTCCAGGGCGAGCAGCCCCGGACGCGAAGACGACGCCGACCGCTCGGTGGCGGGTGGCGTCGTTGGGTCAGTTCGCGTATCGACGGACAAACCGGCTCCTTTCCGGCATCGCAGTGCCGGGCTTAAAGGACTCCCGCGCAGTGTATCTGAAGGAGGCTCCCTTCGCGGAGCCGATGCGGCGCGTTACCATCCGCCGGACAGGCCACATAGTGGAGGTTCCGAGCCGACCGATGACCGCCTCACCGACCGCCCTCACACTCGCCGACGCCGTCGTGCCGTGGCGACCCGCGACCGACTCGATGCGCGCCGTGCGCGCCGTCCTGCTGGTCATCGGCGGCGCCGCGTTGACCGCGTTGTCTGCGCAGCTGGTCTGGTTCGCCCCGTGGAATCCCGCAGTGCCCTACACCTTCCAGACGGGCGCCGTGCTGCTGGTGGGCACCGCCCTCGGCTCGCGGCTGGGCCTCGCCTCGATGGCGCTGTACGTGGCCGCTGGAGCCGCCGGCCTGGGGGTCTTCGCCGACGGCTCATCGGGCCTCGGCGCCGACGGCGCGCTGCGGGCCAGCATCGGCTACCTGGGCGGCTTCGTGCTGGCAGCTGGACTGGTGGGATGGCTCGCCGAGCGTGGCTGGGATCGCTCGCCGCTGCGCACCATCGGGCTGATGGTGATCGGCAACCTGGTGATCTACGCCGTCGGCGTGCCGGTTCTGGCGATCGTGCTCACCATGTCAGCCGGTGACGCGCTCTGGCACGGTGCCCTCGTGTTTGCGCCGTGGGATGCCATCAAGATCGCCGCTGCGGCTGGCCTCTTGCCGGTCGCGTGGCGACTCCTCGGACACCGCGGGGCGCCCCGCTAGGAGCGCCCCGCCGGGATCGGCTAGGCCTCTGGCTCCGACGCCGCGCCGCGACGACGCCGCAGGCCCGGGAGTCGGCGCAGGCCGGGGATGAAGCGGAACACCAACGCCACGATGATCGCCGCGACAACCAGCACCGGCAGCCAGACGATGGCGAACCAGATGGCGCCGTTGACCACGCCCTGGCCGGTCTGGACCAGCGCCGCGATGGCGTCGCTGACCGTCTTGCCCGGATCCCAGGTGTTGGTCGCCTGCTGCAGCGAGCTCGGCACGAGACTCACCGTGAGCGTCGCGAGATCGGCCAGCTCGCTGAGGTCCTTCACCTGCGCTTCGAGCTGCTCGATCTGGCCGCGAACCTCGTCGAGCCGGATCTGCACGGCCAGGATCTCCTCGACGGTGCCGGTCCGATCCAGAAGCTCGAGGTACTGGTCCTCCGATGCGTTGAGGTTGCGCAGTCGCGCTTCGAGGTCGACGATCGCTGACGTTACGTCCTCCTCGCGCGTCGCCTCAGTGAGCACCTCACCGTCGAACGCTCGCAGGCGCGTCAGGGCATCGTCGAAGCGGTCCGCCGGGATGCGCAGGGTGAGGGTCGCGTAGTCATCGCGCGCCCCCAGGAACGATCCGCCAACGTAGCCGCCGAGCTCTACCGCGAGCGCGCGAACGCGCCCGAGCGATGCGGCGATATCGGTCACCTCGATGGTCACCTCGCCGGTCTTGATGATCCGGCGGTCGGCGATCTCTCCGAACCCGCCACCGTCATTGACGAAGCCATCGACGCCAGGAGCGGCGCCGGGATCGACGGAAACCCCGCCTTCGTCCCGACCGGAGAGGTCTTCGGGTTGGCCCACTGACGCGGCGGAGCAGGCTGCGACAACGAAGGTAAGCAACAGCGCCCCCAGCACAACGAGCCAGCGGGCGGGAACTGGGCGCGACGCGCGCCGGGTGAGACTATTCATCGGTTCATCCTTTCGATGATCTCGGTACCCCTTGGACGCCGCCGCACGCCCGAGTGTTCCCCATCCGATACGATCCCTCCATGGATGCACCACCTGACGGCACGCCAGCGGCCGATTTCAATCGCGAATGGGTCCGCGAGCACCTCAGCGAGGAGCGACGCAAGGCGAGCCTGCTGGGCGAGATCCGCGAGGCGATCTTTGGCGCCCAGGACGGCCTGGTCAGCACGCTGGCCGTGGTGAGCACGGTCGCCGGGGCGTCGGCGGACCGCTTCGCCATCCTCGTCGCCGGCATCGCCACCGGCCTGGCCGGGATCTTCAGCATGGCCGCCGGGGAGTACATGAGCAGCAAGAGCCAGCGCGAGATCTTCGCGGCGCAGATTGCCGGAGAACGCGAAGAGGTGCTCGAGCGCCCCGGCGAGGCGGAGGCGGAGATGGCCTACATGCTCGAGGAAGATGGGCTGCCGCGCCAGGAAGCTCTCCTCATGGCGCGTACGCTGGCCGGACACCCTGATGTGCTGCTCAAGACGATGGTCGAGAAGGAGCTCGGGCTGACTGGGGAACACGCCGAGGGGAGTCCGCTCCAGGGAGCCTGGGTGATGGGCGCCAGCTTCGGGCTAGGAGCGGCCGTACCGGTGCTCGCCTATGTGGTCCTCCCGATCGGAGTCGCCACCTGGGCCGCCGTCGTCGCGACCGGGGGTGTCCTGTTCGGAATCGGCGTGGTCAAGTCGCGCTGGACGCGACAACACTGGCTGCGGTCAGGCCTAGAGATCCTCGTCCTGGGTGCCTTCGCCGGCGTCGCGGGGTACCTCTTTGGCAACGTCTTGCCGACCGTGCTCGGCGCCACGGTGCCGGCGCCTTAGTCGGAGCTCAGCGCGTACAGCGTTCGCGCGCCGGTGATTCCCTTCAGATCGTAGGAACCCTTCTCGGCAAAGGTGAGGTCGCTGCCCGCCACCAGATCGCGAGTCGTGGAGGAGACCAGCACCTCGCCCGACTCGGCGACGGCCATGACCCGCGCCGCGAGGTGAACAACCACGCCGCGCAGATCGTCGTCGGCGAGCTCCACTTCGCCGGTGTGAATCCCGGCCCGGATCGCGAGCCCGAGCCGAGCGGCGCTCTCGACGATCGCCGCGGCGCACCGCACGGCTGCCGCAGGTCGATCAAACGTCGCCAGGAAGCCGTCACCCGTCGACTTCACCGCGCGCCCTGCGTGCGCGGCCAGGGTCTGGTGCACATCCTCCGAATGCTGCTCCAGCAGCCTGGTCCAGCGTCGGTCGCCCATCCGTTCGGCCGCCACGGTTGAGTCGACAATATCGGTGAAGAGAACCGTGGTCAGGACCCGCGCGACCGCCGCTCGCGGCAACGCCCACCCGGCGACACCCTGGAAATCGACCCCTACCGCGGGCTCATCGCCCACCACCCAGCTATCGTGTCCGGGCGCGATGTCGTATACGTCTCCAGGGCCGATCGCGGTGCGTGTTCCGTTGCGGCTCTCCGCCACCCAGCGTCCGCTGATCTGCACGCCAACGTGACGGAATTCGCAGCGGTCGGTGCCTACGATCGGCTTCACATGGGTGGACCAGCGCCATCCCGGCTGGAGCGTCTCGCGCCCGACGCTGATCGCCCCGAGGATGATCTCGTCGAAAACACCAAACGGGATCTCTTCGCGCGAGTCGGGCTCGTCGAAGTTCCTGACCACGTCCTCCATAGGAGGAGTGTAGAACTCGGCGGCCAGCCGCCTACGTGACCGTGAGCGTGCCGACCATTCCGTAGGCCTCGTGCCCCGGCACGTGGCAGATGTATTGCATCGTGCCCGGCGCGTCGAAGGTGAGCGTGGTCTCCGCGCTGCTGAGCGGTGGCAGCGACACCTCGGTCGGCCGGTTGCCATGAAACGGTTCGGTGCCTGTCCGGTGCCTCGCCTGGAACGCCAGGTCTCCGATCAGCCACTCGTGGTCGATCGGGTCGCCGTTGATCAGCACAAAGGTGATCGGCACGCCGTGCGGCACGACCAGCTCGGTCGGCTCGAACGACGAGTAGTGGATGAAGACCTCGATGCGTCGCGGCCTGGCGTCGGGGCTGGCGGCCGCCAGCCCCACCATCACGCCCGCCAGCAGCAGCGTCAGGACCGCTGCCGGGATGAGGCGGCTGCGCATCTCAGCCGCCGGCCAGCGGTCGTCCCCCGCCGCCACGAGTGACCGCCACGACCAGCCAGGCGCCACCAAGCGGGACGATCAGCGCCACCGCCAGCAGGAAGGCCCACAGCGGCGTACGGGCAGGCGGCGCCGGCAGCGGGCCGAAGGGAGCGAAGCCGGCATCGCGCGCCGACGGCTGTCCCGCGGCGGAGACGTCGATCGCCAGGTCGAAGCGCAGGTCGGTCGCGGCGGCATCGATCTGCACCTTGGTCAGCCACGCGGTCTCAGGCACCCACTCCATCCCCTTGTCGGTGCGCAGGTCGGCGAGCAGTTCGGAGCTGGCGGCCTCGTCGTGGGTCAGCGCAAGTCCGGCGCCCAGACGGCTGCCGGGGCGAGGGAGCATGGCAGGCTGTCGGTCGGTGAGCAGGTAGACATCGGCCTGGACCGTGTCGCCGGCAACCTTGCCGAGGCCCAGGATGCGCAGCGGCACCCACGGATTGTCGGTCGGGATGGCCAGGTGCACCGGGGTCCCGTCACCGATCGCCTGCCCGCGCTCGGCGGCGGCATCGGCGTCGAAGCTGGCGGCCATGAAGATCGGTGAGCGGTCGGCGTAGAAGTCGAGCATCTCCGGCGCATCGGCCGGAAGACGGAATCCGTGCTCGGTGGCCCACGCGCCGACCTCGGCGCCGCCTCCGCGCAGGATGGTGATATCGAGTGCGTCGATGCGCACCTGCAGGAGCACCTGCGCGCGGTCCGCCGTGCCGGCCGCCTCAAAGGCAAAGGCCGGGGTCGGATCGGTCTCGCGCACCAGGCGCTGGAGCGTCCAGTCGCCCCCGCGCACGACGCTGGTCGGGACGCCGGGCAGCGGGATGATGCTGCCGAAGGCGCCCCCGCCTCCGGCGAATTCGAAGGCGGTGATGTAGTGCTCGACTCCATCGTGGTAGGCGGCCAGGGTGGTGGTCCGCAGCAGGTTTACCGCGCCGTTTGGACCGATCAGGCCGCCGCAGGCCAGGGTCGGCGCGGCGAGTGCCAGGGTCAAAGCGACGGCAGCAAGGGGGGCAGTGAGGCGGCGCATAGGGAGATCCTCTCGTGGCGTTGCGGACAGGACGGCCGCGCCGCCGATCCGGTTCCCCCGCAGCTCGTCTCAGCGCGTGAAGGTGTGGGCCTCGAAGAGCTGTCGCGGACCGCTGATCCCCTTCAGGTCATGGACACCACGGTCCGTGAATTCAACGCCGCCGCCGCTGGCAAGGTCGCGCGTGGTGGCGGAGACGAGCACTTCGCCAGGCCCCGCCACGTCCATGATCCGCGAGGCGAGGTGCACGGCCACGCCGCGAAGGTCCTGCCCGGCCATCTCCACCTCCCCCGTGTGCACTCCGGCGCGGGTCTCGATCCCCAATTGGCGGGCCGCAGCGCTCATGCGAAGCGCGCAGACGATGGCGCGTCCCGGGGAATCGAAGGTCGCCAGATAACCATCGCCGGTCATCTTCACCTGGACACCTCGATGGGCCTCGAAGAGCCCCCGAACGTCCTCATGGTGCGTGTCCAGCAGATGCTTCCACGCGCGATCTCCCAGTCGCTCGGCAGCCTCGGTCGACGCAACGATGTCGGTCAGCAGCACGGTGGTCAGCATCCGCACGCCTTCGTCGGGAGCCTTCGCCCAGTCGGCAATTCCCCGGAAATCGATGGAGACGATGGGCTCGTCGCCGACCGTCCAGGCATCGTGGCCGGGCGCAATGTCGTAGACGTCCCCTGGACCGATCTCGCCGACCTGGCCATCGCGGGTCTGCACCGCCATTCGACCACTCACCTGCATGCCGACGTGATGAAACTCGCAGCGCTCGCTCCCAACAATCGGCCGCACGTGCGTCGACCAGCGCCACCCCGGTTCCTCCACCTCGCGACCGACCGTGAGCGGCCCGATGGTTACGAGGTCCATGCGGCCCAACTCAAAGGTGACCGATTCGTCCGGCTCGGTGAAGCGCTTCACGGTGATGCCTGCCATGGCGGCGAGTTTCAAGGCGCGCGGAGACATCGTCAAGGTGGATCAGCGGAAGAGACGCTGCTGCTTGCCGAGGGGGAGCCGCGTCTCGCGCTCGTCCTCGGCGATCACCGCGTCGACCGGGTGGAGCCGGGTCGCCACCACGTTGAGCACCTCGCCCTCGACCTGGAGCGTGCCGTCGATCACCAGCAGCGGGTGGCGGTGCAGGATCGCCCGGTGGGCGGTGTAGACCTGCGGCCGCACCGTCACGTTGATCATGCCCTGTCTCGTCCTCCAGCGCGATGAAGACGAAGTTCTTGGCGGTCATCGGGTGCTGGATGCTGACGGCCAGTCCCGCCAGTCGCAGCCTGCGACCGATCTCGCCGCTTCCCCGCCTCGGCGATCGGGATGACGCCGCGCGCTGCAAGCCGCTGACGGAAGAGCTCCACCGCGTGGGCGGTCGGCGAGAGGCCCAGTTCGCGGTAGTCGGCGGCGATCCGCTCGGCAAAGGTCATCGGCGGCAGAGCGGTGCCCAGCTCGCGCTGGGCGTCATCGGTGAGGCCCAGCGCGGGACGTGCGGGGTTGGCATCAGCCAGGGTGCTGCGCAGCTGCCAGAGCAGCTCGCGACGGGGCGCATCGGTCCAGTCGAACGCCCCGATGGCGATCAGCCGCTCCATCACCTGTTCGCCCAGGCCCGTGCGTGCCGCGAAGTCGCGCACGCCGCTGTACGGACCGATGGCGCGCTCGCGCTCGAGCGTCTCGCGCGCCTTCTCATCGATCCCCTTGACCTGGCGCATCCCCAGCCGCAGGGCGAAGGCGCCGTCAGGGAGCCGCTCGACCTCGTGCTCCCAGCGCGAGGCGTTGACGTCGACCGGCAGCACCTTCACACCGTGCCGCTTGGCGTCGCCCACGATCACCGCGGGTGAGTAGAAGCCCATCGGCTGGTTGTTGAGGATGCCGGCGACGTAGTGGACCGGGTAGTGCAGCTTCAGCCAGGCGGTGTCGTAGGTGATCTTGGCGAAGGCCGCCGCGTGGGCCCGCGCAAAGCCGAACTCGGCGAAGGCGGAGCAGCGCCGGAAGAGGTCGTCGGCATCGGGCTCGGTGAGGCCGGTGCGCATGGCACCGCCCACGAAGCGGCCGCGTTCGGCCTGCATCTTGGCGTGGCTGACGATGCGAGCCCATCGCCTTGCGGAAGATGTCCGCCTCGGTGGCGGTGTAGCCGCACACCTCGATGGCGATCTGCATCACCTGCTCCTGGTAGAGGATCACGCCGAGCGTGTCCTCAAGGATGGGCTGGAGGCTCGGGTGCGCGTAGGTGACCGGCTCCTGCCCCGCGCGCCGGCGCAGGTAGGGGTGGACCGCGTTGCCCTGGATCGGGCCGGGGCGGATGATCGCCACCTGGACGACGAGGTCCTCGAAGCGCTCGGGGCGGGACTTGGGGAGCGCCTGCATCTGCGCGCGGCTCTCGATCTGGAACATGCCGACCGTGTCCGCCGCGCGGATGGTGCGGAAGACCTCGGGGTCGTCGTGGGGGAGTGCGTCGAGGTCGATCCGTTGTCCCGTGTCGCGCTCGATCCGGTCGAGGCACTCGGACACCACGCCCAGGGTGCGCAGGGAGAGGAGGTCGATCTTCACCAGCCCCAGCGCCTCGATGTCCTCCTTGTCGAACTGCGTGACGACTCTTCCCGGCATGGCGGCACGCTCGATCGGGACGAGGTCGATCAGCGGGGTGCGGGTGACGAGCATCCCGCCGACGTGGATCCCCAGGTGACGCGGGAAGCCGTCGATCTCCGCGCACAGCTGCAGGAGCCACTGCCAGCGGTTGCGGGGCGGGGAGTGAGGAGTGGATGGTGCGGTCGGTCCGGCCGATGCCGGCGCCGATTCCTGCGCCGATTCCTGCCATATCGTGCATGGGTGGACCGCTAGACGCGGATTGAGCCGATTTCGGGCCGAAATCACGCTCCGCCGGGCCCTCTCCACGCTCAGCTCGGCCGTCACCGCGCTCGACTGACCCGCCTAAGGGTCCACCGGTGACAATCTGGCGAGATATTGGCTGGGCAGGCACCGGAATCACGCTCGGTCGACGGCGCTCCTCGATCGGCATGCCGCTCTCCGGGTCCACGCGCACGACCGGCGCTGGCCCGTCAGCCGGCGCCTCCGCGACCTGGCGCAGCCCGCCCGGCCCGTAGCGCTTCTGCTCCCAGCCCTCGTGCTTGACCGATACCACCGACTGGTCGAGCACCCCGGCCGTCGCGGCGGAACCCAGCCGCTCTCGCTGTACGGCCGCCCGTCGTGGTCGCCGGCAGCGTCGCGGGCGCGGGACTCGGCGGCCGCCAGATCGGGACGCAGGGCGGGGTGACCGCTGTCGTGCCAGGGGCTGTCGGCGTCGTGTCCGATCAGCGGATTGGCGACCGCGTCGAGCACCACCTCTCCCGCCCCCATCTCGTCGAAGAGCCAGCCGAACGTGCCATCGGCCGCCAGGTCGCGGGCGACATCGGTCGCGTCGCGGGTGTCGAGCGCCTTGGCCACCCGGTCGACCAGCTCCAACGGAAAGCCGAGCGCCTTGGCCACCTCCCTCACCGCCGAGCGAGCCCGGTAGGTGATCACCGTGCAGACCATCGCGGCGTGATCGGCGCCGTAGCGGTTGTAGAGGTACTGGATCACCTCCTCGCGACGGTTGACGTCGAAATCGATGTCGATATCGGGCAGGGTGCGGGCCTCGTTGATGAAGCGCTCGAAGAGGAGCTTGTGGGCGATCGGGTCGACCTTGGTGATGCCCAGGCAATAGGCCACGATCGAGTCGCCGGCACTTCCCCTCCCCTGGCCGATGATCCTGTTGCGCCGCGCGAACTCCATCAGGTCCCACACGATCAGGAAGAACTCGGCCAGGCCGGTCCGCTCGATGATCTCCAGCTCGTGCGCCAGCTGCTTCACCGACTGGCGGGTAATGGGCCGATAACGGACGCGTAAGCCCTCGTGGGCAATCTGGTACAGATATGAGAACGGCGTCTCGCCCTCGGGGACCGTGAAGCCCGGGAACCGATAGCGCTCGAAGTTCAGGTCGAGCCTGCAGGCCTGACCGATGGCCGCCGCGTGCGCCATCCCCGCCTCCCAGGCGCGGCGGGCGCGCACGTCGGGCAGTTGCGTGCCGATGGCGGCCAGTTCGGCGGCGCTCTTCAGCCGGTACTCGGCGTTGGGCAGCAGCAGTTCGCGTGCCTCGTCGAGCGTTGCGCCGTGACGGATGCAGACCAGCACGTCCTGCAGCCGATGCCCCCCGGCCGTCGCGTAGTGCACCGCGTTGGTGACCAGCGTCGGCAGCCCGGCCGCGTCTGCCAGCTCGGCCAGCTGGGCGACGAGCCAGTCGTCATCGGGCTCCAGGTGATGCGAGAGCTCCACCGCGAAGTCGCCCTCCGGAAAGTGGCGCGCCCAGTGGCGGGCGGCGTCGTGGGCCGCCGCCCGCTCCCCGGCGAGCAGGTGGCGCGGCACCTCCCCGTTGCGGCAACCGGAGAGGCCGACAGGTGGCCTCGCCCCTCGTCCAGTGCCGCTTCGACCAGCGTCCCGCGCGAAGATGGGGTACTGCTTCTCCCCGGCGAGGTGGCCGCGGCTGGCCAGGCGCGACAGGGCGGTGTAGCCGTCCGCGTCGCGGGCCAGCAGGACGAGGTGGTCGCCGGGGATCGGACCGGCATGCAGCTCGCCCGGCCAGCCACGGCTCGCCCGCTCGCCGCGGTACGGGTCGTTCAGCTTCCGGCCGCGCCGCGCCAGGCGCAGCTCGTCCTCGCCACGGGGGATGGTCAGCTCGAGGCCGATGATCGCGGTGACCGGCGCCAGCCCCGCGGCCCGGGCGTCATCGGTCCGGGTCTGGGCGGCCGCCTTGGACAGGCGCACCGCCGCGTACAGGCCGGCGTGATCGGTCACGGCCAGAGCCGGCATGCCCAGCGCGGCCGCCTGGGCGATCAGCTCCTCGGGGTGGCTTGCACCGTCGAGAAAGCTGAAGTTGCTGTGCGTGTGCAGCTCGCAGTAGTCGGCGGTGGAGGGGATGGTGGGCACGGCGTCCGGCATGCGCATCGGACTCGGAAGATTAGGACAAATGTTCTATGTCGTCCACATGCTGGAGCGAGATGCACACTGCTACTCGCTTACAGGACCTCTTCCCAATCCCAGGGGACCAGCCCTCATTGCATGGTTCCCGGGTTCATGGTGGACGCCTCCTTTGCCTTCAGTCCAAGGGCGGGTTCACGATGTTTGGATCCTCCGCGATGGCGCGGGCGCTCTTCACCATTCGCTCGAAGGCGTCGTAGAGCCCGTCTTGGCGTAGGGCATCGAGCGTGCCATAGGTGCCGGTGCCGGTCAGGCTGACCGCGAGTGGCTGTCCGTCGCTGACGATGAAGGCCGCGACCTGGATCTGCGGCACACCCGATGTGAAGTCTGGCTGCGGCAAGGCATAGGCCACGGCGTCCGGCCATGTGTCGAGTCGCGCGAACTCTATGCTGTTCGTGCGCCACAGCTGCTCGATTCCGGCCGTCCAGCCGACGAGCGAGGAATCCTGCTGGAACAGGCTCCACTGGGCGATCGTGCCGTTGCCGCCGATCTTCGCGGCCGCGACCTGGTAGTTGTTCACCGTGATGGTTACCCAGTCGTCGCTGGTGCCGAAACCAGGGGAGGCGTACTGGCGACCCTCAGTCGCGAGATCAGTCGCCTGCCATCCGGCTGGGCGCTCCATGGCGTAGCCGAAGGCACCGTCCGTTTGCTCGATGTAGGCGCTGATGAGGGAGGGGCTGGGCCCACCCTCGCCGGTCGGCACGCCGAATGGACGCAGGATTGCGAATGCCATGAGCAGCACGGCAACCAAGGCCAACCCGCCCACTACGCGGAGCGTGGGCTCGAGCCACGGCATGCGGGGCACTGGCTCATCGGTCACCGCGGCGGCCCGTTCGCGGAGGCCAGCAGGAACGTCGTCCGGAGCGCGTGAGCGGACGAAGGCGCGCAGGTTGCGCTCGAAGCGGTCATCAGTCATCGGGGTAGCTCCTCGACTTCTCGGGCTCCGGCCTCATAAGCCGCTCGGAGTTCGGCGAGTGCATAGTGAAGACGGGACTTGACTGTGCCTGCTCGAACCCCGGTCCTCTCGGCGATCTGTTCGACGGTCAGGTCCTCGAGGTAGCGCAGCGCTATGACGGCTCGGTGATTGATCGTGAGCGCATCCATCGCTCGGGACAGCGCGTCGTGCTCGACAATCTCGCCCGTCGGGTCGGGGATTCGGACCATGCGGCCGCGCACGGAAGGTCTCCGCGCGCGCAGCCGCTTGCGACAGACGTTGATCAGGATCCGATCGAACCAAGCCCCGAACTTCGCAGGATCGCGCAGCGACCCGAATGACTGCCAGGCTCTGACAGCGGCATCGTGGGTCGCGTCCTCCGCGTCGAGCGGGTTCCCGAGGATCGCGCCTGCGAGGCGGTACCTCGGTACGAGACCCCTGTCGAGCAGCTGGTTAAACGCGGCAGCTCGGTCGCCAGCGGCCTGCTCAGTCCTTCGCGGACGCTTTTCCACTCTCTCCACCCCCAGCCAGACCGTTCTCCGAGTCACGCCCTATGAGATCCGCGAGCGGCGTCAAACGTTCAATCCTCGGGAGTCGAAATGGCCGATCCTGCTGGGGGCCGGCGGCTAGCCGCGACCAGCTACAGGTAGAAGGGCGTGTACCACATGCAATTGACTACGAGCGGGTTGCCAAAGACCATCATGTGCGCGGTCGTGGTCTGGAGGTTCACGATGGCATTCGGATAGTACGAGTCGGTCACGACGCCTGTTGATGGTGAGATGACCCTGTTGATAGAGCGATAGATCAAGTCCCAGCCGCCGGAAGCGCACGAGTTCTGCGGGTAGTTCGTAATGTCAGCCCTGTACAGCCACCACGAGCGGTTGCTCTGATAGAGGCTGTAGTAGAGGTATTCGTACATCCACGACACCTCAGGCGGCGCCTGGTAGAAATCCGTCTTCAGGCGGTAGGTGGACGCACCCAGGTACCGGTAGCCACTGTCACGGTGATAAGGCCCCACGGAGTCCGGCTGGATCGCGGTGCCAACGACGCGAGAGGCGTCTGCCAGTGTGGGCATCGAAGCCTCTGCCGCACTCAAACTCACGGACATCGTCACGAAGTCTTTCAACAAGTCGCTTACTTCGAGATCGGCTCCGAGATCGTATGGGGAGCGCGCCTCCAAGCTCAGGCCGAGGGGTTCCCCTCGGCTAATCTTGAAGCCAACGAGTTGAACCGTCCCTGAGCTTGTCGTGACGGCGTAGATGGCCGCGTTCGGCAGTTGGCGAATTCGCTCGTAGGCGATACCGTTCGTCGACCACATGACTTCGGTACCGCGCATCCAGTCGGCGAATGAAGATGCATTCTGGAAGGCTTGGTAGTTGGCCACGACGGCCTGCCCAGCATACGCAACTCCGATGGTCTTGAGGTTAGTGACTGTCAGCGTAAGAGTGGGGAGATTGCCATCCGCCGCCAGGGAGTAGGAACGGCCGTCACCCAGATCGGCGGACGACCACGCCGCAGGCCGCAGAATCTGGTACCCGTAGACATTATCGATCTGTTGAACCAAACTGCCGACCGCTGCACTCGCAGCCTGTGGCGTGGATGCCATTGCCGGTATCACTGACGACAGCGCGATGCTCATGGCCACGAAGACGGCCAGGCCAAACACGGGCTTAGTGTTTTTCACAATTTCGGATCCTCCGCCAGCTAAGAGCCCGAAGCCGCGGCTGGCTCACCAAGAGGCTATGGGAGAGCGACCGCAGGATTCTAGAGCCGAAGGTAACGAACATAGGTGCCGCTTGTGAGGCACAGCGGCCTACTCCACTATTGGAGTTAACCCTCTGATGCCGATTGCTGGCTCCCGTCCTCTCTAAGCCTGACTGAGGGCCTGTGTATGAATGTTGGAGCGTGAGCGTGGCGACCGAGGCGGCCGGCCATCCTCGCTTGCCCATTCGGGCACGCGGCCCTCGTGCTCAGCGATTTCATACACAGGCCCTGAGACGGCTGGCCCGCCCCCCTCCGCTCGCCGCGGTACGGGTCGTTCAGTTTCCGGCCGCGTCGCGCCAGGCGCAGTTCATCCCCGTCCCGGGGGATGGTCAGCTCCAGGCCGATGATCGCGGTGACCGGTGCCAACCCCGCGTCGCGGGCGTCATCGGTCCGGGTCTGGGCGGCCGCTTTGACGAGGCGCACCGCGGCGTACAGGCCGGCGTGGTCGGTGACGGCCAGCGCCGGCATGCTCAGCGTGGCCGCCTGCGCGATCAGCTCCTCGGGGTGGCTTGCACCGTCCAGGAAGCTGAAGTTGGAGTGGGCATGAAGCTCACAGTAGTCGTCGTCCGGCATGCGCATCGGACACCGAATGATAGAACAGATGTTCGATTTCGCAACCCTGTCGGCGGGGCGAATCCGGTACGATGCCGACATGGGCCAGATGACGCGACTCCAGACCGCTCCCGGCGACACCGACGCCTACATCGCGTCCGCGCGACCGTCGCCCGGGGCACCCGTCCTGCTCCTCCACGCGTGGTGGGGCCTCAACGACGTGATGCGCGACCTCGCCGACCGGCTGGCGAGCGACGGCTTCACGGTCATGGCGCCGGACCTCTTCGATGGCGTCGTGCTAGCGACGATCGAGGACGCCGATGCGTACACGACGGCGATCGAACAGGGCGCCGGCCGGCCCGGGGGACTGAATCCGGATCGCATCATGGGACGCGTCGAGGCCGCGCTCGACCATCTGCTGGCCCAGCCGGACGTGCGCGGCGACCGCGCCGCGATCATCGCCCTCAGCTTCGGCGGTTGGTACGGCAGCCACGTCGCGGCCGCGCGATCCGACGTCGCCGCCTTCGTATCGGTCTACAGCGACGTGTACGAGGGTCCCGGTGGAGCCGCCTACCTCGGCCATTTCGCCGAGGACGACCAGTTCGTCGATTCTCCCGCGACGGGCACGTCGCTCCCCGAGGGCAGCGCGGCGCACATCTACCCGGGCATGAAGCACTGGTTCACCGAGCCCGACCGCCCCGAGTTCGACGCCGAGGCGAGCGAACTGGCCTACGCGCGGACTGTCGAGTTCCTGCGCACGACGCTCGGCTGACCGATCAGGCCGGCGTGGGCCGGGACCTGCGAGCGTCCACCACGATGACGCTCCCCAGCACCACCGCCAGGGCGGCGGCCACCAGCGACAGGGACGCGTAGGACGCCGCCGCGACCACGTAGCCCGCGCTGAGGCTGGCGACCGCGGCCACCGTCCAGACCAGCGCGTCGATGGCCCCCTGGAGGCGGGCGCGCTCACCGGTCGGCGCCTCGGAGGTCAGGAGCGAGCTGCCCGCCACAAAACCCAGGTTCCAGCCGACTCCGAGAAGGAAGAGCGGAACGGCCAGGACGGCGCCACTGTCGGGGATCACGGCGGCCAGCACCCCTGAGCTCGCCAGCACGGCGAAGCCGACCAGGACGATGGCGGTCGCCCCGAACCTGTCGGTCAGGCGCCCGGAGAGCGGCGAGAAGGCGAACATCCCGAACGTGTGGGCGCTGATCACGAACCCGACCGTTTCGAGCCCATGGTCCATCGAGCGAAGGTGATGCGGGGTCATGACCATGACCAGCGTCATCACCAGCTGGCTGATCACCAGGGCGACCACCGCCGTGCGACCTCCTGGGCGGCGCAGCAGATCCATCAGCAGCCGTCGTGCCGCAGTCGCGCGCACCCCGGCGGCGCGACGTGGCTCGTCGAGATGCGGCTGCGATGGCGCGGACGGCCCGAGGATGGCCACCAGCAGCCCGACGACCAGGAAGACGAGGGCGAGCACGAATCCGCCGCCCAGAGCGGAGAGCCCCAGCGACGGTGCGAGGGCGCCGGCGGGTCCAACCAGGTTCGGGCCGAGCACCGCGCCGATGGTGCCGCCCCAGACCACCACGCCGAGTGCGCCGGCTCTGCGCGCGGGAGGGTACAGGTCAGCGGCGGCGTACCGGGACAGGTTCATCGCCGCGTTGCCAAAGCCGAGCGCGGCCAGGGCGACCAGGAGCAGCAGGATCGAGCCACCGACCACCGCGACGACAGCCAGCGCACTGCCGACCACCGCGACGCTGATGCCCAAGACGATCCCAGCCCGCCGCCCACGGCGCGCCATGACCGACGAGAGGAGGGTCGCCGCCAGCGCCGTGCCCCCGACCGCCGTGGCGCTCGGCCAGCCGCTCGATCCGGCAAAGCCGGTGATCTGCGGTGCGGCGAGCGCAGCGACCGTCCAGGCGGCGATGTAGGCGATGCTGGTCAGGGCGGCGGCGGTGAAGTAGGTCGCCAGCGCCCGCGTCCGGAGACGGTCGATATCGGGCGCGGGCTGGTCGTGCATCGCGCGGATCATACGCGGCGCTCGCATCGCCTTTGGCATGATGCCGAGCGTGGAGCTCGTGATCCCGACATTGACCACGCAGCGACTCGTTCTGCGGCCGTTTCGCGAGGAGGACGCCGCCGACCTGTTCGAGCTGTCGCAGGAGCCCGACGTCGTCCGCTTCGTGGGGAACGGGGTGATCCCCACCCGGCAGGACTGCTGGCGGGCCGTGGCGGGGTGGATCGGCCACTGGGTGCTGCGCGGCTACGGCATGTGGGCGGTAGAGGAGCGCGCGAGCGGGCGCTTCATCGGCCGAATTGGGCTGATCAACCCGGTCGGCTGGCCCGGACCGGAGATCGGGTACCTGCTGGGAAAGCCAGCGTGGGGTCGCGGCTACGCCACCGAGGGTGGGCAGGCCGCCATCGACTGGGGCTTCACGGAGATTGGCTTCGACGAGCTGATCAGCCTGGTCGATCCGGCGAACACCGCCTCGATCGCCGTCGCCACTCGCCTAGGGGAGAAGCCGCACGGCGAGGTGGAGCTCCTCGGCCACCAGGTCGGCCGGTACGCGATCACCCGCTCCGAGTGGGCTGCGCGACGGATTCGGCCGGCCGAGTGACCTGAACGCTCAGGCTCCGGCCACGGCCTCCAGGACCGGGAGATGCTCGGTGGTGCCATCGGGTGCCAGACCGATGACCGCCACGTGGTCGGCGCCGGCAGCGAACAGCTCGTCAGCGCGCGCACGCAGGACACCGGCGTCGCCCTGCGCCACCATGGCGTCGACCAGACGATCGCTCCCCGGCTTTTCCCAGTCAGCCGCGACGAACCCCTGCTGCACCCAGCAGGCCTGGTAGTTGGGCGTGCGCAGGTACGGGGCCAGGTAGGCGCGAGCGGTGGCTCGCCCCGCGTCCACATCGGTGTCCAGGACTGCGGGCATGCTGACCGCCAGCACCGGTCGGGGCCGTGACGCCGAGGCGGCAGCGGCATCCAGCACGCCGCGTGTCCAGGCAACGCGTTCAGGAGTGACCAGGTACGGGAAGGCGCCATCGGCATCGGTCGCCGCAAGGCCCAGCATCCGCTCCCGGAGTGCGGCGATCAGCACGAGTGGCTCGTCGCCGCCGTCGATCATCGGTCCGCGATAGACAGCCGACCGATACGCCGCCAGGTACTCGCGCATGCGGGTCAGCGGCCGGTCGTAGGTGTGGCCGCGAAGGCGCTCGGCGAGGTGTGCGTGCGAGACGCCCAGTCCCAGCACGAATCGTCCGCCCGTCGCCTCGGCCAGCGTCATGGCCGCCATCCGCGTCGTCTGCGCGTCGTGGCCCCAGATGCTCACGATGCTCGTCCCCAGCCGGATCCGGCTCGTCTCGCCGGCCAGCAGCCCGAGCAGGGTGAACGGCTCGCGGCCGACCGTCTCGGGCACCCACAGCGTGTCGTAGCCGAGCTCCTCCACCCGGCGCGCGAACGCCCGCAGCCGCGTCGATCGGCAGCGAGTCGAGGTGGCCCCAGGCACCCAGTCGACCAAGGGCTTGTGCGGAGCTCATGAGCCGATGCTACCGAACCGGTACCGCAGGAACAGCTCGTCCTCGAACCGGTGCACGCTCACCAGCTCACCCTCGCGCGGATGCTCGGCCCACGGCGAGCCGCCGGGGATGGGCGCGATCATCGGCAGCGCGTTGGTCCCAGTAAGCCGCGCCCCAACAGTCCAGTACAGCTCGTCGATCAGCCCCTCGGCCAGGAAGGCCGCGTTCAGATGCGGCCCACCCTCCAGCAGGACCGATGCGCAGCCGGCCGCCGCGATGCGCTCGAGCAGCCACGCCGGCTGCGGGATGGCTGTCGGCGCGACCCACATCTCGACACCGGGGAGTGGCGCGGTTGCATACGGGCTGTCGGTGCCCACCGCAAGCGTGCGCGGCTGGTCGTCGTAGGCGAAGAAGCGGCGGTCCGTCGGAACCCGCCCCCCGCCGGCGATCAGCACGGCCAGCGGCTGCGCCGTCCGGCCGGCCGCCATTCGCCGCTCTGCCGCCGCGTGGCCCAGATGCGAGTAGAAATCGTCGGCGCGCAGCGTTCCGACGCCACTGGCGATCGCGTCGTAGGCGGCGCGATAGTGCTGCATCAGCTCACGGTCGGCGCGGCCGGAGAGACGCTCCGAGGTTCCGGCCAGCTGCGCGCGGCCATCGATGCTGGTCACCATGTTGACCCCCACCAGCAGGCGACCCGCGGGAGCCGGCGGCAGCACGATGTCACCGAACGCCTCGTCGAGCGTCAGGCTGGTGGCAGGGTCTGGCCAGAGGCGGTCGACCGAGTACGATGGCCGCGATGAGGACTGCACGACGCCACAGTAGCGTCCGGCGCGCCCGTTGAGCGCCGAGCCGCGAGCCCACCGGGGAAGGTGGATCGCCGTCGCAATCCTGGTGGTGGCGATCTCACCGGTCGTGGTGGCGGAAGCACTGGCACGGGATGCAACCCCGCCCGCCGAGCTGTCGGCGCCACTGGATAGCGCGAACCGAATCCTGGCGGGGCAATTCGACCTGATACCACTTGTGCAACGCGTCCGCTATGTGGATATGGAGTACCGCACCACCGACGACCTGGTGGTCCTCTACTTCGAGATTCGCGCCTACCCGTACCTGTGGAGCAGAGAGGCGTTCCTCGTGTCGCGCTGCATGCCGCTGGCCGACTTCACCGCGGACAGCTTCGCGGGCATGGGCGGTGGATACGTGCAGTCGAGCCGTGCCTCGGATCCTGAACTCGTCCACCTCCGCGGCCCCGCTCAGGGCACCTGCTAGGGACCTAGTCGAACACACGCTCCAGGTGCCAGGTGCCGCGCATCTCGTCGAGGTAGACGGTGCACAGCAGCCCGTCGCGGGTGACCAGCTTGAAGTAGGCGCGGGCGGTGGGCGTGCGCCACCAGTCGTCGTCCACCCGCCAGCGGTTGCAGATCCCCACCTCGCCATGGGTGGTGCCGTCCAGGCGAAGGCGCAGCGGCGTGCCGAGTTCATCGGTGTCGACCTGGATGAGCGGATGGTCGAGGTACAGGCGCGTCACAGCTTCACTAGGCTGGCCCGATGCTCGGGCAGCGACGCGCTCGGCCGGTCGTGGCTGGCCCGCCACAGGCGGCCCTCCCCGAAGCGCATGGTCAACCGCTCCAGCGACCAGCGCAGCTCCTCCCAGCGCCCGACCCGCGCCTCGAAGGCCGGCAGCTGCCTGGTGGCGGGGTTCGCCAGCCGGTCGAAGGCAAGACCGATGGCCACGATCCGTGGCTCCTCCTCCGCTTCCGTGGCTGGTTGCCGGGTTGACTGCCGGGCACGGGCGGCCTGCTCCAGGCGACCGATGAGCAGTCGCGCGATCCAGTCCGGCTCCAGCACCGGCTCGGGGAGCGCCAGCTCGATGCGGAGGTCGGGGGCGTCCTCCAGGCGTCAGTCGCAGCGATGCGCGGCCGGGCGCCAGGTGACGGGCACGCAGCGTGTCACACAGCTCCGCGGCAAGGCGGCGGAGGGTGAGGGCCATCTCGGTGAGCCCCTCCGCCGGCGGCTCGAAGACGGCTTGGGCGTTGAGTCGCTCAGGCCGACGCCGCGGGACGAGCGGGCGCGGATCGATGCCGCGGGCCAGCTGCTGGAGCCGCTCGCCGGGCGCACCGAACTGCGCGCCCACCGCGGACCGCGGGAGCGCGGCCAGCTGCCCCATGGCGGTCAGCCCGAAGAGCGCGAAGCGCTGCCGCGTGGCCTCGTCCGCGGGGAGCACATCGAGGGAGAGTGGCGCCAGGGCGGTGCGGGCGGCGGTTGCCCCGGCGGGGAGCGCGTGGAAGGCGGCCGGGGTATCGGGCGTGGAGGGGCGCGCCAGGCGCGCGGCCAGGACCGCCAGCCAGCGGTTGTCCCCGGCCCCGGCACGCACCGGGAGCGGGGTGACCTGGCGCGCCAGTGCCACCGCCCGCGTGGCGACGCGCCGCTCGTCGCCGAGCAGCGGTTCGAGGCCCGTGATATCGAGAAGCGCCACTCCCCGGCCAACCGCCTCGATCCTCGGGGAGAGGTCGTCGAGGCGGTCCAGGATGGCGTCGAGGGTCGTGGGCGTGGCGTCCGTGGCATCGGGCCCGTCAGGGGCACGCATCGCCGGCCAGACGAGCGCCAGCAGCCGCGTCCTTGTCCGTGTCATGTGGTCGCTCCCTGCCAGGGCCGCTCCCAGCCGCCGTGTTCCACCGGGCGGATCCAACGATCAAGGATCGGCCGAATTGGGCCGTTTTGGGCCCGATCTGAGCCAGTTTCAGGCCGATAGTTGCACCGGACGGGAATACCAATCAGGGACTGCCCCGGTTTCCGCCCATCCTTGATCGTTAGATCCGTGGGGCGCAACAGCACGTGAGGCAGGCGGGAACGGGTCACGGGACGCTCAGGCGGAGACGACGCGGAGCGCCGAGACGAGTTCGGCGGCGGGAGCCACTTCCCGGGGAGTGGCGGTGGAGCGCAGGAGCGGATCGATCCGGCGCCCCTCGCCGAACCACAGGTCCAGCTCGGCGCGGCCACCGGGGAGGGCCCAGCGGTGACGGCTCACCGTCGCCTCTACCCGCTGACCGACCAGGTCCTCCCCCACCGCCAGCCAGGCGAGACGCTGGAGCGCCACCCGGACCCCGGCCGCACGACTGACCGCCTCGGCGCCGCGCGGCCCGGACAGCAGCAGGGCCGTACTCGAGGCGCGCAGCAGCAGGTCGGCCAGTCGATCGGCGAGGCGCTCGAGGCCGCGCGGCGGAGGGGCATCGGCCAGGTCCACGACGAGCAGGTCGATGAGGCGGCTGCGGGCCAGCCAGCCGGCCAGCTCCAGTGCCTCGGCGGGGTCGGTGGGACGGACGACCAGCAGCCATTCCAGCGAGACGCCCAGCCGGGCAGCGGTCGACGGGTCGAGGCGGCCGAACGGATCGAGCCAGGCGACCAGCCCCCCGTCGGCCTGGCAGGCGGCCAGCGAGCCGAGCGCCAGGCTGGTGGCCCCGCTGCCGGTCGGGGCGTCGAGCAGGGCCAGGGCGCCGCGCGGCCAACCGCCGCTGCGCAGCGCGGCATCGAGCCCGGGCTGACCGGTGGGAAGGGGGTCGGCGGCGACCATCGGTCCGGGATCCACCCCGCGTCGCAGCCCGCGATCACGCAGCGATTCGAGCAGTTCGGGGAGGGATTGGGCAACGTTCATGGCCCAACCGATGATAGAACAGATGTTCTAGTTTGGGAAGCCCCTTTCGAGGGCGGCGGCCACGCTCAGACGCGAAGGTCGCGCCGGTTGAAGCCGATCACCGCCAACACCACCAGCACCAGGCTCGCCCCGGCCAGGATGCCGGCGTGGAGCGGGTCGAGCCCGTTCCGCAGCGGATCGGCCTCGTAGTAGAAGTAGAACGGCGAGATACGCGCCACCGGCTCGAGGAACTCGACCAGCGCAGCCAGCGACTGCACCAGGTACGCCGCGATCCCGACAGCTGCCGCGATGCCGATGCTCAGCCCGCGCGACCCCGCACTGGCCCCCACCGCCAGCGCCAGGGCACCCATCAGGAATCCGAACAGGATGGCGCTGACGATCACCTCCGCCAGCCGGCCGGCGCTGATCTCCATGTCGACCAGCAGCGCTCCGGCCATGGTCACCGCCCACAGCACGGCCCCGATGATGACCAGTCCCGCCAGCATGGCCGCCGCCTTCTCGAGCAGGACGCGGGTCCGGCTGACCGGGTTGGCGAGGAGCATGTCGAGCGTCCCGGTCTCCTCCTCGCCGGCGATGGCGGCCGCACCGGCCCCCACGGCGTAGAAGAGGAAGAGGAGCGGCACGATGGAGCCGAAGAGCTGGCTGTTGAGGTAGCCCGCTGGCGAGATCAGATCGGTCTCACCGATGAGCGCCAGCACCGCGTCCGGCAGGCTCTCCATGAACTGGTTCAGCTCGGGGTTGTCGCGGATGGCGGGGTAGGAGCCGACCGTCAGGAACGCGAGCGCGGCGATCCCCAGGTTCCAGAAGAGGAGGCCCCGCCAGCTGTCGCGCAGCACCTTGGTGGCGATGGTGCGCAGCATCACCTGTCCTCCGCCGCCATGCCGGCGGGCACCCGTGGTGGTGCTGGGGCTTCGGTATCGGTATCGTCGTGGTAGTAGGTCAGGAAGACCTCCTCGAGGTCCTGCTCGCGGCTGATCACGTTCTCGACGCGGTAGCGGCTGGCGACCTTGATGATGTCGTCGACCATCCCCTCGACCACCAGCTCGAGCATCGAATTCTCGGCGCGAACGCCTCGCACCGATGGCAGCCGGCTGAATTCCTGAGGCGACACCGGGGCCGAGAAGTACAGCTCGATCTTGCGGAGCGCCTGCGCCTTCAGTTCCGCCAAGCCCGGAGATCACGACCGGGTGACCCTGGCGCAGGATCGCCACGCGGTCGGCCGTGTGCTCCACCTCGGCAAGGACGTGCGAACTGAGGAAGACGGTCCGTCCATCGGCGCGCACCTCGCGCAGGATCCGGTAGAACTCCTGCTGGACGAGCGGGTCGAGACCGGTGCTCGGCTCGTCGAGGATAGCCAGCGCAGGCCGATGCATGAGTGCCTGCACGATCCCCACTTTCTGCTTGTTGCCGCGCGACAGGGAGCGGATCGGCCGCGAGAGATCGGCCTCGAGGCGCTCGGCGAGGGCATCGGCGTCGCCCAGGTCCGGCATGCCGCGCAGGTAGGCGAAGTAGCGAAGCATGTCGCGCCCGGTCATGCGCTCGTAGAGGGCCATCTCGCCGGGCAGGAAGCCGATCTGTCGCTTCAGTTCGAGCGGTGCGTCGTGCGCATCGTGCCCGAGCACTTCGGCCGTGCCACTGGTCGGCCTGATCAGGTCGAGCAGCAGGCGGATGGTGGTCGACTTGCCCGAGCCGTTGGGTCCGAGGTAGCCGAAGATCTCGCCGGCGTGAACCTCGAGATCCACGTCCACGATCCCGCGCTTGGTGCCATACGACTTGGTCAGTCCGCGCGTGCGGACGACGGCGCCGTTCGACTCGGTCATCGGTTACCCCGTTGCGGCCTCACCCGGTGTGTGCGTGCACCGCGAGGCAGGGCAATTGTAGGGACCGATGGCCCCTTCGGGGCGGTTCCGGCGACCCGTTGTTATACTTCGGCCCGCTCGGCGGGGATGTAGCTCAGTTGGGAGAGCACTGCGTTCGCATCGCAGGGGTCAGGGGTTCGAGTCCCCTCATCTCCACCACGCCATTCCCCTGCCGTCGGCGTCCACGTGCAAACCTCGCCAGACTTGCACCGGTGGACTCTTAGGCACCATCTGCGGTGGATCCAGGCCATGGCCGACGGTCGATCGCCTGGATTCCGTGCTCGGCCGACTCGACCCCTGGGCGCAGATCGCGCCAAAGAGCGCCCGAAGGCCGCCTAGCGGTCCCCGGGTGCGAATCTGGCAGGGTTTCGCGCCAGGAGGGCGGTCCGCGGTGGTCCGGCAGACACCGAAACGCCCCGCCGCGGCAAGCGGCAGGGCGTCGTCATCGGTTGGACGAAGGTCAGCTCAGAACGGGAGCTCGAAGTCCGTCCCCTCGGTCACCTCGTCGGCTGGAGGCGCGGTGACCGTCACCGGCTCATCAAACGCGCTGAAGGTGAACGTGGCGGTGAAGGTGCCGACGGAGTCGCTGGTGACGCTGGTCGAGACCTCGGTCAGGTACGACTTCTCGCGGTCGAAGAGCAGATCGAGCACGAGTGCCTCACCGAAGAACTCCGACGGGTCCATCGAGGGGAGCATCGACGCGTCGGGCACCTCCTCGTTCATGAGCTCGGCCGGGATCGTCACCTCGATGTGGTAGCAGGACCGCTCGCCGCAGTCGACGTCATCGAGCTTGACCGTCTCGACGCCCTCCTTGTCGAGGAAGGCGCGGAGCTCGTCGATCATCGACGACACGTCTGGCGCCGGCGAGGCGCTGGCGCTGGCGTCACCGCCCATGTGCGACCACATGGTGCCGGTCATGCTCGTCTTGAAGTACAGGTCCGTGTCGATCACTCGGAGCTCGCCGGACAGCCCCAGCAGCGCGGGGACGGCAAAGGTGGCACCGACCAGCTTGCCGTCGAGGTCCACATCGGCCTCGAAGGTGGTGCCGGTGAGCGAAAAGGTGCCGCCCGAATCGGGCATGCTGAAGCTGCCGTCGAGGGCGAGCGAGACATGGAAGCTGTTGAGTTCGGCCGTGGCGTCCAAGCCCGAGGTCACGATCTCCTTGGGGTCGCTGAGCGCCGGTGTCCCGGAGCAGGCGGCCAGCACGACGGCGATGACCACAAGCACGGGTGAGAGTCTGCGGAGCACGGTAAGCCCCTCCTGAGGATTGATTGCCTGATCAGCATACGCGGTGCCGCCGAGAGCCACATCTGGCCGATGGTCATGGGGCGTGGCCCACGCGGGCGGCCACACTCGACTACCGTACGGGCATGCGTCGAGTCGAACGAACCGTCCGAATGGCCGCTCCAGCGGCCGATATCTACGCCTTCCTGTGCGATCCAGCCAACGTGCCGAAGTGGCAGACCGGGGTCACCTCATCCGTCCGCACCTCGCCGCCGCCGACGGTCGCCGGCTCCACCGGACGGGTGACGCTCGACGTGATGGGCCAACGGATAACGGCCGACACGAAGGTCCTGGAAGCCGTGCCTGATCGGCGCCTGGTGATCGCCACGCAGCGCCAGTGGCATGTCGGTGACCGGCTCGCTCGATCTGGCGGAGGTCGACGGTGGGACGCAGCTCACGTTCCGCTCCGAGATCAAGGCCAGCAACATCTTCATGGCTCCGCTGGAGGGAATCGTGGCCGACACCGCGGAGCGTGACGTGGATGCCAGCCTGGCACGCCTATCCGCGGCGATTGCCACGGCGGAACCCTCATGACGCGACCGCTCGGCTGCCTGCTTGTCGCTGCCTTCATCGTGAGCTGCTCGCCGCTGGCGCCCAGCGTTGAGTGCCAGGGTCCTGGCGTCCTGACTCTGGACGAGTGCGATCGCGCGATCGAGGTCGCAAGGGATACGCTCCCTTCCGGTCACGCTCCCATCACCTTGATCTCGGTTTCGGCCGGTTGCCCGAGCTGGATGTCCTGCGCGGCACCGATCGCCATGAGGCAACTCGTGGTGGTCTTCTACTACGAGGCAGCTCCGGAGTCCTACGTTTCGGTCAACCGCGTGGATTGGAGTGCGCGGTTGCTGCAGACACCCGGGCCCGAGCCGGCCCAGTAGGGCGACTGGAGACCCTGCGCTATACTCACGCTCGAACGCGTTGACGCGGGAGCAGTAGGCGCTGCCCCCGATCCACAGCGAGCCGGGAGGGTGCAAGCCGGCGATCGGGGAACGCTGAACTCGCCTGTCGAGCAGCCGGTGCGAGCCGGCCGGGATGGCGTCCGATATCCGCGCCGATGAGTGGACCGACCGTGGGGTTGTAGCTCAGTTGGGAGAGCACCTGCATGGCATGCAGGGGGTCGGGGGTTCGAGTCCCCCCAGCTCCACCACCGCACGTCGGTCAAGTCAGCGTGGTACCGCGAAGGCCCCCCTTCGTCCTGACGAGGCGGGGGCGTTGTCATACCCGGGGACAATGGACCGATGAGGAACGCGTGGCCAGCATGACCATCACCAGCAGCGAAGCGCGGACGGCCTCCGATGGCCGCCGCTGGACGCTGCGCCCCGCTCGCCCGACCGATGCGCGAGCGCTGGCCGACCTGTTCGCGGCGGTCCGCCGCGAGGGACGCTGGCTGATCACCCCGCCCTCGGCGGTGAGCGAGCCGTCGGAGGCGTTCTTCATCGGCGAGATGATCCGTGACGCCAACGGCGTGTCGCTGGTGGCTGAGGCCGACGGCGAGGCGGTCGGCAACGTCATGGTCAGCGTCGACCGCAACCTGGTGACCGATCACGTCGGGACCCTTTCGATCTGCGTCGCCGACGGCTGGCGCGAGGTCGGGATCGGCTCGGCGCTGGTGGCCGCCGCGCAGGCGTGGGCCCGCGGGCGCGGCCTGGTCAAGGTGGCGCTGGCCGTCTTTCCCGACAACGAGCGGGCGATCGCGGTGTACGAGCACGCCGGCTTCGTTCGCGAGGGGCTGCGCCGGCGCCAGTACCGGATCCGCAGCCACGGGGTCGACGAGTATCGCGACGAGCTGTTGATGGCCTGGTTCCCCGACGAGGAGGAGCGCACGTGACCGAGCGTCCCGAGAGATTCAACCCGGCCACCTACGAGCGTGCGTGGCGCGACCGCTGGGAGGCCGACGATCTGTATCGGGCCGACGATGACGACACGCGGGACAAGTTCTACCTGCTGACCATGTATCCGTATCCGTCCGGCGACCTGCACATCGGTCACTGGTATGCGCAGACGGGTCCGGACACCGTGGCGCGCATGCGTCGCATGCAGGGCTACAACGTGATGCTGCCAATGGGCTTTGACAGCTTCGGCCTGCCGGCCGAGAACGCGGCGATCGACCGCGGGCTGGATCCGGCGGTCTGGACCTACGCCAACATCGACCGGATGCGTGCCCAGTTCCGGAGCATGGGCGACATGTACGACTGGTCTCGCGAGGTGGTCACCAGCGACCCGGAGTACTACCGCTGGACGCAGTGGCTGTTCGTGCAGTTCTTCCGCGCCGGGCTCGCCTATCGGGCCATGGCGCCGGTCGACTGGTGCCCCAAGGACCAGGTCGTGCTGGCCCGCGAGCAGGTGGAGGGCACCGATCGCCACTGCTGGCGCTGCGGCACGCCGGTCATCAAGCGCGACCTGGAGCAGTGGTTCTTCCGCATCACCCGCTACGCCGACGAACTGCTCGACTTCAGCAAGATCGACTGGCCGGAACCGATTCGGCTGATGCAGACCAACTGGATCGGCCGATCGGAGGGTGCCGAGATCGACTTCGCCGCCGAGGCCGATGGCGTGGCGCCGATCCGGGTCTTCACCACCCGGCCCGACACGATCTTCGGTACGACCTTCATGGTGCTCGCCCCGGAGCACGCCGCAGTGGCGGCCCTGACCGCGCCCGATCGCGCCGCCGAGGTGGAGGCGTACGTCGCCACCGCCCGCCGCGAGACCGAGATCGAGCGGATGAGCACCGAGCGGGAGCGGAACGGCGTGTTCATCGGTGCGCATGCCATCAACCCGATGAACGACGAGCGGATCCCGATCTGGATCGCCGACTACGTGCTGCCCGGCTACGGGACCGGCGCGATCATGGGCGTGCCCGCGCACGACGACCGCGACTACGACTTCGCTCGGCGGTACGACCTGCCGATCCGCTTCGTGGTGGCGCCGCGCGGCGGCGGGGCAGCCGCGGGCGAGGCCTTCCTGCCGCACACCGATGACGAGGTGCTGATCGAGTCGGGCGAGTTCAGCGGGATGAGCGCCGCCGAGGGGATCGCCGCCATCACCGCGCGCCTGGCCGAACGGGGACAGGGCGGACCATCGGTCAGCTACAAGATCCGCGACTGGCTGGTCAGCCGGCAGCGCTACTGGGGCGCGCCCATCCCGATCGTGTACTGCGACGAGCACGGGGCGCAGCCGGTGCCCGAGGACCAGCTGCCGGTGCTCCTGCCGAGAGACGTTGACTTCGTGCCGACCGGGGTCAGCCCGCTCCAGTCCCACCCCGAGTTCCTGGCGGCGAGCTGCCCGGTGTGCGGTCGTGACGCGCGGCGCGAGACCGACACGATGGACACCTTCGTCGACTCGAGCTGGTATTTCCTGCGCTACTGCTCGCCGAACGAGGAGACGCGCCCCTGGGATCCGGAGGTGGTGAGCCGCTGGATGCCGGTGAACCTGTACGCCGGCGGCGCCGAGCACGCGGTGCTGCACCTGATGTACTCGCGCTTCTTTACCAAGGCGCTGCGCGACATGGGTCACCTGGACTTCGACGAGCCGTTCAGCGCGCTGCGCAACCAGGGCCAGATCCTGGGCGTCGATCACCAGCGCATGAGCAAGTCGCGCGGCAACGTCGTGAACCCCGATGAGCTGGTCGAGCGCTACGGCAGCGACACGGTGCGCTGCTTCCTGATGTTCATCGGCCCGTGGGACCAGGGTGGGCCGTGGAACCCGACCGGCATCGAGGGGATCCACCGCTTCCTGTCACGGGTCTGGGCGGTCGCCCAGGCATCGGGCAGCGGTGGGGCGGTCGAAGCCGCGGCGCAGCCGTTGCGACGGCTGGCGCATCGGACCATCCGCGACGTGGGCATCGACTACGAGGCGTTCCACTTCAACACCGCGCTCTCCAAGCTGATGGAGCTGACCAACGCCCTCGGTCGCGCCCGGGACGACGGCCTGGCCGGGACCGATGCCTACGCCAAGACGGTCGAGACGCTGCTGCTCCTGCTGGCGCCGATCGCGCCGCACATCGCCGAGGAGCTCTGGACGCGCCGCGGCCGGCCGTATTCGATCCACCAGCAGTCGTGGCCGGACTTCGATCCGGCGCTGGCGGCGGCGGAGGTGATCGAGCTGCCGGTGCAGGTCGATGGAAAGTTGCGCGACAAACTGGTGGTGGCGCCGGGCACGCCTGCCGAGGAGATCGAGCGGCTGGCCCTGGCGTCAGAGGCGGTGCAGCGCTACCTGGCCGGACAAGCTCCCGCCCGAGTGGTTCAGGTTGCCGGGCGGCTGGTGAACATCGTCACTCGAGGAAGCTGATCGAGGCGATCACCGGCCCGGCGCGCTCGAGCAGCGCATCGAACGATTCGCCTGGCGCCTCGAGGTAGATCAGCAGCCCGCCGCCGCTGGCGTGCTCGACGATGATGAATCGGAAGGTTGCCCCCGGCGACTCGGAGTGCCAGGTAAATGGCGAGAAGATGCGATCGATGGCCGGGAACGCGATGGCGCCGGCCACGACGCCCTCGTCCCCGGGCTGGTCCGGATTCGGTTCGGAGGTGGCGTCGAACGAAGTGGCATCACGCCCTGCCACCGCGATCGTCACGCTGGGGGACGGTTCGAGGTACCCGGTCGCTCGCAGATCGGCTACGAACTGACTGATCGGCTGATCATCAGAGATGGGAAAGAAGGCGAGGTAGTTCGTCGCGTGTCGGATCTCGTTGGCCTCGCCGATGACCAGGGCGATCACGCCGCCGGCAGACCGATCGGTGCGGAATACTCGCCACCCGTTGGTCACCTCGGCGCTGATACCGACCGACCAGTGATACGGCGACCGGTAGGTCCCCGCCTGCAACTCCGACCCAATGCAGCACTGACCCCGATCGAAGATCGGCAGCGGCGTGCCCGTTGGCGAGGTCTCCGCGGATGCGGGGGTCGAACGGCTGGGCTGCGCCGAGAGCGAGCTACTGGCCGGCGCGATGCAGGCGCCAAGCACCAGGGCCACGACCACGAGCCCGGGGAGTCGCGCGCGCCTGCGATCGCGCATCGGCGGAGCGTAGCAGGTGAGCCGCGGGTAATCGGCCGCTAAGGACCCGACCGCTTGCCTTCGTCCCCTGCTTCGGCGGCCCGACGGTCGAGGGCCCGGGCGATGGTGAACATCGTCACGCCCGGGGACTGACCTGGCCTTGGGCACCAGGGAGCTGCGCGCAGGCCGCCCCGGCGCCCTCGGCCCAACAGCGCTGGCGTAGGCTAGGCGCTGAGAGTACCTTCAACCTCGACTTCTCTTACGCACGAGGTGACCCATGGCGAGGTACGGGCGCAGCATCCGCGTTGAAGCCCCGGCGGCGCAGGTGTGGGCAACGCTGGTGGACGTTGAGACATGGCCGGTCTGGGCGTCGCAGTTCAAGCGCCTCGAGCGGCTCGATGCCGGTCCGCTCGCGGTGGGCAGCCGCGTGCGCGTCAAGCCGAGAGGTATGCCGTCCTCGGTCTGGCAAGTCACTGGCTATGAAGACGGACGATCGTTCACCTGGACCTCGTCGAGTGGACCCGGGCTGCATCTCACAGGCGGCCACGTGGTAACGCCGGTGGGCGGTGCGGCGACGGCGGAATTCTGGCTAGAGGCGAGCGGCCCGATTGGCAGGCTCCTTACCCCGATCCTGCGCCGCACGATCTTCAGCCGCAACACCAAGAGCGCTACGGAGGGGCTAAAGAGCCACATCGAGGAGCCTAACTCGTAGGTTGAGCCGCCGGTAATCGGTCTGTAAGGGCCCGACCGCTAGCCTTCATCCCCTGCTTCCGGGGCCCGGCGTCGAGTGCCCGGGCGCCGAGCCCCGGACAGGCCATGGCCCGCTCGCCTCCCGCGCGGGAGGGTGACGTGACACTGCTGGACCGTGTCGCCATCGGTACCCTGGCGATCGCCCTGGCCGTCATGGGCCTGGCCGTCTGGCTGGCGCTGGGACCGATGGTTCCCGCGCAGCCGACCTCCGATCCGTTCAGCGCGTTCGGTTCTGTTTCGGCCGCGCCGAGCAGCGTCCCGTCCGGGACGCTCGTCGTGGACGTCGAGGGCGGTGTGCTACGGCCCGGCATCGTCGAGCTGCCGACCGGCTCCCGGGTCGCCGACGCCATCCGGGTCGCGGGCGGGTACTCGCGCGACGTGGACCTCGTGGCTGCTGCCGTGAGTGTGAACCTCGCGGCGTTCGTGAGCGACGGCCAGCAGATCTTCGTCCCCGTGCTCGGGAGTGCCGGTCCCCTTGGCTCGCCGGGCAGCGACGGCAGCGGCGGGTCGAGCCTGGTGAACCTGAACACAGCGACGCCGGAGGCCCTGGACGCCCTGCCGGGCGTCGGGCCGGTGACGGTGCAGAAGATCGTCGCGGCGCGCACCGAGCAGCGGTTCGCCTCGCTCGCTGAGCTGGTGACCCGTAAGGTGCTCACCAGCAGCCAACTGGAGAAGGTCCGCGACCTCGTCACCGTCGGCTAGGGCGGCCCACGGACCCGATGCACCTTGCGCTTCCCGCGACACTTGCCGGGGTAGCCGCCGGGATCCTCATGGCCGATGCCGGGCTCGGGCCAGCTGTGTGGGTGATCGTCGCGGTGTGTAGCTCAGCCGGTACCGGCGCTGCACTGCTCGCCGGCAAGCCAGGCGTGGCCGTGCCGCTGGCCGCCGTTGCGCTCGGGCTGTTGATCGGCGGCTGGCGGGGAGCGACGCTGCCCATGCCATCGGGCGCGGGCAGCGTCTCCGGCCTGGTCGGCCGTGGCGAGATCCAGATCGCCGGCCGCGTGACCGACGACCCGCGACCGCGTGCCGCGACACAGCAGGTCGTACTGGACCGGGTAGTCGTCCGGACCGGCGATGGACCCACATTGCCCGTGGATGGCCGGCTGCTGGCATGGCTGCCCCGCTCGGCGTCGCCGCTTGTCTCCGACACGGTCGTCTTCCGCGCTGCCGTCGTGGCGCCCGAGGCGTTCGACGGCTTCGACTATCCCGCCTACCTCGCCCGCCAGGGGATCGGCGGGATCGCGCGCACGCGCACCGCTCAACTCCTGCCGGCGTCGGGCGCCGACCCGGCACGGCTCGCAGCGGCGCTGCGGCAGACGCTGCTGCGCGGTCTCAACACGGTGATCCCAGAGCCGGAGGCTGCCCTGGGTGCCGGGATCCTGCTCGGCGTGCGGTCCAGCATCGCGCCGCAGGTCCAGGACGCGTTTGCGGCCGCGGGGCTGACCCACGTGGTCGCGATCTCGGGCTGGAACATCGCCATCGTGGCCGCCCTGGTGGCCGCGGCGGCACGTCCGCTCGAGCGGCGACGCGGCGGCCGCTTCTCGGCGGCCATTGCGGCCGGCGTGACGGTCACCGGGTACGTGCTGCTCACCGGCGCCTCGCCATCGGTGGTGCGCGCGGCCTTGATGGCGGCCGGGATGCTGGTCGCTCGCCTCGGCGGGTCACGCGCCCACGCGGCATCCGCGCTGGCGCTGGCGGCTCTGGCGATGCTGCTGGCCGCGCCATCGGTCCTGTGGGATGTCGGCTTCCAGCTGTCCGGGCTGGCAACCGCGGGCCTGATCTGGTTCGCCGCACCCCTCGAGACGAGGTTCGCACGCTGGCCCGCCTGGGTTCGCGAACCGATGGCACTCACGCTTGCCGCGCAACTGACGACGCTGCCGATCGTGGTCGGCAATTTCGAGCGGCTCTCGCTGGTGTCGCCCCTGGCCAACGTCGTGGTTGTCCCGATCGTGCCGCTGGTGATGCTGGCCTGCGCCGTGGTGGCCCCGCTGGGCGTTCTCGACGCGGTGCTCCACCTTCCGCTGCTGAGCGACGCGGCCCTGTTTGTCGCCGGCGGGGGTGCGTGGCTGACCCTGCGCGTAATGATCCTGGCCGGACAGGTTGCCGCTGCGCTTCCGCTGGCGTCCATCCCGGTGAGCGCGCCACCCCTGCTCGCGGTGGCCTGGTACCCCGGGCTCTGGTGGGCGGCGCGTCGCCTCGGGCGCGCCGCACCGGAGGCCCCGGCGGGTCCGGTTCCCGCCCGTCCGGTCCGGAAGGGCCGAGGCGTATCACTCCACCGGATTCGGGTCGCAGCCGCCGGCGCCGCGACGCGGGTAGCGCGCCCCGCGGTCGGTGTCGGAGCGCTCGGAACCCTGCTCGCCGTCACGGCGCTCATCGGGCTGCCGGACGGGCGGCTCCACGTCATCGCGCTCGATATCGGCCAGGGTGATGCGATCCTGGTCCGCATGGCGTCCGGGGCGACGCTGCTGGTCGACGGCGGCCCCGACCCGGAACTGCTCCTGCGCCGGTTGGGCGAGCGACTGCCCTGGTGGCAACGACGAATCGACATTGTGGTGCTCACCCACCCTCACGAAGACCACGTGGCAGGCCTGATAGCCGTGCTCGAGCGGTACCGGGTCGGCCTGATTCTCGAGCCCGGGCGCGACTATCCGAACCCCACCTACGACCGATTCGTCGCGCTCGCACGCGCCGAGCCCGGCGGCACCTACGCCATCGCGCGCGCTGGGCAGACCCTGCGGCTCGACGGGGTCAGCAGGCTGTCGATCCTCTATCCCACTTCGGCGGATGGAGCTGGGCCGCTCCCGGCTGGAGACATCAACAACGGATCGGTCGTGGCGGAGCTGCGCAGCGGCGACTTCCGCGCGCTGCTCACCGGCGACGCCGAGATGCCCGTTGAGGAGGTGCTTCTGGCGCGCGGAGCAGTGGGCGTCGTTGACCTTTTGAAGATCGGCCACCACGGGTCAACGTCGAGCACCGGCGAGGCCTTCCTGGCTGCCCTCCGACCCGGGGTGGCGCTGATCTCGGTGGGCGCCGACAACGAGTACGGCCACCCGCACGCAGCGACCCTGGAGCACCTGGCTGCGGTCGACGGGCTGGACGTGTACCGGACCGACCTCGAGGGGAGCGTGGAGGTGGTCAGCGACGGGACCGCATACCGGGTGCAAACGGCCGCCGGAGCGGGAGCCTGGCGGCGCACCGACTCGCAGCACGCACTCGCCGGTCGGCTCCCGCCACCGGCCGGCGGCGGGACGGTTAGCATCGGTCCATGGCTGTGCCCACTCTCGCCGAGGCCACCGAGTTCCTCGAGTCGTTCGCCCTGCCGGACGGGATCGTGGTCCATGCCCGCGGCGTCAGCCGCGTGGCGGCCGAGGCGGCACGCCTCCTGGTCGCGAGCGGCGTGGACGCGGATTCGCACCTCGTCGAGGTCGCCGCCCTCCTGCACGACATCGACAAGCCGATCACTCGGGAATCCGGCGCGGAGCACGGCACGCTTGCCGCAACGTGGCTGACCGAGCGCGGCTGGGGCGAGCTGGCGGCACCGGTCGCCTCGCACCCGGTCACCTGCCTGCTCGACGCGGGGCGCTTTCCGAGCGGCTGGGCATCGGTGACGGTCTCGGTTGCCGACCGGCATGTCGCGCAGGAGTTCGTGACCACCGACCAGCGGATCGACGACCAGGCGACCCGCTATCCGCAGTACCGCGCATCGCTCGATGCGGCGCGGGCGCCGGCGCACGCGCTCGAGGCGGTCCTCGCCGCGGCGGTGGGGATGAGCGTGAACGACCTCGTGGCGCGCCTGCGTGCCGCGTGGGTGGCAGGTGCGCCCCGATGACCGCTTCGCTGATCCTCGTCCACGGGGACGACTCGTTCGGCATCGACCAGGCGCTGGCCGCGTTTGCGGATCGGTCCGGCGTTGTCGGCAGCGCCGAAATCGTCGCTGAGCGAACGCCCGACGAGCCCGCGATCGACCGTGCGCGGTTGGAATCGGCCTCGGTCGGGCTGTTCGGGGCGCGTCTCGCGATCTTGCGTCAGCCGCTGCGCGCCGCGGGCCGCTCGACCGCCGCGTCGGACAAGCTGCTCTCGCTGGTCGAGTCGCTGCCCGATGGCGCCGCCCTGGCGCTTGCGGAACTCCGCCCGTCGCGCGATGCAAACAAGCCGCCCGCGCTGCTGAGGCGCCTCGCCGACGCGGTCATCGAGCGTGGTGGGACGGTCGAGGAGCGGATCGCGCCGCGGCGGGCCGAGATGAGCGGTTGGATTCGTGCACAGGCAGGGCGGCTCGCCATTCAGATAGAGCCGCGTGCCGCGGCGTTGCTGGCCGAGCGGGTGGGCGGGGCCGCCTGGGAGAGCGACATCGAGCGCGGAGAACAGACCCGTGTCGCCGACAGCGAGCTGCGGAAGCTGGCGACCTATGCCCTCGGGAGGCCGATAACGGCCGCGGACGTCGAGGCGCTCGTGACCGATACGAGACCGGCGAGCCTATTCGCCATCACCAACGCCATCGACCGGCGCGAGCCCGACGCGGCCGCCAAGGCCGTCGAGCGCGCGATTGCGGAGGGGCAGCCGGTGCTGCGCATCATGGCCTCGCTGGCCGGACGCGTCTCCGACCTGATCGTGGCCCGCGACCTGGTGGCGGCTCGCGCGCCAGCGGCCGAGCTGACACGCCGCGTGGCACGCGGCAACGCACGGATGGCGAGCCATATCGTCGAGGCTGCCGGGCGATACACCGCGGCGGAGCTGGAGGCGATGCTGCAGGGCCTGTTCGAGGCGGACCTGGCGATCAAGTCGAACACGATGGCCGAAGAAGCGGCGCTGGTGGCGTGGATCGGCGAGCATCTGCTCGCCACGCGCCGAACCGGCGGCTGAATCGGGCTAGGCGGCGCCGGCGCGGAGGACCCGATCGCTCTGAATGGCGAAGGTGCACTGCGCATCGCCGAGCCCCAGGATCCCTATCAGCTGCCGGTCCACGTACAGCTGGCGGCACGGGACGCAGAGAGCGCCAGGGATGGCGAAGAAGAGCCGCTCATCGGATCCGCCTTCACGGAAGGTGGTGTCGAAGACGCTGGTCAACAGGCTTCCGCCGCAGAACTGGCAGGACGACCCCTCACTGGAGAATGCCGCGTGCCCGGTGGCAGGCACCGCGGGGCGATACGGCGCTGGCCGCGATCCACGATCCGGATCGGGCTCAGGGGCGGACGCGAAACTATCGACGAACTCGGCCATGCGCCGAGGATGGGTTGACGACCCCGCCACCTCAATAGGAGGACGGGGTACTCGCCACTGGTACTCAGGCAGTACCCCGAGGGCCGTCAGACGACGCGGACCACCTGGGTGGCGTTGCTCCACAGGCGCTCCAGCCCATAGAACTCGCGCTCGTCGGGAGCGAAGACATGCACGATCACGCTGCCGTAATCGAGGAGCACCCAACGGGCGGCCCCCTTCCCCTCTGCGCCAAGCGCGCGGATCCCGTCGTCGCGCAGCGCTCCGACGATCGCGTTGGCGAGCAGCTGGACCTGCCGGTCGGTGCGGCCGCTGCAGATGACGAAATAGTCGGCCATGGTCGTCACCTCTGCCGTGCGCAACATCACGACGTCGACTGCCTTTCGGTCGCTGGCTAGCTCGACGATGCGATGCGCGAGGTCGGCCGGCTCGATTCCGGGCGCGGATTCAGCCACCGGCTCCGCCGGTGCTGCCCGCTGCGCCTTTCCGCTGCCTGCCAGATCGTCCTCCGCTTGCTTCGGAACCGTGCTCGCTCGGCGTATCACGAACGCTCGGAGCGGCGGTAGATGCCGCGGTCATGGATGAGTTCCTCGACGGCCCTCGGCACAAGGTAGCGGATGGAGCGCCCCGACGCCACGCGGCGCCTGATCTCGGAACTGCTGACATCGAGCGATGGTCCGCTCAGCAGGTGGATCCGGCGAGCCGCCGCACCGAAGCGCTCGACCAGCGAACGACGCTCGGGGAGTGGCGTGCCGGGCCTCGGCCCCACCGCCCACTCGGCGAGATCAAGCAGGCGGTCCGGCTCGCGCCAGGTATCGATCGCCGCCAGCTGATCGGCGGCCATGACCAGGACGAGCCGCACTCCCGCGCCATGGGTCGCCTGAAGCTCCGCCACCGAGTCGACCGTATAGGACGGGCCGGGCCGCTCCATCTCGATCAGTGAGAGTTCGAGGAGCGGGTCGCCGGAGATGGCCAGGCGCGTCATCAGCACGCGATCGGCGGCATTGCTGACGCGGCGGGCGCCCTTGTGCGGAGGCCTGGCGGACGGCATGAGCAGCACTCGATCAAGCCCCAGCTCATCGGCGGCGAGGGTGGCGAGCCACAGGTGCCCAAGGTGGGGCGGATCGAAGGTGCCGCCGAGGACGCCGATGCGCCGAGCGGCAGCGGTCTCCTCGGGGCGAGCCGGCTCCGCGATGGGGGCCGCCGCCGGCGCCGTTGGTGCAACGCGAACCGGTGCCGCGGCGCTCACCAGTCGTCGCCCCACTCGAGCTCGGTCGGCCCGATGCGGACCGTGCTGCCGGCATGGGCACCGAGCCGGCGCAGCTCGGCGTCGATGCCCATCCGCTCCAGCGTCCGCTGAAATCGCTCGCGCGACTCTTCGTTCTCGAAGTCGGTCCGTGCCGCCGTGCGTTCCACTCGACGACCGAGGATGCGGAGCGCTCCGTCCTCGGCGATCACCTGCCAGCCTGACTCGAGTGGATCGAATCGGTGCACGCGTACCTCGGCCGGTGGCGGGCTCTCGGCAGCCTGGGTCGCCGCGTCGCCCAGAGCCGCATCGATCGCCCCACGCAACTCGTCGAGGCCAGTGCCGTCGTGTGCGGAGACGGCGATCGGCTCGAATCCGTCTGCCCGCAGCGCCGCGCGCACGGACGGCCACGCCGCCGCGGCGGCGGCAATGTCCTGCTTGGTGACCACCATCGGCATCGGTCGCTCGAGGAGCGTGGCGTCGTGCTCGGCGAGCTCGTTGGCGACCTGGCGCCATTCGGCGGCCGGATCGGCTGCAGCACCGTTCACCACTGCCACGAGCACGCGGGTTCGCTCTGCGTGGCGCAGGAACCCGTGGCCGAGGCCGCGACCCTCTGACGCTCCCTCGATCAGGCCGGGCAGGTCCGCGATGACTGCCGCTCGCTCATCATCGAGCGCGATCACGCCCAGGTTCGGGCTGATGGTGGTGAAGGCATAGGCGCCGACCTTCGGCGTGGCCGCGGTGAGGGCAGCCAGCAGGGTCGACTTCCCCGCGTTCGGGGCGCCGATCAGCCCGATATCGGCGATCAGCTTCAGCTCCAGGTCGAGCCAGTGCGACTCGCCCGGCTCCCCCTTCTCGGCGTGGGTCGGCGCGCGATGGGTGGGCGTGGCGAAGTGCACGTTGCCACGGCCGCCCCGGCGACCAGCCGCGACGACCAGGCGCTCGCCGGGGACGAGCAGCTCGCCGAGCCACGCGCCGGGGCCGGCGCCGGCGGCATCCGCGGGCAGACGGCGGACCACCGTGCCCGGGGGGACCGTCAGGACCACGTCGGGTGCGTTCCGCCCGTGCGAACGGCGCCCGGAGCCTCGGCCCCCGGGACGCGCCCGGTGGTGGGGATGCTGGCGAAGGTCGCCGAGCGTGGTCTGCCCCGCATCGGCCACCAGGATCACGTCGCCGCCCCTGCCGCCGTCGCCACCGTCCGGGCCGCCCCGTGGAACGTGCGCCTCCCGGCGGAACGAGGATGCTCCGTCGCCGCCGGCGCCGGACTCGACGAAGATGCGGACATGGTCAGCGAACATCGGAACTCGATGATAGCAACGGCTCGACCCCGGTCCGGAGGGGGCGCCGGTGCGCGGCCGGCAGGCGGATCGGTCTAGAGGTAGCGCAGGGGGTTGATGAAGACCCCGTTGACGATAACCGCGAAGTGCACGTGCGGCCCGGTGCAGGTGCCGGTACAGCCGACCGCGGCGATCGTCTGACCGGCGGTCACCACGGCGCCCGCCTGGACCGACATCGATCCCAGGTGGTTGTACACGGTCTGGACGCCGTTGCCGTGGTCGATCTGGACGACGTAGCCGCCGCCGTTGTTGCGCCAGCCAGACCAGGTGACGGTCCCGTCGGCGGCGGCGATGACCGGGCTGCCCGCCGGCTTGGAGATATCGAGGGCGAGGTGGTACGAGGAGTAGTACTGGCTGATCTTGCCGCCCGGCACCGGCCAGAGGAGCATCCCGTTCCCGACGATCGGCGCTGGCGCCGGCGCGGCCGCTGCCTTGAAGACAGGCGCGGGCGGTGGGGCGACCGGGGTGGGCAGCGGCGTCGGATCGGGCTCATACCGCGTGGACCTGCGGGAGAGCTCCGGCTCGTCGGCGACTGGATCTGGCACGAGGTCGAAACTGACCGAACGGGCCACAAGGGGCTCCCCGTCGGCACCGCGGGCGACCCCGATCAGGTTGAACGGGAATCCGCGATCAAAGGCTGCATCGGCGCCACCGAGAGCCCGCAGACCGAAGGCGGCGCTCAACACCACCAGGCCGATGACGGCGAGGTGGGCGAGGGCTCTCGACGGTGGGCGCGAGTCGGTCGAACGGCGCGATGGCAACCGTTGATCAGGCAATAGGGACGCTCCCGCGGGTCAGTGCTTGTTCTCTATCTGCCCGACCCCGCTCCGTACCCTCCCGATTCCCGGCGCCGAGGAATCGGCCGAAGTCGTGCGGGCGGATGCTAGCAGCGCGCGTCAAGCCGGGTCAAATGCGGCGGCAGTGTCAGGGAGCCTCAGCTGCCAGCTGCAGCGGCGCCACCCCTCGATCGGTCCATGCCCCAGACCCATCGGCCAGAGTGACCCACAGTATCTGGCGTCCTGCGATGTCCGGGGTCGCCAACGTGACCCGGAGCTCGACCGATTCCCCCGGAGCAAGCGCCGGCACCGCCACGCCGAACGACTCGAGCGCCTCGGGCGCCGAGCGCAGGTACGGCTGATCGCTGGCCGACCAACCGCCCATGAGCTGGAGGCCGGTAGGCCAGGTTTCCGTCCCGGTGTTCGTCAGCCGGATCGGCAGGCCGTCGGTCGCCAGCAACTTCAGCGGCGGCGCCCAGTACGGAGGCCCGAGCCCCTCGACCGCGTGCGAAACCGTGCCTGCCGACCCGTTGGGACTCAGTGCGTCATAGCGGACGGAGATCGGTCGATCGGCGAGGTAGCCGGCCAGGCCGTCGAAGATGCCCGCGGCCGCTGCCGCCTGCCCGGCGGCGGTCCCGAGCAGCTCGTGCTCCTCCGCGAGGGTGATCGAGCCGACCTCGGTCAGCACCCCGGGCATCAGGATGCCGCGGGTCGGCTGCTTGCGCACGTCCGGCCGCTCCTCGGTGGGCACGAACAGCGGCGCTCCGATGATGTAGAAGTTGACCGGCTCTACGCCGCGATCCTGGCGGTCGTAGGTGGCCACGCCTGCCACCGCGTCGACCACCCCGTCCTGGACAAGGTGGCCGAGCCGAAAACCGGCCGTGGGGCCCCACGGAACCTCATCGGTGTAGTAGGTCAGCGTGGCGGCGGCCTCCACGACGACCCCGTTCGCCACCAGCGAATTGATGTGAATGCTGACCAGCAGGTCGGCGCGCGACAGGTTGACCAGGTCGATCCGCGCCTGGAGCTCGTCACGCGTTCGAGTGGCGCCGGTGTCGTCGAAGCCCGCCTCCCCGTCGCCGTTCACGTCGCGCCAGGGCGGGCCGTTGCAACCGAGATCCGGATAGTCGTCACCTGCCAGCGCGGAGTCATCGGTGCGGGTCATCACCACGGTGATCCCCTGCGCCTCGAGCAGGCCCTGCAACTCGTTCGCGATGGCGAGGGTCATCGTCTTCTCGCTGAATTCCACGCCTCGGCGCTCCGGATCGGGTACGCCCCAGTCGAGGCAGCCGCCGTGCCCCGGGTCGATCGCCACCACGATGGCTCCAGGGTTCGGCCCGTAGACCGTGCTCGTCGAACCGGGTGCGGGCACCACGTCGCCAACGCCGGGGGTCGGCTCCGGGGTCGGCGACGGCTGGACCGATACGGACGGCGAGGTGCTCGGGCTAACCGGCGCAGTGCAGGCAGCCACTACGAGGCCGGCGCCGATGAGCGCGGCGAGTCCCCTCCGCGCGGCGCGGGTCATGCGGGGCGAGCGATCAGCGCTCGGAGGCTTCGACGCTCTTGGAGAGCGAGACGAGGAACTCGGCGTTGTTCTTCGTCTTGCCGAGCCGCTGCATGAGCAGCTCGATCCCCTCGTTCGGCCCGACCGCGGAGAGCATCCGCCGCATCGTCCAGGTCATCTTCAGGGAGTTCTCGTCGAGGAGCAGCTCCTCGCGGCGCGTGCCGGAGCGGAGGACATCGATGGCCGGGAAGATCCGCTTCTCGGACAGCTTCCGGTCCAGTGCCAGCTCCATGTTGCCGGTCCCCTTGAACTCCTCGTAGATGACGTCGTCCATCCGTGAGCCGGTGTCGACCAGGCAGGTGGCGATGATGGTGAGGCTGCCGCCACCCTCGATGTTGCGCGCTGCGCCGAAGAAGCGCTTGGGTGGGTAGAGAGCGATCGGGTCCACGCCGCCCGACAGCGTCTTGCCGGAGGCCGGCAGCGCCAGGTTGTAGGCGCGCGCCAGCCGGGTGATCGAGTCGAGCAGGATCACCACGTCACGGCCGGTCTCGACCTGGCGCTTGGCGATCTCGAGGGCCATCTCGGCCACGCGGGTGTGGTTCTCGGTCGGCTCGTCGAAGGTGGACGCATAGATGTCGCCCTTCACCGAGCGCTGCATGTCGGTGACCTCCTCCGGCCGCTCACCGATGAGCGCGACCATGAGCAGGGCTTCGGGGTAGTTGTCGGTGATGCCGTGCGCGATCTGCTTGAGCACGGTCGTCTTGCCGGCCTTGGCCGGCGACAGGATCAGGCCACGCTGCCCCTTGCCGATGGGGCTGATCAGGTTGATCAGTCGCTGGGTCAGGTTCTTCTGATCGGTCTCGATGTCGAACATCGAGTCGGGGAAGACCGGCACCAGCGTGTCGAAGTACGGGCGGCGGCGCGCGGTGTCGGGGTCGACCCCGTTGACCGTATCGACGCGCAGCAGGCCCCAGTACTTCTCCTGGTCCTTGGGCGGACGGGTCTGCCCCTCGACCTTGTCGCCGGTGCGCAGGCCGAAACGACGGACCTGGGACGAGCTGACGTAGATGTCGTCGGGCGACGGCATCACGCCGTTTACGCGCAGGAAGGCAAAGCCCTCGTCGACGATCTCCAGGATCCCGTTGGCGATGCCCGGCTTCCCGTTCTGCTCGTGCCGCGGCTGGGTTGGCGTCAGCGGCACCACGTCGAGCAGCTTGAGAATCAGGTCGGAGTGCTCGAGCTCCTCGGCGCCCTCGATCCCCATCTCGGTGCCGAGCTCGCGGAGCTCGTCCAGGCCCTTGGCCTGGAGGTCTGCGAGGTTCCACGACTCCTCGCCCCCGTCGCCCTCACGCGGGAACGGGCCGGCGAAGATCGACGAGTAGCCCGAGTTCCCGTACGACCCGGGACGCCGGTACTGGGTGCGGGGCGCCTGTCGGCGCGGACCTCCGCCTCCGCCTCCACCTCCGCCTTCGGGGCGACGGCGCGGGCGGCCCCGGCGGGGCTGGCGAGACTCGTCGTTCATGAACGCCTCGGGTGCGCGGTGTGCTTCATGGGTAGGTTGCTGACCTCAAGGTGGGAGTTGCTCATCGGGTCGGCCCTGGGCTCCACATCGGAACAGCAGGGCGCGGGATCGGGTGCGAGGCGACAGGGCGAGAATCGGGTTCAGGCGTGTCGCACGCGTGCGGGGAAGTGCCGCGGCCGTCGATCAGACCTTGCGGGTCCCAGCTCGAGTGGTGATGTTGGGCCCGCCGTAACCGCTCATCTCACCGATGAGCCTGGCCCGGACCTGGCGGACGACCGGTCGCCAGTCCAGTGAATCATACCCGAGATGCGCAACCACCTGCTCGGCGCTCATCGCCATCCCCCGGCGCCACAGGCCGCGGAGCGTCTCGCCGGCACCGGGATTCCGCCACCATGTCTCCCCGTCGTGCGCCTTCAGGTGGTCGGTCAGCTGGGCATCGAGCATGAAGCAGCGCAGGTACCCCGCACCGTACATGCCGCTGTCGATGCCCAGGTACCGCTCCTCAGGCTCGCGGACGCCGGTGAGCAGACCGGTGAGGCCGGCGTAGTCGGCCCGATGCAGCGCATCGTCGCCGCCGCGGTGCAGGCGCAACTCGTAGAGCAGCCAGGCGGCCAGGCGGCGCATGCTGACCAGATCGAAGAAGGCCGAGAAGTCGGCGAAGGCCTGCGCGTGCTCCGCCGGCATGCCCAGCATCTCCTCCAGCCAGGCCGGCTCGGTCCGGAGCCTATCGAAGGCCATCGCGTAGCCCTCGCTAACCGCCGCATCGCCCAGCTCGCGCAGCGACACGGGCAGCGACGCGTCGACGTGAAGGAAATGCTCGAGGTGGCCGGTCTCGTGCAACGCCGAGCTGTAGTCGTTCCAGCCGCCGCGCGGCTGGATCACCAGCCGAACGTCGCGCGGGGCGTTCACTACCGCCACGAAGGCGCGGGCCGACTTGTTCGGTCGGGCTTCCACGTCGAGCGTGGCTCCCGCTTGGCCGCGGAGGTCGATCCCCATGCCGCGCAGCGTGGCCTCCAGGGCAGGCATCAACCGGCGCCCGTCGAACCAGTTGTCCCAGCCACTGCCCCGACCCAGATACCACAGGTCGGCCAGCGTGGCGTCGCCCTGCTCGATCTCGATCCTTGCCAGGAGGCGCCGCAGGGCCGCGAAGTAGGGCGTCTCGGATTCCGCCAGGAATGCCCGCATCTCCGCTCCGAGGAGATCGGGGTCGAAGCCGCGCGTCACCCGAACAAGGTCAACGTAGTCGGCATAGCCGAGCTCGGTCGCCATCTCGTGGATCCGGGCGAGCCGCTCCGCCCGCAGCGGATTGACCGCTTCAACGGCCTCGCGATACGAGGCGAACAGGGCGTTGCGCTCAGCGCGGCCACTGATCTCGCTGATCCGGGGGCCGACGGCGCGAAACGGCAACCGTTCCCCGCGCCAGATCACCACCGCGCTCGCCTCGGCCGTGCCGATCGCATCGGTCAGCGCCACCGACCTCGCGTTCGATGAATCCGTCGGTGGCGAAGGCCAGCAACGCGCGGTTGCGATTCGTCTCCGGGCCGCCCGCCTCGACAAGCGCGCGGAGCGCATCAACCGCGCCGCGGCTGAAGAGCGCGGCATGGCGGGCGTGGATCGGCTCAAGGGCAAGCTCGTCGCGCAGCCCGGCGAGGTGCTGGTACTGCTCCTCCTCTGACTCGGCGAGGAACGCCTCAGCGTCGCGCTCGTAGGCGGGTCGGTCGAAGGCGGCCGTCCGGCCGCTGCTGCGCGGGCTCATCGGCTCAGGAGTTACCGTCTACCCGTGCGACCGGCGCATCGGCTGTGACGGTCGTACCGGCCAGTCCGGCGCGCTCCGCGGCAGCGCCGACGAAATCGCGGAAGAGCGGGTGCGGCCGATTCGGCCGGCTCTTCAGCTCCGGATGCGCCTGGGTCGCGACGAACCACGGGTGATCGCGCAGCTCGATGTACTCGACCAGCCGGTCGTCGGGCGAGACGCCGCTGAACCACATTCCGGCCGCGCCAAGGCGGTCGCGGTAGCCGTTATTGACCTCGAACCGATGGCGATGGCGCTCGTAGGCGATCTCCGTGCCATAGGCGCCGCGGACACGCGATCCCTCCTCCAGCCGGGCCGGGTAGAGGCCGAGCCGCATGGTGCCGCCCTTGTCGGTGACATCGGCCTGGTCGGGCATCAGGTCGATCACCGGGTGCTCGGTGAAGACGTTGAACTCGGAGCTGTTGGCGTCATCGGTCTCCAGCGCCATGCGGGCGAACTCGATCACCGCGCATTGCAGTCCCAGGCAGAGCCCCAGGAATGGCACCCGCTGTTCGCGCGCCCAGCGGATGGCGCGGATCTTGCCCTCCACGCCGCGGTATCCGAAGCCACCCGGGACGAGCACGCCGGCCACGCCGGCCAGTTCGTCGGCGACCTGCTCCGGCTCGATCCGCTCGAGATGCTCGCTGCGGATCCAGCGCACCTTCACGTCGACCCGGTGGTGGAGGGCGGCGTGCTTGAGCGCCTCGCTGACGCTGATATAGGCATCGGGCAGCTCGGTGTACTTGCCGACGATGGCGATCTCCAGCTCGGGCCGCGGTGTCCGGATGCGGCTGACCAGCTCCTGCCAGTCGCGCAGGTCGGGCTCGGCGCCGGGGATCTCCATCTCGCGTGTGATCAGCTTGCCGAGGCCGGCGCGCTCGAGCTGGAGCGGCACCTCGTAGATGCTGGTGGCGGTCTTCAGCGGGATCACGGCGTGCACATCGACATCGGTGAAGAGGCTGACCTTGTCGAGGATCTCGTCGTCGATCGGTTCGTCGGATCGCAGAATGATGATGTCCGGCTGGATGCCGATCCCCCGCAACTCCTTGACACTGTGCTGGGTCGGCTTGGTCTTCAGCTCGCCGGTGGCACCGATCTGCGGCAGCCAGGTGACATGCACGTACAGCACGTTGCGGCGGCCGACGTCCTTGCGCATCTGGCGGATCGCCTCGAGGAAGGGCAGGCTCTCGATGTCGCCGACCGTGCCGCCGACCTCGACGATCACCACGCCATGGCTGGCGAGCCCACTCGTCGCCACGCTGCCCGTCCCCTCGCGGGCGACCCGGGCGATCCGCTCCTTGATCTCGTTGGTGATGTGCGGGATGACCTGCACCGTGCCGCCGAGGTAGTCGCCGCGGCGCTCTTTGCCGATGACGGCCTGGTAGATCCGCCCGGTGGTGACGTTGCTGGCCTGCGACAGGTTCTCGTCGATGAAGCGCTCGTAGTGGCCGAGATCGAGGTCGGTCTCCGCGCCGTCATCGGTGACGAACACCTCGCCGTGCTGGTACGGCGACATGGTGCCGGGGTCGATGTTGATGTACGGGTCGAGCTTCAGGATCGAGACCGGGATCCCGCGGGCCTTGAGGATGCGCCCGATGGAGGCGGAGGTGATCCCCTTGCCGAGCGAACTGGCGACACCACCGGTCACAAAGACGTACTTCGGCATCGCTCGGCTCCCTCTGCCTGGTGGCTCAAGCGCGCTGCCTGAATCGGGCAATGCGCGAGCACGGACGCCAACGCCACACTCGGGAGGTCAGTCTAGCGCACCGACGGCGCCGGTGCCCGGCGGATCAACCGGTCGCGAAACGGTAGTGCCAGACGTGCCACGCGCGGGCGTCAGGATCGTGTCCCGCCCGATGCATGGCGGCCAGCATCGGCGCGTTCTCGGTATCCACGTCGGACAGGAGCCGGCGCAGCCCCCGTGTGCGCGCCGTGCGAGCAGCCGCCGCCAACAGCTCGTCGATGTATCCGCGCCCACGGTGCTCGGGCAGAACGCCGACGTGGATGATCGTCCCGGTATCCGGCTCGTCGAAGGCGGAGACGGCCACGTATCCGGCGAGCGAGCCGCCGGAATCTTCCCCCACCAGCCACGAGGCCTCGTCGCCGGCTCCGATATAGCCCAGCATCTCGCGACCCCACCCGTCCGGCCCGCACAGCCCTACGTAGTGGCGATCGTTGCGGTCGAGCGTGTCCGCGATCCCGCGCGCCATGGCCGCGGCGTACGCGTCTCGCCCGATCTCGCCCAGGGATCGGAAGCCGAGGCGGGACGGGCCGGGTAGCGGGCCGGGCAACAGACCGCGGTGGTCGGACCAGACAAACCCCTGCTTCTCCTGGAACAGGCCGAAGCCGCCCGATTCGAGCGCGGAGCGCCACGCGGCAAGGTGGGGCTGCGATTCCGCGTTCAGCCTGGAGTCCAGCGTCTGTGTGCCCGGCGGCAGCGCTGCAGCGGCCGCTTCGAGCAGACCGCTGGCGGACTCATCGGCGCCAGCGCCCTCGTCTGCCAGCCAGGGGGCCAGCAGCCTATGCTCAATGGTGGTGAGGCCGCAGCCCACCGGCAGCGCCGCGATCGCGAGCCGCCCGACCATGCCGCGTCCGTCCTCTGCCACCAGGCACCATTCCGGCCGGCTTTCGCCGTCTCGCCACATCTCGGCGAAGTCGGCCTCCAGGCGGTCGGCCAACGCTCCGTTACCCGCCAGCCGTGCGAAAGCGGCAAGCTCGGAACGGGCGATCGAGCGAACCGTGACCATGCGCCTATCATCGCCGACATGCCCGCGGCATTGCGCCTGATCCATCCCGCGCCGGCCGCGGCCGTTGTGGCCCTCTCGGCGGCACTGGGCGCGATCCTCGCCACCCAGGCGGGCCTGCCCCTCGGCGAACGCTGGGCGTTGATCGTTGCAAGCGTGGCCGGCTCGCAGGTCTTCACCGGCGCCAGCAACGACCTCGCCGATCGCGGGCGCGACTTCGCGGTCCGACCGGAGAAGCCACTTCCCTCGGGCGAGCTGAGCATCAACGCGGCAGCCTGGATTGCGTCCGCTGGCCTGGCGCTGCAGCTGGTCGCCTCGTGGCGCCTCGGGACGCTGCCGCTGGCGCTCGGCGCGCTCGCCTCGATCTCGGCGCTGGCCTACAACCTCGCGCTCTCGCGAACGCCGTTCTCGCCGGTCCCCTACCTGGTCAGCTTTGGCCTGCTCCCCGCCTGGATCGCCGCCGGGATCGGGGTCCCGCTCGAGCGGGTGCTGCCGGCGATCCCGCTGGTGGCCCCCTTCGCCGTCGCAGCACACCTGGCCAACACCCTGCGCGACTTCCCTGCCGACGCGGCCGCCGGCTCGCGGAGCCTGGCCCAACTGCTCGGCGCGGAACGCAGCCGTCTCCTCGCCGTCGGGCTCGCGCTGGCGGTGGGACTCGGCGTCGGGGCGGCTCTGGCGTTGAGCGAAGGCGTGACGCCGCCGGTGATCGCGCTGGGGCTGGTCGGACTCGTGGCGGTTGCGCAGGGGGCGGGGAGCGATCGGCGCCTCTGGTACGGGATCCTGGTCGCGGCCGTGTGCTGGACCGCGGCCTGGGCGCTGAGCACCGGCTGAGGGCAACGGAAAGGGCGCCTGCTGGAGGCGCCCTCATCGGCCTTCTGGTCGGATCCGGCCGGTCAGACCGCGTCCTCGATCTCGAGATCTTCGTCGTCGGCTTCCTCGGTGAGCTTGAGCCACACGAAAAGCCCGGCCAGGACGGTGAGCGGGATCACGATCAGCGCTGCCAGCAGCGCGCCGATGGTTACGAACAGGACCTTGAGTATCTTCATCGCCGGGTTCTCCCTGGTGCGCGGATCGTCACTGCGCGCCGTCTCGTTGCTGTGGTGCTTCCCCGATTCTAGCCAAGATGTCGTCCTTCGTGAACTCGACCAGCTGGTGGGCGGTTGATCCCGTGGAGCCGGACATGAGCAGCCGAAGGACGAAGGAGCCCTCCTGCTCGAAGAAGAAGAGCTCGCGCACCTTCTGGGCGTCGACGTAGGCACCGATCACGCGCAGCGCCTGCTCGTAGTAGTTGGCCAGGTCCGCCTCGGGGACCTCGGGCTTGCCGCCGGCCCGTCGCGCCGCTGCCTCATCCATGAGCTCGGCGATCCGCTCGTCGGTCAGCTCGATCGTGCGCTTCGCCAGGGACCCGCTCGACTCCGACCAGGCCCCGGCGTTCGGAATGGTCAGCGCCTGGAGGATGAACCCGCCGTCCAACTCGAGGAGGAGCAGCTCCTTGAAGCGCTCGTGATCGGCGTATGAGCCGATGGTGCGGAGCACCTCTTCCCAGTCCTGCCGGGGGCTCCCGTCGTAGATCCGCATCAGAGCACTCCACCCTTACTCGTGCTGTACCGGGGTACCGCAGCAGGATACTCCAGCTGTGCAGCCTCACCGCGACTATGCGGACGCCGGCTCCCGCTGCGCGGCCATTGCCACCGCGATCTGGGCGGCGGTCCGGGCGTTGTTCACGATCAGGCCGATGTTGGTGCGCAGCGTTCGGCCACCCGACAGATCTGCGACCCGCGCCAGCACGTACGGCGTCACCGCGCCCCCGCTGATCCGATCGGCGCTCGCCGCCAAGGTGGCCGCCTCGATCCAGCCGGCCATCTCGTCTGCCCCGATGGCCAACTCCGCCGGCGGAGGCTGCACGATGAGCAGCCCTCCGGCGCCAGGGATGGCGAAATGCCGACTGATGGCCCGTGCGGCAGCCTCGGCCCCATCGACTCGGTGTGGCAGGTCAATCCCGGCACTCCTGCTGTAGAAGGCGGGCATCTCCCCGACGCCATAGCCGATGATCGGCACACGCCGGGTCTCGAGCAGTTCAACGGTCGCCGGCAGGTCGAGGATCGACTTGGCACCGCTGCTCACTACCGCCACCGGTGTGGCGGCCAGCTCATCGATGTCGCTGCTCACGTCGAACGAGACCGATGCGCCTCGGTGCACGCCACCGATGCCGCCCGTCGCGAAGAGGCGCACGCCGGCCATCGCGGCGATCCGCATGGTGGCGCTGACCGTCGTCGATGCCAGCCGCCCGGCCGCCAGCAGCGGACCGAGGTCGCGCGACGCAGCCTTCGCCGGCTGCGTGCCCGGGTCGGCAAGCCGCTCGAGCACCTCTCGCGGCGCGCCAAGCAGGAGCCGGCCATCATCCACGGCGGCGGTGGCCGGGATCGCGCCCGCGTCCCGCACCGCCGTCTCGGCGGCGAGGGCGGTCTCGAGGTTGTGCGGGAGCGGCAGACCCTGGGCGATCAGGCTCGACTCGAGCGCCACCACCGGCCGTCCGTCGCGGAGCGCCGCGATGACCTCGTCGGAGACCCAAAGAAGTGCCGCATCCATGGCGATCACGGTAGTCCCTGGGCGCCGAAGACGCCGGCCACCCGTGCCCCCAGTTCAGTCGCCGCGTCCATCGCCCGCCGCACGGCGTCCGCGGCCGGTGGCCACGGCTCATCGAGGAGCGCCGCGATCAGGCCCGCGGCGTATGCGTCCCCAGCGCCGGTGGCATCCACCACGTCGACGCTGCGTCCGGGGACATCAATCGTTTCGGCTGGCCCGGCGGCGGATGATCCCTCGGCTCCACCGGTGACGATCGCCCAGGTTCCTGGAAACGTCGCCTGGAGCGCCGCCGCGGCTGCGGCGAGTGACTCGATTCGTGTGCCCATCAGCGACGATGCCTCGTCTCGACTAAAGACCAGCAACGCCGCGCCCGACGTCGCGAGGCGCGCCCGCGCACGCGCCGCCCGAGCCGGGTCGGCCGGGAGTGAGCCACCGCCCACGCTCACCCTCGCGGCGACCGCGAGGTCGCCCACGGACGCGGCGAGCGCATCGCCGGTGGCGTCATCGGCCAGTGCGTACGCAGAGCAATGGACCCAATCAGCTCCAGCACAGGCCGCCGCGGCGACGGCGGCGTCCAGGGTGACGCGATCGGACAGCATCGCGCGCTCCCCGCGGGCATCGAGCAGGGCCACGACGACCGCGCTCCGGGCAGCGGCGAGCGGATGGAGCTCAACCCCTTCGGCGGCCAGCGAGGACCGCAGGATGCGGCCCGCAACGTCATCGGCAACCGGCGCCGCCAGGGAGACCGAGACGCCCTGTCGCGCCAGCTGCACGGCCACGTTCGCCCCCTGGCCACCCGGGCCAAGCTGGACGGCGGCCGGAACGTCGGCTCCCGGGCGCAGCGGCGCGCTGGGGCGGACGGTCACATCCAGCGTGCAGTCCCCGATCACCGCGACGCGCATCACCACGGCTTGCGGCTGGTATAGCCCTCATCGGTCCCGTGCCAGAACGCGACCTGCGGGTCGGACAGGCGCCAGCAGAGCCAGATCTGAGCCCCATCCCGTTCCGCGGGGAAATCGATCAGCCCCATCTCGATGTCGCGGAGCTCAACCCCGAGATCCGACAGGTGCGCGAGCAGGATCCGCATCCCCTCCCGGATCTGCCCCACCTCGGTCTCGCGTCGGCTCCCCTCGGCGGCCGCGGTCGGGTTGCCGTTCGACCCGATCTGCCGGTGCATCTCGATGTGCGCAGCATCGAGCCGCCGCTGCTCCACGGCGAGCTGCAGCAGGACCGCCCGTACCTGCGGGACGAGGGCGTTGGCTTCCTCGATGGTGAAACTGCGTCGTGCTTCGGGCATCGGGCGGATGGTAGCAAAGGGCCGTCGCCTTGCCGGCTCTGGTAGCATCGGTCGCACTTCCACCGCGGGCCAGCTCCGCGCCGCGACGGCGCCCGCACCGTCAGCAGGAGGCGTCAGCCATCGCCGATGGCCGATGAGGCGCGCCGCGGACGCGGCACCAACGACGAGGAGCTCGCCAGCGGGCTCGATCCGTACACCGAGTTCCACGACTTCGATCTTCCAGCGTGGGTCGGCAGCACCTCGTTCCAGAAACTGCCCTACGTGACCGATGGCGAGGAGCTCCGCGCCCACCGCCCGGACGTGGCGATCGTCGGTGCGCCGTTCGACGAGGCGAGCAGCCACCGCCCGGGCTCGCGCTTCGGCCCGAGGGCGATACGCGCGGCAACCTACCACTCGGGCTCGGTGAATTCGCTGCAGTTGGGCATCCAGCCCTTCGACTGGATCGACGCGGTGGACGCCGGTGACGCGCCGATCGTGCCGGTCAACGTGGATCGGGCCCATGCGGTGATCCGGCGCAAGGTGCTGGAGGTGGCGCAGGCGGGTGCCATCCCGATCGTGCTCGGCGGCGATCACTCGATCACCTTCCCGTCGGCGTCGGCGGTGGCCGAGGCGGTGGCACCCCGTCGGCTTGGGATCGTGCACTTCGATGCGCACGCCGACACGGCCAACAGCACCTGGGGAGTGCTGAACTCGCACGGCACGCCGATGCGGCGGCTGATCGAGTCGGGTGCCGTGGCGGGTGCCAACTTCGTGCAGGTCGGCCTGCGGGGCTACTGGCCCCCGCCCGGGACGCTCGAGTGGATGCGTCGCAACGGCCTGCGAACCCACTTCATGACCGAGATCGAGGAGCGCGGTGCCGAGGCCGTCGTGGCCGACGCCATCGCCGAGGCGCTCGACGGGCCCGAGCTGATCTACCTGTCGGTCGACATCGACGTGGTTGACCCCGGAATGGCGCCGGGGACCGGCACGCCGGAACCGGGCGGCATGCTCTCCCGCGAGCTGCTCCGGGCGATCCGCCAGGTGGTCGGAGCGGTCGAGCTGGTGGGGATGGACGTGGTGGAGGTGTCGCCGCCGTACGACGTCAGCGAGATCACCGCGGCCGTGGCGCACCGGTGCGTCATGGAGGCGATCAGCGCGCTTGCCGCGAAGCGTCGCGATGCTGGACTGCCCGCTCGGCCAAGCGGGCGCTGGGCGACCTAGCTCAGGACGGTGAAGCTCGCCTCGGCGGCGGGCAGCCCGTTGCGAGCGATCCGGATCCCATAGTTCCCCGGCGCCAGGCTCCCGAAACGGAAGCGGAGCCACCCGTTGCAGCTGTCGCCGCAGTCGATCACATCGCCGAGCAGCAGGCTCGACTCCCCGGCGGTCGCGCCGGCCGCGTTCACGATCGTCACCGATATCGCATCGGCGTCGTTGCCCTTACGGAAGCCGATCCATACCCAGACAGCACCGTCGCTGACGGTGGCCCCGCTCGAGTCGCAACCGGAAAAGCTCTCGGGCTGTTCGGCGCAGGGCTGCGTCTCGGCGGTGAAGCCGTCAGGGAAGATGAACGGTGAGCCGCTGGCCGGGGTTGGCTCCACGCTCGGCTCGATCGACTGATCAAGCGAGGGCTCGAGTGATGGGCTCGGCGTTGCCTGCTGGGTGACGAACGGGGTCGGGCTGGGCGTGGTCTGCGCCACTCCGTCGCCGAAGACTCCCGAGAGTGCAGCGCCGATACCCACCGCGACGATACCCAGCACCACGAACAGGCCGACCATCAGGGGCCCGATGCCGCCACCCGAACCGCGGTCGTCGTCTCCGTAGGAGCGATACGCGGCCGGCTCGTACCCTGGCTCATCGGCTTCCCACTGCTCCGATGGCGGCACCGGATCCTCCGCATAGCGGGCCGTGGGCGGCTCGTACACCGGTGGGGGTGGCGCAGGCGGCACCCACGCGGGGGCCGGCGGCGGGTCATCGGCTGGCGCCGGGTCGCGCGCCTCGTCGGGTTCATTGATGGGTCCCTCGGGCGGCGCCGGGGGTGGAGGCGGTGGGGGTGGAGGCGGTGGAGCCGGGCGGTCGTCAAAGCCTGCCGAGGTGTGATCGACGTGGGGTGCCGAGCCGCCGGCACCCGGCGCTCGGCGGACGATCTCGTCCTCCGGCTCGGGCCGGAACGGCGCGTATCCGGGGTATCCCCCGCCGCCGCGGGCCGCTTCATCGGGATTCATGCCGCGCCGGAATGGGCCCTCCCCGCCGCGCTGGCGCAGACGCTCATCCAGCTCGTCTCGATCCATGCCCCGCGGTCGCACGCGCGCCGACGAAGGAATCGGGGCGCCACACTGCGTACAGAACGCCGCGGGCGGCGTCGATCGGTGACAGGTTGGGCAGCGGATCTGGCCCGGTTTCGGTGTGGACATCGCGCTGCATTGTGCATGGCGAGCGGTCCGCGCGCCACCCACGCCCCCGGGGAGCTAGGCGCCGGGGCGTTTCCACTCGCTGCCGTCGGCGAAGCGCTCGCGCTTCCAGATGGGCAGCCGCTCCTTGATCGCCTCGATGACGAACCGGTTGGCCTCGTATGCCTCGGAACGATGCGCGGCGGCGGCCACGATCGCGACGGCGGCCTCGCCGATCGGCACAAGACCGACCCGATGGACGACGCCGATTGAACTGCCCGGCCAGCGCTGCTCTGCTTCACGGGCGATCTGGACCAGCACCGCGTCAGCCATCTCGGGATAGGCCTCGTACTCCAGCTCCAGGACGGTGCGGCCGTCATCCGCGGTATCACGGGCGCGTCCGACGAAGGTCACCAGGGCGCCGTGGCCGTCACCGGCGACCGCCGATTCGAGTGCGGCGACATCGATCGGTCGATCGGTCAGGCCGGTCGGACCGAGCGCCGCCACTGACCGGCGGCAGGAAGGCGATCTCGTCTCCATCCGCCAGCAGCGCGTCCCACGCCGCGTACGCACCCCCGTGCGCACTCCGCACGAAGTCGCGGTGCGGCGTCAGCGCGGGGTAGTCGGCGGCGAGGGCGTCCCACGCATCGGCCAGCGACGAGCCGTCCGGGAGTTCGAGCGTGGAGCGGCCGGCCGCCAGTTCGCGCAGCCTGGCGAAGCAGCGAACCTCGACGCGCATCAGACGGGCACCCCGGTCAGGTAGGTGATGCTAGCCCCGGCGATCGAGCCGGCCATGACGAAGGCAAGGGCGATATACAGCAGCCCGGTGCTGGCCTGAAGCGATGCCGCGCGGCTGGCGAGGATCGCAAGCACGCTGATCAGGATCGGCGCCAGCAGGCCCACGCCGAGGCGCAGCCAGGTCACCCAGCCGATCGGTCCGTCGAGCGGTCCAGCGGAGATCGTGGTCACCGCGATCACGAAGGCAAGCACCTGGAGGACAAGCACTGCCACCAGCAGCCACATCATCCGGCGCAGCGGGGTGGGCGAGAGCTGGGGCGTCACCAGGTACCAGTGACCCAGCAGCATCGCGTCGCTCACCGCGCCCAATGCCAGGGCGCTGAGGACCATCTGCGCGGTGAAGAGCGGCGCACTCCAGGTGCCCCCGGCGGTGGCCAGTGCCGTCATCGCGGCGACGCCCGCCAGGCCCGCGGCCACCGCCAGGCCGCTCCGCGGCCAATCGGCCACCGACGCGACCAGGTAGCCGAGAGTCAGTCCGGCCGCAGCCCAGACCAGCAGCCGGCGGGTGTCGGCCGTCTCATCGGCCACCGTGCCTGGCGCGAGATTGAGCTCGGAGAGCAGCAGGATCGCCGCAACGACCACGAGCAGGGCAGCCATGAAGAGCCGGTAGCCGCGCGTCGTGCCGCCGAGCAGTTCGGTCGCACCGAGCACGAGCAGCGAGCCGCTGCCCAGCGCTGCCCAGAAGATCCAGTTGACGAAAGGGAGCGCCTCGAGCGTCATCGGTCGTGGGCCAGGCTGCCGGCAAGTCCGACCTCGACCCAGCCATCAGCGCTGATCCGAACCGGGAAGGTCTCCACCGGTTCAGTTGCCGGCAAGACGACGGCGGCACCGGTGCGAACGTCGAAGCAGCCGCCGTGCCAGGCGCAGACCAGCACCTCGTCCCGCGGGTCAAACCCGGCCTCGGAGAGCGGGAAGTCCTTGTGGGAGCAGTTGTTCTGCACGGCGAAGAACTCGCCGCGGTGCCGCACCAGGACCAGCGCGGTGCCGTCGATCTCGACCGGCATCAGCTCCCCATCGCGCAGTTCGTGGGACTGCACCACCCGTGCGTAGCGCGTCGCGGTGGCGGTCACGCGGCTTAGAGCGGGCGGGCGAACGCGAGCAGCCGTGGCTCGGTCATGTCGTCGATCGACCAGCGCAACCCCTCGCGACCGATACCGGAGTCCTTCACCCCGCCGTACGGCATCGCATCGGTCCGCCAGGTGGGAACGTCGTTGACGATCACGCCACCCACCTCGAGCTCATCGTGCGCCAGCAACGTGCGCTCCAGGTCGTTGGTGAAGACGCCGCACTGCAGGCCGAACTGGCTGTCGTTGATCTCGGCGATGGCCGCCGTGAAGTCCGGGACCGGGAAGAGGTTCACCACGGGCGCGAAGACCTCCTCACCGCACACCCGGGCGTCTTTCGGCACGTCGACGAGCACGGTAGGCGGGTAGAAGAGACCCTCTGGCTCGCCGCCGACGAGGGCGCGTGCGCCACGTTCGAGTGCCTCCTGCACCCATTCGTGGGTGCGCGCAACCGCCCTGGCGTCGACCATCGGGCCGAGGTCGGTGGCCGGATCGAGCGGGTCGCCCATCTTCACCGAGCGCACCTTCTCGACGAAGCGGCGCTCGAAATCGGCGTAGATCGACGCGACCACGTAGATGCGCTGAACGCTGATGCAGACCTGGCCTGAGTAGGCGAAGGCGCCGGTGACGAGCCGGGTCACGGCCCAATCGAGGTCAGCGGTCTCGTCGACGATCGCCCCGGCGTTGCCGCCGAGCTCGAGCACCACCTTCTTCTTGCCCGCCTCGGCCTTCATCTTCCACCCGACCGATGGCGACCCGGTGAAGCTGAGCAGCTTGAACCGATCGTCGGCGACCATCCGGTCGCCGGTCGGCCGGTCCATCGGCAGGATGCTCACCGCTCCGGCCGGCAGGCTCGTCTCGTGCAGGTATTGCGCGATGCGCAGCATCACCAGCGGGTCCTTTGACGGCGGCTTGAGCACGATGCTGCAGCCGGCGGCGATCGCCGGCGCCACCTTGTGCGCGGCCAGGTTGAGCGGGAAGTTGAACGGACTGATCCCCGCCACCGGCCCGATCGGGAAGCGGCGCACGATCCCGCTGCGCCCCCGGTTGGCGGCGGTCCAGTCGAGCGGCATCCACTCACCGTTGATGCGCAGCGCCTCTTCGGCGGCGGTGCGGAAGGTGAGCGCGGCGCGCCCCACCTCGCCGCGCGCGTCACGGATCGGCTTGCCAGACTCGCGAGTCAACAGCTCGGCGAGCTCGTCGGTGTCGGCTGCGATCCGATCGGCTACGTGGGCCAGCGCATCCCGCCGCTCGTAGCTGGCCAGGCGTCGAGTCTGTTCGAAAGCGGCAACCGCGGCCCGCGTCGCACGCTCCAGCTCGGCGGGTCCCGCCTGCCAGGTCGTCGCGACCAGCTCGCCGGTGGCAGGGTTGCGCACCTCCAGCGGCGTGCCGGCACGCACGAACTCGCCGGCCAGGTAGATCGGGACGCTCTCGGCGGCGACGGTGGTCATGGCGGGCATTCTACGACCGCGGTGGACCATGCTCCGCGCCACGGTCGATCGGTCCTGCCGATATCATCGATCCTGATGAATCCCCTCTACCTCCTGATGGAGGTGTCCGCCTCGATCTTCTTCGTGGGCGCAGCGATCGCCGCGCTGCGTCGGGGAAGGTTGCCGTTCCTCGAGCTGATCAGCGCCGCCGCCTTCGGGATCCTGCTCGAGGAGGCCGACCAGCTCGTCTTCGAGACCTATCACTACTCCCCCGACTGGATCCTGAACATCGACCGGGCGCCGGTGGTGATCGGTCTCACGTGGGCCCTGATCATCGCGGGTGCGATGCGCCTGACCGATGCGCTTGGTGTGCGACGCCGATACGCACCGTTCGTGGATGCGGTGCTTGCCATCAGCCTCGACCTGGCGTTCGACGCGATCGCCATCCGGATGGGACTCTGGACCTGGCGCGGGATCGGCCCAACGGAGGGCTGGTTCGGCGTGCCGGCCGGCAACTTCTACGCATGGTTGTTCGTGACCCTGGCCTTCAGCGTGCTGACCCGATGGCTGCGCGACGCGGCCGCCGGGCGCCCCGCGCGCGAGTGGCTGCAGCTCCTCGTGCCGATTTCCCGCATGGGCGCTCCTGTTCGCGGGCCTGATGCCGTTTGCATTCCTGCGGCCCGTGGTGGACCCCCAGCGTGGCGGCGGACTGTGGCTCTTCGGCGTGGCACTGCTCGGCTTCGTGGCGATCTCGGCGTGGGGCGTCTGGGGCCCCGACCGAGGCCGTCCGAACGGCCAGCGGTTGGCCATCGTGGAACTGGGCCTGGCACTGGGCACCCGCGTCGCGATCCACGGCTTCTTCCTGCTCGCGCTGCTGATGATGGGCGGGATCACCCAGCTGCCGGTCCTCCTTGCCGTGGCCCTGGCACTTCTCGCCGCCGAGTGGCCGCTGGGGCGACTGGTCCACGCACGGCACACGCAGGCACAACGGGCATGATCGATTGGGATCTGGCCACCGACGAGTGCGTCACGCACCTGCGCGCGCTGATCCGCATCCCCAGCGTGAACCCTCCGGGCGTCTCCGATGGGGCCGCGGGCCGGGATTCAACGGGCGGCGAGACGGCGGCGGCGACCTACTGCGCCGACGTCCTGCGGGGCGAGGGGATCGACGCCGACGTGCTGGAGGCGGCTCCCGGCCGTGGCTCCTGCTTCGCGCGCCTCCCCGCGACGGTCGCCGACCCGGAGCCGCCGCTCCTCCTCCTCTCCCACGTGGACGTGGTGCCGGTCGACGCCGAGTCCTGGACGCGCGACCCGTTCGGCGCCGAGCTGATCGACGGCGTCGTCTGGGGACGTGGCGCGGTGGACATGAAGGATATGGTCGCCATGGAGCTGTCGGTGATGCTGGCGCTCCAGCGTGCGGGCGGCGAGCGGCGGCGTGACGTGATCTTCGCGGCCCTCGCCGACGAGGAGGCGGGCGGCGTCTACGGCGCACAGCATTGGGTGAGCGCGCGACCCGACCTGTTCCGCGATGCGGCCGGGCGCCCCGCGGCCGCCGCCCTCAACGAGGTGGGCGGCTACTCCATGACGGTCGGCGACCGCCGCGCCTACGCGATCCAGGTGGCGGAGAAGGGCATCATCTGGACCCGACTGCGAGCCAGCGGGACCCCCTCACATGGCTCGATGCCATCGCCGGACAACGCGGCGATCAAGCTCGCCCGCGCCGTGTCGCACCTCGCCGCCGCACCACGGCCGACGCGGGTCATCCCGGTCGTCCGCGATTTCTTCAACGCCCTCGGACTGGCCGGAGTGATCGAGCGCGCCGAAGGTGGCGACGAGGATGGATCGCGGGGGATGCTGGCTGAGCTGGTGTCGGACCCGGTCCTGCGCCGGTCGCTCGACGCCATGCTGCGGGACACGGTGACGCCGAACGTGATCCACGTCGGCAAGAAGGTGAACGTGGTACCGGGAAGCGGCGAGGCCGAGATCGACGTCCGCACGCTGCCGGGCACCGACCAGGCCGCCTTCCTCGCTGAGCTGCAGGCGATCGCCGGCGACGAGGTGACGGTGGAATCGGTCCATACCCTGCCGCCGGTGGAGTGGGCAGCCGACGCCGAGATCGTGCGGCTGATGGAGCGGGCGCTGCTCGCAGCCGACCCCGAAGCCCTGCCACTGCCGATGATGATCACGCCGGGAACCGATGCCAAGGCGATGGCGCTGCTCGGCATCCCGACCTATGGCTTCGCACCGCTGCGACTCGACGCAGACGTTCCGTTCCTGTCGCTCTTCCACGGCAACGACGAGCGGGTGCCGGTCAGCGCGCTGCGCTTCGGTCTGCCGGTGCTGCACGAGGTCGTGAGCCGCTTCGTCAGCGCGTGACATTCGGGGTGACGATTTCAGCGTGGCGAGGGTGCTCGGCTATACTCGCGGCCTATCCGTTGAGCACGAATGACCCACGTGAACGATTCTGATTCGAGCGACATGACCAGCCAGCACACCACGATCACCGCGGCCCCCCGCCGTCACGCGTACGTATTCCCCGGCCAGGGGTCGCAGTACGTCGGCATGGGCGCCGCCCTCATCGAGCGATCGCCTGCCGCCGCGAAGGTGATGGAGCGTGCCGATGCTGCCCTCGGATTCGAACTGAGCCGCCTCATCGCCGAGGGCCCGGCAGAGGAGCTCGACATGACCATCAACGCCCAGCCCGCGATCCTGGCCACCAGCGTGGCGTTCCTTGAGGCGATGCGCGACGAGGCCCGCGCCGCCGGGGTTGAGCTTGACCCACAGTGGGTGGCGGGCCACTCGGCCGGACAGTACGCGGCAGCGGTGGCCGCCGACGCGATCGACTTCGAGACGGCCATCAACCTGGTCCGCGAGCGCGGCAGGATCATGCAGGAGCGCGGCATCGACGGCGGCATGGGGGCGGTCATCGGCCTGTCGGACGAGCAGGTTCACGAGATCGTCGACAAGGCCCGCGCGCACGGTGAGATCGGCGTCGCGAACGCCAACGCCCCCGGGCAGATCGTGCTCTCCGGGGTGATCCCGGCGCTCGCCTTTGCGCTCGAGATGAGCAGGACCGTCGGTGCACGCAAGGCCGTGCAGCTGACGGTCAGCGTTGCGTCCCACTCGCCGCTCATGCGCCGGGCGCGCGACGAGTTCAGCCAGTTGCTGGCCCACGTCCCGTTCCGCGAGCCTCGCGTCCAGATGCTGGGAAATGTGCACGCCACGGTGATCGAGACCGCCGACGCACTCCGGAAAGAGCTTTCCGAGCACCTCGTCCACGGTGTGCAATGGACCGATACCGTGCGCCGCATGGCGGCCAACGGGGTGACCGACTTCATCGAGGTCGGGCCCGGTCGTGTCCTGAGCGGACTGATCCGGCGGATCGTACCCGGGGCGCAGACCCACGCCATGGACGCACCCGGCGCCGATGGTGCCATCTGGCTGCCGGGCGCCGACGAGACCGCCGCGTGAACGGACGGCGCGTCGCCGTCACGGGGCTGGGCGTCGTCTCGCCGGTCGGCATCGGAGCCGAGGCGAGCTGGGACGCGCTGGTCAACGGCCGCTCCGGCGTCGCCGATATCACCCTGTTCGATACGGCCGACTACGAGATCCACATCGCCGGCGAGGTGAAGGGCTTCGAGGCCACCGAGTACATGGATGGCAAGGACGCGCGTCGCCACGACCGCAACACCCACTTCGCGGTCGCCGCCACCGGCGAGGCGCTCCGCCATGCCGGGCTGCTGAATGCAGACGGCGCGCTCGACGCCGGCCAGGCCGATCCGGATCGGTTCGGGATGGTGGTCGGCACCGCCATCGGCGGGATCGGGATGATCGCCGACGGGGTCCAGACGCTGCTCGAACGCGGCCCCAACCGCATCTCGCCATTCCTGCTGCCGCACATGATTCCCGACGCCGCATCGGGGATGGTGGCCATCCAGTACGGGATCCGCGGCCCGAACATGGCGGTGGTCAGCGCCTGTGCCACCGGCGGCCACGCCATCGGTGAGGCGATGGAGTCGATCGTGCGCGGCCAGGCCGACCTGATGCTGGGGGCAGGCACCGAGGCGGTCATCGTGCCGCTCGCATTCGCCGGGTTCGGCCAGATGAAGGCGCTCGGCTCACCGATCGACCCCGACACCGGCGAGTACAACCCGCAGGGTACCTCGCGCCCGTTCGACGCGACGCGGAACGGCTTCGTCGTCTCCGAGGGTTGCGCCGTGCTCGTTCTCGAGGAACTCGGTCACGCCCTCGCGCGCGGCGCCACCCCGATCGCCGAGGTGATCGGCTACGGCTCGTCGGCCGACGCCTTCCACATGGCGGCGCCGGCGGTGCGCGGCGAGGGGAACCAGCGGGCGATGCGCGCGGCGCTGGATCGCGCCGGCATCGGTCCGGAGCAGGTGGACTACATCAACGCCCATGGCACCAGCACGCCACTCAATGACCGCTACGAGTCGATGGCCATCAGCGACGTGTTCGGCGAGCACGCCAGCCGTCTCGCGATCAGCTCCACCAAGAGCATGACCGGCCACATGATGGGTGCAGCCGGTGCCTTCGAGGGCTTCGTGTGTGCCCGCGTCGCGCAGTCGGGTCTCATCCCGCCGACCATCAACTACCGGCACCCGGATCCCGAGCTGACGCTCGACTACGTGCCGAACGGCGCTCGCCAGACCGATGCCCGCGTCACGCTGTCGAACTCGATGGGCCTTGGCGGGCACAACAGCAGCATCATCATGCGGCGTTACGAGGGGTAGGCGACACCGCATGAGCCGCGATCCTGCACGCCGCGCCGTCGTCACCGGGATGGGGGCGATCACGCCCATCGGAAACGACGCCGCCACCTTCTGGGCGAACCTGACCGCGGGCGTCAGCGGCGTGGGACCGATTACCGCCTATGACCCCAGCGACGAAGAGGTCCGCATCGCCGCCGAGGTGAAGGGCTTCGACCCGGTGACCTGGATGGACTTCAAGCAGGCACGTCGGATGGCGCGCTTCAGCCAGCTGGCGGTGGCGGCCGCAGCACAGGCGATCGCCGATTCCGGACTGCAGATCACCGATGCCAACCGTGACGACATCGCCGTCGTGGTCAATACCGGCGGCGGCGGGATCGGTGACGTGGCCCTCGGCGAGCGGGTCTTCCTGGAACAGGGCGGCAAGCGGGTCAGTCCGTTCATGGTGCCGATGCTCTCGCCGTCGATGGCCGCCTGCCAGATCAGCATCCAGAACGGCCTGCGCGGGCCGGTCATCACCAGCGTGGCCGCGTGTGCGTCAGGGGTACAGGCGTTTGTCGAGGCGCAGCGCCTGATCGAGCACGGCGACGTGGACGTGGTCATTACCGGCGGCACCGAGAGCGCCATCCTGCCGGTCGCGTTTGCCGCGCTGGCCAACATGGGCGCGCTCTCCAAGCGCAACGATGACCCGACCGGGGCCTCGCGTCCGTTCGACGCGAATCGCGACGGGTTCGTCTTCGGCGAGGGTGCGGGCGTGATGGTGGTCGAAGCCGCCGAGCACGCCGAGCGACGCGGGGCCCGGATCGTGGCCGAGGTCGCCGGCGGCGCGTTGACCAGCGACGCCTTCCATATCAGCGCCCCCGACCCGACCGGATCGGGCGCCATGCGCGCCATGCAGCGCGGGCTGCGCGACGCCGGGGTCGAGCCTGAGGCGGTCGATTACATCGTCGCGCACGGGACCGGCACGCCGCTCAACGACGCCACCGAGACCAAGGCCATCCGCCTCGCCTTCGGTGCCCATGCCGATCGCCTGGCGGTGAGCAGCAACAAGAGCATGATCGGCCACACCCTGGGCGCGGCGGGGGCGATGTCCGCCCTGGCCGCCGCCTGCTCCATCCGCGACGGCGTCGTCCCGCCGACGATCAACTACGAGACCCCTGACCCTGCCTGCGACCTCGACTACGTTCCGAACACGGCGGGAGAGCGCACGGTCGACGTCGCGATCATCAACGGGTTCGGGTTTGGCGGCCAGAACGCCGTCGCGGTCTTCCGCCGCTACGCCTAGCCCGACTCCTCGGGGGGATCGCCGGTGACGTACAGCTCCGGGACGTGCCGCGGTCCGCGACCCGGTAGCGATGCGACCCAATCACGCAGCGCGCTCTCGGCGGTGGTGAACGCCAGTTCGGCCCATGGGACCTCATCGGCCCCGAATGCGCGGACTTCGGTCGTCTCCACGCCCGGCAGCGCCTCCCCGCCGACGACCGCCGCCTCGTAGACAAGGGTGACAACGCCGGCCGACGGCCGGGAATAGGCCCCGATCAAGCGGCCGACCTCGACCAGCAGTTGCGTCTCCTCCTCCGTCTCGCGACGCGCACCCTCCTGCGCCGCCTCACCGACCTCCAGGTAGCCGCCCGGGTAGGTCCAGCGGCCGATCCCGGGCTCGATCGAACGCCGCGCCAGGTAGACCCGCCCGTCGCGCACCGGCAGCGTGCCGACGACGACGCGGGGATTCCGCCAGGTAACGTGGCCATCGGGACAGACCAGCCGGGGCCGGTGGTCCTCCTCCAGCACCCGCTCGACCAGCGCCTGCCCACAGGCCGGGCAGAAGGCAGGCTCCTCGCCGAGGGTCAGCGGATAGTCGGCGGACGCATCCCGTTGCGGCATGGGCGACATGGTAGGCCGTGGCACAATGGCCCGGCGTCCCTGGTGGTTCGCGCTCCACGCCCCACGGAGACTGACTGTGACCGCAGCCCAGCCACGCCCCTCGGTCCAGCCGTCGGCATTTGCGGTGCTGCGCCGGCCCGATTTCCGCTACCTGTGGACGGGGCAGCTGATCTCGACCATCGGCGACTCGCTCACCTCGCTGGCGGCGAGCATCATCATCTGGCGCCTCACCGAGTCGGCGCTGAGCGTGGGCCTGATGCTCATGGTCACGGTGCTGCCGACCCTGGTGTTCGGCCTCATCGGCGGCGTCGTGGTAGACCGCTTCGACCGCAAGCGGATCATGATCGGGTCAAGCGTGCTCAGCGCCGCGATCGTGGCCGCCATCCCGTTCCTGGTCGGCCTGCACATTGCGTGGCTGTACGTCGCGGTGATGGCCAACGCATCGGTCAACCAGTTCTTCGCACCCGCCAACGAGAGCGTCCTGCCCGAGATCGCCACCGATGAGGAGCTCGGCGCGGCCAACTCGATCATGGCCATCGCCCAGTTCGGCTCGACCGCGGTCGGCTTCGCCGCGGCAGGGCTGCTGGCCACCACCGCGAATATCGAGGTTGTCTTCTTCGTCGACGCAGCGACCTTCCTCTTCGCCGCCCTGATGATCTGGCGGGTCAGGATCGCGCCGCGCACCGTCGTGGAGCAGACATCGGTGAGCGAGATCATTCGCAACCTCGGCGTCGGGGCGCAGTTCATCGCCAGAACGCCGATCCTGCGTTCGGTGACCCTGCTCCGCATCCCGGTGCTGGTCGTCTTCGGCCTCCAGAACGTCCTGCTCCTTCCCTTCGCCATCACCGCACTGCACGCCAGCGAGTTCGAGTTCGGCCTCCAGGAGGGGATGACCTCGGTCGGCTTCGTGGTTGGCAGCCTGCTCATGGCACGACTGGCGGACCGCCTCCGCGAGGGACAGTGGCTGGTGATCAGCCTGCTTGGCATGGGCCTGGCCGGCCTGGCCTATTCGTTCACCAGCTCGATCCCGCTCGCCATCGGCCTGATCGCCATCTCCGGGCTCCTCAACGCGCCCACCTTCGTTGCCGGCCGCCTGATCCAGCAGCGGCACACCCCGGCCGACATGCGCGGGCGCGTCTTCAGCACGTCGTACCTGCTGCGGGACATCGTCTACCTCGGTGGGATGGGGCTGGCCGGACTGGCCGACGTCATCGACATCCGGCTCCTGTTCGCCACCAGCTCGGCACTGCTCATCGCCACCGCCCTCATCGGTGCTGTGCTGCCGGGACTCGGCCAGCCGGCGGCCGAATGGCGTCGCGCCATCAGCCTGCTCCGCGCCGCACCGGGTGCCCCCGGGCTTGCTGCCGGCAGGACGGCGAGCATGGCCGATATCGAGCTGCTGGGACGCTACTGGCCGGCCCTCTCCGGGCTGCCTCCTCGTGACCGCGAGTCGCTGATCGAGCGTGCCCGCGTCCGCCAGGCGGCGCCCGGTACGGCCATCACCCGCGCTGGGGAGCAGAGCGACGCGGCCTTCTTCATCCTGGCCGGGCGCACCGTGGCGGGCACCACCGGCGGCGAAGGCGAGTACCGCGCCCTGTCGAGCATGGCGACGGGCGACATCTTCGGCGAGATCGCCGCGCTCACCGGCAGCGTCCGCACCGCCGATGTGGTCGCCGAGGAGGAGACGACCCTGCTCGAGATCCCGGCGGACACGCTGCGCACGCTGATGGACGTCCCGGAGTTCAGCAAGGTCGTGCTCGGCAAGATGAGCGAACGCCTCAGCCGAACCGCCTCGATCACCGACCTGCCGCGATTCGGTGGCGCTGACCACCGCACGCTGCGGGCCCTGCGCACCGAATCGGCGGGCTCCGGCGAATCGGTGGCGGGAGAGCCGGGCTAGTCGTCCTACAATGCCGGCCCATGCAGCCGGTCCGCCTCTACAACACGCTCACACGCCGCGTTGATCCCGTGGTGCCGGTCACGCCGGGCCGGGTGACGATCTACACCTGCGGCAGCACGGTGTACCGCTACGCTCATATCGGCAACCTGCGCACCTACCTGTTCGGCGACCTGCTGCGGCGCACCCTGGAATACCTCGGCTACGAGGTGCTGTACGTCAAGAACATCACCGATGTCGGCCACCTGCGCAACGACGAGACCGATACCGGAGAGGACCGCATGCTGATCGCGGCGCTCGAGGAGGGGAAGAGCCCCATCGAGATCGCCGAGTTCTACACCGCAGCCTGGATGGACGACGAGAAGCTCCTCAACATCCGGCCGCCAGACGTCCTGCCCAAGGCGACCGATCACATCGCCGAGATGCAGGCGCTCACCCAGACGCTGCTCGACAGGGGGTTGGCCTATGAGGTCGACGGCACGATCTACTACGACGTGTCGGCCTTCCACGGCTACGGCAAGCTGTCCGGACAGAAGGTCGCTGCGACGCGCGCGGGCTTCCGGGTCGAGGTGGAGGGCGACAAGCGCAACGCCGCCGACTTCGCCCTCTGGAAGAAGGCCGATGCGGGGCGCCTGATGAGCTGGCCCTCACCGTGGGGCGAGGGATTCCCTGGATGGCATATCGAGTGCTCGGCGATGAGCATGAAGTACCTGGGCGAGCGCTTCGACATCCACACCGGCGGGATCGACCTGAAGTTCCCGCACCACGAGGACGAGATCGCCCAGAGCGAGGGCGTCACCGGCCACCAGGTCGTGAACGTCTGGATGCACGGCGAATTCCTGACGCTCGCCGACGCCAAGATGGCCAAGAGCGCGGGCAACATCATCCGGGTCAGCGACCTGCCCTCCAAGGGCTTCCAGCCGCTCGAGTTCCGCTACCTTGCTCTGACCGCGCACTACCGCTCGAAGTTGGACTTCACGGAGCCTGCCATGCAGGGCGCAGCCTCGGGCCTGCGCCGGTTGCGTCGGGCGGCTGCCGAGGGTGCGGACGATGCGGGTGCGGGCAGCGCTGCTGCCGTCGACCTTTCGGCAGAGCCGATGGCCGGCTATCGCGCCCGGTTCATCGAGGCTGTCAGCGACGATCTCGCCATGCCGGCTGCAGTGGCGCTGGCGCACGCGGTGGCCTCCGCCGATGACCTGTCCCCCGCCCAGCGCCGGGCGCTGCTGCTCGACTTCGACCGGGTCTTTGGCATGGATCTCGGGGTTCCGACTGATGCCGTCGTTGAGCTGCCAGCCGGTGCGGCGGAGCTCCTTGAGCGGCGGGCGGCGGCTCGCGCCGCCCGCGAGTACGCCGCGTCGGACGCGCTGCGGGACGAGCTCGCGGCCCTGGGCGTCGAGGTGCGAGACACCCCGCAGGGACAGGTCACCAAAGTTCGCCGCTAGTCCGGAGTGCCTGTGGGCTCCCCTGAGAACTCTTTGCCTACAGTTGGGTTACTCGCCCCCTCGCATGGGCAGCCAGTTGGGCGCTAGGTGCATTCCGGTGGAGTGGGGTGTGGAACGCGCCTCACCCGATAGTACTTTGGTACCAGTCGCCTGCAACGGGGTTATCAACAATCGACCCGAGATCGCGGGCGATTCGTTGCGTGCGCGCACCGCATTCAGCCCGCACGGTTGAATGGCCGCGAACTGGCGCGTTGGATCAGGTAGGCATCAGCGTCGACAGGTCGGCGACGAACTTGGACCGCGCCATCATCGGCCCGAGTCCGGCCGCGCGGGCCTCGGCGTGGGCAGGCAGGTCGGTATGCGGCCCAAAGAGCAGCACTCGCGGTCGGGCCGATTCTGGTGCGCCGGCGCACCACTCGGCAAGGCGCTCGCCCCAATCCGGCAGCCTGTCGCCCCAGTCGACGAGCAGTAGACGGACCGACCCTGAAAGGGGCAGGGCGCCGGGGTCGTCCACGCGGGTGACGGTGATCCCGGCACGAACCCCAGCCTCGTGGACCCGTGACGCGATGATCAGGTCCCGCCCGAGGAGGACGACGGTCACTCGGCCAGGGCGGAAGCGGTCGCGCCCTGCGCGGGAGCGACCGGGCGCGGAGCGGCGGTCGGCGGCGTGGCATCCGCCACCGGGGCGGGGGTGCCATGCACGGGTGTCGGGTGGAACCCGTTGCTTCCGCTACCACCGTTACCGCCGTCCATCATGTAGCGCGCGATTCGCATCGGGTAGATGCCGACCACGACCGGGGCGCGGACCTCGACCGCGAGCTCCATCCCGATCTCGTCGCGCAGCCACAGGTCCTGCAGCTTGGTCGCCTCGCGCTCGGGCAGGCCGATCCAGGCGGACTGACCGTCACGCTGCAGGAGCGTCATGGCATCGGGGTCGTCGAGGCCGAATCGGCGCCGAAGCTCGGCGATGGCGACGTACGGTCGCGTGGTGATGAACCGGCGCAGGCTCGAGGTGCTGGGCCGCTTGTTGGCGCTCATCGGCGGGTCACCATGGTCCGTCCGAGTCTAGCGCGCTTGCCCCGACGACGCAGATTGGCGGTCAGGAACGCTCGCCGAAGACGCTTCGCAGCAGGAAGCGGACATTCTCCGGGCGCTCGGCCAGTCGCCGCATGAAGTAGGGATACCACTCGGTGCCGTACGGGACGTACACGCGCACCCGGTAGCCATCGGCCACCAGCTGGCGTTGCAGATCCCGCCGGATGCCGTACAACAGCTGGAACTCGAATCGATCCTTCGGCACGCCCTTCTCCTCGGCAACGCGGCGCACGGCATCGACCAGTTCGGGGTCGTGTGTGCCGATCCCCGGGTAGGCATCCGCCTCCAGCAGGGTCGTGCACAGCTCGACGAAGGACCGATTGATCTCCCCCCGGCGGTGCCAGGCGATCGACACCGGCTCGTCGTATGCGCCCTTGCAGACGCGGACCCGCACGCCCTCGGTCGCCAGCGGTGCCAGGTCGGCCGGCGATCGGTGGAGGTAGGACTGGATCACCGGCCCGATGTCGAAGCCCTCGGCGCGGAGCTGCCCGACCACGGCGAGGGTGCGATCTGTGTGGGCCGACGACTCCATGTCGATCCGCACGAAGATTCCATGGCGCCGGGCAACCTCGAGCACGGGGCGCAGCACCTCGACGCACGTGTCGGTAGAGAGGTCGAGCCCCATCTGGGTCAGCTTCACGCTGACGTTGGCATCGAGGCCGTCCGCGGCGATCCGGTCGAGGCTTTCAACGTACGCGGCGGCCGCGCGCTCGGCCGTGGCCCGCTCCGCAACGCTCTCCCCGAGCACGTCGAGCGTGGCGCTGATGCCCGATTCGTTCAGGGCACGAGCGGCGGCGGCGGCCTGGTCGAGCGTGGTCCCGGCCACGAAGCGGAACGCTACGCGCCGCACCAGCGGGGTGCCCATGGCGAGGCGCGCCATCCAGCGACGATGGGAGAGCCACAGGAAGACCGCCCTCAGTGCGGCAGCACCCATCAGCCGTGCCGCCCGTGTCCCCAGCCGCGCGCCCGCTCAACCGCGCGCCGGATCAGGCGCTTGCCGGGGACCGGCTCGGAGGGCGGCCCGTCGAGGTCGTCGTCGGAGGGATAGGTCCGCAGCCCCAGGCCGATCGGCAGATCCGCGGCGGAGTGGATGTCGATCCCGTCGATGCGGATGGTGGGTGACCCGACAAAGCCGAGGAACTCCGCATCGACAAGCGAATTGACCGCGATCATCTGGATCGGGGTCTCAAACGAATCCTCGGTGAGCACCTCCACCAGCCGCTGGCGGGCGGTCATGTACGCCTGATCGCCGTCCCAGTAGAGCAGCTCGACACGCACCGGCTATCCCGACATGAAGGAGAGGAAGAGGCAGACGACCCCCACCAGCGCCAGGCCGATGGCGATCCCCAGGCGCTGACGTTCCGCCCCACTGAGCACGTCGTTGCGGGGGAGCCGATCCGCGCGGCCGCGCCAGGCGAGGTAGCGCTCCGCGTTCAGATCGCGGGCCTGGCGGGCGCGGTACGCCGCCCAGGTCGGCCAGCCGGCGAGGTACGCGCCGACGCCCGCGGCGACCGCAGCGACCCAGCCAGAGCCAGCTGTTCATGCCGCATCGCTCCCCGATCCGGCGGTGCTCTCGTCCACGAGCCACAGCGTACGCCGTGCCCGGACGCGCGCGGCGGGCAGCTCAGACGGCCCGGATCGGACCGATGCGAAGGCCGCCGCCTTGTCCGGGCCGCACACCGTGAAGAGCGCCTCGCGCGCGGCGTTCAGCACCGGGAAGGTGAGGGTCATCCGCCAGGAGGATGGCCCCGGCGCCCACGCCCCGACGACCCAGCGGCGCCGCTCACCGAGCGCGGGCGAGCCGGGGAAGAGTGACGCGGTGTGGCCATCGTGTCCCATCCCCAGCCAGACCAGGTCGAACCGCGGCGGCTTCGCGTCGGTCGGCACGCCGAAGACGGTCGCGATCTCGGACTGGTAGGCGTGCGCCGATCCGTCGAGATCGGGCGCCTCGGCCCGCATCCGGTGCACCGCGGATTCGGGCAGGCCGTCGACCCGCGCCAGGCCGCCGATACGCGCCGCGCCGAAGTTCGAATCCGGATGGTCCGGGGGCACGGTCCGTTCATCGGCCCAGAAGAGCTCGACGCGGGACCAGTCGAGCGCGGTCGCCCGCGGCGGAGCGGCGAGCAGCGCGTACGCGGCGCGCGGCGTGAATCCACCGGAGATGGCCACCCGGAACGAGCCGCGCCGACGGATCGCGTTGGCGCCGAGCGCCACGAATCGATCGGCAGCCGCGACCGCGACCGTGTCGGTGTCGGGAAGAACCACGAAGCGGCGGGTCATCCGGCAGCCTCGACGGGTCGTGCCGCCGCCAGGAAGACGGCGGCGGCGCGGAGCGCCTCTTCGTAGGTCGGATCGTGCCGGTCGTTGACCAGGTCCGCGGCGAGCAGCTCCGCTTCGGTCGAGGCTTCCATGGTGACGCGGCGCAGGAGCGCGGTCATGCCATCGGCGTTGGTGGCGACCACCGCCTCGTCGCCGCTGCGGTCGATGATGAACTCAGCGGCGCCCGTCTCGCCGAAGGCGCGCAGGCGAACGGAGATCAGCTCGCCCGGTTCGACCTCATGCGTAGGTACCGCCTCAATGCGCAGGTCCACCATCTCGTGCCGCCCTTCCAGGGAGAGGCGCAGCGACCCGTCCGTGAGCGGGCCGACCGTTCGGTAGCGCCGCCAGGTCAGACGGGCGGCAATCCAGCCCGCGTACAGGACCGCGCCCGCGAGCGGGGAGGCACTGGACGCCGAGCCCTCAACGGGAACTGCGTAGCGAATCGCCAGTCCGTTGAGGTTGGGCAGGTAGCGTCGAAACCGCGGAGCGTCGAAGAACTGCGCCGTGAGCTCCTGCCACCAGCCCAGCCGGCGCCAGGCCAGGTCCCCCACCCCGCTGCGGCGCCGGAGGGTGGTGAGGCGGCGCATGCCAAGCAAAAGATCGGCAAAATCGCTGCTGTTCACGATCACGCGGTCGCTCATCGCGACCAGCTGGTCGAAGATGGCGTCGGCGAATGGCGGGTCGCCCGGCCACCAGACGTGGGTCGGCAGGTCGTGAATGAGGAGCGGCGCGACCATGCCGGCAAGGTGCCGTGCCGCCTCGCCGCGGACGCCGAGCACGACCGCTTCGTAGCACGCCCGGTCGGTCCCGTCGCGGCCGTCATGGCAGTGCGCACTGATCGCGGCGTCGAGCGGCGGCCCGTCCGCCTCCGGATCGGCGACCAGCACGATGGCCCGCGAAGGATGGCGAAACCCGAGGCCCAGCATGGTGTTCACCACCCGCTCGGCTGCCGCGTCGTCGGGAACGATCACGATCAGGTTCAGGACCGAGGCGCGGGTGTGCGGCATCCCCTTCTCGGTGACGAACGGCTCCCCGTCCGCCGACGGGACCGACCAGAGTCGCGCGAGTTGCGACTCGACGGCCTGGACCGAGGTGTCGCGCTCCGCCCACGGCTCGGCGACTGCCGTCTCGGCCACGCCCAGGCGCATCAGGCGACGATGAACCGAGAGCGCCCTGTCGGCGGCTGGAGAGCGGCTCACGGCCGCCGCCAGGCCCGCCCGTCGCGCGCCAGCATCTCGTCGGCGGCAGTGGGGCCCCAGCTGCCGGCGTCGTAGAAGCGCAGCGAACCGCCCTCGCCTCCTGCCCAGGCGGCGCTGATCGGGTCGAGGATCTCCCAGGCGCGCTCCACCTCGTCGCCACGGGTGAAGAGCGAGGCGTCGCCCATCATGGCGTCGAGGATCAGGGTCTCGTAGGCGTCTGGCGAGTCCACTGCGAAGCTCGAGCCGTAGCGGAAATCCATGTTCACGCCGCGAATCTGGAAACCGGGGCCTGGCACCTTCGCCCCGAAGCGCAGGAGGATCCCCTCGTCCGGTTGGACCCGGATGGCGAGGATGTTCGGTTCCATCGGCGGGGCGCCGGCTCGCGCGAAGAGCGCCAGCGGTGCCTGCTTGAACTGCACCGCGATCTCGGTGGCGCGCGCAGGCAGCGCCTTCCCCGTGCGCACGAAGAACGGTACGCCGGCCCACCGCCAGGACTCGATCTCCAGCTTGAGCGCGGCGTAGGTCTCGGTCTCCGACTCGGGCGCCACCTCCGGCTCGTCCCGGTAGGCCGGCACCGCCTCACCCGCCACCCAGCCCGCCTGGTACTGGCCCCGCACCGTGTCCTGCGCCACGTCGCCGGGAGACATCGGTTTCACCGCGCGAAGCACCTTGACCTTCTCGTCGCGCAGGTCCTGGGCGCGGAACTCGATCGGTGGCTCCATCGCGAAGACGGCCATCAGCTGCAGGGCGTGGTTCTGGACGATGTCGCGCAGCGCGCCGGTCTGGTCGTAGAACTCGCCCCGCCCCTCCACGCCCACCGTCTCGGCCACGGTGATCTGCACCGAGTCGATGTAGCGTCGGTTCCAGATCGGCTCGAAGAGCCCGTTGCCGAAGCGGAAGACCGATAGGTTCTGCACCGTCTCCTTGCCGAGGTAATGGTCGATGCGGAAGATCTGCTCCTCGTCGAAGACCTCGCGCACCTGTCTATTCAGCGTCTGCGCGCTGCCCAGATCCGATCCGAATGGCTTCTCGACGATCACCCGCGACCAGCCCTTTCGCCGGGCGCCACGCACCGCGCCGCTCGATGCCAGGCCAGCGGCGCCAAGCTGCCGGACGATCTCGGGGTGCAGCGTCGGTGGGACCGCCAGGTAGAAGAGTCGATTCCCGGCGGTTCCGCGATCGCGATCGATACGCTCGAGCCGCTTGGCGAGCTCGGCCCAGGCGGCCGCTTCGTGGAACTCGCCGCGCTGGTACTCCATGCTGCCGCTGAACGACTCCCAGATCGAGTCCTTGGCGGGACGGTTGCGACTGTACTCGTCGATCCCAGCACGCAGGTGGTCGCGGAACGCCTGGTCGGTCAGCTCGCGGCGTGCGAAGCCAACCACCGTGAATTCCGGCGGCAAGAACCCGCCGAGCATCAGGTTGTACAGGGCCGGGGCCAGCTTGCGTTCGGCCAGGTCGCCGGTGGCACCGATGATGACCATGGTGCAGGGCTCCGGGATCCGCTCGAGGCGGAGTCCCTCGCGCAGCGGATTGCGATCACCGCTCGTCGGCGTCCCATCGTGCGGCGGCGGGCTCCGGCGCTCCGTCTCGGCCTCGGGCTCGGTGGTCATCGGCCCCTCAGCTCTCGCCACCCGACGACTTCACGGCGTGCCCACCGAACTCGTTGCGCAGGGCCGCCAGGACCCGGTCACTGAAGCTGTCAGGCTCGCGGCGGCTGCGGAGACGCTGGATGAGGGCGAGCGTGATGACCGGGGCGGGAACGTCGTGCGCGATCGCCTCGGCGACCGTCCAGCGTCCCTCGCCCGAGTCGGCGACCCAGCCCTTCAGGTCGGCGAGGTCGTTCCCCTCCTTTTCGAAGGCGTCACCGGCGAGGTCGAGCAGCCACGAGCGGATGACCGATCCGTTCTGCCACATGCGCGCCACGGCGGCCAGGTCGAGGTCGAAATCGGACGCGTGGAGGATGTCGAACCCCTCGCCGTACGCCTGCATCAGCCCGTACTCGATCCCGTTGTGGACCATCTTCACGTAGTGGCCGGCGCCGGCCGGGCCGCAGTACAGGTAGCCGCCCTCCGGCGCGAGGTCCCTCACCACCGGCTCGAATCGATCGAAGACATCGCGCTTCCCGCCGAGCATGGCGCAGAAGCCGACCTTGAGCCCCCAGATGCCGCCGCTGACGCCCATGTCGAGGAAGTCGAGCCCGCGCGCCTCGAGCGCGGCGGCCCGCCGCTGCGAGTCGTGGAAGTTGCTGTTCCCCGCGTCGACGATCACGTCGCCCGAGGAGAGGATCGCCGCCAGGTCGTCGATCAGGGCGTCGGTGGCGTCGCCGGCCGGCACGCTGATGACCACGTGGCGCGGTCCGCTCATGAGTGCGGCGAATGTTTCGAGTGGCTCGGCCACGATCACCCGACCGGCGCTCTCCGGCTCGGCGGCGAGGGCGATGCCGACCGACTCGGTTCGGTTCCAGGCGACGACGTGGTGACCGGCGCGGGCCAGGCGGCGTGCCATGCCGGCCCCCATGCGTCCCAGCCCCGCAACTCCGATCTGCATCAGCCGCCTCCCGTTCCTTCTGTCATGTCCGCGCCCGTCATGCGGCGTCCGCCCGCCCCAGTGCGCGAATGATCATCGTCTCCACGCGCTCCAGCCCGCTTGCCGGATCGGCAAGATGCAGCCGCAGCACGCGACGACCACGGCCCTGCAGCGACGCGAGGTCGCCGAGCGCCTGTGCAGCGATCAGCATGCCGAAGCTCTCATCCCAGCCGGGGATCGGCAGATCCCGCACCGGATCCGCGGTGATCTGCAGGAAGATCCCGCTCGGTGGACCGCCCTTGTGCAATTGGCCCGTCGAGTGCAGGAATCGCGGGCCGATGCCGACGGTGGTGGCGACACCGAGCGTGTCGCGGACCGCGGCGCGGATGCGTTGCAGGGCGGCCGTCGTACCGGGGTCAGCGGCAAGGTACGCGAGGACCGCGAAGTAGTCGCCGGCGGCGGCGCTCCCGAGGAGGCTCGCAACCGCATCCTCGACGCTGACCGGTTCGCCGCCGATCGCCGTCGGGTCGGCGTAGGCGGTGATCCCCGGCCCGGCCACCAGCGGCGGCGGCAGGGGGAGCGCTCCATCGCGGCGGAACGCTTCGAGCAGCGCGACGGTGGCGTCCTTGCTCTCCTGCACGTTCGGCTGGTCGAACGGGTTGATCCCCAGCGAGATCCCCGCCGCGGCGGTGGCGACCTCCCAGCGCATGAACTCGGCGCCGATGTCGAGCCGATCGGCGAGCTCCAGGCGCACGACCGGGTGCCCGGCCGCCTCGAGCTCCGCGGCGATGGCCGACCCCGGCGGATCAGGGTCACCGATCAGCGAGATGACCACGAAGAGCCGATCCTGACCGTATGCGTCTGCGTCGCCGACGGGCTCGCCGACGATCGGCACGATCCCGTGGCCATCCTTGCCGGTGCTCTCCGCGACCAGTTGCTCGATCCAGTCGCCGAGTCCGGCTAGGCGTGGCGAGGTGAAGATGGTCAGCTTGTCGCGTCCGGCCAGTGCCGCCTCGGCGAGCGTCGCGCCGAGCCCCAGGCCCGGGTTGTCAGTCGCCGCGCGACGGCAGGCGTCCGACATGGCGGCCGCCCGCGCGAGGACGGCACCCACGTCAACCCCGTGCAGCGCGGCCGGCACCAGCCCGAAGACCGAGAGCGCCGAGTAGCGGCCGCCAACGTCGGGCGGCCCATCGACAATGGCTCGGAACCCCTGCGCGCGCGCGGTGTCGGCGAGCGCCGACCCGGGGTCGGTGATGGCCACGAAATCAAGTGCGGGGGCGTGGGCGGCCATCGCCGCCTGGAAGGCGTTCGGCTCCGTGGTCGAGCCGGACTTGCTGCTCACACAGAAGAGGGTGCGCGCCGACTCCGCCCATGAGCGGAAACCGCGCACCACATCGGGGTGGGTCGAATCGAGGATCCGCAGTTCGAGCCCGGCAGAACCTGGAGCCGGGGCACCGAGCGCGTCACCGAACAGGTGGCTGAAGAGTTCGGGGGCCAGGCTGGAACCGCCCATCCCCAGGACGGCCGCGCGGGTGTAGTCGTCCGCGAGCGCCTCGCGCACCAGCCGGTGCAGCTCGCCGACCCGGGCGGCCATTGATTCCGGCAGGTCGAGCCAGCCCAACCAGGCGGCGACCGCCTCCGGCGGCTTGCCGGAGGCGGCCCACAGGCTCCCGTCGCGGGCCCAGAGCCGCTCGGCGACGCGATCGGCGTCCCATGCGGCGATTCGCGCAGCGACCGCCGCGTCGAGCACTGCCGGCAGGTTCATGCGGGCCGTCACGCCGGGGCGAGCGCCTGCCGCTGCGCATCGATGGCCGCCAACAGCTCGTCAAACGAGCGCCCGAAGGAGGCCACCCCCTCGGCGATCAGCTCATCGGTCACCTGCTGCATGCTGATCCCCTGCTGCTCGATAGCCCGCAGCGTGGCGTGCGCCTCGTCCAGCCCGGCATCCAGGGTGCGTGCAACAACCCCGTGGTCGAGGAATGCGGCGATCGTCTCCGATGGCAGGGTGTCGACGGTGTCGGGACCGATCAGCTCCTCGGCGTACAGAACGTCGCGGTAGTCGGGGTTCTTGGTCGAGGTGCTGGCCCACAGGCAGCGCTGAACCCGTGCACCGGCCGCGCGCAGATCGGCGAACTCCTCGCCGCCGAAGATCTCCCCGTACGCCGCGTACGCCATCTTCGCGTTGGCGATCGCCGCGCGGCCGCGCAGCGCGAGCGCGCCGTCGGACCCGATGGCGTCGAGCACCTTGTCCACCTTGGTGTCGACCCGGCAAACGAAGAAGCTCGCCACCGATGCGATCCGACCGATCTCCCCGCCTGCCGCCAGGCGACGCCGCAGCCCGGCGATGTAGGCGCGGGCCACTGCCCGATACACCTCGACGCTGAACATGAGCGTTACGTTGATGCTGATCCCTTCGGCGATGGCCGCCTCGATCGCCGGCAGACCGGCCGGTGTCGCCGGGATCTTGACGAGCAGATTCGGTCGCGAAAGGCGGCGCCACAGTTGGCGAGCGCGCTCGAGGGTGGCCGCGGTGTCATCGGCCAGGTCGGGCTCCACTTCGATCGAAACGAAACCATCGGTCCCACCCGACGCGTCGTAGACGCCGCGCAGGACATCTGCGGCGTCACCGACATCGGCCACCTCGATCTCCTCGAAGATCTCGCGCCCCCCCTGCCCAGCCGCGATCCCGGATCGAATCAGCGCGTCGTACTGACCGGTGGCGACCGCCTTGGCGAAGATGGTCGGGTTGCTGGTGAGGCCACGGATACCGTCATCGACCAGCGCCGCCAGGCGTCCGGAGGCGATCAGCTCTCGATCGATGAAGTCGACCCATGGGCTCTGGCCCTGCTCGACATGCAGTCGCTGCAGCGTGTTCACGATGTGTACTCCTTCAGTGCGTCGCGTGCGGCGGCGGCGATATGTGCGGCGTCGATGCCCGCCAGGGCGAGCTGCTCCGCCGGCGTGGCCGATCCGGGCATGACTCGTACGGCCAGCTTCACCACCGGGGGACGCTGTGGGTCGGCGGCGAACACCTCGAGCACCGCGTCGCCGAGGCCGCCCTCCGGCCAGTGATCCTCCACGGTGATGATCGCCCGCGTCTCGCGCGCCGCGGCGCGCAGCGTCTCGGCGTCGATCGGCTTGATCGAGTAGCAGTCGATCACCCGCGCGGCGATCCCCTCCTCGGCAAGTACTGCGGCGGCGGCCAGCGACTCGTGGAGGGTGATCCCCGCCCCGACCAGGGTGACCTGGTCGGTATCGGTCTGGCGCACGACGCGGCTCCCGCCGATCTCGAATCCCTCGCCGGGCGGGTAGATGACGGGCAGCTTCTCGCGGGTGGTGCGCAGGTAGACGATCCCGTGCAGGTCCGCCAACAGCGGCAGCAGTGCGGCGGTCTGGTTGGGGTCGCAGGGATAGAGCACCGTGCTGCCGAAGACGGCGCGCAGCGAGGCGAGGTCCTCGAGCGCCATCTGCGACGGCCCGTCCTCACCGATGCTCACGCCCGCGTGGGACCCGGCGAGGACGATGTCGGCGCGGCTGATGGCCGCCATGCGGACGAAGTCGTAAGCGCGTGACAGGAACGCGGCGAAGGTCGCGGCGAACGGTCGCCAGCCTCGAACCTGCAGACCGATGGCGTTGGCCACCATCTGCTGCTCGGCGATGTACGACTGGAAGAAGCGATCCGGGTGGGCATTCGCGAACAGCTCCGAGAAGGTCGAGTTCCCCACCTCGCCGTCGAGTGCAACGACGTCACCGCGCGCGGTGCCCAGCGCCACCAGCGCGTCGCCGTAGGCCTTGCGCGTCGCTTCGTTCGTTCCAACTGGATAGGTCGGCAGCACCAGCGGTCCGACCGGGAAGGAGTGCGCACGCCGATCACCGCTCGGAGCGGTGACAGCGAGCGAGATATTGCGGGTCCCGCCGAGCTCGGCGATCGCGGCTTCGGAGTCCGCCATCGGCTTGCCGTGGAAGCCGTTGCGGTCGGCGACCGACGCGACGCCGTGCCCCTTCTCGGTACGGGCAAGGATCGCCGTCGGGCGTCCTTCGGTGGCCAGCGCCTCGGCGTAGGCGGCATCGATGGCACCCAGATCGTGGCCGTCGATCTCGATCACGTGCCAGCCAAAGGCGCCGATGCGCGCGGCGTACGCGGACAGGTCCCATCCGTGCATCGTCTCGCCCGTCTGTCCCAGCCGGTTCACATCCACGATCGCGGTCAGGTTGTCGAGGCCGTTGTGTGCGGCAGCTTCGAAGGCTTCCCACATCGACCCCTCGGCCATCTCCGAGTCACCGCACAGGCACCAGATCCGATACGGCAGGCGATCGAGTCGCTTGCCGGCGAGCGCCACGCCGACCGCGATCGGCAGGCCCTGCCCCAGCGAACCGGTCGCCACGTCGACCCACGGGAGGACCGGCGTCGGATGGCCCTCGATCGGGCTCCCCGCCTTCCTGAAGCTGAGCATCTCCTGGTCGCTGATCGCCCCGGCCGCACGGTAGAAGGCGTAGAGGAGCGGCGAGGCGTGACCCTTGGAGAAGATCAGGTGGTCGTTGCGCGGGTCGCCCGGCTCGTCGAAGTCGTAGCGGAGGTACTTCGAGGCCAGGACGGCAAGGAGATCGGCGGCCGACATCGAGCTGGTCGGGTGTCCGGACCCCGCCGCGGACGAGGAGCGGATCGAATCGACGCGAAACTGCGCGGCCAGCTCTTTCCAATCGGTCATCTCGTGCATGTCGTACCCATCATAGGGACCGGCCGGTCGAGCAGGAAACGCCAGAGGCGGCACCCTTGCGGGCGCCGCCTCTGGCTGCTGAACCGGTGCGGGACTATTCGCGCATCAGCCGGAAGCAGTCGCTGCAGTAGACCGGGCGTGCGCCGGTCGGACGGAAGGGGACCTGGGTCTCCTTGCTGCAGCGTGCGCACGTCGCGTCGAACATCTCGCGCGGGCCACGGCTGTAGCCGCCCCCGCCGTAGCCGCCGCCACCGTTGCCGCCGGCTGCATAGCTGCCGCCGCCGCCCCCGCCGCCGGTGGCGCGTCGCTGTGCCCGACAGGACGAACAGCGCTTGGGCGCAGAGGTGAATCCCTTCTGCGCGAAGAATTCCTGCTCGGATGCGGAGAAGACAAAGTCGATTCCGCAGTCGGCGCAGGTTAGAACCTGATCGGTGTAGGCCACGAAGGACCCTCCCACATAGAGTTGCCATGTCGGGCATCCACGTCTGAGAGTGACGCCGGCCACGGGTCTTGCCGCTACCCCGTGAGCCGACGATTGGACGTGGTGGGAGGGGGAGGGAAGGCTGCTGGCGCCGTTTCTCATACGGCCCGACTGGCGCGAGTATACGCGTACACCTGTGGAGCGCAATAGGGGGAGATCGGTCGGCCGCGCTATCCTGACGAACGGATGCGCACCATCGGAACCGTGCTTGGCGTCATGATCACCCTGGGTGGGGCGGTCTGGATCGCCCAGGGGGTGAATCTGCCCTTCGCCCCGGGCAGCTTCATGACCGGTGACCGGACCTGGATCGTGCTCGGCGCCATCGCGGTGGTGGGCGGGGTCGCGCTGGTCGCAGCGGCACGCCGCCGCTAGCCGGGTCTCGCTAGTCCGAACCGATCCCGGCGTCGCCGGGTGCCGCGGGCTCAAGGGTGATCCCCGCCACTGACATCTCGGCAAGCGCGCGCTCTCCGTCCCCGGGCGCCAGGTCGACCGCGGCCACGGCATCGGTGAGAAGGGTCGCCTGGAAGCCCAGGCGCACGGCGTCGAGTGCGGTGGCACGTACGCAGTAGTCGGTCGCCAGCCCGCACACGACGACCTCAGTCACGTGCGACGCGCGCAGCATCGCCTCGAGCCCGGTGGATCGCTCGTCCCCACTGGTCGGGTGGCGCATCATGAACCCCGAATACCCGTCCTCGCCATCGCGCCCCTTGCGAACGCATTCGCCGGCGACGATCAGGGAGGGATGGAAGTCCGCACCCCAGGTGTCGGCCACGCAGTGAACCGGCCAGATGCCGCCGTCCTTGGCGAAGTGCGGCGTGGAGACGGGGTGCCAATCCTGCGTGTAGAACACGGAAGCGCCGGCGCCAACCGCCCGCTGTACCTGGTCGTTGACGCGACCGACAACCGCTTCGCCGCCGCGCACCGACAGGCTGCCCGCCGGATCGGCAAAGTCGTTCTGCATGTCAACGACGATGAGCGCGGTGGTCGGGCCGTAGGTCAGCATCAACCGTCCTCAGTCGAATGCGACCATCGGGGCCGGCTCGGAGCCATCGATTTCGGAGGGCTCCACGCGCTCCGGCCCGTGATGCGTGCGCAGCGGCAGCTCGGGCAGGAAGAAGAGCGTCGCGACCGTCGCCCCTATGGCTGCCACCACGCCGATCCACAGCGCGCTGCCGATGGCCAGGCTGAACGCATTGTTGAATCCGCTCACGATGTTCGGAATATACGGTTCGACCGCCGACCGGAATTGCTCCGGCACATTGGCCAGGATCTGCGCGCCCAGATCGCCCACCGAGCTGAAGTCGCTCCCCGCACCTGAAGGCGCGAACCGCCCGGCGATATCCTCCGGCACCCCCGCCAGGTTCATCTGGGTCGGCAACTCCCGTATCAATGCGGAGCCAAAGAGGGTGCCACCGAGCGCCAGCCCGACCGTCCCGCCGACCTGGCGGAAGAAGGTCAGCGCACCGGTGGCCGCACCGAGCTGTACAAAGGGGGCGGCGTTCTGCACCACGATGGTGAATGCCGCGAGGCTCGGTCCAATCCCCATCCCCGCCACCACCATCCAGATCCACATCTCGCCCAGGCTGGTGTCGCCTCGCAGCTGGGTCATCAGTGCCAGACCCGCCGCCACGAGCCCCATGGCAACCACGATCAGCCACCGATAGCGCCCCGTGCGGCTGATCACCTGCCCCGAGACGACGGAGCTGATGATCAGCCCCGCCAGGAGCGGAAGAATCTGGTAGCCAGATTCGGTAGCGCTCGATCCCAGGACCGTCTGGAACCAGAGTGGAATGAAGATGATGGCGCCGAAGAAGCCGAAGCTGGCCAGGAAGACCGCGATCAACGAGACGGTGATCGAACGGCTACGGAAGAGGCTGAGCGGCAGGATCGGCTCAGAGGCCCGCGATTCGACCCACACGAAGAGCGCGGAGAAGGCCAGGCCAACCCCGATGAGCCCGCCAACCCAGGGATCGCTCCACTCGAGCGTCCGCTTGTTGGTGAGGCCGATCAGGATCGGCACGAGCGCGGCGGCGAAGACGACGCTCCCCAGGTAGTCGATGCTGCGCGCGCGCTCGGGATGCCTGATCGGCGGCAAGAGGCGCCAGATGATGACCAGCGCCACCGCGCCGACGGGCAGGTTGACGAAGAAGACCCAGTGCCACGAGAAGTTGTCGGTGAGGAAACCCCCCAGGGCAGGGCCGATCAGGGCGCTGATGCCGAAGACGGCACCGAATAGACCCTGGTACTTGCCGCGCTCGGCCGGGGTGAACAGGTCGCCGATCACGGCCAGAGCGATCGGGAAGATCGCGCCGGCGCCGAGGCCCTGCAGACCGCGAGCGGCGACCAGCTGCCACATCTCCTGCGAGATCCCGGACAGGGCCGAGCCGATCAGGAAGAGGCTGACTCCGAACATCACCATCGGCCGTCGCCCGAACAGGTCGGACAGCTTGCCGTAGATCGGTCCCGAGACGGTGGCTGTCAGCAGGTAGACCGTGACCACCCAGGTGTAGAACTCGTTGCCGCGCAGATCGTCGACGATGCGCGGGAGAGCGGTACCGACGATGGTCTGGTCAAGGGCCGAGAGGAAGACCGCCAGCAGCACGGCGATGAGGATTTCGGTCCGTGCCCGCGGGTCGATCTGCACGGGGGCATCGGTGGCCGCTCCGTTTGCCCTGCGTGTCAGGCTTGCTTCGCTCAAGTCAGTTGGCTCCGCGTTCTTCGTTTACGCGTGCAAATGCGGCTCGCAGCACCCTGATCGACGAGAGCAGCGCGGCACGCTCGGCGTCGGAAAGGTGGTCGACCGCCAGCGCCATGCGCCGGCCCCGCTCGACCTGGATCTGGTGCAGGTCCGCCTCCCCCTCGGCGGTAAGGCGAACGAGGACGACGCGGCGGTCACCGGTGTCGTGCGTCCGCTCGACCAGCCCGCGCTCCTCCATCCGGGTCACCATGCCGGTCGCCGTCGGCAGGCCGGATCCGAGCATCTCCGCCACGCGGCCCATCGGGAGCGGGCCGAGCGACTCGAGCAGCGTCATCAGGTGCAGGTGCGACATCGAGATCGATCGATCGTGGCAGCGCTGCGCGAATGCGGCCCGCTCGCCGGCGATCAGCGGGCCGAGCTCGGCCATCAGGTCGGTGGCGACGGTTTGCGCGTCGCGAATAGTTCGTGGCACGCGAATCATTATCCCCACCCGGTGGCACCTGTCAAGCGACCGTCTGTCAGTAGACCCCGGGCAGGAATCGCTTCGTCCGCTTCCGGTACCCGGCGTATTCGGGATACCGATCGGACAGCCACGCCTCCTCGCGGCGCGCCTTGGCGTCCATGAAGAGACCAAGTGCGACCGCCGCCGCGAAGGCCGGAGGGCTACCGGTGAACGTGGCCCAGCCGACCGCCGCCAGGATCAGGCCGGCGTAGATCGGGTGGCGGATACGTCGATAGATGCCGCGCTCAACCATCTCGGCATCGGCGTGCGGTCGCGGCATCGGCGTCAAACTGCGCCCGAGGTCTGCGAAGGCGCGGATGATGGCCAGGCCGCCGATCAGCACCTCGATGCCACCAAGACCGAGCAGGACCCAGCGGACGGGCGTCTGTGGCGCGATGCTCCCCAGGTACGGAAGGCTGGCCATCGCCACCAACGCCAGCAGGACGAATTGGCCGGCCACCCAGCCTTCGCCGCGGGGCCCGAGGTCGGGCAGGCGCGTCCGCCGACCGCCGCCGACACCGTGGGCGGTCATTCAGTAAAGAGGCGGCGCAATCTGCGGAACGCGGTCGCCGCGGGGCCACGCCGGCCGCGGAGCCAGGCCGGGTCGCCAGTGGGCTGACGAGGCGCCGGTGGTCGAGCAGCCGGCGGCGAAAAGACCGCCTGGCGCAACGTCGGCTGCGGCGCGTTCGGGCTCGCGCTCGCCGGTCGACCGGCATTCAGCGCGGCCATCGCCTCGTCGAGATCATCGGCCCCGGGCAGAACGAGCTCGGCCGGGGCTCCCTGGCCGACCAGCGCGCGAATCGCCTCGACCTCCGCGGCGTCCCAGCCCTCCTGCCGCGCAAGCCTCGCGAGGCCCTCGTCCTCGACCGGCTCGCGCCATGCGCTCGCCGCGACCTCCATCTCATCGACCATCGTTTGCGCGGAGCCCGATACCGTCTCCGGGCGCGCGAGCTCGGGATCCTCTGACGCATTCGACTCGACCGCCAGGTCGGGTGCGCGCCTCCACTCCGGGGCGACATTCGAAGGCGATTCACCGATACCGATGTGGAAGGGTTCGGCCGCCTCCATGCTGAATTCCGGCGAGTCCTCCACCGCATCGGTGAGCCCCAGGTCTGGCGCCGGCGCTAGGTCAGGCGCTGGAACGGGCTCGACCGCAACTGCGGTGGATCCCGCATCCTGACGGGCCTCTGCGGGACCAGGTTCGGGGAGCGGCGGATCGGCGTCGAGACCGATCTCGGACCCGAATGACGAAGCCTCGGACGCGGCTCGCGTGTCGATCGGCTCCGCCTTGAAGACCGGCGGCTCTGGTTCCGGCTCTGGTTCCGGCTCGGCCGAGGCTCTGGTCGCGGCCACCTGTGCCTCGATCTCAGCTGCGTCGAGCCACGCGAAGTCGCCATCGGCAAACCAGTCGGGCTCGATCACATCGGTGCTGTAGGAAGGCGAGACGGTTGGATCAGGGGCGTCGGGCCGCGCATCCGCGGCCGCTGCCAGCGATGTCTCGCTCGCGAACGCCTCCGTCGCCACGGTCGGTGCGATCGCATCGGGCGCCGCGACGCCTGGCTCCTCCGCTGATTCAGGCTGCCGGGCAACGTCGGCGACACTCGGCATCTCCGCGGTGGTCGGGTCCTGTGCTCGAGCGAGGGCCTCGGCGAACCCCGCGACCGCTGATCGGGCAGTGCGCGAGCGCCGCGCTGCGGGCGCACGTTTGGTGGGCTTCACGACCGGCGCGGGCGCCACGTCTCCATGGTGCTCGCGGGCATCGCGCTGTGGCCGTGGCTCGATTCTGGGCTCGGCCATCGGATCGGGGGGCGTCGGGCGCTCCCACGTCACCGGAGGGACGATGCCAGGCCCGGGAAGCCGCAGGTCGAGGCGGGCTTCGAGGAGATCGACGCGAGACCGAAGGCCGGCGACCTCGCCGCGCGCCTCGCCCAGCGCCAGGAGCGCCTGCCCGTAACGCTCGGTGAGGTTGCGGAATTCGGTCAGGAGCTCTCGGAAGGGTGTCGTCTCGGCAGCGACGGAGGCTCCGCCGCCATTCGCCGGGGGTGGCGCGAACCGGTCACCATGCGACGCCATCGGCGCGGGGTTCTCCTTGAGGAAGACGCGCATCCCGTCGCCCTCGGGTGCGCCGGAGAGAACGCCTCGGGCCAGAAGCTCCCAGACCTTCCCTTCGGGAACCCCGAGTACAGACGCTGTCTCTGGCACCGAGTAGCCGTCCATCATGGGGGGATAGCCTACCCCGTCTGCCGACGGCGGCGATGGCCCGCAGCGATGAGTAGGCGCATCTGCGCGCGAACCGCGTACGTTGCGCTGGGTCACGGTCCCGTAGAATCGGGCGTCGATGACGAACCCCGTGCAGGTGCCGACCCTGCCAGGCCACGATTTCGGGCTGCCGCCCGCGCTCGAGGGCCTCGGCGAATTGGCCTATAACCTCTGGTGGAGCTGGACCCCGCGCGCCGGTGCGCTCTTTGCGCGCATCGACTCCGCGGCCTGGGCGCGACACCGAAATCCGATCCCCGTACTGACCGGACTCGAGGCGGGACGCTGGGCTGCCCTCATTGCTGATGAGGATTTCATGGTCGACGCCAGCCGACTCCTCGACGAGTTCGGTCGGTACATGGAGAACGGGTCCGACTCGTGGTATCGCCGGGCGGCCGCCTCCGACCCGGCGGCCAGCCTCCCGGGGCCGGTCGCCTATTTCTGCGCGGAGTACGGCATCCATGAATCGATGCAGATCTACTCCGGCGGTCTTGGCATCCTGGCGGGCGACCACTGCAAGTCGGCCTCGGACGCGGCGCTCCCCTTCATAGGCATTGGCCTCCTGTATCGGCGCGGCTACTTCCGCCAGCAGATCGACGCCGACGGCCACCAGGAGCACGCACAGCCGGATATCGACCCCGGGATGCTCCCACTCCGTCGCGCGCGCAGCCAGGATGGGTCCGCCCTCCAGGTGAGCGTCGATCTGCCCGATCGACAGGTGCATGCGGCAGTGTGGGTCGCACTGGTGGGCCGCGTTCCACTGCTGCTGCTCGATACGGATATTCCGGCCAACGACGGCTCGGACCGACCGATCACCCACATCCTGTATGTCCGTGGTCGCGAGATGCGACTCTGCCAGGAGTTGGTGCTGGGGGTCGGTGGGGTGCGAGCGCTGCGTGGGCTGGGGATCGAGCCGGCTGCCTGGCATCTCAACGAGGGTCACTCGGCCTTCCTCCTCCTCGAGCGGGCACGTGAGCTGCTCGGCACCGAACCGGAGCTCGCGCCGGCCGACGCCCTGCGCCGGGTCGGGCGAAATTCCGTCTTCACCATCCACACCCCGGTTCCGGCCGGAAACGAGACCTTTGATCGACATCTGGTGGCGACCTCACTTTCGCCGTGGCTGAAGGAGAGCGGGATGCCGGCCGCAGAACTCCTGGAGCTCGGGCGCGGACGCGGAGACGAGCCCGACGCCCCGTTCGACATGACCGCCTTCGTCCTGCGCCACGCGTCCGATGCCAACGCAGTCAGCGCCCTGCATGCCGCAACGGCCACCGCCACCTGGTCATCGGTGGCCGGACACGAGATCGACACGGTCACCAACGGCGTCCACGTGTCCACGTGGCTCGGCCGACCGATGCGGCGCCTCTACGAGCGCGCGGTCGGTGGGTCACTCGGAAGCGATGCGGCCGGTCCCGAGACCTTCGCGCACCTCGACGCGGTGACCGCTGCCGACCTGTGGGGAGCGCATCGGCAGCAGAAGCGCGAGCTCGTCGAATTCCTGCGGCGTCGGCTGGCGCGACAGTTCGCTCGCCACGGGGAGGCGCCGGACGGGTTGCGCATCCTGCACAGCGTCCTCGACCCGGATGCCCTGACGATCGGGTTCGCTCGCCGGATGGCCACCTACAAGCGGGCCGACCTGCTCTTCCGCGACGAAGAGCGCCTGGCCCGCCTCCTGTCCGACACCGAGCGGCCGGTGCAGGTCGTGCTGGCCGGCAAGGCGCATCCGGCGGACCGACCGGGCCAGCAGGTGATCGAGCGCATCTTCACGCTGTCACGCTCAGAACCGCTGCGCGATCGCATCTTCATCGTCGAGGACTACGACATGCGCATCGCCAGGTTCCTGGTCGGCGGCGTTGACATCTGGCTGAACAACCCCCGGCGGCCGATGGAAGCCTCGGGCACCTCGGGGATGAAGGCGGCCATGAACGGAATCCCGTCGATCAGCATCCTCGACGGATGGTGGGACGAGGGATTCGACGGCGCCAACGGATGGGCCATCGGTGGGCGGGACACGGTCGACGACTACGAGGCCCAGGACGAGGCCGACGCGGCCGAGCTGTATCGGCTCCTGGAGGACGAGGTTGTCCCTCGCTTCTACGCGCGGAACGAGGACGGCCTTTCCGAACCGTGGCTGGCCACCATGCGCGCCGCGATCGCCGGATCGATCTGGCGATTCAGCACGGCGCGGATGCTCGGCGAGTACGTGGAGCGCCTCTACCTGCCGGCGGCCCGCGCGCTGGAGCCCGCCACTACCCGCTAGGGAAGGTAGAAGCGCGGGTTCTCCCAGACGCCGCGGTCATTCACCGCGAAGTGCAGATGGCACCCAGTCGAGTTGCCGGTGGTGCCCTCGTAGCCGATCGTCTGGCCGATCGATACCGACTGACCGGGGCTCACGATGACCCGCGACTGCAGATGCCAGTACCAGGTCATGACGCCACCGCCGTGGTCGATCACCACGCCGTAGGCGGAGTCCCACGGCCAGAGCGGCCGTCCCGTGGCGACGATGATCCCGTTGCCGGCAGCCTTGATGGCGGTTCCGCACCCGTTGGCCAGGTCGATCCCGCCGTGGAAGTGGGGGTACCAGGTGCCCTTGTAGGTGTACGGCGGCTCGAGCCAGAAGGTAGTCGGACCCCATTCCTGGGTGATCCTGAAGTTGTCCTCCGGCCAGCGGAAGCCGCGTGACGAGGGGGTCGTGTTGCGGGACTCGGCGATGAGCTTGTCGACGAGCTTGGTGGCCGCCGCAAACGCCTCTTCCTGCGCCTTGATCTGGGCCTCGACGTTGCCGCTCGCGTTGAGTGCGGCGTTGAGTGCAGCCTCCTGATCGCGGCGCTTCTGGTCGGCTGCCGCCTTCAGGTCGGCGAGATTGGCCTCCAGGGCCTCCAGTTCCGCCTCGCGCTCGGCCAGGAGCGCAGCCTCGGCCCCGGCCACGTCGCGCTGCTCTGCGAGCACGCTGCGTCCTTCAAGCAGTGTCTGCTGGCGCGCCCGCAGTTGGGCGCGCAGGTCCCTGATCTGGTCCGCCAGGATGCGGTCCTGCTCCGAGACGGTGAGCAGGTAGCCGACCTGGTTGGTCGCCGCGTCGAGCGAATCGGCGGAGAGGAGGATCTCGAGGAGCGACGTCTGGGTCGACTCGTACGCTGAACGGAGATGCTCCTGGAGGAGATCCTCACGGAGATCGAGTTCGGCCGTCTCTACGCGGATCTGCGCGGCCAGGGTTTTCATCTGCTCGTCGAGCTTGGCGATCTCCCCGAGCAGTTCCTCCAGCCGCGCGCCGATCTCGGCCACCTCGGCCTGCACCTGCACCAGCAGGCCATTGATGCGGTCCCACTCGGCGGTGACCGAGGCAAGTTCCGCCCTGGCCGCGTCAAGTTTGCCGGCCAGCAGCGCGGAGGTCGCCTGCAGCGACTTCAGTGCGGCGCGCTGCTCGGCAAGCGTGTCACGCAGCGCTTTCTGTTGCGCGATCGCGTCGGAGAGCGGGTCCGCGGCCAGGGCCAGGTCGCGCGGCGAGGAGGAGACGATGCTCGTTCCGACCATCAGCAGGGCTACGAGCGTGATGGCCAGATGAGATCGTCGTCTCATGCGACGTTCTTCGGTGCGGTTTCCATGGCCCAGATGTGCCCCGTGCGGTGTGCCCAGTCATGCTACCCGGGGGTTCCGGGCGCGTGACGCCACCGAAATGTACTACACCGTAGTACTCCTTGGTATCAGCCCGGCTCGCCCGGGCCCACCTCGCCATCCACCAGCGAGGCACGAGCGAACTCCGCGCCGAGCAGCACCACCACCCCGGCGAAGTAGAGGAAGACGAGCAAGGTGATGGCCGTTGAGATGGGGCCGAAGGCAGTCTCGTAGCGCGCCACGTTGGTCGCGTACCAGGTGAATCCCAGGCGCAGCGCGGTCCACAGCGCGGTCGCCACGACGGCTCCGGGCCAGATCTGGGAGAGCGACACCGGGCGATTCGGTACCAGTCGGTAGAGGGCGACCATGGCGACGAACACCAGCAGGATCGGCACGATCAGACCGAACAGGTCCAGCGCGCGTCGGCCGCCCGGCACACCGCCGACCACGTCGTCCGCCAGGCCAACCAGGATGCCGGTCGCCAAACCGATGACCACCGACGCCACGATCAGGCCGCCGAACAGCGCCATCAGCCCGATGGCGAGCAGCTTCTCGCGCCAGAACGGGCGCGACGGGGCCATCGGGAAGGCGCGGCTGATCCCGCGGCTGAGGGCCCCGAAGAAGCCGAGCGCGCCCCACGTGAGGAAGACCGCCGAGAGGAGCCCGATCCCGCCCCGCGCTGCCAGGATGCTGTCAACGACCCCACCGATCGTGCCCGGCTGTAGCGGTGCGGCGCCTTCGAGCCGCCCCACCACGAACTCGCGCGCCTCGCCCTCGCCGATCAGCAGGGAGAAGACGAGGACGCCCAGGAGCACCACCTGGAAGAGGGAGAGCATCGCGAAGTAGGCCATACTGCCGGCGTACTGCAGCGCCTCGTGCTCCAGGAAGCCGGCGATGGCGCGCCGCGTGATGCGCGTGACACGCCGCGCATCGGTCCAGCGCACGAAGGTCGCCCGCAGGCGCTCCCATCGGTCGAGCATGGGGAAGAGGCTACCCTTTCGGCATGCCGGCTGACGAATCGGTTCTGTTCGAGGTCGGCGGCCACCAGGTGGCCGTCAGCAATCCGTCGAAGGTCTTCTTCCCGCAGGTCGGGCTGAGCAAGCTCGACCTGGTGCGCTACTACCTCGTCGTGGCCGATGGTGCCCTGCGCGGCGTCCGCGACCGGCCGATGGCCCTCAAGCGGTTCCCCAACGGGGCGGAGGGGGCCTTCTTCTTTCAGAAGCGGGCCCCGTCGAATCTCCCCGAGTTCGTCCGCACCGTGGAACTGGCGTTCCCCTCCGGCCGGACCGCGAATGAGGTGGTGGTCAGCAACGCGGCCGCGCTGGCGTGGGTGGTCAACCTCGGTTGCATCGACCTCAACCCTCATCCGGTCCGGGATGACGATCTCGAGCGCCCGGACGAACTGCGGGTCGATCTCGACCCCGGGCCGGGCGTTCCGTGGGGTGCGGTGCAGGAGGTCGCCCTGGTTGTTCGCGACGTGCTGGCCGATCACAAGCTGGTCGGATGGCCCAAGACGTCGGGCTCGCGCGGGATCCACGTCTACGCACGCATCTCGCGCGAGTGGGGCTTCGGCGAGGTCCGTCGCGCCGCCCTCGCCCTTGCTCGCGAGGTCGAACGACGAGCCCCGGCCCTCGCCACCAGCAAGTGGTGGAAGGAGGAGCGCCACGGGGTCTTCATCGACTACAACCAGAACGCCAAGGACCGCACCGTCGCGTCGGCCTACTCGGTGCGACCGGTCCCCGATGCCCGCGTCTCCGCACCGCTCGAGTGGGCCGAGGTCCCGGACGCAGAGCTCGGCGATTTCACCGTGCTGACCATGCCTGACCGATACGCCCGTCTGGGCGACGTCGGCGCCGGCATTGACGAGACGATCGGCTCGCTGAATGGCCTGCTGGAGCTCTCGGCGCGCGACGAGGCGGGCGGCCTCGGCGATGCGCCCTGGCCTCCCCACTACGCCAAACAGGCCGGCGAGCCACCGCGCGTCCAGCCCTCGAAGCGCCGCATGCCGGACCCGGCGACGCAGTCGGCGGCCGTCACGGGGCGCTCCCCCACGGGACGGCGCCGATCGGTTCACCCGCTGCTGGTCATTTCCCAGGCTAAGGCGAAGGAAGACGCGCTCACCGGCCTCGAGCGATGGCGCGAGCGGCACCCCAAGGCATCGGCGCTGCTCGCGGAGGACGACGTGATGGTGGATGCCATGCGCGGCAGATCGACCGTCTGGTGGCGCGTGCGCGTCAACCTCCGCCACGTGCCAGAGGCGGACCGGCCAGCGGTCGAACCGCCAGATCCGGACTACGACCCCGCGGTCGAGTGGGCCTGACCCCGTGTCAGCCGCTGCTCGAGGCGCGCCTTCACCATCGGCCATTCCTCTGCGAGGATCGAGAAGTAGACAGTGTCGCGGATGAAGCCGTCGGGCAGGCGCAGGTGCCTGCGCAGGACCCCTTCGCGCACGGCCCCGAGGCGCTCGATCGCCGCCTGGGAGCGCTCGTTCCGGCCATCGGTCTTGAGGGCGACCCGGGTCGCGCCCAGCTCGTCGAAGGCGTACGACAACTGGAGAAGCTTGGCCTCGGTGTTCACCGCGGTGCGCTGGTGCGACGGCGCGATCCAGGTCCAGCCGATCTCCGTGCGCCCGTGTTCGGGGGCGATATCCCCGAACCGCGACGACCCGACCGCGCGGCCGGTCGCCGCATCGACGGTCGCCCACGTGACGAATTCGGGACGGAGCGCATCCGCGAGGTAGGCGGGCCAGATCTCCGCGCCGACCGACAGGTCGCTGCCCATGTAGCGAAAGGTCGTCGGATCCTGGGCCGCGGCGGCCAGCAGGTCGTCGCGATGACCCTCCTCGATCGGCTCGAGGCGCACGAAGCGTCCGGCCAGGGCGATGCGCTCCGGCGGCCTCACCCGACGCGCGTGCCTTCCCGCGCCGAGACCGCGGCGTCGACCCAGCGGGGCATCTCGCGCCGCATGGTGGCGAGTGGCAGCGAACCGTGGCCGAGCAGCTCGTCATGGAAGGTGCGCAGGTCGAATCGGTCTCCCATCAGCTCGTCGACCTCGCGTCGCGCGCGCTCGATCTCGCGCTGCCCGATCTTGTACGACAGCGCCTGGCCGGGCCAGATGGTATAGCGGTCGACCTCGATTTCGGCATCGACCAGTGGCATCGATCCGCGTTCGTGCATCAGCTCGATGGCCCGTTCGCGGCTCCAGCCGAAGGCGTGCAGCCCGGAATCAACGATCAGCCGGGCGGCCCGGAAGCCCTGCATGTCGAGCGCGCCGAAGCGCTCTTCGTCCGAAACGTAGAGGCCCATCTCGTCGGCCAGCCGCTCGCAGTAGAGGCCCCAGCCCTCCGCATAGGCGGCTCCGGCCATGCGAGAGCCGTAGGTTCGGAAGCGCGGCAGGCCGGTCAGCTCCTGCTCGATGGCGAGCTGGAAGTGGTGGCCCGGGGTCGCCTCGTGGAAGGTGATCGATGCGATCTTGTGGAGCTGTCGCTCGCCGGGCTGATAGGTGTTGATGTAGTACTGGCCGGGGCGCGCGCCATCCATCGACGGCGGCATGTAGAAGGCCGGAGGCACCTCGCGCTCGCGGTACTCCTCGACCGCCTTGACCTCGCAATCCGCGCTCGGCAACCGACCGAACCAGGTCGGCGCGGCGGCGAAGGCGCGGCTGGTCTGCCGGGCGGCGAGCGCAACGATCTGCTCGCGGCTGGTCGGGCGGTTGGCGGCATCTTCGGCCAGCGACTTGGCCAGCGCGGCACGGTCGCGCTTGCCCAGCCGCCGCGCGATCTCGTCCTTCTCGGCCTCGATGTGGGCCATGTCCTCCAGGCCGAATCGATGCACCTCGTCGGCGCTGGTTGCCACCGTGGTGTTCATCCGAATCGCAAGCTCGTACGCCTCATCCCCCCCGGGCGTGGTGTTCAGGCCGGGCTGCTTCCGGGCCTGCGACTCGTATTCATCGGCCAGGAAGTCGCGCAGCCGCTGGAGCGCGGGGTAGATGTGCGCGACGACCGACGCGTGCACCTGCGCTCTGGCTTCGTCGTCGGCCACCTGGGCCATCGTCACGGCAGGAAACTCGGCGGAGGGCAGCGTGAGCATCCGCTCGACCTGGTCGATCAGCTTGCGGACCGGGATGGCGGCGCTGGTTCGGCCATCGGCCATCCCCTCGCGCAGGGTGGCGATCTCCTGCTCGATGGCGGTGGGGTACGCCGCGAATCGGCTGAGCATGCGTTCGAGCCGCTCGGGCGTGTCCACCTGCTGGTATTGCGCGATGCGGACCGGGAGGGTCTGCACCCCAAAGATGTGGTTGACCGCCAGCTGGTACTGCTTGCGCTCCAGCGCCTCCAGGTGCGTGCGCGTCACCAGCATGAGCATGTCGCGGGTGATGACCTGCTCGGTGTCGAGTCCGTCAGTGTCGATCGCCTCCGCCTCCGCCAGCGTCTCGCGGAACGCCGCGCTGTCGGCGGCGCGCCCGGCCTCGCCGAGGTTGGGCAGGCGGTCGTCGTACCGCTCGTCGCCGAGGATGGTTGCGGTGACCGGATCCCGCTCGAGCACACCGTCCCAGAAGCGATCAGCGAGCTCGTTGACGGCGGCGTTCGGATCGGCGGACATGGCGTGTTATCTCCTGGCGGTGGTTCGGCGGCGAGTGTAGCGGCTCACTGGGGACCGAACAGGTCGGCAAGCAGCGCTGGCGCCGTCTCGGCAAGCTGGTCGTAGCGGCAGGATTCCGGGGATCGGTCGGGGCGCCAGCGCTTGAAGGTGCTGGCATGCCGGAAGCGATCGCCCTGCAGGTGATCGAAGGCGACCTCGCACACCAGCTCGGGTCGCAGTGGCTCCCACGAGAGGTCCTTGCCGCGGTTCCAGCGGCTGGTCGCACCAGGCACGCGCCGACCCTCCTGATCCGCCTCCCACTCCTTCCATTCGCGCCACGGGTGCCCCTGCAGCGCGTCGCGCCGATACGGTTCCAGCAGACCGACCAGCTCGCGCCGACGCTCCTCGGTGAACGACGCGGTGACCCCAACGTGCTGGAGGTCGCCCGCCGCGTTCCACAGTCCCAGCAGGAGCGATCCGACCATCGTCCCAGGCCCGTTCTTGTGCCACCGGAAGCCGGCCACCACGCAGTCCGCGGTACGCAGGTGCTTGATCTTGGCCATCGCCCGCTTGCCGGGCTGGTACCGCAGGTCCGACGGTTTGGCGATCACGCCATCGAGCCCGGCTCCCTCGAACACGTGGAACCACTCAGCAGCCAGCGCAGGATCGGCTGTCGACGGCGTCAGCAGGACCGATGGTGGCGGTTCGGCGACCAGTCCCTCCAACCGATGACGCCGCTCGTCGAGCGTGGCGTCACGAAGGTCGTCCGAACCGACCGCAAGACAGTCGAAGGCGACATACGATGCCGGCGAATCGGCTGCCAGCATGGCGACCCGTGATGCGGCCGGGTGAATGCGCAGCAGGAGGGCGTCGAAGTCGAGTGCCCCGTCGCGGGCGATGACGATTTCGCCGTCGAGGACGAATCGCGCCGCAGGGCCGCCAAGGGCCAGCAGGGGCGGAAGCAGCTCGGGGAAATATCGGTCCAGGGGCTTGAGGTCCCGCGACTGGATGAAGAGGTCAGGGCCATCGCGGAAGACGAGCGCACGGAAGCCGTCCCATTTGGGCTCGTACCGCCATCCATCGCCGATCGGCAGCTCCGGCGTGGGCTTGGCGAGCATCGGCTCGATGGGGGGCGCGATCGGGAAGGCCATCAGGCGCCGATGATACCCGGGGTGCTTGTAGCCGCCGCATGGGTGATACTCGCCGCATCGTGTCGATCCAGATTCAGTTCCTGGGTGCCGTCGGCACCGTCACCGGGTCGCAATTCCTCGTCACGGCGCGCTCCAAGGCGGGGGCCGAACGACGCGTGCTGGTCGATTGCGGCATGTTCCAGGGCTCACCGCACGAGGTGAGCCGCAACCGGATGGCGTTCGCCTTCGACCCCTCGACGCTCAACGCCGCGCTGCTCACCCACGCGCACCTCGATCACTGCGGTCGCCTGCCGGCCCTCGTCAAGGCGGGCCACTCCGGGCCGATCTACGCCACCGACGGAACGGTGGATCTCGCGGGGATCGTCCTGCGCGACGCCGCCAAGCTCCAGGAGGAGGCGGAGGCACGCTGGCGCCGCCGCCATCCCGACGAGGCGGCCGCCCATGACGCCGAACTCGACGACGAGGACGCAGCGGTCGAATCCGACGCGAGAATGCCCGCACGGCTGCGCGAGGCCACCCCAGAGGGATCGACGACACACCGCGCTGCGCTCTATGGCATGGCCGACGTCGAGCAGACGGTGCGGCAATTCCGCCCGGTCGCCTACGACGTCGCGGTCGAGGTGGCCGACGGGTTCAGTGCCACGTTCCGCGATGCGGGACACATTCTCGGCTCGGCGATCATCGAGCTCCGGGTCACCGACGGCGCGGACACCAGCACGATCGTCTTCTCCGGTGACCTCGGGCGATGCGAGACGCCGATCCTGCGCGATCCGACCCCGATCTCCCACGCCGATTTCGTGCTGGTCGAATCGACCTATGGCGACCGCGAGCACGCACCACACGCGGAAGCCATGAACGAGCTGGTGAGTGCCATCAGCGAGGTGGCCGATGATCGCGGGGTGCTGCTGGTGCCTGCGTTCGCGATCGGCCGCACCCAGGAGCTGGTCTGGGTCCTCGACGAGCTGCTGCGTGATGGGCGTATCCCGCGACTGCCGCTGTACCTGGACTCGCCGATGGCCAGCCGGGCAAGCGACGTCTACCTGCGCCACCCCGAGGACTACGACGAGGAGACTGCCGGACTGCTGCGCGGCGGCGACTCGCCGCTGACCTACCCGGGAGAGAGCTTCACAAACTCGGTCGAGGACTCCAAGGCGATTCGGACCCAGCCGCGCCCACTGATGCTGGTGGCCAGCTCGGGGATGCTCACCGGCGGCCGGATCATGCACCACCTCAAGGACTTCCTCCCCGATCCGGCCTGCACGCTCCTGTTCATCGGCTACCAGGGCGAGGGGACGCTGGGGAGGCACATCCAGTCGGGCGGTGCAACGGCGCGGGTCGATGGCGAGGAGTACCCGGTTCGTTGCCGCGTGCGATCCATCTCAGGCTTCTCCGCCCATGCCGACGAGCACGAGCTGCTCGACTGGCTGGGCAATTTCGCACGGGTCGGAGCGTCCGAGGCTCCGAATGGGGAGCCGAAGCGCGTGTTCGTGGTCCACGGTGACCCCGACGCCGCCGAAGCCCTGGCTGCGAAGATCCGTGCTTCGCTTCGGCTGGACGCACATCTCCCGGCCTACCTGGAGACGATTCAGCTGCGCTGATCTTGCGCGGGATGGCTAGCATGCCGCGCATGACCGAGCGGCCATTCATCTCGTTCCTGACCGATTTCGGTGCCACCTCAAGCGCGCCGGCCGTCTGCCGGGGAGTGATGCTCGGCATCGCACCGGACGCGCGGCTGGTGGACATCACCCACGCGATTCGACAGTTCGCGGTGCGTGACGGCGCCTTCCTGCTGGCGCGCAGCGTGCCGTACTTCCCGGTGGGCGTGCACGTGGCGGTGGTCGACCCCGGAGTGGGAACCCCCCGTCGTCCTGTCGCGCTGCGCGCGGCGCGCGGCGACCTGTTTGTCGGGCCGGACAATGGGCTGCTGGCACCCGCGGCGGAGGTGCTCGGCGGTATCGTCGAAGCGCGGACGCTGGAGAACCGTGGTCTGTGGCTGCCGGTCGTCTCGAACACGTTCCACGGGCGCGACATCTTCTCGCCGGTCGGAGCCTGGCTGGCCACTGGCACCCCCTTTGCAGAGGTCGGACCGCTCCTCGACCCGGCCGAGCTCGTCCGGTTCGCGATGCCCGGCGCCACGCTCCGCGACGGCGGCCTGGACACCTCCATCCTGTTCATCGACGCATTTGGGAACTGCCGCCTTGCCGGAGAGACCGCCGACCTGGCTGCGGCGGCGGGCAACCTGACGAGCGGCCGCATCTTCGACCTCGTCCTCCCAGGCCGCGACGGCCGACCGCCTCGACGCACACCGATTCCCTGGGTCTCCACCTTCGGCGAGGTTCCGCCTGGTGCACCGCTTCTCTTCGAGGACGCCGACTACGCCGGCCCCGCCCTGGCGGTCAACCGGGGGTCGGCCGCGGAGCGATTCGGCCTGAACCTCGATGACGCGGTGCGGCTGGAGCCCACCTGACCGATGCCCGATGCGCCCCTGCTGGAGATCGAATCACTCAACTTCCGCTACCGGCGCGCGACGGAACCTGCCCTGAGAGACCTCTCGCTCACCATGCGGGACGGCGAGGTGCTGCTCGTCGCCGGGCCATCGGGCTGCGGAAAGTCCACGCTTATCCGGGCCATCAACGGCCTGATCCCGCACGCCTACCGCGGGGAGATGAGCGGGCGCGTCCTGGTGGACGGTCGGTCCACGACCGACCTCCGGCTCCGCGACCTCGCGCCCCTGATCGGCACGGTGCTGCAGGATCCCCGCAAGCAGCTGGTGGCGTCGACCGTCGTCGGTGAGCTGGCCTTTGGACCTGAGAACCTCGGCATGCCGCCCGCCGAGATCCGCTCCCGGCTGACTGAGGTCGCGGTGACGACCGGTATCGAGCACCTCATGGGGCGGACCACCGACGAGTTGTCCGGCGGGGAGGGCCAGCAGCTTGCGATCGCGGGGGCGCTGATGCTCCGACCGCGCCTGCTGGTGCTCGACGAGCCGCTGGCCAATCTCGACCCCGTCGCCGCGCATCGCCTTCTGGCACTCGTGCGCAAGCTGGCCGATGCCGGGACGGCGGTGGTCATCGTCGAGCACCGGATCGAGGACGTCCTGGACGCGCGCCCCGACCGGGTGCTCTACCTGGATGGCGGTGCCACAAAGTACCTGGGGTCGCTGAAGGGCTTCCTCCAGGTCGCGGACCCGACTCGGGTGAAGGTGCCGTTCACTGTGACGCTGGAGCGGGCGCGAGCAGGCCACCTTGCGCCGGCGACCGGATCCTTGCGGGGCGAATCCCGGGTCGATGACACGCCCGCACGCCTCGAGTGGCGGGGGGTGAGCGCGGCCTACGATGACCGAGAAGTGCTCCATGGCGTCAGCGCGGCGCTCGGTCGGAACGAAGTCGTCGCCGTGCTGGGTCCGAATGGATCGGGAAAGACGACCCTCTTCAAGTCGGCGATCGGGCTCGTCCACCCGACCGCCGGGATGATGCTCGTCGACGGCTCCTCCACGGAGGGACGGGGAGTCGCCGACCTGGCGCTGATCTTCGGGTACGTCTTCCAGAACCCCTCGCAGATGCTCTTTGCCGGGACCGTACGCGACGAGATCCTGTTCGGCCCACGCAACATGGGACGAGACGAGGCGCGATTCGACGCGGTCGTAGCATCGGCCCTCGAGCGCGTGAATCTCGCCGACGAGCACGAGATCGAGTCGCGACCGCCGATGACCCTGTCATTCGGCCAGCAGAAGAGGCTCGCCATCGCGGTTGCGCTGGGGCTGGAGCCGCGCACTTTGGTGCTTGACGAGCCGTCCGCGGGGCAGGACTATCGGAGCGCATCGGCGTTCATGCGGGAGGTTGAGAGGATCGACGGACTCGAGAGCGTCTACTTCGTCACTCATGACGCGGACCTGGCGCTCGCCCATGCCGATCGGATCCTTCTCATGCGCGACGGCCGGATCGTGGCCGATGGCGCGCCACTCGAAGTGATCGCGGATCGAGCGCGCTGGACCGCGTGCAACATGCGCTACACCTCCCTGATGGAGGCGAACGCAACGCACGGGGACCGGACCGGACGGTTCATGACAGCAGAGGAACTCGGCGATTGGATCGTCTCGGGGCCGGGCGCACTGGAGGGGGGTATCGGTCAGACGCCCGAATGAGCGTCGCCTTGAGGGAGGCACCGGAGACCTATGAACAGCATGAGCAGCTCACAGTCGGACGGCACCTGGTCGATCACGACCCGGGTGATCGTGTACGCCGCGATCGGGGCGGCACTCTACGCAGTCTTCAACTGGACCACGTTCGCGATCCAGATCCCTGGGACGCAGAACGTGAGCATTCGTCCCCAATTCGGCCTGGTGACGTTCTTCGGATTTGCGTTCGGGCCGGTGGCCGGCTTCCTGGTCGGCTTTGTCGGGAACACCGTGGGAGATCAGCTGGCTTACGGAAGCGCCTTTGGGTCCTGGTGGTGGAGCGTCGCCAACGGTCTGGCTGGACTGGTTGCGGGCCTCTTCCCCGTCTGGATGGCAAGCCGCATGACGAGCCTGAGCAGCCGGGCGACGACAGCCGCGGTCGCCGGTGTGGTGGGGACTGTCGTCGGTTTCCTCTTCATCTGGATCGAGCTGATCATCCAGCCGGAGCTCGGCTTCAATACGATCCTGACCGGCGAGTACATCCCGACCGTGGTGGGGAACTCAATCGCCGCAGCGATCGTGACGCCGATCCTGATCTACGCCTGGGAGCCCCTGCGCGAGCAGCTCGGGCGCTGACGCCGGCCGCGGCCGGCTGACCGATGCGGGCCGCGTTCCGTTACCTCGGACGGGGGTCCTGGCTTTCACGCCGGGACCCCCGCGTCCTGATCCTCGTGCCGCTGCTGCTCGTGATCGGCGGCAGCCAGATGCGCGACGCCCGGCAACTGGCCATCCTCCTTCTCCTTGCGCTCGGCTATTACTCGCTGGCGCGCATCCCGTGGCGATCGGTGCGGGTCCAGTGGACCTATCTGCTGGGCGTCATTGGGGTCTTTGCGCTCTTCAACGCCCTGATCACCGGCGGCCGCGCTGGGACCTTCATCGACGGTCCGACGCATGTGTTGCTCACGATTCCTCCGTTCGGCGCCGAGCTGACAGCCGAGGGCATCAGCCTGGCCGTGAGCCAGTGGCTCCGGTACGCCACGTACGCGGCGGTAGGCTTCCCGGTGGCGTACGCCCTCGCCCCGGGCGACCTTGCCATCGCCCTGCGCCGCCTGTGGGTCGGTGACCGTATCGCGGTGATGGTCGAACTGACGGTCCGCTTCATCCCGACCCTCGCCGCGGAATTCGGCGAGACGGTTGACGCGCAGCGCGTTCGTGGATACGACCCGACCGCCCGCGGAGGTGGTCCTATCACTCGCCTGCGGCGCATGGCTCCCATCCTCGTGCCGGTAACCGTCGGCTCGATCGCCGGGGCGGAGGACACCATCGACGCCATGGACCTGCGCGGCTTCGGCGTGGGCCGGCGCACCTGGGCACGTGAGCTCCGCTTCGGACGGGCGGACTGGCTGGTGGTGGGCGCGGTCATGGCGATCGTCGGACTGGCCACCTACCTCAATCTCAGCGGCCAGTCGCAGCATTACCTGCTGCCGTTCCTTGTGCGGGGCTGATCGGCCGATTCCAACGCTCAACGGGTGACCCGATTGTGGACAGGCCGTGGACAACTCCGGGTCGAACCCAGAAAGTCGTGGACAACCCCCCTAGCCAGGCCGTCGGGCACCCCCTATAGTTCTGGTTGTCCCGGAGGAGCCGGGCCACGGACCTGAGATTGCATCAAGGGGTCGGGGCGAGGTTCCTTCGGGACACTTCGTGTGCCCCGAAAGCTCAGGGACGGAGCAGCCACGACCGATACGACGGCCGGAAGCCCAACCCCCGCAGGCGGTCCGCCAGCGGTGAATCCCCCGGCGGGATGCGATCGACTCGCTCGAGGCGCATCTCCTTCATCGGTCCTCCGGGTGCCACCAGGCGTGGAAGCGCGGCCAGCGCAGCCTCGCCAATCTCCTCGTCGGCCAGCGCCGGCAGCGTCAGCAAACCCCTACCGGCTCGTTCCACGTACAGCACCAGCAGGCCGTCGACCAGCACCACGTACGCACCCGGCACGCGCGCAAGCGGCAGCCGCGCCGCATCCGCGTCGTGCGGCCACGGCAGCACGGCCCCGTACGGCTGGGCCGGGTCGGCGGCAGCCAGGATATGGGCGCCGCGGTGGCCGTCAGAATCCCGCTCGCGCTCGGCACGGAGCCGATCGACCGCCCCGGGCAGCGCGAACTGCGCACCACCCAGGCCGGCCACGAAGTAGCCGCGCCGTGCGCGGCCGGCCTCCTCCATGGCCCGCAGCACCGGGTAGACGCCGGCGAAGCCGCCCGCGATGCCCTCGGAGAGCGCCGCCTCGCGGGTGACCACCCCGTGGCGGTCGAGGAGTGCCAGCGCCTGGGCGTGGCTTCGTTCAGTCGGCGCGCGACCTCCGCCGACCAGATCGGCGACCAGCGACCAGCGGCCGGCAGCGCGGGGAGGACCCGTGCCGGAAGGCCGACCGGGCCGGGTCGCGCGCGATCGCGAGCGGGGGAGCCGCATGGCACGCAGTGCGGTGAAGGTGTCGTTGGTGACCTCGCCGGCCCATACCAGGTCCCACAGCGCGTCGAGCAGATCGCTCTCGTTGGCCGCCTCGCGGACGCCCGCGCGAAGCGGACCAAAGAAGGTCGCGCCGCGCTGCTCCAGGTGGAGGCGGATGGCCGCGTGAATCGGTCCAGACGGAGGATCGCCCGCCTCGAAGGCGCCCGTCGAGGCGAGCAGTTCGGCGCGATCCCGGCGGAAGATGGCCACGCGCCCGTCGTCCCGGCCGATCGGTCCGCGCCCGACCCACACGACCTCGCCGGCGGCACCCAGCTCGTCGAGGAGGCGCGGCGCGTAGTCTCGGATGCGGGCGGACAGCACGTCGCGCTCGAGGATCGAGGCCGGAATCGGATATCCCTCGAGCTGCGTCACGACCTCGAACAGGCGACCGGCACCGCCGGCGGTCGAGCCGATGCCCTGCCATGCCGGCAGGAACCTGGCAAGCGCCTCCGGGCCGACCGGCTCCACCTCCCGGCGCAGCCGAGCCAGGGAGCGGCGGCGTAGCGACTTGAGGATCTCGGAGTCGGCGAATTCGTGCTCGGCGCCACCGGGCCGGAAGGCCCCTTCGATCAGCGATCCGGCGCCGACCAGCGAGCGAAGGTGCGCCTCGACGCCGTGGACCGCGATCCTCCACCGGGCGGCTGGAGCTGCCGCGGTGAAGGGTGCGTGGGTGCGAGCCCAGCGCAGCAGCAGGGCGTCGAGTGGCGGTGGACCGTCCGTGGCAGTCACGAGCCAGGCGTCGGCGACACCGTCTGGAGGGCTGACCCCCAGGGCATCCCGGTAGCGAGCCACGTCCTCGATGGCGATCCAGCGCTCCTCCCCACCGATCCGCGCCGGCACGGCGCGACGCTGCCGTTGCAGGAGGCGCAGCGCATCGGCGGGATCCGGCACGTCGCAGCGCGCGGCGACCTCGTGCTCGGCCAGGTCGCCGAGTCTCCGGAGCAGGTCGTGGATCCCGTCGACCGTGCGTACCCGTCGCCCACCGGTCAGCGCCTGCAGCTCCAACTCGAGATCCCCGGCGGCGGCCGCGTCCAGCAGCTCGCGCAGCTCGTCGGTGCCGAGCAGCTCGGCGAGCAGTTCGCGATCGAGGGCGAGCGCCTGCGCACGCCGCTCGGCGAGCGGAGCGTCGCCCTCGTACATGTAGGTGCCCACGTAGTCGAACAGCAGGCTCGAGGCGAACGGGGAGGCGGACCGGGTCTCGACGCTCACCACGCGGATCGTGCGGGCGGCAACACCAGCCAGCAGCTCCCGCAGGGCGGGGAGGTCGAAGACGTCGCGCAGGATCTCGCGATGCGTCTCGAGGATGATCGGGAACGAGCCGTATCGGCTGGCCACCGCCAGGAGGTCCGATGATCGCTGGCGCTGCATCCAGAGCGGCGTCCGCTGACCGGGGCGCCTCCGCGGCAGCAGCAGGGCACGCGCCGCGTTCTCCCGGAAGCGCGCAGCGAAGATGGCCGATCCGCCCAGGGCGTCGGTGACCCGCTGCTCGATCTCGCCTGGCTCGAACAGGAACAGGTCCTCCGGCGGTGCCTCGGTCGCCTCGGGGAGGCGCAGCGCGATCCCGTCATCGGTCCAGAGCGCCTGCCCGGCCTGGCCGTCCGCGGCCAGTCGCGCCTCGATGGCCATCGCCCACGGGGCGTGAACCCGGCCGCCGAAGGGGGTGAGCAGGCAGGCCCGCCAGTCGCCGAGCTCGTCGCGGAACCGCTCGATGACGATCTGGCGGTCGGTCGGCAGGGCCCCGGTCGCCTCCCGCTGATCGGCGAGGTAGGCGAGCAGGTTGCGGGTGGCGCGCTCGTCGAGCGCGTGATCGGTGCGAAGCCGCTCCTCCGCCTTCGCCGGCGAGAGCCCGTCCATCTCCCGCAGGAAGGCGCCGATGGCGCGGCCAAGCTCGACCGGGCGCCCGACGCCGTCGCCCTTCCAGAACGGCATCTTGCCCGGCTCGCCGGGGGCGGGCGTGACGATCACCCGGTCGGCGCGGATCTCCTCGATGCGCCATGACGAGGCGCCGAGCAGGAAGACCTCGCCGACACGACTCTCGTAGACCATCTCCTCGTCGAGCTCACCGACGCGGCGGCCCTTTCCGCCAGAAGCGCCCTCCTCCCCGGCCAGGAAGACGCCGAACAGCCCCCGATCGGGGATCGTCCCGCCGGAGGTGACCGCCAGCACCCGGGCGTCGTTGCGGCTCTGGATCGTATCGGCCACGCGGTCCCAGACGACACGCGGCCGGAGCTCGGCGAATTCGTCCGACGGATAGCGCCCGGAGAGCATGTCGAGCACCCCCTCCAGCTGAGCACGCGAGAGGTCGCGGAACGGATCCGCCCGCGTGACCAGCGCGTGGAGCGCGTCCACCGTCCAGATGTCCATGGCGCCCGCTGCGACGATCTGCTGGGCGAGCACGTCGAGTGGGTTTCGCGGCACGCGGGTCTCCTCGATCGCCCCGTCGAGCATGCGACGCACCACAACCGCCGCCTCGAGCAGATCGCCGCGGTACTTGGGGAAGATCTTGCCGGTCGACGCTTCGCCGACCTGGTGTCCCGCGCGGCCGATCCGCTGCAGCCCGGCCGCCACCGACGGCGGCGCCTCGATCTGGATCACCAGGTCGATCGCCCCCATGTCGATCCCCAACTCCAGGCTCGATGTCGCGATCAGCGCCGGCAGCCGCCCCGCCTTCAGCTCCTCCTCGATCTGCAGCCGCTGTTCGCGGGCGATGCTGCCGTGGTGCGCCCGAACCAGCTCCTCGCCGGCCAGCTCGTTGAGACGCGCCGCAAGTCGCTCGGCAAGGCGGCGCGAGTTGACGAAGACCAGGGTCGACCGATGCGCCCGGATCAGCTCGAGCAGTCGCGGATGGATCGACGGCCAGATGGAGTGGCGCTCGACCGGTCCGGCCGACGCGTCCGCCTCGTCGCCGGGACGGCTCATATCCTCGATCGGCACGATCACCTCGAGGTCGAGCGCCTTGCGCGACCCGGCGTCGACGATCTCGACCGATCGCCCGACGCCACCCAGGAACCCGGCGATCGCCAAGAGCGGGCGCTGCGTGGCGGAAAGGCCGATCCGCTGCGGATCCGCATCGGTCAGGGCAGACAGGCGTTCGAGCGAGAGCGCCAGATGCGAACCTCGTTTCGTGCCGGCCAGCGCGTGGACCTCGTCGATGATCACGTGCTCGACACCGCGCAGCGCCTCCCGAGCCTGGCTGGTGAGCAGCAGGTAGAGGCTCTCCGGAGTGGTGACCAGGATCTCCGGCGGATCCTTGACCAGCTGTCGCCGCGCGTCCGCGGGAGTGTCACCGGTGCGCGACGCGACGCGCACCTCCGGCAGCTCCAGTCCGAGCCGCTCGGCTGTCCGCCGAATCCCGGCCAGGGGTGCACGGAGATTGCGCTCGACGTCGTACGTCAGCGCCTTCAGTGGCGAGACGTACAGGACCCGCAGGCGCCGCTCGCGCGGGCGAGGCGGCGACGGAGCATGGAGGCGATCAAGGCACCACAGGAAGGCGGCCAGGGTCTTGCCGCTGCCGGTCGGCGCGTGGAGGAGTGTGTGGCTGCCGGCCGCGATCGGCGGCCAGCCCAGGACCTGCGCAGCCGTCGGGTGGGCGAATGCCTCGCCGAACCAGGCGCGGGTGGGTGCGGAGAAGACGGGTGAGCGGGTCGGCGACACGGGACTTCGGCACGATCAGCGCAGTCTAGCAAGACCGGGCGCAATCAGAACACGCGTTCGGTTTGGGGAAGTACGAGGACCGGACCCATCGCTGGACCCGGTCCTCGCGGTGCGCGGCGGCTCCGAGCTTCCGCCGCGCGGCTCATCCGGCGATCAGTTCAGCGGATCGCCATCTCCTGACTCGAAGAGTCCCAGGGCGCCACGCCCAACAAAGTTGAAGGCGTGGGTCACCATCGGGTACAGACCATCCTCGGCGGTCTCGAACTCGATGATCGCGCCCTGGGCGGGTGACAGGTCAACCGCCTGCGACCCCCAGTTGCCATCGTTGCCGGGGAGCAGGTGAATCCCTTCCTTCGTCACCGTGTCAAAGATCGTGCCGACGATGTGGAATGACGAGTCGATGCTCGGCCCGACGTTCAGCACGAAGAGGCGAACACGCTCCCCGGTCTCGACGTGGATCGGGTTGTCCAGGTACTGGTTGGCGACGCCGTTGAACATCACGAAGTCCGGGGCAGGGGCGCCAGCAGCGGCCTTGGCGAGGTCGGACACCTGACCCTGGGCCCCGAGGTACCACTCGGACTGCACGATCGCGAACTCCTTGTCGGCCGGCACAAGCCCCTCGGCCGGCTCAACGATGACCATGCCGTACATCCCGTTGGCGATGTGGTGCAGCGTCGGCGACGTGCCGCAGTGGTACATCCACACGCCGGCGTAATCGGCGGTCCACTCGTACAGCTTCTCTTCGCCGGGATTGATGCTGGTCATCTCGTCGTTCCAGGCAACCTGCGACGAGTGGAAGTCGACCGAGTGCGGCAGCAGGCTCTCGGCTGGGTTCTTGAGGTGGATGCGGATCGTGTCCCCCACCTTGACCCGGATCACCGGGCCCGGGATGCTGCCGGTGCCCGGCGTGCTGGCGAAGGTCCAGACCTTCTGGACGAAGCCATCGGCGACGGTCATCTCCTTCTCTTCGATGATCAGGTCGATGTCGTGCACGGTCCCGCTCAGCAGCGCCGGAGCAGTGGCATCACGCAGCTCGTAGGCCGGCGCGTTGGGATCCTTCTCGACCGCGGTCGACGGAGCCGGTCCGCCATGGTCGTTGGGGTCCACCGAAGGAGCCGCGGACGTCGATGCCTGTGGCGTCGGCGAGGCGCTGGCGGTGGTGTTGGGATTGCCGGAGACGACGGCGTAGATGAGGGTCAGCAGCAACACGCTGACCACGGCAGAGCCGTAGATGAAGATCCTGCCCATATTCCCTTTCCTGCCCGGCTCGGCGGGCTGCGGAGTCCGATGTGGCGCATTACGCCAGAAATCCGGTGCGGTGCCAAGGGGCCGTTCGGCCCGTATTTGACTGTGCCATTGGCTGTCCGCCGGTCGGCTAGGCTAGCGCCGATGACCGAGGATAGCGGCCCCTACTCCTGGAAGGAACGTGCCCGCCGTGCAGAGGAACGGCTCGCGGCGTTCGACGCCGCAATCCGCGGCATCTCTGGGGTTCTGACCCTTGATCGGGTGCTGCAGCTCATCGTCGACCGCGTCCACGACCTGGCCGACGCGGAGTACGCGGCCCTCGGCATCGTAAACGCCGAGGGCGCCATCGAACGCTTCCTGACCAGCGGAATGCGCCAGGAGACTCGCGACCAGATCGGCGCCCTGCCGCGCGGCCTCGGTCTGCTGGGCCTCATCACTCGAGAGGGGCAAACGTTTCGCATCCCCGATATCGGTGCCGACCCGCGTCGCGCGGGATTTCCGCCCAACCATCCGCCGATGCGGTCCTTCCTCGGTGTGCCGGTCACCGTCAAAGGCAGGTCGGTCGGCGACCTGTACCTGACCAACAAGATCGGCGCGGCCGAGTTCTCTGCTGATGACCAGCTCCTGGTCGAGCGGTTCGCGCTGCATGCCGGTCTTGCCATCGAGAATGCGCGACTCAGCGAGCGGGTGCAGGCGCTCGCGGTGGTGGAGGAGCGGGAGCGGATCGGGCGAGACCTGCACGACGGCATCATCCAGCGCATCTACGCGGTCGCCCTGGGGCTCGACGATCTTCCCGAGACGATCGCAACCGATCCGGCTGGCGCCGCCCAGCGGGTCGACCGCGCAATCGACGCGCTGCATGCAGCCATCAACGAGATCCGCACCTTCATCTACGGGCTGCGTCCCGGCCTGCAGGAAGTCGGGGGCATCGCGTCGGCGCTGGAGACGTTGGCCGAGGAGATGCGGCTCGGATCGTCGCTCGAATTCGTGGTCGAGGCAGAGGGCCAGATCGACCTGAGGCCGGACATGGCAGCTGACGTGCTCAGCGTGGCCCGCGAGGCGCTGAGCAATGCCATCCGTCACGCGGCGGCCACGAAGGCGCGGGTCCGTATCGAGGAGACCGGTGACGGGCCCCGACTCGTGGTGGAGGACGACGGAAGGGGATTTGACCCTGCCGGCCAGGTGGATGCGACGCATCACGGCCTGGCCAACATGCGGGCGCGAGCGGCGCGGATCCGGGGTCGGCTGGAGGTCGAGAGCGGACCCGGCCGCGGTACCCGTATCATCCTCTCGCTGCCGCCGTCGAACTGAGCAGCGCGCGGAACGCCATGCCCGCGCAGACGGATACACCTGGAGGGACAGTCGGGCCATGACCGGGGATACGACCGCGCCGCCGCCGCTGCGCCTGCTCGTGGTCGACGACCACGAGGTCGTGCGCGAAGGGCTGGTCGCGCTCCTCTCGCGGCATGACGAATTCCAGGTTGTCGCCGAGGCCGGCACGGTTGCCGAGTCGCTCCTCGCCGCACGCCGCTTCGAGCCGGACCTGGTGATCATGGATGTTCGCCTCCCCGACGGGTCAGGGATCGAGGCCTGCCGAGAGATTCGTGCCGAATTCCCGTCAATCCGGGTGGTCATGCTGACTTCGTACCCCGACGAAGAGGCGGTCCTCTCCGCGATCCTGGCAGGCGCCAGTGGCTACCTCCTCAAGCAGGTGCGAGGGCGCGACCTGGTCAGCGCCCTCGAGGCGGTGGGGCGCGGTGACTCGCTGCTCGATCCTGCGGTAACCGAACGCGTTCTCGAGCGAGTGCGGCGGGTCGCCAACGGGCAGGACCACGACGAGCTGGCAGACCTCACCGCCCAGGAACGCAAGATCCTTCTCCTGGTTGCCGAGGGGAAGACAAACAAGGAGATCGCCGCGGACGTCTTCCTCTCCGACAAGACGGTGAAGAACTACGTCAGCAGCATCCTCTCCAAGCTCAGCCTCCAGCGTCGCGCCCAGGCCGCCGCGTTCGTGGCAAAGCACCGGCTCGGCGAGGACCGCTCCTAGTCCGCTAGCCGCCTCGCTTCACGAGGGCTTGCCCCAGCAGGACGATCGAAGCCAGAGCGGTCGCCGCGACCAGCGCGGCACCGGCAAAGCCCAGGCCGCCGTACCCAAACGAGCCCATGGTCGTCAGGGCGGCACCGACATTCCACGCAATGAGCCGCAGCGTGGCTCCACGTGCGAGCTCCCGGCGCTGCAGCGCGTGGCGAGCCGCGTCGCCGGGGCCGACGGACGGCAGCAGGTGGCTCCACGCGCCGACGAGCGCCTGCATCACCCAGCCCACGACGAGCGGCCCGATGGTGTGCGGGAGCGACCAGCCTGCCGGCTCCACGCCGTGCACCAACAGATCGGCCATCAGGACGCCGCTGCCGATCACGAACCAGGCCACGGCCGCCGACAGGTGCCCGATCGTCAGACGATGCCACGCGGGATCGGTCGTCCAGCGACCGCGCCCCGACCACGCGCCAACGGCCACCAGTGCCAGGGCGGTCGCTCCGACGAACACGGAGATGGCCCCGACCTGCGCGAGCGGCGCCCACGCCACGACGTATCCGAGACCCGTGATCGGCGCACCGAGTCCGACGCCGACGACCAGCACCACGAGGGCGGGTCGCGAGCGGATCCGCGAGCCGACGACCGTCGGATAGAGGTGGATGAGGGTCGCCGCAACCACCAGTGACACGAATCCAACCAGGTTCAACCAGGCGTGCGCCGCTTTGAGGCCGAGCCAGGCACGGCTGATGCCGGGAACCTCCCCCAGCCGCAGCATGGCGAGGCCCAGGGCGATCGCCGCGTTTCCCAATGCGAGCCCATAGGCCGCCTCCACGACCCCGAAACGGCGGCCGAGCCCGCCCCGCGCCGGGATGAAGGCGGTTGCCGCACTGGTAGCGATGCCCGCCAGGTACGCGGACGCACCCACGAGCGCGAACAGTGTCAGACCGCCGGGGAACGCGACCGCCACCGTGACGGCGCCGCCCGCAATCAGCGCCAGTCCGGCCAGGCGGAAGCGGCCGGGAGCCGGGCGGGCGCCGGCCAGCGAGATCGTGAAGTGGGGCACGAGGGCCGCAATGGCCAGTCCGGCACCGCCCGCCAGGGCGAGGTGCAGTGGCAGCCACGTACCGCCGCCGGCGAACCCGGTCAGAAAGACGATGACGGCCGCAGCCACGAACCCTGCCGCGCCGACCATGCCCGCGAGAACCACCTTGCGTTCAGGCGCGCGGTCGATGCGCTGCTTTCCCGGGGCCCCGCCCAGGGAGATGAGCTGCGGAACGGCCGGAGGCGGTGGTCGCATGTCGCTGCCCATGTGCGCATCAAACCAGAAGTGGACCGCGCCGCGACGGGCCGATTGGGTCCCGCTTTTTGGGCCGTCCGGCACGCACCCGGAAGGCCCGGGTTCCCTAGTGTGAGGGTCGAGGTCCGTCCCTCCACGGACCGATGCGATCGCCGGCCCGCTTCACCCGCGCGCCGGCGATCCGCTTCTCACCTCAATGTCGCCCGATCCGTCCCAGGTGCGTGTCGCGGAATCCGGACGACAGCTTCAGCCCGTAGCCAAGCGCGCGGTCCATGCCGACGTGCGCCAGCAGGACCGCGCCGGTGAGCAGGATCCAGCCCACGCCGGTCCACCAGCCGAGCCCGAGCACCCCGAGGGCCAGCACGACGTTGTGGACCGCGTTGTAGCCGACCGCTCCAAGCCTAGGTCCCGCCAGGTACCCGATCGCGGAAAGGTCCGGCGCAGGAAGCGCCGGCACCAGCAGCACCCATGCGCCGCCGTTGCCGCCGTACAGCGCGATGCCAGCCACGAAGACGGCCGCCTGCTCAGCTCGGAGGGTCGCCTGGACAGCTACTCCCACCGGAACATCCGTACGGCGAGTACGAAGGTGATGACCGCCCATGCGCCCATTCCGAGCAGCTGCGGGCCGAGCGACGTCAGGCCGGCGCCGTCATTGACAATGGCGCGCAGCGCCTCGTTCACGTAGGTGAGTGGCATGTACCCGGTGACGCTCGCGAGGAACTCCGGCATGGCGTCCCTCGGGAAGAAGACGCCCGACAGGAACATCATCGGGAGGCTGATGAGGTTCGCGACCGGTGCCGCCTGGTCCTCGTTCTTGGCCCAGCCAGCGATGGCGAAGCCGACCGCCAGGAAGATGACCGAGCCGAGCAGGACGATCACCGCAAGGCTGGCATAGTCGCCGAACATCTGGAGGCCGAACCAGATGCCGACGCCGAACAGGATGGCGACCTGGAACGAGGCGATGATCAGTCGCGAGGCAACCTGGGCGCCCAGGAAGTAGACCGGTGAGGTGGGCGTGGCGAACAGGCGCCGCAAGGCACCGGTCCGCTTGAGCTGGACGAATCCGAACGCCACGCTGAACAGGCCGAGCTGCATGACCGTCATGCCGACGATCCCCGGCACCAGGAAGTCGATGTAGCCAAGATCGCGGGCGGCCACCTGTTCGACGACCACCATGGACGCCGGCAGGTCGGTCGAGCCCGCGGCGAAACGGAACACGATCGAGTTGACGATCAGCGCACCGATCTGGGCGTCCTGCCGTGAGCTCGTCGCAGCGAATGCGTTGAGTGGCTGGAAGTCACCATCCCGCCCCCAGCCGGCTGGGATGACGAGGCCGAGTTCGAGATCCCCGGCCTTCAGCGCAGCCTGCATCTCGTCGCTGTCGGGAGTGGTGACCTCGAACGACTCGACACCGCTGATCGCGGAGACAAGGCTGCGGCTGATCTCGGTGTCGGCGTCGTCGACGATGCCTAGCCCGACGGTGGTGCTGCCCTCGAAGTTGAGCACGCCGAAGATGAGCATGATGATCAGCGGCAGGAAGAGGCTGAAGAAGACGGCAGCGCGGTTCCGGACGAACATGCGCACGCTCGCCACGAACAGGGCCCAGAAGACGCCGGGTCGGATGCCGAACATGCGCATCGGTCAGTCCTCGTCTCGCAGATCGTGCCCGGTCAGGTCCAGGAAGACGTCCTCGAGATTGGCGAGCCGCTCCACGCGCTCCTTGGTGAAACCGCGGCCGAGCAGCGAGCCGACCAGCCTGGCGGGCGTGTCGAGCGCAATGATCTTCCCGCGATCCATGATCGCGACGCGGTCGCAGAGCTCCTCAGCCTCCTCCATGTAGTGCGTGGTCAGGATGACCGTGTGACCGCGTTCGCGGATCTGGCGCACCAACCCCCAGAGGTGACGCCGTGCTTGGGGATCGAGCCCGGTGGTCGGCTCGTCGAGGAAGAGGACGCGCGGCTCGTTGACCAGCGCGGCGGCGATGCTGAACCGTTGCTTCTGGCCGCCTGACAGGGTCCGAACCTGGGAGCGCGCCTTCTCGGTGAGCTCGACATCGGCGAGGAGTTTCGCGGCGTCCACCTGCCGGCCGTAGAGGTGGCCGAACAGCTCCAGCAGTTCGACCAGGTTGAGCTCATCGAAGAAGCTCGACGCCTGGAGCTGGATGCCGATCCGGGCCTTCACCGCCCGCGGATCGCGACTGACGTCGATCCCATCGACTACGGCAGTGCCGGAATCGATCGTCCGCATCCCTTCGATCATCTCGAGCGTGGTGGTCTTACCGGCTCCGTTCGGCCCCAGGATCCCGAACACCTCGCCTTCGGCGACGTCGAAACCGACGCCGTCGACCGCCTGGAGGGCGCCGTAGCGCTTGCGCAGGTCGCGCGCCGAGATGATCGCGGTGCCGGACAACGTGCTCACGGGGGCCGATGGTAGCGGAGCGAGTGCGGACCCGCTACGCGATCAGGCGCCGGTACAGGTCCATGGTCCGTGCGGCAACGGTGGACCAGCCGAACTGTTCGGTCGCCCTCGCGCGCCCCGCACGGCCCATCGCGGCACGACGGTCGGGATCGGCTACCAACTCGTTGATGGCAGTTGCCAGGTCGCGCGCAAAGCGGTCGGGGTCGACCGGGCTCATCGGCTCCACGGAGGACAGCTCGAGCGGGACGAGGATGCCGGTCTCGCCGTCGACAACTACCTCGGGGATCCCGCCGACCGCGGAGGCGACCACGGCCGCCTCGCAGGCCATCGCCTCGAGGTTGGTGAGCCCGAATGGCTCGTACACCGAGGGACAGACGAAGACTGCGGCGTGGCTGTACAGCTGGCGAATCCCCTCGCGACTGAGCATCTCGGGGATCCAGGTGACTCCGGCGCGTTCCCGCTGCGCCTCCGCCACGCCGGCGGTCACCTCGGCGGCAAGCTCGGCGGTATCGGGCTGGCCGGCGGCGAGGACGACGCCGATCCCCGGATCGAGGTGCCGGATTGCACGCAGGAGGTGGACGATCCCCTTCTGGCGCGTGATTCGACCAACGAACAGGGCATACGGCTGGTCCGGAGCGATTCCGTGTGCTTCCAGGAGATCGGTCGCCGGATCCGGGACGAAGAAGTTCGCGTCGATCCCGTTGTGGATCACCTCCACCCGCTCGGCCGGCACCGCGAAGAGGCGCAGTACGTCGTCGCGTGTGTCCGCGCTGACGGCGATCACCGCGTCAGCAGCTTCGAGCGCGGTACGCTCCACCCAGCTCGACAGGTCGTAGGCGCCACCCAGCTGCTCGCGCTTCCACGGACGCAGCGGCTCGAGGGAATGGACGGTCACCACCAGGGGGAGACCGTAGGCGCGCTGGACGAGCAGCCCGCCGAAGTGGCTGTACCAGGTGTGGCAATGGACGAGGTCGGCGTCCACCGGGTCGGAGGTCATCGCCAGATCGCGCCCGAGCGCCTCGAAGGCCGGACGCAGACGGGCGTCTGGACCGCCCGTCCCGTGCGGTGGGCCGTATCCCCGGACTCGCCAGCCGGGGGCGATCTCGTCCTGCTCCCCGAAGGTGCGGATGTCGAGGTCGATCTGCCCGCGCATTGCTGACGTCAGCTCCGCCACGTGCATTCCGGCTCCGCCGTATACCTTCGGCGGGAACTCGTTGGTGAGAACCAGGGCCTTCACGAATCCTAGGGTAGCGGCTGGCGAAATTGCGGGACGCCGGACTGGACGCCGATACTCCCCCATAGTATCCTGCAGGAACGATGAGCGCACCCCCCGCGACCACGCCGATGACCGATCCCCCGGCCCCGATGATCGAGCTCAGCCTGCCGGTGGTCGGCATGACCTGCGCGTCGTGCGTGACGCGCATCGAGCGCTTCCTGAACCGATCCGACGGCGTTGCCGAGGCGGTCGTCAATCTCGCCACCGAGCGAGCCACCGTGCGCTTCGATCCAGCGCGGATCGACCAAGCGGCGATCGTGGGCGCTATCGAGGCGGCCGGCTACGAAGTCGCGCCGCAGGCCGCGGCGGCGGAGGAAGCCGGAACCGCGGACGACGCCGCGGAGCGCGCACGCGCCGCCGATCGACGCGTACTGCTGCGCGACGCCCTGGCCTCGACCGCCATCGGCCTGGCCATGATGGTGGTCGCCATGTGGCCCGGCGGCGTACCGTGGCCGATGGAGCGCGTCAACGTCTGGATGCTCGCCCCCGCCACGATCGTGCAGTTCGTCTACGGGCGGCGCTTCATGGTTGCTGCAGCCAAGGGGCTGCGACACGGTGACCTGACCATGGACACGCTCGTCTCGATGGGCACCCTGGCCGCCTATGGCTATTCGCTCGGCATCACCCTGCTGGGCGCCGAGATGGAGACCTACTTCGACAGCGCGGCGGTGATCATCGGCCTGGTCCTACTGGGCCGATGGCTGGAGGCGCGCGCCAAGGGACAGGCGGCGGGTGCCGTCAAGGCACTCCTCAAGCTGCGTCCCACCACCGCCCGAGTCCTGCGCGACGGGACCGAGGCCGACCTGCCGATCGACCAGGTGCGCGTTGGCGACCTGATACGGGTGCGTCCCGGTGAACGCGTGCCGGTCGATGGGGTGCTGATCGAAGGATCCTCCGCGCTGGACGAGTCGATGCTCACCGGCGAGTCGATGCCCGTCGACAAGCGGCCCGGAGACCCGGTGGTGGGCGCGACGCTGAACGCCTCCGGCTCGTTCGTGATGCGCGCCGAGCGCGTCGGGCGCGACACAACGCTCTCGCAGATCGCGCGACTCGTCGAGCAGGCGCAGGGCTCGAAGGCACCCATCCAGCGGGTCGTGGACATGGTGACCGCCCGCTTCGTGCCGGTGGTGGTGGCCATCGCGGCGGTGACCTTCGCCACCTGGATGCTGCTCGGGCCGGAGCCGCGCCTGCCGGCCGCGCTCGGGGCCGCCATCGCGGTGCTGATCATCGCCTGCCCATGCGCCATGGGCCTGGCCACGCCGACCGCGATCATGGTCGGCACCGGCAAGGGGGCCGAGGCCGGCATCCTGGTCCGTGACGGCGCAGCGCTGGAGCACGCGCAGCGGGTGACCGCGGTGGTGCTCGACAAGACCGGGACGATCACCCGCGGCGAGCCGCAGGTCGTCACGGTGCGACCGCTGCAGGGGACCGCCGAGGAGGAGCTGCTGGTGCTCGCTGCGACGGCCGAGCAGGGCAGTGAGCATCCACTCGCCGAAGCGATCGTGCGCCGGGCCGCTGAGAGCGACGTCTCCCTTCAGGCTGCCGACGAGTTTGCGGCGGTCCCCGGCGAGGGCGTGCGGGCCACGGTGGACGGGCATGCGGTGCTCGTCGGCAGCGAGCGGTTGCTCGCCGACGCCGGCGTGGACCCGGGACCGCTCACCGGGCCTGCGGCCGAGATCGCTGAGGCAGCGCAGACCCCCGTCCTGGTGGCGATCGACGGTCGTGCGGCCGGCCTCTTCGGCATCGCCGACACGGTGAAGCCCGAATCGGCCGAGGCGATCCGGCGCCTCCACTCCGCAGGCCTTGAGGTCTGGATGCTGACCGGCGACCGGGTCGCGGTGGCACGGACGATCGGGGCGCAGGTCGGCATCCCACCAGAGCGCATCCTGGCCGAGGTCCGTCCCGGGGAGAAGGCGGCCAAGATCGCCGAGCTCCAGGCGGCGGGGGCCATCGTGGCCATGGTCGGCGACGGGATCAACGACGCGCCGGCGCTGGCGCAGGCTGATCTTGGCGTGGCGATCGGCACAGGCGCAGACGTGGCGGTCGAGGCCTCCGACATCACGCTGGTCGGCGACGACCTGCGCTCGGTGCCGGCGGGCATTCGGCTATCGCGCGCCACCATGCGCACCATCCGCCAGAACCTGGTGTGGGCATTCGGCTACAACACCCTGCTCATTCCGGTGGCTGCTGGAGCGCTCTACCCGCTCACCGGCTGGCTCCTCTCCCCCGCCCTGGCGGCCGGCGCCATGGCACTCTCGAGCGTCAGCGTGGTGTCCAACTCACTGCGACTGCGCCGCTTCCGTCCAACGTAGACAGACACGTCAGTCAGAAAGGACCGATGAACCCGATGGAGACCCTGGAGATGACCGCGAAGGCCAAGGATCCGGTGTGCGGCATGGCCGTCAATCCCGAGGTCGCTCGCGCGGCCGGACTCACCGCCGAGCACGGCGGCGAGGAGTTCTACTTCTGTGGGCGCGGCTGCCGCCTCGAGTTCCTGGACGACCCGCAGCGCTTCTTCAACCCCGACTACGTGCCGAGCATGTAGTCCTCCTTGGAGCGGGCTAGACTCGGGGCGATGTCAGCCCTGATCGCAACCCGCGCGCTCACCAAGCGATATGGGTCACACGTCACCGCCCTCGATGACCTGACGCTCGATGTCGAGCCGGGAATCATCGGCCTGGTGGGTGCCAACGGCGCAGGCAAGAGCACCCTCCTCAAGATCCTGCTCGGCCTCCTGGAGCCGACCAGCGGCAGCGCCACGGTGATGGGGATGGACGTGGTCAGCGATGGCGCGCAGATCCGGCAGCTGGTCGGCTACCTCCCTGAGCACGACTGCCTGCCGCCGGACGTCTCCGCCACCGACTTCGTCAGTCACATGGGCCGCATGTCGGGGCTGCCCGCCGCCGCCGCCCGCGAGCGAACCGCCGAGGTGCTGCGCCACGTGGGCCTCTACGAGGAGCGCTATCGGCCGATCGGCGGCTACTCGACCGGCATGAAGCAGCGCGTCAAGCTGGCGCAGGCGATCGTGCATGACCCCAAGCTGCTCCTCCTCGACGAGCCGACCAACGGGCTCGATCCGGCGGGCCGCGACGAGATGCTCGACCTGGTGCACCGCACCGGGACCGAGTTCGGGATCGCCACCGTGGTGGCCAGCCACCTGCTCGGCGAGATCGAACGGGTCTGCAGCTTCCTGCTCGCGATCGACGCGGGGAAGCTCCTCCGCGCGGCACCGATCGCGAGCTTCGTCGAGCACACCGGCACGCTCGGCGTCGAGCTCGAGGAGGGGGCAGATCTTCTGGCAACGCGCCTGGTGGCCGCCGGGCTGGACGCCCGTGCCGACGGCCGCAGCGTGCTGGTCGACTGCCCCGACGAGCGGCCGTACGACATCGTGCGCGACGCGATCGACGACCTCGGGTTGTCGCTGACTCGGCTGGAGCAGCGCCGGCATCGGCTGGAGGACCTCTTCCGCACGGAAGGACGGGCCGATGACGCCGCGTGACCCCGCGGTCGCCGCGCGTGAGAGTGCCACCGGCGCGATCTACGACCTCGGCTATCGCGGCTACACCGGCGAGCGCCTGGGCCGTCGAGCGGCGGTGCTCGCGCTCTTCTGGGCCAGCCTGCGCGCCGCGTTCGGCCTGGGGCGCAGTGGCAAGGCCAAGCTCGTCCCCTGGGGGATCACGCTCATCGCCATTGTCCCGGCGGCAGTCGCGGCCGCCGTGTCGGCCATCGTGCCGGGCGGGGCCTCCCCCTTCAACTACGACAACTACCTGTGGGATATGCAGATCGTCTTCGCCCTGTTCCTCGCCGCACAGGCGCCGGAGCTGGTCAGCTCCGATCAGCGCAACCACGTCCTGTCGCTCTACTTCAGCCATGCCCTGCTGCGGAGCGACTACGCGCTCGCCAAGCTGGCCGCGCTGGCGGCGGCGCTGTTCGTGCTGGCGGTGGCGCCGATGCTGGTCCTCTTCTTCGGATCGGTGCTCGTCTCGGCCGATCTTGTTGCGGCGCTGGGTGACCAGGTCGGGAACGTAACGCAGGTGCTCGGGGCACCGATCATCTACGCCATCCCGCTCGCGGCCCTCGGGCTGGCGATCGCCGCCTGGACGCCGCGACGCGCGTACGCCACCGGGGCGATCATCGCGGTCTTCATCGTGACCACCGCCGTCGGCGCGATCCTGGCCGAGGCAACCACCGGCAACGTGTCACGCTGGGCGCCGCTGATCAGCCCGTTCGTGGCGCTCGACGGCACGCGCGACTGGCTGCTCGGCGCATCCGTCGCCGATTCCGGGGTCACGGCCAGCCGACTTCCCCTCCCCGTCTTCGGGTTGGAGGCGGCAGCCATCGCGCTGATCGCCGGCGCCGCGGTGGTCTGGCGCTACCGCAGGATGGCCGCGTGAGCGAGCAGCAGCCGCAACCGGGCAGCGCGGCGGTCGAGCTGGCCAATGTCTCGCGCTGGTACGGCAACGTGGTGGCCGTCAACGACATCAGCTTCCGCCTCGACGGTGGCGTGACCGGGCTGCTGGGGCCGAACGGCGCCGGCAAGTCGACCCTGCTGCACCTGATCGCCGGCTTCCTGGCTCCCTCATCGGGAAGCGTGACCGTCGGCGGGGCGTCGTCATGGCGTCACCCGGAGATGTACCGCCGCATCGGGCTGGTGCCTGAGCACGAAGCGGTCTACCCGTTCCTGACCGCGCGCCAGTTCGCGGCGGCCAATGCCCGACTGCAGGGGATGGATCGTGTCGCGGCGGACGCAGCGGCGACACGTGCCATCGCGATGGTGGAGTTGGAGGACGCCGCGGACCGTGTCATCGGCACCTACTCGAAGGGGATGCGACAGCGCGCCAAAGTGGCCGCCGCGCTGGTCCACGATCCGTCGATCCTGCTCCTGGACGAGCCGTTCAACGGGATGGATCCGCGTCAGCGGCTGCACATGATGTCGCTGCTGCGCGGCATGGCGGCCGAGGGTCGCACCATCCTCTTCTCGTCGCACATCCTCGAGGAGGTCGAGCGCCTCGCCGAGCGTGTGCTGGTCATCGTGGCGGGCAGGCTGGCCGCGTCGGGCGACTTCCGCGAGATTCGGCGACTGATGACCGATCGACCACATACCTTCACCGTTCGCTCCTCCGACGACCGCGCGCTTGCGGCGGCACTGCTCCTCGAGCCGACGATCGCCGGGGCGGCGCTGGATGGCGGCCTGCTCACCGTTCGATCGACCGACTTCGGCGCCTTCAGCCGCGCGGTCAGCGGCGTGGCCCGGAGAGCGGAGATCAGCCTCCACGAGCTCCTTCCCACCGATGAGTCGCTCGAATCGGTCTTCAGCTACCTGGTCCGACGATGAACAGCGTCATTGCGCGGATCACCCTGCGGCAGTTGCTCAGCCGACGCCGCACGCTGCTCCTCCTGCTGCTCGGCGGGGTGCTGGTGCTGGTCGCCGGCATCTTCCGCCTGGCCGGGGAGGAGACCCGCGCCCTTCGGTTCACCGCGGGACTGCTGAACACGCTCGGCGCCGCCACGCTGATGCCGCTGGTGGCGCTCCTGTTCGGGACCGGCGCCATCGGCGCTGAGATCGAGGACGGCACCGCCGTCTTCCTGCTCGCCAAGCCGATCAACCGCCGCACCGTGGTCCTGACCAAGCTGGCGGTCGCCTCCGCATGTGCCATCGCACTCACCTGCGGTCCGATGCTCATGGCCGGGCTGCTCGGCGCCGGCGGACTCGGCGACGGACTCGTGCTCGGATTCGTCGGCGCGGCGGCCATCGGCTCGGTGGTCTACGCAGCGGTCTTCCTCGCCCTCAGCCTCATCACCTCGCGGGCACTCGTGTTCGGCCTTGCCTACGTGCTCATCTGGGAGGGGCTGCTGGCCGGACTGTTCGCCGGCACGCGGACGTTCAGCGTCCGACAGATCACCCTCTCCTTCGCCGATGCCTTCGCCGGCGCCCCCGAGAAGGTGTTCGACGCGCCGCTGCCGGTCGGTACCGCGGCCATCGTGGCTGGCGTGGTGCTGGTGATCGCCACCGTCATCGCCATCCGGCGCCTGCGCAGCTTTGAGATCGCGGGAGAGACGGCGTGACCGAGCGAGAGGCGATCGGGCTGCCGTGGGACCACGCCTGGGCGGGGCGTATCGATGAGCACGCGTTCGACTCCGAAGCGTTGACCGGCAATCCGCTCGGCGACCCACATCGGCGCCCGCTGCTCGTCTACCTGCCGCCCGGCTACGAGGCCGAGCCGGATCGGCGCTATCCGACCATCTACCGCCTGCAGGGCCTCACCGGCCAGGTCGACATGTGGCGCAACCGGGGCGCGTTTCGACCGAACCCGATCGAGGCGATCGACGACCTCTTCGCGCGAGGCGAGGCGCCGCCCACGATCGTCGTCCATGTCGATGCCTGGACGCGCCTCGGCGGCAGCCAGTTCGTGGACTCACCGGGGACCGGCCGGTACCACTCCTACCTGTGCGACGAGATCGTGCCGTTCATCGACGCGCGCTATCGGACCCTCGCGCGGCCGGAGCACCGGGGCCTCGCCGGCAAGAGCAGCGGCGGCTACGGGGCGATGGTGAACGCCATGCTGCGACCCGACCTGTTCAGCGCCCTCGCCACGCACGCCGGGGACGCGCTCTTCGAGGTCTGCTACCTCCCCGAGTTCGCCGGAGCCGCCCGCGCCCTGGCGCGCGAGCACGACGGCAGCTACGAGCGGTTCTGGGCCGACTTCCGCGCCCGGGCCGGGCGCGTTCGCAGCGGCGACGACCTGTTGCTCAACACCTGGTGCATGGCCGCCTGCTACTCGGCCGATGTGGACGGCACTGTTCGACTCCCATTCGAGACCGATACCGGCCGCCTGGTGCCCGACGTCTGGGAACGCTGGCTCGAGCGCGATCCGGTACGGATGGCCCCGCGGCATGCCGAGGCGCTTCGCTCCCTGCGAGCCATCTGGATCGATGCCGGGCGCAGCGACGAGTTCAGCCTCGACCTCGGGGCTGCCGCCTTCCGGGGCGAACTGGGAAAGCTGGGCATCAGCGAGCCGACGGTCCACTTCGAGCTGTTCGACGGTACCCACTCGAACACCGAGTGGCGGTATCCGACTGGCGATCGCCTGGCTCGCGGAGCGGCTGGCGCGGTAGCGGAGCCAGGTCAGGCCGCGACGACCCGGTCGCGCCCGGCGCGCTTGGCCATGAAGAGGGCCACGTCCGCGGTGCGCAGCAGCTGCTCGCGTGTCGGGTGAGCCTCGTCGAGCTGCGTGCAGCCGGCCGACACCGTTACGATCAGCCGCTCGCCATCATCGCTGAGGATCTGCTGCTGGGCGAGCCTGGCGCGGACATCCTCGGCGAGGCGGACCGCGTCCTCGCGGCCGGCGTCCTCCAGGATCACGACGAACTCCTCGCCGCCGAATCGCGCCGCCAGATCGGAGGCGCGAAAGCGGTCGCGCAGGACGGCCGCGAAGGTCTTGAGCACCTGGTCGCCGGTCTGGTGCCCGTAGCTCTTGTTGAATTGTCCGAAGTGGTCGAGGTCGAACATGATGGCCGCGATCGGCTTCCGCTCGTCGGCCGGACGCCGGTGCCAGCGAGTGATCGCCCGGTTGAGCGCCTCGTCGAAGTGGCGACGGTTGTACAGGCCGGTGAGTGGGTCGCGGACCGCAAGCTCCTCGACGTCGGCGTGCAGGAACGCGTTGGCGATGACCAGCGCTGCCTGACCGGCGAGCAGTTCCATCGCCTCGATCTCTATCGGCCGCAGGGCGGCTGCGGGGGCATGTCGAGTGATCGAGAGGGCACCCACCACAACACCGTCGCGGACGAGCGGGAATCCGGCACCGGACATGCTGAGGGGGGCGGTTCCCTCCTGGTACGCCGTGGGCAGGCGGTCGTTGGTGTACGCGTCGTCGAAGACCATGACTCGGTCGCGGATCGCGCGACCGGCCAGCCCCTCGCCGGGCCGAATCTCCCGCCCGAGTTCGGAGGGATCGGCATCGGTAAAGGCGCGAAGCAGGTAGCGACCGCTCTCACGATCGAGCACGGTGAGCGCCACGATGTCGGTCGCCACGACGCGACCCACTCCATCGATCATGGCCATCGCCAGGCTGCCGAGCTCGAGCTCGCCGCTCACCAGGCCATTGAAATCGTTCAGCGCACGGAATATCGCGGCGCGCTCCGCGAGCGCCTCGCGCTCCTGCCGCAGGGCAAGCAGCGTGGCGATCCGGTCAGCGACGGTCGCGACGACGTCACGGTCAGAGCGATCCAGCGTCGTGCGGGCCTCGATGTTCAGGACGCCCAGGAACGTGCCGTCGACGATCAGCGGGGCGCAGATCTCGCTCACGACCTCCGAGAAGACCTGGAGGTAGACGGGGTCGCGCGCCACATCCGGAACGAAGGCGAGCTCCCGAGTCTGCATCACCCGCCCGACGATGCCCTCGCTCCCGCTGAGCCACTGGGGCGGCGCGTCGTAGCCACGCTGCGCAGCCAACCGCAACCCGGTGCCCTCCGTTACGTACAGCGTCACGAAGTGGTAGTGGAATTGCGCCGACAGGACGCCCAGCGCCACCTCAAGAGCCTCAGCCCCGGAACCCTCCGGGACCAGCGAGCGGCTGACGGCCTCCATGCCGGCGATCTGCCGCGAGCGACGGCGCTCGGACACCATTGCCGACCGCAGTTGCCGCGACGTGTGCTCCACCGCGACCACCAGTCGGCTGACGCCGATCGCCGCGACAATGCCCGCCCCGGCCAGGGCGATGCCGCGCAGGCCCAGGGACGACGCGTTCCCGGGCTGCGCCAACTCCGGCGCAAGGTAGACGAGCACCGCGGCCGTCCCGAACACCGCTGCCGGCAATCTGCCAAGCACCGCGGCGGCGACAACCACCGGGATGTACAGCACCAGCAGGGGTTGGCTCGGGCCGCCCACGACCGACGCCAGCCCGGCCACGTAGAGCAGCGCCACGGCCATGCGCAGGAACGACCAGCCCGACGCGGACATCGCGCGTGCGCGTGCAGGAACCAGCCCGAGCGACAGCTGGAGTCCCACACAGATCAGGGTCAGAACCAGGACCGCCGGAACGTCCCGCGGCATGCCGGAGGCAAGCCCGACGGCGAACGCGATCGGGGCGAGGGCGGCGGTGTAGATCGTATAGCGGTCCCGCCCGATGCGGCTCGCCGCGAGGCGGACCCGCGAGAGCGGGGCGTGCCTCCGCCGCCGCCCACGAGAGGCAGTCGGCAGCGAGATCGCGTCAACCCCCCGAGTGGTGGAAGCCATCGCCGTGGACCGTAGCAATCCCACCCGGACCACACCATTGCCCGGAAGTACCCGGTACCGATGTCGCCCCCGGCCACTATCCTCAGGCGGAAGCCGCTGCCAGCGCTGCTCGAATCGCGTCGATGCTCATCGGTCCGTCATAGACCTTCCCGCCAATGAACAGGGTCGGCGTCTGGTTCACGTGGAGATCCCGCCCGGCTTGGCGGTCGGCGTCAACCGTTTCGGACACCTCGCTCGAGGCGTACGCGGCCTGCCACGTCGTGACGTCCAGGCCGAGCTGATCCGCGAGGTCGGCGAAGAACGCGTCGGCATCGGCTGGGCCGAGATCCTCCCACGCCGACTGCGTGGCGTAGATGGCCTCCGACATCGGCCAGAACGAATCCTGCAGGTGAGCTGCTGCCGCAGCCCGGGCGGATGCGTCCGCATTGGCATGGATGCCGTCGAGTGGGAAGTAGCGCGACACGAGGGTCATCTCGTCCGCCTCGGCGAGCTGGACCAGCACCGGCGCCAGGATGGCGCAGCCGGGGCACTGGAAGTCGGCAAATTCGACCACCTCGACCGCCCCGCTGCCCAGCCGCGGACTGCCGGCCGGCGCCAGGCTCGACCCGTCGGACGGTCCGACCGGCGGGCTTCCAACAGCCCCACCGATCAGCAGGAGCGCCACCACCGTCGCGGTCGCCCCGGTGCCGAGCAGGCCGGTGCGCCGCAGCCCGGCCCGATCCGCGTCGAGAGCTCGTGCCACCTGTTGTCGCGCACGGCTCGAGCGGGGGTCGGACGCGTCAGCGTCGTCCTTGCGCGCCAGCGCCAGCGCGGCGCCCAGCAGGACGAGGCTGGCCGCCGCCTGGACCAGGCACCAGCTGCAGAAGGCGCGGATCACGAACAGCTCGATCCCCGTGAGGATCATCGACGCGGTGGCGCCGGCAGCAGCAGCAACCACGAGCGCCAATGTCGGGGAGCCGACGGTCCGCAGCACCAGCCAGGCGGCAACGAGGTAGAAGACGAGCCCGAAGAGCGGCAGCGGGATGCCCAGCGGATACGCGAAGTCGCTGGCGCGGACGAGGTCGCACCCCGTGCCGGTCAGGCACAGTCCAGGCTGCCCGGTGACGTACTCGACCAGCAGGTAGGCGGAGGCGCCCGCCCCAACGATGGCGGCCAGGAGTGCGATCGCGCGCCAGCGCGCGGCAGGGCTTCGATGCATGGCTCCCCGAGGATCGGCGCTGGCCGGGCCCCGCCGTGAGTGCCAATCGTCCCGCCGCGGCGTGACAATCCGCCCGATCGGCGCGGACAGTGGGCGTCCGGCGAGCGTAGGGTTCGCGCCATGCATCCGTTCCGTTTCGGCGTCACGGCCAGCCACGCGCGTACCGGAGAGGCCTGGAGGACGCTGGCCCAGCGTGCCGAGGAGCTCGGCTACTCATCGCTCCTGGTGCCCGACCACCTGACCGGGCAGCTCTCCCCGATCTCGGCCATAGCCACCGCAGCCGCGGTCACGACCCGCCTGCGAGTCGGTGGCTTCGTCTTCGCCAACGACTTCCGACACCCACTCATCCTTGCACGCGAGGCGGCGACGCTCGATCTGCTGTCGAACGGGCGGCTCGAACTGGGCCTCGGCGCCGGCTGGCGGACCGGCGACTACCGGCAGCTGGGCATGCCATACGACGCGCCTGGGCGGCGAATCGACCGCCTCGTCGAGGCGATCGGGATCGTCAAGCGGCTGCTCGCCGGCGAGACGGTGAACCAGGACGGGCCGAATTTCCACCTGGGCGATGCCAGCGTCCTGCCTCGCCCGGTCCAGCGGCCGCACCCGCCGATCATCATGGGCGGCGGCGGACCCCGGATGCTGCGGCTGGCCGCCCGGGAGGCCGATATCGTCGGCTTCATTCCCGCAGTTCAACCCTCGCGGACGACCGATCCTGACCGATGTCACCGAAGCGGCACTCGACCGCAAGGTGGCGCTCGTTCGCGAGGCCGCGGGCGACCGATTCGAACGGCTGGAGCTCAACCTGTTCATCGGGGATGCCGGAATGGCGGGGCGGGGCGCATCGGTCCCCGGGTCAATGCTCACCGCGATGAAATGGGCGGCGACCGGGGCTGTCGGCAGTCCGTACGTGCTGTACGGCACATTGGCGAGGCTACGGGAGACGCTGGAACGGCGGCGTGACCGGACCGGGATCAGCTACTACGCCATCCGCCAGGGATCAATGGAGGCGATGGCACCGCTCGTGGCGGCGCTGGCCGGCGGCTGACGCGGGTCCCCGGGGCCGTTCTCAGGTGCGCCGACGGCGCCCCGAGATGGACGCGTGCGCGCAGGTCACGAGGATGACCAGCAGCGACGCCGTGATCGACCAATCAACAGCGAGGAGTCCGCCGGTCGCCGTATCCGGCAAGCCTTCCGAGCTCGGCGTCGGCGTGGGCGTCGTCGTGGGCGTCGATGCTTCCACCGTCAGGCCCAACGCCGTGCCGTTGTTCGCGATCGACGGATCAGCCTGGTAGGCCAGAACGCTCGCCGTGACTGAGACGGCCCCAACGCTCGCTGGCGTCAGCACGAAATCGACGGTCGCTGTCGTGCTGGGGGCAATGGCTCCGAGGACGCAGGTGATCGTCTGCAGAGCCATGCTGCAACTGCCCTGGCTTGGAGCGATCGAACCGGCGGTACCGCCCGCGGGCAGGTCGATCGAGAGCACCACGTCAGTGGCGGTGACGGGACCCCCGTTGAGGACTGTGGCTCGAACCGCCACTGAGTCACCGAGGATGATGGACGAGGCCGATGCCGTTAGCGTGACTGACAGATCAGCCGCCGCCTCGCCAGCCGCAAAGGTGCTGAAGCTCGTGATTCCCGATCCTGTCACCGTGGTCGAAGTCGTGCCTGTCACCGTCGGCAGGGACCATCCCGCGTCCCACTTCCCGACGATGAATCGACCGGGCCGGGCGCCAACATCGAGATCACCCGCTACGAAGCCGAGGGTCACATCGGCGCTGCCGAATACGATTGAATCGTTGACGAGAGACCACCACCGGTTGGCGTCATGCGTCGAGTCCAGCACGGAAGTGCCGATCGCCGGATGCTCGCCAGATACTGTGAACGCCGTCATCGTTCCGCCGCTGGTCACCATGTCGAAGGTCAGGGTGATCGGCGCATAGGTCGTCGCATCGCCGACGTCGAAGGTGAGCGTGACGTTCGACCCCGGATCCACCGGCATGGCCAGACTGCCTGCGACGTGACCCGAAGTTCGCACCACCACCCCGCCCGGTCCGATGCTCAGCACATATGACCCGGCATCCAGCACGCCGTCGGTCAGCGACAGGGTGCCAGTCACGGCCAGGGGACCGGAAAGGGCCATCCCGCTCGGGTTGTTCAGGGTCAGGTCGGTGAGAGAGGACACGCTGGCCGGCAGCACGATTCCGGCCGCGGTGCCGTTGATCGCGATGGACGCCGCCGGATCTGCCACCAGGTTGGAGGTGGTGCCAAGGATCGGGGCGCTGATCGTCAGCGTCTGGCCGTTGAGAATCAGCGGCCCATTGAGGGTCAGAGAACCCGTCGCGGTGAGAGGCGCGCCAAGGGTGACGCCTGCCAGATTGTCAACCGCCAGATCGCGGAAGCTGATGGCTGCGGTGCCGCCGATCGACTGTCCGACCGAGCCGTTCATCGTGAGATCGGCACCCGCATCCAGGGTGCCGTTCACCGTCACGTCCCCGGCGACCGTCAGGAGGGCTGCCGGGGCCGTCAGGCGGCCAGAGACCATGAGATCTCCACCGATGACGATGGGGTGCCCCAACGCATTGAGCCTCCCGGCCACGATATCGAGCGTGCCGCCAACAGTCATGCCGCTGATCAGCGATGCCGTGCCCGCTCTGACCTCGACATCCGCGAACGTCATCCCAGCGGCATCGATCGCCAGGTTGCCGGCGAAGACCAGCGTGCTGCTGCCGGCATCGAGGGTGCCGGCGGTGTAGGTCCAGTCCCTGGCGGTGCGCAGGGTGCCGGCCAGGGTCAGCGTGCCCGACGGCTTGTCGATGACCAGGTTGGGCAGCTGTCCGGCGGTGGTGGTGGCGCTGCCGGTGAAGGTCTGGTCGCCGGCCCCGTCGATCAGCAAGGTGCCGGTGCCACCGTCGAAGGTCGCTGCCTGGCTGATGTCGCCCTGGACAGCCAGGGTGCCGGTGTTGATGAAGCCGTTGGTCAGGGTCAGGGCGCCGGGCACGCTGAGTGTGTCACCCGACGCGATGCTCGCCGTCCCGCCGTTGACCTCGACCGCATTGAGGGTGTGGCTGCCGGTGATCGCCGTGCCACCGGCGAAGACCAGCGTGCTGCTGCCGGCATCGAGGGTGCCGGCGGTGTAGGTCCAGTCCCTGGCGGTGCGCAGGGTGCCGGCCAGGGTCAGCGTGCCCGACGGCTTGTCGATGACCACTGCCGGCAGGGCACCGGTGGTGGTGGTGGCCGCACCGGTGAAGGTCTGGTCGGCGGCCCCGTCGATCAGCAAGATGCCGGTGCCACCGTCGAAGGTCGCTGCCTGGCTGATGTCGCCCTGGACGGCCAGGGTGCCGGTGTTGATGAAGCCGTTGGTCAGGGTCAGGGCGCCGGGCACGCTGAGTGTGTCACCCGACGCGATGCTCGCCGTCCCGCCGTTGACCTCGACCGCATTGAGGGTGTGGCTGCCGGTGATCGCCAGTTGCACCGGCGAAGACCAGCGTGCTGCTGCCGGCATCGAGGGTGCCGGCGGTGTAGGTCCAGTCCCTGGCGGTGCGGATGGTGCCGGCCAGGGTCAGCGTGCCCGACGGCTTGTCGATGACCACTGCCGGCAGGGCACCGGTGGTGGTGGTGGCCGCACCGGTGAAGGTCTGGTCGGTGGCCCCGTCGATCAGCAAGATGCCGGTGCCGCCATCGAAGGTCGCTGCCTGGCTGATGTCGCCCTGGACGGCCAGGGTGCCGGTGTTGATGAAGCCGTTGGTCAGGGTCAGGGCGCCGGGCACGCTGAGTGTGTCACCCGACGCGATGCTCGCCGTCCCGCCGTTGACCTCGACCGCATTGAGGGTGTGGCTGCCGGTGATGGTGCCACCGGCGAAGACCAGCGTGCTGCTGCCGGCATCGAGGGTGCCGGCGGTGTAGGTCCAGTCCCTGGCGGTGCGGATGGTGCCGGCCAGGGTCAGCGTGCCCGACGGCTTGTCGATGACCAGGTTGGGCAGCTGTCCGGCGCTGGAGGTGGCGCTGCCGGTCAAGGTCTGGGCACCGGTGCCGTTGATCAGCAGGCTGGCCGGTGCCGCCGTCATAGGTGGAGGCCTGGCTGAGGTTGCCCTGCGCCTCGAGGGTGCCGGTGTTGAGCGTGCCATCGGTCAGGGTCAGGGCGCCGCCGACGATGGCCGCTCCACTGAGGGTCAGCGTGCCGGCGGTGTGGGTCAGGGCGCCGCTGGTGGTCAGGGTGGTGCCGGCGGCCACGCTGGTGGAGGCGCGGACCTCGACCGCATTGAGGGTGTGGCTGCCGGTGATGGTGCCGCCGGCGAAGACGACCGTGCTGGCCCCGGCATCCAGCGTGCCGGCGGTGTAGGTCCAGTCCCTGGCGGTGCGGATGGTGCCGGCCAGGGTCAGCGTGCCCGACGGCTTGTCGATGACCAGGTTGGGCAGCTGTCCGGCGCTGGAGGTGGCGCTGCCGGTGAAGGTCTGGGCACCGGCGCCGTTGATCAACAGGCTGGCCGGTGCCGCCGTCATAGGTGGAGGCCTGGCTGAGGTTGCCCTGCGCCTCGAGGGTGCCGGTGTTGAGCGTGCCATCGGTCAGGGTCAGGGCGCCGCCGACGATGGCCGCTCCACTGAGGGTCAGCGTGCCGGCGGTGTGGGTCAGGGCGCCGCTGGTGGTCAGGGTGGTGCCGGCGGCCACGCTGGTGGAGGCGCGGACCTCGACCGCATTGAGGGTGTGGCTGCCGGTGATGGTGCCACCGGCGAAGACCAGCGTGCTGCTGCCGGCATCGAGGGTGCCGGCGGTGTAGGTCCAGTCCCTGGCGGTGCGGATGGTGCCGGCCAGGGTCAGCGTGCCCGACGGCTTGTCGATGACCAGGTTGGGCAGCTGTCCGGCGCTGGAGGTGGCGCTGCCGGTCAAGGTCTGGGCACCGGTGCCGTTGATCAACAGGCTGGCCGTGCCGCCGTCATAGGTGGAGGCCTGGCTGAGGTTGCCCTGCGCCTCGAGGGTGCCGGTGTTGAGCGTGCCATCGGTCAGGGTCAGGGCGCCGCCGACGATGGCCGCTCCACTGAGGGTCAGCGTGCCGGCGGTGTGGGTCAGGGCGCCGCTGGTGGTCAGGGTGGTGCCGGCGGCCACGCTGGTGGAGGCGCGGACCTCGACCGCATTGAGGGTGTGGCTGCCGGTGATGGTGCCGCCGGCGAACACGACCGTGCTGGCCCCGGCATCCAGCGTGCCGGCGGTGTAGGTCCAGTCCCTGGCGGTGCGGATGGTGCCGGCCAGGGTCAGCGTGCCCGACGGCTTGTCGATGACCAGGTTGGGCAGCTGTCCGGCGCTGGAGGTGGCGCTGCCGGTCAAGGTCTGGGCACCGGTGCCGTTGATCAACAGGCTGGCCGTGCCGCCGTCATAGGTGGAGGCCTGGCTGAGGTTGCCCTGCGCCTCGAGGGTGCCGGTGTTGAGCGTGCCATCGGTCAGGGTCAGGGCGCCGCCGACCACCATGGTGCTGCCAGCCACGATGGTCTTTGACGCCGAGACGAAGGTCACGTTGGCGAAGGTCTTCGTCCCAGCCAGATCGATGTTCGCAGTGCTGGTCGCGAACGCCACGGTTCCGCCGTTCGGTGCAAAGGTTCCGCCCGCCAGGGTGAATGCCGCCGTCACGCGCAGGGTGCCGGTAGTGCTGGTGAAAGTGCCTGCGTTGACTGCGAATCCACCATTGACCGTGATGGAACCGCCGCCGCCGGAGAACGTGCCGTCGTTCTGGACGAAACCGCTGGCACCCACCGTCAGGGTGTTGGCTGCCGCCTGCGTGACAGTTCCCGTGTAGCCGGCGTTGATGGCAACACCGAGTACCGACGTCGACGCGCCGATCGTGGCGTTCTTCGTACTCGTGGCATCGAACGTGACCGTGTCGGAGGCACCGGGGACCGCACTGCCAGACCAGTTCGCCGCCTCGGACCAGTTGTTTGTGGCGCCGAGTCCGGTCCACGTCCGAACCGCGGCCTGAACCGGGGTGACGTGCAGCGCCGACGGCGCAGCCATCGCGAGGAGGAGCGCCAGGAAGACGCCACGTAAGACTCGCCGGGATTCAGAGCCCCGAGAGCCTCGCGGGATGGCTGAGTGAGCCGGGCGAGTAGGTACCGAGATTAGGACTGAGCCTCGCTATCGATGTCGAGACCCCCCGAGAGTTCCTTGAACTCGTCGCCGGGCGACACGGTATCAGAACCGCATGCGATCCATGTCGCCAAAGTGGCGATGAACATGCGGTGGTGAACGGAGCACCAAGGCACGCCACAGCCGCGACACGTTTGAGGGATGCCTCCTCACGGTCGCCATTCCACGGGACCGCCACTGGCCGGGATGCTAGCGTAGTGTGATGGGCGCTTTCCGCCGTCAACCAGAACTGACCACCGGCCGCATCGAGGCGTTCGCCGACGGCGTCTTTGCCATCGCCATCACCCTGCTTGTGCTCGAGATCGGTGTGCCGCACCTCGGTGAGGGTGAATCGATGCTTGACGCGCTCGGGGGACTGTGGCCCTCCCTGTTCGGCTACGTCTTCGGGTTCTGGGTGATCGGGATCTACTGGGTCAACCATCACTACGTCTTCAGCCTGTATCGGCGCAGCAATCACTTCTTCGGGCTGCTCAATGTCGTGTTCCTGATGACCATCGCCTTCCTCCCCTTCCCGACCGCAGTGCTGGCCGAGTACGTTGCCGACCCAGGTCACCGCGATGGCGCGATCGTCTTCTACCTCTTCGCCCTCATGCTGCCGGCGGTCACCTGGTCGGCGACCTGGTTCTATGCCTCGCGCGTGGCGCACCTGCTCGACGACCGACTGTCGGAGGGGTTCGTCACGTTTCTGTCGTGGCAGTACGCGGCGAGCGCGGCGGCCTTCGCGTCGATCGTGGTCGTCTCGCTTGTGAACAGCGTCGCTGGTTTGACACTCGGCGTGATCGTGACGATGGGCTACGTCATGCCGCCCCGCGCTCCCGAGTATCAGGAGGACTCGGCAACCTAGGGACTAACGCGATTTTGGTCAAGTGGCGTGGTATCGTCGGGCAGCACCACCGATCAACGGTGTCAAGGCGGGCGGGAGTAGCTCAGTTGGCAGAGCGCGACCCTTCCAAGGTCGATGTCGCGAGTTCGATCCTCGTCTCCCGCTCCAATTCACCGACCCGATCCGAACACGGTGCCCAGCGGGGAACGGCTCAAGATCCATCTTCCCCCGATGCCACTCGGTCCGCTACCCTCATGCATCGCATGGCATGGGAGCGGCCCCGGGTGATCTGCTCGAACTGCGGAACCCAGAACGAGGCGCATCGCAAGTTCTGTATCGAGTGCGCGACGCCGCTCGCGGCCGGCTGCCCGAATTGCGGCACGTCCAACCCACCTGCGGCGAAGTTCTGCGGCGAGTGCGCAGCCCCGCTGCCAGGCGCGGCCCGGCCAGTTGATGCGAGTCGCTCCCCCGGTCGCCGAACGGCGGCTCGTCTCAGTCCTGTTCGCCGACCTTGTCGGCTTCACCCCCTTTGCCGAGGAGCGCGACGCCGAGGACGTGCGTGACACGCTCACCCGTTACTTCGATCTCGCCTCGGAGGTGATGACGCGCTACGGCGGGAACGGTCGAGAAGTTCATCGGTGATGCGGTGATGGCCGTGTGGGGCACGCCGGTCGCCCGCGAGGATGACGCCGAGCGCGCCGTCCGGGCCGCTCTCGAGCTCCTCGACGCGGTGCGCACACTCGGTCCGACGATCCAGGCGCGGGCCGGTGTCCTGACCGGAGAGGCGGCAGTCACCATTGGCGCGACGAACCAGGGCATGGTCGCCGGCGACCTGGTGAACACGGCCGCACGCCTGCAGTCGGTCGCCCCGCCCGGGGTCGTGCTGGTCGGCGAGGCCACCCACCGTGCCGCGAGCCAGGCGATCGCCTTCGAAGAAGCCGGCGAACAGCTGTTGAAGGGCAAGGCCAGCCCGGTCCCGGCCTGGCGCGCCGTGCGCGTGGTCTCGGAGCGCGGCGGGCGCAACCGCAGCGAGGCGCTCGAGGCACCGTTCGTCGGCCGCGACGAGGAATTCCGGCTGCTCAAGGACCTGTTCCACGCGACCGATCGAGAGAAGCGGACGCGGCTGGTGTCGGTCATCGGTCCGGCCGGGATCGGGAAGAGCCGGCTGGCGTGGGAGTTCCTCAAGTACATCGACGGACTGGTGGACACCATCTGGTGGCACCACGGCCGGAGCCCCGCCTACGGCGAGGGGATCACCTTCTGGGCCCTGGGCGAGATGGTGCGCGGCCGGTGCGGGCTGGTCGAGACCGATGACGAGGCCACAACCCGTGCGAAGGTGGCGGAGATCCTTGCGGAGCATGTGCCCGACTCCGAGGAGCGCCGCTGGATCGAACCAGCGCTGCTTGCCCTGCTGGGCGTCGGGTCGGGGAGCGGCTCCGAGCAGCTCTTTGCCGCGTGGCGCACCTTCTTCGAGCGCCTGAGCAGTTCCGGCAGTGTCGTGCTCGCCTTCGAAGATCTCCACTGGGCCGATAGCGGGACGCTCGATTTCATCGACCACCTGGGGGAATGGAGCAAGGGGCACCCGATCCTGGTCGTCACCCTGGCCCGGCCGGAGCTGCTCGAGAAGCGATCGGACTGGGGGGCCGGCAAGCGCAACTTCGCATCGGTCTACCTGGAACCGCTGCCCGAGGCGGCCATGCGCGAACTGCTCGGAGGGCTGGTCCCCGGCCTCCCGGAGCCGGCCATCCGGGCGATCGTGGCACGGGCCGACGGCATGCCGCTGTACGCGGTCGAGACCGTCCGGATGCTGGTTGCGGAGGCCCGGCTGAAGGAGGACGGAGGCGTGTATGTGCCGGTCGGCGATCTCACCGCCCTGGCAGTGCCGGAGACCCTGACGGCGCTGATCGCGTCACGCCTTGACGGCCTGGATCCCGCCGATCGCAGCCTGGTCCAGGACGCCGCAGTCCTGGGACAGAGCTTCACCGTCGAAGCGCTGTCGGCCATCTCCGGCCTGGACGTCGCCGAGCTGGAGCCTCGCCTGCGGGGCCTGGTGCGGCGCGAGCTGCTGACGGTCGAGGCGGACTCCCGCTCGCCCGAGCGCGGCCAGTACGCCTTCCTCCAGGCACTCATCCGTGAGGTCGCCTACAACACCTTCGCCAGGAAGGACCGCAAGGCGCGCCACCTCGCCGCCGCCCGCTTCTTCGAGCAGCTCGGGTCGGACGAGCTGGCCGGAGCCCTGGCCGGCCACTACCTGGCGGCGCACGCCAACGCGCCGGAGGGAGACGAGGCCGAAGCCCTGGCCGTGCAGGCGCGGATTGCCCTCAAGGGCGCGGCCGAGCGCGCGGCCTCCCTGGGGGCCCACGACCAGGCCATCGCCTTCCTCGAGCAGGCGTTGACCGTAACCACCGATCCGGCCGATGAAGCTGATCTCCTCGAGCGTGCCGGACAATCGGCGGCAGCGGCGGCTCGCTATGGGCGAGCCGAGGACTTACTTCGACGCGCGCTGGCCCTCCACCGAACTCGGGACGATCGACTCGCGGCCGCCCGGACCACCGCCTCGCTGGGAACGGTGCTAATCGTCGGTCAACAGGAGAAGGCGGCGGTCGAGCTGCTCGTGCCGGCTTCTGAAGAGTTCGCGGACCTGTTCCCGGATCGTGCCGTCGTCGCGGTCGACGGCGTGCTCGCCAGAGCTCTTGTCGCCAACGAGGAGCACCGTCGGGGCATGGAGGTCGCGGAGCGGGTCCTGGAGGCCGCCGAACACGGCGACCTGGTGGACATCCTGGCCAGGGCGCTGGTGACGAAGGGAGCGGCACTCGGCAGTATCGGGCGCCGGCGCGAGGGGATCGGAGCCATCAGGGCGGCGGAGCAGCTCGCGCGCGACAACCGGTTGGACGACGTGCTGTCGCTCGCTCTCGGCATCCGCGGCTTCCTGCAGGGCGACATCGATGTGGGTGGTTCGCTGGACGCCTACCGCGAAGGGCTCACCCTGGCTCGTCGCGTCGGCAATCGCGTTGCCGTGTTGCGATTCGTCAACAACCTCGGGTATACCGCCTTCCTGACCGGTGACTGGGACGAGGCGCTCGACCACCTGGACGGACAGCTGGCCGAAGACCTTGAACGCGCGGACCGCATCGCACTGCTCGCCAACTCGGTCATCGTCCACGCGTGTCGCGGCGAGGAAGTCAGCGGGACGCTTGCCGAGCTGCGGCTCCTGATGGGTGATGATCCGCTGCGTGGCTTTTCGGTCTTTGTCGACGACGCGATGGCGAACGCGGCCCTGGCCGACGGGACGGCTCAGCGACGCGCGTACCGCATGGCGCCACCTTGCCGATCAGGACGCGACCAACGCCCCGGAGTTCCGGTATCGGGCCGCGAGAGCCGCCCTTTGGGAAGGCGATGTCGAGGCTGCGCGAACCGAGCTCGATGCGCTCGATGCCACCGGGGTCCACGGCCCGGTGGTGGAGATGCGTCGAAGCGACGCTTCGCGCCGGCCTGGCAGCGCTGGAAGGGCGCGCCGCCGAGGCCCTCGGAATGTACCGGGAGGCCGTTCGAGGGTGGCACGACCTCGGCCTCTCCTGGGACAAAGCCCTTACCGGAGATCGACATGGCGACCCTGCTCGACCCGTCTGATGCCGGAGGTTCGAGCCACCGCTGCGTCGGCGCGCGAAATTCTGGTTCGGTTGGGCGCAGCGCCGTTCGTGGCGCGACTGGACGCGGCACTGGCCCGCTCGCCCTCGGCCGAATCAGCCTCCAGCGAGGCATCGAGAGCGACCGCAAGCCGTCAGCGGCAACCTCGTGACTTCGTAACGACACGGGAACATGAACCGGGGCCCACGGTCGATCCCGTGAGCCCCGGCCCGTCGCTTGGGAACCCACGCGTCAGCCGCCGAAGGCGCTCGCCCAGTCGGCCGCCGCCGCATCGTCATACGCCTGCGAGAATCCGCAGCCGGTCACGATGCCGTCTGAGCCGGAGACGAGGTATCGTCCCCCGACCTCGAAGCCGACCCCACCCTCGAGCGTGACTGCGCCGCTGCTCAGCCCGTACTCGGTGAGCGTGATCGAGTCGCCCGAACCGCGATACCAGTGACCGACAGCGAAGGTCACCTCGTCGCCGTCGATGGCCGTGACGGTCCCGTCAAAGGCGACCCCGGCCTGCGCGAGGATATCGAGGTCGAACTGGATGCACATCGCTGTCCCGCCACCACCGCCGCCGTCGGGCGGGACGACCGCGGGCGCGCCGCCCCTGGACGCGAAGAAGACGACGGCTGCCAGGGCGGTAACGCCCACGAGTCCGAAGGTCATCCTGCGGCGCGGCGAGAGCGATCCGCGATCTGTGTCTGGCTGAATATCGGTCATCACATGCTCCTGGACTCTCGCGCGGACGCGGGCGAGATTCGCGGAGGGCAGCCGGTCGGCGTGAGCAGGATTGGACTGGCGAAGCAGGTCCATCGGATCGGGATCAGTCGGCCGGGTCATTCCACACGCTCCTGCAGCGCACCGTTGATGGTGCCCTTCGCTTCGGTTGATGTCCGGCTCCCGGCTGGATCTTTCATGAATTCGTCTCGGAAGCGCCCACGAGCTCGATGCAGGCGAATGGCCACCGCGTTGGCACTGATCCCCATCAGCAGCCCGATGCTCCGCTGGTCGAGTTCGTCCCACGCGACCAGCCTGAGCAGTTCCTGATCGCCCGGGCGCAGGCGCGCAAGGGCAGCCAGCGCGGGGCCCTCGCCGGCGCTGACGGTGTCGGCCGAGGTCAGCTCGCCCGACATCTGGCGGCCGAGCTTTTCGAAGAGCCACGAACGGCGCTTGCTCCCCCGTCGCTGATTGGCGATCACGCGTCGCGCGACGCCAAGCAGCCAGGGCAACGCGTCATCGGGAACCTGGTCGATCTTTCGCCACGCAATGGTGAATGTCTCCGCGGCGGCATCCTCTGCGTCGACCGGAGTCGGAGTACGGCGCAGGGCGTACGCCAATACACGACGCTCATGCGCTTCGAACAGCCCTTCCAGGCGCGAGCCAGCACCGTCCCGCGCGAGTCGCTTGGCTCCCACGTGGACGAAGACGCGACGGCGGACGGTTCGGTTCCGATCCCGGTGCCAGCGGGAGCCTCCCGGCGTTCATGGTCAGGCGCCGGCGAACTCCGCCTCGGGCTCGGCACATGCATCGATCGGGAGGCACTCGGGCAGGCTGGACGCCGACGTGCGCCGAGGGCGCCCTTTCAGGAAGGCACCCACGTAGACGCCACCGAGCACTACCGCCCCTCCCAGCACGAACGGCGGGGTGATCGGTTCGTCGGTGAGCACGGCCGCCAGCGCGACCGTGACAAGGGGCATCAGCAGGGTCACATAGGAGACAGCTGAGGCGGTCCAACGTTGCATCGTGAAGACGAACAGCGCGAACATGGCCACCGAGCCAAGCACCACCAGGTAGGCAACCGCGGTCCACGTGTCTGCCTTGGCCGGCAGCACCCGGGACTCGCTGGCCACCAGCGACAGCACGAGCAGCAGGGCCGCACCCGTCAACATGGCCACCGCGTTCGTCGCAAACGGGTCGCTGCGAGGGATCGACTTGACGATCACGCCGGACTCGGCGATCGCAACGGCCCCGAGCAGGACGAGCACGAGTGAGCCCAGGGGCACGTCCGCGCTCAGCTGGTCGACGAAGACCACGCCGATGCCGACAACCGCGATCACCGCCCCGAGCAGGCCCTGGAGATGGAAGCGCTCCTGGCGGTGAGCGATCGCCAGGCCAAAGGTGAAGAGCGGCGTGAGTGCAACGAGCACCATCGCCGTCCCGGCCGGTACGTCGCGCAGGCCGACGTACGCGAAGCCGTAGGCAGCCGCAAACCCGACCACCCCGTAGAGCGCCGCACCCGCCAGGCTTCGCCCTCTTGGCAGGGGCCTGCGAATCGCGAGCGCCAGAAGCAGCATCAGGGCACCGGCAGCCGCGAAACGCATGGTGGCTCCCCAGAAGGGTGCCAGCTCCTGGACCGTCAGCTTGACGGCGATGGCGTTTGTGCCGCCGAGCAGGACGACGCCGCCGAAGGCGAGAAGCGTTGCCGAATCAGGGCGGGAGCCGCCGCGCAGCGATTCGCTCACGGGAGGACTCTAACGCGGGTCTCCCCCGGCGCCAAGAGCGACGCTAGAGTTGCGCTATGCGGCGCGACCTCGGCGACGGGTACGAACTCGACGACGATCGGACCCGGATCGACCACGAGGCTGTTCACCGATTCCTCAGCCGGGACGCGTACTGGGCAATCGGACGAACCCGCGAGGTCGTGGACGCGACCATCGCCGACGCGGCGCGGGTGGCGGGCCTCTACCACCATGCAGCGCAGATCGGCTTCGTGCGCATCGTGTCGGACCGGCACACGGTCGCCTATGTCGCCGACGTCTATGTCCTCGCGGAGCACCGCGGACGCGGGCTGGGCGTGAAGCTGATGGAGTTCGCGGTCACCGAAGGTCCGCTTGCACACGTCCGCAAGTGGGGGCTCCACACGCGCGACGCGCATGACCTCTATCGGCGCGTGGGCTTTGGCGACCCAGACGGCCGATACATGGAGCGGTGGAACTTGCCGCCGCCAACCGAGGACTGACGGATCCCCCGGTGCAGCAACCAAAGGTCCGAGCCTGGACTCAGACCTTTGGCTTCTTGGGCTTCTTGGGCTTGGGTGGTCGCTTCGGAGTCTTGTCGCCCACGGGTCACCTCCTGCGCGGAGTGTAGAACGCGGAGGTGACCCGCGATGCGTCATGCCGACCTGGCTACTCGGCGCCCTCCAACGGGCCGCTTCCTGCCGGACGCTCGACGGACGAAGACCCGGAGAGCCCCGCATCGGCAGCCCCAGCCGAAGCAGCGTCCGCTCCCTCCTGGGCTCCGCTCCGCCACGGCTTCCCGGTAACGGGGTCGATCCCCGTCGCCGATGCGGCGGCCGCGCTGCTGCCCGCGGCGCCGGCTGCACCGAGGTCGACCCCCGCCTGGAATCCGCTCCGCCACGGCTTGCCGGTGGCCGGATTGATTCCCGCGGCGATGCTGCCCGATGCGGCGCTTGCGCTGCTGCCGGCAGCCAGATCCCCGATGCCGGTGCCATTCACCGGCTGGTTGATCGCGGGCCGCTCGACGGGGGCGCTCACGCCCGGCGCCGCGGGATTGTTCCCGATCGCCATGGCGCCAGCCGAGCCAACGACCATCGCGCCGACGAGGACGCCGGCGGCGAGCAGGTTGCGACGGAAGTTGTCCGCATCCTGGGCAGTCGGGAAGCGCACGCTGATGGCGTGCCCTTCGGTGTCGTCGCCGTCGAGCTCAACCCTGAGCCACACCGATTTCAGGTTGGCGTCGAACGCGTGACCCTGAACATCGGACTCCGGAGCGGGTGTGATGCGAACGGAAAGGGCCTTGCGGGCGTTGCTGTTCAATGCCGCGCGGAGCCGCTCCTCGGCCTTTCGGTCGCCAAACGTCATCGGCACCGCCTGTTGCTGGGCGCCGATTGTGAGAGCAAGGCTCTCCTGAGCTGCGTTCATGGCTTTCAACCTCCTCATCGTGACCGCCCCACGGCCGGCCTTGCGATCACCGGAGTCTGGACCGCATCCGCCCGCCTGGCTAGCGTTGGGCGGACAGCATGCCAGTCATATGGGCGACACAACGGAGCCGGCGAAGCCGCTGCCGGGGGATATGCGAAACCGTCGGGCTGCACTACGATATCGACCCTACTCGCCATCTCGACTGCGCCTGAGGAGATCGCATGGACCTTGAGAAGACCCTCGCCGCGGCTCCACTCCTCCATGACCTCGACCCCAAGATCATCAAGCGCCTGGCCGAACAGGGCGTCCGCCGCACCTACCCGGCCGGAGAGTGGATCATCCGCCAGGACTCCCCCGCTTCGGCGCTGTACGTGATCCTGCGCGGGAGGGCAAGGGCCCAGAAGGACGGCGAACAGGATCGGACGCCGACCGAGATGTACGCCGGCGACTTCTTCGGCGAGCTGGCGCTGATTGAGGACCACCTGCGAACGGCGAGCGTCATGGCGGTCGAGGAGACCGAGTGCATCCTGTTCGTGGCCTGGGAGTTCACCGCGCTGCTCAAGGAGCATCCGGTGATGGCCGTCCCGATCATGAATGCGCTCATCAAGCGCCTTCACCGGCGCGAGCACAAGCCGGACTAGGCGCCCTTTCGGCTGCGGCGACGCACCGCTCTCGGGTTGTCGGCGACCGAGGCGAGCACCGCCTTTACCTCGAACGGCGTGAGCCCAGGGTGCTTCGACAGGATCAGCGCCACCATCCCGGCGACGTGGGGAGCGGCAAAGCTGTTTCCGGTGGCCACCGTCGACCCGCCGTCCTTCCAGGCGATCGGCACATCCACCCCCCACGCCCCGAACTCCACGGGCGGCGCGGGGTTGTAGTAGAGGCGCCAGGGGTCTGGCTCACCGTGCGCCGCCACCGAGAAGACCGATGAAAAGAGCGACGGATAGCTCGCCGCCGGCACGTTGTTCGCTGCGCTGACGACGGCAACGCCCCGGAAGTAGGCTCGGTCCACCAGTTCGTGGAAGACCGGAAAGAGCGCCTCGCTCTTCGACGAGAGGCTCAGGTTGAGGACACTGATGCCCTGCTCGATTGCCCACTCAAGCCCGGCCGCGAAGGCAGTCCCCTTGCCGCGCAGGTCGGCGCCCAGCACGCGAATCGAGACCAGTTCGACGTCGGGCGCGAGCCCCAGGATGATCCCGCCGCAGGCTGTCGCGTGACCATAGAGATCGACCGCTTCGTCAGGGACGACCTGCGGATCGCCATCGACCAGCTCGACGGCGACGCTCTGCACCACCCGGCCTGCGAGGCGTGGGTGATCGGCCTCGAGCCCGCTGTCGATGATTCCGACCCGCACCCCGGCACCGGTCGCGCCGCCCCATGCCCAGTCTCGCGACACGCCCCGCAGTCGCATCTTCCGCCGCAGACCGGCGAGATCGGTGAACGGCTCGGTCCACGCGGGGAGGTCCAGGTCACTCACGCTCGTCGGCGCGTGCCCTGTGCGTGACGCGCCACCACCTCGAGGATGTCGCCGACAAGGGTGAGGTCCCGCTCCCCCACGCTGCGGAGCAGCGCCACATGGTCGACCAACTGCCAGAAGGGTTCGTCAGCGCCCTCATCGAGGCCGCTCGTTGCCGCCGAGACCAGGGCCTCGACCTGCGCATCGGTCAGCGAGCCTGTTGCGACCTGCTTGAGGACTTCCGTCAGCAGGCGCCCCGTATCGCGCTGCACTTTCGTGGCGGTGATCGCCGTGGTGGCCTGCCTGGCGAAGATGGCGAGGAGCTCCATGTCGCGCAGCGAAAAGCTCGAAGAGCCACGCTTGTCCAGGACCTGGAGGACGCCCACGGATCCGTCATCGTCAAGGAGTGGTACCGCCGCGATCGAGCGCGGAACGTAACCAGTGCGCTTGGCAGCCTCGAGATTGAACCGCGGATCGGAGGCGACGTCGGTCAGGGCCAGTGCCTGCCCGGTGGAAAACACGTAACCGACGATCCCCTCCGTGGGCTTGACCTGGAGGCCGATCGCGCCGGCGCCCTGGGCACCGGCCGCGACGCGGAACACGAGCCGATCTGGATCGGTCTCAAAGAGCGCGATCGACGATGCCTCCGCGTCGAAGAGGCTCGCCGTGGCATCCACGATGGACTGCAGGAGGCGCTCCTCAACGCCCCCCTGCACGGCGCGGGCAACAGAGGACCGCCGCCCCACGGCCCGGAGGGCCGTGAGAGCGGCGGTCAGATCGTCATCGACGACCATGTTGGTCTCCGTCGCCGATGGTTAGAGGAGGTCGGCGATCAGAATCGCTCGATCGCCTTGTGACCCTCGGTGTCGTCCTCGTCAGAGGCCGACCGGAGCATCGAGTGGCCCTCGGTGTCGTCATCGGACGCGCGGGGGACAACGCCACGGGTGTGGGCGTGGCCTTCGACATCGTCATCGGACGCGCGGGGGAACGCCTCGGGTGTGGGCGTGGCCCTCGGTGTCGTCATCGGACGCGCGGGGGACAACGCCACGGGTGTGGGCGTGGCCTTCGACGTCGTCATCGGACGCGCGGGGGAACGCCTTCTGAGCGGCGTGGCCCTCGGTGTCGTCATCGGACGCGCGGGGGAAACGCCACGGGTGTGGGCGTGGCCCTCGGTGTCGTCATCGGAGGCCTTCTTGAACTTATGGCCCTCGGTGTCCTCGTCGGAGGCCTTCTTGAACTTATGGCCCTCGGTGTCCATGGGATCGTTCTGGTCGGTCATGGCGGGTGAACCTCTCAATCGGTTGTGTGGGCCCACCTGAACCGTGAGCCTCGTTGCTCCAAACCTTATGGCCGAGAGCGAAACGGGAGTAGCCGGTCCGCGACGTATTCCCTGTCGACTTGCCGACACCCGTTCACCGCTCTGCCCGTTCGGCTAGAGCATGCAGGTCCTTGATCACCAGTGTCTCATGATGAATAACCAAAAGTCCATCCTCGACGAGCTGGCTGAGCAGCTTGTTCACGCTCTGGCGGGTGCCGCCGATCATGGCTGCCAGGTCGGACTGGGTGAACGGCCAGTCGAGACGCACCTCGCCTTCGGCCAGCGGAGCACGGTCGCGAGCAAGACGGACGAGGCGCATGACCAGGCGCCCGGCGAGATCCAGGAAGTGGAGCTCCTCGACGTGCTGGGTAAGACGACGGAGCTCAGCCGCCAATCCGGACAGCAGTGCCACGCGCAGTCCACGATCTTCGTCGAGGAGCTGGTGGAACGGAGCGCGAGCCAGGCTCAGCGTCTCGACCGCCTCGACCGCGGTGGCGGTCGCCGAGTGCGGCGCCCCGTCGAGGAGCGCCAACTCGCCGAAGAAGTCGCCCGGCTGGAGACTGGCGATGATCGCTTCGTCCCCTTCGGACGAGGGCAACACGATCTTCACGGCGCCGGATACCACGACGTGGAGCGAATCGCCCGGATCGTCCTTGTGGAAGATGACCTCGTTGCGCCGGAATCGACGCCGCACCATGGCGCTGGCGATCACGCGCAGCCCCTCCGGTTCGACATGGGCGAACAGGGCGCATCGCTGCAGACTGGCGACCACGAGTTCGTCGTTCGGCATCTTCACCCCGACTGAACCGAGTGTTCTCGGAAGGAGCACGATGCCCCGCCCGTTGGCAGCCTGTCAATCTGGCGGAGCAGGCTCCATCGCACCAGGCCTTGATTCCGGGCAGTATGCTTCACAGCCCGCCCGGAGACCAGATCGGCGATGAATTGCGGTAGTTGTGGTGCGCCGAACGAGGCAGGACGCAAGTTCTGCCTCCAATGTGGCACGCGCCTGATCGCGGGCTGCCCGACCTGCGGCACCCCCAACACCCCTGGCGCCCGATTCTGCGGCGAGTGCGGATCGACCCTGGCTGCGTCCGATGGGGCCGCGCCGGTGAGCGCCGATACGGCAGCGTCGTCTGCAGCCGGCCCGACCTCTGAGCGCCGATTGGTGAGCGTTCTCTTTGCGGACCTGGTCGGATTCACCGCCATCTCCGAGTCACGCGACGCCGAAGACGTCCGCGAGCTGCTCAACGGCTATTTCGAAACCTGCCGCGAGGTGGTCGAGCGCTACGGAGGCGCCGTCGAGAAGTTCATCGGCGACGCGGTCATGGCCGTCTGGGGCGCGCCGGTGGCCCGCGAGGACGATGCCGAGCGCGCGGTGCGCGCCGCCCTTGACCTGGTGGATGCGGTCGTTCGACTCCGCGAGGAGGCCGGCGTACCGGGTCTGGCATTGCGCGCCGGCGTCCTGACCGGCGAGGCGGCTGTCACACTCGGAGCGACCGGGATGGGCATGGTCGCTGGCGACATGGTCAACACCGCGTCACGGCTCCAGTCGGTGGCCCCCCCGGGCACCGTGCTGGTCGGGGAGGCAACCCGCCGCGCGGCCTCGGATGCGATCACGTTCGAACCTGCGGGCGAGCAGTTGCTCAAGGGCAAAGAGGCTCCCGTGCCCGCCTTCCGCGCGCTGCGGGTGGTCGCCAAGCGCGGCGGCGTCGGCCGCAGCGAGCGGCTCGAGCCGCCGTTCGTGGGACGCGACTCGGAACTCCGTCTGATCAAGGACTTCTTCCATGCCACCGCCCGCGACCGCGGCGTGCGGCTCGTCTCGGTGATGGGTCAGGCAGGCATCGGCAAGAGCCGACTGGCCTGGGAGTTCCACAAGTATCTCGACGGCCTGACCGAGCTCGCCTACTGGCACCAGGGCCGTTCTCCCTCGTACGGCGACGGGGTGAGCTTCTGGGCGCTCGGCGAGATGGTGCGCATGCGCGCAGGCATCGGTGAAGGCGACGACGCGGAGACGACTCGTGCCCGCCTGTCGGAGACGCTCCACCAGTTCGTGCCTGACGCCGCCGAGCGCCAGTCGCTCGAGGGTCCGCTCCTCCAGTTGTTGGGCGTCGCCGACGCGCACGGGCGCGAACGCAGCGAGCTGTTCAGCGCGTGGCGGACATTCTTCGAACGGCTGGCCGAGGCGAAGCACGGTTGTCATGGTCTTCGAGGACCTGCAGTGGGCCGATGAGGGTCTGCTCGACTTCATCGACGAGATGCTGGCCTGGTCCCGCGGTCGGTCGATCTACATCATCGCCCTGACCCGACCGGAGCTCCTCGACCGGCGGCCGACGTGGGGAGCCGGTCAGCGCTCCTTCACCTCGCTGGGGCTGGAGCCACTGCACGACGACGAGATGAGCGAGCTCCTGGCCGGCCTCGTGCCCGGTATCCCGGAAGCGGCGGTGCGCGCGATCGTGGCGCGCGCCGAGGGGCTCCCGCTGTATGCGGTCGAGACGATCCGCATGCTGCTCAACGACGGCCGGATCGAGACCGATGGCGACGCCTATCGTCCGGTGGGCGATCTGACCGAGCTGGCGGTGCCCGAGTCGCTGCATGCGCTCATCGCGGCCCGGATGGACGCCCTTCAGCCCCGCGAGCGGACGCTCATTCAGGACGCATCGGTCCTTGGTCTGTCGTTCACGATGGCGGCGCTGACCGCCGTCACGTCAGAGCCGGATGAATTGGAGCCGGTCCTGCGGCACCTCGTGCAGCGCGAGGTGTTGACGATCGACGACGACCCGCGCTCACCGGAGCGCGGCCAGTACCGCTTCGTCCAGGGGTTGCTGCGAGAGGTGGCCTACGGAACGCTGGCGCGGCGCGACCGGCGCGACCCGCCACCTGGCCGCGGCTCGCTATTTCGAGGCGCCAGGGGGACGACGAGCTGGCGGGGATGCTGGCCCAGCACTACCTCGATGCGTACCGTGCCCAGCCAGAGGGCGAAGAGGGGGCAGCCGTCGCGGCGCAGGCGCGCATCGCACTCCGCGCCGCCGCGCAGCGAGCGGCCGCCCTGGGATCGCCCCGCCAGGCCCACCGCTACCTCACCGACGCATTGGAGGCCGTGACTGATCCGGCGGAAGAGTTGCAGCTGCGGCGTGCGGCCGCCCAGGCGGCAGGGACTGCGGGTCTCTTCGAGGATGGGGACGCCCACTACATCCGCGGGATCGAGCTTGCCACGCAGCTCGGCGACATGGGTATCAAGCGTCGCGCCATCGCCGGGCGCGCCTCGCTCCTGATCGAGGGCCACCAGGAGCAGGGCCGCCAGATTCTTGTTGATGCCCTTGGTGAGCCCGGGCTCGAGCCGGCGGACCCCGGCTACGTCGAGCTGGCCGGGGTGCTGGCGAATTTCGAGATGCGGCTTGGCAACTACGATGAAGCGGTCGCCATCGCGGATCGGGCCCTGCCGGCCATGGAGCTGGCGGGCGACGATGACCTTACGGTGGATACCCTCATTAGCCGCGGCGTGGCACTCGCAAACCTCGGACGCACGACGGAGGCCACGGTGACCCTGACCGGCGCCAAGGCGCTGGCCGAACGGCGAGGCATGCTGGGCGCGACACTCCGGGCCGCGATCAACCTGGGGTACGCACTTGAATCTGAGGATCCCGTGCTCGGTTTCCAGGTGTCGAAGGACGGATATGAGCGCGCCGCCCGATACGGGATGACCTGGGCGATGCGATACCTGCTTGGCAACTCAGTTGATGGCGCCTTCCAGATCGGCGAGTGGGACTGGGCACTGCGCGAGCTGACGCAGCAGCTTGGCCAGGAGCTCGAGTTGCGGGAGCGGCTCTGGTTCGAAACTCACGCCCTCCTCTTCCGCGTGCTCCGTGGCGAAGCTGAGGAGCCACGCGCCGATGGCGAGCGCATGGCGAGCCTCGCCGCCGCCTTCGACGATGTCCAGTACCACGTGGGGCCGTACGCGCCTCGCATCTACGACCGCCTGCTGAGTGGCGAGTTGACCGACGGCATTGCGCTCGTCGACGAGGCGCTCAGACTTGGCCTGCACGCCGCCGAACTGGCGCCGATTGGGGCTCTGGCCGCGACCTGGGCTGGCGACGCCGGCGGCGGCAAGACGGATGCTGGATTCCTACGCCATGGCGCGCCCAGGTCGAAGAACCGATGCGGTGCGAGGCACGATGGAGGCGGGGATCGCCATGCTCGAGGGGCGTCATGCCGACGCGCGACGCTTGTACGTCGAGGCGCTCGGACGGTGGCAGGACCTGGGCCTTCCGACCTGGCTGGCGCTCTGCCAGCTCGACATCATCGAGACCGGGGCACTCGAACCCGCGGAGCGGCGACGCGCGGCGGACGAGGCGCGTTCCTTCTTCGAGCGGGTCGGCGCACGACCCCTGATCGAGCGACTGGATGCCGCGCTGGCTCGCATGCCGGAACTGCCGGGAGCCACGAAGGCCGCGGTCAACCGCGAAACGCCGGTGCCTCGGCGATCCCAGCGGCTGACCCTTGCGGCCGCCGCTCGACCTAGCGAATCTCCTCAGGCGGCCGCACGGCACGGAAGGCGCGCAGGACGAGCAGGTCGTAGACGATCTTCAGCCCCCCGGCGATGACGAACGGGAGCCCAGCCAGCGGCACCGACTGGACCAGGGGGGTCGCCAGCGACGGTGAGACGGCCGCCCCCAGGCTGCGGGCAATGCCGGTGACGCCAGCCGCAGCACTTCGCTCGTCAGGATCGACCACGGCCATGGTGTACGACTGGCGCGTCGGCACGTCCATCTGGCTGATCGCGAAGCGCGCCAGCAGCACGCCCACCGCCAGCGGCAGGTTCGGCATCAGCGGGACCAGGATGAGCAGCACGTTGGACGGCAGATGGGTGAAGACCATGGTGTTGATCAGACCGATGCGCGCGGCCAGCCTCGCGGCGGCGAGCGCCGAGAATCCGGCGAGAATGTTCGCGGCGAAGAAGATGGCTCCCAGGGTCGCCGGGTCGGCGCCGAACCTGACGTGGAACCAGTAGGCGATGACGCTCTGCATCACGAATCCACCGGCAAAGGCGTCCAGGCTGAAGAGCGCCGACAGGCGCAGAACGATCCCGCGCGACCGATGCAGACCCAGCCTGGTCGCCACCGACACGTCCGGAGCCGCCGGCACCTCGATCGCCCCCGAGAGCCTCGTGAACAGGAGTGCCAGGACGATCCCGACCAGCGCGTAGCCGAGCACGATGGCGCGGTACGAGTCGACCTGGCCGGCACCGCCGGCCTGCAGGAGCTGGGCGGCCAGCCCCGCGACCAGCGCGCCACTCGCCGTCGCGAGTGAGCCGACCAGGTTGTACCAGCCGAAGACGCGGGTGCGGTCTCGGCCGGGCACCGTCTGCGACAGCGATGCCTGCTCGACCGCCAGGAAGGGTCCCACCTCGTTGCCGCTGGGACTGATGACGCCGACGGTGGCCGCCAGCAGCAGCACCCAGAAGTCGCGCGCCAGCACAAAGACGATCGCCGCCAGGAGCATCAGCAGCGCGCCGGTCAGCAGGATGCGGCGGCGCCCGAGCCGATCCGCGTGCGTGGTCAGCCAGAGGCTGATCGCCGCATCCCCGAGCAGGGTCAGCGTGAGGATCGCCCCCACTGCCGGCGCGTCCAGGCCGATCTCGACCAGGTAGAGCACCAGCACCACCGAGAGCAGCCCGTAGCCGAACATCCGCGCGATGCGCGTGGCGAAGAGGAGCCGCGCGTCGCGCGTCATCGAGCGGCGCCCCGGGGCCGTCGTTCGGAGTTCGACACGGCGGACAGTATGCTGCGCCGATGGGAGCGCCACCCGCCTCCGACATCGCCATCGCCGACCTCCTGCGCGCCGAGGGCTTTCGCGCTCCGGAATCCCAGGCCGCTGCCCGTGGCGTGCTGGAAGAGGCCGGCCTCACCAGGCCGGGGAAGCAGCGCATCTCGGCAGAGAAGCTCGACCGTGTGCGCGATGCGATCGGGCTGGCGATCGCCCGCTCCTGCGGGAGTGCGGCGTGCGAAGCCGTCCTGGGTGACGACGGACGATCGGTCGTCCGGGTCGAGAAGCCTGCCTGCGTGGTGTGCAGCGGCTCGAACAACCGCCGCGGAGTCCGCCGCATGATCGAGGCGTGTCGCGCGGCCGGCGTGCATCGGGTGCTGGTGGTCGGCGGCCGACCGCCGCTGTGGACCGAGCTGGAGCGCGAGGCGGCGACGCTCACCTTCAGGTTCGTGGACGGCACCAGCAACCTGCCGAATCAGAACGACGCCTTCCAGCACTGCGCCTGGGCAGATCTGCTGGTCATCTGGGCGCCGAGCCCGCTGCCCCACAAGGTGAGCGGCCTCTACCGGCCGGAGATGTGCGCCGTTGAGCACCGGGTTACCGTCCATCGCCGCGGGATCGAGGCCCTGGCGCTGACCGTGGTGGAGCACTTCGCGCCGGATCCGACCTAGGCGATCGCCCCTCTCGGCGCGCAGCTCGGCGATCTCGCCGGCTGCGAGGCCGGCCTCGCGCAGGATCTCATCGGTGTGCTCGCCGAGCCTCGGCGGTGCCAGGCGCAGCGGCAGGCGGCCTGCGTCGAACAGCATGGGGTCGGGCGCCAGGCGCATACCGTCGCGCTCCTGGACCCACGCCCCGTCGTGTGCCGCATCCATGGCAGCGAGCGCCTCGCTGACCTGATTCACCGGTCCGGCCGGCACGTCGGTCGCCATGAACGCAGCAAGCAGGTCGTCGCGGCCACGCTCGGCGATCCGCGACGCGAGGAGCGGGAACCAGCTCGTCGCGAGTCGCGAGGCGCTCAGGGTTGGTCGCGAAGCGCGGATCGGCGGGCAGGTCGAGGACCGTGAGCAGCCGCTCGAACTGCGAGTCGTTGCCGACCGCCAGGACAAGGTGTCCGTCACGCGCGGCGAAGACCTGGTACGGGACGATATCGGGGTGCGCAATTCCCCAACGGCGCGGCTCTTCGCCGGTCGCGAGGTGGTGGCCGAGCACGTTGGTGAGCGCCGCCACGCCGGACTCGATCAGGCTCACCGATGCGTGCGTACCGGTCGGCGTGACCCCGCGCTCACGCCCGAGCAGCCCGGCCAGCGCGCCGATGGCCGCCTGCAGGCCCGCGGCCAGGTCGAGCAGCGCGACACCCACCTTCATCGGCCAGCCCTGGGGGTCACCGGTGACCGCCATCAGCCCGCTGGTGGCCTGCGCCACCAGGTCGTAGGCGGGACGCTCGGCCGCGTCGCCACCACCCGGGAAGCCGGCCACGGTGGAGACCACAAGATGTGGGTGCACCGCCCGCAGACGATCGGCCGTCGAGGCCCAGGCGCAGCGCCACGGATGGCTGGTAGTTGTGCATCAGCAGGTCGCACTGCGCGGCGAGCCGGTCGAGCAGCGCTCGACCCGCATCGGTCTTCAGGTTGATCACGATGCTGCGCTTGTTGCGGTTGACCGATGCGAAGTAGGCACTTCGGCCATCAGCTGGGTCGCCCCAGTACGGCGGTCCCCAGCCGCGTGTCTCGTCGCCGTTGGGCGGTTCGACCTTCCAGATCTCGGCGCCGAGGTCGCCGAGCAGCATGCTGGCGATCGGCCCCGCGTAGACGCGTGAGCAGTCCAGCACCCGGATCCCGGCGAGCGGCAGTGGGGTCTCCATCAGCGGGTGAAGCGTAGCCGGGCGATGAACGCCGCGTGCTGGTTCGCCGCCTGGCCGAGAAACCGGCCCCGATTCGCCGAATCCCTGTCGGTGTGCTCCGATGCCGAACACGCGGCAAACCGCTGCGGCGGCCCTGTGCCGGGCTAGCCGGTCCCGAGCAGCAGGTGTCGGCCGGACCGGCGCCGCAGCCGCGCGAGCACGGGCCCGACGATCCTGACGCCGCAGACCTCGCAGCGAGTCCAGCGGCCGTCGCGCACCAGTCGGACGGTGTGTTCCGGGACCAGCACCCGCACCGGCCGGCGAGCGTGTGCGCGCTCCCGCAGCGCGGCTCGTCGTCCCCGCCACGCGGCATCGGCGCCCGGCACGCCCAGGACGCGCGCGTGCCGGAGCGAGCTGGGATAGCGGCCACCCTCGCGGGCGAGGGCTTCTGCGGCGGGTATCCCGTGGCTCTCGTAGAGGCGAAAGGCCACGCTGTAGAACGCCGCATCGTGGTGGGCGACGCGGCGCCGGCTGCGCCGCGCCCTGGGAGCCACCCAGTGGGCGAGTTCATGCAACAGCGTCAGGCGCTGATCGACCGGGTCGCTGCCCGACGTGACCGCGACGGTGCCCGCACTCCACCGGGTGACACCCGACGACGCGACCCGCGCAGCTCGGCGCCAGCGCAGCGACGGCTCGGCGACGCCGGCAGCGGTGCAGACCTCGGCGACCAGCGCGACGGCCCAGTCCGGCGCCATCAGGAGCCCTCTCCGCGGGCTGTCGCTCCCGGCCGCCGCAGGATCTGACCCAGCTCGACCAGCCAGGCGTCGAGCTCCGGATCGGCATACGTGTAGGCGTCGTAGGTGTAGCCGATCATCGCGGGGGCATGGCGCGCGGCATACGCGTCGGGCGTCTCCGACCGATACGGAAAGTGCTCGCGGGCGCGCCGCTCTCGCTCGGCGTCGGCCGGCTCGCGCCCCTTGGCCGCCAGGCTCGCCTCGTGTCGGGCGCGCCACCGATCGGTCAGCCGGTCCAGGCGGGTGCGGGGTCCATCGGTCACGTCGCTGAGGGTACCCGTTCAACGGCCCGACCTGCCGGCGTCACGCGGAGGGCGCGACCTCGTAGAGCCCAAGCCTCGCCACGGCCCGCTGCAGCCAGGCGGGTGCCCACCAGTTGACCCAGCCCATCAGGCGCATGAAGGCCGGCACCAACAGCCCGCGCACGATGGTGGCGTCGATCAGCACGGCGAGCGACATGGTGATCCCGAGCGCCTTGATGAAGATGATGCTCGAGAGCGCGAAAGCGGCGAAGACGGCGACCATGATCAGCGCAGCCCCGGTGATGATCCCGCCGGTGATGCCGATCCCTTCCGCCACGGCTCGGGTGTTGTCGCCGGTCGCCAGGTATCGCTCGCGGATCCGCGACAGGAGCAGCACCTCGTAGTCCATCGACAGCCCGAACAGGATGGCGAACATGATCAGAGGCAGCCAGGCGCCGATGGCTCCGGACGCCTCGAAGCCGAGCTGCTCGGAGAGATGGCCCTGCTGGAAGATCCAGACCAGCGCGCCGAAGCTGGCGCTCACGCTGATCAGGCTCATCAGGACCGCCTTCAGCGGCAGGAAGACCGATCCGAAGGTGAGGAACAGGACGCCGCCAGTGACGATCACCACGATCAGGATCGCCGTCGGCACGGACGCGCGGAAGCTGTCCATGAAGTCGGCCGAGCGCGAGGGCAGGCCGGCGGTCAGGACATCGGCACCTGCGGGCGGCGCGATGGCGCGCACGTCGGCCACCAGTTCTCGTCCGGCGTCGGAGTCGGGAAGGTGGCTCGAGAAGACGCGCAGTTTGGTCGTGTCGACGGCCAGCCACTCGTCCATGTACGTCGCGACCGCGGCCGGCACGCTCGGAGGCCACTGGTCACGCGGCAGGCTGAGCAGCAGGGCGTACTGGTCGGCAGGCATGCCGGGTGGCGGCGTCAGGGCGCTCTCGACCTCGCTCACCCCGTTCAGCGCGCCGATCGCGTCGATGTAGGTCTGCAGCGTCGCCTGCCGTTCCACTCCCACGCCGCTCTGCAGATCCGCGTCGGGCCAGGTGACGGCGACCGTGATCGGGTCGCTCTCGCCGCCGGGGAATTCGTCGACGATGACCTCGAAGCCGATGCGCGCCGGGGTCGCCGGCAGGTCCGCGAGATTCTGCCCGGTCGAGAGCTGGATCCCGAGGAACGGTGAGCCGGCAAGGACCAGCAGCGGCGAGGACCGGGAGGGCCACCACCACCGGCCGCCGCATGACCCGCGCCGCCACCCACGCCCACACGCCCTTGCCATGGCGCTGGTCAGCCGCGTCGATGTCGTCCTCGACCAGCCGCAGGAAGCGCGGCAGCGGGATCCGCAGTCGATTGACCCGGGTGCCGAGCACCGAGAGCGCCGCCGGCAAGCACGGTCAGGGCAAAGAGCAGGGTCGACAGCACCGTGACGACACCGCCGATCCCCATGCTGCGCAGGGCAGCAGCGTCAAAGACCGCCAGCGATGAGAGTCCGATGGCGACCGCCACGCCGGAGATGGCGACCGCCTTGCCGACGCTGCCCATCATTCGCTCCAGGGCGATCTCGGTGTCGTGGTGGCGCAGCTCTTCCCGGAAGCGACTGACCATGAAGAGCGAGTAGTCGATCGCCAGCGCCAGCCCGATCATGGTCGCCAGGTTGTTCACGAAGATGCTCATCTCCATGACGCTCGCGAGCAGCGCGATCACCGCGAAGGCGGTCGGCATGGCGAGCGCGGCGATCAGGAGCGGCAGCGCCGCCGCGACCAGCGTCCCGAAGACGGTCAGCAGGATCAGCAACGCGATCGGCAGGCTGACGATCTCGGCCTGGACGAGGTCCGATTCGATCTTGTCGTTGAACTCGTGGTAGAGCTGCGGAATGCCGGTCACCCACATCTCCACGCCGTCGGGACGCTCCACCATCTCCGCAAGTCGCCCGGCGTCGATGACCGAGTCCTCGATCGCCAGGTCGAGGTAGACGGCGGCCATGGTGGTCGTCCCATCGTTGCTCAGCAGCGCCGTCGCCCCGGTCTCAGCGTAGGTCAGGATCCGGGTCACCAACGGGTCGCCGGCCACATCGACGAGGCTCTCGCGCACCACTGACTGGAAGGCGGGTGAGGCAGCGTCGCCTGCGGGATCGCGGTACACGACCAGCATGGTGGTGGCCTGCTCGCCGAAGCGATCCGCAGAGCAGCTCGGCGGCTCGCTGCTCCTCCGAGCCCGGGATCACCCAGCCTCCCTGGATCAGTTCCCCGCCCGCTGCGCTGGCCCACACGTTGACGCCGATGACGGCGGCCAGACCCAGCACCAAGAGGAGGCGGCGGAAGCGGAAGTCGAAGCGGCCAACGGCGGCGAAGACGCCGGTCGGATGCGGCTCACGGACGTGACCGGAATGACCGGGCGACACGACCGCGCCGGGATCGCCCCGGGGGCCATCGGCGGTACCTGCGGCCGGCATCTGCACCTCGGCAGTGGGTCGGGGCCGTCGCAGCCCGAACCATGCCGCGAGGGTGAGCCCCGCCCCGACGATTGCCATCCCGACTGCAATGAGTCCGCGCCGCTCCCGATTCACCAGCACCTCAGTATGAATGAGCGTTCAGTGATTCAACGTCGAGCGTACACAATTTCAGGAGGAGGCTGTGGTCGAGGCCATCTCCTCGCTGCTGAGCGGTCGCTGCGCTGCTGACCCCGCCCCGGCCGTCGCGCCTCGGTATCATCCGCGCGTGATCCGCGCCACGACCACTCCGTGAGCCGATTGTCGCCCGCCGGCTGGTGGCGGGGCCTGGGCGGCCTGACCCGCTCCGGCAGCGCGACCGAGGGTCTGTCGTGGGCTCTCTACGACTTCGCGAACACCATCTTCAGCTTCGCCATCGTCAGCTTCGCCATGAGCCTGTGGGCGATCCAGTACCTGGGCGAGGCAGCCGGCCAGTTCTGGTTCACCTTCGCGGTGAGCGTGAGCGTTCTGCTGAACGCGGCCGTCTCCCCCGTGCTCGGTGCCATGAGCGATCGGATGGGGCGTCGCAAGCCGTTCCTGGCGATCTTCACCGCGCTCGCCATCGGGCCAACCCTGTTCATCGGCTTCGTGGACATCGGGCTCGGCCTCCTCTTCTTTGCCGCCGCGAACTTCGCCTACCAGGCGGCGCTCATCTACTACGACGCCCTGCTGCCCGACGTGGCGCGACCCGAAACCCGCGGCCGCCTCTCGGGGGTTGGCGTGGCACTTGGGTACGTCGGCACCATCGTCTCCGGACTCCTCTTCCGGTTCACCACCGATACCAACGGCGACTCGACGGCGGCGAGCTTCCTGCTGGTCGGGTCACTCTTCGCGGTCTTTGCCTTCCCGATCTTCCTGCGCGTGCGGGAGCGCTCGCCGCGAGGCACGCACTTCCGCATGCTCGACGCCGTCCGTTCGTGGAGCCAGCTCCGCGCGACGATCGACCACGCGCGACAAACGCCGGGTCTGCTGCGATTCATCGTCGGGCGTTTCTTCTACTCCGACCCGGTCAACACGGTCATCGTGGTGATGAGCGCTTTCGCCACCCAGGCCGTCGGCTACACGAGCTCAGAGGCGCTCAACATCCTGCTGCTCCTGACCGTGGTGGCGGTCGTCGCGTCGTTCGGGTGGGGTTGGCTGACCGATAGGATCGGCGCCAAGCGGACCCTGCTCATCGTCCTCGGCTCGTGGACCGCCGGGCTCCTGCTGGCCGGGGTGGTGCTCAACCCGACCACCTTCCTGATCGCCGGGGCGATCCTCGGCTCAGGTCTTGGCGGTGTCGCCGTCACCGATCGGCTGCTGCTTCTGCGACTGGCCCGCCCCGACCAGGTCGGCGAGATGCTCGGCCTCTACGGCCTGGCCGGCAAGTTCAGCGCGGTGATTGGACCGATCGCGTACGGGACGATCGTCGGGCTCCTCCTCGGTCCGTTGGGCAAGACCGCCTACCAGGTTGCGATCCTGTCGCTGCTGGCGCTGATGGTGATCGGTTTCGTGATCGTTCGGAAGGTCCCCGAGGGGGTCGCCCACCCGGAGCAGGAGCAGGAGCTCGGCACGCCGGTAGAGCCGGCCATCGTGCCGCCAGGCGAGGCGCCGTGACCCTCGTCGTTGGCCACCGCGGTGCACCCACCGAGGGACCGGAGAACACCATGGAGGCCTATCGGCTTGGGGTTGCCGCGGGTGCCGATGCCATCGAGCTCGACGTTCACCTCACCGCGGACGGCCAGCTTGTCGTGATTCACGACGAAACGCTTGAGCGAACAACCGATACGACGGGAGCCGTGGCGCAGCTCACCATGGCTGAGATCGGCCGCGCCGACGCCGGGCACCACTTCAGGGCTGACGACGGGTCGTTCCCGTTCCGCGGCAAGGGGCTGCGCGTGCCGACACTGCCGGAAGTGCTCGAGTGGCTTCCCTCCGGCATCGGCCTGGTCGTCGAGGTGAAGGCGCGCGGGGCCACCGATGCGACCGTCGCCGCACTCCGTGAGTCGCGGGTCCGCGCGGCCGGGGCGGCGAGCGTCATCAGCTTCGATCCCGATGCGATCAACCGCGCCCACGAGCTGGATCCGGGTCTGATGACCGGGTACCTGCTCGTTCCGGGAGAGAATGTCGACCGCGCCCTCACCTTTGCCGTTGAGCGGGGGCATGGCGCGGTTCACCCGTGGGAGGGCGATCTCGGGCTTGACCCCGCGCCGTTCCTGTCGCAGGCGGTCGCCTATGGAAGGCAGGTCGGCTGCTACGTCGTCAATGAGCCGGATCGCATGCGACAGTTGGCCGCCTGCGGGCTCTGGGGCTTCGTTACCGACCGGCCACGAATCGCGCGCGAAGCGCTCGGGCCGCGCGCCAGCTGATCCGCCGGGTTCGTCGCCGTCAACCGACGGCGAGCTCGCCGAGCGCGGCTCGGGCGGCCGCCGGATCGCTGACACCGAACCCGATCTGCACCTTGTCGCCATCCATGCCGATGACGAACATGGACTCAAGGTTGACCCCGGCCCGGGCGATCCGCCGCGACGCATCGGCCAGGGTGCCGGGCCGATGCTCGAGTGCGGCGACCACCATCGGCGCCTCTCGGTAGCTCGCCTCGCGCGAGTCGAGCGCCGCGCGCGCCGCGTCTTCGTCATCCACGGTGAAGGCGAGCGAGCCAACCGGCCCGGCGGCGATCCCCGCGGTGGCGGTGATGTTGATGCCGGCCTCGCCAAGCGCCTCGGCGACCTCTGCCAGGCTGCCCGGTCGATTCGGCAGATCGACGATGAAAACGTGCATCTCATGCTCCCGCTGCGTCCGCTCGCCGGGAGCACTGCGTGGCGCCCGTGCGCGCTGAAGGCGATGAGTGTACGACCGGCTGTCATCATCTCCGGCATGCGGCGGCACCTCGGATTCGGCATGACAGCGCAGCGTGACCTCGAGGCCGTGACGTCCACCCGGCTTGGCCAGCGCCTCGAGGCGCTCGGCTACGACGAGCTGTGGGCGAACGATGGGCGGCTCGGATCCGGACTCGCCACGCTGGCGGCCGCCAGCGGAGACTCGAGCAGGATTGACCTGTGCGTCGGCGTGATTCCCCTATCGGAGCGTACGACCGACTCGATCGCCTCCGAGGTCGCGTCGTTAGGCATCTCCCACGAGCGGCTCGTGCTGGGCCTCGGGACCGGATCGAGCGCGTCGCTGGCACTCGTTCGCGACGCCGTGCTGGACCTGCGGACGTTGCTCCCCAACGTCCGACTCGCGATCGCGGCGCTGGGGCCCCGCATGTGCCGCCTGGGCGGCGAGGTTGCCGACCTGGTACTTCTCAACTGGGCGTCCCCGGAGCGTATCGTCTGGGCCCGGGCGCTGATCAACGAGGGGGCGCGCGACGCTGCGCGTCCGGCACCGCGCGTCGCTGGCTATGTGCGCGTGGCGATCGGCGCAGATGCCGAGGCCCGCCTGACCGCAGAGGCAGCCCGGTACCGGGGACGGCCGCGCCCGTACACGCGCCTCTTCGACGCGCAGCAGGTGGACGCCCTGGGGATCCCCGGGGTCGCCGCATCGGCGCCGGAAGGCGTCGCCGCCCTGCTGGAGCCGTACCGGACCGCGCTCGACAGTTGCGTGGTGCGGGCGCTTCCCGCCGATCCGTCGATGGAAGGCTGGCTGGCTGTCGCCGAGGCCGCTACGCTGCGATCATGACCTACAGCATCGCGGCCCGAGATCCGGCCACCGGGCGCTTCGGCATCGGCGTGCAGTCCCACTATCTCGGCGTCGGGCCTGTCGTCCCGTGGCTGGAGGCTGGGGTCGGCGCCGTTGCCACCCAGGCGTCGGTCAACGTCAGCTTCGGTCCGATCGGGCTCGAGTTGCTTCGGGCGGGGCGATCCGCCGAAGAGGTGGTGGCGTCCCTGGTGGCCGGCGACGATCAACCGGAGATTCGCCAGCTGGGCGTTGTTGACGCAAGCGGGCGGGCGGCGGCCCACACCGGTGCCGAATGCATACCGGCCTGCGGCCACCTTGTTGGCGACGGGTACACGGTGCAGGGCAACCTGCTGGCGGCGGACACCTGCTGGCCAGCCATGGCCGCGGCCTACGAGGCCGGGTTGGCAGCCGGGGAGCCCCTCGTGGAGCGGCTGCTGCAGGCGATGGAGGCGGCTGAACGCGAGGGTGGCGACGTTCGCGGCCGCCAATCCGCGGCGATCGTGATCGTGGCCGCCGAACCACAGGCGGCGGCGTGGCGCGGTCGACTGCTGGACATGCGCATCGAGGATCACCACGACCCGGTGCCGGAGCTGCGGCGAATTGTGACCCTGCAGCTGGCGTACGACCTGCTGCATGACGAGGGGGAAGCAGCACGAACCGGGCGGCCCGTCGAGGAGCGCTACGCGGAGGCTCGGCGGATGGCCCCCCATGCCATGGAGCTCGTCTTCTGGCGGGGCGTCGAGTTGGCGGGTGCGGGCGATCTCGACGGAGCACGCCGCGAGCTGCGGATCGCGTTTGCCGCCGCACCGAACTGGCAGGCGACGCTCGAACACCTGGCCGAGGCACGGCGCGAGGGGATCACGCCCGACCTGTACGCAGCGCTGGTGGCGGACGCCTAGGCGCCAGCGCCTACCAGTTGGTGGGGGTTGACGCCTCGATCTCGCCGACCGACTCGAGCCAGCGCTCGGCATCGATGGCCGCGCGGCACCCGTCCCCCGCCGCGGTGATCGCCTGGCGGTAGACATGGTCGTGGACGTCTCCGGCCACGAAGACCCCCTCCACCTTGGTCCTGGTGCCCGCCTCGACGGTGCAGTAACCGCGCGCGTCGAGGTCGAGCTGACCCTCGACGAGCGAGGTGTTCGGCTTGTAGCCGATGGCGATGAAGAGCCCCTGCACCGCCAGCGTCGACTCCTCGCCGGTCACCGTGTCGCGCAGTGCGAGCTCGTTGACGGTCATCTCGCCGCGAACCTCGGTCACCTCGGTGTTCCAGCGAACCTCGATCTTGGGATGATTCAGGGCGCGGTCCTGCATGATCTTGCTGCCGCGGAATGCATCCCGGCGGTGGAGCATGGTTATCTTGGAGGCGAAGCGGGTCAGGAAGAGCGCCTCCTCCAGCGCGGTGTCCCCCCCGCCGACCACCGCAATTTCGCGATCGCGGAAGAAGAAGCCATCGCAGGTGGCGCAGGCGCTCACTCCCCGACCGCGGAATGCCTCCTCGGACGGCAGACCCAGCCAGAGCGCCGAAGCACCGGTGGCCACGATGACGGCATCTGCGCGGTATTCGTCCTCCCCCACCCACATCCGGAACGGGCGCTCGGAGAAGTCGACGCGAGTGACGTCCTTGTCGAGCAGCGTGCTGCCGAACCGTTCGGCCTGGTCGCGGAAGAGCTGCATCAGCTCCGGACCCTGGATTCCAGCGGGGAAGCCGGGATAGTTTTCGACGTCGGAGGTGATCATCAGCTGCCCGAGCGGCGTATTGCCGGCAAAGACCATCGGCTCGAGATTCGCACGGGACGCGTAGATGGCGGCGGTCAGCCCGGCCGGACCGGACCCGATGATTGCGAGTTTGTGGTCGCGCCTGTCGGCGTCGTGCCTGGTATCGGCTGGGGTTGGCGGTGCGGTAGTTGTCATGTGCCTCGCAGTGTATCGCTAGTTGCGCAAAGACGCAAGTGATTCGCGCCTAGCCGAGGAGGTTCGGCAGGTTGGCGGAGAGATCCCAGAGGCCGACCGCCACCAGCACCGTCCCGAGCACGAGCTGCATCGGTCGCTCCCAGCGGACCATCGCGCGGGCCAGGCGCGCGCCGCTCACCTGGTCGAAGAGACCGATAGCGAAGAGCGGCAACCCGAACCCGATACCGAAGGCCAGGAAGAAGGCGAGCTGGCCGACCACGTCCCCGATGGTCAGCGAGTACGCAAAGATGACGACCAGGAAGGGTCCCGAGCAGGGCACCGCGATGGGCGCGAAGAGCAGCCCGTAGGCGAAGGCGCCGATCGCCGGACCGCCCCTGCCCGCGACCGCCGGCGATAGCTGCGGCAGCCGTGCGAAGGGATTCCGGCCCAGCAGAAGCAGGACACCCAGCAGGATCAGGAGACCATCGGCGACCGGCAGGACGACGCGAATGAAGTCGCCCAGCGGCGCGGCCAGGGCGGCGAAGACGGCACCGATGACCACCATCCCGACCACCACCCCGGCCCAGACCAGCCCGGCAGCCGCGGCCGGGGGAAAGCGGCGGTCTCCCGTCGATGCACCGGTCAGGAAGGCAAGGAATGCCGGATACAGGGGCAGGATGCACGGCGTAATGGTGGCGCCGATCCCGAGCAGGACAGCCCCCGCCAGCTCCCCCATGCGGTCAGCCGCCGACCGCGGCGGCCACCTCCGCCGCGTTGAGTTGCGTGCCGAGGCCGATAAGCTCCACGGAGCCGTCGGTGCGGAACAGGATCTTTGGCATCGATGGCGGATTCAGCACCGCTGCCCCGAATCGGTCGCGCAGCTGTCGCGCGAGGTCCGCGTTGGCCACCGCGAAGGGCCAGTCGAAGCCCTCGCGATCGGCGTATTCGGCCAGGTCGAACGGACGTTCGTTGGGATCGACGTCGAGGCTGATCGAGTGGAACGTGGCCAGGTCGTGCGCATCCGATACCTGGCGCTGCTGGCCGCGGCAGTTGGTGCACCAGATGGCCATCGTCTCGAGCAGCACCGGCTGCTCCGCGGCCAGCTCGCCAATGGTGAACTCATCGCCGGTCCGCACGTCGACGAGCACCACCGAGTGCAGCGGGTCGCTCGCCAGGCCCGCGCGCGGCGTGCCCGATCCCACCGGCGGCGGGGAGCCCGCCGAAGAAGAAGAAGCTGACGGGGTCTGCCCGCCGGGCGACGCAACCTCGCTCGCGGATGGCGCGGCCGCGCATGCGGCGAGCACAACCACGAGGCTCAAGAGGACGGAGGGGGCATGTCTCACCGACAAACCCTACCCCGCTCGCGTGACGAGCGCATGAAGGGCCGATGGCGGGCGCGTGACGTGACGGTCGCACCTACACTCGTGTCATGAGCGCGCGGCGGCAGACGGTCACGGTCACGGTGGGCGGCGTGGCGATCGGGTCGGAGCACCCGGTGGTGGTCCAGTCGATGACCAACACCGATACCGCCGATGCCGATGCCACCGCCATCCAGGTAGCGCAGCTGGCACATGCCGGCAGCGAACTGGTGCGCATCACCGTCAACAATGACGAGGCCGCCAGGGCGGTCCCGCTGATCCGTGAGAAGCTGGACCGGCTGGGCGTGGGCGTGCCGCTGATCGGGGACTTCCACTACAACGGCCATCTGCTCCTGACGAAGTACCCCGAGGCGGCGGCGGCGTTGGCCAAGTACCGCATCAACCCGGGGAATGTCGGCACCAAGCGTCGCGACGAGCAGTTCCGCCAGATCGTCGAGGTGGCGGTCGCCAACGACAAGCCCGTACGCATCGGCGTGAACTGGGGGTCGCTCGACCAGCAACTGCTGACGGAGATGATGGATGCCAACGCGCTGCTCGCCGAGCCGCGCGACAGCCGCGAGGTGATGATCGAGGCGATGCTCTCCTCGGCGCTGCGCTCCGCTCGGCTCGCCGAGGAGACGGGGCTGGGCCACGACCGGATCGTCCTGAGCGCCAAGGTGAGCGGGGTGCAGGACCTGGTCGAGGTCTACGCGCGTTTGTCCGAGCGTTGCGATTACCCACTCCACCTTGGCCTCACCGAGGCGGGGATGGGTTCGCGGGGCATCATCTCATCGACCGCCGGCCTCGCCATCCTGCTTCAGCGCGGAATCGGCGACACGATCAGGGTGAGCCTCACGCCTTCCCCGGGCGGCGATCGGACTGAGGAGGTGCAGGTCGCGCAGCAGGTGCTCCAATCGCTCGGCCTGCGGAGCTTCACTCCCCAGGTCAGCGCGTGCCCGGGCTGCGGACGGACCACGTCGACCTTCTTCCAGGAGATGGCCCGCGACATCGGTGCCTACCTCACCGAACAGATGCCGACCTGGCGGCAACGGCACCCGGGCGTGGAGGAGCTGACCGTGGCCGTCATGGGGTGCGTGGTCAACGGGCCCGGCGAGTCAAAGCACGCCAATATCGGGATCAGCCTGCCGGGCACCTTCGAAGAGCCGGTGGCGCCGGTCTTCGTGGATGGGGAACTGCGGACCACGCTGCGGGGTGACGCAATCGTGCCGCGCTTCCTCGACATCCTCGACGAGTACGTGGCGCAGCGCTACCCGACCCCGGGAAACGCTGGGGGCAGTTAGCGGGTCAGGTCAACCCGGCAATACCGGACAGAAGGCCGAGGTCGACGGCTTGGACATGCCGCGGCCCGGGCGAACCGCCTGGTCGACGGAGACCGGCTGATCCTGGCGGCCGATGAGATCGACGGAACCGTCCTTGTTGACGTTCACCTGGACGATAAGGTCTGACTCGCCGCCGTTTGGCAGCCCCTCGGGCAGATCGGCAAACGTGTCGATCACCGTGGCGCCATCGATGAACAGCTCGAATGGGTCCGCCAGCGGAAAATCAATCAGCGCCGCGATACAGGTGGGTACGACCTGGTCCGGCTCGGGCTCGCCGTCGGCGGAGTAGCCGACCGTGATATCCGCCTCGGATGCGTTCACGATCAGCGTGTGGAGTTTGAGCGACGATCCCCCGCCGCCACCACCGCCTCCGCCGCCCCCGCCATCACCTCCGCACGCTGCCAGCACCAGCGTCACGGCGAGCAGCGCGACCGCGCCCGCAAGGCCGACACGTCGCGGGCGCGCCCCGGTTCGATCACTCTGCTGTCGGTCCATCGGTCCCTCTGGTTCCTCCATGGCTGATGCGATCATTCGGATGGCGCGCTGTTGCGTGATGGCCCATAGCGTACGCAACCGATGCAAGCGGTGGCAGCATACGCCGCGGGCAGTGCGCAGGCACCAGCCCGTGGCCCGAGATCAGGGGGTCGGCAGAGCGACGAGGAAGGTCCAGGCCGCGGCGATGAACGAGATCACCAGAAACGCGAGGATCGCCATCGGGAGGAGCACCGCGAAAAGGTTCTGCTGCACCTCCTGGTGCTGCGGATCGTGGTGGTCGCTGTGCAGCTCGTGCGTGTCGACGGTGAGTGCCGTCTCGTCGCGCGTAGCCGGCAGCTCGGGTTCCATCTGACTCACTCCTTGCCCTCGTCGTGGGACCCGTGCTCGGCCTCGTCCCACTCGTGTCCGGCGGCGCGCACCCAGGCGAAGATGCCATACACGAAGACCACCAGTCCCGGCACGGCCAGCCAGGGGTTGGCGATCGGCTGATCGTCGCCGCGGAAGGCGAGCCCTGCTCCCAGGAGCGCTCCGCCGACGGCCATGATCACCGGCAGCGGGCTGGGGTTGGGCAGGTGGACGCCGCGCGGCACCTTCGGCTTTGCCTGCTCGGTCGAGCCGATGTGGTTGGTCAGGGCGTAGACGACGCCGAGCGCGAAGACGATCCCGATCGCCAGGAGCAGGTAGCCGAATGTCGTGTCACCCATGTCACTCGCCTCGTCAGCGCAGGAAGTAGAGCGTAGAGAAGAGGGCGATCCAGACCACGTCCACGAAGTGCCAGTACATGCTGATCGCCTCGACGGCCACGTGGTTGCGGCTGCTGAACTGCCCCTGTGCGGCTCGCGCCGACAGGATGGTGAGCCCCACCGCACCGCCGAAGACGTGGGCACCATGGAAGCCGGTCAACGTGTAGAAGACGGTCCCGAATGCACCGTCGCCGATGCCGAATCCGAGCGTGGTGTAGTCGTAGATCTGCCCGATCAGGAAGACCACGCCGAGCGCCAGGGTGAGCATCGTCCAGTTGCGCATCGCCCGCTGATCACCGCGGCGAATGGCCCACACACCGAACTGCATCGTGAAGCTAGAGGCAACCAGGATGACGGTGATAGGGAGGGCGATCGGCAACATCTCGAGCTCTGGCGCCCCCGACGGCGGTCCCCACTCTCCGGCATGGATCGCGCGGGCGTTGAAGTAGGCGGCGAAGAGACCGCCGAAGAACATCACCTCGCTGGCGATGAAGAGCAGCATCCCGACCAGCGCGGTCGGCATGCCGGCCTCGCGATGGCTGATCGGCAGCTGCTGCTCGTCGTGGTGCATCGGCGTTGATTCCACACTCACGAGTGGTCACCCTCCACGAGGCCGCGCTCATCCGCACCGTGGTCCGCGTCCCGCTTGTGCCGCAGGTCGAAGACGGGTCGCTCGCTGCGAATCGGCGGCAACTTGTCGAAGTTGTAGGCGGGCGGCGGCGAGCTCGTCGCCCACTCCAGCGTGTTGCCCTCCCAGGGGTCGTCGCCCACCTTTTCGCCGTTGATGAAGGTCGCCACCACGTTGACCAGGAAGGGCAGGATGCTCGCCGCGATCAGGAAGGCGCCGACGGTCGAGGCCAGGTTCAAAAGGGTCCAGCCTGCATCGGCCGAGTAGTCGGCGATGCGGCGCGGCATCCCCTGGATGCCGAGCTCGTGCATCGGGAAGAAGGCCAGGTTGAAGCCGATGAAGTGCATCCAGAAGTGCACCTTGCCAAGGGGCTCGTTCAGGCGCCGCCCGGTCATCTTGGGGAACCAGTAGTAGGTCGCCGCGAAGACGCCGAAGACGCTGCCGCCAAAGAAGACGTAATGCAGGTGCGCGACCACGAAGTAGGTGTCCTGCAGGTGGAAGTCGATCGGCGGCGCCGAGAGCATCACGCCGCTGATCCCGCCGATCAGGAACATCGACAGGAAGCCGAGCGCGAAGAGCATCGGCGTGGCGAAGGTGATGGATCCCCGCCACATGGTGGCCATCCAGTTGAACATCTTCACCCCGGTCGGCACCGCGATCAGGGCGGTCATGAAGCTGAAGAACGGCAGGAAGACCTGCCCCGTAGTGAACATGTGGTGCGCCCAGACGCTGAACGACAGGAGACCGATGGCGATCGTGGCAAATACGAACGCGCGGTAGCCGAAGAGCGGTCGACGGGTGAAGACCGGCAGGATCTCGCTCACCACCCCCATCGCCGGCAGGATGACGATGTAGACCTCGGGATGGCCGAAGAACCAGAAGAGGTGCTGCCAGAGGACCGGGTTGCCGCCGGTGTTCGGGTCGAAGAAGGCACCGCCGTAGTTTCGGTCGATGAACAGCGCGATCATCCCGGCCGCGAGCACCGGCGTGGCGAGCAGGATCAGCGTGGCCGTGACGAGCACGGTCCAGACCAGGATCGGCATCCGGAAGAGGGTCATCCCCGGTGCCCGCATCTTGAAGATGGTGGCGATGAAGTTCACCGATCCGAGGATCGAGGCGGTCCCCACCAGCAGCAGACCGATCAGCCACAGGTCGGTGCCGACGCCACTGGCATAGGTCGGTCCAGAGAGCGGCGTGTAGAGGGTCCAGCCCTCCGCAGCCGCGCCGCCGAACAGGTAGCCGGAGAAGAGCAGGATGCCGCCGAGGGGGAGGAACCAGAAGCTGAGCGCGTTGATCCGCGGGAAGGCCATGTCCGGCGCGCCGATCTGCAGCGGGACGATGTAGTTCGCGAAGCCCGACAGGACCGGGACGATGAAGAGGAAGACCATGACCGTGCCGTGCATGGTGAAGGCCTGGTTGTAGGTCCCCTCGTCCAGGAACTGGAGGCCCGGAACCGCCAGCTCCGACCGGACGAGCAGGGCCAGGATGCCGGCCGCGAAGAAGAAGAAGAACGAGTTGACGATGTAGAGGATCCCGATCTTCTTGTGGTCAACGGTGGTGAGCCACTCGATCACCCAGGACCGGCGGTAGGTCTTCGCTTCCGGGCTCAGCGCGCTGGTTGCCATCGGTCTCGTTCTGCTCCTGCGCTCAGCGGACGGTCAGCGTGCCGGTCATGTCCGGCACCGGATGGATGTTGCAGATGAAGGTGTATTCGCCGGGCGGCAGTGCCTGGACCAGGTACGAGATGACTCCCGCGCCAGTGAAGTTGGGGCCGCGGAAGAGCTCGGTCTCGCCGTCATAGATGGCGACGTTGTGCGGAACCGTCTCGTTGTTGGTGAACTCCAGGGTGAAGGGCTGGTCGGCCGGGGCCTCGAGCGCGTGCGTGTCGAATGCAATCTGGTCCGCGCTCAACTTCACGACCGTCGAACCAGGTGCGACCGTCGGGCCTGGCGTCGCTCCCGACTGTGTGTCGGCGAACCACGCGTCATAGGCGGCGGGCGTGACGGCTTCGACGCTGAAGGTCATCCGCGCGTGGAGCAGGCCACAGAACTCGGCGCACTGGCCGGCGTAGGTGCCGGGGTCGCTGACGGTGAACTCCAGCTCGTTGGGAGCCGCCTCGCCGAGCGGAATCACGTCGCGCTTCACGAGGAAATCGGGGACGTAGAAGGAGTGAATCACGTCGGCCGAGCGCAGGATCAGACGGATAGGCTCGCCGACCGGAACGACCATCACCGGCGGTGTTGCCGGCGAGCCGGTGACCGAGACGTCGTTGCCGGCATCTCCGTCGTCGTCGAGGTAGTGGAAGGTCCACTGCCACTGGAAGCCGGTCACCTCGATCGTCACGCCGGGGTTGGCGGCCCGCGTCGAGATCGAGTTGAGCGTCAGCGTCGAGAGGACGAAGAGGACCAGCACGATGACCGTCGGGATCGCCGTCCAGACCAGCTCGATCAGGTTGTTGCCGTGCGTCTGGGTCGGCAGGCGGTCGTCGCGGCGCCGGTAGCGAACAATCGCGTAGAGGATGAACCCCTCGACGCCGACGAAGACAACGAGCCCCATCACCAGCACGATGTTGTAGAGGAGGTAGACCTCGCCGGCCTCGCGGGTCTCGGGCTCAGGCGGCACCATGCCGCACGCGGCGAGCATGGCCACCAACAGGACGGGGGCTCCGACCCGAAGGAAAGTCCGCAGGCGTCGGCGGGCCGTCGGTCGTGGCATCAGATCGTCTCGAGCTCCTCGTCGTGCTGGGCGAAGCGAATCCCCAGCCGGGTCCGCTTCCGAATCGTGCCCTGGGCCTGCCCGTCCGCCGACGGGCGGAGGAACGCGGCGTATTGTACCGATGCCCATCGGGCGGCGCATCGTTCTCGCGGTGGACCGTCATGCGCCAGTGCAGGCGGAGCTCCGAGATCAGACCGCGGACTGAATGCACTCCGGGGGCTCGTCGGGAAGCAGGAAGCGGACGCTGACGACATACCGGTGCTCGCCCCTGGTGAAACGCGTCAACTGGTTTCCGGTGCGGAGCAGGTCATACCACTCGTCCGCCTCTGCGTCGGCCACCACTCCGCAGCGAAGACCGAGGCCGGTCTCTTCGCCAAAGACCGCCGGATCAGAACCGACCGGCCACGGAACCAGCGGGCTGGGGATCCCCGATCCGTCCGGCTCATCCGCGTCCGCATTGCGGACGATCAGGCGCATCGCCTGCGGCCGGAATGTCTGCCATGCATCGGACCAGGAGCCGGCGGGGAGCCACGCATCCAGGTCGGAGAGCCTCGCGCTGAGCCGATTGAGCGTGACGTGCATCGCAAGCTCGTCGGCCGATACGCCGGTGCAGCTGCTCCCGGCGTTCAGGATGCCGAGCCCGTAGACGGTAACCGTCACGTCGCGCTGATCAGCATGCAGGGCGAAGATCACGTCGCTGGCGTCGGCGACGCAGTTCGCGGCGCCCCGAAGATCAAGGTTCTCGGCGAACAACCCCGTCGCCTCGAGCTCCGCGAGTACCGCCTGGATGCCCGACTCGGTGAGCCGCCGCACGTTCATCGCAGGCAGTGCAGGGCCGGGAAAGATGAGGTCTTGGGCGCCGGGCACGATCACGCGTCCGTCTCCCAGCAGGCTGAAGGTCGGGTGATTGAGGAGGTCGAATCCCGGGCCGACGAACCCACCCGAATACGAGATCCGCAGGACCACCGCGTCGCCGATCGGGTGCTCGATCTGCGTTGGCGGCGCGCCGGCGCCGGAGCACGCAGCGAGCATCACGGCCGCAAGGGTGAGCGACAGGGGGAGTCGGGCGGAGGACTTCACGTTGGCCCTGACGCGCGAGCGGCCGCCGCGGTTCCCGGCGAGAATGCCGGCATGACTCCTGGACTCCGCGCCGGCACGATCGGCGCGCCGCTCGTCCTCTTGCTGGCGACACTCGCCGTCCCCGACCGCGCGGCGGCACACGGGGAGGCGCTGGGCGCACCTGTCTGGCCGGGACTCCTCTTCGCGTGGCGGTTCGAGCCACTCGTCGCCCTGGGGCTTGGGGTGGCGCTGGTCACCTGGCTCCTCCTCGCACGGCGGGTCGCCGGCCGCCACCCGGTGCGACCGCACCCACGCTGGCGATCGGCCGCCTTCGTCGGTGGCCTGGTGGTCATCGGGGTGGCCCTCACCTCGCCAATCGAAACCTACGAGGGACAGCTCTTCAGCGTCCACATGCTGCAGCACATGCTGCTGCAGCTCGTCGCGGCGCCGTTGCTGCTCATCGGTGCTCCCATGACGCTCCTCTTGCGAGCCGCGGCACCGCCGCTTCGACGCCGGCTGATGGGTCTGCTCCACAGTCGGATCGTGGCAGTCGTGTCGTTTCCGCTGCTTGCCTGGGTGCTCTTTGCGGCGGTGAACTGGGGCTGGCACTTCAGCGATCTCTACGACCAGGCGCTCGAGAACCCCTGGCTGCACGATCTCCAGCACGCAACCTTCCTCGCCGCAGCCCTGCTCTTCTGGTTGCCGGTGATCGGAGCCGATCCGGCGCGCTGGCGCCTGCCACATCCGGTACGGCTCTTCTACCTGTTTCTGGCCATGCCGCAGAACTCGTTCCTGGGCGTCGCGCTTATGGGTGCCCCGGCGGTCCTGTATCCGCACTACCTGACCAGCGCTCGCAACTGGGGACCCTCGCCGCTCGTCGACCAGAACGTGGGTGGGATGCTCATGTGGGTCGGCGGGGACGTCGTCTTCCTGGTGGCAATGGGTCTCGTGGTGGCCGCCTGGGTTCGGGCAGAGGATCGCCGCACGGCCCGAGAAGACGCACGGCTCGATGCCCGGACGGCAGCCCGTCGAGGGCCGATCTAGCCGGGGGTCAAGCGAACGAGGGCGTCGACCGCGACCGCGATGAAGAGCAGGGTCAGGTAGCCGATCGAGTAGCGGAAGAGCCGAATCGCGGCGAGACCGGCTGCGCCGTCTCGCACCACCCGGGTCGCGTACCAGACAAAGGCAGCCCCCAGCACCATGGCGGTCACCAGGTAGATGAGGCCCATCCGGGCGGCCGGGAAGAGGAGCAGGCTGACGGCAACCAGCACCAGCGAGTAGAGAAGGATCTGTCGCGCCGTCTCGGCGTCGCCCCTGACGACGGGCAGCATCGGGACATTGGCGGCCGCGTAGTCGCCCTGGTATCGGAGCGCCAGCGCCCAGAAATGCGGCGGCGTCCAGTAGAACACGATGGCGAACAGGACCAGCGCCGGGATCTCGACTGTGCCGGTGACCGACGCCCACGCGACGAGCACCGGGGCGCTGCCGGCGGCCCCGCCGATCACGATGTTCTGCGGCGTCGTGCGCTTCAGCCAGAGGGTGTAGACGAAGACGTAGAAGGCGATCGCGCTCGACGCCAGCAGCGCCGAGAGCAGGTTGACGGTGACCCACAGCCAGGCGAACGAGATCACGCTGAGGCCGATGCCGAAGCCCAGGGCGCGCCGCGGAGTGACCGCGTGGCGCGGCAGCGGGCGGCCGCGGGTACGACGCATGACCTCGTCGATGTCGCGGTCGATGTACATGTTGATGGCGTTCGCTCCGCCCGCGGCCAGGGTGCCACCGAGCATCACCGCGCCGATCAGCCAGATCGACGGAATACCACGCTGCGCCAGGACCATGGTCGGTACCGTGGTAACCAATAGCAGTTCGATGATGCGGGGCTTGGTGAGCGCCAGGTACGCGCGAAACGTGTCGCCGCCGCTGGACGGCAGGCTGTCGGGCTGCGCGGCCGACGTGCTGTTGACAGGCCGCCGGGGCGGCTCGCGGCGCACGGCAAGATAGAGCCACACCAGGATGCCCACCAGCGCCGCCCCCACGGCGAGATGCGGCACCACGAAGAACGCCGACAGGCGTGACCAGACATTTGCCGCACCGAGGCCGACCTGCACCAGGACCAGCGCTGCCGCCAGGCCAGCAAGCCGCCGCGCGAGGGGCGCCTCCAGTTCGCGCCGCACGCGGCGCGCGGTCCAGATCACCAGGACGAGCACCACGGCCGCCACCCCGCGGTGCAGGAGCTGCGTCGCCTGCTCGGGAATGACGACCTGTGGCACGACGTCCCCATTCATGAGGGGGAAGTCCGCGTATGCGAGGCCCGCATGGGTGCCGCTCACCCACGAGCCGAGGAGCATCTGTGCGAAGACCGCGACGCCGGTGACGATGACCAACGTGCCGGGGCCCGAGCGCGGCACCGGTGGGAGCGGCCCGGCGGCGGCCCGGTCGGCAAGCACGATGGTCATGGCGAGCACCGTGAGCGCCATGGCCAGGTGTGCGGTGACCAGCTCCGCGCGGAGCAGCTGGATGACCACCTGCCCGCCCAGCACCGACTGGACGATCACCAGGACGCCGGCGACCACTGCGGCGGAGAGCAGGACGCGGTCGCGGCGACGCTTGGTGAAGACCGTGATCAGCGCGACGGCACCGACCAGCGGACCAACGGCGACGGCCGCGATCAGGCGGTGGCTGTGCTCGATCCAGGCATGGAGATCGGCGGGCGGGATCCACTCGCCGAAGCAGAGCGGCCAGTCAGGGCAACCGAGCCCGGAATCGGTGGCGCGCACGAGACCTCCCGCGACGATCAGCAGGTAGGTCGCGGCGGCAGCGGCGGCAGCGAGCTTGGCGAAGCGGCTCAATCGGTTCCTCGGCGCCGAGGGCGGCGCGGGTCAGGGGCTGTGGCTCGGCAGGGCGGCATGATACCGAGCCGGAGAACCGAAGGTCACGCAGTGGGTCCGATGGACAGGGTTCAGCGTTGGCGCGGGTGCGACTCTGGTAGCGCGGAGCGGAAGACGAATCCCGCCAGCAGCCCCACCGCGAACCCACCGAGGTGGGCCAGGTACGCCACCCCGCCTGCCGTTTCGGAGCTGACCGCCGCGGCGCCCAGGCCGTTCACCAGCTGCAGCACGATCCACATGCCGATCGCCACCACGGCCGGAACACGAGTCACGAAGTTGAAGATCACGGCCGTCACCCGGTTCCGCGGGAAGAGGACCAGGTACGCGCCGAGCACGCCGCTGATCGCGCCCGACGCGCCCAGCGTGGGGATCGGCGAGGTCGGGTCACTCCAGACCTGGGCCAGGGTGCCCACCACGCCGGCGCCCAGGTACGCCGCAAGGAAGAGGACCCGGCCAGCGCGGTGCTCGACGTTATCGCCAAAGATCCACAGGAAGAGCATGTTGCCGCCGAGGTGCAGCCAGCCGCCGTGCATGAAGATGCTGCTCAGCAGCGTGAGCCAGATCGGGTCGGGACCGGGTGCCTGCGGCACGAAGTAGGACTGGCCGCCGATGACCACCTGCTGCGGATCGACCAGGTCCACCCCGTTCAGGATCTCGCGGGGGACGGCGCTGAAGCCGTAGGTGAACGGGTTGTCACCGGTCGCCGCCTGCAGGAACACGAAGACGGCCACGTTGAGGCCGATGAGGGTCGCGGTGACCCAGGCGAAGCCGCGCCCGGGGAGCGAGTCGTCCCCGATCGGGAGCATCGGTCAGGCCGTCCCGATCAGACCCAGGGCAGGTGGACCCCGGGCAGGATGGCGTTGAGCAGCAGACCGAGGATCAACAGGCCGCCAGCGCGCCGCGTGTGGATGAACGCCCCACCGACGAACCAGAGCGGCCAGCCGACGTAGCTCTGCGGCGACGACTCGGGTCGCGGTTTCGAGAACTGGCCGAGGACCTCCAGCAGTCGCGGGATGCCGAGCACCGCCAGCAGGACGAACGGCCCGATCCAGCCGACCAGTGCGGCGCCGATCACGATCGGATAGAAGGCGATCATGAGCGCCTGCGCAGTGCGCCTGGCGAGCGACTCCCCAAGGATCACCGGCAGCGTGTGGATCCCCTTGGCAGTGTCCGCGTCGATCTTGTCGATGTGCTTGCCGAAGAGGACGGTGGTGACCAGGATCGCGTAGGGGAGCGAGGCGACCCAGACCCAGCCCGGCAGCGTCCCGGTGGCGACGTAGTAGGTGCCGCCGATCATCAGCGGTCCCCACACCACGAAGACGCCCGGCTCGCCGAGGCCGCGATGCTTGAGCTTGATCGGGGGGGCGACGTAGAAGACGCTGATGAAGAGGCCGCCGAGCGCGAAGGCGGCCACCCACGGCCCCACGGACCAGACCAGGAAGACCAGGATCGCGAAGTCGATCGCGTTGGCCAGCAGGATCGCGTTGCGCAGCTGCGCCTTGGTCAGCCAGCCGGAGAGGATCGGGTGCGGCGCATACAGGGCACGCACGTAGTCATCGGTGTCGACGCCGCCCTCGAGGTCGAAGTAGTCGTTGATCATGTTGTTCGCGGCGTGGGCGACGACGAGGCCGATCACCGACAGGGTCAGATACAGCCAGTTGATCGTCACGCCAACGGTGCTGATGGCGAGCAGGCCGCCGATCAGCCCGGAGGTGGCGGTCATCGAGAAGACCGCGGCGCGGGTCACGACCAGCCACTTGCTGATGGGGTCCATCTCGACCCCGGGCGGCATGTTGGCATGGTTCATCACGTACCGCCAGGTCGTGAAACGCTCACCGATGCTCGTCATGGGCCGATGATAGCGCCGCGAGTTGCCCGAACGCGGTCAGCCCCCTGTCGGTGACTCCGGATTGCGGATGCCGACCGCGTTCACTGCCGCACCGGCCCCGGCCAGGATCGCCGACAGCAGCATGGCGAGGCGGAACGCGTCGGTCCCCGCCTCCGTTGCGGCCTGGACCTGCGCCGTCGAGGCGGCGGCGGAAATCGGGTTGAGTGGCGGATACGCCTCCCGCACCTGCGCACTGCCGGTGTCGATCCCGGGCAGGCGGGTCTCGAGGCTGCCGTAGAAGCTGGCGGTGATGCCCATGAAGATGACCGCGCCCGCCAGCAGCGGCCCGATGCGACTGATGGCATTGTTGATGGCCGATGCGAGCCCGGAGTTGCGGACCGGCACCGAGCTCATCAGCGCGGTGGTGAGTGGCGCGACCAGCACCGCCATCCCGATGGCCATGCCCAGGATCGCCGGCAGCACATCGACCAGGTAGCCGGCGCTGGGCAACAGCGTGGCCAGATCGTCGGCGCGGGCCAGCCACGGCTCGCTGTCGGCGGGAATGCGGAGGTACCAGAGCAGGCCCAGCGCCATGACGGCCGGGCCGATGGCCATGAAGCGGCGGGGCCCTAGTCTTCCGGCGAGACGGCCAAAGGTGGTCGATAGCAGGACCAGGCCGAGCCCGATCGGCAGCGTCGCGAGGCCGCCGGCCAGCGCCGTGTAGCCCAGGGTCCCCTGCAGGTAGACGGCCTGGTAGACGAGCACCACGTACAGGGCTCCGTACACCAGGAAGGTCGACAGGTTCGTCACCGTGAAGTTGCGCGATCGAAACAGCGCCGGGGGAATCAGCGGACTGCGCCGCCAGAGCATGAGCGGCACGACGCAGACGGCAGCGACCACCCCCAACGCGAGCGCCACCCAGGCCGAGAGATCGGCCCAGCGTTGCTCCTGGCCGCGGATCGCCCCATACACGAGTCCGCCCACCGCCACCGCAATCACCGCCGCTCCCAGCCAGTCGAAGCGGGAACCGGCACCTTCGTCGCGCGATTCCGCGACCCAACGCAGCGCGATGGCGACGCCGACCAGGACGAGTGGGATGTTGATCAGGAAGACCATGCGCCACCCGACCGAGTCGACCAGGATGCCGCCGACAGCCGGTCCGGCGACGAACAGGGCACTGGTCGCGGCGGCCCAGATTCCGATGGCCCGACCGCGCTCCGCCTGATCGAACGTGGCGGTGATGATGGCCAGCGAGGTGGGGACCAGCAGGGCCCCGAAGCAGCCCTGGATGAGGCGACCCAGGATCAGGATCTCCATCGACGGGGCGAGTCCGCACGCCAGCGAGGCAGCGCCGAAGCCGGCGAGGCCCACTGCCAACATCCGCCGACGCCCGAAGGCATCGGCCAGTGCGCCCGCCAGGATGAGCAGCGCAGACAGCGTCAACAGGTAGCCGTTGACGATGTAGGACTGTCCCTCGAGCACGCCGACCAGGCTCGCCGGCAGCTGCTCGCCAATGGCAATGAGCGCGACGTTGACGACCGTGCCGTCCAGGAAGACGATCCCGGAGCCGATCACCACCGCCACAAGTGTCCACGACCGCTGCGTCACGCGGCGAACCTTAGCGGACTACGCGAGCGGCTCGAAGCGAGCGGTGAAGTGGCGGAGCTGGGGCGGCTGCGCGACGATCCGGTAGCCGCGCAGATCGGCGGCGCGCTCGGCCACCCAGCGCACGACCTCGATCACGTAGTCGATGTGCGATTGCGTGTAGACCCGCCGCGGGATGGCCAGACGCACCAGCTCCATGGAGGCTGCTTTCTCGGTCCCATCGGGATGGAGCCCGAACATGACCGTCCCGATCTCGACGCCGCGGATCCCTCCCTCCCGGTAGAGCGCCACCGCGAGGGATTGGCCCGGGTACTCGAGTGCTGGGATGTGCGGCAGCAGAGCGGCGGCGTCGATGTAGACCGCGTGCCCACCGATCGGCTGCACGCACGGGATCCCCGACTCGATCAGCGCCTCGCCGAGGTACGCGGTGGATCGGATTCGATAATGCAGGTAGTCCTCGCTGACCACCTCGCGCAGGCCCTGCGCGATCGCCTCCAGGTCACGCCCCGCCAGGCCGCCATACGTCGGAAAGCCCTCGGTCAGGATCTCCAGGTTGCGGGCTGCCTCCGCCCAGACGTCGTCGTTCATGGCCAGCCAGCCGCCGATGTTGGCGATCCCATCCTTCTTGGCACTCATCGTCATGCCATCGGCCAGTGCCGCCATCTCGCGCACGATGTCGGGGATCGAGAGATCGGCGTAGCCGGGTTCCCGCTGCTTGATGAACCAGGCGTTCTCGGCGAATCGGCACGCGTCGAGGAAGAGCGGCAGTCCGTATCGGTCACAGACGGCGCGGACCGCACGCAGGTTCTCGAGGCTCACCGGCTGTCCCCCGCCGGAATTGTTGGTGATCGTCACCATCACCAGCGGGATCGACTCCGGGCCGCGTTCCCGGATGAAGCGCGTCGAGCGCATCGGTATCCATGTTGCCCTTGAACGGATGCATGACCGATGGGTGGCGACCCTCCTCGATCACCAGGTCGACCGCCTCGGCGCCGGTGAACTCCACGTTGGCGCGCGTCGTATCGAAGTGCGTGTTGGAGGGGACCGCCTTGCCGGGCCCGGCGACCACGCCGAACAGGATCTTCTCCGCGGCTCGCCCCTGGTGCGCCGGGATCACATGCTTGAAGGGGAACAGGTTCTGGACGCTCTCAAGGAAGCGGAACCACGAAGGCGAACCGGCGTAGCTCTCGTCGCCGCGCTGGATGCCGGCCCACTGCTCGGCCGACATGGCGCCGGTACCCGAGTCGGTGAGCAGGTCGATCAGCACGTCCACCGAGTGGAGGTTGAAGAGGTTGTAACCGGCCGCCTCGAGGGCTGCCTGGCGCTCCTCGACGCTCGTCAGCCGGATCGGCTCGACGCTCTTGATCCGGAACGGCTCGATGATCGTCTGCCAGCGGTCCATGACGTGAGCATAAGGCTCATGCCGATGCCAAAGCTGGGTCCCAGACGCCGGCGATCTGCAAGGGGCCGCCTACGGGAAGGTCAGAGTGTCGAGAATGGTTTGGGCACGAACCTGAAACTGGGGGAAGCGGGCCTTGGGCGCCTCGATGAAGAAGGCAATTAGCCTCCCATCCACGGGCATCGCAATGACCCAGACCTTGTTGCCGTCACCAACCCGGAAGAGACTGCCCGTGACTGTGCTGATCAGGTGAACGAGATACTGTTCGCCCGGACCCGCCACGTCGGTGCCGCCGCCCGGACAATCAGCCGCGGTGGGATGGCCAGAGAGTGAGATTTCCATGGCGAGGCCAGTCAAGCCCGCGACGCTGATTGGAGCGGCGTCGCTGGCCGTGAGATACGGATGCTCCTGAAGGTAGGTCACCAGCTCACGCGGTTCGCCCCCCAGCACCCGGGTCGGAGAGTCCTCGCACGGTCCGTCGAAAACGACGGAAACGTCGTACACCTGGAATTCGGCACCCAGGACCTGCCCATGTTCGATTGAAAGTTGGTCCGGCTCGTCGCGGAGGCCTTCCCAACCGGATCCAAGGTCGAACTGCATCCGCGTGTTGAAGGTGTCGGTGACATACGCGCCAGAGGCGAGCAGGCCGACGTGGTACGGGATGGGGGCAACGCTCCCACCAAGCGACGCACTGTGGGAAGGCGATGCCGAAGGGCCAACGGCAAACCCGCCGGTGAAGGCCACCGTCGCGACCACAGCGAGCACGAGGACACCACCCATCCATGCCAGGGTGGAGGGCCGGCGCCAGATCGGTCCACGGCCACCTGCCGCGGCTGCGGCCACACCCGCGGCAGCTCGGCCCGGAACAGGGCGATCGGCTCGCTAATGCCCTTGAGCGTGCGGCGGCCGACAGGTGTGAACGCCAGCCGTCCGCTGGTCCGGGTCAGGCTGCGCACGGTGTCAGTGACCAAGCACCTCGCCGGGCTTGGCCTGGGCACAGACGCGGGAGGCGATGTTCACCGCCGAGCCGACGTACCCCTCCGCCCCGGCAACCGATTCGCCGGCATGAACGCCGACCCCGACCCGGATGGGATGGTCCGGATCGGCGATGCCGGAGGCGGCCGCGGCGGCCACGACATCCAGGCCGCACCGAACCGCCCCCGATGCCGACGAGAAGACCACGTAGAACGAGTCGCCCTCGGTCTTGATCTCGGCCCCATCGTGGCGGGCGATGGTGTCCCGCATCAGCCGCCGGTACACGTCCAGCAGCGCGGATGCCGCGGCGTCGCCGTGCGCTTCGACGTATGCGGTGTAGCCGCGCAGGTCGGCGAACAGGAAACCGCGGGTGATGGCCCCGCCGTCGGGGCGAACCGCTTCGGTCACGGGTCCAAGGTCATGGTGTAGCCCTTGCGCGCGACACGCAGCATGCGCGCCGCCGCGGGCCCAAACAAGCCCTGAACTTGCGCCGGCAACGCCGTCAGTCGCCCGAGATGCCCGCCTGCCGCAGCACGACGCGGCTTGAACCGTCGCCGGCGATCGCCACTATATGGATCGTACGGCTGCCGCGGGGACGCCAGGCGCCGGCAGGCCGCGACGGGCATCATGCGAGCGACGCACCGAACGGGAGAGGAATTGATGAACCAGTGGGCGAAGCTGGGGGGCGGGCTGGCCTCTCGGCCGGCCGTCGCGACGTGGGCCGAGAACGAGATGCAGGTCTTCGTCATCCGCGAGGACGGACAACTCTGGGACAGCTACTGGGATGGGGTCGCCTGGCATGAGTGGCACGCGCACGGCGGCGACCTGGTCGGCTCGCCGGCGGCGTGCTCGTGGGGAGCGGACCGGATCGACGTGTTCGCCCGTGGGCGAGACGGCACACTCATGCACCGCTGGTACACCCCGTCCGGCTGGCAGTCCTGGGAGTCACTCGACGTGCAGCTGGACGGCGACCCGACGGTGAGCTCCTGGGGCCCAAACCGCATCGACCTGTTCGCGCGAAGCACAGCTGGCGAGTTGCTCCACGGGTGGTGGGACGGAACTTCGTGGTCGTTCGCGGGCGCATGATGCTGCCCGTCCCACGCGAAGACTGAGGAGCGACCGATCGACCGTCTGCTCGCTCTGATCGGGTACGCGCCCATCGCGCTGGGCCGTCTCGTGGCGACCGCCAGAGGGGGTCCATCGAGCCGCGCGATACAGCGCTCGACGACGCGGCGGATCGTGGCCATCCTGTCAATTCTGGCAATCGTGCCGCTCATCCAGGCGGGCATCGAGTTGATCGTGAGCCCGGTGACGATCCCCGACTTCGTTGACCGCAGGGTCGGCCCGTCGACCACGCTGGTGGCGATGGACGGCTACGCCCTCCTCGCACCGCTCCCCGCGCAACCGCCGCCACCCGGCACGGTGGCCACCGCGGATGGGGCCGCGTACCAGTGGTACGCCGTGCGAGACAGCGTCGCAGACCGGCGCATCGCGCTGGTGCGCTCCCCACTCGCCTCCGAGTCGCTCCTGACGCGCACCGTCATCGCACGGGTCGTGGACGACCCCGAGGGCGTGAACAGCGCCATGCGCGGCCTCGCACGGCACGGAGAATCCGGGACGAGCGTGTCGCCGCCGCTCCTCGACGAAGTCGAGGAGCCGACCGGCGATGGCCGGATGATCGACTCGGTGGCGCAACTCGCTGACGCCGCGCCTGGCGATCTCGTGCGGATCCGCCTGCATTTCGGACCGGGCGTGGCCACCTGCGTGGGAATGGACACCTGCGCAGCGCGGCGCCTGGCGGACGGCATCGGGTCATGGGATAACCTGGCGAGCGACCCGGAGACCGGCGACGTCGTGCTGGTGCGCACCTCCTATCCGCCATCGGTCGCCCCGTTCGGCGGAGTCGGGGTGCAGGCGGCCAACCGGGCGGAGGTCGACGAACTGCTGGCGACCGTGCCCGCCCGAGGACTGTTGGACTGGGCCCGCGTCCTGCGCGGCGCAAATGTCGAGCACGACCTCAGCCTGCCGATCGACCGGCTCTGGCTGGGACCGGTGCTGTTCGCGATTGTCGCCGGACTGCTCTGGGTTGGCCTGCGGACGGGATATCCGAGATTCCGGATCACCCAGGCCACGGCCCGCGGTCGCGCTATCGCCTGGGACAGGCCGGCGGGCGAGCTGCGCGTCATCGCCAGCGGCAGGATCACCCCGCCAGGCGCGTCACCGTTCGAGGTGGCCGGGTCGCCGGCCACCCTGCGCGCTGACGCGGCGACCGGAGAGACGACCCTGCGCCTGAACGTCGAGGGCGAGTGGCGTTCCGTGGTCGTGCCTCGGTCGCTGGGGGCGCTCGGCTCCGTCCAGCTCGGTGACCAGATCGAGATCGGCCGCAGCCGGCCCGCGCTGCGCATCGGCTGGTTCGGCAGCCAGGTGTTCCTGGTCTTCGAATCTGTCGCAGCTCGTGACGCGGCCACCGACCTGGTGCGCGCGACCGGTCGCTGAGAGACCGCTCGGCACTCCGCTGGAGCTAGGTCACCAGTCCGATCACGATCGTCACCAGGTAGCCGATCAGCAGCAGCCCGCCGACATACATGTGCAGGTTCACGTTGATCCCCATGAACGACATGAGGGCGTACGGCTGCGTGTAGAACTGGCGGATCCCCCCGTAGACGCGCCAGGCCAGGGGCGCGGCGAGGAGCGCGAGCAGTGTCGGTATCGGCAGCACGGTGCCGATCACCCCACCGACCACCGCGGCAAATGCAGCCACCGCGCCCGCCAGGTAGATGCTCGTGACCACGCCCTGCGGCAACTGCACCGGTAGCGTCCGCTTGCCGGCCGCCGCGTCGCCGACCCGGTCCGGGATCTCATTCACGTACAGGATGAGCGCAACCAGGATCGCCACCGGTACCGATACGAGCGCTGCCTCCCAGCTCAGGGCGTCTGTCTGCACCACGTAGGCACCGAGCACCATGATCGGTCCAAAGCCGATGCCGACGGCGATCTCGCCGAGCCCGCGGTAGACCAGCTTGAGCGGCGGAGCGGTGTAGGCGATCCCCACCGCGATGCCCGCCAGCCCGATCCACAGGAGCGTTACCGAACCGGTTGCCCACACCAGCAACAGACCGATCGCGGCGGCAGCGCCGAACAGGCCGATCGCCAGCGCCACGAGCTGTCGCAGCGTGACGAGGTCGTAGATCAGCACCCGGGAGCCGCCGCTGAACTGCGTCGGGTTGACGTTTGCCTCGTCGGCACCTGACAGCGTGTCGAAGATGTCGTTGGTGACGTTGATGGCGAGGTGGGCGAAGGCCCCGCCAATCACCGTCGCAAGCGCCAGCCATACGTTGAATGACCCGTCACGTGCCGCGACCGCAATGCCGAGCAGGACCGGGACGAAGGTCGCCGAGAGGAAGGGGAGACGCGTGGTCCGCAGGAAGAGCCAGCCCAGCGAGAGACGCGGTCGAATGGTCCGCCCCTTCTCTTCCGAGAGCGCAGCGAGGTAGCGGCGCGACTGCGGCACGGAGCGCTCGGAGTACTCGAAGAACGGGATCTCGCTCTCGTCCCAACCCCAGGCACTGGTCGGGGTGAATACAACCGATCCGTCCTTCGCCGGCCCGGCGGTACCCCACAGCTGCAGGTACCGCCGCTCGTCATAGCCCTGGCCCGGGGTGGGCCGGATATGGCTGCCCAGCACGTTGACCGCGCGGTCGGTGGGGATGGCGAGCGCCTCGCCCGCGGGCGCGCGCAGCGCCACCGTCCCGCCCGATGTGTCGGCCTGGAAATCCGTCGCCACGCTCATCGGATAGCCAGCATCGTCAACCCACGAGACGACCACAAAGGGGTAGTCCGCGAGCTTGGCGAGGTGCTCAATCTCGATCCGTGGCATCAGGCTGCCTCCTCGCCGGGAGCGACGCTCGCGACCGGGGCGCGGCTGGTATCCCCATCCTCCCAGAGGAGGCATCGCTCCGGCGTTATCTCGATGACCGCGCGCTCGAAGAAGAGCGGCAGGGCGACGCGCATCTTGAGGAACGCGTCGATCACCGGCTCTTTCTTTCGCCACAGGTCGAGGATCAGGCGCTCCCACTGCGAGTGGGGATCGTCCTCGATGATGCGGGCGGTCCCCTGGATTGTCGCGCGGTCCGTGAGGCCGCCGAGGGCAACCGGGTCGGTCAGGGAGATCGACACCCGCGGGTCGCGCTTGATGTGCTCCAGCTTGCGGCTGAAGAGCGTGCTCGAGTGCATGTAGATGCGCTCGCCGTCGTACAACGGAATCAGTGGATGGGTGATCGGACGCCCATCACGACCGATGACCGTCAGCTCACCCACCAGAGCCGCATCGAGCAGGCGCTCGACCGGGGCAGGCAGCCATCCCATGAGGTACCTCCAGCATGTGGAGCGGCAGAAGACCGGCCAAACATAGCGGATCGGTCGCGACCCGACGAGGCCGATCCAGCCGCGAGGCCGATCCAGCCGGTCCCGCGAGTACACTCGCGGCGAATGAACGGCCACTCGAATCGCACCTGCCTGGCCCGACTTCCGGGGGGCGAGTTGCGCGTCCTCGGCCCCGACGATCTCACCCAGATCGACCAGTTGCGGACGCTGGCGGACCACCTCGTCTGGATGGACATCTTCGACCCGACCGCTGATGACGTGGCGTTACTTCGCGACGAGTTCGACCTGCACCCGCTGGCCGTGGAGGACGTCGAGAAGCGCCGCCAGCGTCCGAAGATCGACACCTACCCGGAGCAACACATGATCGTGACCTACGAGGTGCTGCCGGGCACGTCGGAGGATCGGTCCTTTGATCTCGGCGAGCTGCACGTGTTCGCGGGTGTCGGCTACCTGGTGACCGTGCGCTGGCACGCCTCGCCGGCGCTCGACGACGTCGAGCGGCGCTTCCGGCAACGCACGGATGCCGTTGGCGCGACCCCGGGTGGGCTCCTCTATTCGGTCCTCGACGCCGTGGTTGACGGCTACTTCCCGCTCCTCGACCGTCTGTCGGACCGGATCGAGGAGCTCGAAGATCGCATCGTCGGGGGCAGCGAGAGTAGCGACACCCTGCGGATGGTCCTCGGCCTGAAGCGAGAGTTGCTCGAACTTCGCCGAATCCTCGCGCCCCAACGGGACGTGGCCAATGCGCTGCTTCGCCGAGAGCTGCCCCTGATCGACGACGCAGCGGTCCCCTACTTCCAGGACCTGTACGACCACCTCGTGCGCGTGCTCGATCAACTGGACCTCGAACGCGACCTGGTGGCCTCAGCGCTGGAAGCCAACCTCACCGTGACCAGCAACAACCTCAACGCGGTGATGAAGCGGCTGACCGCCTTCACCGTGATCCTGATGGTCCCTACCCTCATCGCCGGCATCTACGGCATGAACTTCGAATTCATCCCCGAGCTCAGCTGGCCCTGGGGGTACGGCTGGGCGCTGGGGATCATGGCGGTGGCGATGGGCGGCGCGGCCGCGTTCTTCAAGCGGAACGACTGGTTCTGACGGCGCTGACCGCTATGGTCGCCGCGCGAGCGTCCCGAGCAGCAAGATCGCCAGTCGAACCACCACCAGGGCCGATGCGCCGGCGGGGTCGAGGGCAGGCACCAGTTCGGTGAAGGCGGCACCGGCGAACCGATGCCGCGATGCGACGCCGGTCACCAGATCAGATGCCTGGTCATAGGTCAGGCCGCCGGGCGACATGCCGCTGACGGCGGGCGCCAGCGACGGGTCGAGCGCATCCACGTCGAAGAGCAGGAATACCGCCAGGTCGACGGGAAGCTGGTCGAGCAGCCACGGCACGCCGCGCTCGCGCAGCTGGCGGGCGGTGACCAGCAGGTTGCCGGCCGCGCTCGCATCGGCGACGTCCGAGGGCCGGGCGCTGCCGACGCCGCGCAGACCGACCTGCACCACCCGCGCGACGTGCTCCATCTCGCCGATGCGCCGCATCGTCGAGGAGTACCCGTCTCGCACGCCGGAGACCTCGTCGCGGTAGTCGAGGTGCGCATCCACCTGGACCACGCAGACCGGACCGCGGCCGGCGTATGCACGCAGGACCGGGATCGGGACCGAATCGTCCCCACCGAGAATGAGCGGCACCGTCCCCGCATCCAGCAGCTGCCGCACGGCGCTCTCCGCACGCTCGGCGTTGCCGGCGCCGTCGTCGGGTGTCCCCGGCACGTCGCCGAGGTCCACGATCCGCAACCCGCCGCCCGGAGAGAGCATCGGTCCGTCCAGGTCGAAGTCGTGGTGCGAGACGAACCCGGCAAGGCGTCGGGAGCGCGCTCGGACAGCCGCCGGCGCATCGGCGCAACCGGCGGTCAGGCCCGGGTTGGGATAGGCCACGCCGTGCGGCACGCCCAGGATCGCGACGTCCACCGCGCCGGGACGAAGCGCTGCGAGCGTCGCGCGCGGCAGGTCGAGGAAGCTGGCCTCGCTCACGATCGGCCCTCCGTGGAGCACGCCGCGCAATGGCCGACCACGGTCACGTGGGACAGGTCAGCCGCAAAGCCGTCCGAGTCCCGGAGCAGCTCCACGATGGCGGCACCAGGCTCCGACCCGATCTCCCATCGTCCCCCACAGCCGGCGCAGTGAAGGTGGCCGTGTTCTTCCTCCGGTCGGACATGGAATTCCTCTCGCCCGTCGGCCCCGTGGCCATGGCGGACGAGCCCGATCTCCTCAAGGAGATCGAGGGTGCGGTACACGGTGGATGGGATGGTGGACGGGTCGACGGCGCGACAGCGCTCGATCAGCTCGACACCCGTGACGTGGCCTCGCGTTGCCGCAAGCACCGCGACCACGGTCCGGCGCTGCGGTGTCCAGCGCATGCCCCGGTCGCGGAGCCGCTGCCGCACGCTCGACCAGGGTTCGCCGAGTGTTCCGGTCGCGAGCATGGGCGCTAGTATAGGCACGCTGCTAATGCAACTCGTTGCAAGAGGTGCCCATGTCGGAGCTGTTCGCGCTGGCGGGCTTCGGCTTTCTGCTCGGGATGCGCCATGCCACCGATGCCGACCACGTCATCGCGGTGACCACCATCCTGTCGCGTAGCCAGCGATTCCTGCATAGCACCCTGATCGGCGCCCTGTGGGGCTTCGGCCACACCGTCACCGTGCTGATCGTCGGGACGGCGATCATCGTATTCAACCTGATCATCCCCCCGCCGGTCGGCCTGGCCATGGAACTCGCGGTGGCGGTCATGCTCATCGCGCTGGGAATCCTGAATCTGACCGGCGCCATGCGGCGCGTCACCGAGCGGCTCACTCCGCCGGCGCCGCTTCACGGCCACGATCATGCGCACCTGCACGCCCATGTCGACGAGCCCGCACCGCACGGCCACGACCATGCGCACCTGCACGGCCACGGGTCCGATCCTGGCCTGCTTGCGACGTTCGGCTGGTACCAGCTCGCACGCCCGGTCGTGGTCGGGTTGGTGCACGGCCTGGCCGGCTCCGCCGCAGTTGCCCTGCTGGTGCTTGCCACCATCTCCGACACCGGGACGGCAATCGCCTATCTCGTCGTCTTCTGCCTTGGCGTCGCGGCGGGGATGGCGATGCTGACCACGCTCATCGGTCTGCCGTTTCTCGTCTCGCGGACGCGCTCGGAGCGAATCAACCGATGGCTGACGGTGGGGGCCGGGCTGCTGTCGCTCGCTCTCGGGATCTACCTCGGATACCAGATCGGGTTCGTGGACGGGCTCTTCACCGGCGACTTCCACTGGGAGCCCGCGTAACCGGGCGCGGGCTGGCCGACCCACTCCGGAACGCGGCGAGCGCTTGCGGCGCTGGCGTATCCTGCGCATCGCCGTTCACCACAGGACAGGAGGGTGTCTCTATGGTCCAGGGCTTCCGCTGGGCGTTTCTCGTCGGGGTGGGGCTCTTCCTCGCAGGGGTTGCGTACCAGACGTACCTGGCGGGGGTATTCATCCTCGGCACCGAAAGCTCCAAGGACCACATCGATGTCGGCTGGATCCTCCACCTCGCGCCAGTCCTCATCCTGGTCCTGGGCGCGGTGGGCCGCGTTGGAGCCCGGACCCTATGGTGGATCGCAGCGCTCGTGGTCAGCGTCGGCATCCAGCCATTCCTGCCAGGGCTGCGCACTGACCTGCCATGGGCGGCCGCGCTCCACCCGGTCAACGCACTGATCATCTTCTGGCTTACGGTGACCATCGCCGGGCGTGGGTGGACCCTGGTTCGCCAGCCCGCCACCGCCTAGGAACGCAAGGAGAGACCGATGGACTGGCACCCCTGGATCGTCTACGCCCACATTCTCGGCGCCTTTGCGTTTGCCGCCGGGCACGGTGTCTCGGCGACCGTCGCCTTCCGGCTCCGATCCGAACGTGATCCAGAGCGGATCCGCACCATCCTCGACCTGTCGTTCTACAGCCTGAGCGGGACGAGCCTGATGGCGATCGGGTTCGTGGGGCTCTTCCTGTCCGGCATTGCGGCCGGATTCACTGGCGAGTACTGGGGCAACGGCTGGATCTGGCTGTCACTCGGCTTGCTGGTGGTCATCACCGGCCTGATGACGCCGCTGGGTGGCATGCACTACAACAAGGTGCGAACCGCAATCGGGCAGAAGTCACCGCGCGACAAGAGCGACGCCCCTCCGCCCGACCCGCTTCCCGCCGATCAGCTCGAGCAACTGCTCGTGGCGCCGCACCCATGGATCCTGGCCGCAGTCGGTGGCGTCGGATTCGCGGTGATCGTCGCGCTGATGGTGCTCAAGCCCTTCTGACCGGACCGCCAAGCGAACTACATCGGCGCAGCAACCGCCTGCCCGGTCTCGAGCAGCTCCTTCATCCCGCCCAGGATCGTCTCCCAGCCGCCGCTGGTGTAGTCCAGGTCGCTGGCCCACGGCCCATGTGGACGATCCTGAGACGAGCAGCGGTCACCGATCGGGGTGATCTCCCACTCGATGCGCGATGGCACCTCGGCCGCCGCCTCAGCCTTATGGACGATGTGGAAGGTGTGGACCAGGCGTCGCGGCGGGTCGATCTCCAGGATCTCACCGTCGAGGTAGACCTCGCCGTCGGGGGACTCGCTTGTCCAGCGCGAGCCGACCCGCCAGTCGGAGATGCTCAGTGCGCCGTGCCAGTACTTGCGCGTCTGCTCCGGATCGGTGAGCGCCTTCCACAGACGCTCGGGGGTGATCGCGATCTCGATTTCGTAGATGTGTTCCGGTGCGGTCATCGGTGCCTCCTTCCTCTGGGGCGTGGCGTACATCAGCGAGCCAGGGGTGGTCAGCAGCTCGCCGGTCTCGAGCCAGGTCTTCAGGCCGGAGAGGATCATCGGCCAGCCGCCGTACAGCTCCTCGTTGGCGCCCTCGCGCAGGTCGCCGTGGGTGACGAGCAGCCGGCAGGAGTCGCCGACCGCTTCGATCTCCCAGGTGACCTTCGAGAAGCCCTCGCTCTTGACATCCTCGCTCCAGAGCGCGCGCATCGTCTGGACGAGCTTGCGCGGCGGGTCGACCTCCAGGATCTCGCCCTCGCCGAGGAGTCCGGGAGCACCTGGCGAACCCATCTCGTAGTGCGAGCCGACCGCCCAGTCCGACGTCTGCCGCGCCCCGAAGTTGTACCTGGCCCGCTGCTCCGGATCGGTGATCGCCTGCCACAGGCGCTCGGGCGTCGTCTTGATGTAGATCTCGTAGACCTTCTCCATCGGCTTCTCCAATTCACGCTTGAGGCCCGTCAGCGCGGCTGCCCAGGGCTCGGTGTACTTGCTGACCCATCGGTCATAGATGAGCCGGATGGGGACCGCGTTGAGGTAGTGGAGCTTCCGGCGCCCGTCGCGGCGGGTGGTGATCAGCCCGGCGTCGGCGAGCACCCGGAGGTGCTTCATGACGCCGAAGCGGGTCATCCCCGGCAGCGCCTCCTCCAGCTCGGAGAGCGCCTGTCCGTCGCGCTCGCGAAGCGCGTCAAGCAGGGCACGTCGGGTGGGATCGGCCAGGGCTCGGAAGACTTCTCCACGCGGTGACTTTAGGTGACCTAAGGTCACATGTCAAGACAATGTCATCGGAACCGATCGGTGCGACGCACCGTCACTAGCAGTGTTGCCACCATTGGACGAGGCCCACGCAGATGCTCCGCTCCACGACACCCATCATCTTGGCGCTCGGCGCCGCGGTACTCATCACTGCCTGTGCGCCTGCCAGGGCCGACGACTCATCCGAGCCGCCGGACCAGGCGCGCTACGTTCTCGATGTCGGCCCCAACGTCGTCCACGGCGACGGGCCGGGCATCTCGGTGGCTGAGGCCCTGGCCAGGGTCGACAGCCTCGTGCTGGTCAACGGCTCGCTGTTTGTCGACGCGGACGGCGTTGTCCTGCTGTGTGACGCGATAGCGGAGTCGTATCCGCCCCAGTGCGGAGGTGATCGCATCGAGGTCGTCGGACTGGGTCTCAGCGACTTCGAGCTCAAGGAGGCCAGCAGCGTGCGCTGGGCAGAGCAGATCCAGGTAGCCGGCACCGTGCGGTCGCGCTAGTCCTCGACGCAACGGTCGCGCGACGCACTTGCGGGCGAGCATCCCGGGCGCGGGCCGGACTATGCTGCATGCATCAGATCAACGGCTTTGCGAACGAGGGCATCCAGATGAGCCACCACGAGAACCGCGCGACCCTGGAGCGGACGATCGCAGCGATGTTCGCCGGAGAGATCGACTCGATGATCGCCGGCATCGCCGACGACGCGGTCGTCGAGTGGCCGCAGTCGGGCGAGCGGATCGTCGGCAAGCAGGCGTGCAGCATGGTCTTTCGCAACTACCCCGGTGGGTCGCCCACCTACGAGCTTCGCAGAATCACCGGCGGCGGCGACCTGTTCGTGGTCGAGGCGGTGGGCCACTACGGTTCCGACACGACCTACCTGACGAGCATCGTCGAGTTCCGCGACGCCAAGATCGTTCGGCAGACCGACTACTTCGGGAGCCCGTTCGAGGCGCCGGGATGGCGGGCGCAATGGGTCGAACCGATGGAGCGCGTCTAGGCCTCGAACACGGCCTCGGAATCTCCCGGTAGCATGCGGGCGTGAGCCCCGAACCGATCTGCCGCCACCTCGACGGGGTGACGCCCGTCCCGGCCACCGGACGCGGCTGCGAGGAATGCCTGGCGACCGGCGGCAGATGGGTCCACCTTCGTCGCTGCCTGCACTGCGGCCACGTCGGCTGCTGCAACGACTCGCCGGGACGCCATGCCGCCGGCCACTTCCCGTTGACCGGGCACCCGGTGATGGAGTCGCTCGAACCGAACGAGGACTGGCGCTGGTGCTTCGTCGATGAGGTCGTCCTGGAAGGTTGAGCCGATGACGCGCGGAGCCGCGTTCGCGATCCTGGCCATCGTCCTGTTGGCTTGCGCCGGACCCGCTGTCTCGCCGTCGGAGAGCTCCTCGCCCTCGGCCGCCGCGCACAGCCACGACCCGCTGGCCGATTCGGTGAAGGCCGACCTGACCGATGCCTTCGGCATGACCTTCGCCTCGGCGGGACCGCACCATGAGATCGGGCGTGCCCCCGATGGCGCAGAGCTCGACCTGGTGGGGCTGCCTGTCGAGGAGATCGTGCTCAGCCTGCCCACCGCGGACCTCGCGGCCGCGATGGCCGCCGGGCGCGCGTACCTGCCGTACCTGCGTGAGCTGCTCGGCGGCCCGACATCGGCGTGGGACTGGGTGAGCGACCAGCTGGCGTGCCGAGCGGACGCGGCGTCGGCGTGTGAGCAGCGACTTGCCCGCGCTCATCTGTCCGCCCGCTTCACCTCCAACGGCGTGGGCGAGGGCTTCATCGTGCTGGTGGTGAGCGTCGAGCCCTGAGCGATGCCCGGCTGAGCGTGGGCGGTACCGAGGTGTGGCAGACTCCCGCCCATGATCGGTTCGGTACGCGTGGTCGGCACGGGACGGGCGGGCGGAGCCATGGCTGCGCGTCTTCGCGAGCGCGGGCTCGGCGTGACGGCCGGACGTGACGCGCTGGCCGATGCCGACCTCGTGCTGCTCGCCGTGCCGGACGCGTCGATCGCCGGGGTGGCGGCACGCATCCCCATCGGTCCATGGGTGGCCCATGTATCAGGGGCCACCTCGCTGTCTGCCCTCGATCCACACCAGCGCCGCTTCTGCGTTCACCCGCTCCAGACCCTCACCGTCGCGCGCGGCCCCGAGCAGCTCGACGGCGCATGGGCCGCCGTGACCGCAGAGAACGAGGAGGCCGCCGCCGCCGCCAACTGGCTCGCGAAGACGCTTGGGTTGCGTCCGTTCCCGCTGGCCGATGCCGACAAGCCGCTGTACCACGCCGGTGCCGCCATGGCGAGCAACTTCCTGGTGACCCTCTACCGTGCGGCCGCCCGCCTGCTGGAGGAGACCGATGCGCCCCCCGAGGCCCTCGTGCCGCTCATGACGCGGACCATTGAGAATGGCTTTGCGCTGACCGGACCGATCGCACGCGGCGACTGGAGCACCGTCGAGGCGCACCTGGGCGCCCTCGAGGAACGCGCCCCCGACCTGGTGCCGCTCTATCGTGCGCTCGCGGAGGCGACGCGCCGATGAAAATCGTGCGGACAATCGCCGACGTGCGGAGCGCGCTCGCTGAACTTCGCTCGAGCACCGCCACCGTAGGGCTGGTCCCCACCATGGGGGCACTCCACGAGGGCCACCGGTCGCTGCTGCGCGCAGCCCGCGAGTCCTGCAGCGCGGTCGTGCTGAGCCTGTTCGTCAATCCCGCGCAGTTCGGGCAGGCCGAGGACCTGGATCGATACCCGCGCGACGAGGCGGGCGACGCCGAGATGGCCGCCGCGGCCGGCGTGGATCTGCTTTTCGCCCCGGCCACCGACGGAGATCTACCCCGACGGTTACGACACCTGGGTCGAGCCGGGAAAGCTCGGCACCTTCCTCGAAGGGGTCGCCCGGCCAGGCCACTTCCGTGGCGTGGCGACCGTCTGCGTTCGACTCTTCAACATCGTCGAGCCGAACCGCGCCTTCTTCGGTCGCAAGGACGCGCAGCAGGTCGCCGTGGTGAAACAGGTGGTCCGCGACCTCGGGCTGCCGGTCGAGATCGTCGCCTGTCCCAACGGTGCGCGATGCCGATGGCCTGGCCCTCTCGAGCCGCAACCGGTTCCTGTCGCCGGAGGAGCACGCGCTCGCACTGGCGCTGCCGCGCGCCCTGCACGCGGGGCTTGCCGCGCATCGGTCCGGCGACGACGCGGTGCGGGCGGCGCGTCGCATGCTCGATCGTCGAGCCGGGCCTGCGAGTCGAGTACGTCGCCGAGGTGGATCTCGACGGTCCGACCCTGGCCGCGGCGGTCGTGGTCGGATCGACGCGTCTGATAGACAATGTGCGCCTCATCGAAGAGGCATAGCGGATGACCACCAGCCACACCAACGTCGGCGACACCCAGGTTCCGGCCAAGATGGCACTCACCGAGCTGGCCGCCATGAAGCGCGCGGGCACCCCGATCGCCATGGTCACCGCCTACGACGCGGCCGGAGGGCGGCTCGCCGAGGCGGCCGGCATGGACGTGGTGCTGGTCGGCGACAGCGCGGCAATGGTCGTGCTCGGCCATGAGTCCACGGTTCCGGTGACGATGGACGAGATGCTGTTCATGACCCGCGCCGTCGCGTCGGCGGTGCGACGCCCGCTGGTGGTGGGCGACATGCCCTTCGGCTCGTACCAGGTCTCCGATTCTTCGGCGGTGCGCAACGCGGTCCGCTTCATCAAGGAGGGCCGCGCCGACACGGTCAAGCTGAAGGGCGCCGGACGCATGCTGCCCCGGGTGCGCGCCATCGTCGAGTCGGGGATCCCGGTGATGGGGCACCTTGGCCTCACGCCGCAGTCGGCGACCGCGCTGGGCGGCTACAAGGCGCAGGGGCGCACCGCAGAGCGAGCGCGTCGCATGCTCGATGACGCGCTCGCACTGCAGGAGGCCGGCTGCTACTCCCTGGTGCTGGAGGCGGTGCCCACCCCGGTCGCGGCCCGCATCACCGCCGAGCTCTCGATATCCCGACCATCGGGATCGGCGCCGGTCCCGCCTGCGACGGGCAGGTGCTCGTCTACCACGACCTGCTGGGCCTGACCGAGGGGCACACGGCCCGATTCGTGAAGCGCTACGCCGACCTGTCCACGGTGATCCGCGACGCCCTGGCCGCCTTTGTGGCCGATGTCCGCTCGGGCGCGTACCCGGAGGAGCGCCACACCTACGGCATGCCGGCCGATGAGCTGGCGGCCTTCGAGGCAGATTCGCAGCCGAAAGGCTAGCCCGCGTCCTTTCTACGGGGCGGGTGGGTCGACACGGGGACCGATCGGTTTGCCGCGACGACGCGCTTCATCCACGACGTGCTCGGTCGTTTCACCGTCAATGCGGAGTCCCCCGGCCCACGAAGTCATCCGCTTGGCCGGATCAGCTCCCACGATCCCAGGACCGCGACTCCGGCCGCGGCCCACAGGAGGAAGCCCGACGGGTGCCGATAGATCTCGATCGTTAACGGCAGGAGCCATGGTGATTCGCTCGACATGGCCATGCTGAACGCAGTAGCCGCCGCGAAATAGCCACCGGCTGCGACCATGGCCATGCCGGCCAATCTCCGGCGTGGCCCGCCCTGGACCACGTATCCGACGGCCGCCAGCAGCGTCACGATGACAAGTCGGATGCCTGCCTCCACGAGAATCATCGCTTGGTTGGAGAAGGTTGCGCGCGCCTGCTGAATCGGTCCGCCGAGGATCGCGTCGGCAGTCCATGCGAGCACCAGGACGAGCGTGCTTAGGCCGAGGCCGAGCAACACCGGACGAGGGTGCATGCCTGTCACGCGACTGGTGAAACCCGACACCTCAGTTGCGTCCGAGGGCCGCGAACGTCGCCTGCAGGGCCTTCCATGCCGACACTGCCGGACCTGCTTGGGCTGCGACCGTCAGAAGCTCGCGACCGGCTGGGGTTTGCTCAGCCGCCACAAGACCGCCGTCGATATCGAGGAAGTCCATTGGGCGGTCGCGCAGCACCAGCGCGTAGGTGTGCCACTCAGCCGTATCGGAGTGCAAGGCGTCCCTGAGCAAGAACCACAATCCGGCCTCCAGCCGATCAGCGGTCCGCAACCGTAGGACGACCGCCTCGACATCCCCCGCGACCCGGTCAGCCAGGCACGTCCAACTCGCGATCTCGAAGCTCCCGAGGACCGGCCCTGGCAGCGTGTCGGCGAGCCCGACGACGCCAAACCGATCCGGCGCAGTGGCGTCCCGAATACCGGACATGACGGTAGCGCAAGGATCAGCCCTCCCCACAGTTGCCCGCTTCATAACGATCCCTCCGCAACTTGTGACAAGGCTGCTCGGGAGATGAACGCCTGCCTAGAGCCAAAGGTCACCGAGCGGCGGGAAGGCCGCCAGGAAGGCGCCGGGCGACATCGCCGGCGCGGTTCCCAGGAAAGCGGTGTCCGTCATCTCCCCTCCGAAAGGCAGTGCCCGGTCCCCGGCAGACGAGCAGGCCGCGTTCGAGGCGGGCTTCGAGGGGAAGTAGCCCTACTCGGTCGTCACGCTGCGCTCGATGGCGGTCCGCAGCGCCTCCACCGCCGCCACCCCGATCTGCGGCAGTCCCGCGAGCCCGTCTGGCGCCGGCCCGCGCCCCGTGGAGAGGGCGAACACCGCGTCGCCGTCCAGCAGGGTGTGGACCGGCGAGATCGCCAGCGCGAGCGCGTCGTGCGCCTGGGCGGCGAGTCGGTGGCAGGCGTCGCGGTCGAGCGCGGCATCGGTCGCGACCACGGCCAGCGTCGTGTTGGCGCCGGCCGGCGGCACCGGCGCGGTGAGCGGAGGCCCGAGCAGGAGCGCGATGGCGTCCAGGTAGCCCTCGGCGCCGCCGCGCGCGCCCGCGAGCACCTCCCCGTTGCGGCCGATGACGTTGCCCACGGCATTCGTCACCACGAGCGCTCCCACTACGACGCCGCCCGGCAGCCGGATGGCCGCGCTGCCGACGCCCCCTCGGCTGGCCCGATCGGGGCCGCCGAGCTTCCCGACGGTCGCGCCGGTGCCGACCCAATGCGGCCCTCCAGCGGGCCGTCGTTCCGTTCCGCAGCGGCGGCGGCGGCCGCACCGGCGGCAGCGTCGGGGAAGGCCAGCGGCGATCCGGGGGCCAGGTCGAAGATGATCGCGGCCGGCACGATCGGCACCGAGACGACGCCGGTGCGGTAGCCGATCCCCCGCCCTGCGAGGTGGCGCATCACGCCGTCCGCCGCCGCCAACCCGAAGGCCGAGCGGCCGGCGAGGCAGATGGCGTTCACCCGGTCCACCAGGGAACCGGGGCGCAGGAGATCGGTCTCGCGGGTGCCCGGGGCATAGCCGCGCACATCGACGCCGGCGACGGCTCCTCCGTCGGCAAGGATGACCGTGCAGCCGGTCCCCGCGGCGGCATCGGTCCAGTGCCCGACCCCAAGGCCGGGCACGTCCCGAATCGTGAGCGCCTGGGCGTTGGTCATCGGTCATGCACCTCCAGCTCAAAGACGTACTCCAGGCCGTCCTCCGGATCCCACTGCTCGCCGGTCCGGCGGAACCCGAGCTTGCCGATCAGGTGGAGCGAACGCTCGTTGTCGGGAGCCACGCTGGCACGAAAACGACGGGTTTCGTGGACCCGTGTCGCCCATTCAAACACGGCACGCACCGCCTCGATGGCGTAGCCGTGACCTCGTGCGTCGGGCATAAGCGTGTAGCCGATCTCGGCCATGCCCGACTCGTCCGGTGCAGCGTGGAAGTTCAGGTAGCCGATCGCGCGCCGCTCAGTCTCTTCGCCGCTGGGGCGCAGCACGATCGCGCGCAGCAGCCACGGGGCATCGCCCGGTCGCTCCCGGATCTGCTGCGCGCGCCGGGCGGCAAGGCCGCGCACCTCCTTGGTCCAGTCAGCCGGGACTGTCGCCTCGAGCGCGCCGGCCAGCCCCGTACTGTCACCTGCAGCCACCGCGTCCAGCTGCTCGAGGGTAAGCAGGACAAGGTCGAGGCGGTCGGACCTGATAAGAGCGTCCGCTTCGTCCACGCCCGAAGGGTACCCGCCACCCCTGCCATTAGGCAGGGGCATCGGCCCCGCCCGATCCTGACCAACGGCCCTACCGACCGAGCGCCCGGTGGCCGACGCTGGCACAAGCACGGGCCGACCGGCCGATGAGCGACCGGGCGAGCCGCGATCTCAGTGCGAAGCGCAAGGTGGAAGAAGATGCTGAGCAAGAAGATTCTGCTCGCCTACGACGGATCGGAGCAGGCCAAGCGGGCGCTGGCATTCGCAGCCGAGCTGGCCACGATGGCCAAGGCGAAGATCGGCGTGGTGAGCGTTGTCCCGGTGCATGCCGGCCGGATCGGCGTTGATCCATGGGACGACCAGAAGGTGCACAGCGAGGAGCTGCTCGAGGCGCGCCGCCTGATCGCCGAGGTCGGGATCATCCCGCAACTGCACGAGCCCTACGGCGACGTCGCCGAGGAGATCGTGCGCACCGCGACCGATGGCGGCTATGACCACATCGTGACCGGCAGCCGGCACCTTGGCCTGCTGGAGCGGACGTTGCAGGGCTCGGTCTCCGAGGCCGTCGCCACCCGCTTCCCGGCGACGGTGACGATCGTTCACTAGCCGCACCCCCACAACCCGCCAGGGAGAGCGCGCCCGACCCGCTCAGGGTCGGGCGCCGCGGTGCGCGGCCGCGACAGGGTCCCGTATGCTCCGCGCGTGAAGCGGACCCGGTTGTGGCTGCGCATGGCGACCGAGCCGTCGGTGGTCCGGCGAGCGAGCGTGACCTCCCTCCTCGTCGGCACGCTCCTGTCGCTCATCACGCGTGGCGAGATGATCCTCAGCGCCGACTTCAGCATGGCGCTCACCTGGCAGCTGGGACTCCTGTTCCTGGTCCCCTACTCGGTCTCGACCTGGTCCAGCGTCGCCGCCGCGCGCCGGCAGCGTGCGCTGGACGAGGCACGCGCTCACCTGCACGGTCCGAAAGTCGAGGAGATGGACAGGTTCCCCGACGAGAACCCGAATCCGGTCATGCGGGTGGCACTCAGCGGCGAACTGCTGTACGCCAACCCGGCCTGCCAATCCCTCGTCGGGGCGATGCAGCTGACGGTGGGAGCCCGGCTGCCGGCCGCTCTCCTCGCCGACCTTCGTGCCGCTGCCACAGCGGGCAGCACGGTGGAGGCCCGAGACGGAGGCAGGACCTTTTCTCTGCTGCCGGTGCGCGTGCCGGCATTCGACTTCATGAACGTCTACGGGACCGATGTCACCGCTGCCCGGGCAGTCGCGCGCTTCCCTGATCAGAACCCGGCGCCGGTCCTGCGCATGGACGAACAGGGGATCCTGATCTACGCCAATGCAGCCAGCGCGACGATCGTCGAATCGTTCGGCGCGCAGATTGGCCTGGGGCTCCCAGCCGAACTGGTCGATCGGCTGTTACAAGCCTGCTCTGGTGCGCTCACCGAGCCGATCGAGGTGCAGGGAAGCGGGCGGACCTACGCGCTGAAGCCGGTGCAGGTCGAGGGCTTCGGCTTCATCAACATCTACGGGACCGATGTCACCGCCATGCGTGCGCTCGACAAGTTCCCCGACCAGAACCCGAACGTGGTGATGCGCATGACTCGCGGGGGACGGTTGACCTACGCCAACCCGGCCAGTGAGCTGGTGCGCCGGGCCATCGGCGCCGCGGTCGGCGAGGACCTGCCCGAGGACTTCTGCGACCGGGTGCAGCGCATGGTCGAGTCCGAGTCTCCCGAGCCGATCGAGATCGAAGCCGAGGGGCACGTCTACGAGCTGCTCGTCGTATCGGTCTACGAATTCGACTCGATCAACCTGTACGGGACCGATGTTACGGCGGCGCGGGCGATCGAGCGTCTCGCGAAGGAGAACGAGCGACTGTTGCTGAACATCCTGCCCGCGTCGATCGCCGAGCGGCTGCGGGGTGGCGAGGATGTGATCGCCGACCGGTTCGACGAGCTGACCGTGCTGTTCGCCGATTGCGTCGGCTTCACTGCCATGTCATCGCACCTTCCGCCGAGCGAAGTGGTGCAGCAGCTCAACGGTGTCTTCTCCATCTTCGACCGCCTCGCCGACGCGTATGACCTCGAGAAGATCAAGACGATCGGCGACGCGTACATGGTCGTCGGCGGCCTTACGCCGGGTGGCGATCACCCCGAGCGTGTGGCCGCCATGGGGCTCGACATGCTCACCGAGATCGCCCGCATGCGCGAGGTTTCGCCGACGGCCCTGAACGTGCGGGTGGGGATGCACGTGGGGCCGGCGGTGGCCGGCGTCATCGGCCTCAAGAAGTTCATGTACGACGTGTGGGGCGACACCGTGAACATCGCCAGCCGGATGGAGTCACTGGGGAGCCCGGGCCGGATCCAGGTGACCGAGTCGACCTACCAGCGGCTCAATCACGCATTCGAATTCGAGCCGCGCGGACCGATCGAGGTGAAGGGGCTGGGGCCGACGGAGACCTACTTCATCACCGGACGGGTCGCCTAGCGGGTCCCCGCGGGCGCTGACGCTTCGGCTTCGCGCTTCGGCCGGGGACCCTTTCTGGGCCCTTTGGGCGCTGTTCCACCGGGCGGATCCAACGATCAAGCAGCAGTCAGATTGGGGCCTGGATTCCCGCTGGGCGCAACTTCCGGCACCCATCTGGCCCGATTCGGCCCCGTTCAAGGCTCTGCCTGTTCGTTAGATCCCTGGGGCGCAACCTGGAGTGCAGCCGCGGTCTACCTCGCGCGCACCTGGTTGTTCCGCGGATCGTGGGTCAACTCGGCCAGCCCCAGCGCCTCGAGGAGCGGTGGCAGATACATCCCGAAGCGGCCGCGGTACCCCTTGCGAAGGCCGTACCAGCCACCAACCGGATTCGTCTCCGACCGACCCCACGCTTCGACGGTGCCATCCGCGGCGGCTTTCTGTTCATCGGCTGCGCCCAGCGGCATCCAGTCGCCGTGGGCCTTGAGCATGGCATGCAGGTCCTCGATGCAGCGCAGGTGGTACCTCAGCTGCGTCGAGCCCACCTGGCAGACGAGCGCCGGCGGATCGGCCGTCTCGTCGCGCCACATCTGGTACTCCGACGTACCCGGCGCGGTCTTCAGATTCCAGGGATTGTCACGGGTGCCCTCACCCGCGGTTGCGTTGGCCATCGGCCTGCCCTCCGCTGCTTTCCAGGACGTTGTCGCTGCCCACCCATTGGCACCCGGGATGCGCTGCGCGCCCCTCAGACGACGGCAACGATACCGCAGCAGACGGAGACGGCGAGTGAGACCGGGGCCCAGAGCCGCTCGCGCGGTGACCGAGAGATGGCATTTGCCACGGTGCCGAGCACGAAGTAGCCCGTGACGACCCAGATCGCAGCTCCCAGCAGCGAGGCCGGAAGCGGTGTGGCGGCGATGAGTCGGGCCGCGGCGAGAACGACCCACGCGAGCGCGACCAGCAGGAGCGCCGAAACCCCGCTCGCGATGCGCAGTCTGACCGGCAGCCTCCCCTTACGCCCTCCGCCCCACGCCGCCTCACCCCATGGAGCCCCCAACAGCAGCGCGATCTGGAACAGCACCACGATGCCGATCAGCAAGGCAGCGAGCACGGCGGCAATCTCCACCCCAGGAGTGTAGGTCCGAACCAGCGCGTGTGTACTGGGATATAGTTGCGCGAACAATCATCAAGGGATCACGGGAGTGACATGCCCACCCAGTACGTCGAAACCAAGCCAGCAGCCCAGCCTGAGTCCGAGTGGGAGAAGGCGACACGGATCATGACCGAAGAGATCCGCGAACACGGCCACCCGCTCACAGGCTGGTTCGCCGGCGGGCAGGTGCTGCTGCTCAACACCGTCGGCGCCAGGTCCGGCACGGCAAGGATGGCTCCCCTCGCCTACACGCGCGACGGGGACCGATACGTCGTGACCGCGTCGAAGGGTGGGGCTCCGACCCATCCAGGCTGGTATCACAACCTCGTTGCGAACCCGATTGCCACGATCGAGGTGGACCGCGAGGAGTTCCAGGCCCGCGCGAGCGTGGCCGGGGGTGGCGAGCGGCAGCGGCTATGGGATCAGCACGTTGCGGTCCACACCGGAATCGGCGATTACCCCAGGAAGACGACACGGATCATCCCGGTCGTCGTCCTTGAGCGGGTTGCCTGACGTTGCACATCAGCACGGACCGTGGTAGCTCCAACGGCTGATCTGCCTAGCGGCGGCCCGCCTCGAGATCGGCAAGCCGGGCACTGACCAGCGCCTCGACGAACGCGGCAGGGAGCGGCTTCTCAGGCGTGAAGTGGACGCTCCCCTTGGTGCGATCGAAGCCCTTCAGGGCCTCGGCATGTGCCTCCAGGACGGAGCCGCTCAGCGGATAGAGGCTGCAATGCTCCTTCCAGCCGGCAAACGAGACGAGCAGGCGGCCTCGGACCTTGAAGGTGGGCATGCCGTAGCTGATCGTCTCAACCGCGTCCGGGGCCAATAACCGGATCTGCGTGCGCAACTTCTGGAGCGCGTCACGCTGGCTGACCGGCAGGGTCGCGAGGTAGGCGTCGATCGGTGCGTCGCTGGTCACGGTGGCCAAGAATACCTCGGCAGGTCCCCGGTCAGGCACCGGGATCGTCAACGCCTGCGAAGGCGCCGTCGATCTCGGGGAATGGGATCCCTCGGGCGAGTCCGGCGAACGTGCCGCGCTCGGCGATCTCCGTGGCGGCCTCGACGAATGCGCCCCAGGCCACCCGCGCGAGTCCCCCGCCCACGCTGATTCGGCGGACGCCCAGGTCGGCGAGGGCCGCGACGGTGGTGAAGTCGCTGCCAACAAGGGCATTGACGGGCTTTGGGGCGACCGCGCTGACCACGGCTGCAATCTCATCGAGGGTCCCCAGGCGCGGTGCGTAGAGGCAATCGGCGCCGACGTCGGCATACGCCCGCAACCGACGGATCGTCTCGGCGAGGTCGGGGCGACCGACCACGAATCCCTCCGATCGCCCGGTGAGCAGCACCTGACCACCGTGGTCGTCGATCGCCTTCCTGGCGGCCCGGATTCGCGCGACGGACAAGTCGAAGTCGAGCAGCGGCTCCGATGGGTCACCGCTCGAATCCTCGATCGACAGCCCGGCGATGCCGGTCTCGATCGCCCGCGCCACGTTTGCGGCGACGCCGTCCGGCTGGACCGCGAAGCCACCCTCGAAGTCGGCATTGACGGGGACATCCACCGATCCAGCAACCACGCGCAGGTGCTCGAGCGCCTCGTCAAGGGTGACGTGGTTGTCGGACTTGCCCAGCGTCCACGCAAACCCCGAACTGGTGGTCGCCAGGGCCTTGAAGCCCATGCCAGCGAGGAGCCGGGCGCTGCCCGCGTCCCACGGGTTCGGGATCACGAAGCAGCCAGCCTGATGGAGAGTTCGGAACGTGTCGGTGAGGGGGGTCGGTGCCTGCATGGATGGAGGATACCGTTAAGCACCTCTGGCGGGTGCTCGGTCCAAGGTGGGCCGTCGACGACAGCGAGCTGGTGTGGATCCTGCCCACCGCGACCGATTGGCGTACTGTGGCGAGTGGACAAGCAGTCGCTTGGAGGGACCTCGAGGGCCGTTCGTGTTGACCTGAACATCTCTCTGGACGGCTTCGTGACAAGGACCGACCCGACGTCCGAAGACATAGCCGAGCGCGGCCGAGAGTGCCCAACCACCACAAGGAGTCGGAGATGGCAACGCTGATCGTCGGAACGTTCCTCAGCCTCGACGGCGTCATGCAGGGCCCAGGTGGTCCGGATGAGGACCCGAACGAAGGGTTCGCGCTCGGCGGCTGGTCCGTCGGCTACTGGGACGAGGCCATGGGGTCGCTCATTACCAAGTGGACCCAGCAGGCCGCAGCGCTTCTCCTCGGCCGGACCACCTACGAGATCTTCGCGGCGCATTGGCCGAATGTTCCCGAGGACGACCCGGTTGGCAGGGTGCTGAACCGGATCCCGAAATACGTCGCCTCCGCGACGTTGCAGGATCTCACCTGGAACAACTCGACCCTCCTCGCCACCCCGATCCCGACCGCTGTCGCCGCTCTGAAGGAGGAGTGGAGCGGCGAGATCCAGGTCCACGGCAGCGGCCGGCTGTTGCAGACGCTGATCGAGAACGATCTCGTCGATGAGTACCGCATCTGGACGTTCCCGGTCCTGCTCGGCAGCGGCAAGCGGCTGTTCGGGTCGGGCACGATCCCCGCCGGACTCCAGCTGATCGACAGCCGGTCGTCTTCAACTGGCGTCGTCATCGGCCGCTACCGCCGCGCTGGCGAGATCCTCGCTGGCTCGTTCGAGGTCGACGAGCGGGGCGGCGTCGAGGCCCTGTGGGCGAGCGACGACAAGGGTGATTGATCGGAGAGGCCGACGGTCAGGCCGAGGCTGGATGGCTCCATCTCGAAGGACCGCGGACGCTCGAGGTGTGCCGGCCGACTACACCGTACCCTGACCGCCGCGGCGAAGGCGCGGAATTGGGACGCGGCCTTCGGGGCCGCCGTCGTCCGCGTGGACGAAGGTCAGTCTGGTCGGGGCGAGAGGATTTGAACCTCCGGCCTCATCGTCCCGAACGATGCGCGCTACCTGGCTGCGCCACGCCCCGACCGGCCATCACGAGGGGATGGGAGCCGAAGTCTACCAGCCGACCGTACACTGCGCCGCATGGCCCGCTTTGAGGGGACCGATCGGCGCCTGATCGGCCTCACCCTGCTCGTGAAGCTGGGCGTCCTTATGGCCGGTGCACTGGCGTACGCCATCTTCACCAACGGCACCATCGCCGGGCCGCACGGGGCGCTGGAGCTTTGGAACCGCTGGGACGCGCCGCATTACCTCGACCTGGTCGTCTTCGGGTATCGGGCGGCCGATGCCGGCGACCTGGTGGGCCCGAACGGGTATCGGTCCATCTACCCCGGTGACCTTCCGTTGTACATCGTCTTCTTCCCGCTCTTCCCGTGGATCTCCACGCTCGTCAATGCCGCCGTCTATGACCCGCTGGTGAGCGCGTTCGCGGTCGCCACCGTGGCTTCCGTCTTCGTGGCGCCGCTGCTGTACCGGCTGGTGCGGCACGACGAGGGTCCCGCCGTGGCGATGCGCTCGGCATGGTTCCTGCTCATCTTCCCGACCGCCTACTTCCTGCATATCCCCTACACCGAGGCGCTCTTCATGGCGCTCGTGCTCGGCTCCTTCCTGGCGGCACGGACGGAGCGGTGGTGGCTGGCCGGCCTCCTCGGGGGGCTCGCCGCCATGACACGGGTCAACGGCCTGATCCTCATCCCGGCCCTGGCTGCCGAGGCTGTCTGGCAGTGGCTCCAGCGTCCGCCGGAGGAGCGGCGGATCCGTCCGGAATGGCTGGCGATCGGGCTGGTCGGGGTCGGGTTCGGCGTCTACCTGGGACTCAACCAGGTCGTCTACGGTGACCCGCTCACCTTCATGCGCGTCCAGAACGAGCACTGGTTCAAGTCACTCGCCCCGCCGTGGCACGGGATCGCGTCGGTCTGGGGCTGGGTCTCGAACGAGAACCTCGATTACGCCCTGATGATCGGTTGGATGGAGCTCCTCTTCATCGGCATCGGCCTGGCTGGGACGATGCATGCCGCCTTCCGGTTGCGGCCGTCGATGTTCGCCTGGATGGCCGGCAACTGGGTCCTCTTCGTCTCCACCTCGTTCGTGGTGAGTGTGCCGCGCTACTCGCTGACCTTGTTCCCGCTCTTCGTCTCGATGGCGATGCTCGCCGAGCGCCGATGGGTACTGATCTCCCTCTCTGGGGTCAGCCTGGCCGCGATGGCCTACTTCGCCGGCCGCTTCGCCAACGGAGTCTGGGCGTTCTGATGCGCGGACCCATGCGCGTGCTGGCTGTCGCCTCGACCCTTGGCCTGCTCTTGGTCGCGTGCGCACCGGCGGGCAGCGGTTCGCGCATTGGGCTCGGAACCGATGGCGGCGGGATCGCCTGGGGCGATGGCGACTACGGCGTCGTGCTGATCCACGACACCGGCACCGATGCGGCTGCCTGGGACGCGGTCGCCGTCACGATGGCCGAGCAGGGGATGACCGCGCTTGCGCCGGATGGGACCGACGCCGCCGCCGTGCGAGCGGCCATCGGCTACCTGCGGGATGAGCGTGGCCTTGAGCGCGTTGCGTTGGTCGCAGCGGGGAGTGGTGGGGCTGCGGCGCTGGTCGTCGGCCGGGAGTCACCCGATCTGGTCGATCAGCTGATCCTCATCTCCGTGCGGGGCGACGCCGCGACCGTGGCCGAGCTGGGCGACTTCCCAAAACTGTTCGCCGCCTCGTCAGGAGAGGCTGCCGCGGCTGCGGCAGAGGCGATGACCGGCGCCGCGCCGGGCCTGTGGAACGCCCTCTTCCTGGCCCCGGGATCGGCGAGCGGGCACGCGATCTTCGACTCGGATGGCGGGGACGAGCTCCTGGATGCGGTCCTCCGTCGGCTCGACGAGCGGCGCTAGCGGGGCTCATCGGCGCCGACCGCCACGGGGTGGCTACAACGGCCACCTTTGGGCTGAGCTTGGTCCCTGGACGGCCGATTGGCCACCCGAGGGCTCCCCGTGGCCACGCAGAGCGGTCATCTTGGCCGTTGTAGCCACCCCGTGATTGCGGGCTCGGGGCCACGCCGGGTTGCGTCCACCTCCGACCGGGACGCTCGACATCGTGATCGGCGGGCAAACGAAAGCCCCGGAGGAACCGCGGCGACCGTTGATGTGATCTCCAGTCGGCCAGCTGCCCCTCCGGGACGAGAGAAGCATGCCGCGCGGGGGATGCGGCCACAAGAGTGGTTATCCACAATCGATTGGACCGATCCCCGAGTTATCCACAGGGAATCCGCAGGCGTGCAGCCGCGCGCTCCACTGCTAGCATCCGCACGGCTGACAGGAAGGAGCCGAGGCATGAGACAGGAAGGTCAGTTCACTCGCACCACGGGACGCCATGCCATTGCGGTCGGCGTCCTGCTTGCCGCCTCGTTGGTGCTGGCGGTGGCAGCCGGTCCGGCCCGCGCCGCCGATGCGGAGTGGGTGGACATCGTCGACTTCGCTTTCAGCCCCGCAACGATCACCATCAGCGTTGGCGACACGGTCACCTGGACGAATCGCGACAGCGTGGAGCACACCGCGACGGGCGCGGCCGGCGCGCCACAGCCCTTCGACACCGGACTGCTTGGGACCGATCGGGGCGGGTCCGTCACCTTCACGGCTCCGGGCCGGTACGACTACTTCTGCGCCCCGCACCCGACAATGACGGGGACCGTCGTGGTCGAACCGGCCGGGGCAGTACAGGTGCCAAACGCGGCATTGCCGCAGCCCCCTGGCGCCGGCGGAGCCGGTACCTACCGTGGGGTCGGCGTGCTGCTCGTGCTGACGCTGGTTGCGGCGGGGACCGTGGCTGTCCGACGCAGAGGTCGCGCCGGCTAGCTCACGCGCCCAGCGACCGAGCCTGCAGGGCGCACAGCGCCTCGACCGCGTCGGGCGTTGGTAGCGGGATGCTGCCGGCAAGGTGCCCGTCGGGGCGGATCAGGAAGGCGCGGGGTCCGGCCGCCCCGTAGGCGCGCCGGATCTCGCCGTGCGGGTCGGTGAGCACGGTGACGCCGGCCAGGGCGCCGCTCGCGCCCAGCACCGCCACCCGGCAGCCGGCCGACCACGACAGTCGGGATGCTCGGACCGCCGCATGTGCTGCCGCCTGCTGATCGTCGAGGACGAGAAGCCCCACGAAGCCGGCCCCGAACAGGTCGCGCAGGCGACTGACCGGTGTCTCCCCGCTGAGGGCGCCGCACCGGGCGTCGGGCGCCACCGCCCCGTGGACCGGAAGGCGAGCGTCATCCCCCCGACCGGCCACGATCGGCGAGGCGGCGTAACTGAACGGCTCCGCCAGGTGCCCCGAATTGACCCTGCGTCGCAGGCGCTTCGTGCGCACGCTCCCGCGCAGGATGGCGTTGCGCATCGCCCGCGCGATCGGCCCGCGCGGGACCATGAAACGCATCGTGGCGTCGGTGACGGCCAGGTTCTCCAGTGCCGCGGCGCGTCGCTCGGCCCCGTAGCTGTCCAGCAGCGCATCGGGCGCCCGGCCGGCGACCACGGCGGCCAGTTTCCAGGCGAGATTCTCGGCGTCGTCCGCCCCCGAGTTGAGACCGCGCGCGCCGAACGGGCTCACCTGGTGGGCGGCGTCGCCCGCCAGGAAGACCCGGCCGATCCGGAATCGGTCAACCAGGCGCTGGTGGAATCGGTACGCGGTCGCCCAGACCAGCTCGTACTCGGTGGTCGGACCGATCACCCTGCGGATTCGGCGATCGAGCCTGCCGCTGGACCGCTCGGCGTCAAGATCGGTCCCGGAGGGGACCTGCCAGTCGATCCGCCAGACATCATCGGGCTGGGGATGGATGAGGACCTGGCGACCGGGGTTCCACGGCGGGTCGAAGAAGAAGCGCCGCTCGCGCGGGAAGGGCAGCTTGGCGCGGATGTCGCAAATCAGGAACAGGTCGGGGTGCGAGTGCCCGGGGAACCCCATCCCGAGCAGGTGACGGACCGATGAATGGGCGCCATCGGTACCCACCAGGTAGCCGACCCGCAGCGAGGCCGGGCCGTGCGGTGCGTCGCACGCCACCGTGACGCCATCGGGATCCTGGGTGACGGCGGTGACGCGGTGGCCCCAGCGCAGGTCAATGCTGGGGAGCTCACCCAGCCGCGCGAGGAGCATCGCCTCGACCTCGGTCTGGTTGATGTTGACGAACGGCGGGAAGTGCTCGTCGCCCGCCCCGGGAAGCCGGATGGCGAACAGCTCGCGGTTGCGGAAGTAGGTCCGCCCCACGTCCCACTGCACCCCGCGCTCCGCGACCGCCTCCCCCACCCCCAGGCGGGCCCATGTCTCGAGCGTCTCGCGCTGCATGCAGAGCGCCTTGCTCCCCTCGCCGGTGTGGTGCGGATGCTGCTCGAGCAGGACGACCGATACACCCTGCTGCGCCAGCCGTCCGGCGAGCGTCATCCCGACCGGGCCAGCGCCGACCACTCCCACCTGGGCGTCTACGTCGCTCTGCGTTCCCGCGGGCACGCTCCGATGATAGGCGCTAGGCCGTCAGCTGGCCGTCAGCTGGTCCCAGACCTCGCGGTCGCGCTCCACCGTCCAGATCCGCGGGTGGTCGATACCGTCGAGTTCATCCCACGCCCGCTGCACATTGAACGGCATGGTGTGCTCGAAGATCGGGAAGCGGCCGTACCTCGCTTCGAGCGCTTCGCGGGTGGACCGATACGCCTGGGCCGGCGTGCCGCCGCCATCCTTCACGGCCCGAGTGCCGTCCAGGACGGCCGAGAGGAAGGCGCGGGTGTCCTCGATGGCCCGCTTGACGGCCGATGCTCCCCGGACAACCGGGCCGCGGCCACCGACGAGCTGCTTGGCGCCGAGCGCAGCCACGGCGTCGAGGGTGGTGCTGCGCCACTCCCCGATGTGCGCGTCACCCATGTAGGGAGCCGCCTGGGCCTCGACAAGATCCCCGGCGAAGCAGATGCGCTCGTCGGGCAGCCAGACCACGATGTCGCCGGCCGTGTGGCCCCGCCCCAGGTACCGCAGTTCGACCGCGCGGCCACCCACCTCCATCGCCAGCACGTCGGTGAAGGTGTGCGTCGGACGCGTCAGGCCGGGGATCGTCTCGGCGCCGGCAAAGAGGCGTGGCATCCGCGCCGCCTCGCTGGCCCAGTCCTCGTTTCCTCGCTCCTCGATCCATGCGGCGGTGTTGGCGTGGGCGATGATCTTGGGCGCGTTGAAGGCCGCCGCGCCCAGCACGCGCACGGCGTGGTAGTGGGTCAGCACCAGGTCGCGGAACGGGAGGTCGGTGAAGGTCCGGATCACGTCGATCCAGCGCTGCGCCATCACCGGCGTGGCGCGCGCCTCGATGGCGAGCAACGCATCGGTCCCGACAATGCACCCGACGTTGGGGTCACCCTGCGCGGTGTAAGCGTAGACGCCCTCCGCCAACTTCTCGAGGGTGGCCGCCTTTTCCTGGAGATCCGCGGATGAGGCGAAGGGCTTGCTGCTCACGTCGTGATGATACGAGTCGGTAAGTCGTGGATAACGGCGCGATAACGTGCGGTGCCCATGCTGGCGCGATGGGCAGGCGACTCCGCGACACCTCCCTGACCCTCCGTATCGACCCCGACGTGGTGCTGTGGGCACGCATGCGCGCTCTTCGCTCGGGCACGAGCGTGAACCAGATGGTGCGACAGTTCCTGGAGGAGTACGCAGCCGTGCCGTCGGGCTTCTGGGAGGGTCTGCCGCCGCCGTGGGATTCCAGTGAGCAGTCGGCTTCGGCGGCTTCGCCTGACTAGGACGGCGTCGGCCTGGCCCACCGGCCCTCGTCAGGGGCATTCATGCACCCGTGCAGTCGTGCAGTCGTGCTGCACGAACGGTCCTGACAGTGGCGCCAGGGCGACACCGCCGGCCCGCCGGCTTCTGTCAGGGGCATTCATGCACCCGTGCAGTCGTGCAGTCGTCCTGCACGAACGGTCCTGACAGTGGCGGGGGCTACCGCCGCCGGCCCGCCAGCCGGCTACAGCGCCGGCAGCTGCACCACGCGCACGCGGATCATGCCGGGCACGGATGCCAGTCGCTCGAGCAGCGCACCCGACACGTCCTGGTCGACGCTGACGAACATCAGCGCCTCGCCGGCGGGCGACAGCCGCGACAGCTCGAGCGACGAGATGTTGACGCGCGCCTCGGCCAACGCGCTGCCAACGGCACCCACGATCCCCGGCTGGTCATGGTGACGGGTGATCAGGATGGTGCCGGCCAGATCGGCATCAGTCTCGAAGCCGTCCAGGCTCGCCAGCCGCGGACGCCCGCGGGAGGTGGAGCCGGCCAATCGCACGGCGCCCTTCCCCTCGCCGAGTTCGAGGGTGAGGAGCGAGGACCACGGGTCGGCGACATCGGTGCGGTTCTCGTGGACGGTGAGGCCGCGCTCAGCGGCGACGAGGTCGGCGTTGACCGCGTTGACCCGCTGATCGGTGATCGGCTCGAGCAGGCCGGCCAGCACCGCGGTGCGCATCGGGGTGCCGTCCCAGGCGGAGATCTCGCCCGCATAGGTCAGCGTAAGGGTGTCTGCGGGCGCCGGCACGAGTTGCCTGCCCAGGATCGCCAGTCGGCGGGCGAGCTCGACGAATGGACGCAGCTGCGGGGCAACGCCAGCCGCGACCGGCGGGGCGTTCACCGCGTACGGCGGCGTCACGCCGGAGAGGGCAAGCAGCACCTGCTCCGCCACCTCCAGGCCGGCGCGTGCCTGGGCTTCCGCCGTGGACGCGCCCAGGTGCGGGGTCAGCACCGTGTTCGGCGCGCTGCGGAGGGGGTTGTCGGGAGCCATCGGTTCGGCCGAGTAGACATCGACGGCCGCGCCCGCCAAGCGTCCCTCGTGCAGCGCTTCCGCCAGGGCATCCTCGTCGACCAGTCCGCCCCGAGCCACGTTCAGCAGGACGGTGCCGGACTTCATGGTCGCGAACTGCGCACGACCGATGAGTCCGCGCGTCTCCGGCGACAGCAGCACGTGGACGGTAACCACGTCCGATGCCGCCAGCAGCTCCGGCAGACCGACGAGCGTCACGCCCTGCTCTGCCGCTTGCTCCGCGGTGAGAAAGGGGTCGTAGGCGATCACCTGCATCTCGAACGCCGCAGCTCGCCGCGCGACCGCCTTCCCGATCTTCCCCAGGCCGATAACGCCGAGCGTCTTCCCCCGCAGTTCGGCGCCGATGTAGGTGGCCCGCTCCCACTCACCGCGACGGACCGATGCGTCCGCCGTCGGGATGCGCCGCATGAGCGAGAGCATGAGCGCCATGGTGTGCTCGGCCGCCGCAGTGGTGCTTCCGGTCGGGGCGTTGACCACCATCACGCCGGCGTGGGTGGCGGCGTCCAGGTCGACGCGGTCGGTGCCAACCGATCCCACGCCGACCACCGACAGGCGGGGCGCGGCGGCCGCCAGCAGCTCCGCGTCCACACGCGTCTGGGAGCGAACGATCAGCGCGTCCCAGCCACCCCCCTCGGATAGCGCCGCGAGCAGCTCAGCGCGGGGCGGGCGGTTGCGGAACGACGTCTCGTGCGCGGCGGTGAGCAGGTCGATGCCGGCCTGCGCGATCGGCTCGGCAACCAGGATGCGGGGCATGCTCCGAGTCTAGCGGCCCGGTGCGGGGAACCTATGGCGCCCCAACGTAAGTCACCGTGACCTTGACGACCCGCAGGTCGATGCCAGCGGAGCCAGTGAGGGAGCAACGGGCTTGGTAGGCGTAGATGGCATTGTCGATGGGCGGGCCGCTGATCGTGGTGTCGACGAGCGTGGTGTAGCCGGGGGTGGCGGCTCCTCCGGAGCTCGGGGTGGAGGCCAGACCTGCCACGACGCCGTCTGACGTGACCCGCTGGAGACTGCACAATGTCCCGTAGGTGGCGGTGTTGTCGTACACGTCGCCCGCGAAGGCGGTGAGGGTGGCGCCATCGGGCAGGTGCACCGCGCAGGTCAGGGAGTCGATGCCAGAGGTCAGGTAGCGCTCGGCGAAGGTGCCGCCCAGGTAGCCGGTCGTGCTCATTGTGGGTGCCATGTCGTTGCCGGCGCAGCTGTAGTGCTGGGTCTGGTCCTTGCGCGCAAACTGGGACGAATCGATCCCATCGAGCTTGTCGGCGTTGACCACCGGGGTCTTGCCCGCAGCCAGCGCACCCAGCCGGTTCATGAAGGCCGCCATCTCGGCGCGGGTCACGTTGCGATCCGGACAGTACTTGCCGCCACCACAGCCACTGGTCACCCCGGCATTGGTGATGGCCGCGATGTCAGCGTGGAACGGGTTGGAGTTGGGCACATCGCTGTACTGGTGGCTGGCCAACACGCCGAGCGGGAAGGCGACCAGGGTCAGGCTCAGGGCCAGTACCGCGACCGCACGACGAGACGAGATGGATCGACGCATTCGGACACTCCGCAGTCCGGACAGGCGCGGGCCGTCGTGGCGATCAGCCGATGGTGACGTCAGGCCGGGATCGTGAGCGTCATTGTGGGGCCCGGGTCAACGTGGTCATAGCGCCCGATGCAGGAAGGCCGCCATCTGCTCGCGGGTGACGTTGCCCAGCGGGCAGTACAGGCCCGGCCCACAGCCGGAGGTGATGCCAGCTGCGCGGAAGGCGTTGATATCCGCTTCGTGGACGCTCGTCTCGTCATCGCTGAAGTAGTCGGTGGCAGTCGGCGGGAGGTCCATGGCGCGCACCAGGAATGAGGCCATCTGGGCACGGGAGACGTTCGCCAGCGGGCAATACAGTCCGTCGCCGCAGCCGGTGGTGATCCCGGCGTCCGCCAGCGCGTTGATATCGGCCTCGTGGATGCTGGTCTCGTCATCGGGGAAGTAGTCGGTAGCGGTGGGTGGCAGCTTCAGGGCGCGCACCAGGAACGAGGCCATCTGGGCGCGGGAGACATTGGCCAGCGGGCAATAGTAGCCCCCGCCGCAGCCGGTGGTGATGCCGGCGTAGTAGAGCCAGTTGATGTCGTCGAGGAACGGCGAGGTGGTGACGTCGCCGAACGGCGGCGCCACGACGCGGTAGAGCGCGCCACCCAGGTGCGTGGCGTACAACTCGCCGCCCTCGCTCTCGCCGAACGAGCTGATGTTGAGCGACACCTGGCGGCGCTCTGTCGCCGCACTGCCACCGACCGGGATGGTCCACAGGCGTCCCGAGCAGTAGTCGGCGAAGACGTACTCGCCGAGCAGGTCCGGCTGCGTCGTTCCGCGGTACACGAAGCCGCCGGTCACCGAGCATCCGAGGCTGTGGCTGTACTCGGCGATCGGCAGCGTCAGCCCGGACTGGTTGCACGAGCCCGACGCGTAGCAGTGCGCGCCCTCCATGACGTTCCAGCCATAGTTACGCCCGCCGGGATCGGCGAGCGCTTCTCGGTCGATCTCCTCCCAGCTGCCCTGGCCGACATCGCCGATCCACAGTGCCCCGGTCGATCGGTCGAAGCTGAAGCGCCAAGGGTTTCGGAGGCCGGAGGCCCAGATCTCCTCGAGCTCGGGGCCGCCGACGAATGGGTTGGTTGCCGGGATGGCGTACGTGCCGAAGGTGCCGTCACCGGAGCCGTCGACGTCGATGCGGAGGATCTTGCCCAGCAGCGTGGCCGTCGACTGCCCGTTGTCATCCGGGTCGCCACTGCCCCCGCCATCGCCGGTGCCGATGTACAGGTAGCTGTCAGAGCGAAAGGCGAGCTGTCCGCCGTTGTGGTTGCTGTTGGCGCTGTGCTCAATCCGCATGAGGAACTGCTCCGTCGCGCTGCTCGCCGCGGCAAGCCCGATGTTCGCCGTAAAGCGCGAGACGACCAGGTCGCCATCGGCCCTGGTGTAGTACACGTAGAAGAACCGGTTCGTCGTGAAGTCCGGATGGAAGGCAAGCCCCAGCAGGCCGCGCTCACCGCCCGCCAGGACGCGGTGGGTGATGTCGAGGAACGACCCGGCCTGCACTTTGCCGTTGAGCACCACCCGGATCCGGCCAGGGCGCTCCACCACGAAGAGGCGACCCGATCCGTCGCCCGCGTTGGTGACCGCGACCGGCGATGAGAGGCCTGTGGTGACCAGCTGCAGGTCGAGCTGATTCGCCGCCAGCGCCACCGGGGCGGCGGCGGCGATCGCGGGCTGCGGCTCCGGACGGGCTGCGACCGCCGGTGGCGTGGCCATCACAAGACCCAACAGCGCGAGCCCGATTGCAGCTTGCGAGCCGGGGCGACTGCCAGTGGGTCTCATGGGGCGCCCACTCTACATCCGGGTTGCCAGTTGAAAGGGTCGAGGATGCGGGGGATGCAGCCGATCATCGAGAAGGAGCGCCCCCGCGTCGGGAGCGCTCCTTCTCATCGGGAACCAAAGGCAGCCTAGGGCGCCTCTTTCACCGGCTTGGAGGCATCGTGCGGACTCAGGATGATCAGGCACGACAGGAACGGGGTGTTCCCCGCGCCGTCAAACGGAATGTACTCGACCATCAGGCTCGACTGGAGGATGTTCAGGTCGGCCCCGATGCTCCCGAACTCGAAGTCGACGGTGTAGGTCGCAGCGTCGCACACCCGGTAGCCACCGGACGAGTTGCACGTCGTCTCATCCAGGACGGCGCCGCCGGAGACCCACTGGGTATCGACCCATCGATTCGAGCCCGACACCGCACTGTTGTCGACCTCGAGCCAGCAGTTGGCGTCGTCGGTTCCGCCGGACGTTTCGTTATAGACGTACGACGTCCCGGTGATCATCAGGTACCCCCAGCCCGGGGTCGTGATGGTCGTCGTCAAGCGACCGCTGGAAGCCGCATCGCCGTCAACGGTGGTGGTGTTGTTGCTGGTGTAGGCGAGGCGGTTGAGCTCGTTGGCACTCCAGCCATCGACCTTGGTGGCATTGACCACCGGGGTCTTGTTCGACGCCAGCGCACCCAGCCGGTTCATGAAGGCGGCCATCTCGGCGCGGGTCACGTTGCGATCAGGACAGTAGTTGCCGCCACCACAGCCGGATGTCACGCCGGCATTGGTGATGGCCGTGATGTCCCCGTGGAACGGGTTGCTGTCGGGGACGTCGCCGTACTGGTGGGTCGCCAGGGCCCCCAGCGGGAAGGCGACCAGGGCGACCACCATCGCGAGCGCGGCCAGGGCGCGCGGTCGGCGGCGGGATGGTCGGGGATCGGGCATCGCTGAAATCTCCTCCTTCGTCCGGGCGGCTTGCTGCTTCGCGCAGCGGAGTTGCATCGTATCGTGGCGGGCATGCACGAAGCACCCTTCTCGCGCAGGTTCCCTGTCCGTGTACTACCGCGCTCCGCGCTGGTGCTGCTCCTCGCCGCGATGGCCGCCGTCGCCGTCGGCGATCTACTCGAGGTCGTGGCACGGCTGCGCATGGGCCTGGACGCCAGCGTAGGAGGGGGAGGACTCGCATTGACGCTGGCGGCCGTGCTGGCCTCGGCGCTGCTGATCCTGTGGCTCACGCGGCGTCCCGTGCGGGATCGTCTCGACCCCGCCGCCCTGCTGGTTGGCCTGGGGCTGTTGCTTGCATTGAGAGTCGTGGCGGTGCTCCTCGTGGACGCACCCCTGATCGTGGATTGGCGCCGTTATCACGAGCTGGCAGTCAGCATCTCGCAGGGCGGCGACTGGTTCGCCAGTCGACCGAGCGGCTACGCGCTGCTAGTCAGCGTCGGTTACCGGGTCTTCGGCCCGAGCCCTGCGGTTGGCGAGTGGCTGAACGTGGGGCTTGGATTGGCGAGCGGCCTGCTCATCTACGCTGTGGCACTGCGAGCGGCGGGGTCCCGTGCGGCAGGCGTGGCCCTGCTGCTGTACGCCGTCGCCCCAGCCGAGATCCTGATGACCCCCGTCCTGGGCACCGAAATCGCATACGGAACCGTCCTCGTCGGCGTCGCCTGGGTGCTCCTGGCCGCTCCACTCTCCGTCGTCCGAGCCGCCGTCGCCGGCGCGGCGCTCGGTGCCTCCCAGTACGTGCGCGCCACAAGCCAGGTGCTGGCACCCGTTCTGGCGATCGGGGCCGGGTGGCTGGCAGCCCCGGGCCGGCGCCTGCTGATCGGCCTTGCCTTCGCGGCGTCATTCGCCGCCGTGCTCCCACCCGTGGTCGTGACCAACATGGAGCGCGGCTCGGGTCCTTCTCTCTCGACCTCGTCGTTTTCGGCGTGGCAGCTGCTGATCGGCACCAACCAGGAGCACGACGGGCGCTTCAACCCGGACGACGTTGCGCTGGTGGGCGGAGAAGCGGCCCTGGGGACGGCGGAGGCCGAGCGCATCGCGCTGAGAGTTGCCCTGGAGAGGATCGGCGAGGACCCGGTCGGCACGCTCGGCCTGGTTGTGCGCAAGTTCCCCGTCGTGTGGGGTGACGCCCACTACGGCGCTCGCTGGGCGCTGTACGAAGACCCGGCCCAGGAGCCACAGACGACGCAGGCGTTCGTGCTGCTCAGTCAGCTCGCCTGGGCGGTGGTCGCGGCACTCGCCGCGGTGGGTGCCTGGCGCGGACGCGCCGGCTCGGCGCAGACAGTGGCGCTGCTGGGTGCGATCCTTGCCGTCTTCGTGCTGGTCCATGCCCTCGGCGAGGCGAATCCCCGCTACCACGCACCGCTGGTGCCGATCTTCAGCGTGCTGGCCGGTATCGGCGCGGCCAACTTGCTGGCGAACCGGGAGAGTTAGCGGAAGGCGCGGTGCAGGAAGGCGGCCATCTGGCCACGGGTGACCAGCCCCTTGGGGCAGTAGGTCGTGGCCGTGCAGCCACTGGTGATGCCCGCCGCTGCGATGGCGTTGATCGCCGCCTGGTGGATGCTCGCGGAGTCATCGGTGAAGAAGTCAGTGGCCGACGGTGGCAGATGCAATGCCCGGGCGAGGAATGAGGCCATCTGCTCTCGGGTGACCGATGCGGTCGGGCAGTAGAGGCGCGTCCCGCAGCCGCTGGCGACGCCGGCCGCGGCGACGCGGTTGATATCGGCCTCGAACATGGATCCGTCGTCGTCATCGAAGGCGTCGGGCGCGCTTCCTGCCAGGCCGAGCGCCCGCGACAGGAATGCTGCCATCTGCCCGCGCGAGACCACCGCGTCCGGGCAGTATCGGTCTGGCGCGCACCCGCTGGTGATGCCGGCGTCGGCGATCCAGATGATGTCGTCCCGGAAGATCGAGTTGGCGATGTCGATGAATCCGTCCGCCCATTTGGCGCCAACCGGGGTCCCACCAACGCCTGCGGAGTACTGGAACGAGTTGCTGCCCACGGTCAGGAAGCCAGGATCGGAGGTGAGCGTGCTCAGGTAGCCAGGCGGCTGGTAGTTCACGGCGGTGGCGCTCGGGCTGCCGAGCAGGTCCGCGCCGGTGTTGCCGTACAGGCCGCTGTGGTCGAGTGTCGCCGAGTTGCCGGTCACCAGCCAGACGCCGTAGCCACGGTTGCCGGTGACGAGCGTGTGGTTGATGGTGATGCTCGACGGCGCGACCTGGTAGCCGCCGATCTTGACCCCTTCGGCCCGGTTCCACCAGATCGTGTCGTGGTCGAGCGTCTTGTTGCTCGTCCCACGATCGACCATGACGCCGATCCCGTTGTCCCAGTACAGATTCCGTGACGACGTGAGGCGGCCGGCGCCGGAACCGTTGTATCCGTCGAACAGGTACAGGCCGAATCGACGGTTTCCCCAGACCTCGTTGCGCTCGACCAGCGTGTCCTGCACCGCCGGCATGCTCGATGCCTCCTGGGTGACATGGACCCCGACATCGTTGCCCCAGATGCGGTTTTCGCTCACCGTGGTGGTGCGCGCGCCATTGGCCACCGTGATCCCCGACGCGTTGTTGTAGGCGCTGCCGGTCGGATTGAAGTCCTGGTCGTGGAGGTCGTTGCGGCAGACGAGGTTGCCGCTGGTCGTACCCGTGTAACTGCTTCCCGAGACGGGGCCCTGCACCTTGATCCCCTGGAGCCCGTTGTCGTGGACGTCGTTGTCGCAGACGGTGGCGCCGGTGGTGCCCTCGTCGAGCTTGATCGCCTGGAGCGTGTTGAAGGCAGCCTCGTTGCGCTGGATGAGTGCACCGGTCGCAGGGTCAGCGCCCGAGCCTGTCTGCTCGCCGGAAACGGCCACCCCCATGTACAGGTTGCCGATCAGCCGGTTGTCGGATGCCTCGCCGTTATCGACCCCCTTGGCGAAGGCGATCCCATTGGCCGAGTGCCGGACCTCGAAGCCGCGCACCGCGACGTTATTGACGGGGTAGCGGCCGTCGAAGTAGAAGGCGTTGCGCACGATGACATCGATCCGATGGCTTCCCGGATTCGCGGCGGGCACGGTCGAGAGATACAGCTGCTTGGCCGCCGAATCCCACCAGTAGCCGCCGAGGCCGCTCGCCGCCCGGGAATTCAGCGCGGACAGGCTGGTCTGCTCCCAGAGCCAGGTCGTCTCGTCCTGGAAGACGGCCGTCTTGATCGAGCCGCTCGAGGTCGGGAAGCCGAACGGCGCAGTCGTCCAGGGCGTCTTCCAGACACCAGCCGTTCCGGTCGAGGACCAGCTCTTGCCGGGTGCCGGGGCGGCATCGGCGCCGGACACGACCGGCCGCGTGTATCCGCTGCTGGTGCCGTTGTAGCCGTATGCCTCGAATGCAATCGGCGCACTCACGCTGCCATACCGGTCCCAACTGGGCGGCACGGGTCGCTCGCGGTAGACGTAGTCGGCATAGCCGACAACCTGGATCGTCCAGCCGGCGGCAGACCCCGCCGGCAGGCTGCTGGCGGCTTTGCTGATCGTCTTGAAGGCCGATCCCAGGCTCGTCCCGGCGTCGCTGTCACTGCCGGTCTTGCCGTCCACGTAGAAGGTGCCGCCGGCAGCTGCGGCCGCGGGGGGCGGTGCAACCGCAAGCAGCGTCGCCATCAGCGCGACGGCGGAGAGCAGGGAGACACAACGGCGAACGGCAGCCATGCACAGATGGTGGACCCCATCGGTGGCAGAGCCAACGGTACAAGGCGGTCAGCGCGGGTAGGACCGTTGGCGCTACCGAATCGGGTGGCCGAGGCCCTCGATCAGGTCGAGCAGCTTGGTCCGCTGGCCCGGCCAGCCCATCTGGTGGGCGGCTGCACGACCGCCTCGCCGGTACGCGGCGCGGACCTCCGGGTCGGCCATCTCGGCGATCGCGTCGGTCAACTCCTCGACCGACCGGCCGCTGACCAGGCGCACCTGGTCCGCAAGGTGTCGCCGCAACATGGCCGTCGCGGTCACGACCACCGGGACTCCGAGGGTCACGTACTCGAGCACCTTTGTCGGCAGGCCGTCCTCGGAGAATGACGAAGGCCGATAGGGCGCCACGCCAACGTCGATCCGCGCCGTGAATGCCTCGAGATCGTCGTGCGAAAAGGTACGCCGGTCGAAGTCGATGACGTCTGCCGCCCTCGACTTCGAGATGATCGTCTCCAGCTCGTCCGCGAAGTCGCCGTCCCCAAGGATCGAGAGCGTGACGAGCACGCCACGCGCACGAAGGGCGGCCACGGCGTGCACCGCCTGGTCGACGCCGAACCGCTCCACGATCGTCCCGTGGTGCCCGAGGCGCAGCGGCTGATCCACCGTGGGCGGTCCGGCGGCGTACGGCTCCTCCGCCCGACGATCCCCCACGGGCAGCCAGTCGTCGGCATCGGGCGCGTTCCAGACCCCGACCACGTGGGTGCCGTCGCGTGCCATCTCGGCGAGCCGCTCGGCGTAGATGTCGTGGATCGTGATCAGGGCGTCGGCGAACCGCACGCTGCGCCGCTCGATCCGCTCAATGAGCCACCCGGCCGCCCCCCGACCCCCGAACTTGGCCTGGTAGAGGTCCGATGTCAGGTCGTGGATGTCGAGCACGACCGGCAGCCCACGCATGCGCGCGACGAGGGCGGCGAAGACCAGAAAGTCCGGAGGGTTATTGACGTAGACCACGTCCACGCGGCGCCGAAGCACCCTCCCGGTCACCGCGCCAAATGCGCGCGTCGTAACGGCGAGATACGCAAGCAGGTAGGCAATGCGGCTGGCGCCCCGATACTTGCGAGCACCGAGCGAAACAAGGGTCACGCCATCCCGCCGCGCGGCGTCGACGGAGTGCTCGTCGACGAGCGCAGCCACCTCCACCTGGTAACCAGCCCCCGCGAGGGCGCGTGCGTGCCGGCGCACCCGTGAGTCACGGGCATAGGCTTCGTAGACGATCAGAAGGACGCGTCGCACGGGATCTCGAGTATAAGCGCGCCCATGGACCACGCCCTGCTGTGCGCGGCGCAGGGCATACTTCCGGGCGATGACCGACTCAGCCCCACACCCCATCGCGGTCTTCTTCGGGACGCGACCGGAGGTCATCAAGCTGGCACCGGTGATCCTCGAACTCCGCGCGCGGAAGGCGCCGACCGTGGTAGTGACCACTGGGCAGCACCGCGAGCTGGTCGATGACCTCCTCGACCTGTTTGGGATCAGCGTGGACGAGGACCTGAACCTGATGCGGCCTCGCCAGTCGATCGACCACGTGCTGGCCGGTGCGGTGACCGGGATCGGTCGCGCGCTGGAGCGATACACACCGCGCGCCGTCATCGTCCAGGGCGATACGACGAGCGCACTCGGCGCCGCGCTCTCCGCGTTCCACCGCCACCTCCCGCTCGCCCACGTGGAGGCCGGCCTCCGATCGAATGACCTGGCCCTCCCGTTCCCCGAGGAGTTCAACCGGCGGGTGACGAGCCTTGTGGCGAGGTGGCATTTCGCACCGACCGATGCGGCAGCCGAGAACCTGCGACGCGACGGCGTCGGAGGCGAAATCTGCGTGACCGGCAACACCGTGGTGGATGCGCTGCGCCTGATCGAGGGGCGCGGCGTCCCGATGTCACAGGGAGCGGCGGACTTCATCGGCGACGCCCCCTTGCTGTTGGCGACGGCTCATCGCCGAGAGTCGTGGGCACGCGGCATTGCGGCCATCGCCGGTGCGCTCGCTGACGTGCTCGACGCGACGCCGGACTTGCGCCTCGTCTTCGTGACGCATCCAAACCCGGTCGCCCGCCGGCCGGTCGAACAGGCACTCGGGCATCACGATCGGGCGATGGTCGTTGATGCGGTCGCCTACTCGGAATTCATCGCCCTGCTGCGACGAGCAACCCTGATCGTCAGTGATTCTGGCGGCGTGCAGGAGGAAGGGCCGACGCTCGGCATCCCCGTCCTGGTTACCCGCGCTGTCACCGAGCGGCCCGAAGGGCTGGATGCGGGAGCGGTGCGGCTGGTCGGCACCGATCGGGCCACGATTCGCGACACGACGCTGGCGCTGCTGGGCAACCCCGCGGCGCGCGCCGAGATGTCGAATGCCGGCCGTACCGTCTATGGCGATGGCCACGCGGCCGAACGCATCGTCGACGTCCTGCTGGGCAAGGCGGCGTGCTGAACGAGCCGGCTGAGGGCGATGCACGGGACGCCGAACGCGCCGAGGTCCGCTCGTTCGGGGGTGCGGTCGTCCAGCTGACGGTGGTCCGCATCGGTTCGGTGGTTGCCGGATTTCTGGCGAGCGTGCTCGCCGCACGCCTGATCGGTGCCGACGGTCTCGGGCTTGCCGGATCGGCGTTCACCATTGCCACCGCCGGTGCGTTGCTGTCCAGCGGCGGACTGAACATCGCGGCCATCTACTTCCTCGGCCGCCGGCCCGGCGAACAGGGGCAGGTCGTCGCACGCACGCTCACGCTTGGTGTGGGGGCAGCGGTGCTGGCGGTCCTGGTCGTGCTGGGCGCAGGGCTGGCGTTGCGCACGGTCGTCCTCGGCGAAGCGGACGGCACCGTATTGCTGGCTGCCGCCGCACTGGCGGCCACGATCCTGACGTTCGAGCTGATCGGTGGGCTCCTGCTCGGCCTTCATCGTCGCACCGCGTACATCGTGGTCCAGGCGACCGAGGCGATCGGGTCACTGGCGCTGACCGCATTACTGCTGCTCATCGTGGATCGCTCCGCGGCGAGTTATCTCGCCGCGGCGGCACTCGGCTACGCCGGCGGCGCACTGATCGCCTGGGTGGCGATACGCCGTCACGTGGGGCCCATCCGTCCTGACTTCGCGCCCGCCTTCGCGCGGGAGGCGCTGGGCATGGGTTTGCGCGGACAGGTTGGCAACATCCTCCAGTACCTCAGCCTGCGGCTCGATCTCGTGCTCGTCGCCGCCCTCCTCGACCTGCGAGCGGCGGGGATCTACTTCGTCGCGGTGCGCGTCAGCGAGGTGGTGACCCAGGTCGCAACCTCGGCGTCCGCATTCCTCTTCCCGCAGGTGGCGGCGCAGACCGAGCGCCGCTCGACGCGCGTCACCGAACAGATCACGCGCCTGACGCTGGTGACGGTGGTGGCCGGCGGACTCATCCTCGCGGCCGTGGCTGAGCCGCTGCTGCGTCTCGCCTTCGGCGATGAGTTCGCGACCGGCGCCGACGCCGTGCGGATTACGCTGCTCGCCATGCTGCCGTTGACACTCACCCGTCTGATCGCCGGCGATCTGAAGGGCCGCGGCCGACCCGGACTCGTTTCGTGGGCCGCCTTCGTCGGCCTGGTCGCCACCGTGTCGCTCGACCTCGTCCTCATCCCACGGCTGGGAATCGTCGGCGCGGCGCTTGCCTCCCTGCTCAGCTACGCGGCCGGCGCCGCGTTCATGCTCGGTGCCTACCGCCGCCTGACCGGTTCACGGATCGGCGCCCTGGTGCCGCGCCTCGGCGACCTGCGGGTGCTGGTCGATCTGGCCTGGGCCGGCGGGCGTCGTCGAGGTGACTCCCGTTGAACGGGCGGGTGCGAGCTGTCGCGCTCGGCTACCAGGGTTTCGGCAACGTCGGCGACGAGGCCATCCTGGCGGGCATCGAGGAGCTCCTCAGCGACAGCCACGTGGAGGTCGTGGCGGTGGTGGGCGGTCATGAGCAGATCCCGGCGTACCCTGCGGCTCGCCGCATCGCGACGCGCCGGATGCGCCCGAACCTCGCTTCACTCCGCGCGCTCAGTCGTGCCCGACTCCTGCTGGTGAGCGGTGGCGGGCTGCTGCACGACCACTGGGTCACCGTGGTGCCGACCTATCTCGCCTGGATGCTCCTGGCCCGCCTGACGGGGACACGTGTCGTATGGGTCGGCGTGGGCGTCGGGCCGCTCGACCGACCGATACTGAGGCGCATGGCCGGCTGGGCGCTCCGGCTTGCCGCATGCGTGACGGTGCGAGATCCCGAATCGGCACTGCTCGTGGCCAGGATCGCACCACGCGTGAAGGTGACCGTCGTCCCGGATCCTGCGCTGCTCATGGCCCCGCCTGCGGCTCGACCGAGGAGCGGGATCGGCTTCGTGGTGCGCGGGCCGACTCCCGGGCGCGACGGCGAAAGCGACGAGATGATTGGTGGCCTCGCCAGGGCCGCAGCGAACGCGGGAAAGGGCGATGTCCGTCTGCTCACGTTTGGCGGCCCGCGGGATCGCGCCTTCGCCGACGCGGTTCGAGGACTGGCGGCGCAGGACGGCAGCACCCTGCCGATCGAGGAGCTCGGCCCTGACCCGCGCCAGGCGCTGGAGGTGCTGGCTGGGCTGCAAGCGGTCGTAACCGTGCGACTGCATGGTCTCCTGCTGGCGGCGCTCGCGGGCACCCCGGCGGTCCCGATCGCCTATGACGACAAGGTCGCGAGCATGGCCCGCCACCTGGGCCTCCACGAAGCCTGCCAGCCAGTCACGGGACTCACCGGGCACGGCATCACTGCCGCGCTTGCCTCCGTCCAGACCGAAAAGCAACGAGAACTGGTGGCAGGTCGCTTGATCGAGATCCGATCGAACGCTGCCTTGCTCCGGCGCCTGATCGAGGCGGCAGCCCAGTGACGGACGCATCCGCGACACTGCCCACCCGTGTGGACGTGCTGCTGGCGGTCGGCTATGACCCGGACGTTCGCGTGCGACGCATCACGCAGGCACTCGCCGGCGCCGGGTGCCGGGTGAGGATCCTGGCCTGGGATCGTGACGGCACGCGCCCCACGGCCGAGGGCGATGGGCCAGTCAGTGTCAGGAGGGTTTCAGTGAGAAGTCGCTGGGGTCGCGGCTGGACGCAGGTCTTCGCCCTTCCCCGGCTCTTCATCCGCTACCTCGCCGCCGTGCGCCGCCGCCGACCGGACGTGCTGCACGCCGTCGACCTGCCGATGCTCGTTGCGGCCGTGCTGATCGCCCCCTTCGCCGGGCGTCCGCGAATCGTGTATGACGCCTTCGAGGTGTATCGGTTGATGGTCAGCCACCGGCTGCCGACCCCGATCCTGTGGGCGATCGGCCTGCTCGAGCGGCGGCTGCCGCGCCGGGCTCAGCTGGTGGTTACTCCGGGCGAGCGCCGACGCGCGTACTTCGCCAGGCTCGGCGTCAGTTCGATCTCGATCCCCAACTGGGTCGATCCGCCCCCAGTCCGACCGGATCGCGCCGCAGCCCGCGGTGATCTGCAGATCCCGCCAGACACCTTCTGCGTGGCCTACGCGGGCGCGCTCAACGAGGCCCGTGACGTCGACGCCCTGCTGCGCCACGCTCGGCGCAGGCCGGACCACCTGGTGATCATCGCCGGGACCGGGGAAGACGAGCCGCGTCTCCGGACCATGGCTGCGGACCTGCCGAACGTGCGCCTGGCCGGCTGGCTGGCCGACCCGTCGGGCCTGCTTGCCGCGGCGGATGCGATGTACTACGCGCTGCGGCCAGACCACCCGTATGCGGCACTGGCGGCGCCGAACAACCTGTACGTCGCCATCGCGCACCAGGTCCCGCTGGCGTATCGCGCGCAGGGTGAACTCGCCGAGGTCGGCGAGCAGCACGAGATCGGGGTGCCATTCAGCGACGACGAGTCACTTGATGCCGCCCTCGACCAGCTGGCCGACCCGCAGGTCAATGGTCGCGTCCGCGGCAGCCTGGCAGAGCTCGGCGAGAGCTACCGCTGGGAGATCGCCGCCGAGCGGCTGGTCCGCGTGTACCCGATGAACGGGAGCGCCGCGAGCAGCGCCACGCCGAAGGGACCGTAGCCGCCGACCGCAAACGATTGGGTGACGGTGAGCGCCAGGATGCCGAGCCACCCGGCGACAAACCAGCCGCGCGGTATGCGTCGCGCTCGCCGGGCCGCAGCGACCAGGGGGAGCAGGAGGAGAGCACCGAACGCGGTCACGCCCAACGCCCCGGCTTTCAGCGCCACCGTCAGGTAGGCGTTATCCACCCCTGGCTGCTTGCCGATGGTGTGCGCTCTCGACTCGTTGTAGGCGAATCGAACGTCGACCAGCTGGCCGAAGCCATTGCCAAGCAACGGCGCGTCGGCGATCACCCGCATCGCGTTGAGGTAGGTCGCGAATCGTCCACCCGAAGCCACCGAGCCGATGATCACCGTGATGTCCGACTGTTCATCGCCAAAGGTGATCCGATCGAACGGATCCTCCGGCGTGGAGGAGGACGAGCTTCCGACAACGGTCCAGGTGCGCGGCGTCCCGAGCCTGCTCACGCCGATGCCGCCAACAAACCCGACGAGCAGCGCCAGGGCCACCGCCGCGGAGGTGCGCCATGGGGGCATGCTCCAGCTTCCGCGGCGCCGACCGTCGAGGAGGTGCGCGGCACCGACGAGCAGCACGACCGTGATGGTCACCAGCAGCGAGGTCCGGGTGAGGGTCAGCACCTGGGCCGAGAAGAGGAGCGCAAGCCAACCGACACGCCAGCTGACAGGGTGCCGGAGCAGCCCCCAGGTCGCGTAACCGACGGCAGGCACGAGGAAGATGCTGTTGCCGAACTGCATGCGCAGGGTGCCGCGGTCGTACGTCAGCGCGGAGAACTTCAGCCCGCCCTCGATAACCGGCCCGACAGCGGTCGCCACGACGACGATTGCCAGCGCCGTCGCCCCCAACAGCAGGCCGCGCACCAATGCAGCACGGCTCGTCCCGCTCAATACGGCCAGCGGAGCGGCGGCGTAGAACGCCCACCAGCGGGCGTCGCGCAGCACGTCTCGCATCGCGAAATCGCCGAGTGTTCCACCTGCCAGCGCAGCGGCACCCACGAGCAGGAGCACGCCGCTGGCAACGACGAACGCAGTGGCGCCGGGGAGCGCAAGGCGATCGCGGATTCGGGCCCGGTCACGTACGACCCCAACCGTCGCGCCGGCCAGGGCGAGCCCGATCGCGAGGTCCGGAGGCCGAATCGGAAAGCCGGCCACCAGCCAGGGCGTCACGTCGGCTCCCCGTCCGTAGGGCAGCGCGATCGCGACAAGCAGGCCAGCAGGCAACCAGCCAAGGCGCCGATCTGCTGCAAGGCCCACGGTGGCCACGCCTGCCAATCCGACCGCTGGCCACCAGGCTGGCAGGCCCACCACACTTGCGGCAGCCAGGAAGAGAGCAACCCAACCGATCAGGGGCAAACGGGCACGGACAAGTGCGCTGCTCATCTCCGACTCACGAGCCGAACTGCGGCGGGCTTGGCTCCCAGTCGTGATACGTGCCATCTGAGCCCCTCGAGTAGAACCGGATTCCATAGCGTCGGAGCTCGTTCGCGAGACGCGCTGAGAGGTCGTCGGCGACTCCAGCGACACGGCGACGAGCCGGATCGAAGATCGTCCAGCCGTCGGCCACCGGCGCGCCCACGGCCTCCATGATCGCCAAGACGCGGCGCCCACCCGGATCGGTTTCCACGGCGGCCTCCGCCGAAGACCCTGCCGCCAGGTAGACGGCACCGGATGTTGCGAGCGACACCAGCCCCTCACGACTCACCGGCACGGCATCGACGCCGAGGACCTGGGCGTACGCGGACAGGAACGACTCGAAGAACGTCGCTCGGGCCTCGTCAGAGATCGGCCGTGGATAGGCGTTCTCGCGGATGACCCGGGCCGGAGAACCGGCGGCCAGGGCGCCATCGGGGATATCGGAAGTGACCAGCGAGTTGACTCCGATGACGCAGTTGCGCCCGATGCGCACGCCCGGGTTGATGGTTGCCCCTGGCACCCAGCTGAAGTCGCCGATCTCGACACCGGCAAAGGCAGCCGGGAAGCCCTGGAGCCGCGAGGGGTAGGCGCCATGGGTGTAGATCGCGGTTCGCGTCCCCAGGCCGACCTCGTGCCCGATCACCACCGGACGTGCGGTGTTGATCAGGGCATGGGTACCGATGTGCAGGAAGTGGCCCGCGTCAAGGCGCGAGGCGTTTTCGAATGCGGATCCGCCGCCGATCTTGGCCTGCGGCAACATCCACAGCTCCTGGCCGATGTGCACCTGCCGGCCCGAGATCTCGCCGCCCTCGCCGACCGTGCCAGAGGCGCCGATTCGCAGCTCGTCGAGCACGCGCATGGTCGTGTACCGCATCACCCGGACATCGGTGCCGATGCTGATCCCGCCGCCCTCGATCCGTACCGACCGGCCGATCAGCGCTCGGTCCCCAATCGTCAGCCGGCTCGCACTGATCCTGACCCCGGGCATGGTCCGGAAGTCGTCGGCATCGGAGAATCCGATCCGCGCGCCGGAGCCGATCTCGATCTCGTCGGCCTCGATGACCACGTCGTCCCCGAAAACCACATCGGCAGCGATGCTCACCCGGGTTGCACGAATGGTCGGCTCAGCCATGGGTCTTCTCCGCGAGCTGGCTACATGACAACGGTCCGGATCACCTCGAAGGCTTCAGCCGCCGGCTGGTCGATCTGCAGGCCGCGAACGGCGGCGAGCGAGGCGATGAAGTCAGGCTGCAGGTACGGGCGAAATGCCTGCGATCGATAGGCAGCCGCGTGACGGATCTTCACTTCCATGTGTCGCTCCTCGAGGCGGATGAAGCAGGCGTGCTGGAACGAGATGGTGTTCATCGGCAGTTCGTAACCGAGCATGGTGGCGTGCTTGAATGCCCGAAGCCCTTCGCGGGCCACGACTTCATGGTCCTGGTGCATGTCCGACATGGCCGGCACGAAGACGATCTGGGGGTCGATGCGCCGGCGCAGGGTCACGAGCTCCTCGAGGATCTCCTGCCGCCGGGACGGGAAGTGACGCACCTTGAAGTCGAAGAGGGTGAAGCGCTCCTCGGGGATGCCGAGCACGGCGATGGCATCGCGCACCTCGCGCTTCAGGACGTCGCGGTCCCAACCCTCCGGAACCGACTCCTCGCAGGGGCTGAAGCAGGCGTAATGGACCTCGGCGCCCGCCTCGACCAGACGGGCGATGGTGCCGGCACAGCCGAACTCGTCGTCGGTGTGGGCGCCGAGTACGAGCGCCCGGCCGGTGAGATCGATCAGCTGCGCCACCTACAGGATGCGGATGCGTGGCCGATGATACCGGAGCCAACGACGCGGCCTGGTCTTCGCCCGTGCTTCGCCTCAGGTCAGGAGCGCGATCACCGTCGTGGCAGCAACGTAGACCAGCGCACCGCCGGCGGTGACAAGCATCCGCAGGCTCCATGACATGCGGGTGTCGGAGAGGAGCAGATACGACAGCGGACCGACCAGGGGCAGGAACATGACCGCGGCGCCCCACAGCAACCGGTCTCGCTCGGTCATCTCCTCGCGGCGCATCAGGTCCCACAGCGACAGGACCACCCACGTGGCGTACAGCACGACCGGGTAGGTGGACGTGTAGAAGCTGGACAGGGCGGTGACCGCCTGCTCAAGCAGCGCCATGCCGGTCGTTCCCTCCTATTGCGTGCGAGCTGGCGGCCCGGGCCCGGACAGTAGCACGCCTCCGCGGCGCGTCTTCGGGTTGATCGGCGATCCCAGACTGCCTAGAGTGGCAGCACACGATGATCCGACGACACCTGATGACGCTGCGCCTCGCCCTGATGCTCGGCGACGGCGTCAGTGCGGCAGCGGTGTTCCTGATCATCTCATTCCTCCGCTTCGGTGACGGGGCGTGGCTGGCGTTCTCCAGGCGCGGCATCGATCTCCGCCTTGCCGCCATCGTGTTCGGTATCGGCTGGGTGGTCACCCTGTGGTACCACGGGCTCTATCGATTGCGTGTCCGTCTGCAACTCCGGACCGAAGCGAAGGACATCGCGCGTTCGACGGTCATCTTCGCCGCGATCACGCTCGCTTCCCTCTTCGTGATCCACCGGGACGACGTCAGCCGGCTCTTCCTGCTCGCGATCTTCGTGGTCCAGCCGCTGGTCACCTTTGTTGAGCGCAGCCTCCTGCGCTTCGCATTCAGCAGCCTGCGTCGACGCGGCCACAACTTGCGCTACATGCTGGTGGTCGGCAGCGGACGGCTGGCGCAGGACTTCGCGGATCTGGTCGAGGCCCATCCCGGCCTGGGCATCCGCGTGATCGGCCATCTCGCGGTCCCTGGCGAGGGGAGCCCGGTGGTGACACGCCCTATCCTGGGCAACGTCGCGGAGATCGAGGATATCTTCCACGGCCGCGTGGTCGACGAGGTGGCCGCGTGTCTCGCGCCGGCGTCGGCCGGCCACCTGGAATCGATCGCCGCACTGGCCGCCGAGGAGGGCAAGACGGTTCGGATTCCGGTCGACCCGCACGCCGGCGCGATCCTGAACGCACGTGAGGAAGAGTTCGAGGGCATGCTCGTCCGGTCCCTCGTTCACGACGGACATCGCGAGGTGGGGCTCGTGATCAAGCGCGTGATCGACATCGTGGCAGCGGCTGCGGGGCTCATCGTGCTCAGCCCGCTGCTGCTCGTCACCGCCCTGGTGATTCGGCTGCGCGATGGCTCGCCAGTTCTCTTCCGGCAGACGCGCGTGGGGCTGCATGGACGGCCGTTTACCATCATCAAGTTCCGCTCCATGGCTCCCGATGCCGAGCGGCGACTGCATGAGGTGGCGCACCTCAATGAGCGCCGCGGCGCGGCGTTCAAGGCCACCAATGATCCGCGCATCAGCCCGCTGGGCCGGATCCTGCGCAAGACGAGCCTCGACGAGCTGCCGCAGCTGTGGAACGTGCTCCGCGGGGAGATGAGCCTGGTCGGGCCGCGGCCGCCGCTCCCGTCCGAGGTGCTCGAGTACGACATCTGGCACCGCCGCCGACTGAGCATGAAGCCCGGCATCACCGGTCTCTGGCAGGTCGAATCGCGCCACGAGGCGAGCTTTGACCGCTGGGTCGAACTCGATCTCAGCTACATCGACCGGTGGACGCTCTGGCTCGACCTGAGCATCCTGCTCCGCACCATGCCGAGCGTGCTGATGGCCCGCGGGCGCTGAGGCGCCCTTGGTGTCGGGCTGGGAGTAGCACGCGATCAAGGCGCCCCGGGTCGCTTGCCTCCCTCTGTGTTCGTGGGACGCACGTTCGGGAGGAGTAAGCCACGCCAGCGTGGCTTACTGCGGCATCCCACGAACGCTGGCCTGCGTTTCTGGCTTCGTTACTGCAGAGCGTGCGCGCCACGAGCTTTGGCCCGGGTGGCCTCCTCAGCGCTGTCCGCGCGACCGCCCCACGCGCTGGCGCCCGGCTATCCATCGGGTCCGGCCGGCCGCGCCGGGCGGAATCCAGAGCAGCCATCGGTGATCACCCGCTGGCGCGCGCAGCCATCGTCGGATTGCGACCGCATCGATCTCGAAGCCGACGAAAAGTGAAGGGTGCTTTCCGACGCGCTCACGGTTGAGCGATGTGCCCGCGACGGCCAGCAGCGCCGAGATGGCCGCCGGATACCAGCCGCGGGCTCGGGCGATCGATCGCGCGAGGCGCAGGCGGACATTGAGCGAGCCGAGGAGCTGCTGCAGATCCACGAGATCGGACTTGACCTCGGCGACCACGAGGCTGCGCGTGGCCTGGTGGAATCCAAGGAGATCGATCCGGCCTCTGTCGCCCGACATGCTGAAGCTCGCCTCTGCCTCGACCAGCCAGCCGGCTCGCCGGAGGAACCCGGCCAGGTGTTCGACGATGGCCGCGTGCTCGTCGTCAAGGAGGTGCACCACCTCGCCCCCACGCCCGACCAGGCCGATGTCGGCGCGCAGACCGAGTGCGGCTGCGTGGCTGCGGATCGTGTGCAGGTGGAGCGAGGCGAGCTTGCCGGCCTCGATCCGCGAAATGGTCGATCGCGAGAGCTTCGCTTCGTCCGCCACGTCCTGCTGACGCAGGCCCTTCCGGATGCGGGCCATCCTTAGGACGCGGCCAGCGACATTGTCGTGCATGCGGCGAGTCTGTGGGGCGGCCGTTATCGGCTCGTTACCCTCGGCTTGTGCCCGTGGTGCGCACGCTCCGCGTGGTGCCAGCCTGCGGATGCCCCGCAATGCCGCATCCCACGAACGCTGACCGTGTAGGCGAGCGGGTCTGCCGGAGAACGTGCGCCCCACGAACGCTGGCCGATGGCCAGCCCAACTCGCATACTGCTGGCCATGGCCGATGCGCATCCGATCCCCGTCCCGCGCGACCCGATCGAAGTGACCGTCGAGATCCCCTCGGGCAGCCGCAACAAGTACGAGTACGACCACCGCAGGCATCGGTTCGTCCTCGACCGCGTTCTGTACAGCAGCGTTCACTACCCCTGCGACTACGGGTTTATCGAGGGCAGCCTGGCCGATGACGGCGACCCGCTCGACGTGCTGGTGATCATCAGTGAGCCGACCTTTCCCGGCTGCGTCGTGCGGGCGCGGCCGATCGGCGTCCTGGACATGAAGGACGACAAGGGCCACGACTACAAGATCCTGGCGGTGGCCAACGACGACCCGCGCTGGGAGGAGACCGACGCGCTGGAGGACCTGAGCCCGCACCGGCTACGCGAGATCGAGAACTTCTTCCGGACCTACAAGGAGCTCGAGGGCCGCCAGACCGATGTCTCCGGTTGGCTCGGGGTGGGCGACGCGTGGCGGATCATCAACTCGGCCCTGGAGTCAGGAGTGCGCGGCACCGATTCGGAGGGCGAGGCGGCCAGCCCGGGAATCTGGCGCTGAGCGTGTGACCGGACGGCGGCCCCTATCATGGCCGCCGTGCAGCCGCGACCGATCCGAATCGCCTACCTGGCGGACCCGAACAGCGTCCACACCCGACGCTGGATCGGTTTTTTCGCCGAGCGCGGGCACGAGGTGCATCTGCTGGTTGGGACCGATGACGACGTGCGCCCAGGATTGGGTGCGCGCGTGCGGCTGCACCGATACCGCCGATTCGGCGCGCGGAGGGTCCCCTTCCTGTCGTCGCTCCAGGGCCGACGCGCATTGCAGTCGCTGCTCGCCGCGATCCGGCCCGACGTGCTGCACGCCCATTACCTGTCGCGGTTTGGATGGCAGGCGCGCCTCTCCGGCTTCCACCCGTACGTGGTCACGCCCTGGGGGTCGGACCTGTTCGTCACGCTGCCGCGATCGCTGCGTGCCCGGCTGTGGGGGCGCGCGACGCTCCGGGCTGCTGACCTGGTGACCGTGGTCTCGAGGCAGATGCACCAGGCCGTCCTGACGGCGGGGGCGCGACCCGAGCGCGTGGAGCGTGTCCAGTTCGGGGTCGACACCCGACGATTCTCGCCGGCGCCGGAAGACGTCGCGCGCCCGGCGAGCGAAGCGATTCCCACGGGCCGGTTCATCTTCTCGCCGCGCACCATCCGGCCCCTGTACCGTCACGAGACGGTGATCGAGGCCCTCGCGGCGATCCCCTCGGACGTGCTGGTCGTGATGACCGCTCGGGGGGCCGATCCTGCCTACCGTCAGCAGCTCGAGGCACAGGCGGCGAGCGCGGGCGTCGCCGAGCGGATCCTGGTCGAGGCGGAGATCGACGACGATCGGATGCTGGCGCTCTATCGCGCGTGTGTCGCGGTTGTCAGCGTGCCGGAGAGCGACGGACTCCCCGTGACGCTGCTCGAAGCTATGGCCTGCGGGACCCCGGCGGTGGTCAGTGACCTCCCTGCAGTCCGCGAGATCCTGCAGGACGTGACTCCCCAGTTGATCGTCCCGGTCGGGGATGCGGCGGCGGTCGCGGCAGCGCTCGGTACAGTCCTCGAGATGAGCGCGGTCGAACGCCGGGCAGTGGGTGACACACTCCGCGGGCTGGTCGTCGACGAAGCCGACCAGGAGACCAACATGCTGCGCATGGAGCTACTCTACCGGGGACTGGCTGAGGAATGACGAAGCAGGGCCAGTTCGGCAACCGCGTGGCCGGCGTCTTCGCCACGCGAATCACGCAGTTCGTGATCGGTTTCGCGACCTCGTTTCTCATGGCGCGCCTCCTCGGGCCGGAGGGCCGCGGGGCGTACTACCTGGTGGTGCTGACCCCGGCGATGCTGTTCGCCCTGGGGCAGTTCGGCCTCCCATCAGCGGTGAACTTCTTCGCCGGCCGCGGTCGATCCGGACGCTCGCTGCATCGGATGTCGCTGCTGCTCGCCGGCGTCCTGGCGGCGGCGCTGCTCGCCATCACGCTCCCCGCTCTGCCCCTGCTGACCGAGTCGATCCTGCGTGCCGCGCCATCGGACCTCCTCCCGCTGGCGCTCATCTCGCTGCCCCTCCAGTTCGTGGCGGCGTTCGGCGGTGCGCTGCTGATCGGCCGCCAGACGATGGCCCGCTACAACGTGATCCTCATCGGACAGTCGATCGGCACGCTGGTGAGCGTCGTGATCCTCGTCGGCGTGATGCGTTTGGGCGTAGCCGGCGCCGTGATCGGCAACCTGGTGGTGGCCGGGGTCGGAGCGTTGGCGATCACGCTGGAGGCCCGTCGGGCGACCGCACGCGATCCCGAAGCGCGCCCGGTGCGTATCGGCGAGCTGGCGGGCTACGGCCTGCGGTTGTACCCAGCCTCGCTGAGCTCATTCTTCAGCTATCGAGCCGACATCTTCCTGCTCGGCGCTCTGCTCGGGGACGCAGGCGCGATTGGCCTGTACAGCATCGCGGTCAGCCTCGCGGAGCTGACCTTCTTCGTCCCCGACTCGGTCAGCACCGTCTTCTTCCCGAGGGTCGCCGCGGCAGCGCGAGCCAGCGCCGACGAGATGACGCCGGTCGTCAGCCGCTTCACGGTGATGGTCACGGCGATCTCGGTGATCGGCCTCGTGCCAGCAGCCTTCGTGCTCGTCCTCGTCGTGCTGCCGGCCTTCGCGGGCAGCCTTCCGGCCTTCCTCGTCATCCTGCCGGGGATCCTGGCGCTGAGTGTTGCCAAGGTGCTCTCGAGCTACATCAGCGGCCTCGGCCTGCCGGCGCCGGTGGCCACCGCCTCGGTGATCTCGCTGGTCATCAATGTGGCCGCAAACCTGCTGCTCATTCCGACGTGGGGCATCGTCGGCGCATCGGCTGCATCCCTGATCTCCTACACGGTCCAGGCCGTCATCCTGCTCGGCATGGCGACTCGCCTCACCCACCGCGGACCGGCCGCCTTCCTGATCCCCGGACGCGAAGAGGTGCGACGCCTCCGCGACGGCATGACCGGACTCCTCGGCACCATGCGACGTCGGAACGCCGACGCGGATTCGGGTGGAGACCGATGACGGAGCGCCGCCTCATGGTCGTCACGTACTTCTTCCCGCCGGTCGGCGGGATCGGAGTGCAGCGAACGCTCAAGCACATCACCTACCTGCCCGATGCAGGATGGACCCCGGTCGTGATCGCACCCCTGGGAGCCGCCTACCGGGTGATGGACCCGGCGTCGGTGGGCGATCTGCCCGATGGACTCGAAGTCCACCGCAGCCTCTGCTACGAACCCGCTCGCTTCCGGGCTCAGCTGCGAAAGGCCCTTTGTGCCGCACGGCGACGCCTGTCGCCGGGCACCGGGCGAGGTGTTGGGACGGCGGCGGTGGCGGGGGGAGGCCGCCCATCGGGCGGCCTGAACGGCGCCTGGGCCCGCGCAGTCCGCTTTCTCTTCTTTCCGGACGACCAGGTGGCGTGGATCCCGTTCGCCGTCCGATCCGCGTTGCGGGCGCATCGCCGGAGCCCGGTGAAGGCGATCTACTCCTCATCGCCGCCCGTGACCTCCCACCTCGTCGCGGGACTGGTGAAGCGTCGCATCGGAGTGCCGTGGATCGCCGATTTCCGCGACCCGTGGATCGGCAACTCGTTCGCCCAACCCCTCGGCTCCGGACATCGGCGGCTCCAGGCGCGCCTCGAACGCTGGATCGTACGCACCGCCGATCGGGTCGTCTTCGCGACGCCGGGCCTGCGGGATCGATACCGGTCGCGCTACCCGGCGGAAGCCAAACGCTTTGTGGTGATCCCGAACGGATATGACGCCGCGGAACTCGCCGACATCAAGCCGATTCCACGGTCGGACCCACAGGTCCTTCGCCTGGTCTATACCGGGAGCGTATACGGGGAACGCGAGATGACCGTCTTCCTGGCGGGACTCGACGCCGCGCTGGCGCGGCGGCCCGACCTGCGGGAGCGCCTGCGGGTCGAGTTCATCGGCTGGATGACCGATGCCAACCGGCGGGCCGCGGAGGACGCCGTACCGAGCCTCGCGCCGGTCCTGGAGCTGTCCGGGCAGGTCCCGCGCGCCGAGGCGCTGGCCCGGCTGCAGGGCGCCGATGCGGCACTCCTGCTGCTGGCCGACGGGGCGGACCGCGACCTGTTCGTGGGCGGAAAGCTGTTCGAGTACCTCGGCCTCGACCGGCAGGTGCTGGCCGTGGTGCCGCAGGGCGACGCGCGTCGACTGCTCGGCGAGCTGGACTGGGGGATCGTCGCCGATCCCGAGCCGGACGCGATCGCCGCAGCCCTCGAGCGGCTCGTGGAGACCCCGCCTCCAGATCGGAAGGCGGATCCGGAGGGTCGCTACCAGCGACGCGCCCTGGCGGCGCAGCTCGGGACGCTTCTGGATGAGGTGGCGGTCCCCTAGGCGACGCTCGACCAGAGGGCGGCGAGGGCATCGTCGAGGGAGCGTCGAGGAGTCCAGGCCAGCAGCGTGGCTGCCCGGCGGATGTCTGCGACCTGCCATGGCACCACCTCGGAGCGCGGTGAGCCCGCGGCAACTTCGCGGATCGGTCCTGCATAGCCCGCGATCTCAGCCAGGGCCATGACCAGCTCCCGTGCGGTCGCGCCGCGACCGGAGCCGATGTTCACCACCTGCCCGTCGGCCCCCGGCTTGAAGCACGCCGCGACCACCGCCTCGGCCACGTCGCGGGCATCCACGAAGTCGCGCGTCGCATCGAGTGCGCCGAGTTCCACCTGCCCTCCCGCGTCGAGTGCGCGGCGGATCAGCGCCGCCGCGTTGCCCGGCAGGCTCGCCGAGGCCATCCCGGCGCCCACCGGATTGAAGACGCGCAGCACCGTGGCAGCGAGCCGACCCGCACGTGCCGCCGCCAGGACCGCTTCGGTCGCCGCCAGCTTCGTTGTGCCGTAGTCGCTCACCGGGTGCGCCGGATGCTGCTCCGGGATCGGCGTGCCGGGCACTCCCGCCCCGTACTCCGCAGACGAGCCGATCTGGATCAGCCGTGCGCCGACTCCGCTCATCTCGTCCAGGAGCTGCACAACGAGATGCAGATTGGCCGCCTCCAGGTCGGGCCGCGTGCCGTGGGTTGCCCCGGCGCAGTTCACCACCGCCGCGGGCGCGGCGCCAAGCAACTGGTCTCGAAGGGGCGTTGCGCGCCTGAGCACCACCACCTCGTGGCCGGCCGCTGTCAGGCCGCGCTGCACATGGGTGCCCAGGAAGCCACCGGCACCGAGCAGGGCGACCGGCGGCATCTCAGCCGGTCGGCAGCAGGAGCGAGGCGACCGCGTCGATCTCGTCGTTGGCGCGCTCATAGTCCTCGGGACGGCCGATATCGAGCCAGTACCCGTCGAATCGGTAGCTGCGCGGCCGCCTTCCCTGTCGCAGCAGGTCGAGCACCAGCTCGTCGAATCCGAACGGCTCGCCGCGAGGGTATCCAGCCAGGGTGTCGTGCGAGATGCCATACGCGCCCATGCTGACCGCGTAGTCGAGGGTCGGCTTCTCCCGGAACCCGCTCACCTCGCTCCCCTCCAGCTCGAGTACGCCGAAGTCGACCTCCACTCGCCGATGGAACGTGGCGATCGTCAGGGGTGCGCCCGAGTCGGCGTGATCGGCGAGCACGGCGGCGAAGTCGAGGTCGGTGAGGATGTCTCCGTTCAACACCAGGAAGTGCTGCGGCAGTTGGTCGAGGATCTGGATCACCGGCCCGATCGTCGAGAGCGGCTTCGCTTCCGCCGCGTAGTCGACCTCGAGCCCCCACCTCGACCCATCACCGACGAACTCCCGAATCTGCGCGCCCAGGTGGCCGATGGCGATCGTCACCCGAACGAAGCCACGCCGTGCCAGCTGCCGCAGGAGGATGCCGAGCACCGGCCCTTCGCTACCGATCGGGACAAGCGGCTTTGGCAGCGACGAGGTCAGGGGTCGCAATCGGGTACCCATGCCGCCCGCCAGCACCACCGCATGGGGCCGGGCGGTGGTCGAAATCGTCATCGGCTCAGACGTTGTAGGCATCCGGCCGATAGCGGGCCAGGTTCGACGGGTCGGAGAACCAGGCGATAGTGACGGCGAGTCCCTCTTCGAGCGTGCGGCGGGGTGTCCAGCCGGTGGCCGATTGCATCGCGCTGAAATCGCAGACAAGGCGCATCACCTCGGAGTCGACAGGGCGCATCCGTTCCTCCGCCGCGGCGACCCGCAGCGGGCGCCCCATCTGCGCGGCCACGGCTGCCGCGAGGTCACCGATCGAGATCTCGCGCCCGGTCCCCGAGTTGAGCACCTGCCCGGCAACTCGCTCGAGCGGGGCGTTCCCGACCGCCACGAATGCCTGGGCGGTATCGGTGACGTAGGTGAAATCGCGCGTCGGCGCCACCGCCCCGAGCTGCACCTCAGCCTGCCCCGCGGCGAGCTGCGAGATGATCGTCGGGATCACCGCGCGCGCCGATTGGCGCGGACCAAAGGTGTTGAACGGTCGCAGGGTGACCACCGGTAGGGCGAAGCTGAGAACGTAGCTCTCGGCGAGCTTGTCGGCCGCGATCTTGGAGGCTGCGTATGGCGACTGTGCCTGCAGCGGGTGATTCTCGTCGATCGGCACGCTGCGAGCCGTCCCGTACACCTCGGAGGTCGACGTGTGCACCACGCGTGGCGTGCCATGGCGACGCGCTGCCTCGAGGACGTTCAGCGTCCCGCCGGCATTCGTCTCCAGGTACGAGCGTGGAGCGCGATACGAATACGGGATCGCGATCAGCGCGGCCAGGTGATAGACGACCTCGACGTCGGCGACGAACTCGTCGACCGAGTTCGGGTCTCGCACATCGCCCAGGACCACATCCACCGATCTCATCGCCTCGGGCGACAGGCTCTCGAGCCAGCCCCACGAGGCGAACGAGTTGTACTGCACCATGGCCCGCACGCGATCGCCGCGAGCGACGAGCGCCTCAACCAGGTGCGACCCGATGAAGCCTTCAGCGCCAGTGACGGCGACGAGCGTGGGCAGGGTGGTACTCCGTGATGCTCAGGTTCGGAGGAGGTCCACCTAGTATGCCATCGGCCGTGCCGCGGGCCCCGGTCGCCTAGAAGGCCTCCAGGTAGCGGTCGACCTCCCAGCGGGTCACCTGCATCCGGTACTCGTCCCACTCCTCGGTCTTGGCCTCCACGAAGCGCTCGAAGACGTGCTCGCCCAGGGCGTCGGCGATGACCGCGTCGTTCTTCAACTCGTCGAGAGCCTCGCGCAGGGTGCCGGGCAGCTGCCGGATCTTGCGACTCTCCAGCTTGGCGGCATCGAAGTGGTAGAGGTTCTCCTCGACCGGATCGGGCGGCGTCAGCTTGCGCGCGACGCCATCGAGCCCCGCCGCGAGCATGCAGGCGAACGCCAGGTAGGGATTTGCGGCGGGGTCGGGGCAGCGCAGCTCGATGCGGGTGCTGTTGAGGTGACCCTTGCTGATCTGCGGGATGCGGATCAGGGCGGAGCGGTTGATGCGCGCCCAACCGATGTAGACCGGCGCCTCATACCCGGGGACGAGCCGCTTGTAGCTGTTCACCAGCGGAGCGAGAACGGAGATCATGCCGCGCGCGTGCTCCAGCGTCCCGGCGATGTAGCTGCGCGCCAGCGACGACAGCCCGTACGGATCGGTCGCGTCGGCGAACGCGTTCCTGGCCTTCTTCACGTCCCACAGGCTCTGGTGGGTGTGCATCCCCGAGCCATTGATCCCGAAGAACGGCTTCGGCATGAACGTGGCGTAGAGGCCGTTTCGCGCGGCGACGGCCTTCAGCGTGGTCTTGAAGGTGACCGCGTTGTCGGCGGTGCGAAGCGCATCGGCGTACTCGAAGTCGATCTCGTGCTGGCCGGTTGCGACTTCGTGATGCGCCGTCTCGACCTTGATCCCGAAGGCCTCCAGGTCGTTCATCATCTCTTTGCGGACATCGGTCCCCAGGTCGCTCGAGAGATCAAAGTAGCCGGCGGCGTCGTGGGGCAGCGCCTCGACCGATCCGTTGCCGCGCTTCAGGAGGAAGAACTCCAGTTCCGGCCCGGTGTTGAGGACGTAACCCAGCTTCCGGGCTTTCTCGATCTGGCGACGCAGGACCCAGCGCGGGTCGCCGGGGAATGGATCACCGTTCGGGGTGAAGACGTCGCAGATGACCCGAGCGGCTCCCGTCGCGATCGACTTGCCGGCGGCGTCGAAGCCAGGCTCCCACGGCACCTCGGCGAATGTCGCAAGGTCCGGGACCAGGAACATGTCCGATTCTGCGATCCGGGCGAACCCCTCGACGCTGCTGCCGTCGAACCACTTCCCGTGCTCGGCCGCTTCTTCCAGTTGGTGCATCGGTACCTGCACCGATTTCACCTGGCCGACGATGTCGGTGAACTGCAGGTTGATGAAGCGCAGGTTGCGCTCCTCGGCAAGCTTCAGTGCGGCGGCGAGCTCCTTGGTGGCCATGGGGACTCCTTACCGATGATGGACCTGGGCGGTACGGAGCAGGCTATCGGCCGCCCGGGCTGAGCGCATCCCCCAGGCGGCGGCCCGTCTACGCGACTTGTTGTGCAGTCTGCACAACTACCTCAGCGGGACTGCGGAGCGCTCCGCATCCGCCAGGATGCGGAGGGCGTCAGCGGGGCGCCGCGGGTCGATCCCCCGTTCTGCTCGAACGGCTCGGAGACGGTAGAGGACCGTATTGCGGTGAACGCCGAGGGCGCGGGCGGCTGGCGCGATGCGGCCGTTCGCGCGGGCCACCGCCAGCAGGGTCTCGCCAAATCGTTCTGCCGGAGCGGCCGAATCGAGTCCGCCCGGTGCCGACGGTCGGTCGGGGACACGAGACCCCGCCCCAGGTGCGGCCCGACGAAGAAGCGCGCGCAAGGTGATTCCGAGGGCATCCAGCGCGACCTCGTCGACCGCGGCGAACGGGAGGTCGTCGAAGAGCCAGACCGCCGCACCCGACTGAACGCGACGCTCCATCAACCAGAGGCCATCCCGGCTGCGGCGGGTGCTCGCGCTGCGAGTCGATGTGCCGCCGAGCAGTCTCGCCTGTGTCGCGGCGAATCGCGCGGCCAGGGCGCGCCCGGCCGGTCGCGGATGAAGGCTGCGCAGCTCGCCATCCGCGACGATGGCCACGCCGCGACGGATGCGCGCCGCCACCAGGCCGGCGACCGCCGCCGGATTGGGGTCGGCCAGCGCGACCTCGGCCGATGCCAGGCGCAATGCTGCGCCGAACTGAGCCAGGTGCGTCTGCTCGTCGCCGAGATATGCGACGAGCCCCTCGGACAGGTACGAGGCCGTCCTGGCGCTGGCGAGGATCGGCAGCCGATCACCGACAGGCTCGGGCCGCGGCGCGGCGTGTCCGCCGGCGAGGAAGAGTGCCACGGGCGCCAGGCCCGCCGCGTGCAGGGTCCCGAGGAACTCGTCGAGCGGTCGGCCGGCGAGCAGCACGGCGTCGACCACCAGGAGCTCACCGTCGACTCGCGGCGGGAGGTGCGGCGCCATCGCTCGGGTTCGTAGAATGCCGCGCACCGGTTGAGCCACCGCCCCCACGGACCCCGAGACGAGCCGCGCCTCGGGGTCGACCGCACGCCAGAGGTCGATGACGCTGGTCATTGGCAGGGCGAGCTCAGCGGGCGGCCCCGGCGGCAGCCGCGGCCAGATCGGCGATCAGATCGTCGGGATCCTCCAGGCCGATCGAGACCCGGACCATCCCGGGGCTCAGCCCGGCGTCGGCGAGCTGCGCGTCATCGAGTTGGCGGTGCGAGGACGAGGCGGGATGGCTGCACAGGGTCTCTGCCGAGCCCAGGCTGGTGGCGTGAACCGCCACCGAGAGCAGGTCGAGGAAGCGCTCGCCGGCCGCTCGTCCACCGATCACTTCCAGGGCCAGCATGCCGCCGGCCATCCCGTCGCGGAGCTCGCGCGTGGCGAGTTCGTGCTGCGGGTGTGATGTAAGGCCGGGGTAGCGGATGCGCTCCACGCCGGGCGCCCCTTCGAGGGACTCGGCGACCGCGAGCGCATTGGCGCTGTGGCGGTCCATCCGGAGGGCCAGTGTCTTGAGGCCACGGAGCGCGAGGAATGCCTCGAACGGAGCGGCATTCCCCCCGACGTTGATGACGATCTCGCGGGCGGCGGCGACCCTGTCGGCACTGCCCAGGATGGCACCGCCGGTCAGGTCCGAGTGCCCCCCGATGTACTTCGTGGTCGAGTGCACCACCACGTCGGCGCCGAGCCCCAGCGGGTTGCACAGGTACGGGGATGCGAAGGTGTTGTCCACGGCGAGGGGAATGTCACGGGCGTGAGCCAGGGTCGCCAGTGCGGCGATATCCGCCATGGCAGTGGTCGGATTGCTGATCGTCTCCGCCCAGACGAGCCCGGTGCGATCGCTGATCGCCGCAGTGACGGCGTCGAGATCGGTCATGTCCACCGCCCGGACGCTGATACCGGAGCGCGCGAGTACCGTCCGAGCCAGCCCGACCATGCCGCCATAGACAGCGCCGGGGATCAGCAGCTCGTCACCGGTTTGCAGGATCGAGAGCACGGCGCCGTGGATCGCGGCCATCCCCGACGCCGTCACGTGTGCGGCCTCAGCCCCCTCAAGCTCGGTCAGTGTCTCCTCGAGCGCAGCGTGGGTGGGGTTGGAGTAGCGAGTGTACGAATGGCCCGGCCGCGAGAACTCGAGCAGCTCGGCCAGCTCGAGGGCTGAAGCAACCTCGAAGGTGCTGGTCTGGTAGATCGGGACGTTCACCGGTGCCTGAGGTACCGCAGGCATGCGGCTGGCAGCGCGAATCGCGCGAGTGGCGAAGCCGGGCATGATCGGCCGAGTCTAGCAGGGCACCCCGTGGGTCACGCCTGTACGACTAGGGCTGCACCTCCGGCGGGACCGTCGGCTCGGCGAGCAACGACTCGCCAACGGCGCGGATGGCCTCGAAGTCCGGGATGAGGATGTAGCCCGCGGACGAGAATGGATCTGCCCGCATGTACTCGGGCGGCTGCAGGACGATCCGCTCCAGCCGCGACATGTCCGCCTCCTGGACCGCCTGCGCCAGTAGAGCGAAGCGGTTGCCCGGCACATCGGTGGCGATCGTGTTCTTTACCGCGTCGAGCAGCGCCGGAAGGGTCAGCAGCAGATTGCCCGCTGTCAGCTGCTCCCGAAGGGCGGTCAACAACTGCTGCTGGCGATCGGCCCGCGTGAAATCGCTGTCGCCGACGCCCTTGCGTGAACGGACGAAGGCGAGCGCCGTGCGGCCGTCCATGTGATACGTCCCGGGCTGGAGGTAGAACCCGACGCGTTTCCCGTACTCGTCGTTGTAGGTCGGGTCATTGATCGCGCGGGTGACGGTGATGTCCACGCCCCCGATGGCATCCACTGCATCCTTGAAGCCGAGCAGGTTGATCGCCGCGAAGTAGTGGATCGGCACGCCGAGCAACCTCCCGATGGTCGCCTTGAGCGTCCCGACGCCACCCAGCGGGAACTCGTCTGGCCGTGCGTCGGCATAGGCCATCAGCGAGTTCAGCTTCCGGTTGTAGGGCTGCCCGCTCGGAAGCAGCACCCCGTACAGGTCGCGGGGGATGGAGACCATGGCGGACCGCGTCCCGTTGGTGTCGAGACTGACCACAAGCATGGTGTCAGTTAAGGCGGTTGTCCGCCCGGGCGCGCTGTCCACACCCACCAGGAGCACATTGACGCGCTCGCCCGCGTCCACGTCCGGCTGCCCCGACGGCTCGGGCAGCCCCGAGAAGATCGGCAACGCGTGATCGAGGTCACCGCCCGATCCGCCGAGGGCGACGGCGTCGAGGGTGTCGATCGCCTTCACCGCATACCACGCCGGAACGAGGTGCATGCCGAGCGTGGCTGCCACGAGCAGGCCGGTCATCCAGGTCGTCCAGTGCCGCCGGGCGGCTCCCGCGTGATGGCCATGCGCCTGCATCACTGCCACGAGGCGCCACCCGAGCAGGGCAAGATCGAGCACGATCAGGCCGACCAGGAAGCGAATGTCAAAGAGCCGCGCGAGCAGTCCGGACCCCACGACCGCCAACGCGCCAACCACCGCGGCGACCAGCAGGAATGCCGGCGCGGCCAGAATCCAGGCGAGTCCGGACTCGCCGTTGTACGCCTGGCCGAGCCCCGGGAAGAGAAAGGACAGGAACGCCGCCAGCGAGGCGCGCGGGTTCGCATCCGGCGACCGCGGATCGAGACCAGTCGTGATTGTCGGTGTCACAGGGAGCGCCATGGTGCCACAAGGTCGATGCGCGCAAAGGCGCTAGCATCGGACGCATGCAACGCCTGCGCTCTCTCGGCCGTGGCCCGATCATCGGAGCAGGCGCGATCCTCGTGGCCGTGATCGCGGGAGCAATCGCGCTCGCGGTGGTCGCGCGAGGCCCGGGGCCGACGCCGACGCCGAGCCCGAGCTCGTCTCCGCTCCCGACCGCAAGTCCCACCCCGAGTCCGACGCCGGACCCGACTCCAGAGCCCACAGAGGCACCGCCCGCGGCCCTCTGCCCGCTGAGCGGACTCGGCGTTGCCGACCCGCTCCTGATCGAACGGGTAACGCTCGCCGTATCGATCGACAACCATCCGGGGGCGCGGCCCGGGCGCAACCTGACCCTTGCCGACCTGATCGTCGAGGCACCCGTTGAGGGCGACTCGACGAGATTCACGGCCCTGTACCTCTGCCAGCCGACTGCGGGGCTGACCGGGCCGGTCCGAAGCGGGCGCTATTACCACATCGACCTGTGGCAGGACCTGCATGTCCTGCCGGTCTTCTTCGGCGCCAGCTGGGAGACACTCGCGCGACTGGATGGAACCGGGCTGCCGTACGTCAACGGGATCACCGGGGCGTGGCCGTGGTTCAGTCGCGCCGGTACCCACGTCGCGCCGCACAACCTGTACCTGGACCTGGAGGCGATCCGCAGCGCGGTGGGATCGAACGTGCGGCTCGGCGTCCTCGCCGCACGCGCGGGGACGCTTCGCCCGCCGTTCACCTTTGACCCGGCCGTAGTGCTGCCCGTCGGCCGCCCCGTCTCCGACCTCGAGATCCGCACCAGCTCGTACTGGCGTTTCGGATGGAGCTGGGATGCCGCGCTGGACGCGTGGCGGCGCAGTGACGGGGGGAGGCCGATCGTCGACGAGATCAGCCTCGAGCCGGTGACGGCGGCGCACGTGCTCGTACAACGCGTCGTGCAGGAGATCGTCTACGACGATCCCGATCCGGGTGGCAATCCCCGGCGCTACCAGCACCTGGTCGGCAGCGGAACGGGCACGCTGTACAGCGGAGGGCGGGCGATCGACCTGCTCTGGTCACGGCCCGCAGCGGCCGACGGGACCCGCTGGACCTACGAAGAGAGCGGCGACCCTGTGGTGCTCCCCCCGGGCGTTATCTGGTGGGAGATCGTGCCGACCGGTGCGGGATTGACTGAGTCCTGATCCCGAGCCAGAACTAGGCGCTGTCGCTGCGCGCGGGGGCCGAGAGAAAGGCGTCCATCGCGCGGCGAATCTGGTGGTCGGGATCCATGTTCAGCCGCGCCGCGGCGATCTGTCGCCGGACGTCACTCGGGTCGGGCTCAGATTCGTCGTGGATCTGCGGCGAGAACTCGAGGGCCGAGCCGTTGTGTGACGGGGCCGCCACCGCGATCGGCTCCCGATCGGCGAGGGCTGTAAGACGGACCGGCTCCACGGCGAATGTGGGCTCGGGCGGCAATGGCCTGGCAGGTCGCGGTGGTCGAGGGTTGCCGCTCACCTGGTTCTTGCCGAGTGACTTGGCCTGGTACATGGCTCGGTCGGCGGCGAGCATCAACTCCTCGGCGGTCGCTCCGTCCTCGGGGTAGGAGACGAGGCCGATGCTGGCGGAGGCCTCTGGCTCGCCATTGCGCGAGACGCCGATCGCCTCCACGCCCTCACGGATCTTCTCGGCCACCACGAAGGCGCCGATGAACTCTGTCTCGGGCAGCAGGACCAGGAACTCGTCCCCGCCGTAGCGGTAGGCCGAGTCGACCGTCCTGATCGAACTGCGGATCACGCGGGCCAGCCCCCGAAGCACCTCGTCGCCGCGCAGGTGGCCCATCGCGTCGTTGATCGCCTTCAGCCCGTCGAGATCGACCATCAGCAGGCAGAATCCACGACCGCTGCGGCGTGTTCGCTGGACCTCCTGCTCCAGGGTCGGGTGCAGCTGCCCACGGTTGAAGAGCCCGGTCATGGGATCCATCTGGGACAGCTCGAGGACGCGCTGGCGCATCCGCCGCTCGCCACTTGCATAGACCCCAGCCACGTAGGCGAGAATCCACAGCGACCCAAGATTGATCCCGATGCGGAGCAGATCGGCGCCGACAAATGCGCCGCGCGCCGGGTCGAGCAGTAGCACGCCCAGGTACGCCAGGGAGGCGGCCGCGGCCACAAGGAGACCGGCCAGACTGCCCAGGGTCAGCGCGACGGCGACGGCGACCAGGTGGTAGCCGAATGCAAAGGGCGACGCGCCGTGTCCGGTCAGGAGCAGGAGCCCGCTGACGAAGGCGAGGCCACCCACGATCTCAACCAGGACCACCGGACGCGTTCGCCAGTGCGCCGGAACGAGTTCATGAACAAGCAGGACCAGGGCGGCCGCGCCACCTCCGAGTCCGAAGATCGCGGCGCGGGTGTCCGGATACGCATTCGTCGTGCCGATCCCGACCAGGATGCCGGCAATCGCGACCCACCACGCCACGCGAAGCATCCCGGCATAGCCCGGTTCGGCCACCTGCCTGTCGGCGGGCACAGCGTCGGCCGCCAACGGCACGGGCGCGCCACGTCGCCCACGCAGGACGGCCACGAGCGCGCCGATGCCGACAAGCGCGGCCGCCGCCGCAGAGACGCTGATGAAGATGATCTCGGGTTCCACGGTCCTCACATTGGGCACGACCAGCCGCCGGTGTGACGCAGGCGGACCTCAGCCCTCCCGCTCGCCAGTGTAGGGGTCGGGCGACGACATGCGCAAAGGTACTAACCACACTCGAACAACCTTCTGGCGCATGGATGCACCACCTTGCTCGGAGGGCCGGAGCGTGCCGTTTGCTAGAATCAAGCCCCGCCAGCCTCCCCGACGTCCCATTTGCAGGTGCCATGACGGACCGTCCGCGCTCCGCTGCGATCGGCGCTCTCCTCTCGTTCACCTTCCCCGGGCTCGGCCAGGCGTACGTCGGCCAACGCCGAGCGGCGTTGCTCTTCGCCGGGCCGACTGCTTTGGTGGTCCTGGGCTCAATCCTCGCAGCGATCGTGCTCGGAGAGCAGTTCCTCAACCAGCTCCTCTCGGCACCAGTGCTCGTAGGCCTGCTGGTGGCGAACATGGCGCTCATGGCGTGGCGACTCGGCGCCATCGGCCATGTGGGCCTGCGTCGGGACCACAGCCACGGGACACGACGCGCGATGTCCGTCGTCCTGGTGGTCGCGCTGCTGGCCACCACGGTCGGCATGCACGCGTGGGCCGGGATGCTCATCGGGCAGCTGAACGAATCGCTGGGCGAGGTCTTCCCCGGCGGGAACGGCCAGGCGGGTGTGCCGCCCGGCGGTGGCGGCCCGTTGAACCGGCCGACGTATCGGTGGGACGGAACCGACCGAATCACGTTCCTGCTGCTTGGCATCGACTCGGGTCTGGGGCGCGACGAGGCGCTCACCGACACGATCCTGGTGGTCAGCGTGGACCCGGTGGCCGGCTCGGCGATCATGGTGTCGGTTCCGCGTGACACCGGTTTCGTGCCGCTCCCGGATCGGTCCATCTACCTCGATGGGCTGTACCCCAACAAGATCAACGGACTCTCGACCGAGGCGAGCGGCGCGCCCGAGGTCTGGTGCCCCGGCGAGGTGATCGCTCCCGGCCAATGCGGCCTGCGCACCCTCGAGCGGGCGATCGGGCTCTACCTGGGGATCTCGATCCAGTACTACGCCACGGTGGACCTGCAGGGCTTCGCCGACCTGATCGACGCAGTGGGCGGGGTGACCCTGTGTCTGCCCGGTCCGATGATCGACCCGGAGTACGGCGGTCCAACCTGGACAGGCGTCGGGATCGAACTGCCAGGCGGCTGTGAGCATTACGACGGCGTTCACGCGCTCGCATATGCTCGTGTCCGGAAGGGATGGATCGAGCTCCCCGACGGCACGCGCGAGTACCAGAACGACTTCCTGCGATCGGAGCGACAGCAGAAGGTGCTCCTCGAGCTGCGCCGGGAATTGGCGAAAGCCGACCTGATCTTCGAGTTTCCGGCGATCGTGCGCGCCATCGGCAGCACCGTCGAGACCGACTTTCCCCGGTCGCTTGCGGGCGACCTCGCGAGCCTGCTGCCGCTCATCACCGGGCCCGACATCAAGCGCGTGGTGCTCGGTTACCCCGAGTACGTCGACCCGCCCCTGGAGCCACTGATCAACTACCTCCTGATCCCTCGCCGTGAAGACGTTCGGGCGGAGATGCAGCGGCTCTTCGGGCAGGAACTCGAGGGCTGGTACCTCGGCAGCGAAGCCGAAGGCCCGCCCGCCGGCGGCGCCGGCTAGATGCCCAGGTCAGGGCCGGGCGGCGAGGCCGCCACGGTGGGGCGCCCACGGCTGCTGCTGCTGGCTATGTACCGCCTCGACGACGCTGCGAGCGGTCCGACCGTGCGGATCTCGGCGATCCGTGACGCACTCGCGGAGCGGGTCGATCTCGACGTCGTCTCGGGGACGCGCGCGGATCGGGCGGGAGCCCTGCTGCGCTATGCCGCGCGCGGGCGGCCGCGGGGCCTGGCAGGCATCTATGTCGAGAGCTCAACGAGCCTGCCCGGGCCGATCGATCTGACCTTCATGGCCTGGGCACGGACCCGCCGGATACCGGTGCTGACCTACGTCCGCGACGCATACCAGCTCTTCCCGGAGTACTACCCGACGACCTCGCTGAAGCGTCGCCTTGCCCGCGCCGCGTTCCGACCGGCGATGCGAGCGCTGCGGCGCGCGTCGACGACGCTGGCGTTTCCCTCGCGCGGCCTTGCCCGGGTGGTGCTCGGCGCTGGCCCCGAGGCGGAGCGGGCGGTTCTGCTCCCGCCCGGTGCCCGACTGCCGGCCGTCGATCCGGTCGATCCAGCCGCGCGCGGCGTCCTGTACGTCGGGAGCCTCGCCCACGAATCGAGCGGTGGCTCGGTCCTGCTGGAGGGCGTTCGGCTGGCGCGTGAGCGAGGACACGCGGTCGAGCTGATCTGCGTCGCGCCGCCCCATGATCGTCCCCCTGGACCGCACCCGGGGTGGCTCAGAATGGTGACGGCCCGCGGGCCCGAGATCATCGGACTGCTTCCGGAGGTGCTGCTGACGGTGTCACCTCGGCCGGCGACGGCCTACAACGACCTGGCGGTGCCGATCAAGGTGATGGAGTACCTCGGCTATGCCCGGCCGGTCGTGGTGACTGATGCGACCGAAACGGCCGCGATCGTGCGCGCCGCGGAGTGCGGACTGGTCGTCCCGGACTCCGCCGCCGGCCTAGCCGATGGGATCGGCGCGATCGCCGGAGCGACCGCTCAGCAGATCGAATCGTGGGGAGCGGCGGCCCGACTGGCCGCCACGAACAACTCGTGGGGGGCACGCGCGGAGAGCGTTCTGCGCGAGCTCGGCGTGGCGGGCTGAGCGCCTTGGTGGGGCATCCGCGGCGCCCGGCAGTCGCGGCACCGCTGACGATCGGTGCGGCCGTCGGATTGGCGCTCCTGGTCATCGCAGGGTCGCAGGCCTCGACGGCGATCATGGCCGCCGCGGCCGTGGGGCTGGTCGTGGTGGCGTCGGCCGCGTCCCTTGCATGGCCCCGAGCGGTCCTGATGGCTGTCGCGCTTTCGCCAATCCTGGATCGCTACCTGATCCCCGGGCCGTCGTCGCCAGGGGCAGAGATCCTGACCCACTTCCTGTCAGAGGCCCTGCTGGTCGGCGTCGGCGGCGTACTCATCGTGCAGGCATGGCGGAGGGGCACGCTGCGGACCGCGCTGGCCCATCCGACCATCGGGCTGGGGCTCGGATTCGTGCTCCTGTCGGTAGGGTCGGCCGTGTTGAACGCGGTGCCCGGCGAACAGGCCGTGGCCGGAATCGGCTTCACCATCGACGCGGTCGGCCTGTTCGTACTGGCGCGGATCGTTGGTTTCACACCGCTCCAGGCGAGGCATGCGATCGGGTGGCTGGTGGGCATCGCCCTTCTGGCGGCTGTTGTCACCACGGCGCAGGCAGTCCTCTCACCCCACCTGCTCGGCTTCTCCTCCCTTCAGGGCCGGTACGGCGAGGTCTACCGCCTTGCCGCCTTCTTCGGGGATCCGAACACGCTGGCAGCGTTCCTGTCTGCCGCGATCCCGTTCACGCTCTTCGCCGCAACCGGTCTGGGAGCAGCACGCGGCCGCCGCCTAGCCCTGGCCGGCGCGACGCTGCTGGTCCTGGCGCTATGGCTGTCGTTCTCTCGAGGCGGGTGGCTGGGTGCAGTCGGCGGCTTCGCCCTTGCCTCGTTCCTGCTCGATCGCCACGCCCTGAGACTCGGGCTCGCCGTGGTGCTGGTCACGCTGGTGGCCGCCATGCTGATGCCCCGGGATCTGCTGTGCGATACCTGCGAGGAGCGCCCCGACCTGCTCGGCTCCACCTTCGGCCGCCTCGACACCGTTGGTGAGGGGCGTGACCTGCGCACGCTCTTCGCCCTCAACGCGCTTCCGATCATCGGCGACCATCCCGTGCTCGGCGTGGGGCCCGGCAGATACGGGGGAGCGGCGGCGGACATCTTCGGGACGCCGGTCTATGCGGAGTACGAAACCGATGAGCTCTTCGTGAATCCCACCCAGCGCACCGTCGACGACTTCTGGCTGCACCTGGTGGTCGAGGGCGGCGTCGCTGGACTCGTCGTATTCGGCGGGATGATCGGAGCGACGCTGCGGCCGATGCTGCGCGTCGCCCGCACCGCGGCCGGCTCGCGACGCCTGTTGCTGGCCGGTAGCGTGGGAGCGATCGCGGCGCTCACCATCAACTCGCTGACCACCATGCTGCTCGAGGCGAACAGCATGGCGTTCCTCTTCTGGCTGCTCCTCGGGATCGGTTCGCTGCTCGCGGTGGTATCCGACCGGGAGGGCTAGAACTGCCGGCCGGTGATGATCTGCCCGAGCGTGCGGAAGATGAGTTGCAGGTCGAACCAGAAGGAGCGCCGGTCGATGTAGGCCAGGTCGAGCGCGACCCCTTCATCGAAGCTGACCTTCCCCCAGGCGGTCGCCTGCCACAGGCCGGTCAGCCCAGGGATGACCGACAGGCGGCGCAGATGGCGCTCCTCGTAGACCTCGACCTCGTACGGGATCGGCGGGCGGGGCCCGACCAGGCTCATCTCGCCGCGCACGATGTTGATCAGCTGGGGCAGTTCGTCGAGGTGCGATCGGCGCAGAAAGGCGCCCAGCCGCGTGACACGCGGGTCCGCCGCGATCGGAACCCAAACCGCCTCGGAGCGTCCAGGACCGGTCGGTTCCATCTCGGCGCCATCGCGGCGGATCAGGTCACGGACGTGCGCCTGGTGGCTCTGCTGATCCGCAGCAGAGAACATGCTCCGGAACTTGTAGACCGTGAACGGACGTCCACCCAGGCCCAGGCGCTGCTGGCGGAAGAGGATCGGGCCGCCCGACTCGATGATGATGGCCACCGCGACCGCGACCAGGACCGGCGAGACGAGCACCAGTCCAAGGGATGCGGCAACGACGTCCAGGGCGCGTTTCGCGGCCCGATAGCCGAGCGGCGTTGGCGCGACCGGCACCGACACCGATGCGTCCGGTCCCCCGCGCACGCGGGACTCCGAGGCCATCAGCGCGTGGACTCCTCCATCAATGCGTGGTGGTCGGGGCGGCCCGATTCGAACGGGCGACCTCCTGCTCCCAAAGCAGGCGCGCTGCCAGGCTGCGCCACGCCCCGCCGTTTCGCGCTCAGTATCGCCGGGTCGCACCGGTGAGCGGGCCGCAATGCTCGCACACCCGCTGCGCTGGCGCTGGATCAGCCGGCCAGAGGCCTGGGCGCCGGCCAGTTCCCGGTCCACCTGCACGCAGAAGTTGGCGATTGACGCCGGTGGGTGGGCCGCATACTGTCCGCACGTCGCGCGACTTGCACCGGCGCCGCCAACGGATCTGTTGGGGTGTTCCGCCGTCGCCACGATCGAGCGATGCGGAGGACAGTGTCGACCATGCGCCTTACCCGGTTCCCGGCTCTCATCGCGGTTCCACTCCTCGCGCTCATGCTGGCAGCCTGCAGCGCCGGAAGCCCCTCGCCCTCAACGGACGATGGTGGCGGCGGCGGAGGCGGCGAGAGCACGCCGGCAGCCACGCCCGACAACGGTGGCGGGGGCGGCGGCGACGTCGAGCAGGTGGCCGAAGATCTCGTTCCCCCGAACTCTTCGCAGCTCAGCCAGACGAATTCCGAGGGTGTCATCTGGACCGTGTACGAGTCCACGGACTCACCCGAATCGCTGAAGAACTTCTACGAGAACGCGATTCCCCAAACAGGAATGCAGGTCTTCAGCACCTCGACCGTGGAAGACACCTACTCGTGGGTCTTCGCCCAGGACGACGGTTCGTCGTTCGGCGGGTCGGTCACGGTTGGCCCGGCGTCGGATGGCGGCAGCGGCTCGTCGGTCATCGTGATCGTGAGTGACGGCGGCTGATCGCACCTCGCTTCCCGTAGGGCGCTAACGCCCGGTGGTTCATCCGCCGGGCGTTAGGTATCGAGCTCGACCCCGTCGCGCCGGTCAACGCCTCCTGCGTTGCGGGCCCGGTCACTGCCGCGCCGCGAGTCGCTCCACGATCTCCACGTAGCGGGCAGCCTGGGCGACCCAGTCATACGCGGCCGCCTGGCGTCGGGCTTCGCTGCCAAGTGCGGCCGCGGCGCGGGGATCGGCCGCCAGCCCCACGATGGCGGCGGCCAGCGCGCCGGGATCAGCGCCGGGCACGAACCGCATGGCGTCGTCCGTGAAATGAGCGCGGAAGGTGGCGAGATCGCTGGCGATCACCGGCGTGCCCATGGCAGCCAGCTCGAGCAGCTTGGTTGAGAGGGAGTACTGCAGGTACGGCTCGGGGAGGGTCGGCACCAGGCCGACATCCGCGCCGGCGATCAGTGCCGGCAGGTCGTCCATCGCCACCGGTCCGTTGATTCTCACGCGGTCCGCAGTGCCGGTTCGCGCTACGGATCGCTCCAGCGCTTCGCGATGCGGCCCGTCCCCATAGATGTCGAGGCGAAGTGGAAGGGCATCGCCGATGCGGGCGACCGCCTCCACCAGCACCTCACTGCCGTAGATCCGCTGCAGGCTCGAGTGGTGGATCAGCCGCAGCTCGCCATCCTCCATGAAGCCCCGGCGCGGGTGGCGCGACGGGTCGAAGAGGCGAGGATCGGCGCTATTCATGACCACCGAGATCCTGTCCGGCGAAACGCCGCGCCTGATCGACAGCTGTCGCAGCGGCTCGTGCACGGTGATCAGCTCATCGGCAACCGCGGCCGAGGCGCGAGCGGCCAGGGCAACCAGCGGCAGCAATGCGCGTCGCGCTCCGCTCCCGAAGCGGTCGCGATAGAACTCGGGCATGTCCTCGTGGAGGTCGAGCAGCAGCGGCACACCGCCGAGGCGCAACGGCGCCGCCGCAAAGGCAAGGACGTCCGGAACGGTCGCCACCTGCACCAGCCGATAGCGCCGCCGCCGGTGCTCGCGCGCCAGCCTGACCGCTGCGATCCCGCCAAAGGCCAGGTACTCGGCGAGATGGCCGGCCAGCCCGACGACGCCGCGCCGCACGGGGAGGCGGATCACGCGAACCGATTCGATCAGCTCCTCGGCCTCCTCGCCGTCGGCGCGCAGGACGAACAGGTCGACCTCGTGACCGGCACGGACCAGCGCATCGGTCTGTCGACGCAGGCGCGGATCGCCGGGATAGACCGCGTGGGCGACCATCGCGAGGCGGCTCAACGTGACTTCACCTCGTTCCAGAGCTGGTCCTTCTCGTCGGAGTCGAGCTCGGCGAGCGCCAGGCCGCGCTCCGCGGCGAGCGCCTCGACGCGGGCGTAGCGCTCGACCCAGCGGTGGTTGGCCGCCCGAAGAGCCTCCTCCGGGTCGAGCTTCATCCAACGCGCCAGATTGACCGCCGCGAAGATGACGTCACCGAATTCGTGCAGTCGCTCGTCGCGGCCCGCGTCGCCTTCGGTCGCCGCCGCCTGGTGCAGCTCGTCGAGCTCCTCCGCGACCTTCTCCCAGACGCCATCGATCGCGGGCCAGTCCCAGCCGAGCGAGGAGGCTCGCTCCTGGATCTCGCGACTGGCCGCCAGGGCGGGCAGGGCGCGGGCGACGCCGGCGAAGGCGGACGGCTCGTGGCCGGCATCGGTCCGCTCGGCGGCCTTGATCGACTCCCAGTTGCGCAGAACCTCCTCGGCGCCGCTCACCTCCACGTCCCCGAAGACGTGCGGGTGACGCCGGATGATCTTGGCGCCGAGGGTGCGATAGACATCGGTCAGGTCGAAGGTGCCGTCCTCCGCGGCGAGCTGCGCGTGCAGGATGATCTGCAGGAACAGGTCCCCAAGCTCCTCGATGAGCTCGGCCGGTCCCCCGTGCTCGATCGCGTCGACCAGCTCATACGCCTCCTCGAGCACAAACGGGCGCAGGCTGGCGTGCGTCTGCTTTCGATCCCACGGACAGCCGTTCGGCGCGCGCAGACGCGCTGAGATGGCGGCCATGCCGTGCGGCGAGGCGAGGTTGTCGACCAGGGGCAGGGGCGGCACCAGCCAGTGACGGGCAGCCAACTCGGGGTCGGCGAGGGCATGAAGTGGCGAGGTCAACCCCTCCGGCAGGGCGCGCAGCACGTGTCCCGGCGGGTAGAGGGCGGCCAGCACCGCGAGAGCACTGGCCCGTGCATGGCGCCCTGGCAGAACGGAACCTCGGGCTTCATCCTGCTGCGGCGAGGCCGATGCGTCAGCGGCGAGCAGAACGAGCGGGATCGACGGATCGAAGGCGAGGGCGGACAGTCGAGCCACCGATACCACCTGGATCCCGTCGGCCGGGTCGAGCCCGGCCGCCGCAAGGAGCTCATCGACGCCGGTTGACGACGTCACGCTTCCCGACCTCAGGCGGCGCTGGATGCCGTGAAGTCAGGATCGACCCAGATCTGGGAGCTGGACCGCACCTCGGCGATCCACCGCGTGAAGCCGGACTGGCGCACGCGTTCGATCTGCTGCTTCGGCACCCAGCGAAGGTCGGAACTGTCGACGAGTTTGAAGATCCAGAACCCGTTGCCAGTCTCGATGACGTCGCTGATCTGATTCGGCGTCGTCATCTCGAAGATGGCGTGGCTGCGGTCCTCCTCGAGCTGGTACGGGATCACCCACCCGAGTTCGCCGCCCTTGGCGGCGGTGCTGCTGTCCTCGCTCTGCTCCCTTGCCAGCTGGGCGAAGGCCTCAGGGTCGTCACGCAACTGTTCCACCAGCCTGTCCGCCTGGTCCTGCGCAGTCGTGCGCGTATCGGTGACCTGGATGACGTGGTAGCCGAACTGCGTCTTCACCGGCTCGCTCACCTCACCGACTGTCAGGTCGGCGATGGCAGCCTCGAATTCGGCCACGAAGTTGCCGGAGGTCGGGTCATACCAGCCCAGGTCGCCCCCTTTCGATCGGCTCCCCGGGTCGTCACTGTCGGCGGCGATGACATACCAGTCGGCATCGGGCTCGAGTGCGTCGTCTCGGAAGCCGTTCGCGCGCGCCAGCGCGGCAGCCCATTGATCCTCGGTCGCCGCGCTCTGGTCATCGGCGCCGGGGATCGGCTGCGCCAGGTAGTGGCGCACGCGCTGCTTCGGAATCGGGACGCCCTGGTCGGCGGCGATGAAGATCTGGGACACGTTCCGCTGTGGCTGGTAGCGGACCATCACGACATTCTCGAAGTGCTCGCGGAACTTCTGGCGCAGCAGTTCGCTGCGCACGTAGGCGCGATACTCGGCCTCGGTCACCCCGGCTCCCGACAGCAGATCGATCAGCGGCTGGTCCGGTCCGGCAGGGCGGCGCTCGTCGAGTCGCAGGATGTGGTAGCCGGTGTCGTCCCTGGTCGGGCCGAGCAGGTCGCCGGCCGTGGCGTTCGCATCGGTTACTTCGGCGAAGTAGTCCGCATACTGGAAATCGGCCTCCTGGATCCAGCCGATGAGGCCATCAAACGCGGCGGCAGGGTCGTCGGACCTGTCGCGGGCGACGGTCGCGAAGTCGGCGCCGCCCTGGAGCTCGGCGAAGATGGCGCCCGCCTCCCCCTCGGCGCGCGCCCAGTCAGCATCGGTCGGCGTGTCGCCGGCCTGGGCGTCGTCCGGCAGCGCGTCCACGCTGACCACCGACAGCTTGATGCGCTCCTGCAGCGATCGCCGGCGTGTGATCTCGGCATCCAGCTCGGCGTCGGATATGGTCAGGCCGTACTTGCCGGCGGCGTGCTCCAGGGCATTGCCGAGCACGAGCGACTCTGTCGCCGTCCCGGCGAGAGCCTGCAGCTGATCCGTGACGACGCTCAGCTGCTGGTTGATGATCGAGTCGCGCGTTCCGCCCAACTGGCCCTGCAGATCAAGGCCGGCGGCCTGGAGCTCCGATCCGATCGCGTCCATCCGCTTGGTGAGGTCGTCGACGGTGTAGGCATCGCCGTTGGCATAGGCCACCTGGCGCAGGTGAGCGGCGTAGTGATCGTTCCAGACGGTCGCCCCGAAGATGCCGACCGCGACCGCGATGGCTACCGCAAAGCCGCCGATGACCAGCTGCTGGCTGCGCAGCTCGTCCTGCCAGCGCGGACGGTGTTTTCGGTCGAGGACCGGTCGGCTACGAAAGGACATGGGGGCAGCGCGTTCTCCGCAGGGCGGGAGAGGATGGCGTCAACATCGGGCGAGGCGCCATGCTAGCCGAAGAGGGCCATTCCTGCCATCGCCGACGCCTCAATGGGAGCGGCGAACGGCGTCGCGCATCGCCTCCCAGCGCAGGCGGAGGACGAGCACCAGCGCCTCGCCGACGATCCCACCGCGCATCTTCGAGCGGCCGGCAACACGCTCCCGAAAGATGATGGGGACCTGGACGATCTTCGCGCCGCGACGGTGCGCCCACCAGGTCGTCTCGACCTGGAAGCCATATCCACTCGCGCTCGACTCGCGCAGCCGAACTGCTTCCAGCACCTCTCGACGCCAGGCCTTGAAGCCGCCGGTCAGGTCGCGATATGGGAGGAGCAGCACCGTCCGCGCGAAGAGCGTGCCGGCCCGGCTGATCAGTTGGCGGTAGAGCGGCCAGCCGACCGTCCCACCGCCAGGCAGGTAGCGCGTGCCGAGCACCAGATCCGCATCGTTCATGAGCGGCGTCAGGAGGCGCGGCAGATCGGCAGGGTCGTGGCTGAAGTCGGCATCCATCTGCACCACCGCCCGCGTCCCGGGACGGTCGAGCGCCCAGCGGAATGCGTCGCGGTAGGCCACCGCCAGGCCTTCCTTGGCCGATCGGTGCAGAACCACGACGCGGGGTTCGTCAGCGGCCAGCGCATCGGCCAGCTCCCCGGTCCCGTCCGGCGAGCTGTCGTCCACCACCAGCACGCTCGCCTCTGGCAGGGCGGCCAGCACGGCGGTGACGAGTCCCTCCAGGTTCTCGCGCTCGTTGTAGGTGGGCACGACTACGACCACGCCGCTCCCCGCGGCAAGTCCGACGCGACGCTGCACGCCCTCCATGGTCAACGGCCGATGCCGAGGTAAGCCACGCCGGCAGCCTCGACGCTGGTACGGTCCAGCGCGTTACGGCCGTCGATCAGCAGCTCCAGCTCCGGGATCTCCCGCAGGTCGATCGACCGGTAGGCGTCGTGGCCGGCCTGCACGATGGCGCCGCGCACCGGCACTGGCGCGCCCAGATCGTACGGCTCGAACCCGAGTGAGCGGATGTGCTCGTCCGAGAAGTACGGGTCGTGCCCGTAGACGATCGCCCCGGCGGCTCGCAGCTCGTCACGGATCTTGAAGGCCGAGCTGAAGGCATCCTCGCGAACGTCAGCGCGATACGCGATGCCCAGCACCAGCACGCCGGTACCGTCGAGGGCGCCGATCCGATCACGAAGCTGGTCGACCGCCCAGCCTCCCATCTCCTCGTTGATCTGGCGCGCCAGGGGCGGGAGACGAAGGTCGGGCTCGTCGTTGAACAGGAAGTGGGGGTAGACCGGGATGCAGTGGCCGCCCACACCGACCCCGGGGGCGTGAATGTGGCTGAACGGCTGCGAGTTGGCGGCCGCGATCACCTCGGTGACGTCGATGCCGCGCCTCGCCGCATAGCGGGCGTACTCGTTGGCGAGCGCAATGTTCACGTCGCGGTAGGTCGTCTCGGCGAGCTTGGTCATCTCCGCGGTCTCGGCATTCGAGACGGCACGAACCTCGGTCCCCTCTGCCAGGGCGGACCGATAGAACTCGACTGCACGGCGCGTGCCTTCCGGACTCGTGCCGCCCACGATCTTCGGGTAGCGCTGGAGGTCCAGCAGGACCCGACCGACCAGGACGCGTTCGGGCGAGAAGGCGAGGTGAAAATCGCGGTCGAGGTTGAGGCCGCTGCCGGCCTCGAGCATTGGGCCGAAGCGATCGCGGGTGGTGCCGACCGGCAGCGTCGTCTCGTAGATCACGATCGTCCCCGGCTGCAGGCCGGCCGCAATCTCGCGCGTGGCTGCGTCGATCGGCCCGAAGTCGATCTGGCGACGCTCGTCCACCACAACCGGGACGATGACGACCACGACGTCCGCCTCCCGCACACCCGCAGCGTCATCCGTCGTCGCACGCAGGCGGCCGGCGGCCACGAGCCCGGGCACCTGTGTCGTCAGTGCGGGCTCATCGTCGTGCGGAGACTCACCGCGGTTGATCGCATCGACGATCCACGCGGCCACGTCACAGCCGATCACGTCGTGGCCGCGGCCGGCGTACTGGACGGCGAGCGGAAGGCCGATATGGCCGAGCCCGACGACCGCGACCTTCACGCCAGCACCTCCCGCAGCTCGTCGCCGGCAACGACACGCCCATCGCGGGCGGAATCGACCATCGCTCGCGCCAGCAGGAGGGCGACCATCGCCTCGTGCGGGTCGACCGGCGGCGGCCCGTCCTCGCGCACCGCGCGCGCGAACTCGGACAGCTCCACCACCAGCGGCTCCTGGCGGCGAATCACTCGACGCGTCATCTCGCCCTCCGCGACCGATGCCACGCCTGCCGCCCCTCCGTTCCCGCTGAGCCGCCGCGCATCTGGATTCGGATAGAAGACCAGATCCTGGGCGAGATAGTCGGCGACGTACATGCCGCGCTCGCCGGTGACGCTCAGGGTGCGGACCTTGGTCGGCGTGAGCCAGTTGATATCGAGCACGCCGACCGCGCCATTCGCAAATTTCATGAGCCCCACGAAGAGGTCCTCGTGATCGGTGTGGATGCGCTGCTCGGTCTCGGCATAGAGGCGGACCGGGTCCGAGCCGAGCAGGAATCGCATCACATCGAGATCATGCGGCGCCAGGTCCACCACCACGCCGACGTCGCGGATGCGAGCGGGGAAGGGGCCGAGCCGCGTGGCGCGGATCTCAAAGATGCGCCCGAGCTCACCTGCCGCCAACCGCCGTCGCAGTTCCAGGATCGCCGGGTTGAAACGCTCGATGTGCCCGACGGTCAGCATCCGGCCAGCGCGCCTGGCAGCATCCATCATCTGCTCGGCCTCTGCGCGGCTGGCGGCGATCGGCTTCTCGACGAGAACGTGGGTGCCGGCTCCCAGCGCCGCGAGCGCAATCGGCAGGTGGAGCGAGGTCGGAGCCACGATGCTCAGCAGGTCGAGCGACGTGGAGGCAAGCATCTCCTCGGCCGAGGCGTAGCCCTCCGCCGCGCGGCCCTGGGTCGCTCGACGGACTGCCTCCGGCTCAGGATCGGCGACGGCGACCAGCTCGACCCCGTCGACCGCCTCGTCCCACACGCGCACGTGGTTGCGACCCATCATGCCAAGGCCGACCACGCCGGCCCGCAACGCTCGCGAGCCAGAGCCGCTCATGCCTTGGCCCCGTCGATGGGACCGAGCTTGGCCGCGACCTCGTTGACCGCGGCGATCACCGTCTGCGCCTCCGCATCGGAAAGGGAGGGATGAACCGGAATCGACACGACCTGGTCGGTCAGCCGCTCGGCCACCGGGTAGTGCTGCTCGCCGTAGCCCAGCGCCACGAACGGCTTCTGATGATGGACCGGGATCGGGTAGTAGATGCCTGTCCCGACGCCGCGCTCGCGGAGTTGCTCGACGAACTCGTCTCGGCGGTTCACCCGAATCGTGTACTGATGGTAGACGTGCGTGACCCCGGGCTTCACCCACGGGGTGATCACGCCGCGCAGTTCGGCGTCGTAGCGCGCGGCGATCGCGCGGCGACGCTCGTTGTAGCCGGCCAGCTTGGGTAGCTGGCCGAGCCCGATGGAGGCGTGGATATCGGTCATGCGGAAGTTGTAGCCGACCGTGTCATGGTGGTAGCGCACCTTCATCCCGTGTTCGCGCAGGAGCCGCGCGCGATCCGCCACGTCGCCGTCCGCCGTGGTCAGCATGCCCCCCTCGCCGGTGGTCATGTTCTTGGTCGGGTAGAACGAGAAGCATCCCGCTCCCCAGGTACCCGAGCGGCGATCCGCGATGGCGGCACCGTGGCTCTGGCACGCGTCCTCCACCACCGCCAGGCCGTGGCGGTCGGCGATGGCGGCGATGGCCGTCATGTCGGCCGGCTGCCCATACAGGCTGATCGGCATGATCGCCCTGGTGCGCGGCGTGATGGCGGCCTCGACAAGGGCCGGATCGATGTTGAAGGTCGTCTCCTGCACGTCGACGAAGACCGGAGTCGCGCCGGTGTAGAGGATGCTGTTGGCGCTGGCGATGAAGGTGAACGGGACGGTCACGACCTCGTCGCCGGGACCGATGCCGTAGCCCAGCAGGGCGAGGTGCAGCGCGGTCGTGCCCGAACTGGTGGCTACCGCGTGCGGGGTCCCGATGAACTCGGCAAAGCGCTCCTCGAGCTCGCGGACGCGCGCGCCCTGGGCGAGCGCGCCGGAACTGAGCGCGCTCCAGACCAGGTCCTTCTCCTCGTCGCCCATCTGCGGGCGTGCGATCGGGATCACGATGTGGATGCCTCCGTTGGGTGCGACGGGATGCCGACCGGCAGCCGAGCCTCGCGTCGGTGGTGATGTCGTTCGAGAGCTGACACGATACGGTCCCGCGGCGTTGCCGTCGCCGAACAGGTCAGGACGTGCCCGCCCGCGATCCATGGCGAGCGCGTCGGCCAGGACCTCCCGCAGCCCGGCCGGATCGTTACCGATCACGCGATTCCAGCCAGCGGCCACCGTCTCGGGCCACTCGGTCTCGGTGCGCAGGGTGAGGCATGGGACGCCGGCCAGGTACGCCTCCTTCTGCACGCCGCCGGAGTCGGTGAGGATCGCCGATGCGGAGCGCTCCAGGGCAACCATCTCGAGGTAGCCGACCGGCGGCACCGCGACGATGCCGACCCCCAGTGCCAGGCCAGCGCGCTCCATGCTCGCGCTCGTCCGGGGGTGCATCGGGAAGAGCACCGACCGGTCGCCCGCCGCCGCCGCGATGCTGTCCAGCCAGGCTGCGAGACGCTCGGGATCGTCCACGTTCTCGGCGCGGTGGAGCGTCAGCAGCAGGTAGCCGGGTCGGTCACGTGCGGCGGAAGGCACCTGGTCACCTGACCGGCTCTCGGCCCAGCGATAGGCGTCGACCATCACGTCACCGACGTATTCGGAGCGCGCGGCGAGGCCCTCGACGGCGAGGTGTGCCATCGCCGTCTGGGTCGGAGCCAGGAGCAGGTCGGCAAGGTGGTCGGCGACGACGCGGTTTCGCTCCTCGGGCATCTCCCGGTTGAATGAGCGGAGCCCCGCCTCGACGTGGGCGAGCCACGGCCGGGATCCGTCGGGGTACGCGATCTTGGATGCGGCAACCGCGGCGGCCAGCGTCGAGTTCGTGTCGCCGTAGACCAGGACGCCATCGGGGCGGTGCTCGCCGATGATCGGCTCCAGGCGGCGCAGCATCTCGGCGGTCTGGGCCCCGTGCGACCCGCTGCCGACCTCAAGGTTGACGTCGGGCTCAGGCATCTCCAGGTCACGGAAGAAGGCCGCGCTCATGGCGTCGTCGTAATGCTGTCCGGTGTGCACCAGCAGCTCGTCGTGCGAGCGCCGCAGCGCGCGACTCAGCGGCGCCGCCTTGATGAACTGCGGCCGCGCGCCCACGACCGTCAGGACCCTCATCCCCCGGCCTCGCCGGCGCGCGGAGGGAAGTGCGTCCCGCAGCGGGGGCATGGGCCATGGAAAGCCGCGCCGTCCTCTCCATCGCGCAGCGGCTGACCGCACGGGCAGGCGCTCCCGACTCGGCGTGCAGGATTGCCGACGGCCAGCTCGTAGTCGGCCAGGTCGCGCGTCACCACGCTGCCGGAGCCGACCATCGCCCAGCGCCCGATCGTCACGCCCGGCAGGATGGTGCTGTTGGCGCCCAGGGCCGCCCCGGCTCGGACCAGGGTGGGGCTCACCTCCCAGTCGGCATCGGTCTTGAGGGTGCCGTCCGGGTTGACCGCGCGCGGCACCTTGTCGTTGGTGAAGCAGACGTGCGGACCGATGAAGACACCATCCTCCACGGTCACCCCTGCGTAGGCGCTCACGTTGTTCTGGATCTTCACCCGGTCGCCTATGACCACGCCGGCGTCGACGTAGACGTTCTTGCCGATGACGCAGTCCGACCCGATCTGCGCGCCCTCGCGTACCTGTGCGCCATGCCAGATGCTCGTGCCGCTGCCGATCGAGGCGGTGTCTGCCACGTCGGCGCTCGGGTGGATGCGCGCAGGACGGTTGTTCATGCGTGCTCCATTGGGGCGGCAATTGTATCCATCAGCCGTGGTCCCCGGCCACGCCAGGATCATCAAGGAGCTGTCGGAGGCGCGGAAGCGCATCTGCCACTGCGCGGCCGCGATGCGAGATCGCATCCTTCTCCACCTCCGGCAACTCGGCCGTGGTGACGCCGCTCGGGAGCAGGAAGATCGGGTCGTAGCCAAAGCCGGCCCGGCCTCGCCGTTCGGTCGCCAATGTCCCCTCGACCACGCCGCTGAAGAGCTCGACTCGAGGGTCGCGCGGCGTCCCATCCGGGCCTGAACCGGGGACAGCCAGCGCAAGCCAGCAGACCATGCGCGCGCGGCGGTCCACGGCTCCCGTGACCGCCTCCAACAGCTGGTCCGGGTCACCACCTACTCGGCCGAACCGGGCGCTCCTCACCCCGGGACCCCAGGCGAGCGCCGCCACCTCGATCCCCGAGTCATCCGCGAGTGCGGGAAGGCCCGATCCGCGAGCGTAGGCAACCGCCTTGGCCGCTGCATTCTCGGCGTAGCTGTCGTGCGGTTCCGGGACGTCAAGGTGGAGGCCCAGCTGCTGCGGGGTCACGATGCTCCCGGAGATCTCGCCGAGGAGTCGAGCGAACTCGCGCTGCTTGCCGACATTGGTGGTGGCCAGCAGGAGCCTGCTCACTCGGACGCGGGAGCCTCGATGGCCGCCTGCTGGAGTGCGAAGAGCTGGCGGATCCCGCCACCCGCGAGGTCGAGGAGCTGGTTCATATGCTCGCGGCTGAAGGAGTGCTGCTCCCCGGTCCCCTGCACTTCGATGAATCGGTCGTCGTCGGTCATGACGACGTTGAAATCCACCTCGGCGGTCGAGTCCTCTGCGTAGTCGAGGTCGAGCAGCAACTGTCCGCCGGAGATCCCCACGCTGACCGCCGCGACCTTGCCGACCAGCAGGTGCCCCATCCCGAACTTGGTGAGCGCGCGTGCCAGGGCGACGTATGCGCCGGTGATGCTCGCCGTGCGCGTTCCGCCGTCCGCCTGGATCACGTCGCAGTCGAGGGTGATGGTCCGCTCGCCGAGGCGCGGCAGGTCGATGCACGCGCGCAGCGATCGTCCGATCAGTCGCTGGATCTCGTGGGTTCGACCCCCGATCCGCCCGGTCTGGGCCTCGCGCTGGCTCCGCTCGGTCCCCGCCCGCGGCAGCATGCTGTACTCAGCAGTGATCCAGCCCTTGCCCTTGCCGCGCATCCAGCCCGGAACGCGATCCTCGATGGTGGCGGCACAGATGACGCGCGTGTCGCCCACTCGGATGAGGACCGATCCCTCGGCGAACTTGAGGTAGTCGGGCACGATCTTGACCGGGCGCAGCTGGTTGACAGCGCGCCCCTCGGCACGACGCGATGCGGCGATGGAGGTCATGACGCCGATTCTACGCGCCGCGCCCCCCGGTGCGGTTCGCCGCGAGGGGCCGGGGATGCGCTACCGTCAGGCCCGAGCCATGCGTCCCCTTCGCCTGCTGGTCATCAGCGCCCGCTATCCGACATCCGACCGCCCCGCGGCCGGGGCGTTCGTGCGCGACCGCCTGGCCGATCCTGCGATCACCACCACGGTGATCGCGCCACGCGACTATGCGCACGCGGGTTGGCGCCGCTACCTGTCCATGACCTGGGCAGCGCTGGCGCGGCGCGGCCGCTATGACGGTGTCGAGGGACACTTCGTGGTGCCCGCCGGCGCGGTGGCCTTGCTGGCGGCCCGGGTCCGTCGCCTTCCGCTGGTGGTCTTCGCGCACGGCAGCGACGTGCGCGAGATCGCCCACCGCGGCCGGGCAATGCGGTGGCTGGCACGCCGGGTGATCCGCGGTGCCGACGCGATCGTTGCCAACTCGGAGGACACGGCTGCGCTGGTACGTGCACTCGGTGGCGACCCGATCGTCATCGCGCCGGGCGTCGACCGGGCGCGCTTCCACGTGCTGCCGCGTCCAGCCACGCGGCGGGTTCTCTACCTGGGCGGCGACCTCTCGTCCAAGGGCATCGAAACGGCCCGCGCACTGGCCGACACCCTGCTCGGACCGGGAATTCGCGAGGTCGATCCGGCGGAGGTGCCGGAGCTGATGGCGTCACACGACGTGGTGCTGGTCCCATCCCAGGCGGAGGGGTTCGGCCTCGTTGCCGCCGAGGCGATCGCCGCGGGCCGCTGGGTGGTGGCCAGCGACACCGGCGGGCTGCGTGACGTGGTGCGTGACGGAGTCAGCGGAACGCTGGTGCGCGACGGCGACTTCGCCGAGGCGCTGGCACGGGTCCCCGACTACGACCCGGTGGCGGTCGCGGCCACGGCCGGAGCGATTCGCGATCGAAGGCACCTGGCGGGGCGCGATGGACGTCTGGAGTCGAGTGCTCGCCGCCCGGGCTCAGCGCAGGAACAAGATTACGACCCGCGCAGCCAGTAGCCGGCCCAGACTCCGTTGGTGACGTAGTACCAGCTGCCCGATGGTTGGCGATGATGGTGCGCCTGCTGGTGCTGGCACCGGAGTCCTTGGGCAGGGTGTAGCTCTTCTGCGCGGTCAGGCGCCGCTGCTGTTGAACTTGTAGCCGGTGTGGGTGCCGCCCTTGAAGACCAGCGACACCGCCGGGCTGTAGGTGGCGTTGGGGAGTGAAGCGGCGGCCACCGGCGCAGTCTTCAGGAACAAGATCTCCGACCCGCGCAGCCAGTAGCCGGCCCACACTCCGTTGGTGACGTAGTACCAGCTGCCCGACTGGTTGGCGATGGTGGTGCGCTTGCTGGTGCTGGCACCGGAGTCCTTGGGCAGGGTGTAGCTCTTCTGCGCGGTCATGGCGCCGCTGCTGTGAACTGTCAGCCGGGTGGGTGCCGCCGTGAAGCCAGCGACACCGCCGGGCTGAAGGTGACGTTCGGGAGTGAAGCGGTCGAGGTCGGGGGCGGCGGGGCCACGACCGGCGCAGCCAGGAACAACATGCTCGATTCACGCACCCAGAAGCCGTCCCATATGCCGGTGGTGATCAGGAACCAGGTACCGGCTGCGTTGGCAATGGTCTCGCTCCGTGACTGGTGGCGCGCCAGAGTCGCGCGACAGGGTGGCGCTCTTCGGTCGCGGTCACCCGCCGGCGCAGTCGAAGCTGTACCCGGTGTGCGTTGCCGCCCTGAAGGTGAGCGCCCGCCACGGGTGTAGGTGGTAACGCCTCAGGGGCCGTCCGAAGGGTCCAGGCGATTCGCGAGAGCAGATTGCCGGCGGCGTCACGGATGGCCCCGCGCAGCGTCGCGCGGTAGAGGGAGCCGGAAGCCAACGCCACCGTGGGCCGATAGGTCGCGCGCCGGGTGGCTGCGTCGTAGGCAACACTCCCCGCCACCGGGGCGCCGGTGGCGGAGTCGATGAGTGTGAAGTGAAGCGGTCGATCGCCGGTCACCGACTCGTTCATGGTCGCGGTCACGATGCCGTCGTCGACACGCCGGACCCGATCGGCGAGAGCGAACCGGCGCGTCGGACCCGTCAGGTCGGCGGAGACCCCCCACGCGGCGAGCACTGCGCCGTCGACGCCGACTGCCGGTGCCGGGTGCGTACCCGCGGCGTCCGTCGCGGTGATGCGCAGCAGATACGCTGCGGCCGCGGCCCAGGACCCTGAGGTCAATCGGCCGTCCCAGGCCGCGCTACGCACGCCGGACCCAGCGCTGTCCCAGGTCGATGCTTCGCACCACCTCGCCGGCAGACGACAGGACGTCGAGGCGCACGCTCGAGGCGCGCGCGCGGCAAGGTGAAGGATGCCGATGCTGCCGTCCAGGACGCCGTCTCCGTTCGGACTGATGGTCCTTGGTGAGACCGCGTAAGCCGGTCACCACGGGGGAGATGGTCGTCATGTTCGGGGCCGCCGTCGGTGCGACATACGGCGCGCCTGAGGTGCCGCCGGCGACCCACCCGAGGCGCGGGTAGTCAGACGACGGCCACTCGGCAAAGTCGAATTGAACCTGGTACCAGCTGTAGCCCCCGGCGTCGATCGGTCCGCCGAGGATCGCCACCAGCGCATCGCCCGTCAGTTGGTCGATCGCGGAGAAGGAGGTCCCGACCCCGGAGCGTACGTTGAGCGTATCAGTCAGCACGCGACCGAAGCCGCCGACCGCCAGGGTAGTGCCCGGCACCGGACTGGATGCCAGCCATGGCTGCTGGTTGCCTCTTGAAGTCGCTTGCGGCAACGCGGAATTCGTAGGTGTGGCCCGGCACGCCGACGTAGTGGCCGCTCGTGGCCGTGGTGCCGGTCAGCCATGCGTTCCACGTCCCGGACGCAGTGTCGCGCACCTGCACGCTGTACGACGCGACGCCCGAGCCGACATCGGTCGCCGCCCAACCACGCGGACGGCAGAGGCATCGGTCACCGCCGGGAGGATGCGGATGCCACCGGCCGGTGCCGTCGTGTCGGTGACGAATTTGGCGGCCAGCAGGTTCCACAGCGCGTTGTCTCCCTGGTCCATCAACAGCGTCCACATCCCGGTGCCGGCCAGCCCGCGCGCGTTGACCATGTCGTACTTGTGGGTGAGCGAGGTCGGGTCGTCGTAGTAGCCCTGCACCCAGGTGGCCTTTGCGGAGTCGTAGTACCTGAACCAGGGCACCTTGCCGACGTCGTCCCAGCGCCGTCCGTGGGCAGCGGCAAGGTCGCGGGCACCGGTGTAGTAGTACGCCTTGGATGCCGCCGATGCGCCAGATCGCGTCGGGGAGTTCAGCGTGTCGGTCGTCGTCTGCCAGGTGCGACCGTAGTACGGGACCCCCCAGATGATCTTGCTGGCCGGCATGACCGACAGGAAGTCATCGACCGAATCGGTCACATCGAGGATATAGGGCGACTCCATGGGCGCGACGCCGCCCGCGCGGGACGAGCCGGACCAGCTGTAGTCGTAGCCCATTACAAAGATTGCATCGGCTGCTCCGGTTGCCGTCAGGGCAGCGACGTCGTAGCCGGTCGACCAGGTGGCAGCGCCGGCGGTCGTGTCGACCGTCAGGTACGACCCGACGCCAGCTGCCACCAGGCCGGCCTTGAGCTGCCGCACGAAGCTGGTGTACTGGTCACGCTGCGCGGTGAAGACCGGCTCAAAGTCGAGGTTGACGCCATCGGCGTTGCGGTTGCCGACCGCGGACACGATGTTGTTGACCAGCGCGGTCCGCGCGGTCGCATTGCCGAGCAGGGCCGCCTGCCCCGCGCCGCCGTCCCAGGCCATCATGGTGATGGTCAGGACGACGCGCACACCTCGCGCGTGAGCCGCATTGATGACGCCGGTCATGGCGCTCGAGTTCCAGCCGCTCCAGCCCGCAGTCGGCGCGCCACCACTCGAGGTCGCGAGGCTGCCGTCGGACCGAGCCGCGACGCCGAAGTAGGCGATGGTGGTCACGAGCTGGTACTGCATCCACTGCAGTTCGCCAGGCGCTGAGCATCCAGTACGGCAGGAAGCCAAAGACCTCCTTGAGCATGCCGTTGGGCAGCGATGTGGCCGCCAACGTCGCGTAGGCCGCACCGGGCGATGCCAGGCCGAACGGGGAGACATGGCGTCGGCGATCCGGTCGCGAGCGACAGTGATGCTGCGTCGCGTTGATCTTGTCAGGACGCTCACCGGGCGCGAAGGAGGCGATCCTGCTCGTGCTCGGCAAGCATCTGGGCCTGAACCGATGACTCCTGGACCCATGCCGGCTTGACCGGCAGCACCTTCCCGTTCGGGAGGGTCACGGGCCCATCGCGGCGAAGCGGAGGTATGACGACGGATGGAGGAGTGCTGAGATCGGGTTCGCCGCACGCACGACACCGGGAGCGGCAGACCACTCCGACCAGGAGCCCGTCAGACCACGAGGATCGCGATCGGTCGACGTGTCATACTTGGATCACCAGCAGGGTTCAGATGAGCGGACTCGTGCGTCCGCCCGTTCCGGTCTCCAACCTACCGACCCAGACCGGCCCGGACCATGGTACGAATGGGCCGCTCACCGGCTCGCCGCCCGGGCTCAGCGCAGGAACAAGATCTCCGACCCGCGCAGCCAGTAGCCGGCCCACACTCCGTTGGTGACGTAGTACCAGCTGCCCGACTGGTTGGCGATGGTGGTGCGCTTGCTGGTGCTGGCACCGGAGTCCTTGGGCAGGGTGTAGCTCTTCTGCGCGGTCATGGCGCCGCTGCTGTTGAACTTGTAGCCGGTGTGGGTGCCGCCCTTGAAGACCAGCGACACCGCCGGGCTGTAGGTGGCGTTGGGGAGTGAAGCGGCGGCCACCGGCGCAGTCTTCAGGAACAAGATCTCCGACCCGCGCAGCCAGTAGCCGGCCCACACTCCGTTGGTGACGTAGTACCAGCTGCCCGACTGGTTGGCGATGGTGGTGCGCTTGCTGGTGCTGGCACCGGAGTCCTTGGGCAGGGTGTAGCTCTTCTGCGCGGTCATGGCGCCGCTGCTGTTGAACTTGTAGCCGGTGTGGGTGCCGCCCTTGAAGACCAGCGACACCGCCGGGCTGTAGGTGGCGTTGGGGAGTGAAGCGGTCGAGGTCGGGGGCGGCGGGGCCACGACCGGCGCAGCCAGGAACAACATGCTCGACTCGCGCAGCCAGTAGCCGGCCCAGATACCGTTGGTGACCAGGAACCAGTTACCGGACTGGTTGGCGATGGTCGAGCGCGTGCTGGTGTTGGCGCCAGAGTCGCGCGACAGGGTGGCGCTCTTGGTGGCGGTCACCGCGCCGCTGCTGTTGAACTTGTAGCCGGTGTGGGTGCCGCCCTTGAAGACCAGCGCGGCCGGCGGGTCATAGGTGGTCGCGGCAGGGGCCGTGGTGGCGGGATCGGTCTGCACCGTGAAGCTCCAGGAGAGCGGTGCCAGCGACACATTGTCGACGCTCAGATCGTCCTGTCGTCGACGGTGTACTTCGTTCCGTAAGCCAGTGGCGCTGCCGGCTGCAGGTTCAGCGCACGCCCCAGGAAGGCCGCCATCTGGCCGCGCGTCACGGAGCTGCTTGGGCAGAACTTCGACGCCGTGCAGCCGGAGGTGATGCCCGACTCCCACAGCCAGACGATGTCCGCACTGAATGTGCTCGTATCGATGTCGGTGAAGGGCGTGCCGTTGGTCGGAGAACCGTCAGGCTTGGCGAACGGGTTGCCGGCATACGCGAACAGGTAGTCCTCGTCACCACCTCCCCAGCGCGACGTGCGCTGGATCCAGATCTCGGCATTCGCGACGTCTGGGTGAGGGAAGTGGCGCTGCGCGTCCTGCTCGTAGCCCTGGCCCGCGCGGGTGATGTCCCCGTGCGCCATGGACGGGTTCTCCAGGATCGAGGTGACGAGCCAATCGGTCCCGAGGTCGCTGGCGTAGTAGGCCGAGGCGCCTGCGGCGAGTGCGGGGTAGGAGTAATTCCGCACGCGCTCGAGGGCGACCGACTCGGTAGCGGGCGTGTCCCACGACTCGCTGGCACCGGGCGCGTAGCAGGCGTTGCCGTAGATCATCACCCAGTTCGGCGCCGGGCTGATCCCATCGGTGTTCGTGCTCCCACCGCAGTAGCTCCACTGCGCGGAACCGTCGGAGCTCGTCAGCGTGCCGAGGAGTGCCTTTTCGCCGCAGTAGACCATCGTGGTCGACCAGTTGTCCCCGTCGCCGGCTCCGGCGGTCCGGTTCAGACCCCACCCGTTGACCCGGTCGCGGTACTCGATGCCGGTGCTGTATGGGTTGGGGTACCCGTTGCCATGGCCCATGTAGATGACGATGTTGGCCCCGTTCACCGCCGCCTTGACGTTGGCCCATGTGGCGTTCGGCGAGTAGACCTTGACCACCGTCGCACCGGCCGCCTCTGCGGCGGCCGCGGTTCGATCCGCGTCCTGCCGATACGAGTCAGTGCCCGTTCCGAGTGGGCCCACGATGATCGCCACCTTCTGCGGCGTTACCACGGCCGCCGCCGGAACGGCGGAGAGGACCGACGCGGTAAGCGTTAGGGCGGCGATGGCGGCGACACGGAATCGGTATGGCAACGGGTTGTCCTCGTCCTGGGCGCTGCCGAGACGCGCTGTTCGGCGGCAGTGCTCCAGCTCGAACCGTAGGGGCGGTGGCGTGAAATGCCCATGCCTCGATGGTCAGATCGGTGCGCGACGATGGGGCCATGTGCGCGCAGGCAACCCCTGCCGGCGCCCGCGGCGGCCTAGTCCTGCGTGAAGGCCAGGATCACCAGCAGCCGATCGGTTCGCACGAAGTCGAACGCCGGGCGCAGGAAGGCGGTCTCGGTCAGCGCGTTGGCGTCCTGCTGGAGCGCAACCACCGTGCCGATCAGCAGGCCCCGCGGATACGGACTCCTCTCCGCGGCGGTCCCGTCCTCCCTGAGCGCTAGACCAGCGCTGATGATCGTGTCGCCGACAGCGAGCGTGTCGGTAACGCGCACCTGCACCATCACCAGCTGGCCGCCGAGCTGGCCCTCGACGAGGCCCAGGGCGCGCGTCTGCTGATCGAGCGCGACGACGCGGGACCGCGTGTCCACCACGAGGCGCACCGTCGCCGCATCGGCTGCCACGGCCACCACCGTCCCGGCCAGCGCGCCGCGCCCGTCTGCCGATCCGACGACCGGCATGCCGACGGCGAGCCCATCACGGGTGCCGGCGTCGATTCCCACGTCCCATGTGAAGTTGCTCGGGTCGCGACCGGTGATGCGCACCGGCAGCAGGTCCATCTCCAGTGAGGTGGTCAGGCCGAGCAGCGCGCGCAGCTCCTCGTTCTCGATTGCCGCCTCGCGCAGCTCGGCCATCCGCTGTTCGGCACCGGCCAGCTCGCTCCGCAGACGGTCGTTCTCGGTTCGCAGACGGTCGATCTCCCCAACGGCGGCGAACAGGTCGGCGATCCCCTGTGTGGCGCCGGCGAGAACGCTGCGCACGGGATCAAGCGCGCGCGCGGCGGCACCCTGGAGCGCCATGGCCGGCTCGGTCCTCGAGGTCAGCAGCAGCAGCAGCGAGACGACCGTGAACGACGCGAACCAGAGTCCGCTCCGCGAGCGCCGATGCGGGCTGCCGCTCATGCTCGTTCCACCGATGGCGGCCCTTCGGTCAGCGCGGCGCGCGGCTGAACTGCTCGCTGACCATCACGCGTTCGAGGGTATCGAGCTCCTCGAGGACCCGCCCGGTGCCGCGCACCACGCAGGTGAGCGGATCGTCGGCGATATGCACCGGCATCTGCGTCGCCTCGGCGACCCGCTTGTCGAGTCCGATCAGCAGCGCACCGCCGCCGGCGAGAACAATCCCCTGGTCCATGATGTCCGCCACCAGTTCCGGCGGCGTCTCCTCAATCGTCTCCTTGATCGCGTCGATGATCTGCGTCACGGAGGTCTCCAGGGCCTCGCGGATCTGTTCGCTGCTCACCTCGACGCTGCGCGGGAGGCCGGTCAGCAGGTCGCGGCCGCGGAACGTCACCGTCCGCTCGTCGGGCGTCGGGTGGGCGGACCCCACGGCGATCTTGATCTCCTCGGCGGTCCGCTCTCCCATCAGCAGGTTGTACTCGCGCCGGGCGAAGCCGACGATATCCATGTCCATCTCGTCGCCCCCGATGCGGATCGATCGACTGACCACGATCCCGCCGAGGCTGATCACGGCGACCTCGGTCGTACCGCCGCCGATGTCGACGATGAGTGAGCCGGTCGGTTCGCTGACCGGCAGCCCGGCGCCGATGGCGGCCGCCATCGGCTCCTCGATCAGGCGCGCCCAGCGAGCCCCGGCATTGATGGTTGCGTCGCGCACAGCGCGCTTTTCCACCTCCGTTACGCCCGATGGGATCCCGACCAGCACGCGTGGCCGCGGGATACGGGCGTAGCGGTCGTGCACCTTCTGGATGAAGTAGCGAATCATCTGTTCGGTGACGTCGAAGTCGCTGATCACGCCGTCACGAAGGGGCCGGATGGCGACGATGTTCGCCGGGGTGCGTCCGACCATCCGCTTGGCCTCGGCGCCGATGGCGAGCACGCGCTTTGTCCGCGTGTCCATGGCGACCACGCTCGGCTCAGAGATGACGATGCCGCGATGGCGGACCGTGACGAGTGTGTTGGCCGTGCCGAGGTCGATCCCGACGTCGTGCGAGAGGAGTCCGAGCAGACCGTCGAAGATGCCCACGGTGCCTCCGATGGATGTGTCAGTACGCGCCTGGACGCTTCGCCAAGGATGACCGATCGGCCCCGCCGGGGCAACGCCGATCTGGCGACGCTGCTCTGCTCGGGTATGGTGTAGGTGATGCCGCCAGCCCAGCGCGACGACCACAACCCCCCGCCGCCGGTGATGGCCGATGAGGACCTGCGACGCCTCGCCGATGGAAGCCACCCGCGGCCGTGGGAGGTGCTCGGGGCGCATCTGCGCACGATCGACGGCGTCGCGGGGGTGGCGTTCAGCGTGTGGGCCCCGAATGCCCGCAGTGTGAGCGTCGAGCAGTCCGTTGAGTCGGCGGGTGCCCGGCTCCCGATGCTGAGGATCGGCGCGTCTGACTTCTGGGCCGGATTCGTGCCCGGCATGTCCGCCGGGGACGCGTATCTGTTCGCTGTGACCGGCGCCGACGGCCGCACGCAGCCGCGAGCCGACCCGATGGCCCGCCGGGCATCACTTCGCCCCGCGACCGCCTCGCGGGTGGCTGGCCCGACGGGGCACGTATGGGCAGATGGCGAGTGGATGCACGCGCGAGCCGCTCGGGACCCCCATCGCTCGCCGATGCGCGTGTACGAGGTCCATCTGGGCTCGTGGCGTCGCCGGCCAGACGGGAGCTGGCTTTCGTATGCCGAGATCGGTTACCTCCTCGCCGAGCATTGCCGTCGGCTGGGCTTCACGCACGTCGAGCTGTTGCCGATCGCGGAGCATCCGTTCGACGGTTCGTGGGGCTACCAGGTCACCGGCTTCTATGCCCCGACGGCCCGCTTCGGCGCCCCCGACGACCTTCGGGCGATGGTCGATCTGCTGCACCAGGCCGGGATCGGCGTGATCCTCGACTGGGTACCCGCCCACTTCCCGAAGGATGCCCACGCGCTGGCCCGATTCGATGGCGGCGCGCTCTACGAGCACGCCGACCCGATGCGTGGCGAGCACCCCGACTGGGGGACGCTGGTCTTCGATTACGGGCGGCCGCCGGTGCGCAACTTCCTCGTGGCGAACGCCCTCTACTGGCTCGACGAATTCCACTTCGATGGCCTCCGCGTCGACGCAGTGGCCTCGATGCTCTACCTCGATTACTCCCGCCGCCCGGGCCAATGGCGTCCGAACGTGGAGGGCGGCAAGGAGAATCTCGAGGCGCTCCGCTTCCTGCGCGAGCTGAACGATCGGGTCCACCGGACCGTCCCCGGCGCAGTCACCATGGCCGAGGAGTCGACCGCCTTTCCTGGCGTCACCCGTCCCACTGATCAGGGCGGCCTTGGCTTCGACCTCAAGTGGGACATGGGCTGGATGCACGACACCCTTGACTACTTCCGACGCGCCTCGACCGCGCGGGGCAAGCATCGACAGCGCGTCACCTTCCGCGGCCTGTACCTCGGAACGGAGCGGTGGCTGCTGCCGCTCTCCCATGACGAGGTGGTTCACATCAAGGGATCGCTCCTGGGCAAGATGCCGGGCAAGAACGCTCAGCGATTCGCGAGCCTTCGCTCGCTGCTGGCCAACCAGCTGGGACAGCCGGGCAAGAAGCTCCTCTTCATGGGCAGCGAGCTCGGCTCGGCCGCCGAGTGGGATCACGACGGCGAACTGCCCTGGGCGGCGGCGCTGGGCGACGCGTGGAGGCTGGGGCTGGCCCAATGCGTGGCAGACATGGGCACGCTGTATCGCGCCCATCCTGCGCTATGGGAGGGCGACGAGGATCCTTCGGGTTTCAGCTGGATCGACATCGGCGAGGAGGACGGGACGACGTTCGCATGGCTTCGCCGCGGTGCGACGGCTGATGGCGCAACCGACCATCTCGTGATCGTGCAGAACCTCGGACCATCGAAGCGGCGCGGCTACCGGCTGGGCTTGCCCTTCAACGGGACCTGGCACATCGCCCTCGATACCGATGCGCGCCGCTACGGTGGGTCGACCGCCGACCGGCGGCGGCCCCTCATGGCCGTTGCTGCAGGCGTCGGCGAGATGCCGGCTTCGACGACGATCACTCTTCCGGCGCTGGGCACGGTCTTTCTCCGACCCGCGACGGACTAGCGCTCCGGTCTGCCGGTCGCCATGGCGCCGGCGAGGCGGGCCACGAACGGGTCCGCCTCCAGCTCGTCGATGGGACACGGTAGACCGATCGACCAGTTCTGCCTCGCCGGCATCACGGTGCCGGGCACGTTGACTCGCTCCTCGACGACGAGGGCGTCTTCCAGTGTCGCGGCGACGACCGCCGACGGACTGGCCGAGAGCGCGGCGTGGGCGGCGATGATCACGTCGCGGGCATCGGCATCGGAGGGCTGGCCGGCGATCGTCTGCAGACGGTCGCGGAGCATGGCCATGCCGGAAAGGTCCGGGGTCACCCCGCTGCGTTCCTGGTCGGCGAGGTCCGCGCCACACCACAGGCCCGCCACCGTCGGCAGGTCATGGGTGGTGATGAGCGCCTGGGCTAACCGGGGGTACTCCGACGGCGGCGCATCCTCGAAGTAGACCAGCCGCATCGACAGGATCTGCCGATCGGCCAGCGTCTGCCGGACACCCGGCTCGATCGTTCCAAGGTCCTCGCCGACGACCCATGCGCCCGCACGCTCACTCTCCAGCGCGAGTACCGCCAGCAGTTCGTCCGAGGGAAAGCGCACGTAGGCACCCTCTCCCGACGATCGCCCGGCCGGAACCCACCACCCGCGGAAGAGCCCGCCGATATGGTCGATCCGCAGCCCGCCGGCGTGCCGGAGGGAGACCCGAAGCGTGTCGATGACGGGTCGGTATCCCGCCGCACGGAGGCGATGCGGGACGAATGGCGGGAGGCCCCAATCCTGGCCATCGAGCGCCAGAAGGTCCGGCGGTGCGCCCATGCTGGCACCCTGCGCCAGTTGCTCCTGCCATGACCATGCGTCAAAGCCGCCCGGATCGAAGCCGATCGGCAGGTCCTGGACCAGGCTCGGCCCCTGGCTTCCGGCGGCGCGCAGTTGTTCGTCGAGGAGCCACTGCACCCACTCGTGGAACGCAACGCGTCCAGCCGCGGCGGCCGCCTCGCGCTCCACGGCCGGCGAGCCGGGATGTCGCAGGTCGTCCGGCCAGCGGCGCCAATCGCTGCCGAGCCGCTCGGCAAGGACCGAGTAGGTCGCCCACTGGCGGAGTGACGGGCCGAGGTCGTCGCGGAGAGCCGCGACACCCTGCTCCACGGCGATCGCAGCGCCAGCGCCCGACGCCCAGATCTGCTCCAGCGCTCGCTGCTTCAGTGGCAGGACGCGGCCGCGGTCGACGATCCGCTCGGCGTTCAGCGCCTCCCCGGCTCTCGCCAGGTGCCCAAGTTCGTCGGCGATCCCCTCCGCGCCAGGGACGGAGCCGAGGGCGATGTGCAACAGGTTGCGAAAGCGCCGGCTGCCGGGGTAGTACGGGCTGGCTTCGGGGTCTGGACCAGGGGTCGGCGCGCCGAGCGGGCTGACCTGCAGGAGGCCAGCACCAAGGCGCGACGACCAGCTGGCCAATGTGCGCAGGTCTCCCAGGTCACCGATCCCCCAGCTCCGCCTCGACCGAGCGGTGGCGAGCTGCACCGACCAGCCCCAGGTCCGGAGGTCCGCCGGCAGATGACACTGCGGCGGTGCGCAGACAAGGAGTTGCGTGCCCGCGTCGGTGTGCAGTTCGTGGTAGCCGTGTGGCAGGTCCGGCGGCAGCCTGGCCGTCGTGCCGAGATCGGTCCCGTCCTCGAGCGTCAGATGCCCCGCTACGGGAAGGCGCTCACCGGCTCGCACCAGGCGGACCGGGTCGACCCCTGATGGCGGCGCATCGGCGGGATCGCCACCCATCGCCTCCCTCAGCGCCGCCAGCGATTCGTCCGAAACCGCGCGGGACCGGCCCCACACGTCGTTCCAGGTCGGCTCGATCGGGCCCGCGCGCTGGCTCATGATCTGGCTCGCCGACGCGGCGAGCCTGCCCGACGGATGGTGAAGACGCGGTACGGCAACCTGAGCGGGTCGAGCTCGACCGCCACGTCCGCGCCGCGCAACCGACGAGTCCGCCCGGTCAGGAGATCGACCATAAGGTACGGCTCGTCCCAGCCGATGCCGATCGCCGGCAGGTTCGGGTGCAGGATCGCTCGCTCGGCGGTGGTCGGATCGCAGTTGACCGCCACGTAGACCGGGTCGCGCCACTGCGACGGCTGGCCGCTCAGCGGGTCGACCGTACCGTCGGGCAGCGCCTTGCGATAAAAGAGGGTTCGCTCGCCGGTGACGTCCTGGAACTCGAGGTTGTCGTAGAGGCGCAGCGCCGACCACTCGCGCCGCGCGCGATTCAGGCCGGTGACGAGCGACCTGATGTTCGGCCGGGCGCTCCAGTCGCGCGCCCGGATCTCGTACTTCTCCGAGTGCGCGTATTCCTCGCGGTCGCCAAGCCGACCCTGCTCGCAGAGCTCGAAGCCCGAGTAGATGCCCCAGCTCGGCGAGAGCGTCGCGGCCAGCACCGCGCGCGTCTCGAAGGCTGGCCTGCCGTGATCGAGGTGGTGCGGGTTGATGTCCGGCGTGTTCGGCCACAGGTTGCCGCGGAAGTACTCGCGCATCTCGGTCGCCGTCAGCTCCGTCAGATAGGTGCGCAGTTCGTCGCGGCTCTCGCGCCACGCGAAGTACGTGTAGCTCTGGGTGAAGCCGGCCTTGGCCAGCGCCCGCATCATCTTCGGCGCGGTGAACGCCTCGGCCAGGAAGACCACGTGCGGGTGGGTGCGCCGCACCTCGGCGATCAGCCAGCGCCAGAAGGCGACCGGCTTGGTGTGTGGGTTGTCGACCCGGAAGATCCCCACCCCCCGCTCGATCCAGGTCCGCACGACGTCCAGCCAGGCGCTCCAGAGCGCCCGGCGAACGGCAGGATCGGTCCCGGCGAAATCGAACGGGTAGATGTCCTGGTACTGCTTCGGTGGATTTTCTGCGTACCGGATCGTCCCGTCGGGCAGGTGCCTGAACCACTCGGGATGGTCCCGAACCCACGGATGGTCAGGCGAGGCCTGGAGCGCCAGGTCGAGGGCGACCTGCATGCCGTGCCCCTCCACCGCAGTGCGGAAGTGCTCGAACGCCTCGAGCCCGCCGAGCTCGAGCGCAACTGCGTCATGACCGCCATCGGCCGAGCCGATCGCCCACGGTGAGCCCGGGTCGCCACGAGCTGCTCGCACGGTGTTGTTGCGCCCTTTGCGGTTGGTGCGGCCGATCGGGTGGATCGGCGGGAGGTAGACGACATCGAATCCCATCGCCGCAATATCGGGGAGGCGCCACTCGGCCTCGATCAGGGTTGTGGCAACCGGGTGCGCAGGATCGCGACCCTGTGACCGCGGGAAGAGCTCGTACCAGGCCGAGAAGCGGCCGCGCTCACGATCGACGACGAGCTGCAGTTCGCGGTCATATCTCGTGGCGGCGGTTCGGTCCGGGTAGCGGCGCGCTGCGGCCACGACGTCGGACGCCGACAGCGCGGCGGCGCGGGTTGTGTCGGTTCGGGCGCGCTCCGACTTCGCGAGCGCCGCGCGCAGGATCGATCCGTCCGCGCGTCCGGACCGCCGCGCTTCAGCGCGCGCCGCCGCCGCGGCCACCATGAGGCGCCCTTCGGCCACCTCAGCGGAGATGGGGACCCCCGCCGCAGTCTTCGTGGCAACCACCTCGCCCCACGACCCGATGACGTCACGCCAGGCCTCGATGGTGTACCGATGGACGGCATTGCGGGTCAGCCGCATCGACCCGCTCCAGCGGTCGTTGTCAACGTGGCGCAGGGGCGTCTCGGACCAGCCGGACTCGTCCGCCGCCCGGACCAGCAGCGCCGCATCGAGCAGATCGTGACCGTCGGCGAAGATGTCGGCGGTCACCCGCAGCGTGTCGCCGACCACACGCTTCACGGCGTGGCGCCCACCATCGATCTCGGGGTCGACTCGCTCGATGATGATGCTGCGCCGGGTGCCGACCTCATCGGACGCCGGCTCCGTTTGCTGCTCGCGCAGCGCCCTGGCCGTCGCTGCGGCGCGCCTGGTGGTCGTTCGCGTGGTCGTCATGGGGCTGGGCGCAACCGTAGCGCATCGGGCACCGGTCGCGTGGTTGGCTGAGCGGCGAACTGATCCGGCGGCTCCCGGGTACTCTCTTTGACAGATGCCAACCTTTCACGCCGCTGCTCGCGGGCCTGCCCTGACCATGATCCTCGGCGCCGTCCTGATCGGGTGCACCGCCGTGCCGTCCGTCGAACCGAGCGCCGGCGGTGGCGCATCCACCTCAGACGAGCCAAGCGCCTCGATCCCCGGCTCGACCAACCCGCCGCTTGCGAGCGGCCCCGATCACCTGCGCCTCGAGCGCGTCGTGGAGGGTCTCAACGACCCGATCGGGATAACCCACGCGCGTGACGGCAGCGGGCGGCTGTTCGTCGTCGAGCAGGTCGGCGCGATCCGAGTCATCGAGCCTGGCGGCACGCTGCGCTCGGACCCCTTCGTCGACCTGACCGATCGAGTCGCCGTCGGCGAACCAGGCAGCAGCGAGATCGGGCTGCTGGGTCTCGCCTTTCACCCTGACTTCGCGACCAATCGACGCCTGTTCGTCCACTACAGCCGCCTCGCCGACGCCGCCACGGTCCTCTCGGAGCTGACCGCGGCGTCCGACGGCGAATCGGCCGACCCGGCCAGCGAGCGAGTGATGTTGGTCGTCGAGCAGCCCTACGGCAACCACAACGGCGGACAGGTGGCATTCGGTCCGGACGGATACCTCTACCTTGGCCTTGGCGATGGCGGATCCCGCGGCGATCCGCACGGCAACGGCCAGAACCTGCGGACCCTGCTCGGCAAGATCCTGAGGCTGGACGTGGACGCGCCGCCCGATGACGGGATGCAGTACGCCATCCCTCCCACCAACCCGTTTGCTCCGCTCGGGTTCGCGCTCCGCGAGGGACTGCCCGAGATCTGGGCCTACGGCCTGCGGAACCCGTGGCGTTTCAGCTTCGACCGCGAATGGGGCGACCTGTACATCGGGGACGTGGGCCAGGGCGACTGGGAAGAGATTGATCGACAGCCGGGTGATTCGACCGGGGGAGAGAACTACGGCTGGAACATCATGGAGGGGCGCCACTGCTTCTCTGCCGGCTGCGACCAGGCCGGACTCGTGAAGCCCATCGCGGAGTACGACCACAATCTCGGCTGCGCGGTGATCGGTGGGTATGTGTACCGGGGAGCGCGCCAGCCTGACCTGTTGGGTGTCTACGTCTTCGGCGACTTCTGCGCCGGCCGGATCTTCACCCTCCACGTCGACGAGGGCACGGTCACCCCCAAGGAGGTACTGCACCGGCCGCTCGAGATCAGTCTCCTTCGGCGAGGACGAGGCCGGTGAGATCTATCTGGTCGATCTCGACGGGGGCCTGTATCGGGTCGTCGTCGACGACTGACCGACGCCCGCCGTCATAGGGCACCCAGCGTGCGCATGCTGACCCAGCGGCCATGACCGATCACGAGGTGATCGAGCAGCTCGATGTCGAGGAGGCGCCCCGCCTCGACCAGCTCCGCGGTGATGCGCAGGTCCTCGGCCGACGGCGACGGGTCGCCCGACGGATGGTTATGCGCCACCACCAGCCGCCGCCGCCTGGCGGCGCACCGCGTCGCGAAAGACCTCCCCCACCCGGACCGATGAGCCTGCCAGGTTGCCACCGTAGACGGTGATCATGGCGATCACCATGTTCTTGGTGTTCAGGAGCAGCACGCGCAGCTCCTCGCGCTCGAGGTGGCCCATCAGCGGAATGAGGCGATCCGCGAGGTCCGCCGGCGTGCGGACCTGCCAGCGCCCTTCCGGCCACGCGCCGGCCGCCCGTCGCCCGATCTCAATCGCTGCGAGGAGGGCCGCGGCCCGGCGTCGGCCGAGCGGAACGAGATCCGACAGGTCGGCGGTGGCCAGGCCCGCCAGTCCACCGCACCCGGCCAGCAGCGTTCGAGCCGAGGCAACCCCGTCGGCGCCGCCCATGACAAGGGCGATCAACTGCTCGTCGGCGAGCGTGGCGGGCCCGTTCCGCAGCAGCATCTCGAGTGCGGAGCTGGCGTCAGTAGCGTGCGGGCACAACGAGCGCGGGCGGGGCAGCGGACGGAGAAGGGCGGACACGACCGGAGGCTAGCGCCCATCCTCCAGGCCGCTCTTATCAGGCCCTTATCGGTCAGGTGGGCAGATTCAGGAGACCCTGGCGGGCAAGCAGGGTCAGGAGCACCGAGATGGCGTTGAAACCCGCGTGCATCGACATTGCTGCGGGCAGGCTGCCGGTCCGCCGGTATACGAGCGCCAGGGCGATCCCCAGGGCGAAGATGGGAGCGAGGGCGAAGATGCTGCCGTGGATCAGGGCGAAGAGCGCCGCAGACCCGTACAGGGCGAAGCGCGGACCGCGCTCGCGGATCCACGCGTTATAGGCGACGCCGCGGAAGAAGAGTTCCTCCGCGATCGGAGCGACCACCACGAACGCGACCAGCACCACGGTCGGGTCACCACGCCCGAGCACCGCCTCGGTAATGGGAATCTCCTGGACCAGGCCGATCCACTCGAGCAACGTGGTCCACAGCAGGGCGAGCAGCGTGGCACCGATCCAGGCCGGGATCGCCGCCAGCAGGCCGATGCCCATCGAGCGCGCCAGCCCGGTTTCGGGGAGGAGCCGGAATCCGACCAGCGCCCGCGGCGCCACGACCAGGATGCCGACGATTGCCAGCAGGCTCATCTGTGTCGATGTGAGGAGCAGGAGCGTACCGCCCACCGTCAGGTCGCCTCCGTCGAGCAGGGCCACCGCCGTGCTGCCTGCGGCAAGCGAGACGATGGCGGCGAGGATCAGCGCCAGCATGAGCAGCACCCCGACCGCCGGGCCGCGGTAGCGCTCCGGCGGCAACGCGCGGCGCACCACGACCGCGCGGATCGCGTTCGTCACGAGGCCGACGATCAGCAGCAGCCCACCCAGGGCCAGCAGGGAGAGCGGTCCGAGCATCTCCTCAAGCGTTTGCGATGTCGGCTCCAGCGAAAGGATGCCCGGCGTCGACACGACCACCGCGGTCGGCAGCAGCAGACCGAGGATAATCATCGCGATCGATGCGATCTGGGCGCCTCGATGGCGGGTCAGCCGCACGTCGTGGTACGCGCGCTCGTCGCTCGCGCTGGGGTGCGCCTCATCGGGCGTCCCGGTCAGCCGGGGATCCTCCACCGGCGGGCCGGTCTCAGGGATTGGACGCGGGGCGGAGACCGGGCTCGGGGCTCATCTCCTGGCGCTCGGGCGCTGCGGCCGCTCCCGCGCGGTCGGCGGCCCTGGCCGGCGGACGGGGGAACTCGTGACCGCAATAGGCGCACAGCGACCATTCCGGATCAGCGAGCCGGTTACAGGATGGGCAGACGCGGTGCAGCCGGGTCCGACAGTTGGGGCATACCAGCCAGTCGGCGTGGACACGATCACGACAGACCGGGCACAGCTCGTTCTTCTCCACCTCGGCGAGCAGCGACTCCTCCGCCAGCGATCGCTCGTACACCTCGGCCAGCGTCTCGCGCGGCCGGACGATCATGTACAGCACCACGGCGAAGAGGAAGAGCAGTGGGGTGAAGAAGACGATCAGCGCGGAAGCAAAGTAGGGAAGGATCGGATTCTCGCCGCGAGCCTGCATGTCTCGGAATGCCCAGTAGGCGGTTCCCAGCCAGAGCAGGACCACGTAGATGACGATCAGCGTCCCGGCGGTCTGCACGAGCGGGTTGGTGATGAAATCGTTCCAGATCTTCCCCGGATCCGGCAGGCCATCTGGCATGAAACGGTGCCCTCGCTTGGCGCGCGCGAGCGGCTTTACGCTCGCGACGCGGCGGTCATGCTAGCAGATAGGTGCGCGAGGACCTCCACCAGGCACTGATGCTCCACCATCAGAACCCGCGCCGCCAGGCGCTCCGGCGTGTCGTCGTCGAGCACCGCGACGCGGACCTGTGCGATCGGCGGTCCATCGTCCAGCTCGGTCGTGACCTCGTGGATGGTGACCCCGGTCTGAGCGTCCCCGGCGGCCAGCACCGATGCATGGACCGCCAGCCCAACCATTCCCGGCCCCCCGTGCCTCGGCAGCAGGGACGGGTGGATGTTGATGGTGCGTCCCCTGAACGCCGCGAAATAGGTCGGGCGGATCTGCCGGTCGTAGCCCGCCAGCAGGACGAGGTCCGCGTCTGCCTCGGTCACCGCCGCACCGATGGCGGCGTCGCGCGCGTCCGCATCGGCGAACTCCGCGCGCGGCATCACCTGGGTTGGCACGCCGTGCCTGGCCGCCACATCAAGCGCCGGCACACCGGGGCGATTGCTCACCACGAGCACCGGCTCAACGTCGCTCAACGTGCCCTCGGACACCGCGTCGAGGACCGCCGCCAGGTTGGTGCCGCGTCCGGAGACGAGAATTGCCAGGCGCATCGGGTCAGACGAACGCAACGCGCGGGGCCCCGGCCACCGCCGGTACCACCGACCCGAGCCGGACGGCTTCGGGGAGTGCGACGATGGCGGCGTCAGCCAGCGGTTCCGGCACGACCGCCGTCAGACCGATCCCCATGTTGAAGGTGCGCAGCATCTCGTCCTCCGCGATCCCGCCTCGCTGCTGGATCAGGCGGAAGATCGGGTTCACCTGCCACGCGCCGGTCTCGACCTCGACCCCCAGGTCCGCCGGCAGCGTCCGCGGGATGTTGCCTTCCCACCCGCCGCCGGTGAGGTGCGCGAGCGCCCCGATGTCGCCGCCGGCCGCCCGCAGCGCGCGGCGCAGGATGCGGATCTCGTCGAGGTACGACCGATGCGGCTCGAGCAGCGCGTCGCCGATCGTCCCGGCGAGTCCGGGCGCGGTTGTGTGCCATTCCTTGGGGAGGAGGATCCGACGGGCCAGCGAGTAGCCGTTGGTGTGCAGGCCCGACGATGGGATGCCGATCAGCGTGTCGCCGGCCCGCACGCTCGATCCATCGATCAGATCGGCGCGCGCCACCACTCCCACGATGAATCCGGCGAGGTCGTAGTCGTCGACCTGGTACAGGTCGGGAAGCTCGGCCGTCTCGCCTCCGACCAGCGCCACCCCGGCCGCCGCGCAGGCGTTGGCGATGCCAGCGACGATCTCCTCGGCAGTCTCGGCGCGCAGCCGGCCGACCGCGAGGTAGTCGAGAAAGAAGAGCGGGTCGGCACCCTGCACCGCGATGTCGTTGATGCAGTGGTTGACCAGGTCGACACCGATCGTGTCGTGGCGGCCCAGCGCGATGGCTACCTTGAGCTTGGTGCCGACGCCGTCGGTCGAGGCGACCAGCACGGGGTCGGGATGGGTGGACGGGTCGAAGCGGAAGAGGCTGCCGAAACCGCCCACCCCACCGAGGACCGAGGGCGTCGCGGTGGTCGCCGCCGCGCGGGCGATGAGATCGACCGCGCGCCGCGCTTCGTCGATATCGACGCCGGCCTCGCGGTAACTCTTCGCCATGCGGTCTACCCGCGCTCGAGGGCGAACTTGTCAACGTCGAGCGGGACGTCGATCGGATAGCGCCCGTCGAAGCAGGCAGTGCAGTGGCGCTCCTTCTCTCCACCGACCGCGTCGAGCAGTCCCTCCTGCGACAGGTAGCCGAGCGAGTCGGCGCCGATGGCGGTGCGGATCCCCTCGAGCGACATGTTCGCCGCGATCAGCTCCGCGCGACGGCCGGTGTCGACTCCCATGTAGCAGGGGAAGCGCATCTGTGGGGAGTGGATGCGCACATGCACCTCGCGCGCGCCCGCACGGCGCAGCATGGCGACGATCGGGGCGGTCGTCGTGCCGCGCACGATCGAGTCGTCGACGACCACCACGCGCTTGTCGGCAAGCACCTCGGGGAGCGGGTTGAACTTCAGCCGCACCGACGCCTCGCGAGAGGTCTGGGCCGGCTGGATGAACGTGCGGCCGACGTATCGGTTCTTGATCAGCCCCTCGCGGAACGGGAGACCGGACTGCTCGGCGTAGCCGAGCGCCGCCGGCACCGCCGAATCGGGCACCGGGATCACGACATCTGCCTCTGCCGGGTGCTCGATCGCCAGCCGGCGACCCATCCGCAGGCGTGCCTCGTACAGCAGCCGGCCACCGATGACGCTATCCGGGCGTGCGAGGTAGACGAATTCAAAGACGCACAGTCGCTCAGATGAGCCGAGCGCCGAGCCGTGGATCGTCGGGCGATGCGAGTGGACCCCATCGTCGTCGATGGTCAGGATCTCCCCCGCCTCGACGTCCCGGACGAAGATCGCCCCCATCGCGTCGAGCGCGGCGCTCTCCGACGCCACCGCCCAGCCGAGCGGGCGACCATCGGGCGCCTGTAGCCGTCCCAGGGCCAGCGGGCGGAAGCCGATCGGGTCGCGCGCCGCGATCAACGCGCGCTCGGTCAGCATGGTGAAGGTATAGGCACCGGCAGCGCGGTGGAAGGCGTGCTCCACGCGCTGCGCCCAGCTGCGGCCCGGCGCGTGGGCGATCAGCTTGGTCAGCACTTCGGTGTCGCTGGCAGTGACGAATTCGACGCCCTGCTCGGTCAGGCCGTCCCGCAACCAGGTCGCGTTGGTCAGGTTGCCGTTGTGACCGAGCATCAGCTCACCGAGTTCGCTGCGCGCGTAGACCGGCTGGACGTTGGGCAGGCTGTTCGATCCGGTGGTGCTGTACCGCGTATGACCGATGGCAAGGTGCGCCGGCGGCGCGTCCGAGCCGCCGATCTCGGCGTCGTGGCCGAGGCGCGCCAGCGTCTCCTCGTCGAACACCTGGCTGACCAGGCCCATCCGCTTGTGCAGCGTGAGTTGCGTCCCGTTGGAGGCGGCGATGCCGGCCGATTCCTGACCGCGGTGCTGCAGGGCATGCAGGCCGACATAGGTCATCTGCACGACCGGAGCCCCCGGAGCGAACACGCCCACCACGCCGCACTCTTCGCGGGGACCGTGCGGCTCGTAGAGCGACAGCGCGACGGGGTGCGACGCGGCCCCGGTCGGCGATGCGGTGGGCGCGGACCGGTGCACGCTAGGTCAGCAACACACGGCGGCGCGGCACTCCCAAATGATACTGGAGCGGCCGCCGCGCCAATGCAGGTTCCGGAGCCACCCGCCCCGGACCGGAGTACCAGGCGAGTACCGAACCGCACTGCACCATCTCGACAACCCGACGAAATGGCCGAAGTGCCGCGACGCAACGCGGACCATCGGGTCATGGCTCGCGTCGCCTTCCTCGGCGATGGTTGCTGCCTCGACACCTGATCCGACAACGCTGGAGTGTGATGCTGCGACTCGTGCGGGCCCTGGGGTTCATCGCCCCGCTGGCCATCGTCCTGCTCGCCATGGTCGGCATGGCGGTGATTCCGGCGGCCGATCCGCAGCAGCGCTTCGTCTTCCTCTCCCTCGCGCTCCTTGCCGCCGGAGCCGGGATGACGGCCATGGCGCTCGCCGCCTGGAGCTACTTCGGCTGGCGTCTGAACCGGATCGCCGCAGCGCTCGAGGCGACCCTGCACAGCGATGCCCCGGTCTCGCTTCGTGAAGGCGGCGTCCCCGCTGAGCGACGCCTGGCGCGGGCGTTCAACGCGGCGGCCGGGGCCTTCCTCCAGGTTGAGGCGAGCGCTACGCACGACCGGCTGACCGGAGTGGCTAATCGGGAGACGCTGCTCACCACACTCGGCCTCGAGATCGAGCGCGCCACACGCCACCACAAGTGGCTCTCGCTGGCCTTTATCGACATCGATCGCTTCAAGCCCATCAACGACACGTACGGGCACAACTCCGGGGATGCCGTCCTGCGCCAGATCGCCAGCCTGATCAGCGAGAACATCCGTGGCAGCGACCTCTTTGGCCGGTACGGCGGCGAGGAATTCATGCTGATGCTTCCCGAGACCAATCCCGAGGACGCGACGATCCTGGCCGAAAAGCTGCGGGCCGCCGTGCAGCAGCACCCGCTGGTGATCGCCGGCGGCCAGGTCGTGCGGGTGACCATCAGCATCGGTGTCGCGGGCGAGGTGGGTTCACAGCTGCAGGTTGACCGCTTGATCGACCAGGCCGATGCGGCCATGTACGCCGCCAAGTCGCTCGGTCGCAACCGCACGTACATGTACCGGGCGGTCGACGAGGATGCACCGGTCCGGCGAGCACCCATCTCCGCCGAGGGCCGGGCTGCCGCCACGGCGATCGGTCAATGGGCGAGCGACACGGCGACCGAGGCACTCGCCTCAGTCCTGGCGCCCCAGCCCCATCATCGTGGCCGTCCCTCGGACATGATCGCCTCGCTGGCCACCGGCATCGCACTACAGATGGGCCTTCCCCGGGAGGAGATCGAGCGGATTCGGATCGCCAGCCTGCTGCATGACCTGGGCAAGTTGGCCGTCCATTCGGACATCCTCGACAAGCCGACCAAGCTGACCGACGGCGAGTGGCAGTCGATCGGCGAACACCCGCGCATCGGCCAGGTGATCCTCGAACACGCCACCAGCCTCCGAGATGCGATCCCCGTGGTCCTCCACCACCACGAGCGCTTCAACGGTGGCGGCTACCCCCATGGCCTCAGGGGCGCCGAGATCCCGATCGGCGCGCGGATCGTGGCGGTCGCCGACGCCTACCACGCGATGGTCAACAAGCGACCGTACTCCGCCGCGCGGGCGCACCACGAGGCGCTGGAGGAATTACGAACGTACGCGGGGACCCAGTTTGACCCCGATGTCGTTGACATCTTCTGCGCCACCTATGCAGATGCTGTGCCTGAGGACGGGCTCGACCAGGTGCAGAAGCTGCACGAGCGAGCGCGAGACGGCCTTGCCCGAATCGGACCACGGGTATTTCCGGCCGATCACGGCCACGAGCATCCACACGAGCGCCGCGTCTCGGATGCCCCGCACGAGGGTGAGCCGCGTCGCGCGAGGCGCCGCGCGACGGCGCCCGGTGGGGAGCGAGCCGTCCGGGACGCCGCAGGGTAGCGCTCCCACCCCTAGAAGGGCGTTGTCCAGGCCTCCACGAGCGCAGGGAGCGCGAGACTGACCTCGGGCCCTGAGCCGCCGATCGTCAGCGCGACCCCGTCGGCGGTTCCCAGCCGCTCCGCCGACAATCCCGCGGCCGAGACAGCCTCGCCAACCTGGACGCTCCAGGCGGCATCCACCGCCACCAGTACCCTTCCGCCGCGCTCGCCGAAGAGGGCGGCGGTCGGCCACGCCGCCGCCTCTCCGGTCAGTACGATGCGCGCCCCGACCCGCGAGGCGATCGCCATGCGCGCCAGCGCGACGCCCAGGCCCCCAACCGATAGATCGTGTGCTCCCGCCATCATGCCGGCGGCGGCCAGACGGTTCAGGAGCAGGACAAGATCGGCCGCCGCCGACACGTCGAGCCACGGACGCCCTCCGGAGCGACCGCGACGCCAGGCCAACTCGGAGGCGGCCAGCGCGTCGGGCTCCCAGGCCTGCTCGCCGAGCAGCCAGATATGGTCGCCATTGCGCCAGCGCATGGGGACGGCGGTGGAACGGTCCTCGATCAGGCCGACCATGCCGACCACCGGCGTGGGCAGGATCGGTCCGTCCGGGGTCTCGTTGTACAGGCTCACGTTGCCCGATACGACCGGGATCCCGAACGTGCGGCAGGCGTCCCCCATGCCGGCCATCGCCTCGCTCAGCTGCCAGTACCCGACACGCTCCTCGGGCGAGCCGAAGTTGAGGCAGTTGGTGATGCCGATCGGCGTGGCTCCCATGCAGGCGACGTTCAGGGCACCCTCGACAACTGCTGCCGCGCCTGCCAGTCGCGGATCCAGCGACCCTATCCGGCCTGGCCCGTCGAGGGCCAGGGCGAGCGCCCGGCGCGTACCCTTGATGCGCAGCAGCGCCGCGTCCCCCGAGCCGGGGTCGACCAGGGTGTTGGTGCCGTTCATGTGGTCGTATTGCTGCCAGACCGGCTTGCGGCTGCGGGCGTTTGCGCTGCCGAGCAGCTCGAGCAGGGTCTCGGCGGTCGCGGGTTGCGCCGCCAGCTCATCGAGCGACTCCTCCCTGCGCGCGGCGAGGTCGGCGGGCGGAGCGCCGGGACGCACATAGCGCGGGGCGTCGTCGGCGAGGGCGCGCCCCGGCACCTCGCAGACCGGCTCTCCTCGCAGGACCGCCCGCACGACCGGCTCGGCGATCACCCGGCCGATCACCACCGCGTGCAGGTCGTACCGGGCGAAGACGCGCTGCACCTCCGCCTCGCGCCCTGCCACCACCACGAGCAGCATCCGCTCCTGTGACTCGGACAGGAGCAGCTCGTATCCGCTCATCTGCGGCTCGCGGGTCGGCACGAGGTCGAGGTCGACCTCCGCCCCGCAACCACCGCGCGCGGAAAGCTCGGCGAGCGCGCAGGTCAGGCCCGCCGCGCCAAGGTCCTGCATCGCGACCACCGCGTCGGACGACGCGAGCTCCAGGCATGCCTCCATCAGCAACTTCTCGAGGAACGGGTTGCCGACCTGAACCGCAGGGCGTCGCTCCTCGCGATCCTCGCCGAGTGTCGCCGACGCGAAGCTGGCGCCCTGGATCCCGTCGCGACCGGTGGCCGACCCGACCAGCAGCAGCGCGTTCCCCGGGCCGGCGGCACGGGCGAGGGTGATCTCGTCGTGGCGGGCAAGGCCCACGCACATCGCGTTCACCAGCGGGTTCCCGTTGTAGCTCGCATCGAAGTGCAGCTCGCCGCCGACATCAGGGATGCCGATGCAGTTTCCGTACCCTGCGATCCCTGCCACCACGCCGCCGAACAGGTAGCGATTCCGGGCCGCCGCCACCGCATCGGTCCGGCCGAAGGGATCGTCCGCGGGGTCGAGCGGTCCGAAGCGGAGCGAGTTCAGCAGGGCGATCGGCCGAGCGCCCATGGTGAAGATGTCGCGAATGATGCCGCCCACGCCGGTGGCCGCCCCCTGATATGGCTCCACCGCGCTCGGGTGGTTGTGCGACTCGACCTTGAAGACGACGGCCAGGCCATCCCCGATGTCGATCGCTCCCGCGTTCTCGCCGGGTCCTACCAGCACGCGGTCGCCGGCCGTCGGCAATCCCGCCAGCAGGGGACGCGAGTGCTTGTAGGCGCAGTGCTCGGACCACATCGCGCCGAACATGCCCAGCTCGACCGCATTCGGCTCTCGACCGAGCGCGTCGACTACCCGCCGATACTCGTCGGCCGTCAGCCCGTGCATCTCGACGGGCGGCGCCATGCGCATCGACGCGCTCAGGACGCGGAGCGGTCTGGAGGAGGGATCGGCCGATCGCGGTCGAGCTCGACGAGCAGTGCGCCGCCGGCCACGGACAGCATGCCGATCAGGAGGGTTGTCTCCCAGCCCCGCGGATCGAAGCCGGTCCGGTCAAGCGCCATTCCCAGCCCGATGAAGGCCACAGCGAGGAGCACCAGCCGTTCACGCGGAACCTCCGGAAGGCGATCGGGCAGAAAGACCGAGGCAGCCAGCCACAGGAGCCCCACGAAGAGGATCACGCTCAACGCACGGCCGAGCGAGGGTGCCAGCCCGATCGCAGCCAGCAGGCTGCCTCCCCCGATCAGCCAGCCCGAGAGCATGGTTGGCAGGGTGAACGGCAGGTTGGAGCCGCGCGCGGTCGGCGGAGGCTCCGGCGCCGGCTCACCGGCCTCGGGCGTTGACGCGGCGGCGGGCTCGGGCGCATCGGGCTGATCGACCGGCTTGCCGCAGACAGGGCAGAAGCGTGCGTCGTCGTCGACGCCGGTGCCGCAATTGGCGCAGTACCGCTCGGACATCGGTCAGGCTCGAGCCAGGCGGGTCACCGATCCGATGGCGACGATCAAGCCGGAGAGGAGGAAGATCACGCCGCCCGGCGAGAGGGCGCGCAGGATCTCGATCGGGCCGCCACCCGGTCCCCCGACCAGCTCGATCACGACAAAGAGCAGGGCCAGCCCCGCACCCCACGCGAGCGCCAGGATCAGCGCGATCCGCTGGATGGTGCCCGGGGCGGCGCGCAGCAGCCCGGCAGTTGCGAGGCCAGCGAGCAGGATCACCAGTACCGGTGCGGGGCCGGCGAGGCCGAAATAGACCTTGTCGAAAAGGCCGCCCCCGACCGCGGAGTAGCCCGACCAGAAGGCGATGCCATAGCCGCCCGGATCGCCGAACGAGCGATCCCACAGCGACTCGCTGCCGTACGCGAACGGGAGCAGCCATCCGGTCAGGACACCGACCGCGCCCAGAAGCAGCACCACCGGGCCGAGAATCGCGCGGGGCGGGGCGGCGAGCGCCGGCGAGACCGGAGCAGAAACATCGGTCGAGGGCGCCACCCGCAGATTGGCCCCGCAGCTCTGGCAGAAGGCCGCTCCAGCCCGGTTGTGCGTTGCGCATCGCGGGCAGGCGAGCGTGCCGTCAGCGTCGGTCGGGCGGTCGACCGTCATCGGCGTGCCGGCGCTCGCCAGCCGCTGGCCGCAATTGCGACAGAACGCGATGCCGGGCCGATTGTCTGCGGAGCAGCGCGGGCAGCGGATCTCCTCGCCGAGGGGAGTGGCTGGAACCGAGTGCGCGGACATGGCCGGCGGGGTACTGGCGGGCTCAGGCGGAACGACCCACGCCTCGGCCTCGCGGGGTGCGGGCGGCTGGTCTTCGCGGGGTTCCCGCTCGTCGTCGCTCATCGGGCAGAGGGCCTCCATGCCGGCCGATCGCGGATGCTTCGCATCATAGCCGACGCTCCGCGGCGGCCGGCTGCGCGACCAGCCACCGCTCGAGGGAGGCGAGGACGCGCAGGCCATCGGTGCCCCCCACCTCGGTCTCGGCAGCGCGCTCCGGGTGCGGCATCAGGCCGAGCACGTTGCCACGCCGATTGACGATCCCGGCGATCGACCGCAACGAGCCGTTCGGGTTCCCGCCGGGCGTGACGGCTCCGGCCTCGTCGGCGTAGCGAAGCACGACCCGGCCGGTCCGTTCCAGATCGTCGAGCGTGGCATCGTCAGCGTGGTAGCGACCTTCGCCGTGCGAGATCGGGAGCCGGATCGTCTCTCCGTCCGACAGGTCAGCGAGCCACGGTCCTCCAGGATGCTCGACGCGCAGCGTCTGCCAGTCGCAGCGGAATTGGAGGTGATCGTTGCGCATGAGCGCGCCGGGCAGCAGCCCCGCCTCGCACAGGATCTGAAAGCCGTTGCATGAGCCGAGCACCGGTCCGCCGGCATCGGCGAACGCCTCGACCGCCTGCATCACCGGGGAGAAGCGCGCGATCGCCCCGGTCCTCAGGTGGTCCCCGTGGGCGAATCCGCCGGGCAGGACGACCGCGTCCACCTCCCCCAGGTCCGCTTCGGCGTGCCATACCGGGCGCGCTTCCCACCCCAGGATGGCGGCCGCATGCAGGAAGTCGCGCTCGCTCCAGGTCCCCGGGAAGACGACCACCGCGACGTGCGGCGCCCGGCTCACCGACCGGCCTCCCCCGCCGTCTCAGCTGGCCGCAGTTCCCAGTCGGCGGTCTCCATCACCGGGTTGGCAAGCAGGCGCCGGCACATCGATGCAACTGCCTCGTCGGCTGCCGGTCGATCGTCGGCATCGAAGGCGATCCGCAGGAGCTTGCCGGCGTGCACCTCGTGGACCGCATCGAACCCGAGCGAACGCAGCCCACCCGCGATCGTCTGGCCCTCGGGGTCCGCGATGCCCGACCGCAGTTGAACGTGGACCTCGGCCAGCCACCGCATCAGGCCGATCCGCCCGAGTCGCTCCAGGGTTGCCCGGTGAGTCGCTCGAACGCGGTGATGTAGCGCAAGCGCGTTCCTGCGATGACGTTTGCAGGCAGCTCGGGCGCGGGCGGCTCCTTGTTCCAGCCCGACACGGCGACGAAGTCACGCACGTACTGCTTGTCGAAGGAGGGCGGGCTCGAACCGGGCTGGTACAGGTCAACATCCCAGAAGCGGCTCGAATCGGGGGTCAGCACCTCGTCGATGAGTGCCACGCGACCATCGATCCAGCCGAACTCGAACTTCGTGTCGGCCAGGATCAGGCCCACCTCGGCCGCCCGCTCCACGCCGGCCTGATACACGGCCAGCGACCGCTCCTCGAGCTCCCGGGCAAGATCGCCGCCCACCATCTCCGCCAGCTGCTCGCGGGTGATGTTCTCGTCGTGCCCCACCTCCGCCTTGGTCGAGGGCGTGAAGATCGGTTCCGGCAGGCGGTCGGCCTCCCGCAGTCCAGCCGGCAGCGGATGCCCGCCGACGGCGCCGCTGGCGCGGTACTCGGCCCAACCCGATCCGGCCAGGTAGCCGCGCACCACGCACTCGGCGTCGATACGCTGCGCGCGGCGTGCCAGGGTCACCCGGCCCTCGAGCGCCGGGGTGCGCGCGGAATCTGGCAGATCGTCGGTCGCGACCGACAGGAAATGGGTCGGCCCCAGCGCCGCGAGCCTGCCGAACCAGAAGGCGGAGAGCTGGGTCAGCACGCGCCCCTTGTCGGGGATCGGTTGATCGAAGACCACGTCGAAGGCCGACAGGCGATCAGTGGCGACCAAGAGGAGCCGGTCGGCGCCGACGGCGTACGTCTCACGCACCTTGCCGCGATGAACGAGCGGCAGACCGCCGATATCGGTTGAGGTCAGCGTCACGAAAGTTCCTCCGTGGACGTGTCGTGGCCGGGTAGTTGCGAGTCGTCCGCTGGTCGGATCCACCGCGACGCGAACGCCGCGACCCGGTCGAGCAGCGCCAGGACGATGAGGATCAGGATGGTCCCGATCACGGCCATCACCAGCAGACCGGCACCCGCCGCCATCCCGATGGCGGCTACCGACCAGAGCGAGGCGGCGGTGGTGAGGCCGCGGATGTTGCCGCGATGTTGCAGGATCGTCCCGGCTCCGATGAACCCTATCCCCGACACGATCTGCGCCGCGATCCGGGTCGGGTCGACCGTGTCGCCGGTGAATCCGTAGGCAGACACGATGGTGAAGAGCGCCGCGCCAAGCGCGACCAGCGAGTGGGTGCGGAATCCGGCGGGCTGCCGATGCAACTCACGCTCGAAGCCGATCACCGCCCCCAGCACGAGGCCGGCAGCCAGGCGGCCGGCGAGCAGGAGCTCGGTATCGAAGCTCAGGTCAGCGGTCGGCAGCATGGTCACCTCCGGCATCGTGCGCGAGCTCGGCGGACCACCAGGCCGAGACCCAGGCGTGCAGTGCGCCGGCGATCAGGACAAGGGCCAGCCAGATCGCCACGAAGCCTACCAGCAGCGACAGGCTCGCCGGTGTGAGCAGCCATCCGGCGGCGAGGTCCTCTGCGAGTGGCTCCCACAGGATGCGCAGCAGGGCGAACGTCAGACCCACCGCGAGCAGTTCGGCGAGCGTGCCCGTCAGCGCCAGCCCGAGGCGTCGCGTCGGATGACGCAGCACATCGGACACCCCGCCGCTCAGCGCCGCCCCGATCCGCTGAGAGCCGGGACCCACGGCGCGCCGGATCGCCGCCGCACCGACTGCCTGTCCGAGGAGGACGGCGGCCGCCAGGAAGACCACGTATGGCGCCAGTGACCCGAGGATTCGTGCCAGCAGCGGTCCGCCCAGGTCAGGCGCACCGAACTCGGCGGGGGCGATCGCCACAATGGCGGCCACGACGACCACCACGGCGATGGCTGCAGGCAGCGCGGCCACCAGGAGCACCGCAACGATCGCGCCCGTGTCCTGCGCCAGCGACTGCCGATCGTCGCCGCCGCGAATGGCGCGGAGGAGCGCCGCCTCGCCGAGACCAGCGAACAGGAAGGCGGTCAGGACCAGCAGGGTGGCAGCCGACGCCAGCAGCACCACGTTCCACGGGTAGGCCGAGGACGAGAAGAGCCCGGCACCGAGGAAGGCAACGTCGCTGGTCCGTGGCGAACCCGCCACGACGGCCAGCAGTGGCAGCCAGGCCAGGAAGGAAACGGCGCTCAGAGCCCCGGGGATCCACAGGTCGGCACGATTCCCGGCCAGCCGGGCGGCGAGCGCGGCACGCACCATCCAGCCGCCGAGCATCGTCACCGGGCCGGCGGCTCCCCGTCGTCGAGGCCGAGCAGGTGATAGCTCGCCGAGATGCCGGCCAGGTGATGCTCCAGGTCCATCGCGCGCTCGATCTCGTCGGCGGAGAGCCACTCGGCGACCCCCGCATCGGCCTTCAGTTCCTCGTCGAAGGCGAGCCTGCGGCTCGCCGACCGGTGGGCGGCACCCTGCACCAGCCGGTACGCCTCCTGGCGATCCGCGCCGCGGGCGACCATCGCCAGCAGCAGCGCCTCGGAGTAGACCATCCCGCCGAGCATCCCCAGGTTGCTCGCCATCCGATCAGCATCGACCTCAAGCCCATCCAGCACCGTCGCGAGGGTCCGCGTGGCATACGCGGCGACGCCAACAGCGCGTTCGAATACGAAGCGCTCGGCCGACGAGTGGCTGATATCACGCTCATGCCAGAGCGCCATGTTCTCGAGTCCAACCATCGCATCCGCGCGGAGCAGGCGAGCGAGGCCGGTCACGCGCTCGGTGAGGACCGGGTTGCGCTTGTGCGGCATCGCGCTGCTGCCCTGTTGGCCGGCAGCGAACGGCTCGAACGCCTCTCCCACCTCGGTGCGCTGGAGGTGGCGGATCTCCACCGCTACCCGCTCCAGCGTTCCGCCCAGGATGGCGAGCGCGGTAAGCAGTTCCGCGTGCCGATCACGGCTCACCACCTGGGTCGCTGCGGGGTCCGGCGCGAGGCCCAGTGCTTCGCAGACGAACCGCTCGACTTCGACGCCGACATTTGCATGCGTCCCCACCGCACCGGACACCTTTCCGACCGAGATCCCCTCGCGGGCACGTTCGAGGCGCGCCCGGTCCCGGGTGATCTCCGCGTACCAGCCTGCGGCCTTGAAGCCAAAGGTGGTCGGCTCGGCATGGATCCCGTGACTGCGCCCCACCATCGACGTGGATCGGTGCTGGAGCGCCAGGCGCCGGGTCACCTCGGCGAGGCGCGCAACCTCGGTCTCCACGACGGCCGTCGCGTCGCGGAGGATGACCGCGGTCGCCGTGTCGAGCACGTCAGAACTGGTGAGGCCGAAGTGGAGCCAGCGGCCTTCCGGCCCGAGACGCTCGGTCACGGAGCGGAGGAACGCAATGACATCGTGCTGGGACTCACGCTCGATCTCGTGGGCGCGCGCGGGATCCACTCCACCGTCCGCGGTCGCCAGTCGGATCCGATCCCAGTCGTCGTCGGGGATCACCTCGGCCGCATTCAGTGCCTCGACAGCGAGCAGCTCGATGCGCAGCCACAGTTCGAGCTTGCGCCGCTCGCTGAACAGCTCGCGCAGCTCGGGCAGGGCGTAGCGCTCGATCACCGGTCGGCGGCCCGCGGGTCGATGTCCAGTTCTGCGCCGCCGGCCTGCTCGGCCCGAAAAGCCGCCACGGCGGCGGCGAGCCCCGGGTCGGCGAGCGCCAGGATCCGCGCCGCCAGGTGCGCCGCGTTCTTCGCACCTGCCGAGCCGATCGCGACGGCCGCAACGGGGACCCCCGGCGGCATCTGGACGATGCTGTACAGCGCATCGGCGCCACCGAGCGCCCCGCCGTCGAGCGGGACGCCGATCACGGGCAGGGCGGTCTGCGAAGCGAGAACCCCGGGCAGGTGCGCGGCCAGGCCGGCCGCACCGATAAAGAGCCGCACCCCGCGGGCCTCGGCGTCACGGACAAAGTGTCCCAGCGCATCGGGCTGGCGGTGCGCGCTGATGACGCTCGCCTCCCAGCCGATTCCGTAGCGGTCGAGCACGTCAAAGCAGCCGCGCAGTACCGGCAGGTCGGAACGGGAGCCGCAGACCACGGCGACGGTGGGAGGGGAGGTCATCGGTGCGCTAAGGATAGCCTCACGGCGTCGGCTTCAACGGCCGGCCAGCCGCTCGACGACCCGGTCGAGCGGCCCCAGCTCGCCGACCATGATCGAGCTGATCCCCAGCCCTTCGCGCAGCGCCAGGAACTTCTCCTCGAGCCGGTCGAGCGAGCCGATGAACAGGTGCGGCGAATCGAGCACCTCGTCCACGCTGAGGCGTACGCCGCTGCGATCCTCCAGCAGGTCGGCAACCCTGGTGGCCTCGCCGTGGGCATCATCGGTGAGCGTGACCGGGATCGACGAGGGGTACACATTGAGCGTGAGCTGGTCGAACCTGTCGCCGGCCGCCTCGCGCACCCAGGCGACCTTCTCCGCGGTCGCCGCCCAGGTCATGCTGCGGGGATCGCCGCGACCGTTGCGGCTGATGCGCGGGGCGAACCCGACGATCTGGGCCTCCCGCGCGGCGAGCGACAGCGTGCGTCTGCCGCCGCCACCAATCAGGAACGGCGGGTGGGGCCGCTGCACGGGCTTCGGCCCGCCATCGTGGTCGGTGATCCGGTAGAAGTCGCCCGCAAAGCTGAATGCTCCGTCGGCGAAACAGCCCTTGAGCACGGCGATCGCCTCGGCCAGTCGCATGCCACGCATCGGGGCCGGGTCGAATGGAAGACCGATCGCGTCGTATTCGGCTCGATTCCAACCGGCGCCGATCGCCACGTCGAGACGTCCCTCGCTCAGCAGGTCGAGCGAGGCGAGGTCCTGCGCCAGCACGGCGGGATGGCGCAGGTCGTTGTTGAGCACGAATGCGCCGATCCGCAGCCGTTCGGTGGCTGCGGCGATCACCGCCATCGCCGGCACCGGAGAGAGCTGGTCGAGCAGGTGGTCGGGGACCACCAGCGCCTGGTAGCCCCGCCCCTCAGCCCGCCGTGCCGCTTCGCCGAGCAGCCGTGCCGATGCCGGCTCGCGAGCCTCGGCGAGGAACTGGAATGGCTTCACCGGTTCAATTCGCGGGCTGCAATGTCGTTCCGCTGTTGGCTGCCGGCAAGCTGTACGCCGGCCACGCCGGCGTACGCACGCTGCCGCGCCGCCGCGAGATCGCTCCCCAGGCCGACCATCGTCACCACCCTTCCGCCGCTCGATGCGTATCCGCCGGGCGTCGCTCGTGTCGCGGCATGGAAGCACAGGACCGGACCATCGTCCGACGGGTCGGGCGGCTCGGCCCCGAGCAGTTGCCGATCGGTGACGGGCGCCTCCGGGTATCCCTCCGAGGCGAGCACGACGCCCACCGCCGCCCCGTCGCGGAACGAGAGCGAGCCTTCCATGCGGCCGCGATCGCCGGTCGCCGCGCCGAGCAGCGCCGTGCTGAGCTCGCCATCGAGCATCGGCAGCAGGACCTGCGCCTCAGGATCACCGAAGCGGGCGTTGAACTCGAGGACCATCGGTCCCCCGTCGGTCAACATCAGCCCCGCGTACAGGACCCCGCGGTACGGCGCGCCGTCACGAGCCATCCGCCAGGCGATCGGCTCGAAGACCTCGGCCACGGAGCGCTCGATCTCGGCAGGCCCGAACCACGGGACCGGGGTGTATGCGCCCATCCCGCCGGTATTCGGGCCGGCGTCGCCATCACCCAGCCGCTTGTAATCGCATGCGGCGCCCAGGGGCATCACCGCCGCGCCGCTCACCAGCGCGAAGACCGATACCTCTCGGCCCTCGAGACGCTCCTCCAGCAGGAGCGTCGCCCCGCGCGCCGCGCCCGCGAGGAACGCGCGAACGGCGTCCTCGGCTTCGTTGTGCGTCTCTGGTACGACCACCCCTTTGCCGGCCGCCAGCCAGTCGGCCTTGACGACCGGCGGCCGGTCCTGGGCGCGCATCCACGCGACCGCAGCCTCGGGCTCGTCGAAGGCCGCCGCGACGCCCGTCGGCACGTTGGCCCGTCGCAGCTGCTCCTTGGCGTATAGCTTGCTCGACTCCAGGCGAGCAGCGGCGCGCGACGGCCCGAAGGCGGGGATCCCGGCCGTCGTCAACGCGTCGGCAACACCCGCCGCAAGGGGCGCCTCGGGACCGATCACCACCAGGTCGTACCGCTCGCGACCAGCGTGCCGGGCGACAGCCGTCGGGCTCAGGATGTCGAGATCGGCGACCGGCTCAGCCACCGCCGCGGTTCCGCCGTTGCCGGGTGCGATGCGCACGCGGCGCACCCCCTCATCGCGGGCGAGACGCCAGGCGAGCGCGTGCTCGCGTGCCCCTGATCCCAGGACCAGGATCTCCACCGCGCGAACTACCCTCCCGGGGAAGCGCTGGGTGCCGGGAGCGGCGTGCCGGTCAGCTCGCCGAGCCGATCGATCACCCGCGCCAGTTCGTCGATCCGCGCCTGGTAGGTGCCCAGGTTGCCGTCGAGCAGGGCTGCCTGCGCCTGGTCGTACAGCTCGGACGCGCGCGCCACCAGCGCGGCGATGTCACCGGGCAGCTCACCGCCGTTGCCCGGGTCGATCGGCGGGATCACCGATTCGCCGAGCAGCTGGCGGATACCCTCCTCTACCGTCTCGGCAAAGGCGAGCTTGTTCTGGCTGGCCAGGATCACTCGCTTGAACTCGGGGAACGATGACTCGGTGGAGCGCAGGAAGATCGGCTCGACGTAGAGGATCGAATCGCCCATGGGGAGGACCAGCAGGTCGCCGCGCACCACGCTCGAGCCCGCGCGCGACCAGAGGGTGAACTGCGCGCTGATGGTCGAGTCCTGGTTGATGCGTGCCTGGATCTGGGCCGGACCGAGGGTCGTCGAGTCGCTCGGGAAGCGGAAGCTGATCCGCTCGCCGTAGTGTCCGGGGTCCATCCGCGCCGCCAGCCAGCTGATCATGTTGGGCCGCGAGGCAGCGACCAGCGGCTGGATCAGGATGAACTCGGCATCCTCCTCGCCGGGGAGCTTCATGATCACGTAGTAGGGCTCGACGATGCGCCCGGCGTCGTCCACCTCGGTCTGCTGGGATGGGAACGACCAGCGGTCCTCCTGGTTGTAGAAGGTTCCGGCGCCCGCCTCGTCGGCGGACACGTGATAGAGGAGATATGCCTCGTTCTGCGCGGTGAACAGGTCCTCGGGGTAGCGGAGGTGGGCCTTGAGCGCCTCCGGCATCGCATCGAGCGGCTCGAGCAGGCCGGGGAAGATGGCCGCGTAGGCGTTGACGATCGGGTCGCTCGGATCGGCGATGAAGAACCGCACCGAGCCGTCGTAGGCGTCGATGACGACCTTCACGCTGTTTCGGACGTAGTTGGCGCCCGGGAAGATGTCGGTCAGCGGCTGGGCGTTCGGGTATCGGTCGCTGACGGTGTAGGCGTCCCACATCCAATACACCCGCTGGTCGGTCGTGACGAGATACGGATCGCGGTCGTAGACCAGGAACGGGGCGATCTCGCCGACCCGCTCGCCGATCTGGCGGTGGAAGAGGATCTGCGAACTGTCGGTCAGCTGGTTGCTGATCATCAGGTTGAGATCGCCGAAACGCAGGGCGAAGAGGAGGCGGCTGAACGGGTTACCGACACTCACGCCGGTGCCACCGTTCCAGGTTGTCGTCTCGCCGCCCTCATCGCCGAGCGGGTAATCGAACTCATCGGTCCGCGTGGAGACGACCACGTAGGAAGATGCGGACTCGCCGAAGTAGAGCCGCGGCTCTCCCACCGGCAGTTCCGGCTCGCGATTGATGCCGCTCACCAGGTAGTCAGGCTGCCCCTCGGGCGTCACGCCATTGACCGGCACGGCGGTGATGCCGTAGCCGTGGGTGAACACCAGGCGCTCGTTGGTCCACGTCTGGGCGTTCTGCGGCAGATCACCGATCTCGCGGGCGCTCAGCATGATCTGGCGCGGCTCGCCATCGACCGCGTAGCGATCGATGTCCACGTCGAGGAACTGGTAGTACTGGCGCAGGATCTGCTGCTGGCCGAACGTGACGAGCAGCGGGCGGTAGTCCCACAGGCGCATGTTGTCGAGCGTCGCCTGGTTCTCGTTTACCAGCCCACGGGAGAGCGATCTGCTCGCCGGTGAACGGCCGGACGTCGATCGCGTCGAGGCCATAGGCCGCCCGTGTCGACTCGATATGTCGCGCGATATATTGGCGCTCGAGGGCGAGCTCGTTCGGCTCGACGCTGAAGCGCTGCACGATCCCCGGGTACACGCCGCCGACCAGCACCGAGATGCCGATCCAGGCGCCGGCCGCCAGGGTGATCGCCCACAGCGTCTTGAACCAGATGTTGGCCAGCAGCAGCGCCGCCGCCGCCAGGGCCGCGAAGGTGAGGATCACGAAGGCGGGCAGCTGGGCGTGCATGTCGGTGTAGCTGGCAGCCTGCATCGTGCCGCCAATGCCACGGGTCGAGTAGGGCAGCTCGGCGATGTCGAGCTGGTAGCCGGCAGCGATCACCAGCAGCAGCAGCGCGCCCAGCGTCGAGAGGTGCGCGCGCACCGGTGCTGTGAGACGCAGCTCCCAGCGGAGCGCGCCCGCGGCATACGTCCCCAGGCTGAGCAGCAGGATCACCACCAGCGAGGTGACGCCCCAACCCTGGACGAAGCGCCAGAAGGGCAGGTCGAAGATGAAGAAACCGATGTCGCGGTTGAGGTTCGGGTCGACCGTTCCGAATTCGCCGCCATTCATGAAGAGCAGGGTCGTCTGCCAGTTCGAGGCCCAGGCGGCTCCCGAGACGAGGGCGAGCAGCACCGCCGCCACGGCAATTCCGATGGTGATGGCGCGACTCGCGTCGGGCAGCTCCAGGACGCTCAGCCGCCGCACAGGAACCTGCGGGGCGATCCGTCGGGCGAGCCAGACGCTCAGCAGGGCCGGCAGCACGAAGGCGGCGGTCCCCAGAGCGAACAGGATCACCTGCGCCCAGATCCGGGTGGTCAGCACGTTGGTCCGGCCGAGCGCGGAGTACCACATCAGGTCGGTGATCAGTTCGACGAGCCCACCGAGCACGCCGAACAGGATGAACGCAGCAAGCCCGATCCCGATCAGGAGGCCCCAGCGCGGCTGCGGTGAGCGCCCGTCGGGCCGCAGTACCCGTGGCCGGCCCTGCCCGATGGGCGGCTCGTCGCCGTCTCCCGGTCCGCCGTCCGGCGCGCCGTTGCCGCCGCCATTGGTGGGTCGAGAACCGGGGAAGGGCCGCCCTTCGCGACGAGCGTCCTGCTCGGCCTGGCGACGTTGGAGATCTTCGAGGAGCTTGTCGAACCAGCTGGACATGACCCCATCCTAGCGGGGATCAGGCGGGTCAGCCGACGCTGGCATCCTCATGCTCAGTATTCGAGCCGACCGACATTGATTCGGCGCCAGACGCCCCGATCCCGGACCTCGTGCTCGGCCGGGTCGACCGTTCAGCCGGGATTCGACCCGTTCCCTGCCCATACGCTCGGATGCGGAGCACGCGGCTGCGGCCCGCCGGCCGCGTGCCCGCCGGCGCGGACGAGGCGTCAGAGGCGAGCCTCGAGATACGCCAGCACCGCGAGCACGCGCCGGTTGTCGTCGGGGCCCTGCTCCAGGCCCAGCTTGGAAAAGACGGTCGCCACCTGGCCCTCCACGGTCTTGATCGTGACCCGCAGCCTGGCGGCGACCGACCGGTTGGAGCGGCCCTCGGCAACGAGCGCCAGGACGTCGCGCTCGCGCGGGGTGAGGGCGGCAAGGCGCTGCCGGTTGGCCTGCCCGCGGACGATCTCGTCGACCACTGCGGGGTCGATGGCGGATCCCCCGGCGGCCACGCGGCGCACCGCCTCGATCAGCTCGTTCGAGTCACCCACCCGATCCTTCATGAGATAGCCGACGCCGCCCGAGCCGCGAGCCAGCAGGGTCATGGCGTACTGCGGCTCGAGGAACTGCGACAGAACGAGGACACCGATTGCGCCGCCGTACTCGTCACGAATCCGCACGGCAGCCTGCAGGCCGGCCATGCCCGATGGCGGCATGCGGATGTCGACGACGACGAGGTCGGGCCGCAGCTCTTCCACCAGCTCCAGCAGCTCGTCCGCCGTCCGCGCCTGCGCGACCACCTCGATGTCGTCGGTGCTGAGAATGCGGACGACGCCCTCCCGGATGACGGCGGAGTCGTCTGCGACGATCACTCGCACGGCAGCCAGGCCTCCAACACCGTGCCGCCGCCCCGCGGGCTGTCGAGCCGGAAGCGGCCGTTGAGCGCGCGGACACGGTCCTGCAGGCCGAGGATCCCGGAGCCGGCACCCGGGTCGGCACCTCCCACCCCGTCGTCCCGGACCTGGACGCGGATGCCGGTGGCGTCAGGCGCGACGCTGACCCAGACCTGGCTTGCCTGCGCGCTCCGCGTGACGTTGGTCAGCGCCTCGGCCACGATGTAGTAGGCGGTCACCTCCACCGGCAGCGGCGGTCGCCCCTCGGTGGTGACGCTCAGCTCGACGGGGACCGGCGAGCGACGCGCCAGCGTCGCGAGGGCGGGGCCCAGGCCGGCATCGGTGAGGATCGCCGGATGGATGCCCCGCGCCAGCTCGCGCAGCTCGTGGAGCGCATCGCGGAGCTCATCGGCGGCCTCCTGGAGCTTGGCGGTGAGTGCCGGAGCGCCGCCATCGGCCAGGCGTCGGGCCTCCTCCAGCCGGATCGACACCCCGGTCAGGTGCTGCTGCGCCCCGTCGTGGAGGGTGCGCTCGATCCGGCGCCGCTCCGCGTCGCCGGCGGACACGATGCGGGCCCTCGACGCTCGCAGTTCAGCCAGTTGCGCAACGAGACGGTCCGCCAGCTGTTCGTTCTCGATGTAGGTGCGCAACGCCTCGTCGACCTCGTCGGGCGTCGCGTCGCGCTCCATCCGGGCGGCCAGGTCCGCGAGCGGGCCGCCGGCCATGCGCAGCCGAAGCGTGCCCGCCAGGAAGCTGACGGCGACGAGGACCCGGCCCGCGTAGCCCACCCAGGCGGCGAGGCCGCTCAACGCCTCCGGCAGAGGGATGAGCGCGGTCCCGGTGGCCGTGCTCCAGGCGATGTCGGCCCCGTCGAGGGCCGCGAATGCCATGGCGACGCAGGACGCCACGAGCACCGGGCGGATGACGGCCCGCGTCAGCGCGGGGGTTCGGAGCAGCCGTCGCGCGGCGATGACCACCACCGCGCCGGCGGCCAGCGCCACGACGGCGCTGGTCGCCAGCTCCACCGCCTCGTACACGCCGCGATGCTCGAACACCGCAAACGGGTTAACCAGGTCGCCGCCGAACTCCGGGTAGGTGCGAGCTGGGTCGAAGAAGAGCAAACGTCCGAGGCTCCGGACGACGAAGGCGCCGCCGAGGACGGCGACCACGGCGGCGGCGGAACCACGCAGTCGCTGAGCCGGAAAGGTCACGGCCAGGAACCCGAGCGCGACGTCGTAGTAGCCCTCGAAGGCGAAGCCGATGGCCCAGATCGGCACCAGCTGGGTCGGCGAATAGCTGCCGATGGACCACAGGACCGCGCACAGCACCAGGATCGGGCCGGTGCGCGACGTGGGGCGGCGGAGCCAGGCGACGGCCCCCGCCGCCACGAAGGTGAGGCCGAGCACGGTGTCGGGGACGAGGAAGGTGAGCGGCGCACCAACGGCCACGCCGACGTGCTCCGTCACAAGGACGAAGAGGCCCGCGGCGAGGATGAAGGCCCAGGGGCCCACCCTCGGCGTGGGAGTCCAGGTGCGCATCGTCGGATCGTGGCACACGGCGGTCGTCGCGGACAGCGGGAAAACCCCTGGAAGCCGGGCGCGGTGGCACGGATGCGTGTCCCCAGGCTCGACCGTGACGATGAGGGTCACTGACGCAGACAAGGAGTGGCTCGGCCATGTTTCGCATCACGCGCAGCGTTTCCGGAGCGGTGGCGTCGCTCTGCCTCATCGCCTCAGCGTGCGCCGCCCCGTCCGGATCGACCGGTGGACCCGGCGACGGCGCCACGCCGGCGCCGAGCACGCCTCCAGGGTCCGAGCCAGCGGCGTCCGAGTCGACGGCCGCCAGCCCAAGCGGTCCGCCCAGCCTGGCGGACGTGGCCGCATTCAACGTCACGGTCGTGACGGCGCCAGACTGGCCGGTCCTGCTGGCCGGCTCGCTGTGGGTGCTGGCTCCCGACGGCGATGATCCGGCAGTCGTGCGCCTCGACCCGGCCACCGGCGCCGAACAGGCGCGCATCTCCCTGCCCGGCGGGCAGTGCGAGATGCTGGGCGCTGGCTTCGACAGCCTATGGGCATGCACGCCGGATGGTGTCGTGCGCATCGATGCGGCGACGGACGCGATCGTCGCCACCATCCCCTTCCGGACCGCCGAGGCGTATGGCCGCGCCGCCGTCAGCGAGGACGCGGTCTGGGCGTTGGGCGGCGAGATCGTCCCGACCGACCTGGTACGGATCGATCCGGCATCCAACGCGGTGACCGCGACCTACCCCCTCGGCCATGTCGTGAGTCGGCTCGCCTACGGCTTTGGATACCTGTGGGCCACCGCGACGCGGGACGGACTGCTGCTGCGGATCGACCCGGCCAGCGGGGAGGTCACGACTGCCGTCTCGGACCTGGTCGACCCGCTGGTGGTGGCGATCGGGGCGGGGCGGGTGTGGGTCGGGCTGCAGGGCGTGGGGACGGACGAGGATCCAGATCCATCGGTCCCGGACCTCTTCCGCTTCGACCCGTCAGCCGGCACGAGTGACTCGTTCGACTTCGACCTGCGCCCTGAGGAGCTGGGCGACATCTACATCACCTCCAGCGACGCCTGGGTTCAGGCCATCGGGCCGTTCCTGATGCGACTCGACCCCGAGACCGGCGCGATCGTGTGGACGGCCGGTTCCGACCTGGGCACCGGGGCGCTGGTGGCCTCCGACGAGGCGCTGTTCATGACCCTGTGGCGGGCAAACGCGGTCGTCCGGATCGACCTCTAGCCGCGGCTCATTCCCACTCGATGGTCGCAGGCGGCTTGCTGCTGATGTCGTAGACCACCCGGTTGACGCCCGGCACCTCGTTCACGATTCGGCTCGAGATCTTCGCGAGCAGGTCGTACGGCAGCCGCGCCCAGTCGGCGGTCATCCCGTCGTCGCTCGTGACGGCCCGGATGGCGACCACGTTGGCGTAGGTTCGGCCGTCGCCCATCACACCCACGCTCCGGACCGGCGTGAGGATCGCGAACGATTGCCACAGGGACCGATACATCCCCGCCGACTTGATCTCGTCGATCACGATCCAGTCCGCCTCGCGCAGCGTGTCGAGCCGCTCGGCGGTCACTTCGCCCAGGATCCGGATGGCGAGTCCCGGCCCGGGGAACGGCTGGCGCAGCACGATCGCGTCGGGCAGACCGAGTTCGGTGCCGACCCGGCGCACCTCGTCTTTGAACAGGTAGCGCAGCGGCTCGATCAGGCTGAAGCGCAGGTCGGCGGGCAGCCCGCCCACGTTGTGGTGGGTCTTGATCTTGGCCGCGGCCTTCGAATCGGACGTCTTCGATTCGATCACATCCGGGTAGAGGGTCCCTTGCGTCAGGAAGTCGATCTGGCCAAGGCCGACGGCCTCCTCCTCGAAGACGCGGATGAACTCGTCGCCGATGATGCGGCGCTTCTCCTCCGGGTCCTCCACGCCCGCCAGGCGGGCCAGGAATCGGTCCCGGGCGTCAACCATCACCAGGCGCATCCCGAGGGTCTCGGCGAAGGTGGCCCGCAGCAGCTCCGACTCGCGCTTGCGCATCAGCCCGTGGTCAACGTAGATACAGGTCAGCTGGTCGCCGATCGCCCGATGTACCAGCCGTGCCGCGACGGCCGAGTCGACACCACCGGAGAGGGCACAGATCACCTTTCCGCTGCCGACTCGAGAGCGGATGTCGGCAATGGCGGTCTCCACGAAGTTTGCCGGCGTCCAGGTCGGGTTGATACCGGCGATCTCGACCAGGAAGTTGCGCAACACGTCGCGCCCCCCGGGGGTGTGGACGACCTCGGGATGGAACTGGATGCCGTACAGCTGCCGCGACGGGTCAGCGAGGCCCGCATAGGCGGTCGACTCGCTCTGCGCGGTGGCGGCGAAGCCCGCGGGCGGGCGGAGGATGGCATCGCCGTGGCTCATCCAGACCGGCTGTTGGCGGTCCATGCCGTTGAACAGACCGTCGGCGGAAGTGATCTGGATGGAAGCCGGGCCGTACTCGCGCTTGGCACTGGGCACCACCTCGCCGCCGAGCTGGTGGGCCATCAGCTGGATCCCGTAGCAGATCCCCAGCACCGGGATGCCTCCTGCCCAGATGGCGGCGTCGGGCATTGGAGCCCCCTCGTCATAGACCGATGCCGGCCCCCCCGACAGGATGATCGCCTTCGGCCGGCGGGCCTGGATCTCCGCCCACGGTGTGTCGTGGGGGAGGAGCTCCGAGTATATGTTCAGCTCGCGCACCCGCCGGGCGATCAGCTGGGCGAACTGGGATCCGAAGTCGAGGATGACGACCGTATCGGGCTCGACCGGGGCTGCTTCCGCGCGGTCCGGGGGCGGGGCATGCAGCGCCTGCTCGAGGTAGGCCTCGACCTCGGCGTCGTCGGGGGCGAGGACGCGGTGACCGGCGTTGGCCGGCTCACCATGAACGGTGCGTCCGCGCTGCGCAGCAGCTGGATGCGCCTCGTGATCAGTTGGATCTGGCACCTTTTCAGTCAATGGTTACCGATGCTCGCGCCGGTGGGTCATCGGCCGTACTCGACGTCGGTGACCGGGGGTCCATCCCACACGGTTCCGCCCTCGCCCGTGACCGATACATGCGTCATGAACGCGTCCGCATCGGCGCCATGCCAGTGGCGCTCGCCGCCGGGAACGAACACAGCGTCACCGGAGCGGATGGCAGTGAGCTCCCCGCCCTGGATCTGCGTACGGCCGCGACCCTCGATCACGATCAAGACCTGGCCATCGGGGTGGGAATGCCAGTGCGTTCTGGCCGCCGGCTCGAACCTGACGTCGTGCGAGTTCATACCGCCGGGCGTATCGGCCTCGAAGTTCGCCGAGATCCAGACGCGTCCGGAAAAGTGCTCCTCACCGGCCGGCGTCGCCACCTGATCGGCACCGCGATGCACCTTCACGAGCTACTCTTGCCCGCCAGCTGCCAGGACTTGCCCTCGGTGGCGATCGACGGCGCGATCACCATCTCGACCGAATGCATCTCGGCGATCGTCCGCGCGCCGAGCGCGGCCATCGACTGACGCAGCGCGCCGACCAGGTTCTGGGTGCCGTGCGTCGTATGTCGCGGGGCCGAAGAGGATCTGCTCCAGCGGCAGGCGTTCGCCGATCCTGATCCGGGTGCCGCGGGGCAGCGTCGGCGACGGCGCCGCCATCCCCCAGTTGAACCCGCGTCCCGGAGCCTCCATCGCACCGGCGAAGGGCGAACCGAGCATCACCGCATCGGCCCCACTCGCGATCGCCTTGGCGATGTCGCCCCCGGTCTTCATGCCACCGTCGGTGATGACCGGCACATACCGGCCGGTGTCCCGCGCGAACCGGTCGCGGGCCGCTGCCACCTCGAGCGTGGCGCTGACCTGCGGCACGCCGATCCCCAGCACTTCCCGCGTCGTGCATGCCGCGCCCGGGCCGACTCCCACCAGGACGGCCGCGGCTCCCTGCTGCATCAGCTGATAGGCGGCCTCCCCGCTCACCGTGTTGCCCACCAGGACCGGCATCTGCAGCGCCCCGGTCAGATCGGCCAGCGAGAGGACGCGGCCAGAGGTCGAGATGTGCCGGGCGCTTGAGACCTGCGACTGGACCAGCAGGAGGTCGGCGCCGGCCTCGGCGGCAACCTCGGCGTGCTCCCATGCCGATGCGGGCGTGGTGGACACCGCGGCGATCCCTCCCTGGGCCTTGACTCGCGCAATCAGGGATCGGATCAGTTCGGGGCGCACGGGTGCCGCGTACGCCTCGGCCAGGATCGATGCCGCCTGCACGCCGGACGCCGCGGCGGCGACCCGTTCAATGACCGCGGAGGCGTCATCGTATCGGGTGTAGAGCCCCTCGAGGTTGATGAAGGCCAGGCCACCGTGGCGGCTCATCCGGACCGCGAAGTCCGGATCGGCGACAGCGTCCATGGCGGCCGCAATGAACGGGATCTCCAGTCGCTGCCCCGCGATCGTGGTGACCAGCTCCACCTCGGCCGGATCGATGGTCACCGCGCCGGGGACGAGCGCCACCTCCTCAAAGCCGTACGCGCGACGCAGGCGCGACGAAACGGCTTCGGGGACCAGGGTGGATGGGTCGATCAACGAGCGCCTCCGCTGACTGTCCGCGAAGTATAGGGACAATGCGAAGCCTGCTGATCGTGGCGATCGCCTATGGCGTGCGCCACTCGACCGCGTCGAGAAATGCCCGCAGCTCCCGGAGCGTGGCTGCCGACGGGTCGCGAGAGCAGACCACGATCGTGTCGAGCCGCTGCGGCGAGACGGCAACGAGGTAGGCCGAGGGGTCGGTCTGACCGACCTGTCCGCAGCCGTCTGCGGGCGGAATCGCCACTGCCGCGCGGCCGCCAATCTGGGTGAATCGCCCATCCGGGAGCGAGCAGGCCGAGCCAGCGCACAACGTGGTGTGCCACCAGACCAGGACGCCGCCCGGCTCCAGCTGGTCGATCGGGAGGCTGCAGGTCTGCGCATACGCCGTGGTGGTGCAGTCGTCGCGCATCGGCTGGGTGGCGAGGTAGAGGAGGCGCCGCGAGCCGCCCGATGCCGCGGCGGTCGAGGCGAGCAGCTCCCACCCGGCCGGCACATCGAATCGCACGCCCTCGCGATCCCACCGCTCGAGTCCGCCACGGGAGCCTGTTGGCACGGCGCACGCCGAGAGCACGATTGCGAGGCCGCCGACAAGGGCCGCGGCGAGCCGCATGCCTGGACGCTTCACGACGCGAGGGCGGTGGCTCCGCGCGCGGCCTGCGGCTTGCGCACGATCATCTGGTCGCGCTCAGGCCCGACGCTCACCAATGAGACGGGCACGCCGGCCAACTCCTCGAGGCGATCGACGTATGCCCGCGCCGCAAGCGGGAGATCGTCCCATTCCCGACATGCGGTCGTATCGGTGTTCCAGCCGGGAAGGTCGTGGTAGACCGGCTCAAGTCGCTCGTAGACCGATGTGGATGCGGGCACCGTACGCCACTCGACCCCGGTCACCGGATCCCGGTACGCCACGCAGATCCGCAGGCGTTCGAACCCATCCAGGACGTCGAGCTTGGTCAGGACAATGCTGGAGTAGCCGGCCAGCCGAACGCTGAAGCTGACCGCGACCGCGTCATACCATCCACAGCGACGCGGCCGGCCAGTCGAGGTTCCGTACTCGACCCCGCGTTCGCGCAGCAGCTCGCCGTCGGCGTCGAGCAGCTCGGTCGGCAGGGGTCCTGCACCCACCGCGGTGGTATACGCCTTGGCGACGCCGAGCACCTGGTCGATCGCCACCGCCGGCAGCCCGGCGCCGATCGAGGCGCCACCGGGGATCGGGTTCGAGCTGGTGACGTACGGATAGATCCCCCAGTCGATGTCGCGCATGGTGCCGAGCTGGCCCTCCAGCAGGATCCGCTGACCAGCGATCAGCGCCGCGTCGACCATGGCGTGTCCGTCGACGACGTGCTCGGCCAGCCGTTCTCCGGCTGAGAGGTACTCCGCGGCGATGTGTGCCTCGTCGGTGGCCGCCTCGATCGTCTCGCGCATCTCGTCCCCCTCCCCGCCGGCGGCGAAGTAGCCCGACACGAGTCGGCGCGCGCGACGGAGGGCGGCTGTCAGGCGCTCGCGGAAGAGATCGGGCTCCATCAGGTCGATCACCCGGATGCCGCGGCGCGCAACCTTGTCCACGTAGGCGGGCCCGATGCCGCGGCTCGTCGTCCCGAGCCTGGCCGAGCCGCGCTCACGCTCCTCGAGCTGGTCGAGCAGGATGTGGTACGGCATCACCAGGTGTGCGCGGTCGCTGATGAACAGGTTGGCGCAGTCAAATCCTGCCGCTGCAAGACCATCAAGCTCGCGGACCAGGGCCGGCGGGTGGATCACGACCCCGTTGCCGAGGAGGTTGCGGGTCTCCGGATAGAAGATCCCCGATGGGATCAGATGCAGCTTGAAGTGGCCATGTCGATTGACCACGGTGTGGCCCGCGTTGTTGCCGCCACCGTAGCGCACCACCAGGTCCGCGTCCGTTGCCAGGTAGTCGACGACCCGCCCCTTCCCCTCATCGCCCCACTGGGCGCCGACCACGGCGATCACGGACATGGATGCGAGGAACCTCGGGTTTGCGGGGTGGGCCGGGCAATCCTACCGCTCCGGAACACCCGAGGCGCCGCCCGAGGCGGCGCTGCATCGGTCGGTCGTTGACTCGACGGGTCAGGTGCGGATCTCGCGCACCTTGTCAAAGCAGCTGCTGCAGTAGACCGGGCGGTCGTTGCGGGGCAGGAACGGCACCAGTGCCTGGCCACCGCACTCCGCGCACACCGCTGCGTGCATCTCGCGCTGGCCGGAGCCACCGCCGGAGCTGATCCCGAGGGCCCGGTTCTGCTTCGCCACCGAGCGACAGCTCTGGCAGCGCTGCGGCTCGTTGACCAGCCCTTTCTCCGCGTAGAACTGCTGTTCGCCGCTGGAGAACACGAAGTCCATGCCGCAGTCGCGACAACTGATCGTCTTGTCCGCGTACACCCTTCCCTGACCTCCTCCATCGCGCGCGCCCGGTCCCGGAATGGACGGCGCTGTCCTCTCGGGCCTGGGCTGATCGCGGTTATCGGGATCGGTCTGACTCGGGCGGAGCCGTGAACCGGACGTTCAGCGCCCGACTATACACACGGGTCCACGGCGTGCCTAGAGTGCAAAGCCGTGCTAGTAGGCGACCGCCTCGGTCTCACGTGCGGCCACCGTGTAGAAGCGGGTGTTCGCCTTGCGGAACTGGAGTGGAACCTCGCCGATCGGTCCGTTGCGGTGCTTGGCGATCTTGGCCTTGATCAGCTCCGTTTCCGAGTCGGCTGTCGCCTCTCCATCCCGGTACAGGAAGATCACGACGTCCGCGTCCTGTTCGATCGATCCCGATTCACGCAGATCCGACAGGCGCGGCTCCGCACTGCCGCGCTGCTCCACCCCACGGGACAGCTGCGACAGCGCGATCACGGGTACCTTCAGCTCGCGGGCGAGCTGCTTGAGTCCCCGACTGATTTCGCTCACCTCCTGGACCCGGTTCGACTCCTTCTGCGAGAAGCTGCCCTGCATCAACTGCAGGTAGTCCACGATCAGCAGGTCGAGGCCGTGCTGCTCTGCCTCGAGTCGCCGGGCCTTGGTCCGCAGCTCGAGAACGGTGAGCACCGGCGAGTCGTCGATCCACATCGGCGCGCCATGCATGTCGTTCATCACCTGGGCGATCTTGCTCCAGTCAGTCTCGTCGACAAACCCGCTCTGGAGTGGCCGGGGATTGATACCCGACTCCGCGGACAGCAGGCGCAGCGCCAGCTGTTCGCGGCTCATCTCCAACGAGAAGACGCCGACCTTCTTGCGCTCTCGGATGGCGGCGTGCTGGGCGATATTCAACGCCAAGCTGGTCTTCCCGACGCTGGGGCGCGCGGCGAGGATGATCAGGTCCGAAGGCTGGAATCCGCCGAGCAGCGCGTCCAGCTGCGAGAGCCCGCTCGGTACGCCGAGAATCTGACCGCGGTGCTCGTGCAGGTACTCGAGCCGGTCGTACGCCAGGCCGAGCAGGGTGGCCAGCGACTCGAAGCCGCCAACCGTGCGCCGCTGGCTGATCTCGAAGAGGATCCCCTCTGCGCGGTCGATCGCGGCCTCCGCGTCGTTGGCCTCCTCGTAGCCGACCGCGGCGATCTTGCCCGCCGCGCCGATCAGGTTACGGAGCACCGCCTTGCGCTCGACGATCCGCCCGTAGTGCTCGACGTGGACCGCCGTCGGGACCATGTTCATGACGCTGGCCAGGTAGGCCGGGCCGCCGATCGGTTCCAGCCGCTCGCGGCGCGCCAGCTCGTCGGCGAGCGTCACCAGATCGATCGGCTCCCGTTGCCCGTGAAGCGCCAGCATCGCCTCGTAGATGTCGGAATGCGGCTGACGGTAGAAGTCGGCGGGGCGGAGGAACTCGGCCACCTTCAGGATGGCCTCAGGGTCGATCAGGATCGAGCCGAGCACACTCTGCTCAGCCTCGACCGCCTGGGGGGCCAGCTTGTCGATGCTCATCCTTCACCGGTGACCGTATGGCCCTGCCCGCGGCAGCGCAACCGACTTATCCAGACGATTCGCTCACCCGGCGACCGATGCTGGGGATAAGCGACCGTGAAGTGTGGACGAGCCTGTGGACGAGGCATGGCGGACCGATTGAACCGGCCGGTCGCGACACGTTGCGTGTCCCGGACCTGCCCGACCGGCTCAGGTCAGGCGGCGGGCACCACCGTGACCGTGATCTGCACGTCGATTCCGGGCGACAGGCGGACATCGGCCTTGTGCTCGCCAAGGGTCTTGATCGGCTGGCGGATATGGATGTCGTGGCGATCGATCTCGATCCCTTCGCGGGCGATCAGCTCGGCGATCTCGCGATTCGTGACGGACCCGAAGAGACGGCTCTTCTCACCGGACTTGACCGCGATCTCCAGGGGCATCTCGCGCAGGCGCGCGGCGGTTGCCTCCGCCTCGGCGCGCAGCCCGCGCTCCCGCTCCTCGCGCTCCTCACGATGCCGCTCCCAGTTCTTCAGCGCTCCGGTATCCGCGATGGCCGCCGCACCGGTCGGGAACAGGAAGTTGCGGGCGTACCCGTCCTTGACTTCGCGGACATCGCCGGCATGGCCCAATCCCTTCACGTCGTGCTTGAGAATCACCTTCATGGTTGCTTGGTTCCTTTCAGTTCAGGTCGGCGCCGGTCAGTGCGCGAGCGCCAGTCCGGTCGGCCTCTCGGTCGTGGGCCGCTCCCGCGGGCGCCTCGGCGTGCATCGATTGAGCCCGGCGCGCTCGCCAGTCGCCGAGCAGGCTCTTCACGGCAGCCGGATCTCGAAGGCCACCATACCGCTCCAGGAGCTCGGGAAGTCGGTCACGGATCTCGTCGTATCGGTGACCCAGCAGCAAGCGGAGCCGTGCCAGATCGCGGTCCAGGTCGGCGGTCCCGTTATGCGCGCGCGCCATGTGCTCGGCTCGCACCTCCGCGGGAGCATTGGCGATGAACAGGTCGAGGACCAGCATCATCACGGTCAGGTCGTCGGCCTGGCCGAGGATGGGAATCACGTCGGGGATCAGGTCGATCGGGACCGCGAGATACAGCAGAGCGGCACCGAGCAGACCTTTGAGCGGCAGGGGCGTGCGCGGATCGCGGAGCATCCCCCAGATGACGCGGGCATAGGTGGGCAGCTTCCAGATCAGGCGCGCCAAGCGCGCGTGGCGCCATCGGCCGGACGATTTCAAAAAATGGGCCTCAGCAGTTTGTGGTCCCCGCGGCGGGGGGGGATCGTGTGGGCGGCGATGATACCAGAGCCAGCCCGCAGTATCGGTTGACATTAGAACGTCTGTTCGGCTATGGTGAGCGCCGACGAACGTGCGCAGCCCACGCCGCACCAGGAGTGAACCGTGACCAGTCATGACGCCGCCCGCCGGACGCGAATCCTCGAATGCATCGCTCGTGCGGTTGCCGACCGCGGCTACCCGCCCAGCGTCCGTGAGATCGGCGAGGTGGTAGGCCTCGCGTCGCCATCGGCGGTCCATCATCACCTGACAACGCTCGAGCGTGACGGGTTGATCGAGCGAGGCTCGCGGTCGTCGCGCGCGCTCCGGCTGACCGCTCGAGGCGAGGCCGAGTTGAGCGGCGGGCGTCCGCGGGCCGTACCGCGAGAGGGCGCCGAACGCGGCCGGGTCACACCCTTCCGCATGCCGGTCGAGCGCGATCTGCTGGCGCTCCCGGTGATCGGCGAGATCGCGGCCGGACGACCGATCGAGGCGTACGCCGAGGGGACCGAGACGCTGGAGGTTCCGCGCTCGCTCCAGGCTCGCGACGACTCCTACGTCCTCCGCGTCCGGGGCAAGAGCATGATCGATGCCCTCATCGACGACGGCGACTACGTGGTTGTCCAGCCCCAGGCGACGGCCCGAGACGGCGACATCGTGGTCGCCCTGCTCGAGGACAACGGCGTCACCCTCAAGCGCTTCTACCGCGAGAAGGACCGCATCCGCCTGCAGCCCGCCAACTCCGAGATGGAACCGATCTACGCGTCGGAGGTCCAGGTGCAGGGCAAAGTGGTCGGCGTCATTCGCAAGCTCGGCTGATACGCCGGCGACAGACCGATGGCGGCCTCGCCGGCCGCACTACGCTGGTGACTCCAGTGCGCACCATCCTCCACGCCGACCTTGACGCTTTCTACGCCAGTGTCGAAGAACTCGACCAGCCGTCGTTGCGCGGCAGGCCCGTGATCGTGGGTGGAGACCCGGGCGGGCGAGGCGTGGTGAGCGCCGCCTCGTACGCGGCTCGGAGGTTCGGGGTGTACTCGGCGATGCCGCTGCGCACCGCGGCGCGGCTCTGCCCGGACGGCGTCTTCCTTCCCGGGCGCCCGGACCGATACCGGGACCTGTCGCGCCAGGTAATGGCGATCTTTGCCTCCTTCACGCCGCTTGTCGAACCGCTGAGTCTCGACGAGGCATTCCTCGACGTCACCTCCAGCAGGGAGGCATTCGGGGACGGCGAGACGATCGCCCGCACGATCAAGCAGCGCGTGGCCGATGAGGTCGGGCTGGTGGTCAGTGTCGGGGTTGCCACGAACAAGCTGTGTGCCAAGGTCGCCTCGGACCTCCGCAAGCCCGACGCGCTGGTGGTCGTCCCGACCGGTGGAGAGGCAGCATTCCTCGCGCCCTTGCCGGTGAGCCGGCTGTGGGGGGTCGGACCGCAGGCGCGGGAGGCGCTGGCAGAGTACGGGGTGACCACCATTGGGCAGCTCGCGGCGCTTCCCGAGGGGACGCTGCGCCGGCGTTTCGGCAGCCACGGGGTGGATCTGGCCGGGCGCGCGCGCGGCCTCGATCCCTCACCGGTGGTGCCCAGCCAGGGGGCGAAGAGCATCGGGCATGAGTTGACCTTTGACCGGGATGTCACCGACCCGGCGCGCCTCGAGGCGACGCTGCTGGATCTCGCCGAGTCGGTCGCGAGCCGGCTCCGCCACCACGATCTGGCAGCCGGAGCCGTGCAGCTGAAGCTGCGATACGAGGGATTCGAAACGATCACTCGACAGATGCCGCTCCCGAGCCAGACGCGCGAATCCGGCCCGATCCACGCCGCCGGCGTACGCATGCTGCGCAAGGTGCTGTCCGCGGAGCGCGCCGTCCGCCTGATCGGGCTGACCGCCATCAACCTGGCCGATGCCCAGCAGCTGACCCTGTTCGACGGCGCCGAGCGAAGGGATCGGCTGACCCGAAGCATCGACGCCGTGCGTGAACGGTTCGGGGAGCGCGCCATCACGCGGGCGCGACTGATCGGTCGCACCGATCGACGTCGGTTCGACTTCGGTGAGCGTCCCGACGCGCCGCCAGACGACGAGTGAAATCAGACATTGACTTCTCGAACACCTGTTCGTATCATCGTCCCCTATTCGAACACCTGTTCAGTGCCGAGGGCAGGTGGACAGCGCAAGGAGCAATGGACATCATGGCACTGACCCCCATCACCCCAACCCGCGCCTACGTGCGCTGGGACCGCAAACAGGCGCGGCCGGCAGCCGTCCGCATCGCCGGTCGCGAGCTGACGGTCACCGGCGTGGACGCGGTGCGCGACGAGACCGCCGCGTATCCGGCCGAGCGCGGCCCGCGCGTCACATTCGTGGTCGAGAGCAGCGGTGGGCAGGCGAGGCTCGTCTTCGACCCACGTGGCCGGCGCTGGTTCGTCGAGGCGCTCGACCTGGCGGCCTAGTCGGCCGGCTCGTACTCCACGACCCAGATCGGCCCATCACCACATTCCACGCGCCGCCCGCTCCCACCCGGATCGGAGAGTGAAGTGCGCAACAGCCGAACCCGGTGCCCCTGGAGCTCGGCGATCGGCCCGACGACCTTTGAGAGGCCGAACGTGAATGCCCACGCACGCACCTGGTCATGGATGCGCCGAGCCGGCTGCGACCAGTCGACCGAGGCGTAGTCTTCGCCGAAGTGCCCGGCCCACGTCGCTTCATCGGCCGCCTGGGGATCGCCGGGGTCGCCTGCGGCGATCCGGGCGAGCACCTCGGGCAGGAGCCCGATCGCCGCGGCGCCGATGCGCGGCCCGACCTGCTCGATCGCGTGGTCGTCGTCCAACATCGGCACCGACGTCTGGGCGAGGATCGCCCCGGTGTCGAGTTCGGCGTCCATCCGATGCCAGGTCACACCAAACTGCCGATCGTCGTCACGGAACGCCCACGCGAGGGGGATCGGCCCGCGGTGGCGCGGCAGCAATGCCGGATGACAGTTCACCGATCCGAGCGACGGCACCATCAGGGCAGCGAGCGGAATGCGCCACGGGAAGCCCCAGCACAGCGCCAGCTCGGGCCGGCTGGAGCGCAGCAGCGGCTCGACCGACCACTTGTCGCGCGCGATCATCACGTCCAGCCCGCTCGGTGCCGTCTCGTCGCTGATCGGCGGGCGACCTGCCGCGGCCGGCTGCGCCCGACGGGCGCTGAGGATGGCGACCGGCTCGTGGCCGAGTTCGCGCAGCACCGGTACCAGCGCGTCGGCCACCGGCGGAACGGTGGTGATCAGGACGATCCGCCAGGCAGCGTCGCTCATGCGCACCGAAGTCTAGCCCGTACAATCGACGGCGGAGGCGTCCCGCCGGGGGCGGCGCTGGGCGCTTCGCCAACCGCACGAGGCCCGAGCCGATGGGCGACCCGATCCGACTCACCGACCTTCCCCTGCGCGACCTCGCCGACCGGCTGGCGAGCCGCGACCCGGTGCCCGGCGGCGGCAGCGCGGCAGCGATCGCCGGTGCGATGGGCGCCGCGCTCGTCTCGATGGTGGTCGAACTGACCGTCGGACGCCCCGGGTACGCCGAGCACGATGCGGCGCTCCGTGAGATCGGGGCTGACGCTGTCGTGCGACAGAACCTGCTGCTGGAGCTTGCCGAGACCGATGCGGCGGCATACGGCGCAGTCGTCACTGCCCGGCGCATGTCGAAACAGACCGACCCCGAGCGCGAGGCGCGCTCCGCTGCGCTGCGCGACGCCATGCTGCAGGCGGCCCGGGTGCCCCTGCGCACGGCGAACGTCGCCTGGGAAGTGCTGGAGCTCGCGGCGCGGGTTGCCTTGATCGGCAACAGCAACGCGGTCAGCGATGCCGGTGTCGCGGCGCAGTTGGCAGCGGCCGCCCTGCGCGGGGCGCTGCTGAACGTGCGGATCAACCTGCCCTTTCTTGCCGACGACGAGCCGCTGCGCGTCACCGCGACGGCCGAGATGCGTCGCCTTGCAGCGGTCGCCGCCGCCAGCGAGCAGGCGACGCTCGCGGCAGTCGAAGCCCGGATCGGAACGTCGTGAGCGCGCGCATCCTCGACGGGCGGGCGGTCGCCTCGCGCCTGTGGCGCGACCTCTCCGACCGTGTCGCCGACCTGCGCGAGCGAACCGGGGCCTCCCCGCGCCTGGCAATCGTGCGATTCGATGACCGAGGACCTTCGGCGGTCTACGCGGGGAGCGTCGCTCGCGCCGCTCGAAGCGTCGGCGTGGAGCCGCACGAGGTCGCGCCGCCCACCGGCGTGGCGCTCACCGACCTGGCGGGGCGGATCGGGGCCCTCAACCGCGACCCGAGCGTGGCGGGGATCGTCATCGCCCAACCGGTCCCCGCCCACCTCGACCCGTCGGCGGTGGTCGCCCTGATCGACCCGGCCAAGGACGTGGATGGGGCGACACCGCTCAACGCGGGGCGCATCGCCCGCGGCGAGCGCACCTTTGTGCCGGCCACTGCCCTGGCCGTCATGGCGATCCTTCGCAACTACGAGGTCCCGATCGCGGGTCGGCGGGCGGTCGTGATAGGCCGCTCTGCGGTCGTTGGCCGCCCGGTGGCCGCACTGCTGGTGGCAGCCGACGCGACGGTGGTGATCTGTCATCGGCGAACCCGCAACCTGGCTCGCGAGGTGCGGCGCGCCGAGATCCTGGTGGTTGCCGCCGGTAGCCCGCACCTGATTCGCGCCGAGATGGTCAATCGCTCGGCGGTGGTGATCGACTGCGGCATCAATACGACGCCCGACGGGATCGTCGGCGACGTCGATTTCGGGTCGGTGCGCCCGGTGGTGGCGGCCATCACCCCCGTGCCGGGCGGAGTCGGACCGGTGACCACCATGATGCTGTTGGAGCAGACCGTTGAAGCGGCCGAGCGCCAGGCGGCCGAGTTTGAGCCCGCGCTGGACCGCTATGCGCTACCGGCCGCGTCAGGGCCGATCAGACCGCCAGCCGCTCGTTGACCCAGGCACGCGCCGTCGCCGGATCGGGTGCGTCGAGGCAGCGCTTCGCGAGGTCCTGAGCCTCCACCAGGGTGACCGATGCGAGTGCTCGCTTGACCGCGCCAAAGGAGGCTGGACCCATCGACAGCTCGCTGACCCCAAGCCCGGTGAGCACCACCGCGCCGGCAGGATCGCCGCCCATCTCACCGCAGACCGCAACCGGGACACCGCGCGGCGCGGCCGCCGCAACCAGGCTGGCGATGCTGCGCAGCACCGCGGGATGCATCGGGTCCTGGCGCTCCGCGAGGGCCGCATTGGTACGGTCAGCCGCGAGCAGGTACTGCGTCAGGTCGTTGGTACCGACGCTGAAGAAGGCGACCTCGTCGGCGAGTTGATCGGCGACCACGATCGCGGACGGCACCTCGACCATGATCCCGAGCTGCGGCACCACCGAGGCACCAACCGCCTCCACGGCTGCATCGAGCAGGCCGCGGACGCGACGCACATCCGCCAGGTCGGCGACCATCGGCGCCATGATCAGCGGGCGAACCACGCCCGCCTCCGCCGCCGCGCGGACGATGGCTCGCAGCTGGGTGGAGAGCAGCTCCGGCTCGCGTTCCGCCAGGCGGATGGCACGCACCCCCAGGAAGGGGTTGGGCTCGGGTTCGAGCACGACGAAGGGGAGCGGCTTGTCGCCGCCGATGTCCATCAGGCGAATCACCACCGGCCGGTCGCCGAAGTCGCGCAGGACCTGCGCATATGCCGCCGCCTGGGTCTGTTCATCGGGCGCCCGTCGGCGTCCCATGAAGACGAATTCGGTGCGGAAGAGGCCAACCCCCTCCGCCCCCGCCCGCAGAGCGACCGACGCGTCGTGCGGACTGCCGATGTTGGCGCCCAGCATCACGCGGTGGCCGTCGGCGGTGGCCAGCAGCCGGTCGTGGAGTGCCCGTTCGGCGTCGAGCCGGGCCTCGTGCTCGGTCTCCCAGAGGGCCAGGCGCTGACGATCGTCGGACCCCGGCTCGAGTATCACCAGGCCGGCGTTGCCGTCCACCAGCATCTCGGTCGCGCCGCTCGCGGCGGCGAGCAGACCGGCCGCCCCGACAACTGCGGGGATCCCCAGTGCGCGTGCCAGGATTGCGGCGTGGGCCGTGGGCGATCCACCCTCCAGCGCGAGCCCGGCGAGCAGGGACTGATCCAATTCCGCGGTCGTGGAGGGCGTCAGGTCCCGCGCCACCAGGATCGAGCGACGGCTCAGTTGGGGTGGCGCCTCGCCCCGTACGGCGCGCGCAATGCGGGCAGCCACGTCGCGCACGTCGGCGGCGCGCGCCGCAAGCAGCTCGTCCGACAGCGCCTCGAGCACGGCGGCGGCCTCCTCGCCAGCGGCGAGAATCGAATCATCGGCGGCCATGCCCGTCTCGATCAGTCGGCCGGCAGCCTCGAGCAGCTCCGGGTCGGCGGCCATCAGCGCCTGCGCCTCCAGGATCTCCGACTCATCCGGCAACCCGCGATCGCGCAGGCGGGACGCCAGGAGATCGAGCTGCCGGCAGGACTCGGTGACCGCGGCGCCCAGGCCGATGACCGGAGCCCCCGTCCCAGTTGCCGGCTCCAGCACGGCGGGCGGTGCGGCGGCCATGCCCGGTGCAGCGGCAACCCCGCGCAGCGTCCTCACTCGCCTGTCACCTCGGCGGTCCCCTCACCGAGTCCTCCGGCGATGAGGGCGAGGAGCGTGTCAATCGCATCGTCCGCGTCAACGCCGGTGGCCTCGAGACGGATCTCGTCGCCGTGGCCGACCCCGAGCCCCAGGACCGCCAGCATGCTCTTGGCCGATGCGGTCCGCCCGGGGTCGCGGGTGAGGTTGCAGAGTCGGATATCGGCGCCGAAGCCGGCTGCCGCCCGCACGAAGCTGGCCGCTGGTCGGGCATGCAGGCCCGATCGGTTGCGGACGGTGATGGTCGCCTCCGGCATCGAGCTGCCCTCAGGATCCGGGGCGCCGGCGCGGCCCGGCCTCGAGTCGCTCGAGGATGGAAAGTGCGGTCGGCTCATCGGTTACCAGGGAGTCGAGGAGGCCGGTGCGGCTGGCACCGATGATCCCCGCAACCTTGTGCGGACCGGCGGCCACCGCGATCACCCGCGCTGCCTGGTGCAACAGGTCGACCGGCGCAGCGATCGTCTGATCGGTCGACGGATCCTCGACCACGGCCCCATCCTCGGTGAAGAGGTGCCCGACGATATCGCCCACGACGAGGTGGTTCACGAGGCGAGTGCGCTCCTCGGGCGTCAGACGATCCATCACCGTCCAGTAGCCAGGGTCCGCGAGTGGGCCGCCGGAGATGCCGATGATCGCCAGGGAGAGTCTCGACCAGTACTCGGTGGTCGCCACGATGCTGCTCTCGCGCATGAGCGCGTCGCGGACGGCCGGCGAGTCGACCCGCGCCGGGGCATGGAGCACCAGGTGGCGTGCGCCCAGCCGCTCAGCAGCGCGGCGGGTAACCTCGTTGATGTCCAGGTGCGGCGCCCCCGGGTCGAATCCTCCGACCAGCGGGACCACCGTCAGGTGCGAGCGTTGCGCGGCCGGGAAGGCATCAACCAGCGCGGAGACCGTGAAGCCTCCGGCGATCCCCAGCACGCCGGCATCGGGGATCGTCCCCGCCACCCACGGCGCGGCGGCCACCGCACACAGGCGGGAGGCGACCGAAGGGGCGTCGCTTCGCCCTGGGGTGACGTGCGCGTCGTCCACGCCCAGGGCAGCAGCCAGGCGCTGGGCAAGGCCCGATAGCTGCTCCGGCGCGGCCTGCACATTGATCCGGACGATCCCGACCTCGCGCGCCTGCGCCAGCAGGCGGGAGACCTTCGAGATGCTGTAGCCCGTCAGGGCTGCGATCGCAGACTGGCTCTGGTCACGGAGGTAATACAGCTCGGCGACCAGCCGCATCATCTGCTCGTCGCCGGAGGTCGCCGGTGTGGAGCGCGGCGCCGCTGTCATCGTGTCGAGCGGGCGTGCACGGAAGCGCTCCTATCCTTGACACTCAGCGAGTCGCAGGAGTATACAAGGGGCACCCTGCAAAACTGGTACGCAAGTTTTTGCACGCTCCCATTGTGACGAATTCGACGGCGGGACGGAAGGGGTTGCGGTGAGGCAATTCGACGTGGTGGTCGCTTCGCACGGAGGCCTGGCGGCCGCCTTGCTGGAGGCGGCCGCCATGATCGCCGGCCCCACTGAGCACGCCACCGCCGTCGGACTCGACCCGAGCGATTCACCTGAGACCTACCGAGAGCGGCTGCTCGCCGCCGTGCTGCCGGGGCGTCCAACCCTGATCCTGACCGACCTGTTCGGCGGCACGCCGCAGAACGTGGCGATCGCTGCGACGCGCGCCCAGCAGGCGCGCTGTATCTCCGGGGCGAATCTGGGCCTGGTGATCGAGGCGTTGACCGCCACCGAGCCGCTCGACGACGCTCTCGTCGAACGACTGGTCGAAGCGGCGCGCGAGTCGATCGTGGACATCACGGCCCGCATGACGGCTCGCACATGACAGGTGCGACATTGAACCGATGACCCGTACATCGATGTCAGGACACCAAGAGAAGGCCGGGCACTGAAAGGAGGCGCACCCGGCAGGCAGGCAATCGGAGAGGGAGGCTGGTTTGGGACTTCGACTTGTGCGCGTCGACGATCGGCTCATTCACGGGCAGGTTGTCGCCATCTGGCTGAAAGCGCTGGGAGCCAAGCGGATCGTCATCGTCGACGACGTGACCGCGAAGGACGACTTCCTGCGCGAGGTGATCGAGCTGACGGCCCCCAGTGGGGTCCCGGTGGAGATCCACGACCTGGCGAGCGGAACGGATCGAGTGCGGCAGGTGGCCGCACACCCGGATCCGGCGTTCGTCATCCTCAGGACGCCAGTCACCGCGCTGCGCCTGCGCGAGGCAGGCATCGAGTTCCCCGTGCTGAACGTCGGCGGACTCGGGGCAGGCCCGGGCCGCAAGCCTCTCTACCGGAACATCTCGGCCTCGCCCGATGAGCTGGAGGCGATGCGCCAGCTCGAGCGGATGGGGACCACCGTCGAACTCCGCATCGTGGAGAACGACCGCCCCACCATGTTTGCATCGGTAGACAAGTAACCGGAGGGTTCAGTGGAAGCGATTGCGAGGTGCGCGTCATGGAACGCGTGAACGGCTCGCGGCGCCCGACCGGAATTGCGGCTGCCATCAGCGTTGCCCTCTTCGGCACGCTGGTGATCGCCAGCCCGGTCTTCGGCGCCAACGGCGATGACACCGGGGTCAGCCTGGTCCAGGCGATCCTGATCGGTCTCGGGTACTACCTGTCCAACAGCCCATGGCTCGCCGGCAACGGTGGGTTCTTCGGCCTGTACCGGCCACTCGTCGCCGGATTCCTGGTCGGCGTGATCATGGGCGACCCGGTGGAGGGCGCCAAGATCGGTGCCGCCATCAACATCCTGTACCTGGGCTTCATCTCCGCCGGTGGCTCGATTCCGGCCGATCCGTCGGTGGCCGGCTGGGTCGGCACCGCGCTGGCCATGGGTGGCGGGCTGGATGCCAACTCGGCGATCACGCTGGGTGTGGCGGTCGGACTGCTCGGCACCTTCGTATTCTTCACCCGGATGAGCGTGGACGCGGTCTTCGCTCACTGGGCCGATGCCCGCGCGGAAGCGGGTGATATCTCCGGCGTATCCAGGATGAACTGGCTACCGCCGCAGATCTTCCTGTTCGTCATCAGCTTCTTCCCGGCGACAATCGCGGTCTACGCGGGCGCGCCGGTGGTTGGTGACGCGATCACCTGGCTGCAGGCCAACCTGCCGTGGTTCCTCAAGGGACTGCAGATCTCCGGCGGCATGCTGCCGGCCATCGGCCTCGCGATGAACATGCGCTTCATCTTCCGCGGTCCGGTGGTTCCCTACTTCTTCATCGGCTACATCCTGTCGGTGGCCGCTGCCGGAGGCCTGAATATCGTGGCCGTCGGCATCATCGGCGCCGCACTGGCGTTCCTCCACGTTTCGTTCGTGGGGCCGTCGATGCTGAAGAAGGAGGCCTGAGATGGGCTCCGAATACATGGGCAAGCCCGAGGTCAAGCTGGAGCGGTCTGACGTCCAGCGAGCGTTCTGGCTGTGGACCTTCTTCAGCCACGCTAACTACAACTATGAGCGGCTTCAGGGGACGGCCTTCGCGCAGTCGATGACGCCGATCATCCGGAAGCTCTACCACACCCCCGAAGAGATCAAGGCGGCGCTCAAGCGGCACCTGGTCTTCTTCAATACCGAGCCGAATGTCGGCGGCGTCATCCATGGTGCCGTGATCGCCATGGAGGAGCAGCGGGCGAACGGCGCCGACATCGACGACGACGCCATCAACGGAGTGAAGACCGGGCTGATGGGTCCACTCGCCGGGGTCGGCGACACGATCACCCAGGGCACCATCACCCCGATCCTGCTGTCGGTGGGCATCAGCCTCGCGGCGGCAGGAAACTGGATCGGGGCGCCGCTCTACTTCGTGCTCGAAGTGGGGATCATGTTGTCCCTGGCCTACTTCTTCTGGATGCAGGGCTACGATCGCGGCCGCGAGGGCGTGACCGGTCTGCTCCGCTCCGGACTGCTCGACCGAGTTGTGCTCGGCGCAGGCGTGCTCGGAAACGTGGTGCTGGGCGCATTGACTGCCCAGTTCGTCCACGTCTTTGTGACCCTGCAGTTGACCATCGACGAATCCCAGTTCGAGCTGTACAAGCTGCTCGGCAGCATCCTGCCGGGGCTGCTCCCCCTGCTCTTCACCTTGATGACCTGGTGGCTGCTCGCACGGAAGCGAGTCTCACCGATCTGGCTGCTGCTCATCTACGTGGTGGTGGCGATGGTCGGTGCCTATCCCTTCTGGGGCGATCAGGCCTGCCCGTCGATCCTCAACCCGTTCTTCCAGCCCGACTACTGCGTGCCCGCACCGCCGGCCGCCTGAGTCGGTTGTCTGGCAACCACCCCACCGATGGCCCGGGCGCAATGCCCGGGCCATCGGACTGACACGGAGGATTCGTGACCACTCACCACGCGGCCAGAGGCTTCGCACGGCTCGGCCGTGGCGAGTCATGGGCCCTGATCACCGCACTCGCCTACACCGCCACCAATCTCCTGCTGCGCGCTGCGGCGGTCGAGATCGACCCATGGCTCGGCTCGATGCTGCGCCAGGTGCCGGTCTTCGCCCTCGCCTGGGGCGTCGTGATCATCGGCCGGCGGGCCGAGGTCGTGCCCTGGTCGGCGCAGTTCCTGGGCTGGCAGTTTGCCATCGCCCTGATCGTGGGCGGCACCGTCAGCTTCGTGATCGGCAACCTGTTCTACTTCAACGCGCTCGCCACCGGCGGCCTGGGGGTCACCGCCTCGGGTGCCCAGGCCGGCATCATCCTGACCGCCCTGCTCGTCGGACTGCTGGCCCTCGGTGAGCGACCATCGCGGCAGGTCCTGGCAGGCGCGGCGGTCCTTGTCGGCGGGCTGGGGCTCATCGGTCTGGCGCGCGGCGCCGCGGTCGAGGGATGGCTCGCCGGCCTGGCGTTCGCCCTGGGCGCGGGCGCCAGTTACGCCATCTCGAACGTGCTCACCCGCCTGGTGCAGCGCACGCGACCGACCACCTTCGTTGCGCTGGCCGGGACCAGCTTCGGCGGACTCGTGCCCCTGTTGCTCATCCAGATCGTCCGCGGCGGCGGCAACCCGATCGACGGTGCCGAAGCGGAACAGGTCCTGATCGTGCTGGCGGCCGGCTGCTTCAACGCGCTCGCCCTGCTGGGGATCGTGCAGTCGATGCGCTACACCACGGTCGCCATCGCCAGCAGCATCCAGAGCTCCACGGTCGTCTTCTCGTACGTGGCGGCGGTCATCCTGTTCGCCGAGAGCAGCGTCCCACTGATGGTGGCCGGAGTCTCGACGGTGGCGGTCGGCATCGTGATCAGCCAGCTCGGTCGCCGCCCACCTCCGGCCGTGCCTGATCCGGCCGCTACTCCCCCAGCGGGCCGAGCGGCGTCGTGAAGCGCACGAAATAGCCGTCGGGGTCGGCGATCCGGAAGTCGGTCGCTCCCCAGCTGCGCTTGACCACCTCGCGGACAACGCAGCCCATCTCGGTGGCGGTGGCATACAGGTGGCGGAGGTCATCCTCGTCGGTCACGTCGATGCTCACCTCCACGCCGACTCCCCGCGGGAAACGGTCGAGGTGGGGTGTGAAGTAGTGCTCGTGATCCCGGGCGTAGGCGTCGTGCTGCAGCCCCAGACGTGACCCTGATCGATCGATCAGCGCCCAACCCTCCCAGCGGCGCACCTGGGTGAACCCCAGCCGACCGTAGAACTCGATCGCGCGGTCGAGGTCGCTGACGAAGAACTCGGCGCGCGTCAGCAGGGCCGGTGGCGCGCCGGTGTCCATCGGTCCTATGACGGCTCGCCGATCCGGGTGAAGACGTTCTTGGCCTGCATGTACTTCTCCATGCCGACCCCGCCCAGTCCGGACTGCTTGTAGCCGTGCGACGGCGCCTCGAGAACGCCGGGGCTGAACCACTGGTTCACGTAGACCTGCCCGGCCTTGAGGCCGCGCGCCAGGTAGGCGGCGCGGTCGAGGTCCGAGGTGAAGAGGCCACTTGCCAACCCGTAGCTGGTGTCGTTGGCGATCCCGAGCGCCTCCGACAACGTGTCGAACGGCTGGAGGGCCACCACCGGTCCGAAGATCTCCTCGCGCATGATCCGGCATGACGGGGAGACATCCGCGAAGACGGTCGGCGGGATGAACGTGCTGATCGAGCGCTCCGCGTCCGCGTACGGCTCGCCACCGGTGACCAGCCGCCCCTCGCTCTTCCCGATGCCGATGTACTCCCAGACCTTGCCGGCGTGCCCACTGCTGATCACCGGACCGAGTTCAGTCTCGGTGTCGAGTGGATCGCCGACACGCATGGCCGCTCCGGCAGTGGCCAGCCGCTCAACGAACTCGTCGTAGACGCCGCGCTGGACGAGGATCCGCGAGCCGCATACGCAGATCTGGCCGGTATTGCCGAACGCGCCGAGCTTGCTCCAGAAGACGGCACTCTCGAGGTTGGCATCGTCGCAGACGATGTTCGGGTTCTTGCCGCCGAGCTCCAGGCTGACGCGTTTCACCTGCGACGCGGCGAGCTCGAGGATGCGGGTCCCCGCCTCCACGCCACCGGTGAACGAGATCATGTCCACGCCTGGATCGCCGACCAGTGCCTCACCGACCACCGGACCAGGACCAGCCACGACGCTGATCGTGCCGGGCGGCATGTCGAGTCCGGCGAGCAGCTGCGCCAGGCGCATGAAGGTGAGTGATGCCATCTGCGCCGGCTTCATGATCGCCGCGTTGCCGGCGGCGAGGATGGCAGCCATCCGCTGCACGCCGGTCCACAGCGGACCGTTCCACGGCAGGATCTCCGCGACCACCCCGAGTGGCTCGAGGTACTCGTGGTGGATCACCGAGCTGTCGGGCATGGTCGCCGCCCGGCCCGTGATCGCCTGGGCACGCCCTGCGAAGAAGCGCAGGGCGTCGAGCGAGATGCTGATGTCGCTGTAGTGGACACTGGCGATCGGCTTGCCGGCGTCGACCGCCTCGAGGAAGGCGAGCTCGTCGGCATGCGTCTCGATGACCGTCGCAATCTGCTCCAGCAGCTTGGCGCGCTCCCGGCCGGTGGTGCGGCCCCAGTCGCCATCTGCCGCGGCCCGCGCGCCGCGCACCGCGGCCGCCACGTCGGTCGGCCCCGCCAGAGCAATCCGAGCGACCGCCCGGTCGTCCCGCGGCGAGACGGCATCAAAGGTCGCCCCGTCGGCAGCCTGGCGCAGGCTGCCACCGATCAGGAGCGGGTACGGGTCTGGGCTGATCAGCGCCCAGCGCGGATCGGCCGCGTATCGGTCAGTCCGAGCGGGGGCCGCGGTTGCCATGGCTAGACCGCCGCCGGCAGCTCGACGCGCGCCAGCGCCTCGTCGACGCTTGCGCCGTCGTGGAGCACCGCGGCGATCGCCGCCGTCATCTTGCCCGGGGTCGGGTGGGTCCAGATGTTGGTGCCGAAGGCGACGCCGGACGCGCCGGCCACGATGACCGCGTCGTACACCACCTGCAGCACGTCGCGCGCCGAGTTCATCTTGGGTCCGCCCAGGACGACCACCGGGACACCGGCGTTCTCGATGACCAGACGCATCGACTCAGGGTCACCGGTGTAGAAGGTCTTGATCATGTCGGCGCCCATCTCGACGCCGATTCGGGCCCCGGCGGCGATCTTCTCGGGCGTATGCAGGTCGCGTCGTCCGAACCCCCCGGGCACGGTCTCCGCGATGTACGGCAGGCCATAGCGGGCGCACATGGCGCCGAGTGCCCCGGCCTCGTTCACCGAGTTATCCTCGCCGAACGGATAGACCATCACCTTGAGCGCGTCGGCACCCACCGCCAGCGCCCGCTCGACGACGTGCTCCAGGAGCGGCGGCGAGGTTGGCACGCTGGCGATCAGCGCCGCCGGACCGATCTGGTCGGCGTACAGGGTCGCGGAACCGAGGGGCACCAGGAAGGCATCGGCGCCGTTTGCCACTGCGGTGGCGCAGGTGTCGCCGTAGTTGGCCAGTGCCGGGACGGGGGCGTCCAGGAAGCTGGTGTGGTCCATGGCCACGATGAACAGGTGGCCGTCGGCCGGCATCAGCCGGCGCATCCGTCGCTTCATGCTGGGTGATCTCCTCTTCTTGGGGGCGTCAGGGATTGACGATCATTCGGTAGGTGCCCGGCTCGATCGACGCGTCCAGCGCCGCGCGCAACTCGCCGAGGGGGAAGCTGCGCTGGATGAGTGGCCGCAGGTCCACGCCGCCGAGTCCGATCAGGCGGCTGGCGACCTCGAAATCGACCTGCTCACTGGAGAGCGAGCCGATCACCCCGGTCTCCCGGTTGTGCATCAGGTTCGGGTCGATCTCGAGCGGCGTCATCGGATGAGCCGATGCGAACAGCATCAGGCGACCGCGGTCCGCAATCATGGCCATCGCCTGCTCGTTGGCCTTTCCCGACCCGAACGCGGTGATGACGTGGTCGGCGCCGCGCCCATCGGTCAACTCCTTGACCCGCGCCACCGGATCCTCGGCGGAGGCGTCGATCAGGACGTCGGCGCCCAGCTCCTTTGCCTTGGCCAGGCGGTCTGCGTCAATCTCGCTGACGATCACGCGCGCCCCGTGCTTCTTGAGGGCGATCACGTTCATGAGCCCCATCACGCCGGCACCGATCACCACGGCGTCGTCGGCAACACCGACTCCCAGCAACCGCACCGCGTGCAGCGCGCACGAGAGCGGCTCGGCCAGGCAGGCCTCGTCGAAGGAGACCGCCGGGTCGAACGTGTAGATGCCCGAGGCGGGGTGCGTCTTGTACTCGGCGAAGCCGCCGGGTCCCCACACGTCGCCGTAGGTCGGAGCGCCGCCGTAGTGCTGCTTGCAGGCGCGGTCACGTCCGGTGCGGCACCAGTGGCACTGTCCGCATGCCGACGATCCGATGATCACGTGATCGCCGATGGCGAACTGGTCGCTCACGCCCGGGCCGATCTCCACGATCTCGCCGGCCATCTCGTGGCCACCCAGGAACGGGAACTTGTTGGACTGCTGCCCAGAGTAGCTCCGCTGCTCCCAGGTGCAGATCGCCGTGGCCCGGATGCGGACCAGGACCTGGTTGACCGCCGGGCGGGGCATCGCGACCTCGCGGATCTCGATCTCGCCGGGGCCGGTCATCACGCCGATGCGCATCTGCTCATCAAGGGCCGGCGCGGAGGTCCCTGCCCCACGCGTCGCGACCACGGTTTCGGTCATACCATCACCTCATCAATTCGGGCGACGGTAAGGGCAACCGCCGCACGGGCAACGTGTCGCAAGAATTTGCTGCAAGTATTCTACGGGTCATAATGCGATTCGTCCATGCGTGAATTCGACGAGGTTGCGGCCGCCGCGAGCGTGGAGCGCGCGATGGTCGCGCTGCAGGCCAACGGGATCGAGGCCGAGCTGGTCCCTGATGGGGCAGCGGCGCGGGCACGCGTTCTGGAGTTGATCCTGCCCGGCGCGCAGGTGATGCTCGGCACCTCGCGGACGCTGGAGCTGACCGGCCTGGTCTCCGAGCTCGAGGAGAGCGGGCGCTACGACGCGGTGCGCCCCACCGTGCGAACCATGGATCGCGCCACGCAATCGGACCAGATACGCCGCCTCCGCTCCGCGCCCGATGTGGTGGTCGGCAGCGTGCATGCCGTCACCGAGAAGGGCGAGGTGGTGATCGCCTCCGAATCCGGCAGCCAGATGGCGCCGTACGTCTACGGAGCGAGGACCGTGATCTGGGTGGTCGGCACCCAGAAGGTTGTTCCCGACCTGGACACCGGGATGCGGCGGGTCATGGAGTACGCCCTGCCACTTGAGGAGGATCGGGCGCAGCAGGCGTACGGCCGCGGCAGCGCCGCGAACAAGGTGCTCGTCATCAGTCGCGAGATTCGGCCGAACCGGATCCGGCTGATCTTCGTCGCGGAGGCGATCGGCTTCTAGGAGACTGTGGCCCTCCGTCCTCCGAGCCATCGGTACAGGACGTAGGCCGTCCCCAGCAGCACGATCGCGTAGATCGCATATTCGAATGGGCGGATCGCGGTGTACAGGTTCCGGTAGTTCTCGCCCAGCAGGAAGCCGGCCAGCACCAGCCCGGCGTTCCACGGCAGCGATCCCAGCGCGGAGAAGAGCAGGAAGCGTCCGACCGGCATCCGTGCCACGCCCGCTGGATAGTTGATCAGCGCGCGCAGCAGCGGGACCAGGCGGGCGAAGAAGACCGCGCGATCGCCGTAGCGAGCGAACCACGCGTCGGCGCGGTCGAGGTCATCGGGCTTGATGTGGACATACCGGCCGAATCGATCCAGCAGCGGTCGACCTCCCCAGGCACCGATCAGGTAGCCGGCCAGCGAGCCGATGACGGCCCCGGCGGTGGCGATCAGCAGCACCACCAGCCAATTCCACGGCGCGTTGGTCAGGGGCTCGAGGACCGATGGATCGGCGGCCGACTGGCTCACCTTCCAGCCGGCCATCGGAACGATGATCTCGCTGGGGATGATCGGCACGAACGTCTCGAGGGCGATGGCGATCGCCACCCCCACGTAACCGACCGCGTCGTACAGCGACAAGAAGAACGGGACGATGGTGCGGTCGATGAAGTCGAGCATGGTCCTACGCGCGCGTGCGGTCGTCGACAACCAGGATGTGAACGGCCACGATCACGGCAGCCAGTGCCGCCCCGCCCATCCAGCCGCCGAGCACGTCCATCGGGTAGTGAGCTCCCAGGTAGACACGGATCAGGCTGATCGCGCCGATCAGGACGATCGCCACCGCGTAGCCGATCATCCCGAGCCGCCGGTCGCCGGTGAGGCGCGCGAAGCAGAATGCGGCCAGCCCGTAGAAGACCGTGGCCCGCAGCGCGTGGCCGGCCGGAAAGTCGGCGATGTCGTCCAGGCCGATGCCGCCCGTATTGAAGAGGGCGTTGACGAGCTGGGCCAGGCTGATCTCCGGGATGGCGGTGAAGTACTTGAGAGCCCACTCGGCCGGGAAGGCGAGCGTCCCCGCGGCGAGGACCAGGGCAAGATCGGTCCGGCGGCGGGCGAGCGCCAGCAGGCCGGTGGCCCCGAAGGCGAGGGCCACGAACCAACCCGACCCGAGGCCGCTGATCCCGATCAGGAGGGCATCCAGCAGCGGCACGGTGGCCAGCACCCAGTCGTGCACCGAGGGCACCACGTTTGCCATCAGCCACTCCTCGGGGACGGTGTGGTTGGTGGTGCGCTTGAGGGTGACCAGCCAGAAGAGGCTGGGAAGCACGATCAGGGTGATCAGAAACGCGAAGGCGGGACTGGGGATGGCCCCCTTCAGGTCATTGCCACCGTCCGCGGCGGCGGCGGGGCGGCGCAGGGGGTCCGGCAGGCGTCGCACGCTGCGTAGTATAGGAGCGCCTCCCCGCGCCCACGGGTAGCCAGCCCCGGTCCGAATGACAGAAGGAGCCCGCCACGCAAGCGCCGCCAACGGCCGAGCTGGTCCTCACCGGTCGCGATCTGACCGTCGCCGATGTCGCGTCGGTGGCTCGCGATGGGCGCCGGGTGACGGTAGCCCGCGAGGCGTCTGAACGGATGGCCGCCTCTCGGGCGGTGATCGAGCGACTCGTTGCCGACGGCGCCACGATCTACGGGGTGACCACCGGGTTCGGCGACCTGGCCGATGTCCGCATCGAGCCGGGCCAGGTGGCCGAGCTCCAGCGCAACCTGGTCCGATCGCACACCGCGGGGGTCGGCGAGCCGCTCCCTGCCGAGGTGGTGCGGGCCATGCTCCTGCTGCGTTGCAACGCCCTGGCGGTCGGCCTTTCCGGCGTTCGCCCCGCGCTGGCGGAGCTGCTGCTTGGCATGCTCAACGCGCGCATCCACCCGGTCATCCCGTCACGCGGCAGCGTCGGCGCCAGCGGTGACCTGGCGCCGCTGGCCCACCTGGCACTGGCGGTCATCGGGGAGGGTGTGGTCACTACCGACGCCGGGGATGCGCTGGCCGGTGACGCCCTGCGCTCTGCCGGCCTCGCCCCGCTGGAGCTCGGCGCGAAGGAAGGGCTCGCGCTCCTCAACGGGACGCAGCTGATGGCCGCGCTGGCCACGCTGGCGCTCGCGGATGGACGAAGGCTGGCCGGCTCGGCCGATGTGGTCGGCGCCATGAGCCTGGAGGCGATGGAGGGGACGGCGTCCGCCTTCGACGAGGCGCTGATCGGCGCGCGACCACACGCAGGCCAGGTCGCGGTCGCGGCGCACCTGCGCAACCTGCTCGACGGAAGCGAGATCGGTGCCGCCCATGCCGCCAGCGGGCACCGTGTCCAGGACCCGTACTCGCTGCGCTGCATGCCGCAGGTTCACGGCGCCGTCCGCGATGCGCTCGACCAGCTTGAGCGCGTCCTCACCGTGGAGATCAACAGCGCCACCGACAACCCGCTGGTCTTCCCCGACGGACGCGTCGTGTCTGGCGGCAACTTCCACGGGGAGCCGCTGGCGCTCGTCATCGACTACGCCAAGATCGCCATCGCCGAGCTGGCCTCGATCTCCGAGCGTCGCACCGCACGCCTGGTGGACGGGCACCTCTCCGGCCTGCCGGCAGTGCTTTCCGAGGAGCCGGGGTTGCGCAGCGGGCTGATGATCACGCAGTACACCGCCGCCGCGCTGGTCAACGAGCTGCAGACGCTGGCGCACCCGTCATCGGTCGATAGCATCCCGACCGGCGCGAACCAGGAGGACCACGTCTCGATGGGCGCCACCGGCGCGCTGCACCTGCGCGACGTGGTGGACCGCACCGAGACGGTGCTGGCGATCGAGGCGCTGTGCGCAGCGCAAGGTCTGGACTTCCGGGCACCGACGCGCCCTGGTGCTGGTGTCGCTCGGGCTCATGCCGTTGTGCGTCGCGTCGTGGCCCACCTGGCCGAGGATCGATCCCCCGCCCCCGACATCGCCGCCGCGCGGGACGTGCTGGCCTCGGGCGAGCTGCTGCGGACGGCCGACGCAGGCTGACCGATGGGCGACGCGCTCTCCTTCACGGTCGTCGACGAGGCCTCGTTCGAGGAGATACCCGCGCCCGCCGCGCCGGGCGCGCGCTGCCAGACCTGCGACTACTGGGAGCGGCAGGATGGTCACCGCGATGCGACCGAGCCGAGCGCCGCACACGACCTGAAGCTCTCCCGGCTGATGGCCGGGGCCCGCGTGGCCGGTGCCTACGGGATGCTGGCCTGGCTGACCGATGCGACCGGCGACCGGGTCGTGGTCGGCTGGGCACAGTTCGGCCCACTTGCCGCGTATCCCCGCGCTCTCTCCATCCGTGAGCGCTACCCCGAACTGCCCGACTCGCAGGCACCGTGGGTGGTGACCTGCCTGCAGGTCGTGCCGGGGACGCCGGAGCGCGAGACGACAGGCGCGGCGCTGCTCAGCGCCGCCTGCGACGAGCTGGACCGTCGCGGCATCACGGCGGTGGAGGCGTACCCCGAGGGTGTCGCGGATCCGTGGGTCCCGTCTCCAGGCCCGGTGTCGGTCTACGCCGCCGCCGGATTCGAGCTCGCCGCGGGCGACGATCGCTACCCGGTCATGCGGCGCGAGCTGGGCGGCGCGACCGAGATCGGCTGGGGCGACCTCTTGAGCGCATCGAAGCCGGCCGACGAAGGTGACGACTGGCCGCTCCCGCTCCCCAAGGGCCGAAGCGAGGACGACCTGTTCCGCCTCCCCGAGAAACCGAAGCGACCGAACCCGTTCGGTGACGACTGATCCCGATGCTCGAAGCCGGCCTGTGGGCGCTCCTGGCGGCCTCGTCGCTGGTGCTTGGTGCGGCGGCAGGGTTAGTGCTGCGCCTGCCGCGCCGGATCGCCGCCCTGGCGGTCGGCTTCGGGGCCGGGGCGCTGATCAGTGCGCTCGCCTTCGACCTGACCGCCGAGGCCTTCGCCGGCGGCGGCGCCGCGTCGCTGGTGATCGGGCTGGCCGCAGGATCGATCACCTTCTATGCCGGCGACCAGCTGATCCACCGGCGCGGTGGGGGCCGGCGCGGCGCGCGTGTTCGGGGAGCGCGTGAGGAGACCGGGCTGCCGATCGTGCTCGGGGCGCTGCTCGACGGAATCCCCGAGTCGGTCGTGCTCGGATCGACCCTGATCGGCGGCGGCACCTTCGGATTCGCCTTCTTCGCGGCAGTGCTCGTGTCGAACATGCCTGAGGCATTCACCGCTGCCGTGGACCTGCGCCGCGAGGGACATCGGCCGGCATGGATCCTGCGGCTGTGGGTCGGCGTGGCCCTGGCATCGGGCCTGGCGGCGGCCGTCGGCTATCGCGTGCTGGAGGGAATGACAGCCGGCGCGATCCCGGTGATCCAGGCGTTCGCCGCGGGGGCGATCCTGACCATGCTGGTCGACACCATGATCCCCGAGGCGTACGGTGAGGGCGGCGACACCGCGGGGCTGGCCACGGTGCTCGGTTTCGCAGCGGCGTTCCTGATATCGGCGACGGGCTAGCCGCCCGAGGGAGAAACCGATGGTTGGAGGGCGTTTCGAAAGGTGGGCGGCCCGCGCTGGAGTCGCCACGCTGATCGTGGCCTTTGTCTGGCGCGCGGTCTTTCAGGAATGGGCAACCGGTGCCTCGCCCATTCGCTACGACATGTTCGAGCCATTGCTTCACCCGTGGGAGGGTCTCACCTGGATCACGCAGGGCGTCCTGTGGCCTGCGTTCCTGTTTCGTCGCTGGTTCTGGATCCCTCTTGTCGCGGTGGCCGTCGGGGCCGTCGCGATCCAGGCCTGGATGGGAGCCGGGTCCGCCTGGGTCGGCGTCAGCGACGGCCAGGTCTCGCCGTTGGGAGCACTGATGGGCGCTCTCTCGATCGCGCAGCTCGGTCTCACCGTCGTGTGGATCGTCCTGCTTGCCCGATCGAAGAGGGTGGCAACCTCAGCGGGCTAGCGACGGTGCGCGGCTTGGCGGCGGCGTTCTGCTCGTGGCAGGCGTCGTAGCCTCGTCGAGCATCTTCAGGACCCGGCAGGCCCGGAGGGTCACCCACCGGCTCGGACCGCCACCGCGGTCGATGTCGATGTGCATCTTGCCGGTGTAGGGGTACCGATTCCGCCAGCGGCCGTCGGCGTCCTGCTGTTCGATCAGCCACTCCACGGAGTGTGTCATCCGCGGGTCGGCAGCTGCCCCTGCCTCCCCCACCGCTTCCATCACCTGCAACACGTCCGCCACGTAGCCACTGGGGAAGCCCAACTTGAACCAGCTGCCGCTCGGCTCGGTGTTGCCCCAGCCCATGGGGTACCGCGCCGTCGCCGGATCGACCGACAGCAGGAAATCCACACCCGCGGCGAGCGCCCGAGTGATGGGCGGCGTCCTCCGCGTGAGGGGAACGCGGGCGAGCGCCAGCACCGCCTTGGCCGCTCCCCAGCCGCAGGGCAGGTGCTCGTTGACCGCGCACTCGAAGCCGGGCCCCGACGTTGCGGACCGGTACCACGCGATGTTGCCCTCACCGGTGATGGCCGCGGACTGCCAGGCCAGCGACGCCTGCACGCGCTCGTCATCCAGCCAGCCAGAGCCGATGAACGCCCGCAGCAGGTTGCCGTTCAGGCAGTGGGCAACCGTGGAGGGGGCGGGCTTCGCGACGCCGCCCGACCATCCAAAGCCACCGCTGGGTGCCTGCGTGTGCGCGAGCAAGTACTCGCAGCCCGCGCGGATGCGGGGATCGTCGCCGTCGGCCCCCAGCTGATCCAGGAAGATGAGCGACCAGACCGTGCCGGTGTACTTCGGGCTGTAGCCGCCGCCCGGCTTGATCCACCAGCCTTCGCCGTCCTGGGCGCGGAGGATGGAGGCGATCGGATCGGATGCCATCGCGGCAGCTCGCGCCGCAACCACCTCCGCGTCGTCGGCAGGCTTGTCGAGCAGCTCGCGCAGGACCCGATGCCGGACGGCCGGCTCTTCGCCGTCGAGCAGCCAGGGGAGCGGGTCGCCGTTCAGGCGCGCCTGCCACGTTCCCATGTCGTCGAGGATACCCGCGCGCCTATCATCGGTCCATGACGCCGACCGCTCCGAAGTCTGGATCTCGCTCCGTTCATGCCCCGCGGGGGACCGAGCTCTCCTGCAAGGGCTGGCAGCAGGAGGCGGCGCTGCGGATGCTGATGAACAACCTCGACCCCGACGTCGCCGAGGACCCCGACCACCTGATCGTGTACGGCGGCACTGGCCGCGCCGCGCGCTCGTGGGAAGCGTTCGACGCTATCGTGGCTGAGCTCCGTCGACTGGAGAATGACGAGACGCTGCTCGTCCAGAGCGGCAAGCCGGTCGGCGTCTTCCGCACCACGGTTGACTCGCCGCGGGTGCTGATCGCCAACGCCAACCTGGTCCCGCACTGGGCGACCTGGGAGAAGTTCCGCGAGCTGGAGCGCGCGGGACTGACCATGTACGGGCAGATGACTGCCGGGTCGTGGATCTACATCGCGACGCAGGGGATCGTGCAGGGAACCTACGAAACCTTCGCCGAGGCCGCCCGCCAGCACTTCGGCGGCTCCCTCAAGGGAACGGCCACGCTGACCGCCGGGCTGGGCGGCATGGGCGGCGCGCAGCCGCTGGCGGTGACCATGAACGAGGGCGCGTGCCTGGCCATCGAGGTGGACCCGGCCCGAGCCGAGCGGCGCCAGCGCGCGGGCTACGTCGACGAGATATCAGATGACCTGAACACTGCCGTGGCCAGGGTGGACGCCTGGCGCGCTGCGGGCGAGGCACGCAGCATCGCGCTCATCGCCAACGCGGCTGATGTGGAGCCCGAACTGGTCCGTCGTGGCTGGCACCCCGACCTGGTCACCGACCAGACTTCCGCCCACGACCCGCTGGGCGGGTATGTGCCGGGAGGCATCGGTCTGGCAGACGCGCTCGCGCTGCGCGAGAGCGACCCCGCGGAGTACACCCGCCGCTCGCTGGAATCCATCGCCGAGCACGTGCGGGCGATGCTCGCCTTCCATCGGTCCGGATCGGTCACCTTCGACTACGGCAACAACATCCGGACCTTCGCGGCCCAGAACGGCGTGGCCGATGCCTTCGACTTCCCCGGCTTCGTGCCTGCCTTCATCCGGCCGCTCTTCTGCGAGGGGAAGGGGCCCTTCCGCTGGGCCGCCCTGTCGGGCGACCCGAACGACATCCTGAAGACCGATGCGGCCCTCGCCGAGCTCTTCCCGCAAGACGCCTCCCTGCACCGATGGCTGCGCCTGGCCGAGGAGAAGGTGCCGTTTCAGGGGTTGCCGGCGCGTATCTGCTGGCTCGGCTACGGCGAACGGGCGAAGGCCGGGCTGCGAATCAACGAGATGGTGCGGTCGGGCGAGCTGGCGGCGCCGATCGTGATCGGGCGCGACCACCTGGACGCGGGATCGGTCGCCTCCCCGTACCGCGAGACCGAGGGGATGCGCGATGGGTCCGACGCCATCGCCGACTGGCCGATCCTCAACGCCCTGCTGAACACGGCCGCCGGCGCCACCTGGGTCAGCTTCCATCACGGCGGCGGGGTGGGGATCGGGTACAGCCTGCACGCGGGGATGGTGATCGTGGCCGACGGGACCGATGCCGCGGCCGCCCGCCTGGAGCGCGTGCTGACCGCCGACCCGGGGATGGGCGTCATCCGCCACGCAGATGCCGGCTACGAACGCGCGCTCGACGTCGCCCGCGAGCGCGGGGTGCGAATCCCGATGGCGCCCCCAGGCTAGGCGAGCAGCTCCGTCGTCAGGTCCGCAACGTTGGGCGCCCCGGCGAGGGCCATCGCCAGTTCCAGTTCGGCGGTGAGCAGGTCGAGCACAACGCCCACCCCAGCCTCGCCATCCACGGCAAGACCCCACAGCACCGGACGTCCGATCCCGACCGCGGTGGCACCGAGCGCCAGGGCGATGAGCGCATCGGTCCCGCGACGGACGCCGCCGTCGAGCAGCACCGGCACGCGCCCGGCGACCGCGTCGACGATGGGTGGCAGCGCATCCAGGCTGGCTATCGCCGCGTCCAGTTGCCGGCCCCCGTGGTTGCTGACCCCGATGGCGGCTGCACCATGCTCGATCGCCAGGCGTGCGTCATCGGGATGCAGGATCCCCTTGACGATGACCGGCAGGCCAAAGCCGGCCAGCCACTCGAGATCGGGCCAGGTCAGGTTGTCGGTGAAGGCGACCGAGGCGACCTCGGCCGGCGTCACCCCGGCCGCGACGGCCACGTTCGGGATGGTGATCCCCTCGGGGATGGCGAAGCCGACGCGCATGTCCCGCTCGCGGCGGCCCAGCCGGGCGAGGTCGACGGTCAGCACGAGCGCCTCGTATCCGTTCGCCACGGCGCGCTCAACCATCGCCCGGCGCGCCCCGGGATCGGCCAGCAGGTAGACCTGGTACCAGCGTGGACCGCCAACGGCGGCGATATCGGCCATGTCGGTCGTTGCAGACGTCGAGAGCGCAAACGTCATGTCGCGCGCCGCCGCGGCGCGCGCGGTGGCCAGTTCACCATCCGGGTGGGCCATACGCTGCAGTGCGGTGGGCGCGATCCAGATCGGGGTCGGCCATCGGCGCCCGAGGATCGCGACGGAGGTGTCCACTGTCGACACGTCGCGCATGACGCGCGGCACGATCACCCGACTCGCGAACGCGGCACGGTTGCCGTCCAGCGTCTGCTCGTCGTTGGCGCCCCCGGCAAAGTAGGCGAGCGGGCCTGGAGCGAGTCGCCGCGCGGCGACACGCTCGTAGTCGTGCAGGTTGAGCAGATCCGGGTCGGCCGGGAGGCTTGGCTCAAAACTGGCCCTCGGCGGAACCGGCAGGCCGCGGGGCGCGCTCATCGCTTCGCCCGTGCGGCCTTCGCCGCTCGCTTCGCCGCCTGGTCCGCGCGATGGGCAAGCGTCCGCTCGATATAGGGCACCGCCGCGGGTGTGACACAGCCGGTCTGTCCATGGTCCACCACCACCGGACCGATGCGCTCTGCGGCAGCCACGGCCGCGCGGCGAAGGTGCTCATTGCGAATGCCGATGTTGATGAGGGCCCCATTCATCGAGTACCGCGTCCGGTTCCCGGCGTCGGCAATCTCGCGCTCGATCCGTTCGAGTCGATCGAGGAAGAACTCGTCGTCGAGCGTGGCGTCATCGGCGGCCAGGTGGGCGAGCAGGTCCCATCCGGCCTGTCCGGTCCAGTCGCGCGCCGAGTCGGTCCAGCGCTCCATGCGGGCTCGTACGCCGGGGACGTGGCTGGCGAGGTTGCGGACGAAGGTGTCCACCAGGGCGTAGTAGCTGATCTGATCCAGCCATCGGTCAAGGTCCGCCTCGGTGGTTCGCCCGGGATCGGCGACCATGCAGGCCAGCATCCGGGCATCCATATTGCCGGTGGCCCACAACGCTCTGGCGAGGTCGCCGTCGCGGCCCAGCTCCTTCGCGATGGCACGCAGGTCGGCAAACGAGACGCCGAACTGGACCTCCCCCGCCCCGTGGCGGCGGTAGATGGCGCGGCGCTGCGCGGAGCCCGCGGCCTCGAGCCGGCGCATCACTGCCTCGACGTCCGTGCCCGTGAAGGTGCTCATCGGTCCAGTGTACCGAGGGTGCCCGGTGCCAAGGATCGCGTAGCATCGTGTGCATGGCCCGATTCGACCCTGAGGCGACGCTCCCCGGCGCACCCGACCCCTGGGCCGGCTCGACGATGCCGCCGCTGCGCGACGGGCCGCCCTACGCCATGACCGAGATGATCGCGGCCGAGCCGGCGCTGGCGGAGCGGCTCATCCGGCGGCTGCATCCGGATCCAGGAGTCGGGGCGCTGGCGGGGCTGATCCGAGAAGCGGTCGCCTCTGGCCGGCCGATCCTGGTGACCGGCTGCGGCACGAGCGAGCACGCCGCCATGGTGGCCGCGGCGCTCATCGGCGACGCGACCGGGGCCGAGCTGCGCAGCGTCCAGGCATTCGAGCTGGCGCGCCGCCCACCGACCGCGGGCGTGCTGCTGGCGTTCTCGCACGAGGGCGGCACCGAGGCAACCAACGAGGCGCTGCGCGGCGCCCGCGAGTCCGGCGCCGACACCGCGCTGATCACCGTCAGCGACCGCTCCCCAGGGGCAGCCCTCGCAGACGTGGTCCTGCTCACCGGGGAGCAGGACCAGTCGTGGTGCCACACGGTCGGCTACCTCTCGCCGCTGGTGGCGTCTTCGGTCCTTGCCGGCGCACTCCGCGAGCACCCGCTCGATCCGGTGGTCGTGCGGGCGCTGCTGCAGGTGGCGGACCACGCGCCCGGTGCCGAGGAGATGGCGGCGGCGCTGTCCGGCTGCACGCGACTGCTCGTGGTCGGCTCCGGCGTTGATTACCCAGCTGCACGCGAACTGGCGCTGAAGGTCGAGGAGGGTGCCCGGCTGCCTGCCACCGCTCACCAGCTCGAGACGATCCGGCACGGACACCTCGCCGCGGCCGACTCGCGCACCGGGCTGGTCCTGCTGCTCACCGACGGGAAGGGCTGGGGCGCTCCGCTCGTCGAGCGGTCGAGCGCCGTGCTGCGTTCCGCTGCGGCGCTCGGGATGCCGGCAGCGGCGATCGTGGCCGCCGACCTCGGGGACGACCTGCCCCTGCCCCTCACCCCTGCTGGACGCCTGGCGGTGCCGCTCGCCGCAGGGTTGCCGCGGATCGTCGCCGCGGCACTGGGCAGCGCCATCCCGCTCCAGCTGCTCACCGAGCGGTTGGCTCGTGCACGGGGCGTCAACCCCGACACGCTGGGTCGGGAGGATCCACGTCATGCGGCCGCAGCCGAGGCCTGACGCGCCGGAGGCTGCGAGCCGTTGCGCGGGTATCATCGGTCTCGCCCAATCATTCCCGCGAGGTCGTCCGTGGCCAGCCTGATCGAGTGCGTCCCGAACTTCTCCGAGGGTCGCCGCCCCGAGGTCGTCGAGGAGATCGTGCGCACGGTGCGCTCGATCGACGGCATCACCCTGCTGGACTACTCCCGCGACGAGACGCACAACCGCAGCGTGGTCACCTTTGCCGGGTCGGCCGAGCCGGTCGTGCGTGCCGCCACCGCGGCGGTGGGACGGGCTTTGGAGCTGATCGACATGGAGCAGCACAGCGGGGCGCATCCGCGCATCGGCGCGGTCGATGTGATCCCGTTCGTTCCCCTCGGCGCCACGCGTATCGAGGAGTGCATCGACCTGGCGCGACGCTTCGGCGAGCAGATCGCCACGCGCTTCGAGCTGCCGGTCTACCTGTACGGGGCGGCTGCGCTTCGTCCGGAGCGCCAGCGGCTGGCGGCCGTGCGGAAGGGCCAGTACGAGGGCCTCAAGGAGGAGCTCGGCATCGACCCGTCCCGTGATCCGGACTTCGGACCGAAGCGACTTCACCCGCGGGGCGGGGCGGTCGCGGTGGGAGCTCGCAAGCCGCTGATCGCGCTCAACGTGAACCTGGCGACCGACGACCTGATCATCGCCCAGCGCATCGCCGAGACGATCCGTGAATCGTCGGGCGGCCTGCCGGCGGTGCAGGCCATGGGGGTCTTGCTCGAGAACCCCGGCGAGCCGCGCTACGCACAGGTCAGCATGAACCTGGTCGACTGGGAGCGAACCGGCATCACCCAGGTCGTACGAGAGATCCGGAGCCTCGCGCGCGCCAGCGGGACCGATATCGACCACTGCGAGCTGATCGGGCTGGCACCGGCCGGTGCACTGCTCGACGTTGCCGCCGATGCCCTCGGTCTGCGTGGCTTCACGCCCGATCAGGCGCTCGAACTGCGCCTGGCGCGAGACCGATGACGAGCCTGCGCGACGCCCTCCGCGCCGCTGTCGAGGCGGCGCGGGATGCCGCCCTGGCCGCCGGCGATCTCAGACTCCCCGAGGGAGTGGCCCTCCCGCCGGTGAGCATCGAGCGGCCGGCGCGCCCCGAGCACGGCGACTATGCAAGCAACGTGGCGATGCAGCTCGCGCCGATCGTCCGCGATGCGCCGATGCGCATCGCCGAGACGCTGCAGCGCCACATGCCGCCGACCGCGGGCGTGTCCGAGGTGAGCGTGGCTCCGCCCGGATTCCTGAATCTCCACCTCGACCCCGCATGGGTCGCCGGGCAGGTCGCGGTCATTCGCGAGGCCGGCACGGCGTTCGGCCAGGTCCGCGTGGCAAAGCCGCAGCGCATCAATGTCGAGTTCGTCTCGGCCAACCCGACCGGCCCACTCACCGTCGGCAACGCGCGCGGGGCATTCGTCGGCGACCTGCTCTGCCGCGTGCTCGAAGGGGTTGGCCACGAGGTGACACGCGAGTACTACTTCAACGACTTCGGAACGCAGGTGCACAACCTTGGGCGGTCGGTGCTTGCGCGCCGCAACGGCGAGCCGATCCCCGAGGACGGCTACCACGGCGACTACGTGGCCGACCTGGCGGCCGCCGTCCCCGACGAGGTGTGGGCCGCGGCCACCGCGGCCGACGCGGACGCCGGGTGGATGCTTGGCCGCTGGGCTTCGGAGCGGGTCCGCGCCGGGATCGAGGCCAGCCTGGCGCGGCTCGGTGCGCACTTCGACGTCTGGAAGGGCGAGTCTTCGCTCCATGACGAGGGTTGGGTAGCGCGGGCGGTGGAGCAGCTTCGAACGGCCGGGCAGATCTACGAGGACGATGGGGCGACCTGGTTCCGCTCGACCGCGTACGGCGACGACAAGGACCGCGTCGTCTTTCGCTCGAACGCGCAGCCGACCTACTTCGCGTCAGACATCGGCTACCTGGCCGAGAAGTTCAGCCGGGGCTTCGACGAGCTGGTCTACCTGTGGGGCGCCGATCACCACGGCACGGTCGCCCGACTGCACAACGCGGCCGAGGCGATGGGGCACGACCGCGACGCGGTGCAGGTGATCCTGATCGCCTGGGTCCGCTTCGTGCGCGGCGGCGTGGTCGACTCGATGTCCAAGCGCACCGGCGAATTCGTCAGCCTGGACGACCTGTTGGCGGAGATCGGCGCGGATGCGGCGCGCTGGTTCTTCGGCTCTCGTGCGGTCAGCACCGGGATCGACTTCGACATCGAGCTGGCCAAGCAGCAGAGCGCCGAGAACCCGGTCTACTACGTGCAGTACGCCCATGCCCGGTGCGCCTCGATCCAGCGCGTCGCCGCGGAGCGGAGCCTGGTTGCCGACGCGCGCGACGCCGGCGCGATGCTCCGGCATCCGGCCGAACAGGCGCTCATCCGCCGCCTGCTGGCGCTGCCCGAAGTGGTGGCCGATGCAGCGGAGCGCCGCGAGACCCACGAGCTGACCGCCTACTGCCTCGAGGTGGCGCGCCTGTTCAGCCAGTTCTACCGCGACTGCCGGGTCCTGCCCGAAGGGGCCGATGAGGTACCGATGTCCCAGGCTCGCCTGGCCCTGACCGATGCCACGCGCCAGGTGCTGGCCAACGCGCTCGGGCTGCTCGGCATCTCGGCGCCGGAGGCGATGTAGCCCTAGCCGCCGAGCGCCGCCTGCAGCGCGGTGAGCGCCTCGACCGAGGTGGCCTGCAGCACGATCGTTTCCCGATCACCCAGTCGCAGGTCGGTGTTGAGGGAGAGACCGCCCTGTACCTCGGCGTATCGGTCGGCGAACTCGGTCACCTCGACCGGCGCATCCCAGGCGATCCGCAGCGCAAGCGCCAACGCGCCGCCCGGCCCGGTGGCGATGACGACCCGGTCACCGCCCCACCCCTCCGATGCCAGCTCCGCGTCAGCCTGCGAGAGGCCGATCCCCTCCAACCAGATCGCGATCATCGCCTCGCCGAGTGTCGCCTCGCGGGCAATCGACCAGCCCGCGCCGAGCGTTGCGAGCAGGTCGGGCGCCTCGACCGCGATCGGCTCCTCCCCATCGATGTAGGCATCGGGATGGAGCACCTGCTCGGTCGAGGACGGAGGATCGGCGTAGGCGGCGTTCACCGCGTCCCAGCCGCCGGATGCATAGAGCTGGCCAACGAATTCGGCACCGGCCACGTACGGGAATTCGAGCTGCCGCACCATCCAGTCGGGAATCCCTGAGGTGTCGGGGATCGGCGTCGCCTGGATGTCGAGCAGTTCCTCCGCGGTGAGGTGGCCGATCGCCCAGAGCACCATCGCCGTCGAGGCGTCGCCCTCCTCCAGGGCGACCCTTGCCATCTTTGCATCGTCCTCCCCGTTGAGCTGGTCGTGCGCCGCGGCAGTGTCGAAGGCGGCGTCCTGCAGGGCGTGGGTGTACTCGTGGGCATACGTGATCCGCGCCGTCGCGGTCAGGCCCGCATCGGTCACCACGACCATCCGCTCTTCGTCGAAGTCGTAATAGCCGAGCACCTGGTCGGCGTACAGGCGCTGCGTCAGTTCGGCGATCTCCTGCCCGGCGGTCAGCAGGCCGAGTGCCCGAAGGGTGGCATTCTCGGCGTCACGCTCCGCAGCAGGGAAGTCGCGGTCGAAGATCTCGGCCAGCGCATCAGCGAATTCGGCGCGGGTCAGGACCTGTGGGGGGCCGATCTCCGGTGCCGGCAGGCCGCGCAGCGCGCGCACATCGGTCTCAATCTTGGCGAAGACCGCCAGGGGATCCTGCGACGACGTCGGGGATCCCGAAGGCTCGGGGCTGAAGGTGGCGATCTGCGGGGTGGCGCTGGCGAGCGGCCAGATGCCGACCTGGAATCCCAGGCCGCGGGCCGCCAGGAAGGCGACGATCAGGGCGGCGAGGACCAGGACGGTGATCGCCGTCAGGCGCTTTGCGGTTGCAGACATCGGTCGGATTGTCACCCATCTCGCCGCGAAAGGTTCAGGTTTCTTAAGCCAAGACCAGCCTTGGGATTCACGCGCCCCTTCTACCGTTCACCGTGCGAGTTGGAGATCCCTTCGGGTTTCTGCCTCCACCCTCCCTCCTTCGAGCGCCGGTGTCATTGGGCGGGCACCGGCGCTCGTGCTTTTCCGGTAGCATCGGCCATCCCATGGAGATCACCTGGTACGGGCGTGCCTGCTTTCGCCTGAAGGGTCGCGAGGCGACCGCCATCACCGACCCGTGCCCTCCCGCGACCGGGTTCGTGGCAGGCAAGCACGAGGTTGACCTGCTGACGATCTCCCACGCCCACGCGGATCATGCGTATACCCGATCGATCACCGCCGATCTGACGCTCACCCGCCCCGGCGAGTACGAGCATCGCAATCTGCTGGTGACCGGAGTCCGAACGTTCCACGACGGTGCTCGCGGAGCGGAGCGCGGCGAGAACGTGATCTTCGCCATCGAGATCGACGGGGTCCACGTCTGCCACCTCGGTGATCTGGGGCACCTGCTCACCGAGGAAGAGCTGGCCGAGCTCGGACCGATCGACGTCCTGCTGGTCCCTGCCGGCGGCAACTTCACCATCTCGCCGGCCGAGGCCGCGGAGGTAGTTGCACAGATCAGCCCCAAGATCGTGATCCCGATGCACTTCGCCACCGACGGCGCATCGGCCGATCTGCTCGGTCCGGAGCGCTTCCTGCACGAGCTGGCGGTGGGCGAGCCGGTTCGCCAGCCGAAGGCGGTGGTCCACGTCTCCTCGCTCCCCGAGGAGACGCAGGTGGTCCTGCTCGAGGCGCGCGGCAGAACCGGCTGACCGGCGGGCTGCTGGCCGCCCCGCAATCCGTTGCACGTGCGCAACGGGTACGGTCCCGGACCTCACCAGACCCCTCTCAAGGCCCGCACGATAGTGGCCGACGGTACTAGGCAGGGGAGTACTTGTGCCGTATCCTGCCAATCCTTGGAGCCAGCTCGTCGACCCCCGCCCCGGGGAGCGTGCTGGGGACCGCCTCAGCCGCAGCGGCGCGGTGGAGCTCCGCCTCGCGCAGAGCCTCGGCAACGAACGCATTCATCGGTCGCTCACGCATGCGAAGAGCGGGCACCTTTCGTGTGGGCAGCGGCACGGTTCCCCGCCCACGAGCGTAGCACCGGCCGGCGCCGAGGGCCACCTCTGCGGTGCCAGGCCGCACCGCTCTCATCGGTCAGATGAGGGCGAGCTCGCGACCGACCTTCTCGAACGCGGCCAGGCAGGTTGCCAGCTCTTCGCGACTGTGCTCGGCGGTGACGATCGTACGCACCCGCGACCGGTCGTCGGGCACGGTCGGAAAGCCGATCCCCTGGGCGAAGACGCCCTCCTCGAAGAGGCGGTCGGAGAGCTGCATAGCCAGCGCTCCGCTGCCGGCGATGACCGGGGTGATCGGCGTCTCGGAGGCACCGATGTCGAATCCCAGCGCGGCCAGGCCGGATTTGAAGTAGCGGGTGTTCTGCCAGAGCTTCTCGATCAGATCCGGCTCACGCTCGAGCACGTCGATCGCCGCGATGCACGCGGCCGCCACGGCCGGCGGATGGGAGGTCGAGAAGAGGAACGGGCGCGCCCGGTGCTCGAGCATCTGGCGCAGCGTCAGCGGGCCTGCCACGTAGCCGCCCAGCACCCCGATCGCCTTGGAGAGGGTCCCCACCTGGACATGAACCCGACCATGCAGGTCGAAATGATCGACCGTGCCGCGGCCGTTGCGGCCGAGGACGCCCGATGCGTGCGCGTCATCGACCAAGACGATCGCCTCGGCAGCTTCCGCCGCATCGACGATCTCCGGCAGGCGGGCGATGTCGCCGTCCATGCTGAATACCCCGTCGGTGATCACCAGCACGGTCCGATCGGCTCCGCCGGGTGCGCTGCGCACCTCGCCGAGAGCGGTCCGAAGCCCATCCATGTCCGCGTGCGGGAAGACACGCCGCTCGGCCTTGGTGAGGCGGATGCCGTCGATGATGCTGGCGTGGTTGAGCGCGTCCGAGACGATCACCGCGCCCTCCGGGGCCAGGATCGGGATGACGCCGGTGTTGGCGGTAAAGCCCGACTGGAAGGTGAGCACCGCCTCGGTTCCCTTGAACTCGGCCAGGCGGCGTTCGAGCTCCTCGTGGAGGGACATCGTTCCCGCGATGGTGCGCACCGCACCGGAGCCGGCGCCGAATCGGCGCACTGCGTCGATCGCGGCCTCACGCAGCTTCGGATGGGTGTTCAGCCCGAGGTAGTTGTTGCTCGACAGGGTGATCACCTCGCGCCCATCGATCACGCAGCGGCTGCGCTGCTCACTCTGGACCACACGCATCCGGCGGAAGAGGCCCTTGGCCTTCAGCTCCTCGATCTCGGCGGTGAGAAACGCGAGCGGGTCGCGGGACCGGGCAGAGCCCGACGGGGCCGCGAGCGTATCGGTCATGGCTGGAGCACCACCTTTCCGGCGTGGCGGGAGGCGATCAACTCGAAGCCGCGCTCCCAATCGGCGAGGTCGAAGCGATGGGTGATGATCGGCGTGACATCCAGCGCCCCGGATCGCAGGAGCGTCTGGGTACGCTCCCAGGTGTCGTAGATGCGGCGGCCGTAGATGCCGTGGATGCGCAGCCCCTTCTGGATGACGAAATCGGAGAGATCGACGCGCACCGGCTCGCCGAATATGCCGAGCAGGCTGATCCGGCCGCCGCGGGTGATGGCGGCCAGCGCCTGGTCGAGCGCGGCCTGCGCGCCGCTCATCTCCAGGACCACTTCTACGCCATCGCCGTCGGTGGCAGTCAGGATCCGCTCGACGGTCGCCGGGTCGCGGGCATTCAGCGTCAGGTCCGCGCCCATGGTGCGCGCGAGGTCGAGCCGGTAGTCCTCGGTGTCGGTGGCGATCACCAGGGCGGCGCCGGCGGCGCGCGCGATGCCGACTGCGCACAGGCCGATCGGCCCACAGCCGGTGACCAGCACGGTGCGCCCCTCGATCGGCTCGGCGAAGGCGGCATGCACCGCGTTGCCCATCGGCTCCTGCAGCGCCACCACCGCTGGGTCGAGACCGTTGCTCTCGATCGCGTTGGCCTGGGGAACGACCACGTATTCGGCGAACCCGCCGTCCACGTGCGCCCCGATCACCTTCAGGTTGTGACACAGGTGCATGTCGCCGCGACGACACTGGGCGCAGGTCCAGTCGACGATGTGGCTCTCCACGCCGACCAGGTCACCCTCGCGGACGCGCGTTACCCCGGTGCCGGTGCCGACCACCCGACCGGCCAGCTCGTGGCCGAGGATGGTCGGGGGCTTGAGGATCTCGCGCGCCCAGGGATCCCAGTTGAAGAGGTGGTAGTCGGTGCCGCAGATGCTGGCGGCCTCCATCTTGAGCAGCACCTCGCCCGGCCCGGGCACCGGCACCGGCCGCTGCACCAGCTCGAGCCCCGGCTCCGGGCGTGTCTTGGCCAGCGCGCGCATGGTGCGCGCCGGGGCAGCGACCGTCGTCATTGGGCCACCCGGAGCAGTTCGGCCACGCCGGCTGCGGCGTCATGGTCATCGGTTCGGCCAGGCTCGTCGATGACCGGATTCCGGATGGCACCGATCCCCTCGATCTCGACCGTCATCACGTCGCCCGCCGCGAGGTAGCGCGGCGGGTCGGCGAAGTGGCCCACGCCCGCGGGGGTACCCGTCGCAATCAGGTCGCCCGGCTCAAGGGCGATCGTCCGCGACACGAAGGCGATGAGGGTGGGCACGTCGAAAATCATCTCCGCAGTGGATGAGTCCTGCCACGTCTCACCATTGACCGATGAGCGCATCCACAGGCCGGCGGCATCACCCAGCTCATCGACAGTGACGACGACCGGACCGATGGGTGCAAACCCGTCGGAGCCCTTTGCCCGCAGCCATTGCCGATCCTCGCGCTGGAGGTCACGCATCGTCACGTCGTTGAGGACCGTGTAGCCGAAGACCGCACGCATCGCTTCGGCAGGCGCCACGCGGCTGGTGCGGCGCCCGATCACCACGGCGAGTTCGCACTCGAGGTCGAGCTTCTCGGTGGCGCGCGGTCGCACGACCGGGTCTCCGGGGTGGTTGATCGCGTTGGCGAACTTGGCGAAGAGCATTGGATAGGCTGGCGGATCGACCCCCTGTTCGCGGCAGTGGTCGTGGTAGTTCAGGCCCACGCAGATGATCTTGCCGGGCCGCCCAATGGGCGCCAGGACGCGCGCCGTGTCGGGCTCGATCAGTTCGCCGGCGTCGCCTGCGGACAGCGTGTGCCCGCCGGTCAGCAGCTCGCCGACGTCGCGGGCACCGGTCGTTGCGGTGAGGCCGCGGAGCCCGTCATCGGTGATCATGGCCAGACGCTGGCCGATGTCGGGCCGGGTGATGACCTGCAGCTTCACGCGGTCAGTATAGGGAGGCGCGGCCGGGCTCCGGCCGATCAGTCCTCGCTGAAATAGTCGCGTGATGAGCGTCGCAGCAGCGCAATCAGCAGCACCACCGTGATCGCCAGCCCGATGGGGATCCAGAGCGCCTGCCAGCCGGCCGCCGCGTCGTTCGGGAACTCGAGCAGGATCGGCGGCAGCCCGGCCAGCATCGGTGCGGGAAGGATTGCGATCCCGATGGCAAACCGGTAGGCGATCCGCTTACGCTGCATGGCCACGGTGACGCCGAAGATGACCGCCGCCAGTTCCAGCATCATGAAGATGCCGAGCAGGCTGAACGGGGCCCGTTCGCTGAAGTCGACGTACTCGATGATCCGGGGCAGCAGCAGGCCGGAGAAGGCGAGCAGCCCAAAGGCCCACGCGAACCAGAGTCGCACCCCCCAGGGCATTCGGGGCGCGGGCGATTCGGCGGTGGGTCCGGCGGTGGGCATCGTCGGGATCGTAGCAGCGCGGCCGATACGGAGCGCCTGCAACGACTGCCGAATGGCCCTTGACAGGAGTCGCCGCCGCTCCGTATCCTTCGCATGCTAAACCGGTTCACTAAATCGGTTCAGCCACCAGAGGAGAAGCGGTGCCACGACCCCGCATCGGTGATGTGGCGGAGCGCGCCGGCGTCAGCAAGACGGCCGTCTCGTTCGCGTTCAACCAGCCGGAGCACCTCAACACGACGACCCGCGCGCGGATCCTGGCAGCGGCCGATGAGCTGGGGTATCGCCCTTCGCCGATCGCCCGGCGACTTGCATCCCGGCGCACCCAGCAGGTCGGGCTGGTCGTGCCGCAGTCGACGCACGACATCTTCGCCAATCCCTTCCTGCCCGAGCTGATCCGTGGCATCGGCGATGTGTGCGACGCCCAGGGGATCGCCCTGGTCGTGGTGCCGCCGGTGCACGGTTCGATCGCGACCGCCATCAAGGAGGCGCTGGTCGACGGACTGATCCTCCTCGGCCTGGAGTCCGAGCATCCGGAGCTGGTGCAGCTCCAGCGCTCGGGCCTGCCGATCGTGGCACTTGACGTCGAGCACTGGGACGGGGCCTCGGTCATTGCCATCGACGACGTTGCCGGCGCCCGCGAGGCCGCCATCCATCTGGCTGAGCTCGGCCACCGTGACGTGGGGGTGGTCCTCATCGCGCAACATCCCGATACCCCCGTCGACGAGCGGCAGGGCGTCTCGGCCCGGCGCCTCGCTGGCATCCGCAACGGGTTTGCGGCCGCGGGCGCAGGCGAGGCGACGCTGCGGATCGTCTCGGCACCGGTCTCCGAGGAGGGCGGCCGCGCCGCCTTCGAGGCGCTCGCCGAGGGTCAGCTGCCCACGGCGGTGATGACCATGAGCGACGTCACCGCCATCGGCGTCATGAATGCCGCAACCGACGCCGGCCTGACGCTTCCCGGCGATCTGTCGGTCGTCGGATTCGACGACATACCCGCCGCCGTCTGGGTCACCCCCAGGCTGACGACCGTCCATCAGCCGATTCGCGAGAAGGGGCGCCTCGCGGCGCTGCGGCTGATCGACGCCATTCAATCGGGGGAGGGCCGAGCCCACTCCCGCGAGCTCCTGCCCACCCGTCTCGCAGTGCGCGGTTCGACCGCGCGCGCCAGAACGAATGATCACCACCTGCCTGTGGCAGAGATTGCATGAGGAGGTGCCGCTGAGCACATCACCGTCCCAGAGACTGGAACCATCTACTCACATGAGGTTTCCCCAAATGTCCCTATCCAAGTCAGTCAAGTTCCTGCCGCTGGCGATGGTCGTGGCCCTTGTGCTCGCGGCCTGCACCAGCACCAGCGCGTCGCCATCGGGCGAGCCGTCCGGGTCGGCCGCGGCATCAGAGCCGTCGTTCCCGACCGGCGACATCGCCATCGAGCTGTGGACCAAGGAAGGCGACCCGAACATCGACTTCGTCCAGCAGCTTGCGGATGACTATTCGGCGCTCCATCCCAACGTGACCTTCAATGTGGTCAACAAGGACGTCGAGCTCCTCCGCGAGGACATGGTCAACTCGGCACTCGCGCCGGAGACCCAGCCCGAGCTCCTCTGGACGGTGCTCGACCACGTCGGTCCGCTCTATGACGCGGGCGTTGTCCAGCCCCTCACCGGGCAGTTCGACGAGAGCGTCCTGGCCGATGCGGCCAAGGGTGCCGGCACCTACGGCCCTGACAACGACATCTGGGTTGCACCGATCTCGATCGGCAACCAGTTGATGCTCTACTACAACAAGACAAAGGTCGCCGACGCGCCTGCCGACACCGACGCGATGATCGCGGCGGCTATCGCCAACACGAGCGGCGACGACTACGGCCTGGTCTACAACCAGACCGAGCCCTTCTGGCTCGTGCCGTGGCTCGGCGGCTTTGGCGGCGCTGTCTTTGACAGCGACGGCCAGACCCCGACCCTCGACACCCCGGAGATGGAGGCTACCCTCCAGTTCCTGTACGACCTGAAGTTCGACTCCGAAGTGATGCCGTCCGAGTGCGACTACACGTGCGCCGATGACCTGTTCAAGACCGGCAGCGCCGGGATGATCATCAACGGCGACTGGGCGCTCGGCGACTACACCACCGCCCTTGGCGAGGACCTCGGTGTGGCCGCCATCCCGATGGTCACGTCGACCGGCACGTACCCCGCGCCGTACATCGGCGGAACCTACTGGATGGTTCCCAGCTCGGTCGAGGGCGACACCCTGACGGTGGTCCTTGACTTCATCGACTTCACCCTCGCCGCTGACCAGCAGCAGGCGCAGGTCGAAGTTCTCAAGCGGCTCCCGTCGAACGACGAGATCCTCAACAGCGCGGTCGTCACCGGCGACCCGAACCTGGCAGATGCCGCCGATGCGGTGTCCAAGGGCGTCCCGCAGCCGGTCAACCTCGAGATGCGCTGCAACTGGGATGCCATGAAGCCCCAGATGTCGGCCGTCCTGAGCGGGACAGCGAGCGTCGCTGACGCTGCCGCGGCCATGCAGGCCGCTGCGGACGCCTGCGTCGCGGCCCTGTAGCCGAGTCCCATAATGGGGTGGCGGGTCGCATCGACCCGCCACCCCCTCGTTCCATAAGCTGAACCCCTGGGCAGCCCCTCCAGAGGCAGACGATGAATCTCGATCAGTCCGCATCGGCGCTCCAGGAGATCATCCTCACGCTGGTCGTCATTGCCGTCGCGGTGGCTGCCCTCGAGGGCTTCCTGTACCTCATTCTGGTCCGCTGGCTCAAGGCCCGGCTTGCCGTCCCGCTGATGCTCATCGCGCCGGCGTTCGTCGGCCTGCTGCTGCTCATCGCCTATCCGCTCCTCTGGGAGCTGAACGTCAGCTTCACCAACATGAGCCTGCGCAGGTTCTGTGCGCCCGATTTCCCGACCGCCGGACTGCTTACCGAGTGCAAGGGCGAGAACATGTTCCTGGGGCTGGATAACTATGTGAAGGTCTTCACCACGCCTGTTCTGCAGCAGGCGGGGTTCTTCCAGGTCCTGTGGCAGACCGTGCTGTGGACCGTGCTCAACGTGAGCATGCACGTCGCCGGCGGCCTGGGACTGGCCCTGCTGCTCCATCGCCAGATGCGCGGCAAGGGGATCTACCGCGCGCTGATCGTGCTGCCGTGGGCGGTGCCACAGATCGTGGCACTGGCCGTCTGGCGCACCGAGCTCCATGGCGAGTTTGGGATGGTCAATCAACTGCTCGATATCGTCGGGGTCACCGGGCCGAGCTGGCTGACGGATCCGACCTGGAACTTCGCCGCCATGGTGCTGGTCAACGTCTGGCTGGGGATTCCGTTCATGATGGTGATCCTGCTCGGCGGCCTGCAGAGCATCCCGGGCGACCTCTACGAGGCGGCCGAGATTGACGGCGCCAGCAGTCGTCAGTCGTTCCGCCACATCACGCTGCCGATGATCGCCCCGGTCCTGACCCCGGCAATCATCCTCGGCGTGGTCTGGACGTTCAATAACTTCAACGTGCCGTTCGTCCTGAATCAGAATGAGCTCGAGACCAGCGACACCCTGGTTACCGGCCTCTTCCGGGCTGCGTTCCAGTACAACCGGTATGGATTCGCCGGCGCCTACGCGTTCGCGATCTTCGCAGTACTGCTGGTATTCGTGATCGTCTACGTTCGCCGCAGCGGCGCGCTGAAGTCGGTGCACGAATGACCAGCGGTACCGGGATCCCCGTCCCCGCGGCGGCTGGCGGCAGCGCCTCGCGCGCGCCGTCGAACGCCGGCGGCGGCCGGCGTGACAGCTTCCAGAAGCGACTGCTGATCCACGGCGTGCTGATGATCGCGTCGCTGATGGCGGCGTTCCCGATCGTGCGGGTGCTGAGCATCGCCCTGCGGCCGACCAACGCGCTGCTCGAGCGCGAGTTCCGACTCATCCCCGAGCACGCCACGCTTGATTCGTTTGGCCACGTGATCAACGGCACCTCCCTGCCGCAGTGGCTCTTCAACAGCCTGATCATCACCGTCGGCACCTCACTGGTGGGACTGGTCTTCGCCGCCACCAGCGCCTATGCCTTCAGCCGCTACAAGTTCCCCGGGCGCGGGATCGGGCTGACCGCACTGCTCGCCACCCAGCTGATCCCCGCAACGATGCTGCTGGTCCCGATCTTCATCCTGGCGGTGCAGCTCGACCTGACGGGAACCTACCGCGGACTGGTGATTGCCTACTCGGTGACCTCGGTACCGTTCAGCATCTGGATCCTCAAGGGCTACTACGACACCGTGCCGATCGAGCTGGAGGAGGCCGCGCGCATCGACGGGGCTTCGCAGCTGGGGGCCTTCTGGCGGATCCTGCTGCCGCTGTCGGCACCTGCCCTGGCGATCGTCTTCCTCTTCAACTTCCTCGCCGCGTGGAACGAGTTCGTGCTGGCCCGCGTGCTCATCGGCTCCACCACCGAGCTGTTCACCTGGCCGCTCGGCATCCTGCGCTTCCAGGCGCAGTTCCAGACGCAGTGGGGCGACCTGGCGGCAGCCTCGATCCTGGTCTCGATCCCAATCGTGGCGCTCTTCCTCTACTCGTCGAAGTGGCTCATCTCCGGGGTCACCCTTGGCGGCGTGAAGGGCTGATCCGGCCGATGTCCGACGGCGCGCCTCCGGCCTGGGTTCGGGATGCCATCTTCTACCAGATCTTCCCCGACCGCTTCGCCCGCTCCGAGCGGGTCACGCGCCCCGGACCGATGGAGCCGTGGGATTCACCGCCCACCGTCCACGGCTTCAAGGGGGGCGACCTGTACGGGGTCATCGAGCGGCTGGACCACATCCAGTCGCTTGGCGTTACCGCCCTCTACCTGAATCCGGTATTCGCCTCGGCGTCGAACCATCGGTTCCATACCTACGACTACTACGCCGTCGACCCGCTGCTCGGCGGTAATGACGCGCTGCGCGAACTGCTCGACGATGCGCACAGCCGGGGAATGCGCGTCGTCCTCGACGGCGTCTTCAACCACGCCGGCCGCGGCTTCTGGCCGTTCCATCATGTGCTCGAGACCGGTCGCCACTCGCCGTACCGCGACTGGTTCTACCTCGACCCCTCAGTCCTCACGAAGGACCGGCCCCTGCACGCCTATCCCGAGCGATCGCTTCGCGGAGCACTTCCGGCCGACTACGGCACGACCCACCGGGAGGGTCCAGCCTCGATCAAGACGCTCGGCTACCAGGCCTGGTGGAACCTGCCGGCGCTGCCGAAGCTGAACGTCGGAAACCCGCAGATGCGTGAGTACCTGCTCGGCGTGGCGGAGCATTGGATCCGCTTCGGGGCCGATGGATGGCGCCTTGACGTCGCCGCCGAGATCGAGGACCTCACCTTCTGGGCCGAGTTCCGACGGCGGGTGCGGGCGGTGAACCACGAGGCCTACATCGTCGCCGAGATCTGGGACGTTGCCCCTGAGTGGCTCGGGCCTAACCGATTTGACGCGCTGATGAACTACCCGCTCGGTTTCGCCGTCCTTGGGTTCGCGGCTGGTTCGCACCTCGATCGGGCAGTGGCCGGCGGACATGGCGCCGTCGCCGAAGGCCTGCTCCCGCTCGATGGCGCCGGCTTCGCGGCGCGCCTGGAGGAACTGCTCGCCTCCTACCCGACCGAACACGTGGCCGCGCAGCTGAACCTGCTCGACTCCCACGACACGCCGCGCGCACTGGCGCTGTGCGGCGAGGACGAGGCATCGCTTCGGATCGCGACGCTGCTCCAGATGGCGATGCCCGGAGCACCCAGCATCTACTACGGCGATGAGATCGGGATGACCGGTCGCGCCGAACCGGACAGCCGTCGGGCATTCCCCCCGAACGAGAGCGGGTGGAACCACGACCTGCTCGCGTTCATGCGGGCGGCCGTGGCGGCGCGAGCGGCGGACCCCGCCCTGCGCGGCGACGGATACCGGACGCTGGCCGCCGCCGACTCGACGTTCGCGTTCGAGCGCAGCACTGATGCGGATCGGTCGATGGTGGTTGCCAACGCTGGGGAGGCAGCCGCCGAGCTGGTCCTGCCCGGGCCGTTTGACCCCGCACGCGTTGCACCGCTGCTGAGCACCGATGGGCGCGCCGCGACCGTGCGCGCGACCGACGACGGAGGCGCGGCTATCGCCCTCCCCGCGCGCTGGGCCGGCATCTGGCAGGTGGACCGATGAGCCAGGTTGCGACCCGGCCCGATCGGTGGCTGATGGCGGCGGGCGGAGTCGCGCTGGCCATGCTGCTGGTCGCCGGCGCATTCCTCCTCAGCCGCCCCAGCACCGGTCCCGGGCCGATCGCGCTCGACCCCGATCTGCCGCCGCTCGCTGCCGACGGTGAGATCTCCGTCGCGGACCTCGCGCACGACAGCCGCGACGACCTGTATCGCACCCCGTACGGGGCCGTCCCGGCCGGGACTCTCGTCACGCTGCGGCTGCGCGCCGCGGCCGGGGACCTGACCGAAGCATCGGTCAGGATCTACGACACCCGGGCGCAGGGCCAGGTGATCATTCCCATGAAGGTGGCAGCCCGTGACGCGACGGGTGGCGAGCACGGCTACGACTACTGGCAGGTGGAGCTGCCCACGATCAACCTGCCGACCGTCCTGTACTACCGCTTCATCGCCCGCGACGGGACGGCGACCCGCTACGTCGAGGACGATGCCGCCTTCGACGGCGGCGCCGGGCAGGTGCTCGAGGCCTCGGCAGACGCCAGCTGGCAGATCGTCACCTACGAGCCGGACTTCAGCACCCCGTCGTGGGCACCCGGCGCAACCGTCTACCAGGTCTTCCCCGATCGGTTCGCGAACGGCAATCCGGCCAACGACCCGTCGCCCGGCGCGCTCCCGGGGGCAGACGGCGCGGAGCGCTATCGGTACGGCGATGTCTACGGCAACCCGATCCTGGTGAAGGGCTGGGACGACCTTCCCGAGGGGTACTGCCGCGCGTACAAGGACGCCGCCACGCCGTGCACCGAGGGCCCGCTCGGGCGCGACTTCTACGGCGGAGACCTGGCCGGCCTGACGCAGCACATCGGCGATCTGGCCGAGCTGGGCATCTCGGTGATCTACCTCAACCCGATCTTCGCCGCGCCGTCCAACCACCGCTATGACACGAGCGACTACCTCGAGATCGATCCCGACCTCGGCACGCGCGAGGAGTTCGACACCCTCGTGGCGGTTGCGCACGGCGCCGGAATACGGGTCGTGCTCGACGGCGTCTTCAACCACACCTCGTCGGACTCGCCGCTGTTCGACCGGTCCGGCCGCTACCCCGAGGTGGGTGCCTGCGAATCGGCCGACTCGCCGTGGGCCACCTGGTACACCCTGAGCCCCGGTCCGCCCGCAAAGTGCTACGGCGGCACCACCTACACCGACTGGTTCGGCTTTGACACGCTCGCCGTGCTGACCGAGGACCCCGAGGTGGTCGCGTACTTCAATGGTCCCGACGGCATCGTCCGCTACTGGCTCGACGCAGGGGTCGACGGGTGGCGCCTGGACGTCATGAACGAGATCAGTCACCCGTTCCTGCGCGGCCTGCGCAAGGCGGCCTTGGCGCAGAACCCCGACGCGCTGGTGCTCGGCGAGGAGTGGGGCGACGCCTCTGCCTGGCTGCAGGGCGGCGAGGCCGACGGCGTGATGAACTACCGATTCCGCCGCGCGGTGATCGGGCTGATCAACGGCGACACCGCCGACCCCGACGGCTCCATCGCGGGTATGACCCCGAGCCAGTTCGCGGCGGCCATGGAGGGGGTCCGCGAGGACTACCCCGCGCCCGCGTGGAACGCCCTGCTCAACCTGGTCGACAGCCACGACACCGCCCGAATCCTCTGGACCCTGACGCCTGGCGAGGACAATCGCTCTGCCAAGGAGGCGGACGCCGCACTGGCAGTCGGGAAGGCGAAGCTCCGCCAGCTCGCGGCGCTCCAGCTCACCTGGCCCGGGATGGCCTCGATCTACTACGGAACCGAGGTCGGGCTCACCGGCCACGACGATCCGGACGACCGACGCCCGTACCCCTGGGGTGCCGAGGACACCGAGCTGCGTGCTCACTACGCGCTGCTGGCCGGCCTGCGCCGCGATCATGACGCGCTGCGCATCGGCGACCTGCGCTTCCTCCTGGCGGACGATGGCGCCGGCTTGCTGGCGTTTGGACGGCGGACCGATGCCGAGGCCGCGATCACGGCCCTGAACCTGTCGGACGAACCGCGGGAAGCCACCATCGTCGTCGCCGGCTGGCTGCCGGACGGGACGACGCTGACCGATGCCGTCAACGGCGACGCAGCCACGGTCGAGGACGGACAGGTAACGGTCAGGCTTGGCGCACGTGGCGAAGCGGTGCTCCTCACCGATGCGGGAGCTGACCTCGCGCCTCCGGCCGCGCCAGCGGGCATGACCGCAGCAGCGGAGGCGGGCCGCGTGACTCTCGCCTGGCAGCCCGTCGCCGACGCCGCGGCGTACACCGTCTGGCGCTCGATCGTGACCGGTGGCGGCTATGTGGAGCTCGGGACGGTCGATGCGGCTGCCACCTTCACCGACCTCGCCGCCCGCAGCGGCACCCGCTACCACTACGTCGTGACCGCATCGGATGCGGCCGGCAACCGCTCGCTCCGCTCCGCCGAAGCCGACGCCCTTCCGCAGCTCACGCTCGCTGATGCGCGGCTCGAAGGTCCGGCCGCAGTCACGCAGCCCCTCTCCGCGGTGGCGGCAGGCGTCGAGATCGCGGCACGCATCACGGTGGACGGCTACAGCGCAGCCGAGGGACCGACCATCGGCATCCTCGCGCAGCTCGGCTTCGGGCCGACCGGCACCTCACCGGAGACGGACGACGCGGGTGCCTGGACCTGGACACCGATCTCCTACGCCAGCGACGTTGACGGGGCGGATCGGCTCGTCGGTCACGTGCGGCCCGAGGCTATCGGCAGCTGGGCGGTAGCGCTGCGCGTCTCCACCGACGGCGGGGCGACCTGGCAGGTGGCCGATCGCGATGGCCTTGGCTTTGCGCCCGACCAGGCCGTCCTGCTCGATGCGACAGTGCCGGCCGACAGCGAGCCCCCGCCGACGCCGGGCGGCGCCGTGGTCGCGGTCGTCTCGGATGCGGCGGTCGTGCTGGTCTGGGATCCGGTCGCGGCCGAAGACCTCTACCGCTACGAGGTCCAGCGCGCCGACGACGCCGGCGGACCATACCGGCGCGCCGGGGTTGCCACCGATCCGACCTTCACCGATACCGACGTCCGTGCCGGCTCGACCTACTTCTACGTGGTGGTGGCCACCGACACGAGCTTCAACCACTCGGCACCATCCCAGGAGCTGACCGCCGACGCCGAGTCGCGTCAGGTGGCGGTCACCTTCATCGTCCATGCCCCTGCGAACACGCCGCCGGCCGATACCCTGTACATCGCTGGCGATTTTCAGGGCTGGGATCCCGGCGGCACACCAATGACGCAGGTGGACGACCTCACCTGGGAGATCACCCTGGCCTTCACCGAGAACGCCGCGCCACAGTTCAAGTTCACGCGCGGCAGCTGGGACGCGGTCGAGAAGGACGGCGGCTGCGGCGAGATCCCCAACCGCACCTTCACTGTGGTGTTCGGGACCGATGGCAGCGCGACGCTCGACCTCGATGTCGCCAAGTGGCGCGACACCGACCTGTGCGGCTAGCTGGGCACGGGTCGAATCCGGACCGCGACGGATCCCCTGTGAGGCGCAGGGACTGACCGCGATCCGGTGGCTGGGCCGCGAGCGCGGCAGCCTAAGATTGCGTCGTGGATGCCCTCGCCGACCTGTTCGCGACGAACCGGATCATCGTCCTGTCGGTCTACGGGCAGGTCTTCTTCGTCATGGGCCTGGCGATCGCGCTCCAGTCGCTCAAGCGCAGCACGCTCCCGTTGGCGCGCGCTCTTCCATGGCTGGCGGCGTTCGGCATCGTGCACGGCCTGCACGAGTGGGGCTACCTCTTCGTGCCGATCCAGTCGGGGTACCTCCCCCTGCCGCTCACCGAGGTGCTCCTCTTCGTCCAGCTGGCCGCAAAGGGCATCTCCTTCGCCCTCCTGCTGCAGTTCGGCGTGGAACTGCTGGGGCCGACCGGGGGGCGAGGGGCACTGCCCCGCTGGATCCCGTCCGCCCTGCTCCTCGCCTGGGGTGGCGCGACTGCCGTGGTTTCGGCGACGGTCAGCACGCACGTCCCGTCGCCGGGTTCCTGGCTCGAGGCGGGGCGAATCGGTGAAGCTCTGAACGCGGTCGGCGCCTCGATCGCGGTCGGGGATGTCCTGGCACGCTGGATGCTTGCCCTGCCCGGCGCCATGCTGGCAGCCTGGGGCCTGTGGACGAGCGCCGACCAGGTGCGCCTGGTTGCTCGCCGCCCGGTGATTGCCGGTCTCCGCGCGGCGGCGATCGCGTTTGGCACGTATGCAGTGGTCGGTGGGCTGGTCGGGGTGCCGGCCCCATTCGGACCTGCCCCGGAAGTCGGCGGCGCGGCCGCAGGCACCGTTCTCGGCATCCCGATCGAGGTGCTGCGCTCCGTCGCCGGGCTGGTCATCGCAGTGGCGGTCATCACCACGCTCGGCCTGTTCGAACAGGAGACAGATCGGGCCATTCTCGACGCTCGTGGCCGCGAACTGCTGGCCCGCGAACGGGAACGGATCGGACGAGATCTGCACGACGGCGTCATCCAGTCGATCTACGCGGCGGGGCTGCACCTCGACGACATCGGCCTATCGCTCGGGGAGGGGGCGGAAGAGCCTCGTGCGGGGATCCATCGGGTGATGGGCGAACTGGATCGCACGATCGCCGAGATCCGTGGATACATCTCGGCACTCGAGGACGACGGCAGCGACGGGTTGGACCCTGCGGCGACGATCGCCGCGGTGGCCGCCGAGATGGATCTCTCGTCACTCCTCGTCTTCGACCTGCGCCTGCTCGACGCCGGGCTACCGCCGCTGACCGCAACGCAGGCCGAGGAACTGCGACAGATAGTCCGCGAGGCGTTCAGCAATACCCTGCGTCATGCCACCGCGACGCGAATCGAGGCGCGGTTGTGGAGCGAGGGGGCGGACCTTCGGCTGCTGATTCACGACGACGGGATCGGCTTCGACGCAGCCTCGGCGCCGAGCAGCGGTCGCGGCCTCGGCAACATGCGAGGTCGCGCCGCCCTGTTGGGCGGCATGCTCGCCATCCGATCCGGCAGCGGACGTGGGACGACGGTCTCGCTTACCATGCCGCTGCCGGACGTCGACCGCGCCGCCTGACCCCCCAACCGATACCCGTACGGGGTACCGCTGTGACCACCGCACCGCAGATTCGCATCCTGATCGCCGACGACCACGAGGTCGTCCGACTCGGGCTGTCCGCGCTGCTCGATCGAGAACACGGATTCCGTGTCGTCGGCCAGGCCGAGTCGGGCGAGGAGGCGGTGCGACTGACGCGCACCCTGCGACCCGACGTGGTCCTGCTCGACATACGGATGCCGAGCGGCTCGGGAATCGAGGCCTGCCGGACCATCACCTCAGAGATGCCCGGCATCCCGGTGGTGATGCTCACCAGCTTCTCGGACGAGGAGGCCCTCTTCGCGGCAATCTCTGCCGGAGCATCGGGCTACGTCCTCAAGCGCATCGGCTCGCAGGAGCTGGTGCACGCCATCCGCACGGTGGCCGGTGGCGGGTCGATGCTCGACCCGGGCGTCACCGCGGCCGTGCTGGAACGCCTGCGCTACGCGTCTCACACTGAGGGGAAGGGGGTCTTCAGCGATCTCACCGAGCAGGAACGCCGCGTCCTGGCGCTGGTGGCGCAGGGCAAGTCGAATCGCGAGATTGCCGGTGACATGGGGCTGGCCGAGAAGACGGTCCGCAACTACGTCAGCAGTGTTCTCGGCAAGCTCTCGCTGGTGAGCCGTGCCCAGGCAGCCGCTTTCGCCTTCCGCAACCGACTCTCCGAACTCGAGGGCGAGCCACGTGATTGAGCGCGCGCGCGCGGCACGCCGTGCGGCCCCCACTATCTGGCCGCTGATGATCGCGCTCGTGCTCAGCGCATGCGTCGTCGACACCTCGACGCCCAGCCCTTCGCCGAGCGCCAGCGCACATGCCACGGCCAGCGCGACGCCTCAGCCCACCGCGACAGCGCTGCCCACTGCCACGCCGATTCCGCGTCTCGCCCTTCCGCCCGCGGCGTCATCGGATCCACGCACGATCAGCCACGGCGTCTCCGTCGAACTCGAGGCGGGGGGCTCGGGGCGAATCGTGCTGACCGTCACGAACCTCGCCACGACCGTGATCGCGGAACTCGTGCTGCGCTGGCCGACAGAGCTCCGCGACACCGTCATGCTCGCACCGTTCGCTCCGTCCGAGCAACGCATTCGCGACGGCGGGCCGCCGCTCTACCAGGAGTGGACCAAGTGGGTGGAGGGACCCGGAGAGCAGGGCGAGCCGGCCGGGACCATCTCGCTTGGCTGGGGGCCGTTGCTGGTCGGCGGCACGCTGACCATCCCGCTGCTGGCGACGCGAATCGGGCCCGGTCCGATCGAATTCGAACTGCAACTGCTGGCGGGCGAAGCGCTGCTCACCGTCGGCGGTGACGCGGCCGTCATCGTCGTATCGGTGCCCTGATGCACGCCATCCTGCCGGCATGGACCGACCCCGACCCTGAGCTGCATGCCCGCCTCGGCGAGGTGATCGATCCCGAGCGCAAGGTGCTGGCGGCACTCGAGCGCATCGTGCCACTCGCCGGAAAGCGGGTCGCCGACGTCGGGACCGGGATCGGGCATTACCCAATGCTCCTCGCGCGGCGCACCGGCCGAACCTACGGGATCGAGTCCGACCCGGTATTGCTGGAAGCGGCGCGCCAGCGCGCCACCGCCTCGCACCAGCCGAACCTTCGAATCGTCGAGGGCACGCCAGAACACCTGCCGCTTCGGGACGGGGCGGTTGATGTCGTGCTTTCGGGGCTGATCGAGCCAGACGACGCCTCCCTGCCCGCGATCGCGGAGGCGCTCCGCGTATTGCGCCCCGACGGGCGCCTGATCGTGGTCGGCTACTACGGACGTGACGCGATGTCCGCCCTGCTGGAACCCGAAGTGGTGGCGCACGCCGTGGAAGCAACCCAGCGGCGCACCGGGTGGTGGCTGCGCCACGGGTTCAAGATCAAGGTGGTCCACAGCCGGATCGACGTCTCCGATCCGGACATGGCACTCGAGATCCTGCCGCGCCTCTACGGAGACCGTGCGCGTGCCTTCCTGATGGGGCCACATCCGCCATCGCTCGAGCTCAAACTCGGCCTCTACCACCTCGCGGCAGCAGACGCGCGCTGACGCGCGAATCGGCTTGCGGCATCGGTTACGTGTCGTATCATTCGGCCGTCGAAGGTCAGGCTCCTCTCCCCCCGGAGCCTGACCTTTGGCATGTCCCAGCCCGGATCCGCGCCAAGATCGGTGCCATAATGACGCTCCGCATTCTCGACCGAGATTGACCCGCTCGCGCGCCCGCGCGAGCACGGATCCGCACACGGAGGCCCGAGACGCGATGGCCACCAGCACCCCCCGCATGAAGATCACCTACGCAACCCTGTCCGCCGATAACGAAGGGCTCCAGACCGCATTCGACGGCGCCGTCGAGCGTGCACGCGGTGAGTTGGGACGTTCGTACCCGATGCTGATCGGTTCCGAAGAGCGCCGCGGCAGCACTGAATTCGAGGACCGCTCCCCGATCGACGCCTCCATCGTGGTCTCGCGCTTCCCGGTCGGCACCCGCCAGGACGTGCAGGACGCGGTCAGCGCGGCGCGCGCGGCGTTCCCCGCCTGGCGTGCCCTGGGCTGGCGGAAGCGTCTCGAGTTGATGCGCAGAGCCGCCGACCTGATCAGCGAGCGCCAGTTCGACTACGGCGCGCTGATGACCTTCGAGGTGGGCAAGAACCGGCTCGAGGCGTTGGGCGACGTCGAGGAGACGGCCGACCTGCTGCGCTACTACAGCGACGAGATGGAGAAGGCGGATGGCTTCGTCAAGCCGATGGGGTCGCTCTCACCGTCCGAGCACACCCGCAGCGTGCTGAAGCCGCACGGCGTGTGGGGCGTGATCAGCCCATTCAACTTCCCGATGGCGCTCGCCGGCGGACCAGCCGCCGGGGCGCTGATCGCTGGCAATACGGTGGTGATCAAGCCGTCGTCCGACGCACCGCTGATGGGCTACATCTTCTGCCAGGTGCTTCGCGAGGCGGGCGTGCCCGCCGGCGTCTGCAACCTGGTCACCGGGCCGGGCGAGAGCGTCGGCGCCGAACTCGAGGAGAACCCCGGCATCGACGGGCTGGTCTTCACCGGCAGTTACGAGGTGGGGATGCGGCTGCAGGCGAACTTCACCAAGGAGTACCCGCGCCCGATCATTACCGAGATGGGAGGCAAGAACCCATCCATCGTGATGGCATCGGCCAACCTGGAGGAGGCAGCCGAAGGGGTGATGCGATCTGCCTTCGGGTACGACGGACAGAAATGCAGCGCCAACAGCCGGGTCTACGTGGAGGCCTCGGTGGCGCGGCCTTTCATCGACCTGCTCGCCGAGAAGGCGAAGCAGATCCGCGTCGGCGATCCGACGGACCGCCGGAACTGGATGGGACCGGTGATCAACGCGCGGTCGCTGGCCACGTTCACCGATGCGGTGGCCGAGGCGAAGCGCGACGGCGGCACCATCGAGGCCGGCGGCGAGGTGCTCGCCGATGAGGCGACAGCGCGCGGCTTCTTCCCGACCCCGACGGTGGTGGCCGGCCTCCCGGTGACGCACCGACTCTTCCGTGACGAGCTCTTCGTGCCCTTGATCGTGGTCGGGGAGGTGGACTCGCTCGACGAGGCGCTGCGTCTCGCCAACGACACCGCCTATGGTCTGACGGCGGGCATCTTCAGCCATGACGACGAGCAGATCCGCACCTTCCTCGACACCATCCTGGCCGGGGTGGTCTATGTCAATCGTCGCTCCGGGGCGACGACCGGGGCCTGGCCGGGGATCCAGTCGTTCGGCGGCTGGAAGGGCTCCGGCTCATCGGGCAAGAGCGGGCTCGGTCCGTACTACGTCCAGCAATTCCTGCGCGAACAGTCCCAGACGGTGATGGGTCAGGAGCCGCCTCCAGCATGACCAGTCCGAAAGGGAACGGGAAGCTCCAGGCGGTCGCCGACGAACTGGATGAGCTGGTGCTCGACCCGGTCGTCGATTCGAGTGGCTGGTACTCGGCGCAATTGCGCTATGCCTACCTCGTCGGCGAAGCGCCGATCATGATCGAGGACCGGGTCGTGCTCGTCGACGGCGACGACGAGGAGACCGCACTCGGCAACGCGATCGAGCTCGCCGAGGAGTACGAGGACGAGTTCGAGACCGATGCCGGCGAGAGCGGCATGATCCGCTTCGAGGGGATCGTGGCGCTCAAGGAGCTGGACGACCCGCCGGCGGCCGGCACCGAGGTGTGGCACGAGTTCATGGCCCCCGATGGCGTCGAGACCGGTGCCGACGGCGAGCCGCTGCCGACCGTCCGGCCCCTCGAGATGGCCTTCCCTCGCGCCCGCGACGACTGACACAGCCGAGCGCCGGCAGATGTCCTGGCGAGCCCTCGCCTACCGCATCGCGCGCCCGCTCCTCTTCCGTTTCGAACCGGAGCGGATCCACCGACTGACGATCAAGCTGCTCCGCATCGCCGGCGAGAACGGAGTTGGCCGCGGCCTGGCCGGCTGGGCCGGCGGCGTACGACAGCCGCACGACGGTGTGGAGATCGCCGGCCTCCACGTTCGCAACCGGGTCGGTGTCGGCGCGGGCTTCGACAAGGACGGGATCGCTCTTCGCGGCTGGGCCGCCATGGGGCTGGGCTTCGCGGAGGTCGGCACGGTCACCCCGCTTCCACAGGGCGGTAATCCGCGACCCCGCCTCTTCCGCCTCCCGACCGACGAGGCGCTCATCAACCGGCTCGGCTTCAACAATGCCGGGGCAGCCGCGATGGCCCGCAACGTCATGCTGGCACGCCGCCACCTGCCCGCGGGATTCGTGGTGGGCGTCAACATCGGGCGCAACCGGGAGACTCCGGAAGGGCAAAGCGTGGATGACTATCTCGCAGCCCAGCGCCTGGTCGGACCAGTGGCCGACTACCTGGCCGTCAACGTCAGCTCTCCGAACACGCCAGACCTGCGCCTCCTGCAGGCACCTGAGCGACTCCGCGAGCTTGTCGACGCACTCGATGAGGCGGGCGAGCGGCTCGGCTGTGCGCGCCCGATCTTCGTCAAGCTGGCGCCCGATCTCGGCGTCGGCGACCTCGAGGCGGTGCTGGCTGTTGTGCTCGAGACCGCCGCACGTGGCGTGATCCTGTCGAACAGCACCCTGAACCGCGAGCGACTGGCGTCACCCAAACGCCTGGCCAGCGAGGCCGGGGGGCTCTCCGGCGCACCCCTGCTGATCCGAACCCGCGGCGCGGTCAGGCGAACGCGCGCGCTGGTGGGCGACCGGCTCGCGATCATGGCCTCGGGCGGCATCGGCAGCGCGGCCGACGTGGAGGCGCTGCGCGACGCGGGCGCTGATCTGGTGCAGCTGTGGACCGGGCTGGTCTATCGCGGTCCGGGACTGATCGGTGAGGCCGTGCACTGCGCCTGACCCGGCGACGCGGACTGCTACGATAGGCATCCATCTAGCCAGGGGCGCGGGCAGGACGCGCCACTCCGCTCGGAGTATTGGTACCGATGTCCATCGAGACCACCACCTCGTCGGCGGCTGCCCGCAAGCCGGCGCCGCACCTTGTCACTGAACTGCCCGGGCCACGTGCCCGCGCGCTCATCGCCCGCGATGAAGCGGTGGTCAGCCCCAGCCTCACGCGGGCCTATCCCCTCGTGGCCGAGAGCGGCAGCGGGTATGTCGTCACCGACGTCGACGGCAACCGCTTCCTCGACTTCGCCGCCGGCATCGCGGTGTGCAGCACCGGCCACGGCCATCCCGAGGTCGTGGCCGCCATCAAGGAGCAGGCCGATCGGCTGATTCACATTGCCGCCACCGATTTCTACGAGCCGCGCTACACAGAGCTCTCCGAGCGCCTGGCGCGGGTCGCGCCGTTCGCCGAACCGGCGCGGGTCTTCTTGACCAACTCGGGCACCGAGGCGGTCGAGGGTGCGATCAAGCTGGCGCGTTACCACACCCATCGGCCCGGCCTCATCGCGTTCGAGGGTGCGTTCCACGGACGAACGATGGGTTCCCTGTCGCTGACCAACAGCAAGCTCAAGCAGCGCGCCGGATTCGGGCCGCTGCTGCCGATGGTCTACCACGCTCCATTCCCGCGAGTCCGCGCCTGGCGCGAAGGGAGCGGCGGCGATGGCAGCGCCGAGCTGGAGGTGCTGCGCCGCAGCATCCTGGGCCGACTGATTGCGCCGAGCGACGTGGCGGCCATCGTCATTGAGCCGATCCAGGGCGAAGGCGGCTACTTCCCCGCCCCCGCCGCCTTCCTGCGCGGGCTCCGGGAGATCTGCGACGAGCACGGCATCATGCTGGTGGCCGACGAGATCCAGTCGGGGATGGGGCGCACCGGGCGCTGGTGGGCGATCGAGCACGCCGGGGTTGAGCCGGACATCATCACCATTGCCAAGGGGATCGCCTCGGGCATGCCGATCGGCGCCTTCGTGGCCCGCGCATCGGTGATGGATTGGCCGGTCGGGGCGCATGGCTCCACCTTCGCCGGCAACCCGATCTGCGCGGCCGCCGGGGCGGTCACGATGAACCTGATCGAGGGCGGCCTGATGGAGAATGCCGCACGCATGGGCGCTCGCTTGCGGGCGGGGGTCGAACGTGCGGCCGCCGAACACGGGGGCGTGCGAGACGTGCGCGGCGAGGGGCTGATGATCGGCATCGAGTTTGCTTCGCACGAGGCGGCGAATGCGGTCGAGCAGGCGGCCTTCGGGCTCGGCCTGCTCGTCCTCGAGTGCGGAGAGGCCACCATTCGCCTGTGTCCCCCGCTGATCGTCGACGAAGAGGCGGTCGATACCGCGATTCGGCTGCTCGGCGACGCGTTCAACGCAGCGGCACGGCCGATCGAGGGGATGGACGAGACGGGCGGATAAGGGCGGGCGCGCCTACACGGCCCTGTTGGCGACTCGCAGCGCCAGTCGAGTCCAGGCCTCCAGTTGCCGCAGGCCGCGCGGGCTGAGCCGGTCGCAGGCCCAGTTCCAATGGATGGCGATCATCTCGCCCGGTTCGACGCCGTCCACGAAGCCGGCACCGTCCAGCCAGCGCGACACGGTCTCCACGCGCGGTTCCGCCAGCCGGAGCCGGCCGTCACGCAATTCGAGCGGCACGACTGCGACGAGCAGCGAGTCACCGACCACGGCCTCGACACGGCCCCAGCGGATGCGGCAGGAGTCGATCGTGCGCAGCACGTCATCAACCGGTCCGCCGCGCAACAGACCCACCCGAGGCAGCACGTCGAGCACGTGGAACGCGTGCACCGGGCGCGCGCCTGCCCCCACTGCCGCCTCCAGCCAGCGCCACGACGGCGGTGCCAGCCGGTCGCGGAATCGATCCTCGACTGACCGATGCATCGCACCGGTGCGCACCGTGTCGGTCAGACGGTTGCCCAGCCAGTAGGCCTCCACCACCGATCGATCGAGCGGATCGGCGATCCCGTTCGCGGCCGCGATCAACTCGAGGTACGGGTAGGCCCCCTCGAAGCCCCGGGCCAGCTCGCGCAGGCCGCGGTGATCGGCGCCTGCTGCCGCGTATTCGAGCAGGGCGCGCGGCTCGTCGGGGCCGCAGTAGCCGAGCCGATTCGGTCCGTACGCGTAGCGGCCGAAGAGTACCGGCCCCGGCGGCGGGGCGACGCCGGCCGGAATGACCGGTGCGCTGGCTCGCGAGGCGATGGAAGCGATCACGGGCTGCCTACCTGGCGACCGCCGGCACGGGCCGCGAGCGCAGCGCGACCACGGCCACGCCACCTGCCGCGAGCAGGATCAGGGCGTTGCCAGCCAGGGGTCCGGCTGCGGGCAGCGCGCCGGTGCTCAGCAGTTGAAGCGTCGCGGTGATCGGTGCACCGATGGTCAGCACCGCGGCCACCATGGTTGCTGGTGCCCGTCGCAGTGCCCCGTACCAGGTCGCCACGTAGCCGGCCAGCAGCACGCCCGTGCCCAGCACCCATGCCCATTGCTCCAGCCCGAGCTGCGCCACCGCGCCCGCCCGTCCCGTGACGATCAGGAAGCCGATCAACACCACCAGGCCCAAGCCCATCCGTCCCGCGCCGGCGACGAGCGGCGGCACCGATCCGAGCAGCCGCTTGGCCAGGATCGTCTCGACCGCCCACAGGCCGGTCGCCAGGGCGATCAGCGTCTCGCCGCCACTCCAGGTCACGCCCGCGGGCGGCTGGACCAGCAGTTGGGCGGCGAGCAGCACCACGAGAGCGCCGAGCAGCCACCCGCCTGGGCGCTCGCGCAAGAGCACGACGGCCAGCAGCGCGACCCAGATGAAGAGCGTCTTGTGAATCACCGCCGCCGCGGGGGCGCTCGCCTCGGCCAGTCCGGTGAAGAAGAGCAGGAATGGGACGCTGCCGCCAACCAGGCCCAGCGCGGCCATGCCGGCCCAGCGGCGCGCGCCGAGCGAGCGCGGCGGGCCACCAACCGCCAACGCCATGCTCACCAGCACGACCGCGGCGACAGCGTTCTTCAGCGTCGTGAAGGTGGCAGGGTCGCCGAACTGCCGAACTGCGTGCCCGTTGACGAAGACCGCGAACCCGCTGATCACGGCCGTCCCGACCGCCAGGCCGATCCCGGTCGCCAACGATGCACCGATGCGTGGCGCGCGCATGCTCATCTCTCCTCTGCGTATGCTTCTTCGACAGCCGCGGCGATCTGCCGCGCCTCCTCGACATCGAGCCGTTGGACGATCGTCCCGGCCGCCACAATCACCCAGTCGCCCGCCTCCACCTCCGGCACGACAAGGGTCGACGCGTGACGTTCGCGCCCTCCGATCAGCAGCGTGGCATCGCTGCCGCGCACGGCCAGCACGCGAGCCGGGGCGGTCAGGCACACGGCTCGTTCTCCTGCGCGATGGCCACCAGTCGCTTTGCGAATTGATCGAGCGCACCTTCGACCGCGGGCGACAGGTCGCGGCCGGCCGCGAACGAGCTCCCGCCGATCCCAACGAATCGGTCGTGCGGCCACACTGCGCCAAGCGCTGCGGCCAGCGCCACGGCGCCGCCGGGCCCCAGTGCGTGGCTGGAGGTGGCCTCCGAAGCCGCCTCGAGCTCGGGGAGCTCCGCCAGCGGCAACTCGGTGATACGACCCGGCGTCAACCCGGCCACGCAATCGATCACCACGCGCCGAACCTCTGGGCGGTCGCCGATCAGGTGCTCGGCGGAGAGCTGCCCGACCTCCTCGATCCTCCAGTGCCGGCGCGTGGCGAGCGGCACGAGCCGCAGGGCGCGCAGTGCCGCTCCGTCGTCGCCGCGGTCGATGGCGCCGCAGGCGAGCACGCGCACGGAGGGTGGCCTCGGAGCGCTCATCGGTCGTGCTCGATCTTCAGCTGCAGGAAGTGTGTCGCGCACGAGATGCAGGGGTCGTAACTGCGGATCAGCTGCTCCATGCGTCGCGTCGCCTCTTCGTGCGGCAGGTGCAGCACGGCCGGCGCAAAGAGGGCAAGGTCGTGCTCGATGGCCGCCTGGTTCTGACTCGTGGGCGGCACGATCTGGGCATCGCGAACGAGACCCTTCGCGTCGAGCGTGTATCGATGGAAGAGGAGCCCACGCGGCGCCTCGGTGGCCCAGGCGGCGACCCCGGCCTTCGGCTTCCACGCCGCAGCCGGCCGGGCCGGTGGGGCGTAGTTCGCAACGATATCGGCCGCCTCGGCCAGGGCATGCACCAACTCGACTGCGCGCGCCACGATGGAGTGGAAGACGTTTCGGCGGAGCGCCTCGGGGGAGATGCGAGTCGCCTTCAACGCGGCCCCCGCTCGCGGGTGCAGCTGATCGACGGCCAGTGCCACCCGAGCGGTCGGACCGAGCAGGTACGGCACGCCATCAGCGGCGCTCGCCTGCAGGGCGTGCGACCAGGGCACCTGGACCTCGTGGAAGGCGCTCCCCCAACCGTCGGGCGGAAGGTCGATCCCGTCGCTCGAGACGATTCGGCCGTCGCTCATCGGGTATTCGGTCGGGTGTCGAAGGGAGACGAGGCGGGGCTCGCGGTCCGACGGCGGCGTGTCAAGCGCTGCGGCCCATTTCACCGTCGCCTCCGCGTCGACGATGGCGGCCTCCAGCGGCGCACGCAGTTCCTCGAATTCGGCAGGGCGCGGCGCGCGCGAGAATCCACCGACGCGGACGCTGAGGGGGTGGATGGCCCGTGCACCGACGATGGCCACGATCCGGTTGCCCAGCTTCTTCATCGCGAGGCCACGGCCAACCAGCTCGAGGTGATCGTGCGCCATCTCCAGGGCACTCGGGTAGCCGAGGAAGTCGGGGGCATGCAACAGGAAGATATGGAGCGCATGGCTCTCGATCCATTCGCCACAGTAGAGGAGCCGCCGCAGCAACCGAACCGCAGGGTCGATCTCGACCTCGAACAGATGCTCGAAGGCGTGCACCGCCGACATCTGGTACGCGACCGGGCAGATCCCGCAGATGCGTGCCACGATGTCGATCACCTCGTCAGGCGTGCGTCCCACCACCAGCCGCTCGAAGTAACGCGGCGCCTCGAAGATCCGCAGCTGCGCTGCCACCGTCCCGTCGGCGGCCACGCGCAGGTCGAGCGAGCCCTCGCCCTCGACGCGGGTCAGCTGGCCGACCTCGAAGTGCAGGTCACCGTCCTGCGGTGTGCCGGTGTGCATCAGGGTGCCTTTCCCTTGCTCCGACGTCGTCGCGCCGGGGGCTGCATCACCTCGACCGCCCGCCGGCTCGCCTCGCGGAAGGCAGGCGCGTAGCCGGTGAAACCGGCAAACAGCCGGTCGACCTCGACGGTGGTCCGATCCTGGCCAAGCCAGCCCGCCAGGCTGACCGTGTTGGAAGCGTCGCGTGGACCGAAGCAGGCGTAGCAGCCTCGCAGGTAGGCCGGGCAGAGGGCACCACAACCCACCTGGGTCACCGGACCGAGACAGGCGGTCCCGCCGGCGACCAGGACACAGATCCGCCCGAGTCGCTTGCACTCGGCGCAGACCGCCTCATCGGGCAGTTGGGGCCGGCGGCCGACCCGCAGCGCGGTGAGCAGCTCGAGCAGCTGGTGCGGATCGATCGGGCAACCTCGCAGTTCGGCATCCACGGTGACGTGCTCAGCGACCGCGGTGGAGGTGGCCAGCGACTCGATCTCCTCGGGGCGCGGGTAGACGGATGCGCGCCACTCCGGCTCATTGGACCAGTTGCGCAGCGCCTGGATCCCGCCAGCCGTGGCACAGGCGCCGATGGTGACGAGCAGCTTGGTCCGTGCTCGCAGATCGACAATCTGTTCGGCCTGCTCCGGCGTGCTCACCGACCCCTCCACCAGCAGCACGTCGTAGGGGCCCATCGATCGCCGTGATGTGGCCTCGGGAAACTCGACCAGGTCGAAGCGCTGTCCGATGGCGACCAATTCGTCCTCGAGATCAAGGAGCGTCAACTGGCAGCCGTCACAGGACGCGAGCTTCACGACGCCGACTCGTGGCAAGCGTGCCGCCGCCATCACACGCCCTCCCGGGTGAAGAGATCACCAAGGTCGGTGAGCGCGAAGACAGGTCCATCTCGACACACGAAGAAGGGGCCCATCTGGCAGTGTCCGCAGAGCCCGATGCCGCACTGCATGTGCCGCTCGAGGGAGACGAAGAGGCGTTCCGGCGAGACCCCGCGGTCGCGCAGCACCGAGGTCGTGGCCTGCATCATCCGCTCGGGACCGCAGACGAAGGCCACGGTCGGCCGCGAGGCGAAATCACGATGGTCAAGGAGGTTGGTCACGACGCCGACGTGCCCCGTCCATCCGGGGCCGGATCGGTCGACGATCTGCAGCACCTCCATCCCTTGGTCAGCCCACGCGGTCAGCTCGCGCGTGAAGAGGCGGTCGGCGGGCGTGCGCGCCCCGTACGCGAGCAGGATCCGGCCGAATCGATCGCGATCGGCGAGGAGCGTGTCGACCAGCGGTCGCAGTGGGGCGAGGCCAATTCCACCGGCAACGATCACGACATCGCGTCCAAGTGCGCGATCCACCGGCCATCCCTGGCCAAGCGGCCCACGAAGGCCGACCTGCCCGCCGACCGGCGTGTCGAGCAGGGCCGCGGTTGCCGGTCCGGCCCCCCGCACGGTGAGCAGCAGATGATCAGTGCCGTACCGGGAGACGGAGATCGGGAAGGCCGGGAACCCGGGCATGTCAACCATCACAAACTGGCCCGGCAGACCGGCGCGGAGCACCGGCTCGGTCGGCACCAGGTCCAGCGTGGCCGTATCAGCCGTCTCGGGATGGCTCGCGCGCAGCGTCGTGATCTCAAAGCGTCCCGGGGTAGCGGCCGCCGGACGGACGAACGCGCGCTCAGCCGGGAGCGCGGGCGGAGCGATGGCGGCCAGCTCCTCGCGGACATCGATCCCGACCGGACACCAGGTCACGCACCGGCCACAGCCGACGCAGCCAGACGTGCCGAACTGGTCGATCCAGGTGGCGAACTTATGGGTCAGCCACTGGCGGTATCGGTCCTCGCGCTTCGGGCGGAAGTTTCCGCCGGCAACCTTGGCAAAGCCGGGGTTGAAGCAGGAATCCCACACCCGCTCGCTCACGTTCACGGTTCCGTCCAGGTCGGAGCTGATGCTCGTCGAGGTACAGAAGCAGGTCGGGCAGACCATGGTGCAATTGGTGCAGGCCAGGCAGCGGTCGGCGACCTGCGCCCAACGTGGGCTGTCGAGCTGATCCATCAGCCGGTCGCGCAGACCATCGGTCGCCACCGGATCGCCGATCGCGGCGCGCGTGGCGGCCACCGCCGCGGAGGCGGCCGCTTCTTCGCCGGGCGTCGCCAGGCGTCCCGGAAGGCGGGCCAGGAGCCGCTCGCCGGCCGGCGAGCCGGCGTTTACCACGAAGCCGTCGTCCAGCTCGGTGAGCACCAGGTCGTGACCGGTTCGGACTTCAGGCCCCGTGCCCATCGAGGTACAGAAGCAGCCGCTCGCGGAGCGCGTGCATTGCACGGCGACCACCAGCGCGGCTTCACGGCGCGCGCGGAAGTCCTCGTCCACGAACGTCCCGCCGGCCAACACGCGGTCGTGGATCCCCAGTGCCGCCAGCTCGCAGGCCCGCACACCGAGAAAAGCGAGGCGCGCCGGGTCTGGTGCGCTGGGCTTGAATGAGACGCCGCCGCTCGCGATCGATCGGTTCACTTCGCCGACCTTCTGGCGCGGCGGGAAGGTGAACTGCTTCCAGCTCATCTGTCCGTTGACGATGTCGAAGACCCGGTCGCCGTGGCCGTCGCTGAGCCGATACCGGCCCGGCGACTGTACGTCGCGCCAACCGACCGGCAGATCGGCGACGGTCGCGATCTCGTCCAGCACCGCCATGCCGTCGCGGATGGTCGGCCCGATGACGGTACGCCCTCCCTCACGCAGCAGATCCAGCAGTGCGTCAAGCCGCTCGCGCGGCAGGAAGGCGGTCCCGGCCGCAGTCACCATGGCTCGTATTCGCGGTCCCGGGCGTACAGGTCGAGCAGCTGCGTGCGAGTGGCCGTCAGACGCCGGCTGACGCTCTCAAGCAGGCGCGGGTAGAGGGTCAGCACCAGGGCTTCATCATCGCGAAGCAGGTCCCGAAGGGCGCCTGCCTCGAAGAGCAGCACCTCGCTGGCCACGAGCGCCACCACCGTCGACGTCGCGCGATACGGCGGTACGGCGGCCGACCAGCCGAAGATGTCGCCCGGCTCGACGGTCATCAGCGTGGCGGTGCCGCGGCCGGCGACTGCGACGCGAAGGGCGAGCAGCCCACCCAGGAGGACGCCGAATCGCTCCGTATCGGCGCCCTCACGCAGCAGGACCGCACCCGGATCCACTTCGCGCAATTCGGCCAGCGCGGCCAGCCGCTCCCGAGCGTGGCTCGAGAGGCCACCGCCGAACCACGTCGATCCGAGGCGCGTTGCGAGGGACCCTGAAGCGGTCATGACGTAACCATGCCGGCGACCAGCGACGCGCGGGAGTGCCATTGGCCGCGCAGCGGCATGCCGTTCGGCACGACCGATTCAGGCCGGTGGCGCCTCAGCCAGGATCCCCCGGCCGGCCCACTCGCCGTGGTGCGACAGCGCGAGCTCGACCTTGCGCCGCAGCGCCGGCGGATCGGTCTCCACCAGGTCATAGCGGACGCGGACGACCGGCTTGTTGAGGGTCATCAGTCGGGTGAGGTCGATCGGCGTGGCAGCCAGTACCAGATCGGCCGGTACGGCATTGAGGGTCGCCTCCAGCTCGCGCACCTGCGCATCGCCGTATCCCATTGCCGGGAGGAGCGGGTCGAGGTGCGGCCAGCGGGCCAGCACATCGGCGATGGTGCCGACCGCGTACGGCCGCGGGTTGACGACGGTCGCACCCCAGCGGCGCGCCGCCACCATCCCAGCCCCGAAGCGCATCTCGCCGTGGGTCAACGTTGGCCCGTCCTCTACGACGACGACCTCGCGGCCCTCGATCGGTTCGCCCTCGAGCCGCAGCTCGCTGCGCGCCTCGATGATCGTCGCCCGCGGGTTGAGCGTCGCGATCGTGTGACGCAGCGCCGCCACCGACTCCGGGCTGGCGGTATCGATCTTGTTGATCACCACCAGGTCGGCACGACGCAGGTTCGTCTCGCCGGGGTGGTAGCGGGTCTCATCGCCGAGTCGCAGAGGGTCGGCAACCACGATCAGCAGGTCGTGGCGATAGAACGACAGGTCGTTGTTGCCGCCATCCCACAGGACGACATCACCTTCCTGCTCCGCCTCGCGCAGAATCGCCTCGTAGTCCACGCCGGCGTAGATGGCACGCCCGGCGGCGATGTGCGGCTCGTACTCCTCGCGCTCCTCGATGGTCGTCTCATGGCGCTCGAGATCCTCCAGCGACCCGAAGCGCTGAACGCGCTGCTTCACCAGGTCCCCGTACGGCATCGGATGGCGAACCAGGGCCGGGACGCGGCCTGCCTCGGCCACGATCTCGGCCACGCGGCGGGTGGTCTGGCTCTTGCCGGCACCGGTGCGCACCGCACAGATGGCGATCACCGGCTTGTCGCTGGCGAGCATCGTCCGATCGGGGCCCAGCAGCGTGAAATCGGCGCCGGCGGCGAGCACCCGGGAGGCGAGGTGCATGACCGTCTCGTGGCTCACATCGCTGTAGGCGAAGACGACCGTATCGGCGCTCATCCGCCGAATGATCTCCTCGAGATCCTCCTCTGGCAGGATCGGGATCCCCTCCGGGTAGCGATCGCCGGCAAGCTCGGCGGGATAGCGGCGCCCGGCGATGCCGGGGATCTGGGTCGCGGTGAAGGCGACCACCTCGGTCTCCGGATCGTCGCGATACACGACATTGAAGTTGTGGAAGTCGCGCCCGGCGGCTCCCATGATCACCACGCGCTGGCCCACGGCTGCAGCCTCCTTTGCATGCGGAGCGCGGCTACAGCGTCACCGCCGTGCCGGCCACCCGACGCTACGGCCGTCTGCGACCCGCGGGCGAGTGCCATTCGGCGGCATGCGGCGGGCCATCCGACCCGCGCCGATTCGGGCCGTGTGCTACCGCCGGGTCAGTTCAGCAGGTCGGACAGGCTGGTGAGCAGGAAGCCGCGATCCCGGAGGCCCGGGATCATGATTTCGAGCGCGTCGAGGGTCTCGTAGCCGCCCAGGTGCATCAGGACCACTGAGCCGTCCACGGCGCGGCTGATCACCTTGGTGGCGATCTGCCCGGCTGTCGGCCCGCCGTCGCCGATCGGCTTCCAGTCGATGGTGTCGACATCCCAGCCGAAGGTCTTTGTGTATCCGACCGATGCGGCCGCGCTCAGCACCGACGCGTTGATTGCGCCATACGGCGCGCGCCAGTACGGGATCGGATCCTGGCCGGAGTACTGCTTCAGGATGGTGGCGGCATCGGTCAACTCGTCCTTGATGAACTGCGCCGATGGAGCGCCGGCTGTGACGCATGGCGGCGTTGTGGGCGAGCCGCCGCCGCCGCTGACCAGGTTGCAGTGGTGCATGGTGTGGTTGCCGATCTCAAACAGTTCGGGGTGCGCCCTGATGATCGCCATCACCTGCTGGCCCGCGCTGGTCTGTGCCATCGCCCCGGTCGGAAAGATGGTGGCGCACACGCCGTTGGCGATCAGCAGATTGAGGATATCCACGCCCGGGTCGAGGCGGCCGCCCATGTCGAAGGTGAGGGCCACGGCATGCCCTGCTCCCGGGATCGTGGTGAAGGTCTGTTGACTCCCGCCGGCGACCCGGTTCCCCGCATTGCAGCCGCTCGGCTGCGGCGTCGCCACCGGTGTCGGGGCCACAGGCGTTGGCGCCACGGTCGGTTGCGGCGTCGTGTCGGGATCGCCCGAGACGATCAGCACCCATCCGGCCTGAAGCGTGTTCGGATCGCCCGACAGGGATGGATACCGGTCGGCGTTCCACGACTGGAGTTGCCCGACGGTGGTCCCCCAGGCTCGCGCGATGGAGAAGAGCGTGTCGCCACCCTTCACCACGTAGGTCACCCCCGCCGGGGTGGGGCTGGCGGTCGGTGCGGCCGTATCGGTCGGAGAGGTCGTTCCGAACGGCGTGGCGGTGGTCGACGGCTGGCCGGTTGCCGACCCCGATGCGGATGGGGACGGGCTGGGCGCAACGCTGCAGGCGGCGACCGAGAGCACCACCACGAGGAACCATGTGGCGCCGCGGCGGTTCATCTGCGAGTCAAATTCAGTTCGGGTTGTAGCGCAGGTCGTTGGCACCGAGCGGCGGCATCGAGCCCTCGCCCATCAGGATCGTCTCGCGCCGCAGGAGATCCAGCTCGGCATGAAGCCGTGCGACGGCGTCCGGCAGTTCCAGAAGGCGCTGTTTGCGCCCCAGCTCGATCTGGAGCATTCCCCCGATGGCGTAGCTGGCCGCCAGGGGGTCGTCCGGCAGCCGAAACGGCTTGAGGATCTCGTCGAGGGACGCGGTCACGCGGCTCGTCTCCTGTGCATCTCCCCCTACAGACGCCGTGGAGGCCACCAATCGTTTCACCGTCTCGAGATAGCGGTCGAGTGCCACCTGCACTTCGGGGAGCAAGAGGTCGTTTCCGGCGGTGTCGCCGACCAGCTCGGGGAGTGCCTCCGCATTCACCACGGCGTAGGGTCCGGTCCGATCCGTCGGGCCGAGCGTTACCCGTTCGACCCCCACCGCCAGGAGCGCCCAGCGCCCGTCGGCAAATTGCTCGGCATGCCGGACCTCCGCGACGGTACCGATTCGGGCGGCACCGGTCAGCCGCTCGGCGTCACCTCCGACGGACTCGATCTCCGACCCGTCGGTGATCATGGTGACCACGAATCGCCCGCCCCACGCGGACCCATCGGCCACGAGGTCACGGGTCATGGCTCGGTACCGCTCCTCGAAGATCTGCAGCGGCAGCGGCAGGTGCGGGAAGAGCACGGCATGGAGTGGGAAGAGTGGCAGGCGCATGGCCCAACCATGCTGGCACGGCATGGCGGCACGTGCAAAGCCGGGGACCGGTACGGCCCGAAGTCGGCCAACGACGTCGAGCGCTCTCTGCGAAGATCGACGAGCCAATGACTGACGATCGCCCCTATGTCGAGGCGAACACGCGTGAGCGTGAACGCCTGCGCACCCTGGTTCGACGGCTGGACGACGATGCGCTCACCGCTCCCGTGAACGAGTACTGGACCGTCGCCGGCGTGCTCGGCCACATTGCGTACTGGGATATCCGTGTTCTGGTCCTCGCCGAGAAGATCGATCGCGGCGACCCGTGGGCACCAGGGGACGCCGAGCCCGAGGGCGACTGGCTGAACGACTCGACCAGGCCGCTGATCCACGCGATTGCGCCGAGGGAGGCTGCGCAGCTGGCGATGCGGATCGCCGAGGATTGCGACGCGCGCGTCGCAGAGCTGCCGCTGGACCGGATGTGGCCCGGCGACCCGGACAGCCCGATCAGCGCAGACCGCTGGGAGCACCGCGCCGAGCACCTCAACGAGATCGAGGCAGCCCTCGGGGCGCGCGGCTGATGCGCAGCTGATGCTCGCCTGGATCTAGCCCTGGTCGACGAAGGTCATGTCGATCTGCGCGCGCTGCAGCTTCCCGGAGTAGTCGATGTAGACGCTCTTCCACTCGCTGAAGAAGTCGAGCGACGCCTGCCCCACTTCGCGGTGACCGTTGCCGGTCGCCTTGGTGCCGCCGAATGGCAGGTGCGCCTCAGCGCCGATGGTGCCGTGGTTCACGTACCCCAGGCCGGAGTCGAATTCGCGGATCGAGCGGAACGCGAGGTTGATGTCGCGCGTGAAGAGCGAGGTTGAGAGGCCGTACTTGACGGAGTTCACGATCCGCACGGTCTCGTCCCAGTCGTCCACCGGAATGACCGATGTCACCGGGCCGAAGATCTCCTCCATCGCGATGCGCGCATCGGGCTTCACGTCGGCAAAGATGGTCGGCTGGAAGAAGGAGCCCTTCGCCAGATGCGCCTCACGGGCCGGCTCGCCGCCGATCACCAGGTCGGCCTCCCCTCGACCGATGGCGGCATATGCAGCAATGCGCTCGACCGCCGTTTCGTTGATCACCGGTCCGACATCGGTCTTGTCGTCAAGGCCGTCGCCCAGCACCAGGCCGGCGACGCGCTTGCGAAGCGCCTCAACGAACTCGTCGTGGACCGCCCGATGCACGATCAGCCGCGAGGCGGCGGTGCAGCGCTGGCCGCTCGTCCCGAAGGCCGACCAGACGGCGGAGTCGAGGGCGAGGCCGAGGTCAGCATCTGACCAGACGACGATCGGGTTCTTGCCGCCCAGCTCCAGGCTGACGCGCTTGAGGGTCTTCGCGGCGCGGGTGCTGATCTCGACGCCGGTGTCGGTGTGGCCGGTGAAGCTGATGACGCGCACGTCGGGGTGCTCCACGATGGCGTTGCCGACCTCCGCCCCCGAGCCAGTGACCAGGTTGACCACGCCCTCCGGGATGCCGCCCTCCATCAGGAGCTCGATGAAGCGGATCGCGCAGGCGGGCGTGTCGCTGGCCGGCTTGATCACCGCGGTGTTGCCGCAGATCAGCGCCGGAAACAGCTTCCAGGCCGGGATCGCCACGGGGAAGTTCCAGGGGGTGATGACGCCGACCACGCCGATCGGCTTGCGGATCGCCATCGCGAACTTGTCCGGCATCTCCGACGGCACCGTCTGGCCGAACAGGCGTCGCCCCTCGCCGGCCATGTAGTACGCGACGTCGATCGCCTCCTGGACGTCGCCGCGGGCCTCGGTCAGCACCTTGCCCATCTCTCGGGTCATCAGACGCGACAGCTCTTCCTTGTGCTCGGCGAGCACGCGGGCGACCTTGAACAGGATCTCGCCACGCTTGGGCGCCGGCATCAGCGACCAGGCGGGGTACGCGCGCTTTGCGGCTTCGACTGCGGCATCCACGTCGGCGGCGCTGCTGGCCGGGAATGTGCCGATCACGTCCTCGCGGTTGGCGGGGCTGACGGAGTCGAAGGTGGCCCCGGAGCGGGCCGCGACCCATGCTCCGTCGATCAGGTTCTGGTAGGTGGTGGACACGATTACTGCAACTCCTTGCGCGCCGGGGGCGCGGACGTTCGGTGATCGGGGGTGGCGAGCACTGATTGTACGCCGCGGGCGCTCCCGGAAACTTCGGGCCAAATGGCCCTATCGGGGGCCCCGCACGACCGCAACCATTGCCCCACAACTGAACAGCCCCGACGGCGGGGAGAGATCGTTTCGTAGCAATACGGGGCTGAAATCGTGGCGCCCCCGCCGTCGAGGCACCGACTCGGCAACGCCGGTCCGATGTGGGCCGGCGTCGTCGTGCCTGCCCGGTGGAGGCTACCGGTCGCGAGCCCTCCGTTTGCGGGGGAACATCTCCTCGATCGGGAAGAGCCGCTCGAGAGATCGCGCTATGGCAGCGATGTACGCCGGTTCGCCACCGGCCGGCAGGTCGGCGCCGGCCGAGCGCCGGATCAATCCCGTCAGATCAATCAGCGACGTGACGGCGGACTCCTCTCGCTCGGTCAGTTCCTTCGCGAGGGCAGACAGGATGGACCGTGCCCGTCGAAACGTCTCGTCTTCGACGACGTACATCTGCGCGCTCCTGGTTACTCCGCCGGACGGGTCATGCGCAGCACGTCGAGTGCGGTGTCGAGCTGCTCGAGGGTGAGCTTGCCAGCATCGACGTACCCGCGCTCAAGGACCACCGCGCGGATCGTCTTGCCCTCGGCGAGGGCCTGCTTGGCGACCTTGGCCGCCTCCTCGTAGCCGATGAATCGGTTGAGCGGCGTAACGATCGACATGGAGCTCTCCGCGTAGCCGCGGGCGCGCTCGGGGTTGGCGGTGATGCCGCTGACGCATCGGTCTGCAAACAGCCGGGACACGTTGGCGAGCAGCCGGATCGACTCCAGGATGTTGCGGGCCAGCATGGGCAGCATCACGTTCAGCTCGAAGTTTCCGGCCGCGCCGCCGAAGGCGATCGCCGCGTCGTTGCCGATCACCTGGGCGCAGACCATGCAGACCGCCTCGGGGATCACCGGGTTCACCTTGCCCGGCATGATCGATGAGCCAGGCTGGAGGTCCGGCAACGCGATCTCGGCCAGGCCGGCCGATGGTCCGGAGCCCATCCAGCGCAGATCGTTGGCGATCTTGTAGAGGCTCACCGCCACCGTCCTTAGCTGGCCCGAAGTCTCCACCAGGCCGTCCTGCGCGCCCTGCGCCTCGAAGTGGTTGCGCGCCTCGGTCAGCGGCAGGCCGGTGTCGCGGCGCAGCTCGGCGATCACCTTCGCGGCAAAGCCGGCGGGCATGTTGATGCCGGTGCCCACCGCGGTCCCACCCAGCGGCAGCTCGGCCAGGCGCGGCAGCGCCGCCTGCAGCCGCTCGACACCGGTGCGGACCTGCGCCGCGTAGCCCCCGAACTCCTGCCCGAGGGTGACCGGCGTGGCGTCCATCAGGTGGGTGCGTCCGGACTTGACGACCGATGCGAACTCGTCGCGCTTCGCCTCCAGGGCCTCGGCCAGGTGCTCCAGGGCGGGGATCAGCTCGTTGACCACGCCGCCGGTCGCAGCCAGGTGGATGCTCGACGGGAAGACGTCGTTGCTCGACTGGCTGGCGTTCACGTGGTCGTTGGGATGCACCGCGCGGCCAAGCCGCTCGGAGGCCAGCGAGGCGATCACCTCGTTGGCGTTCATGTTGCTGCTGGTACCCGACCCGGTCTGGAAGACGTCGATCGGGAAGTGGGCATCCCAGGTGCCCGCGGCCACCTCCTCGGCTGCTCGCTCGATGGCCTCGGCGGTTTTCGCGTCCACGACCCCCAGCTCACCGTTCACCTTGGCCGCGGCCGCCTTGATCTGCCCCAGCGCCGCGATGTGCGCTCGCTCGAGTCCATGCCCACTGATCGGGAAGTTCTCCACGGCGCGCTGCGTCTGTGCGCGCCACCTGGCGTCGGCCGGTACCAGGACGTCGCCCATCGAGTCGTGCTCCGTGCGGAACTCCTCCGGCGGCGTCATCGGTCGAAGTCGATGCCCACCACGCGGGCCTCGGTGAAGCGGATCACCGGTGGGACGAGGTACGGCATCTGTCCCTGCTCCAGCGCGTGCACGATCAGCTCCGACCGACCGATCAGCTCGCTCAGGAAGATCCCCCGATGCGCCGGCTCGTAGGGGCGCAGCTTTACCAACCCTTCGGCGAGCTTGTTGCGCGCTCCGCGCGCATTGCGGCGCTGGAGATGGAGCAGCCCGGCCGCGACCTGGATCAGCCCCTGGTAGAAGTCGCGCTGCTCGTCGGGCGCCGCTCGCCAGAGCGTCTCCCACGACTCGTGCGCGTGCCAGTAGCGGCTCGCGTTGAAGAGCGCCACGCCCTCGCGAAAGAGGTCGTCAGCCTCCGTGTCGCCAAGCGGCGCGGTGCGTCCGCGCGGGAGCTCCGGCTCGATGGAGGTCGGCGCCTTTGGCGTTGTCTTTGCCATCGGATCGATGATAGCGGTCGCGCTGTTGACGACAATGGCGACATGCCACTCATCGGCGACTACGAACCCGGCACATCGGCCTGGTCGCGCGAGCATGTTGCCCGGTACGAGGCGACGAACGGCGGGGAGGGCGGGGACCTTCGGGGACGGCCCGTCATCGTCCTCACCTCGGTCGGCGCGAAGACCGGCAAGCTCCGCAAGACGCCGCTCATGCGCGTCGAGCACGAGGGCACGTACGCGGTGGTCGCCTCGCTCGGCGGCGCCCCGAAGCATCCGAGCTGGTACCACAACCTCGCGGCGCACCCGCACGTCGAGCTCCAGGACCGCGCCACCAAGCGCGACTACCTCGCGCGCGAGGTAGCGGGGAACGAGAAGGCCATCTGGTGGGAGCGGGCTCTCGCAACCTGGCCCGACTACGCGGCATACCAGGCAAAGACCGACCGCCAGATTCCAGTCTTCGTGCTCGATCCCATCGAGTAGCGAACGTCCCGGGCAGTGGGGGACGACGCCATCGGGCGACCACAACGGCCAAGAAGAACCGCTGGGGCCTATCTTGATGGCTGAACGGTCGCGCCATGAACCCATCGGCCTTCGAGCGCGGAGAACCTGGCCGCTGTAGCCCTCCGGTGACCGCGAGCGCAAGGCGACCGCGGGCACAGGGCGTTCTGGGCACGGCGTCCTCGCGACTCCTGCACGCCACGTTCACAGTCTGCGCACATCCTCGCTCCAACCTGATCTCGATCGGATCGAACGATCGATCCACAAGCGAGGAGAGTCATTCCCATGTTCTTCAGCGGATTCTTCCGGTTCGTTGCCTTGCTGCTCCTGGTCGGCCTGCTGGCGGCGGTCGGGGTCAACATCTACAACGCCGGCGTGTCGGCAGGCATCGCCTCCGAGGTCGGCCAGGCGATCGCTTCGGGCGCGCCGATCCCGGCCGGCTACTACACCGACGCCTACCTCGGGCGTCCGGGTGGCTTCGGCTTTGGCTTCGGCGGATTCCTGATCGGCCTGTTCTTCCTGTTCCTCTTCTTCGGCCTGCTGCGGGCCGCCTTCGGCCGGGGTCGCTGGGGCGGACACCAGGGTGGCGGGTATGGGGGCTGGGGCGGCCATCACGGCAGCCGGCGCGAGTACCTCGACGAATGGCACCGCGAGCGCCACGGCGAGACCGCGGAGGCCGGCGGGGCAGAGAAGGGCTGACCTCCCATGGACCGATATGGACGGGCGGCCGGTGCCGCCCGTCCGGCTACCATGCCCGACGTGTCACGCATCCTCGTCGTCGACGATGAGTCGAAGATCGTGCAGCTCGTCCGCGACTACCTCGAGCGGGCGGGTTTCGCGGTGTCCACCGCTCGCGATGGCTCTGAGGCACTGATGCGCGCCCGGTCCGAGCGCCCCGACCTGATCGTGTTGGACCTCGGGCTTCCGGGGCTCGACGGGTTCGAGGTGACGCGTCGCCTCCGACGCGACTCCGGGGTCCCGATCATCATGCTCACCGCCCGCGATGACGAGACCGACAAGGTGGTCGGCCTCGAGCTGGGTGCCGACGACTACGTGACCAAGCCGTTCAGTCCACGTGAGCTCATCGCTCGCGTGCGCGCGGTCCTGCGCCGTCACGCTGGCACGACGGCCGGCGACGTGATCCGGGCCGGCGACGTCGTCCTCGACGTTCCCCGCCTCCGGGCTGAGGTGGCCGGGCGGCTGGTTGCGCTGACGGGCACCGAGTTCCAGCTGCTCACGGCGCTCGCCCGCCAGCCGGGTCGCGATCTTCACCCGCTCCCAGCTGCTCGACGCCATCCACGGCGTGGCCTTCGAGTCGTACGAGCGGGCGATCGACGCGCACGTCAAGAACATCCGCCGCAAGATCGAGCCCGACCCGCGGATCGCCCCGCTACCTGCTCACCGTGTACGGCGTCGGCTACCGGCTGACCGATGCCTGACCATCGACTGGCGGCCACGGGGTCGCGGCCGGCATCGGCCTCCCTGGTGGCCGGAGGGTGAGAGCTGGCCGCCATCGGGTCCGGACGGGGCGCGCCACATGCGCGGCCACTTCGGGCGGCGCATCGGCTGCTTCTTCGGGCTTCATGTTCCTGCTCTTCGCGTCGGGGTCGTGCTTCCTGCCTGGGTTGGCGGTCGGCAACGTGATCGGCGCCGCGGGCGGCACTCGCCCCGAGACTCCTGGTCGGGCTCCTGGTGCTGTTCGTCCTGGCGATCGTCGGCCGGGCAATCCGCCGCGCCGCTGCGCCGGTCGGTGACCTGATCGAGGCCTCCGGCCGGTCGAGGCCGGCGACTTCAGCACGCGCGTCCCCGAGACGCGGCCCACGCGAGGTGCGCGACCTGGCCGCGCTCTTCAACTCCATGAGTGCCCGCCTGGAAGAGGTCGAACAGCAGCGCCGATCCTCCCTGGCCGACGTCTCCCACGAGCTGCGCACGCCGCTCACCGTGATCCAGGGCAACCTCGAGGCCCTGCTCGACGGCGTCTACCCTGCCGATGCCGCCCATCTCCAGCCGATCCTCGACGAGACCCGGCTCATGGAGCGGCTGATCGAGGACCTGCGGACGCTGACCCTGGTCGAGGCCGGCAGCCTCGTCCTGCACCGCGAGCCCACCGACCTCGGGGCGCATGCTCACCGATGTCGCCGCCAGCTACCGCAGTCAGGCCGAGCAGGCCGGCATCGGGCTGACCGTCACCGTCGCGCCCGGACCTCCCATCTCTCGACGTTGATCCGGCGCGCATCCGCGAGGTGGTGTCGAACCTGCTGACCAATGCCCTGCGCCACACGCCGCGCGAGGGCGCCGTCGTGCTGTCGGCGCAGGTCGCTGACGGACAGGCCAGGGTCACCGTGCACGACACCGGCAGCGGCATGCCCGCGGATCAGCTCGACACGAATCTTCGACCGCTTCTACCGCTCACCCGACTCCCCGGGGAGTGGCCTCGGACTGCCAATCGCCAAGAGCCTGGTCGAGGCCCACGGCGGCACCATCACGGCGACATCGGACGTTGGAGCAGGTACAACCATCCGCTTCACGCTGCGTCAGGGCGGCTCCGGTGATTAGATAGGGTCTGCCCGATGACCCGGCTTACCCTCGACCGCTTACTGCCAAGCGCCATCGATGCGCTCTACGTCCGCGAGTGAGCCGGCAGCGAGTCCCTCCGGGATCGCACGCCACTCGTGCAGCACCCGGCGGGCGGCGCCATGCGAGGTGTGCCACCAGTTCGATCGCGTCAGCGTGACCCCGTCATAGATCGGTTCCCAGGTGACCGCATAGAAGGTCCGGACGTCGGGCAGATATCTGCGAAGGAGATGCAAGCCGCGACGGTGATACCACTTGCAGACGGCGGTCAGTTTGAGACCGGACTCGAGCGCCTCGTGGAGGAACGGCAGGGCTTGCTCAACGTTCTCTTGGGTTGTGAGCGACGTGGCCTCGTGCCGGATGACGCTGTCGTCGACCCCGAGCCCGACTAGCACGCGACGGTGCTCGACCGACTCGACCACGCCGGTCTGGCGGTTCACGCCGCCCGTCAGGATGATGAGCGGCGCGAGCCCAGCGTGGTGGCGCCGTGCAACAAGCTCGGCGGGGATCGGTTGGTTGGTGCCGAAGACGATGTGCGCGGTTGGCTCGCTCGGCGGTGCCTCGGCATCCAGGAACGCGGTCATCCGCGCCGCATCGTCAGAGCTGATATGCACCGTCATGACCTTGCCAATCCGCCAGCCACTGGCATCGGTAGCTCGCGATTACCTACAGCTCGCCGGTGGCTCGAAGACCAGGCCCGTGCCCGGCGGATCGTCACCACGTCGTCCCATCCGCTGCACGGCGAACCAGAAGTCGGTCGCGACCTTCCTGAGCCTACGCGGACCGCGCTTCGGGGGCGTGATCTCCTCCAACGGTCTTGACTGCGGGCCAGCGGACGCCGCGTGACGCCTGGGCGTCAGCCGATGCGGATCATCTTCTTGTTCACGAACTCGTCGGCGCCGAAGCGGCCGAGCTCGCGGCCCGAGCCCGAGCGCTTGATGCCGCCGAACGGCAGCTCGGCGCCGTCGGCGAGCACGACGTTCACGAACACCATGCCGGCCTCGATCCCGTCGGCGACACGGAGCGCCTGCTCCGGAGTCGGTGGTGTAGACGTACGAGCCCAGGCCGAACGGGGTGTCGTTCGCGATGCGCACGGCGTCGGCCTCGTCCTTCGCGCGGTACACCTGCGCGACCGGGCCGAAGAACTCCTCCTTGGAGGCGGGGTTCTCGGGAGTGACATCCGTCAGCACGGTCGTCTGGAAGAACGCGCCGTCGCGGGTGCCGCCGTGCACGAGCGTCGCGCCGTGCTCGATCGCGCGCTTGACCTGCTCGTCGAGCGCCCTCGGCGGCCTTCAGCGAGGAGAGCGGGCCGAGCGCCGAGTCGGCCGACGTCGGGTCGGTCGCCTCGATCTCGGCGATCTTCGCGGTGAACTTCTCCAGGAAGGGCTCGTACAGCTCGTCGGCGACGATGAAGCGCTTGGCCGCGTTGCACGACTGGCCGCTGTTGTCGAGGCGGGCGTCGACCGCGTTCTGCACGGTGGCGTCGAGGTCGTCGGTCGAGAGCAGGATGAAGGGGTCCGAGCCGCCGAGCTCGAGCACGACCTTCTTCAGGTGGCGGCCGGCGATCTCGGCGACCGCGGCGCCGGCGCGCTCGGAGCCGGTGAGCGAGACGCCCTGCACGCGCGGGTCCGCGATGACCCGCTCGATCTGGTCGTGCGAGGCGTAGATGTTCACGTAGGCGCCGGCCGGGAAGCCCGCGTCGAGGAAGATCTGCTGCATCGCGGCGGCGGACTCGGGGCACTGCGCGGCGTGCTTGAGCAGGATCGTGTTGCCGATGATGAGGTTCGGGCCGGCGAAGCGGGCGACCTGGTAGTACGGGAAGTTCCACGGCATGACGCCGAGCAGCACGCCGAGCGACGAGCGGCGGATGACCGCCGAGCCCTCGCCCGCGAGGAGCTGGATCGGCTCGTCCTTCAGGAACTCGGGCGAGTGATCGGCGTAGTACTCGTAGATGTCCGCGGCGAAGTCGACCTCAGTGAGCGCCTGCGCGATCGGCTTGCCCATCTCGCGCACGATCAGCTCGGCCAGCTGCTGGCGGCGTTCGCGGTGGAGTTCGCTGACGCGCCGGATGAGGGCCGCGCGCTCCTCGACCGTGGTCGACTTCGACCACGTGCGGTGCGCCTGGTCGGCTGCGGCGATCGCGGCCTCGAGCTCGGCGTCCGTGATGCTGTCGTAGGTCTTGACCGTCTCGCCGGTGGCGGGATTGGTCACGGCATAACTCATCGGGTAGGTCTCCTTGTCAATGCGCCACGCAAGGGACTGTCTGTTGCGGTGCAGCCCGCCGGGAGGCGGGTCGTGAGCTTGGCCCGATTCTACTCGCGGCTCCGTACGGGGCGGAAGCCCCCATCGGCCGCGCGGGCGGCGACAAACAGGAGGTCGGCAAGGCGGTTGAGGTAGGGCACCACCTGGGAGTCGGGGAGGCCACCTTCCGAGGCCAGCGCCACGGCGCGTCGCTCCGCGCGCCGGACCGTCGTCCGCGCCAGGTCAAGGGCTGCGCCCGCCAGCGTCTCACCGGGGATCACGAACTCGGCCGGCATGTCGTGCCCGGCCTCGAGCGCGTCGATCTCGTTCTCGAGCGCCGTCGTCATCTTGGCGGTCACGCGACTGGTGCCATCAGTCAGCCGGGCGCGCCGGTCGACGTGCGTCGCCAACTCGGCACCGACCACGAAGAGTTCGCGTTGCAACCGCAGGACGAGACCGGCCAGCTCTGCCCCGGCCGAGGCCCCGGCCAGTGCGGCGCGGGCCAGGCCCAGCGCGGAGACCGCTTCATCGGTCGTGCCGTAGGCATCGGTGCGCAGGTCCGCCTTGCTGACCCGGGCGCCGCCGAACAGCAGGCCGGTCGTGCCGGTGTCGCCCTTGCGGGTGTAGATGCGCATGTTGGGAATCGTAGCGCGGGCAGACCGTTACCACGCATCGTGGTTCAACAACGCGTGAGGAGCCCAATTTGCAGGCCCGTACCACCACGCGTGGTAGGCCGATACCAAAGACGGCGTCCTCGGGGCAGATTCAGGCCCATACGTGCTCTTGAACCACGGGACGTGGTACGGCGTCAGGAGCGAGGGCCTGCGGCCTGCGCGGCAGGATCGAGGACCTGCGGCCTGGTGCGGCGCGCGGGGCGAATGTGGTACGGCATCAGGAGCGAGCGTGAGTACGGGCGAGCGCCGTGAGGGAACCCTTAGAAGAGGCCCGGCGGCGGCTCCCAGCGGTCTGCGAGGAGCGTGACCTTGACCGGCGGTCCGACAACCTCCTCGGTCTTGGCCTTGACCGACTGGATCAGCTCACCGGCCCACGGGCAGAAGGGGGTGGTGAGGACCATCTTGATCTCCGTCGCGGCGCCATCGGTCCCGATCTCGACGCCCTTGATCAGGTCGAGGTCCACGATGCTCATCCCGATCTCCGGATCGTGGATGTCGTACAGCGCCGTCATCACTTCGTCGACCTTGGCGATGGTCGTGTCGATGCTCATATCCTGACCAGTCTAGCAAGGATTCGCGGGAGAGCTTCCGGGGGCCACCCGTCCATGTCCCCGTCCCCCACACCAGACCCCGCGCATCAAGCGCGGTGAGTGGCGCAGCTCCCCGCGTCAGTCGATCGCGGCGTAGTAGGTGGGGCGCGCCAGCGGAACGGTGGGGCGGACGCGGGTGTAGCCCTCGTAGAGCACCCCGTCGGCGTCGATGGCGGCGCGCAGGGTGGCGATCTCGTCGGCGACATCGGGCTGGCTGGCGTGGCAGGCCAGGGCGGCCAGCTTGCGACCGGCCACCGCGGTGATATCGATCCGATGGCTCGCGGCGCCCTCCTCCGCGGAGAGGTCGAATCGACGCTCGCCCGGCCAGAGCACCGGCGAGACGACGTACACCGCGTTCGGCGCGATCCCCGACTCGGCGAGCCGCTCGACCGCCCAGCGCGTGGCCGCGCCGACCACCACGTGGTCCGGGTCGTTGGTGACCCCATGCGCGCCAAAGGTGATCACCGCGTTCGGGCGTCGATCGGCGAGCCAGGCGGCGATCTCGTCGACCAGCGTCTCGAAGGGCACCTCGGCCAGCCGCCCGTCGGGATGGTCCGCCACTGTCACTTCGTCCATCCCGATGCGCCCCGCGGCACAGCGCATCTCCTCCTCGCGCAGGTCGGCCAGGTCGAGATCCGGGCTGCGCTCTTCATTGCCCGCCTCACCGCGGGTCAGCAGCAGGAGTCGAACGGTGCGCCCGGCGTCGTGTGCCATCGCCAGCGTGCCGGCGGCGGCGAAGCTCTCGTCATCGGGGTGGGCGAAGATGGCTGCCAGGCCGCCGTCTCGTTCGTCCGGTCGATAGGTCACCGGTCCTCCTCGTCGTCACTCAGCCGTCGCCAGCCGCGTTGCGCAACAGCGACCCTCATCGTACGCATGACGGCCAGCTTGGCGCTGGCCACCTCCGCGATGAAGCGAGCCGTGCCGGCCGCGTCGAGCTCCGATCCGGACGGTGCCGAGTCGCGACCGACGTTCAGCCAGGCGAGGTGGTATCGGTCCATCCGGCCCCACACCTTCTCAAGCAGCTCGTCGGAGCCGAGCAGCCAGGCGCGAAACGCGTCCCAGCCCGGGTCCGCCAGGAGTGCCTCGCCGTCGACGATGAGCCGATCGGTCAGCTCCAGGAAGCGAGCGCGTGACATGACGATGTCGCGCGGGTGCGAAGCGGGTTTGGCCACGCCGGCGAGGATAGAGCACGCTGTTCGTTCGTACTATTGCCGCTCGGCGGCGCGAAGGCGGAGACTGGTGGTGCATCGCCGCACCGCGAAGTGAGCTTGGACCGATCCGGAGCCCGTTCCCTCGCGCTCGCCGGGGCCCGCCTGCTGGCGGCGCTCCTGCCACTGCTTGTGCTTGCCGCACTGCGCCTCTTCCCGCGGATCAGCTCCGGGACGCTGCAGGAGTGGGTCGAGCCTGCGTTCCTTGTGGCCGCCACCGTGGCCTGCGCCGCCGCCCTGACCCTGGTGATGGCAGACGCACTTCGATCCGGACGCGCAGGGACGCTCGCCGATGGGGCCGGCCTGGGCCTGGTTGGCGTGACCCTCGCAGCCATCGCGCTCGAAGGGTCGACCGTCAACGCAGCGCCCGCCGCGGTGGCAACCGGTGTTTCAGCCGCGGGTGTCGCCTTCCTGGCAGGATCCCTCCTGGGGGCGATGCCGGGCGCCGGCCAGCGCGGCCGGATCACTGCCGTCGTTGCCAGCCTGGTGGCCATGCAGGCCACCCTTGTCCTCGTCCTGCTCGCCGGCGGCGTGGCGGTCGACGATCGGATCCGGCCGCTCCTGCTGCTTGGTCCGGCGGTACTGCTGGGCATCGCCGCGGTGACCAGCAGCGATGCCCCGGCACGAGCCGTGGCGGTTGGTCTCGGCGCTTCCGCGATGCTGTCCCAGGCCCTCGCCACGCCCGGCGTCGAGATGCTGCTGGGGACGGTCGGCCTCGGCTCGGCGGCCGCGATCCTTGGTCTGTCCGCCGGCCGGCGCCTCCGCGGTGAAGACGGCGCAACGGCGCTGCCACCTGCCTTCCCCGTGATGCTGCCGCCCCCGCCCATACCAGCCGTCGGCCTGCTCGAAGTGCGCGTCGATGCCGAAGACTCTGAACCCGCGCGCCTGGCGCGCGAACTGCGTGCCACGCTCGAAGAGCTGATCACGACCCGTCGCACGGTTGGCATGCAGCGCGTCGAGATCGAGCGAGCGTCGGCCGTCGACCCGCTGACCGGGGTGGCCAGCCGCGCCGCCGTACTGGAGCGGCTCCGACTCGAGACGGCCGAGGCGCGCCGCTATGACCATTCGCTGGCCGCGGTGCTGCTCGACTTGGACGACTTCGCGGCGCTCAACCACCTCCACGGGACCGCCACCGGTGACACGGTGCTGCGCGAGGTGGCGCTGCGCCTCCGACTGCGTGCGCGCGAAGCCGATGCGCTCGGTCGCGTCGCGGCCGACGCATTCCTGGCGATCCTGCCGCACACCGACGAGCTCGGCGCGATCGGATTCGTGGACGCGGTGCGCAGCCGCCTCGCCGCTCGGCCGATCCTGACCGATGCGGGCGAGATGCCGATCTCGCTGTCGGTCGGCATCGCGCTGATGCGCCCGGGTGCGGCGCTCACCGAGGATGAACTGCTGGCCGCGGCGGAGGAGGCGCTCGCCTCGGCGCGCGCGGCAGGAGGCGACGTGGTCGCCTTCGACCGCGCCCACGGGCTTGCCCGTCTCGACGAGCACCGGCGACCGCGGCGGGCGCCGGGAGAGGACGCGGCGACCAAGGGAGACGCCACAAGATAGCGGCCTGTGATTTATCCACACCACTACAGGTTGTGGATATCCGGCGCTGCCGCATCGGTCTGCGGATGGTATTCTCGCCGGACCATGACAGCCTCCTCGAACCTCTCCGCAAAGCTGATCTTCCCCACCAAGGAGATCGTCGAGGAGTACTACCTGCCGATCATCTACACCGCCTGCCGGACATGCTATTCGGAACAGCTTCCCGACCAGATCTGGGACAAGGCCGTGTCGCGCAGCGTGGCCGACGAGAAGCAGCAGTCGCTCGTCCGAAAGGTGATGGAGTCGGGCCACGGCTCGACGATCGAGCACGTCAACTTCACCTTCGCCATCTCGGGCGTGACCCGGACCCTCTCCCATCAGCTGGTGCGCCACCGGGCCGGGACCGCCTTCGACCAGCAGTCGCAGCGCTACGTGAGCTTCAAGCAGCGCGACAACTACACGATCCCGCCCAGCATCACGAACGGCGACCTGCCCGACGACCTGGCCGGCCGCTTCCAGGCCGCGGTCGACGAGAACATGGACCTGTACGGCCAGCTGCTGCAGGCCGAGGTGCCGGCCGAGGACGCTCGCTTCATCTTCCCCAACGCGATGCAGACCAACCTGATCATGACGGTGAACCTGCGCCAGCTGATCCACATGTCGGGGCTGCGCCTGTGCACCATGGCCCAATGGGAGATCCGCCAGCTGTTCAAGCAGATACGCCACGAGATCTTCCGCGTGTCGCCATTCTTTGGCTCGTTCCTGGCACCCAAGTGCGTCCCGCTCGGCTACTGCGACGAGATGGGCAACCGCGACGAGCACTGCCGCATCCGACCACACCGTGACACGGTGATGGCCGTCTGGGAGGCGTATCGCTCGGGCGACCTGGCCGAGACCGATGGACCGATCGTGCCCGAGACCTCGCCCTTCCGCCCGCGCAAGCGCCGCGTGCCCGTCGACGGTGGCGAGCCCGAGACGATGCCGATCGCGATCGAGGCACCCGAAGCAGCGGTCGGCCAGGCCGGGGGCTCGGACCGGGTCTAGTTGTCGGTGGTGATCCCGTCGCCGAGGGAGAAACGGCGCAGCTCCTCGTCGCACGCATCGCGCAGCCGGTTCGCCTGCGAAACGAAGAACGGCGTCATCTTGGTGGAGTCCACGATCAGCAGCGTGTGACCACGCTCGTTCCGATCCAGCACGATCCGGTCGTCGCCGTGGAAGCTGATCGCCCAGTTGGCCTGCAGTTGGACCAGCTCGGCCAGGACCACCCTCTCGCTGAATTGCCAGTCAAGAAATGTCGCGTTCAGGGCGGCCACCGCGTCACGCAGTTGGTGGGTCTGGTTGCGTGCGAGGCGCGACAGGAAGTGGACGATGCGCAGGGCGCCGAACGGTTCTCCGACGCGCGCGATCTGCGGCGGCATCAGTTCCGGATCGGGCATGCCTTCGGGGGCGGCGCCCAGGGCGACTGAATCCATGCTCACTCTCCCTACCCGATGCGGGCGCCGAGTGGCGCCCCGGGTGACGGTTCCAGAAGCCAGACCTCGCCCGCATCTTCTCCCTCTCCCATGGCGCCGAGCACCAGCACCTCGCTGGCGAACCCTGCGATCCGTCGCGGCGGGAAGTTGACGACCGCCACCACCTGGCGTCCCACCAGAGTCGCCGGATCGGGGTAGGTCATGGTCAGCTGCGCCGAGCTGTCCCGCTCCCCGATCGCAGGGCCGAAGTCGATGCGCAGCCGGTAGGACGGCTTGCGAGCTTCGGGAAAGAGGACTGCCTCGATGATGCGGCCGACCCGCATCTCAACCGCCGCAAAGTCATCGAACTCGATCACGCTGCCCACGGTACCAGCGTCACCGGTGGCGCGGCGCGTGTCACTGTTCAGATCACCTGAACACTTCTGCCACAGACGCGGGTAACTCCGAGTCTGCGCGGTAACTAAGGCCGATGCGCCTCCGCGGTTGCCTGGCCGTGACCGTTGGCGTTGCCCTTGCCATGACCCCTGCCGATTACCCATCCGATGCCGGGCGACAGATCGAGGGACGGATCGTCCTCCATCAGCTGGTGAGCGATCGCGCCCCAGCCCATGCCGGAGTCGAACATGGCTGCCAGATCGACGACGTCCATCCCGGATGCATCGGCCCAGGTCACGACGCGGACGGCTCCGCCCACGCCGTGGTCGGCCGCCAGCGCGGCCAGCGTCTCGGCGTCGGTCTCGATGCCGGCATCGGCCAACCGATCGACCAGGCGCCCGAGGAGCTTGTCGGACGGAGCGCCGTCGGCGGCGGTGTCGGTGTCGGCCTTTTCGGCCTCACTGGATTCGGGCTGGTGGGAGGCGGCCACTGGCGAGCGGTGCTCGGCGGACTTGCCACCCTTCGTGGCGAGCACGCTGCCAGCAACGAGAAGCGACAGGGCCAAGACCGCGATGACGATGCGCGTGTATCGGTTCATGCACCACTTGTAACGCATGGAGCGAGGAATTGTTCGGGGTGCCGGTCGTGTGCGGTGACTCCAGACAACAGGCCCCGGTAGTACTCTCGTGCCCCTTCCGCGGCGTCGCGGGGAGGCCCACCATGGCCTCCGAGTCGCGCTGCTGCCCGCGCGACCGTCATGCGGAGGCATCTGTGACCTTCTGGAACTGGCGTCGAAGCGGCGCATCGGCCACCGTCGGATCATCCGCAATCGCCGCGACCGGCCTCGAGCTGGCACCGATCGAGATGTACACCGCCGATGCCCGAATCCTGGGTTGGATCGCCGCCAACGGGCGGCGCGTGACGGACCTGCTCAACGACGACGACGTCCTGCGCATCTGGCGACCGAGCCCCGGCCCCATCGAGGCACCGGCGGCACCAACGTCGCCTCATGAGCCGAGCCCACATACCGATGACCCCGGGGAATGGCAGTCGCTTCCCACTGAGCAGCTGATCCTGGCCATGCCGCCGGAGTGGCGCGCCGCGCGCCAGCTGCGCCTGCACCGCAAGCTGCGCCGTGTGGCGATCTCGGCCGGCCCGTTCAGCGTCACCGGCAACCTGCACCTGCCAACGACCGGCGAAGTGAGCGATCACCTGCTCAGGCGCGGTCCGCGCTTCCTCCCGCTGACCGATGCGTACCTGCTGCACAACGGGGAGCCGCCGTTCGAGCACGTGGTCAGCGTGGTGATCGTCAACACCGCGCATATCACCCAGCTCGTACCGCTCGTCACCCTCGCCTAGGCGCAGACCCCAATCCGGCGGCGCGTGGGCGGCGATAATCGCCGTAGATGGCCGTTCTGCGCACTCGCCTCGACCCCGCGGCCCCCGACACGTTGGCCAACGCCGCGGCGATGGGCGCCCTGGTCGAGGACCTTCGCGCGCGCACGCGGCTGGTCGGCGGCCGCGGCGCGGCGGGTGACGACCGATCGATCGCCCGGCACCGCGAGCGCGGCAAGCTGCCGGTCCGCGAGCGGGTTGAGCGGCTGATCGATCCGGGAAGCGCGTTCCTCGAGCTCTCCGCGCTCGCCGCGGGTGGGCTGTACGACGACGAGGCGCCGGGGGCCGGCATCCTGACCGGCATCGGCCTGGTCGAAGGGGTGGAGTGCGTCATCGTCGCCAACGACGCCACGGTGAAGGGCGGCACCTACTTCCCGATCACGGTCAAGAAGCACCTGCGCGCCCAGGAGATCGCCCTGGAGAACCGGCTGCCGTGCCTCTACCTGGTCGACTCGCGGCGGGGCGTACCTGCCACTCCAGGACGAGGTCTTCCCCGACCGCGAGCACTTCGGACGGATCTTCTATAACCAGGCGCAGCTGTCGGCGAGGGGCATCCCGCAGGTGGCGCTGGTGATGGGCTCCTCGACCGCAGGTGGCGCCTACGTGCCGGCGATGAGCGACGAGACGGTCATCGTCAAGGGCACCGGCACGATCTTCCTCGGCGGCCCGCCGCTGGTGAAGGCCGCCACCGGCGAGGAGGTGAGCGCCGAGGAGCTGGGCGGTGCCGAGGTGCACACCGCGACCAGTGGCGTGGCTGACCACTACGCGCTCGACGACGAGCACGCCCTGGCCATCGGTCGCGAGATCGTCCGCAGCCTGGCATGGCGCAAGCCCGCGCCGCCGTGGGAGCGGAGCGAGCCTGCCGCGCCATTGGTCAATCAGGACGAGCTTTACGGCGTGGTGCCGACCGACCCCAGGGTCGCCTACGACGTGCGCGAGGTGATCGCGCGGCTGGTCGACGGCAGCGAGTTCCACGAGTTCAAGGAGCGCTACGGGGAGACGCTCGTAACCGGGTTCGCGCGCATCCAAGGGTTCCCGGTCGGGATCCTGGCCAACAACGGGATCCTCTTCAGCAGCTCCGCGCTGAAGGGGGCGCACTTCGTCGAGCTCGCAAGCCAGCGCAAGATTCCGCTCGTCTTCCTGCAGAACATCACCGGCTTCATGGTCGGCCGCGAGTACGAGGCCGGCGGGATCGCCAAGGACGGCGCCAAGCTGGTGACGGCGGTGGCCACCACCGCGGTGCCCAAGTTCACGGTGATCATCGGCGGTTCCTTCGGCGCCGGGAACTACGGGATGGCGGGCCGCGCCTATTCACCGCGCCAACTCTGGATGTGGCCGAACGCCCGCATCAGCGTGATGGGCGGGGCCCAGGCGGCCCGCGTGCTCTCCACGGTGAGCGGCGACATCAGCTCCGACGAGGAGCGTGACGCCTTCGAGGCCCGCGTCCAGGCCGAATACGAGCGTCAGGGCTCCCCCTACTACTCCACCGCCCGCCTTTGGGACGACGGCGTGATCGATCCGCTGGACACGCGCCGCGTCCTCGGCATGGGGATCAGCGCGGCACTCAACGCGGGGATCGGCGAGACGAGGTTCGGCGTGTTCCGGATGTAGCCTGCGTCTGGCGCGAGGTTCTAGCTTCCAGCGCGAATCTCGAGGGTGACCCCGAGGGTGGTCAAGGTCGATGAGACCGCGCCCGCCGCCCGAACCGACACGAGGGGCGCGGGCTGGTTACCGGCGAGTACCAGGCGAATGACGTGGCGACCGAGCACGCAGACCGCCCCGCCGCCGATCGCCAGGAACTCCAGCCCGAGGTTGGCCACGCACGCTGCCGCGAGCGCCACTGGATCCGGAACCGGGATCTGCACTCCGACCAGCGTCGCGGCGGCGCCGAGCGGATGGGCGAACGAGCGACGAGCGGTCATCGCCTCCGAACTCCATTCGGGTCCGACTGAGCGGTGCCTGATCAGGAACGGCGGTAGCTCAGGGCCGAGCTCGCGGGGCGTCGCCGTCCACCACTCCACCGCCTCGCCATCCAACCCCTGGCGGCTGCCGTGGACAACGGGACCGATGCTGCTGCCGTTGGCCTGGAGCCGGGCGACGGTTCCGCGGATCCCGTCGTCGGCGAGTGCGTAGGTCACGAATCCTCCGCCTCGCTCCAGCGACCGCACCGCGGCGCGACCGACCGCCCATCCCTGCGCCGCCGCCGCATCCTCGACCCCGATCAGCTCCAGGTACGCGTCGCCCAGGAAGGCGAGGCGATTGAAGGTGCCGAGGCCCGGATGCCGCCCGCCGCCGGTGAACGCCAGGCCGACCCGCTCGGTCAGTTCGGCGGCGGCCGCGTCGGGGTCGGCGACTGCGATCACCACGTGGTCGATGCCGGTTGGCATGGGGGCATCCTACCGCCGGCCCCGGTGGTAGGCTCCGACGCATGGCCCTGGAACGCCCCGCCCCCGGTTCGCACGACCGCTCGACCCCGTCGGGTACGCTCGAGGAGAGCTCCGCCGCAATCTTCGAGGCGATGCTCGCCGCACGGGGCGCGGAGCAGCGCGGCGATGCCGGACGGGGGACGCTCGATGCCTTCTATCGCACGGTGATGGACGGCACCCTCCTGCTCCCCGTCCCGCCCGACCACGGCGAGGAGGCCAGGGCGGCACTCGCTTCGGCGATCAACGACCACGACGAGGTGGAGGTGAGCGTCATGCTGGCGGTGGATGCCGACGGGAATCCGACAAGCGTCTGCTTCGCGTCGGTGGCGGCACTCTCGGCCTGGGCGCCGCGCGGTACGGCGACACTGCCCCTTCCCGCGCGAATCGCCATCGCCAACATGGCCGCCGCCGGCGTCCCGTCGATCATGGATCCGGCCGGACCGATCCCCTACCGATTCGAGACCGATGAGCTCGCAGCGCTCGCATCGGGCCTTCTTCCCGGGACCGGTGAGCCGCTGGCGCCGGCGACCGAGCGACGTTCGATCCGCCTCCGCCTGGCCGGCCGGCAGGGGCTGGTGCTCGAGGCTCCGCTGCGGGACGCGTTGCGTGGCACCGAGGTGGAGGCCGCCTGGCTGGTCGAGTCGGAGACCGATGGGCAGCGGCGCCTGATGCTCGGCCTGCTGGGCGACGACGGCGCTTCGGTCACCGTGGACGTGCCGGATGGGACCGAGGTGGTCTGGCTGGAGGAGCCGCTGCTGGGATCGGTCCGCGCGGTGGCCGAGCCCTTCTACCGGAAGGGTCGACGATGAGCGACGTACTCCGGCTCGAGCGTAAGGGAAGCGTGGCGTGGGTCACGATGACCCGGCCCGGCGTACGCAACGCCTTCAACGCCGAGCTGATCGCCGCGCTCCGGGAAGCGTTTGCGGGGCTGCGCGAGGAGCCGCCGGAGCAGCTGCGAGCGGTGGTGCTGGGCGGCGAGGGGAAGGCGTTCTCGGCCGGTGCCGACATCGCCTGGCAACGGGCGGCCATGTCGCTGACGATGGAGGAGAACGAGGCCGACGCCGGGCTCCTCCAGGAGATGCTTGCTGCGATCGACGAGTGCCCGGTACCGGTACTCGCGCGGGTCCACGGGGCCGCGCTGGGCGGCGGGATGGCGCTCTGCTGCGTGGCGGATATCACGCTCGCAACCGCGGACACCATCTTTGGATTCACCGAGACCAAGCTTGGCCTGGTCCCCGCGGTGATCAGCCCGTTCGTCCTGCCGCGCATCGGCGAGGGCAATGCGCGGGCGCTGTTCCCCACCGGCGAGCGCTTCGGCGCGGGGCGCGCACTCCAGATCGGCCTCGTCCACGAGGTGTTGCCAGACGAGTCGGCGCTTGATCTTCGGGTGGCGGCGCTGCTGGCCGAGATCGGATCGGCGGGTCCGAACGCCGCGCGCACCGCCAAGGCGCTCATCCGCGAGCGGCGGGACATGACTCACGACGCGGCGCGCGCCTCCACGGTCCGTCGCGCCGCACGGCAGCGCGTCTCGCCGGAGGGAGAGGAGGGGCTGGCCGCGTTCCTCGAGAAGCGGGCACCGTCCTGGCGGCAGGAGTAGCCGCCGCCGGCTCTGCGACAATCGCGACATGACCGATGAGGCGCTGACCCCGCGCCAGGTCGCCGACGAGCTCGGCGTGACGGTGCGCACCGTGCAGCGTTGGGTCGCAGACGGTCGGCTGCCGGCAACCCGGGTCGGCGGACGGGTTCGTGTGTCGCGTTCGTCTCTCGGAACGGTCGCCGCCGGTCCTGACGTGCCGGAGCCGAGGCAGATCCGTTCACTGCTGATCGCGAACCGCGGCGAGATCGCGGCACGCATCGCGCGGACCGCCACCCGGCTCGGCATGCGCACCGTGGGGATCCACGCGACCGACGACCGTCCTCCGGGCGCCGTCGACCTGGCGCTGGAGGTGAGCAGCTATCTGGATGCCGGCGCGATCCTCGACGCTGCCCGACGTGCCGGCGCCGACGCCATCCATCCCGGCTACGGGTTCCTCTCCGAGAATCCGGATTTCGCCGAGACGGTCGATCGAGCCGGACTCGCCTGGGTCGGACCGCCACCCGGCGCCATCGCGGCGATGGGCGACAAGGCCGCCGCCCGGCGGATCGCGGCAGCGCACGGCGTCCCGATCGTCCCCGGCTACGACGGAGAGGCGCAGGACGACGCGGCCCTGGCCGCCGAGGCCTGGCGGATCGGCTTCCCGCTGCTGGTCAAGCCCTCGGCCGGCGGTGGTGGCAAGGGGATGCGCGTCGTTCGCTCCGCCCCCGAGATGCCCGAGGCGCTGGCCGCCGCACGTCGCGAGGCGAGCCGCGCCTTCGGGGACGATCGGCTCATCCTGGAACGCCTCCTCGACCGGGCACGGCACGTGGAGGTGCAGGTCCTGTTCGACGTCTACGGGCAAGGCGTCCACCTCGGTGAGCGCGACTGCTCGGCGCAACGACGCAACCAGAAGGTGATCGAGGAGTCGCCCGCGCCATCGGTCACGCCGGATCTGCGCGCGCGGATGGGCGAGGCCGCGCTGCGGGTGGCCACCGCGGTCGGCTACGTCAGCGCGGGCACGGTCGAGTTCCTGCTGACCGATGGCGGCGAGTTCTTCTTCCTGGAGATGAACACGCGGCTCCAGGTCGAGCATCCGGTCACCGAGGCGGTCACCGGCCGCGACCTCGTGGCCGACCAGCTGCGGATTGCCGCCGGCGAGCCGCTCGGCTTCGACCAGGCCGCGGTGCGCTGGAGCGGCCATGCCATCGAGGTGCGCCTGTACGCGGAGGATCCCGACGCCGGCTTCCTCCCCGCGGCAGGGCGGATCGCGGCGCTGCGCTGGCCGACGGGCGTCCGCGTCGAGACCGGGGTGAACGTCGGCGACACCATCTCCGACCGATACGACCCCCTGCTGGCCAAGCTGATCGCCCACGGCGCGACACGTGCCGAGGCGCTCGCCCGCCTCCGCGCGGCGCTCGACGTGACGCTCGTCCTGGGCGTGCGGACCAACCTCCGCTTCCTGCGCTGGCTGCTCGACGCTCCCGCAACCCGCGCAGGCGAGCTGCGGATCGACACGCTCGCCGGACTGGAGCTGCCCCCACCCGCGGTCCCCGACGCCGCGGCCTGGCGGGCCGCGGGAGCCGCCCTGCTCGCCGCTCGCCCGAACGGGCCGTGGGGCGGCGCATGGCGAGGCGCTGCCCCCGCGGCGGTGTGGGTGCGCTGTGGCGAGGAGGTGCGACGGGTGGAGCTGTCCGGCCCCCCGGGCTCCGGGTCCGAGCCCGCGGCCGAGGGATCCACGGTCCACGTGGCGGTAGAGGGTCAGTCGCTCGAGTTCTCGCTGGCCGCGGCGCCGGACGTCGACGAGGCCGTCCGACACGCGGCTCATGCCGGTGACCGCGCGCTCCTGCGCGCGCCGATGCCCGGCCGCGTGATCGCGGTGCGCGCCGCGGAGGGGGAGACGGTCGAGGCACACGCCGCGCTGGTGGTGATCGAGGCGATGAAGATGGAGCACGCCGTGGTCACGCCACTCGCCGGTTCGGTGCGCGGCGTCTTCGTGTCTGTCGGGGACCAGGTGCAGCGCGGCGATCTGCTGGCCGAGGTATCGGCCTAAGATGGCCGCCCGATGACCCGCCCCGAGGTGCGCATCTACGAGGTCGGCCCGCGTGACGGCCTGCAGGCCGAGGCGGTCGTGGTCCCGACCGATGCGAAGCTGCACTTCATCTCCCTGCTGGCCGATGCCGGACTGCGCGACATCGAGTCGACCTCGTTTGTGCGCGCGGACGCGATCCCGCAGCTGGCCGACGCCGATGAGCTGATGAGCGGCCTGGAACGGCGCCCGGGTGTCCGGTACCCGGTGCTCGTCCCGAACAGCCGCGGCATGGACCGCGCGCTCGCCGCAGGCGCCGATGCGATCTGCCTGTTCACCGCGGCCTCTGAGGCATACGCGCAGGCGAACATCCGGATGAGCATCGACCAGTCGCTCACCGCCTTCGCCGCGGTGGTGGCCGCCGCGCGAGAGCGCGGGATCTGGGTGCGCGCCTACGTGAGCGCCGCCTTCGGCTGCCCATACAGCGGCGAGGTGGACGCCCGGCAGGTCGTCTCGGTCAGCGAGCGGCTGCTCGCGCTGGGGATCGACGAGCTGAGCATCTCCGACACGGTCGGCGTGGCCGCACCGACCGACCTGCGGCGTGTGCTCGGAGCGCTCGAGGCGGCAGGTATCGGCCCAGAAGTCATCGCGCTCCACCTGCACGACACGCGCGGCACGGCACTCGCCAACGTGGTGACCGCCATGGAGCTCGGGGTGCGATCCTTTGATGCTTCGACCGGTGGCACCGGAGGCTCGCCGTACGCCCCCGGCTCGGCCGGCAATCTCGCCACCGAGGATCTCGTCTACCTGCTCGACCGGGAGGGGGTCCGCAGCGGCGTGGACCTCGACCGCGTCCTGGCGGCGGCGCGGTTCATCGCCGGCGAGCTCGGCCGTGAGGTGAGCAGTCGCGTCGGCCGAGCCGGCGGCTGGCCACGCTGATGCTCGACCGGGAGCGCTAGGATGGATGCGATGGAGGCGCGCCCGATCATCCTGGATGTCGACACCGGCATCGACGACATGGTCGCCCTGCTCATCGCCGCCACCGCCCCCGAGCTCAACCTGCGTGGAGTCACCTGCGTGGCCGGCAACGTCGAGATCAACCACGTCGCCCGCAACACGGCCACGATCCTTCAGATGGTCGGCCGGCAGGACGTCCCCGTCAGCATCGGCGCCGCGAGACCGCTCGCCCGGCGCCTGCGCACCGCGCCCGAGACGCACGGCCCCACGGGCACCGGCTACGTCGAGCTGCGCGACGAGGACAAGGCGCTCAGGGCGACGGAATTCACCGCGGTCCCCGCCCCGCAGTACTTCGGCGCCCACGTGGACCGCCACCCCGGCGAGCTCACGGTGGTGGCGCTCGGCCCACTCACCAACCTGGCGGCAGCGTCCCAACTCGGCGTGGACATGGTCAACGGGCTGCGCGAGGTGATCTGGATGGGCGGGACGCTTCAGACGCGCGGGAACACCACCGATACCGGCGAGTGGAACGCCTGCGTCGATCCCGAGGCGGCCGAAGCGTGCCTGCGCGGCGGCGTGATCGACCGGGTCTTCCCGCTCGACGCGACGCAGGACGTGGTGTTCACGCTCGACGACCTCGACGGGCTCCCCGGCACCGCGCTGTCGGCGATCGTTCGAGACGCGATCCGGTTCTACGTGGCATTCCATCGCGAGTCCGATGGGATCGATGGCTGCTACCTGCACGACCCGGTCACGCTCATCGGGTCGCTGCTGACGCCTGACCTGGTGACGGAGACGGTGCACGAAGCGCTCGCCTGCGACACCAGCGCTGATCTGCAGGCGGCCGGGAGCCTGTATCGATCGACCGATGAGGGGCGGCCGCACGCGGAGATCGCCACGGCCATCGATCCCGAGGGCATGAAGGCCGAGCTGCTGGCGCGACTGGCGCGAGCGGTCGCGGCGCCTGAACGATAGGACCACGAGGGAGGCAAGAGGTGGAATCTGCACGCTGGACCAGGGCCGCGATCGGCCTCGCCGCGGGCGCGGCACTCGGAATCGTCCTGCTGGCCATCGGTCAGGCCTGGCCGATGGCGGGGGCCGTCGGCTTCATCGCTGCGCACCTGGTGTACGCCCTGGTGACACGCTCGCAGACGGGTGAATGGGGACCGCTGCGGATCTCGGCGGGGCTCCTGGCGTTCGCCATCGCGACCTACGTAGGGATCGTTGCCTTTGGGAACTTCAGCGACCCCAACGCGGTCGACCCGACCACCTACGCCAACACCAAGGCGGCCAACTCCTGGGCACTGATCCTGACCGTCGCCATGGTGATCGGGGTCGTGGTGACCTATGGCCTGGAGCTGGTGCAGACCGGACGCCTGGCGTCGCTCTCAGGGCAGTTCGGGACGCGCACCTACCTGCTCATGGCGGTCGGCATCGGCGTCAACATCATCCTCGGACAGACGGTCGCGTCTGCCCTCAAGATCCCGATCTACCTCGACTCGATCGGCACGATCCTCGTCGGCGTGCTGTGTGGCCCGATCGCTGGGGCGATCACCGGCGGGCTCGGCAACATCCTGTGGTCGTATGTCATCCCGCCTCCGTTCCAGTATCAGCCGGCCGCCGCCTTCGCCATCACCGCGGTGGCGATCGGGGTGATCGCCGGCCTGCTCGGTCGCGCCGGCTTCCTCCGACCCCGACCGAATCGATCGACCGGGGTGCTGCTGGTCGGCGGTGCCGTGACGGTCGGCCTCGTCGGCGGCCTGGCCTGGGCGGCATCGCAGGCGTACACCAGGATCTTCGAGACCGAGATCAGCCTCTTCCCCGACCCCGCCAACGTGGACGCGATCTTCGTGGTCCTGGGTTGGCTGGCCCTGGGGCTGGTCGTGCTCGCGGTGCTCGGTCTGTTCGCCCTGCTGCTGGTGCGCAGGGATCTGACCGCTGCCTACGTCGTGGTGGCCGGCGTGCTGACCGGCATTGTGGCGGCACTGATCAGCGCCCCCATTGCAGCCGGCGTGTTCGGCGGCGTGACGGCGTCCGGCACCGACTTCCTGGTCGCCGCCTTCCGACAGGCCGGCCTCGACGTGGAGGCGGCCACCACCGGGCAGGGGCTGATCTCCGACCCGATCGACAAGGTGACCACCTTCTTCACCGTCTACCTGATCCTGGCCGCGCTCGCCACGCGGTTCAAGGCGCGCTTCCCGCAGGGGGAGATGGTGCTCGAGGAGGCGCGCCCCTGACCGATCGCCTGCCGCCGTTTCTGGGGAGGCCGGGGCCGAGCGTCGTCCACCGGCTCAACCCGCTCACCAAGGCGGCGCTCGCGGCGGTCAGCACCGCGCTGGCCATCGGGCTCGGCGGGATCTGGGGGCCCGCGCTCCTCACCGCCGTCGCGGTGCTGGTCCCCGCGCTGCTGGCGGGGATCGGTTGGCGCCTGTCGAAAACCGCGCTGTTGCTGACCCTGCCGATCGCTATCAGCGTGCTCGTCGTCAACCTGTTCTTCTACCCGGCCGGTCGTGAGGTGCTCTTCGCGATCGGGCCGATACGAGCGACCGCCGAAGGCCTTGCCTTTGCCGTTGAGACGCTGGCGCGCATCGGCGCCATCAGTGGCGCGATCACCCTGTTCTACCTGACCACGCCGGCGGGAGACCTGGTGCTCGACCTTGAGCGACGCGGGGTCTCGCCGCGGATCGCATTCGTTGTGCTGGCAGCCGTCCAGACGGTGCCGACACTTGTCGAGCGCGCCATCGCCATCACCGCTGCCCAGCGGGCACGCGGCCTCGATACCGAGGGATCGCTGCGGCGCCGCCTGCGCGGCGTGCTGCCGCTGGCAGGTCCGGTGCTGCTCGGATCGATCGCCGAGGTCGAGGAGCGCACCGTGGCCCTGGAAGCGCGCGGCTTTACCCGACCGGGACGGCGCACCCTGCTGTGGCACCCGCCCGACTCTGACCGCCAGGCGGTCGCCCGCTGGTTGTTGGTCGCCACGGTCCCGGTCCTGCTGGCGGCCCGTGCACTCGGCTGGCTCGCGTGGCTGGGCTGATGCTTACCTTCGAGTCGGTCAGCTACCGCTACGCCGGCGCGGCACGACCATCACTACAGGACGTGAGCGTGGTGATCGGCGGTGGCGAAGTGGTCGGCCTGGTCGGCGCGTCGGAGGCCGGCAAGACGACCCTATGCCTCGTCGCCGCCGGTCTCGCTCCCCGCACGGTCCGCGGGACGCTCACGGGGCGAATCCTGCTCGACGGGACCGACATGGCGCCGCTGGCCATTCACGAACTCGCAGGCCGCGTCGGGATCGCCTTTGCCAACCCCGCCACGCAACTCTCCGGGGTCGCCGGCACGGTCTACGAGGAGGTCGCCTTCGGACCGATGAACCTGGGCCTTTCCCGTTCCGAGGTGGTCGATCGCACCGAAGATGCCCTGACAGCGCTGCGGATCACCGTTCTTGCTGGACGTGACCCGGCCCTCCTCTCCGGCGGGCAGCAGCAGCTCGTGGCGATGGCCGGTCTGATGGCGCTGCGGCCGACACACCTGATCCTCGACGAGCCCACCGCCCAGCTCGATCCGGCCGGGACGCGACTGGTCGCCGAGGCGCTCGCACGCTTGGCCATGGAAGGCGCATCGATCCTCGTGGCCGAGCAGAAGACCGATCTGCTGCTCGCCATCTGCGACCGGGTCGTGGCGCTCGACGCCGGACGCGTGACGCTCGACGGGCCGGCGGCCGAGGTGCTGGGCGATCCGCGGCTCGCCGATCTGGGTGTCGCGGCTCCCGCAGCGGTGCGGTTGCGACGGCTCGCCGATGACGCCGCGCTCGGCCAGGCGGCGCTGGCCCACCTCGACGGGGCGCTCGCGCTGGAGGCGACGGCCTGATGCCCGAGCTCGCCATGGAGTCGGTGGTGCACGTTTACGAGCGTGGCTCCGTTCGTGCGCTCGACGGAGTCTCGCTGCGCATAGCGGCAGGCGAACGGGTCGCGCTCATCGGGCAGAACGGCAGCGGCAAGACGACGCTGGTACGGCACCTGAACGGGCTCCTCAGGCCGACCAGCGGTCGCGTGTCGCTGGACGGACGCGACGCTGGTGCGCTGCGGGTCGCCGAGCTGGCGGGCAGCGTCGGCCTCGTCTTCCAGGATCCGGACCGTCAGATCTTCGCCGGATCGGTGGCGGCGGAGGTCGAATTCGGCCCGCGCAACCTTGGGCTGCGCGGGGCGGAGCTGCGCACCGCGGTGGACGGTGCACTCACCGCGGTCGGGCTGTCGGACGAGGCGCGCACCAACCCGTACGACCTCGGCGCATCTCGGCGAAAGCTTCTCGCGCTGGCGTCCGTCCTGGCAATGCGCACCCAGGTTCTGATCCTGGACGAGCCGACCACCGGGCAGGACGAGCGCGGCGTGGCCACCGTTCGTGGCGTCATCGAAGCGGCCCACGCCGAGGGACGCACCGTCATCGCCATCAGCCACGACATGGAGTTCGTGGCCGGGTCGTTCGACCGGGTTGTGGTGATGAGCGCCGGGCGGATCGTCGGAGATGGTCCGCCCGCATCGGCCTTTGCGGCGTCTTCGTGGGAAATGTTGCGCTCGACCTACCTGGAGCCACCGATGGCCGCACGAGTGGGCGAGCGGCTCGGGCTGGGATCGACGCCGACCGACGCCACGCTGATCAGGGCGCTGGTTAGGGCCGGGTAGCGGCGCTCAATAGAAGCCCGGCGGAGGCGGAAGCGGGTTGCCGTCCGCGTCGGTTCGCTCGAGGAGGGGCAGGTCGTCTCGGTGTCGGCGACCTCGGATCGGCCCCCGGATCGGCTCAGCCATGACCGAGTGGACCACCTCGTCGAGTCGCTGCTCGATCCCGCGCAGCCCGAGGTGTCGAAGCGCCGCACCGAAGCGGTCCACGAAGGCCGAGTCCCGCAACAGGCTGAACGCCAGCGACGAGTGTGCGCGGACCAGCAGTTCGATCCCGCGGGCGGCCTCGGCGACATTGACCTGGTTGAGCCCCAGCTGGGCGTCGAGCAGGTCGAGGGCGCGATTTGCCTCGCGGCGTCCCGACGTGGTGAAGTGCGGCGTGCGGTTCACCAGGACGCGGGCGCGATAGAGGGCGCTGCGCGCCTCGGCGTTCCGATCGGAGGCGGCCGGAGAGGTCATGGACGGAATCTTACGCGGACGAGACGGATGGGACGCGGCGATCGCAGAGGCGCTGCGAAATGCGACACGACCGATCGCGGCCGATCCGCGATTCTCGCCGCGTGGTCCGACCGACCGGGTCCAGGTTGAGCGTTACGACCGATCGGCCTTCCCGCCGGCACGTCCAGCCGCCACCCTGTTGCTCGTATACCCCGCCACCTCGGGTGAGCTGACGATCCCGCTGACGGTCCGGCACGCCGACCTTCGCGCGCACGCGGGCGAGATCTCGCTTCCCGGCGGCACGGTCGACTCCGGCGACGCCTCCCACGAGGCGGCCGCGCTCCGCGAGGCATGGGAGGAGGTTGGCGTCGACCCCGCCAGCGTGCGCATCGGCGGCGTCCTCGACGAGGTCTGGATCCCGGTCACCAACTTCGAGCTGCGGCCGTTCGTCGGAACGGCGACGGAGCGACCGCCGCTGATGCCGCACACCGACGAGGTTGCAGAGATCCTGGAGCTTCCCCTGCGCCACCTGCTGACCGATGAGCTGGTCGGCGAGGAGCTGATCGAGGGCCCCGGCTGGCTGCTGCGGGCCGGGGTATACCGATGGCACGGCCATCGCATCTGGGGAGCCACCGCCCGCACCCTGGCAATGTTCTCCGCAGTCTTGCGCGAGGCGGGGATCCACGGCGACGGGTAGCCCCGGCGACGGGTAGCCCCGCGACGCCCTAGCGGCGGGTCTCCGGTGTGATCCGCGCAGCGCGCAGCAGGGAGAGCAGCTCGGCGTGGTGCGGCGGTGGGGCTGCCACGATGCTCAGGCTCGGACCCTTGCGATGCTCGTCCCACCACGGGCCGCCGCGGAGGCTGCTGACCGTGGCCCCAGCACGTTCCGCGATCAGGCCGGCGGCGGCGATATCCCACAGCGACAGCCCGCCGTTGCCGATGAACGCATCGAACCGGCCCGATGCCACGGATGCGAGCGCCAGCGCCGCACTCCCCATCCGCCGCGGGATGCGGATCTCGTGCGCGATGCGTCGTTCGCGCGCGATCCCGCCGCGCCCGATGATCGCAAGGCTTACCACGAAGTCGCCCAGCTCCTCCTTTTCGGAGGCCGTCACGGTTCGACCGTTCAGTTGCGCAGGGCCTGCAGCGGTGGCCGTATAGCAGTCGTCGCGCAGCGGGTCGAGGACAACGCCGACGACGGGACGCCCCTCCTCGACCAGCCCGATCGAGACGCAGAAGTAGGGGATCCCGTTCGCGTAGTTCACCGTCCCGTCGAGCGGATCGATCACCCATCTCCGCGGTGCATTCGCCCGGCGAACGACTCCATCGGTGGCACCGGCGGCGGCCCCACCGGCGTGGTGCCCCGACTCTTCCGCCAGGATCGCGTCAGCCGGGAACCGATCGCGAATCGCCTCGATGACGAGCGCCTCACTCTGGTAGTCAACCTCGGTGACCACGTCGCGCCGGCTCTTGCGATCGACCTGGACGACCTTCTGGTAGCTCGCGGTGAGCAGGCCACCGGCGCGCCGGGCAAGGTCGATCGCAAATGCGAGCTCGCCGGCGTGCGGATCAGTCATCCCGGCGATCCTAGCCGAAGGTTAATAAGTCGCCGCGCATCCTGCCGTAAGACCGGGCCTGCAACTGTTCAGATGACTTGATCACCAGAGGGGGACAGATGCGGATCCAGGGCAGGCAACAGCGCCGGCGGACGGCGTGGAAGCAGATCGCACGTGCCCGTCGGCAGACCAATTGGTGGGCTCATGCAGCGGACCTGCGCCCGGTTGATCGGCGGCCGCTGAGCGCCCAAGTGGCGGACCAGATTCGCAGGCGCATCACGTTGGGGGAATTGCGGCCAGGGCGCCGACTCGAATCGTCGCGGACCCTCGCCCAGGAACTTGGGGTCAGCCTTCCGGTTGTGCGCGAGGGACTGGCGGCCCTGTCCTATCTTGGCCTGATCGAGGTGCGCCACGGCGTAGGCATCTTTGTCGCGCGTCGACCATCGGCCGCACGGCTCCTGCGAGCAGCTCATCGGCACGCAGCGCGCGCCGAGCTTCAGTCGCTGCGGACGACGCTTGCAGTGGAGACCGCCGACGCGGCGGCGCGAAGGCGGCAGACGGACCGTCGCATCCGGGACATGCGTGTTCTGCTCGACGAGCGGGAGCGGGCAGCCTGGGTTGGCGACCCCCAGGGCTTCACGCGGGCCGACCTGGACTTGCATTCGTTCATCTCGGCTTCCGCCGGCAGCCCAATCCACGCTGCACTCGAGCGAATGTCCGCGACAGCGCTCTCGGGAGATCTCGCCGGAAAGGCCCAGCAACTCGCCATAGACAGGGATCTCGCAGATCTCCACGCGGCCCTCGTCGACGCAATCGATGAGGGCCGACCGGAAGCAGCATCTACGACGGCTGCAGCCATTGCTGCGAGGGAGGCGTCGACCGGCGATTGAGCCGGAGCGGCCGCGACGCTAGGCTAGCGGGCATGCCACAGATCCACCTCCGCGCCGAGGCCGGCGACTACGCGCCCGTCGTCCTCCTTCCCGGCGATCCCAATCGCGCCACAAAGATCGCCGAGCGCTTCGACGGTGGCCTGAAGAGTGCCCGCCTGGTGAATGCGCATCGCGGGATGCTCGGCTACACCGGCACCTTCAACGGGAGACCCGTGAGCGTCCAGACATCGGGGATGGGTACGCCGTCGTTCGCGATCGTCGCCGAGGAGCTGCTGCGGCTCGGTGCAACGCGCCTGATCCGGGTCGGCACCTGCGGCGGCATCGCTCCGGGACTGAAGACCGGCGACCTGGTGATCGCCTCATCGGCCTGCCCGACCGATGGCGCCACCGCCACCTACCTGCATGGCGACGCCTATGCGCCGACGGCCGATTTCGCCCTCACCCACGCCCTGGTCCACGCGGCCGAGGCGGCGGGGGTTCCGGCGCGCGTGGGGCCAGTGGCATCGGTCGACGTCTTCTACAACCCCGATCTCGACTACGCCAGCAAGTGGCGATCGCGCGGGGTGCTCGCCTTCGAGATGGAGGCATCGGTCCTCTTCTACCTGGCGGCTCGATCCGGCGTCCAGGCGGCCTGCCTGCTGGTGGTCAGCGACGTGCTGTCCGAGGAGGTCACCTCCGAGGCGAGCTACCTGTCGCCCGAGGACCTGGACGCGGCGGTGGAACGGATGATCGGGCTGGCGCTGACGGTCGCCGTACAATCGGACCGATGACCGACACGATCCCCCGCCCTGCCACCGCCGACGCGGCGGTCGACCTCCTTCCCCTCAAGGGGATCGATCACGTCGAGTTCTGGGTCGGCAACGCCAAGCAGGCCTCTGCCTACTATCGGGCCCTGTGGGGCTTCACGCCAGTCGCCTACGCCGGGCTCGAGACCGGGGTTCGCGACCGCACCAGCTACGTGATGGTGCAGAACGAGATCCGCTTCGTCTTCACTGCCCCGCTCACGCCCGATGGGGAGCTGGCGGAGCATGTCCGGCGCCACGGCGACGGGGTGCACGACATTGCCTTCGCCGTAGACGACGTGGAGTCGGCCTGGCGCGAGACGACCGCGCGCGGAGCCCGCTCCGCGATGGAGCCGACGGAGATCTCCGGCAAGAAGGGGACACTGCGCCGCTCGGCGATCCACACGTACGGCGAGGTGATCCACTCGTTCGTCGACCGGAGCGACTACGCCGGTACGTTTGCACCGGGCTATCACCGCGTCACCAAGCCGGCAGCCGCTGCCACCGGACAGCAGTTGCTGGAGGTCGATCACTGCGTCGGAAACGTGGCGCTCGGCGACATGAACCGCTTCGTCGACTTCTACCGTGACGTGCTCGGCTTCTCCCAACTGATCCACTACGACGACAAGGTGATCCACACCGAGTACTCCGCCCTGATGAGCAAGGTCATGCAGAACGGGAACGGCCGCATCAAGTTCCCGATCAACGAGCCGGCCGACGGGAAGCGCAAGAGCCAGATCCAGGAGTTCATCGACTACTACCTCGACGCGGGCACGCAGCACATCGCCCTGCGCACCGAGGACATCGTCGGCACCGTCCGCGCCCTTCGCTCACGCGGCGTGGAGTTCCTGGGCCTGCCGCACGAGTACTACGCCTCGCTGCCGGATCGCGTCGGCGACGTCGGCGTGCCGATGGACGTCCTGGAGGAGCTCGGGATCGAGGCCGATCGCGACGAGGAAGGGTACCTGCTCCAGATCTTCACCAAGCCAGTGCAGGATCGGCCGACCTTCTTCTTCGAGATCATCGAGCGACATGGGTCGCGTGGCTTCGGGGTCGGCAACTTCAAGGCTCTCTTCGAGGCGATTGAGCGGGAGCAGGAGAAGCGCGGCAACCTCTGATGCGGGCAGCCTTTATGGGCGCGGCGGCAACGATCGCGCTGGCCCTGTCCGGATGCTGGATCCTGGGTGGGCCACCGCCGGCTTTCGTGGCTGACCGGGCGGCGCTCCCCGCCTGCGGCGAGGAGACCTCCTCTCACGGCGAGACGCGCAACGTGGCCGCGCGCCAGTGCCTGTTCGACGCGTACATGGCCGGTAGCGCGGCGGAGTTCATCGTCACCGAGTCGAGCGTCGAAGGCGACCCGGTCACCCGCATCACCCGCGTCCTGGGTCCGGGCGCCGTGCAGGTCTTCGTGGATGCCACCCGCGACCGCTTCGGCTCCGGACGCTGGGAGGAGTTGCGTTGCTCTGGACTCGAGCCGTCCGACGGGAACATGGTCTTTGTCGAGGACGGTTGCGTGATCGTGGAGCACTGACCGCCGACCAGCGCCCAGGCCATCGCAACTGGTCAGATCACCTGAACACTGGCGTGGCACTGACCCGTAGACTCCACCACCGATGAAGATTGCCCACGTTCGCCCGCATGACGCTCCGGCCGGCACGCCTTGGCAGTTGGCCGCTGCTCGCGATGCCGGCGCGGACCGATGGCTGCTCCTCGATGAGGCTCGCCAGGGGTTGGTCGTCGAGGATCCGCAGCGGGCGCATAACTCGCCCCTCTTCCGGCAACCGATCACCACCCTGGACGACCACCTGGCTCGCGGCATGCGGGTGGATGCCCTGGCCGACATCGTCGAGGGGTACGCGGCGGCCACCGATGACGACGAAGCTATCGCCGCAGCCGGGGACCTCGCCTTTGGCCCGCCGATCCTGCGACCGTCGAGCCTGCGCGACTTTTACGCGTTCGAGGGCCACGTGCGGACGATGTGGGAGCGCCGCGGTGGCACCGTGCCGGAGACCTGGTACCGGATTCCGATCTTCTACTTCTCCAACGTGTCGGAGATCCGCGGCCCGAACGACCCGATCTGGAGTCCGGCCGCTTCTCGGGAGCTCGACTACGAGTTGGAGGTCGCGGCACTGATCGACACCCCGGTGCACGACCTGCCGCCGGAGCGCGGGGAGGAGGCGATCGGCGGGTACCTGGTCTTCAACGACTGGAGCGCCCGCGACCTGCAGCGCGAGGAGACCGCTGTGCGCCTGGGCCCAGCCAAGGGAAAGGACTTCGCAAGCTCGATCGGTCCCTGGCTGGTGACCCCCGACGAGCTGGCCGACGCCCACAGCGCCAAGGGCTACGACCTGGCGATGACCGCCATCGTCAACGGCATCGAATTGAGTCGCGGCAGCTGGGCCAGTGCGCAGTTCAGCTTCGGGGAGATGATTGCGCGCGCCAGCGCCGACGTCCGGCTGCGACCCGGCGACCTGATCGGATCGGGCACGGTCGGTACCGGCTGCCTTCTGGAGGTGAAGGACGAGATCCTGAAGCGCTACCTGGAGCCCGGCGACAGCGTGACCCTGACAATCGAGCGCCTCGGTGAGTTGACCAACCCGATCGTCGAACGACCGGTGGACCGATGAGCGCCGAGGCCGCGGCCCCGTACCTCGCCCGCCTGGGGGCAGCCCAACGGCGCCTGGCCGAACACGCCGCCCGTCGGCTTCCCGACGGCCTGACCGATCCAGACCCGGGGGCGAGCGAGCGCTGGGAGGCGGGGCAGGTCTGGGCGCACCTGGCCGAGTTCCCCGGCTACTGGCTTGATCAGATCCGGTCGCTGCTGACCAAGCGGTCGTCAGGGACAGGAGAGCCGATCCCATTCGGACGAACGAAGGCCGATGCCGGGCGCATAGCCGCGATCGAGCGCGAGCGGCGCACCGACCCTGCCGAACTGCTGCGCCGCGTCACCGCCCAGATCGCCGACGTTTCCACGACCCTGACCGACCTGCCCGACGATGCGTGGACCGCTCGCGGGCTGCACCCGACCATCGGTGAGATGGGGTTGCCGACGATCGTCGAACGCTTCATCGTGACGCACCTCGCCGAGCACGCGGATCAACTCGACGGGCTGGAGCTGGTCACGCTGGACGAGATCCGCGGCGCCGCCGAGCGGATCCGGGGAGTTGCACTCCACACGCCGCTCCTGCGCTGGGACGACCGCACGTGGTTGAAGCCGGAGAGCCTGCAGCCGGTCGGCGCGTTCAAGATGCGCGGCGCCTACAACACGGTCGCCTCGCTGAGCGACGCAGAGCGTGCGCGTGGCGTCGTCACGTACTCATCCGGCAACCATGCCCAGGCGGTGGCGCGCGCCGCTCGGCTGCTCGGCGCCGCGGCCACCATCGTGATGCCCGAGGACGCCCCGCCGATCAAGGTCGCCGGCGTCCGGCGCGACGGGGCAGAGGTGATCTTCGCGGGCCGCAGCGGGGAGGACCGCCACGCGGTTGCGCTGGAGCTTGTCGCGCGGGAAGGGCGCGTCATGATCGAGCCGTACGACGACCGGCGGATCATCGCCGGGCAGGCGACCTGCGGCCTGGAGATCGCCGAGGACCTCCCGGCGGTCACGAGCGTCCTCATTCCGGTGAGTGGCGGCGGCCTCTCATCCGGGGTGGCCACCGCCATCAGGGCGCTCGCACCGAATGCGCACGTGATCGGCGTCGAGCCGGAATTGGCCGCCGACGCGCGGGCATCGCTGGCGGCGGGCGAGATCGTCCGCTGGGACGGCTCGCTGACCACGCGCACCATGGCCGATGGCCTTCGCGTCGAGAAGCTCGGCTGGCTCCCGTTCATCCATCTGCGGCGGTTTATGGACGAGATCGTGACGGTCAGCGAGGAGGAGATGGCCGAGGCGATGCGCCAGCTCGCCGCCCGCGCCCGGCTCGTGGTCGAGCCGTCAGGCGCGGCCGCCATGGCCGCCCACCTGTCGGGCGCCGCGGCGCAGCCAGAGGGCGACGATCACCGGGTGATCGTCATCAGCGGCGGCAACGTGGACCCGGTTCTCTTCGCCAAGATCCTGACCGGCTAGCGCGCCACGCGCCGGGCACCCATCAGCAGGATCGCTGCAACCACCGCCACCGCAGCCCCGGCCGCCGCCACGCTGCCGAACCCGATCCCAAACCCGCTCCCCTGGGCCACGCTCCCCGCCATGAACGGGCCGATCCCCAGACCCGCGGAGAGCGCCGTCGTGTAGCCACCCAGACCGGTCGCCCGCAGGGCAGCCGGCGCGCGCTCGCTGATCACCACCTGGATCATCATCAGCGTGAAGGCGAGCGCCAGGATGCCGACCATGAAGACCGCGGCGATCCCGAGCGGGCCGGTCTGGATGCCAAGCAGCGAGGTGGCCACCGCATAGCCGATGCAGCCTGCCGCCGCGGCGACCGGGAGGATCGCCCGCCGGTCGATGACCCGCCCAAGCGGCACGCGCGACAGCCCGTTGGTGATCGATTGCAGCGCCAGCAGGAGGCCGATGGAACCGGCCGCCAGGCCGATCGAGGTGCCGAACAGCGGGAAGAGGCCGCTCACCGCGCCCCACGGCAGCCCGATGCCGAAGGCCGCTGCCCAGCAGCCGACGATCACCCGGTCGCGGGCGACGCCGCTGATCATGCCTGGCAGGGCACGCAGGTCGATCCGGGTTCGGACCGAGCCGACCAGCAGGATCGGTCCGATCAGCGCCGCCGATGCGAGGAGGGAGGCGGCCAGATACGTCTGCGGAATCCCGATGTACTGCCACACCAGCCCGCCGACCGCCGGACCGAATGCGATGCCCGAGTGGACACCGAGGGTGAGCCACCCGAAGGCGGATCCGCGCCGCGTCTCGTGTGCGGTGCCGGCCACGTAGGCGCCGATGGCGGGGAGGAAGAGCGACGATGCGAGGCCGGCCAGAATCGCCCACGCGTAGAGCGGGACGGTGGTCCCGCTCAGCTCGGCGCCGAGCGGGACAAGGTTGATGGCCGCGCTGGCGATCACCGCCACGAGGAGCGTGCGGCGTGGGCCCCACGCATCGGCGACCGTGCCGAACGGGAGGCTGAAGAACGCGCCGAGTCCGAAACGGATGGCGGCGATGGTGCCGGCCTCCGTGAGCGAGCCACCCAGCGACTGGACGTGCAGCGGGATGGCGACCGCCGCGGCCCATTGCCCGAGGGTGAAGGTGAAACTCGCCAGGTAGGCCGGCCAGAGCGGGCGGGCGCCGCCAGTCACGGTCCGCGCAGGCCGGTGAGCAGGGCCAGCGCGTTGGCCCCCAGCGCGTCCACGGCGTAGCCGCCCTCCTGGAGCACGATCGCCGGCGCGCCGAGCGACGCGATCATGCTGCCGATCTCCGCGTAGTCATCGGTCCGCAGCGACAGGTCGCCGATCGGGTCACGCTCGAACGTATCGAATCCCGCCGAGATGATCAGCGGCGCGTCCGGGGCGAACGCCGCGACCTCGCGCAGCGCCTCGGCGAGGGCGGTCGAGTAGCCGTCGAGTCCGGTCCGCGCAGGGAGCGGCCAGTTGCGGGTCAACCCAGCGCCATCCCCGGCTCCGGACTCCGACGCGTAGCCGGAGAAGTACGGGTACGCGCGCGCCGGGTCGGCGTGGAGCGACAGGTAGAGCACGTCGCCGCGCTCCCAGAAGAGCTGCTGGGTGCCGTTGCCGTGGTGATAGTCGATGTCGACGATGGCGACCCGCTGCGCCCCGCCCTCCCGTCGCAGCCACTCGGCCACGATCGCCGCGTTGTTGAAGTAGCAGTAGCCGCCGAGCATGCCGCGGGCGGCATGGTGCCCGGGCGGGCGGCACAGCCCGTAGGCCAGCGGCGCCCCGGCGACCACCCGCTCGGCCGCGGTGAGTGCCACGTCGACCGCCGCGCGAGCGGCGCCCCAGGTACCGGCAACGATCGGCGTCGCCGTGTCGAAGAGATAGGCGCCGAGCTGTAGATGCCTCCCGGCCGGCAGCTCGCCGAGCTGCATCGCGCCGGGATACGCGCCGATCAGGTAGGTGTCGGGGATCAGCGGCCGCGAGCCGTCGGCGGCGCCGGCGGCGAGCGCATCGGTCCAGGCGTGCTCGACCACCTCGACCAGGTCGGCGTCATGGACCGCCAGGATCGGCCCGCGCCCGTGCTCGGTCGGCGCCTCGAACACGAAGCCGGAGGCGGCACGCAGCGCGTCCTCGATCGCCGCGGCGCGCTCGGGCGCCTCCCAACACGGGATCTCCCGCCCGGCAGCCAACTCGACCAGCCCGCTGTGCGCCAGGTGCGCGTCGCTGCGGATGACGGGGACGGGTGCGGTCATGCGACAGAGCTCACTCGGCCTCCGAGTGTACCGATGCCGACGCCCGATTACTGGACGGCGCCGCCGGTACCCCACCGGGCGAGTTCGGCGTCCAGGTCGAGCGGCATCACCACGCCGGAGTCGGCGTACTCGCCCCACGCCTCGCGCGGCACCTGCCACATGATCTCGAACTCGTTGCCATCGGGGTCGCGGCCGTAGAGCGACTTGCTGACGCCGTGGTCGCTCGCCCCACCGAGCGCGCCCGCCTCGGTCAGCGCCTTCGCGGCGGTGGCGAGGTCCTCGATCGTGCCGACCTCCCAGGCGAGGTGGTAGAGCCCCACCGACCCGCGGGGCGGGCGGGGCGCCGCTGCGCCAACCTCGAAGAGCCCCAGGTCGTGATGGTTGCCACCCGTCGGTGATCGCATGAAGGCTGCGCGCATGCCGGCCGGTCGCTCGAGCTCCTCGAAGCCGAAGACCCGGTGGTAGAAGTCGGCCGCAGCATCGGCGTCGCGGACCCAGAGGACAGCGTGGTTGAGGCGGGTGATGTTCATCGGTATCGGTCTCCTGCGTCGCGGACCAACTATCACACACGCGAGCTGGCGATGCAGCCGGCACCCTAGAATGAGAGCCCGAACAGAGCGAAGGGGCCGCACCGTGTTTTATCTCCAGCGCGGCCAGGTGCCGCACAAGCGCCACACCCAGTTCCGCAAGCCCGACGGCAGCCTCTACGCCGAGGAGCTGTTCGGTGTCGAGGGCTTCTCGGGACGAGCCAGCCTGCTCTACCACCACACCGCGCCGACCCAGACGCACCAGATCGAGCTGGTCCGCCACGTCGCACTGGAGCCGTGGACCGACGACGAGGCCGGTCCCCATCGGCACCACCTGGTCAACAGCGCTGGCGTGACCCCTGCCGGCGACGCCATCACCGGTCGCGTCCCGCTCTTCTACAACGCGGACGTGATCTTCGGCGTCGTCCGCCCCGCGGCCGCCATGGAGCGCTTCTACCGCAACGGCGAGATGGACGAGATGTACTTCGTCCACGAAGGGCACGGGACGCTCGAGACGGTCTTCGGTCCGATCGAGTACGGCCCGGGCGACTACCTGGTGATCCCGATCGGCACCACCTACCGGGTCGTCCCTGCCGCGGACGAGCAGCGGATGCTGTGGCTCGAATGCCCGAGCACCATCGAGCCCCCGCGTCGGTATCGCAACGAGTACGGCCAGATGGGTGAGCACGCCCCGTTCTGCGAGCGGGACATCCGGCCACCGGCCGAGATGGCGGCCCACAGCGAGACCGGCGACTTCGTGGTCGAAGTGAAGAAGGGTGGCCGGCTGACCGCCTACCACTACGCCTTCCACCCCTTCGACCTCGTCGGCTGGGACGGCTACCTGTACCCGTACGCGTTCAACATCTCCGACTTCGAGCCGATCACGGGTCGCGTCCACCAGCCGCCTCCCGTGCACCTCACCTTCCAGCCGCGCAACTTCGTGGTCTGCAGCTTCGTGCCGCGCAAGTTCGACTACCACCCGCTCGCCATCCCGGCGCCGTACAACCACTCCAACATCAACAGCGACGAGGTCATCTACTACGTGGCGGGCAACTTCATGAGCCGCCGCGGCGTGGACATCAGCTCGTTCACCATCCATCCGGCGGGGATCCCGCACGGACCGCATCCCGGGACGGTCGAGGCGAGCATCGGCAAGGAGGCGACCGAGGAGCTGGCGGTGATGATCGACACCTTCCACCCGCTGCGCTTCACCCGGCAGGCCGGCGAGCTCGACGACCCACGCTACCCCTTCTCGTGGCTCCCGCCCACCGATCCCGAGGCGGCGGCCCGTGAGCTGGCCGAACGAGGGCCGGAAGCCTTCCCGGACTGAGGGCAGGCGTGATCCTGTATTTCCTGCGACACGGCAAGGCCGGCGACTACTCGATGTCGGCCGATGACGACGAGCGGAACCTGACCGATGCCGGCGTGACGGCGCTGCGAGCGGCTGCACCGCTCTGGCAGCGGATCAACCTGCGCCCCGACATCGTCCTCTCGTCGCCGCTGCCCAGGGCGCGCGAGACCGCCGAGCTGCTGGTGGATGGGATCGGGCTGGCGAGGCCACCGGTGATCGACGAGCGACTCGGACCCGGCGCCAGCTGGGGCGACATGGCGCGTGCCATGGCCGCCTTCCCCGACGCGCGGCGGGTCATGTTCGTGGGCCACGAGCCCGACCTGTCGAGCGCCGTCCGGCTGCTGACCGGGGCCGCATCCGTCCGCATGCGCAAGGGCGGACTGGCCTGCGTCGAGTTCCCCGGGATACCGGAGCCCGGCGCCGGTGAGCTGGCCTGGCTGCTCGATCCGGACCTGTACGAGGTCGCGGGCGACGCGGCCCGACCGGAAGTTTCCCGGGTCGGCGCGTATGCCCTCTGCACCGACGACCGGCAGCGGATCCTGCTCTGCCGGCTGGCCGACGGCATCATCAGGGCGGGCAGCTGGACGCTCCCCGGGGGCGGGGTCGACTTCGGGGAAGAGCCGAAAGTCGGCCGCCCTTCGCGAGCTCCTCGAGGAGACCGGCCTCACCGGCGAGATCGACGGGCTGGCCGCCGTCGAATCGTTCGTGCGGCGCGGCCCGATGCCGGGAGCGCCCGGCGACGATCTCCACGCCATCCAGATCGTGTATCGCGTGAGCATCATCGGCGGCAAGCTGCGCGACGAGCGGCACGGCACGACCGACGCCGCACGCTGGTTCAACCGCGACGAGCTGGCAGGCGTCTCGCTGGTCGACCTGGCGATGAGGGCCGTTCGGCTGGCCTTCGACTGACCGCGCCTATACTCGGGGCATGGCCAATCCCCGCCTGGAGCTGCACACGCTCGTGCTGTGCGACCACGCCATCACCGCGCAGGACGGGAAGATCAGCGCGATCGGGATCTTCAGCCAGATCACGGTCAGCCGGCTGCCATCGGTCTACGGGCGCCTCTTCATCGTGGCAGTGCTGGAGGCTGATCCCGGCAAGCACGAGGTCACGCTGCACGTGATCGCTCCGGGCGGCGAGGCGATCCTGGCGCGGCCCCCGGTCATGCGCATGGAGGTCCCGGCCAGCGCCACGAGCGCGAGCATCGTGGCCGACTTCAAGGGGATGCAGATACGCGAGCTGGGCAAGCATCGGGTCGAGATGCGCGCCGGCGATCGTCTGCTCGGCTCCGCGCCATTCACCGTCAACCTGGCGTGGCGGCAGGGACCGCCGGGGCGAGCGCAAGGACCAAACTAGGCGCGGATCTCACGCGGGCCGGGGCGCCGACGTTTCATTCTTCGAACCCATTCCGAGAACTCACCATGGCCCTTTCGCCGCCCAGTTGCGCGGACGCTCCGGTTGTCGCAGTTGTATCGACCGGCATCTTCTGCCGGTCGTCGTGCCCGGCTCCGGCTCCCCGCCCGGAAAACACCGCGCGACTGCCGTCGGCCGGTGTCGCTCTCTTCGCAGGCTACCGCGCATGTCTGCGCTGCCGCCCATTGGACCTTCCCGGAGTCGACCTGAGTGAGGCAACCCTGCGCCGCGCCGCGGCGCTGCGACCGGTTCTGTCGGCGGCACGGCGCACGCGTCGACGTCGGTCTGGAGCCCGGGCCATCGTCACCACGCTGATCGATACGCCGCTGGGGACAATGCTCGCGGGCGCCACCGACGACGGCATCTGTCTGCTCGAGTTCACCGACCGACGGATGTTGCCGACGGAACTGGCGACGCTCGAGCGGCGCCTGCGACGACCGATCGTCGCCGGTCGTCACCGCCACCTCGACGAGTTGCAGAAGGAGCTGAGCGAATACTTCGCAGGGACGCGCAGCGTCTTCGAGATCCCGTTGATAGCCCCGGGCAGTCCGTTCCAGGAGCGCACGTGGACCGAGCTTCGTCGCATCGCCCCAGCCGCCACGATCAGCTACGAGGAGTTGGCCACCAGGGTGGGCCGACCCAGAGCAAAGCGCGCGGTGGGCACGGCCAATGGCGCTAACCGGATCGCGGTGGTCATCCCGTGCCACCGGGTCGTGCGCAAGGACGGAGAGACGGGTAACTACGGCGGGGGCAGGTGGCGCAAGGAGTGGCTGCTGGCGCACGAGGGCGCGTCCGCGGGCGGCCCAGGCGGCTAGGCCCGGATATCGGTCCCCATGGCGTGGTATCCGCCGTCCACGTGGATCAGCTCGCCGCTGGTCATGGTCGACCAGTCGCTGAGGCAGGAAGCAGCACATCTGGCCGACCGCGGTCGCATCGGTCATGCTCCAGCCGAGCGGAGCTCGCCGAGCCAGGTGTCGGCGATCTGCGTCGAAGCCGGGGATGCTCTTGCCGGCCATGGTGCGGATCGGTCCAGCGCTGACGGTGTTGACCCGGATCCCGAATTCGCCGAGGTCGCGCGCCAGGTAGCGGGCGGTCGCCTCGAGGCCCGCTTTGGCGACACCCATCCAGTCGTAGATCGGCCAGGCGAATCGTCCATCGAAGGTGAGCGACACGACCGAGGCGCTGCCGGCCGCCTTCATCGGCTCTACCAGCCCTGCGCTCAGGGCCTTCAGCGAGTACGCCGAGGTCTGGAAGCCGAAGGCGACGCTCTCCCACGGGCGTGTTGAGGAAGTTGCCACCGAGGCCGTCGGCGGGCATGAAGCCGATGGCGTGCACGACACCGTCGAGCCGCCCCCAGCGGCGCATCACCTCGGCGCTCACCGCGGCGACCTGGTCGGGGCTGTTGACGTCCATCTCGAGCACGTCGGGAGTGGTGAGGAGCCGCTTTGCCACGCGCTGCGTGAGGCTCATCCCGCGGCCGACGCCCGTCAGCAGCACCTCGGCGCCCGCCTCCTGCGCCACGCGAGCGATGGCGAAGGCGATGCTGTCGTCAGTCAGCACGCCGGTGATGAGCAGCTTCTTGCCGTCGAGCAGCATGCGGACGGGTCCTCCGACTTCCAAGACCGATGGCGCCGCGGCGCCTGGGTGCGGGGCGAATTGTACCGGTCGGCCCTGACCCCGATACTTGCACCCATGACCACCACACTGCGCGAGCTCTTCCGCCACAACCGATGGGCCAACGAGAAGATCCTGGAGGCATGTCGTCCGCTGACCGACGAACAGCGAGCGACCACCGTCGAGGGGACGTACGGCGAGCTCGGGGATACGCTGACCCACCTGGTCCGCGCGGAGAGCTTCTACCTGCGGCTGCTGACCGGTTGGGTGCCGCCGGTGCGTTGGGAGATCCCCGGGCCGTTCCCGGGCATCGACCTCCTCCTCGAACGGGCGCGCTTCACCGGCGACCGGCTTGTCGAGATCGCCGACGGGATCGATCCTGCGCGGGAGATCGACGTGGACGGCGATCCGGTCCCCGCCGCGGTCATCCTGGTGCAGGCCGTCAACCACGCCACCGACCACCGCGGCCACGTGGCGACCATCCTCACCCAACTGGGCGTGCAACCGCCGGAGATCGATGGATGGTCGCTCTTCAACGATGCCGAATTGCGAGGGACCGCGCCGGCATGATGGTCCACCTGTACGACTACGAGGTGCCGGCAGCCGATCCCGCGGTGAGCGTGCCCAGCCTGCGCGACGGGCTCGCCGGGCTGGATGCGGAGGATCGCAAGGCGCTGCTGGGTGGTCTCTTTCGCACAGAGCGCATGCCCGGCACCATGGAGCGCCTCTCGACGCTGGTCAGCGACCTGGATGCCAGTTTCGCCGACCTGCTGACCCTGCTCGACAACGCGTCGCGGGCTCGACGCTTCGTGGCGATCGACGAGGCGAAGGTCGTCCTGGACCGATACCTCCCACCGTTCGCCATCGCCGGCACGCACGACTGGGACGTTGCCCGGCTGCACGAGCCGTACGGGGATGGGACCTACCACGGCAAGCTGCTGAAACGGACGCGCAAGCAGCTTCGCTCGGTGGGCAATCGCGAGGCGCTGACGACGCCGTTCCTCCTGCGTCGCGAGTGGGGCCGATGAGCCGCCGCTCGTCCCGCCGCGGGCGTCCCTACCAGCCGCTGCCCCAGCGCCGCGTCAACTGGGGGGCGCGTCTGCTGGTCGTGTTCGTGGCCTTCATCCTGGTCGCCGGCTTCGCGATCCTGACCTTCGCTCGCTAGCGCAGGGCCGGCGTCGGTCAGTCGACGCGCAGGGGCTTGACCGTCATCACCTCGTCGACCCGGCCCTCCCACTCAGACCGCGGTGCATCGCAATAGAGCTCGATCTCGTTGCCGTCAGGGTCCGCGGTGTACAGCGACCGCGTCACGCCGTGGTCGACCGCCCCCTTCAGCAACCCCCGCTCGCTCAGCAGCGCGTGCGCGGCGCGCACCGCCTCCCAGTCGGCAAGCTGAATGGCCACGTGGTACAGGCCGGTCGAGGTCTGGAGCGGGGATGGGGCCTGCTGGCCGACACGCAGGAGCGCAAGGTCGTGGTGCGACTCTCCGGTCGCGGTGAGAAAGATCATCACGTTGCTCATCTGGCTGACCACGCGGAAGCCGAGCAGGTCTCGGTAGAAGACGAGCGATCGATCAAGGTCGCGCACCTTGAGGACGACATGGCCGATACCGAGGGGCTGCAACACGACCCGATGCTAGCGTGCCGCGCTCGTCCGCGAGTGGTGCGCCTCAGCCGCCGAGGTGAACCGTAACGGTGATGACGCCTCGACTGAGTCCCGAGTCACTGACCGCGGCCCACGCCTCGGGCGAGAGATCGGCGACCTTCTGGCTGGCGGTCCCCCAGTAGCAGCCGCAGTAGTCCACCACCGGCAGGACGACACAGCGATCTGCGCAGACCGTCACGAAGCGGGCTGCCGGCGGCGCGTCATAGCCACCGCCCAGCGCCCCGGGGAGTGCGACGACTGCCTGCCCGCGCCAGCCGGCCGTGCAGCAGTACCAGGTCGCCTTGCCGGTGATCGTGTTGTCGGTGATCGGGGGCGGAGCGACGATCTTCGCGGCGCGCACAAACATGGTCGCCTCCATCTCGACGCTGGCCGGACCCGGCACGGAGGAGGACGGGTCAAGGGTCTCGGGGCCGATCGGTGGAGCGACGTCGGCCAGGCTCACGGCCGCCAGTCGCTCGCGCCCTGCCTGGGCGCCTCGATCGAGGCCAAGGGAAGACGAATCGGCCGCGGCCAGCAGCTGCTGGGCGGCGATCGCGACGGGCGTGGCCGATCGCGTGGTGAGCGGGGCCAGGAGGCCGATCGCGACCGCGCTGACGATCGTCAGCACTGCGACACGGCGCAGGAGCTCCAGCAATAGAATCCTCTGTACGAGCGGTTCGGGGCACGCGTCCCGCTTCCGATGATCACCGCAGCGATCCGTTGCGGTCGCCTCGGACGGACGAGTCACCCTACCATCCGGGTCCCGACCTGTCGAGCGAAGGAGCCCCATGACCAGGAAGCGGACCAGTGCGCACCGCAGCGGTGCGGTCTTCACGCGCGACGGCAAGGCACGCCTCACCGAGGATCAGCGCCTCCTGCAGGAGGACGCCGGCACGGCCTTCCTCAAGACCGATAGCTGGCGTGCACTGCGGATCATGGGCGAGTTCGTCGAGGGCTTCGATGCCCTCGCCGGCATCGGTCCGGCAGTCAGCGTCTTCGGTTCGGCGCGGAGCAGCCGCAGCGACCCCTACTACCGCATGGCCCGCTCGCTGGCACGCAAGCTGGCGAAACGCGGCTACGCAATCATCACCGGCGGCGGTCCGGGGATCATGGAGGCGGCCAACCGGGGCGCCCGCGAGGCGGGGGGCGTTTCGGTGGGCTGCAACATCGAGCTCCCGTTCGAGCAGGGGCTGAACGAGTTCGTCACGCTGGGGATGGAGTTCCGCTACTTCTTCGTCCGCAAGACGATGTTCATGAAGTACGCGGAGGCGTTCTGCATCTTCCCCGGCGGCTACGGCACGCTCGACGAGCTGTTCGAGGCGCTGACGCTGATCCAGACGGGCAAGGTGCAGCATTTCCCGGTGGTGCTTTTCGGGGTGGACTACTGGAGCGGCCTGCTCGACTGGATGCTCACCACTGCGGTCGCGGACGGCAAGATCGGCGCCGATGACCTGACCCTCTTCACCGTGACCGATGACGTCGACGAAGCGATCGACGTGATCGTTGCCCACCACGACCTGCACGAGGCGGCGCGCGACAGCCGCACGGACTAGTCCCTCAGCCGACCGCCTTCTTCACGAGCGCGCCGATCCGCTTCTCGTCGGCGGCGGTCAGCTCCTTCAGCGCGAAGGCGGTCGGCCACATGGCGCCGTCGTCGAGGTGCGCCTCATCGTTGAAGCCGAACGTCGCATACCTCGCCTTGAACTTGTCTGCAGCCTGGAAGAAGCAGACGACCTTGCCATCCCTCGCGTACGCGGGCATCCCGTACCACGTCTTCGGTGAGAGGCCAGGCGCGCTGATCTTGACGATCTGGTGGATCCGCTCGGCCATGGCGCGATCCAACTCCGGCATCGCGGCAATCGCGGCCAGGACGGCGCTCTCGCCAGCCGCCTTGTCCTTACCCGAGCGCGCTTCCGCCTTCAGCTCCTTGGTGCGCTCCTTCATCGCCGCTCGTTCAGCGTCCGTGAAGGTGGAGCTCTTGGCGGACTTCTGCGTGTCGTTCATTGCACGTTTCTCCCATGCGGTTCTCTATGGGGACGCCGCGCGGAGGCCGCGGGTCGAGCGGTCGAGAGTCACACCTGAACGGGTCGGCGGGAGGTGGCGGGCCCGACCGGATTCGAACCGGCGATCTCCAGCGTGACAGGCTGGCATGTTGGGCCGCTACACCACGGGCCCGCGGGAGCGACGGTGGCGGAGTATAGCAGGGGAGGTCGCCTGCTCCTTCAGATCGGACCAATCCGGCGGCGAAGGATCGCCACCGTCGCCGCCCCGTAGGCGCTCGCCGCGAGCCCAAGGATCACGGCCGGTGGGAGCAGGAAGATGGTCGGGGCGCTCGCCGCCACCACGCTGACCAGCAGCGCCACCGCCAGCCCGAAGGCGAGCACGGTCATGCCCGCGCCCAGTACCACGCCAAGCGTCTCGGAGGCGCTGGCCGTACGCCAGAGCGCAGTGGCAGTCGCAAGGTGCGCCAGGCCGAGCACGGTGAGCGCCACGCCGAGCGCCACCGCGGCTCCGCCCACGGCGGCCGCGTCGAGCAGCACCTCGGCAGGCAACCGGTCGGCGATCAGGTGCGGGAAGAAGAGACCAAAGACCGTCACTCCCGCGCCGCCGATGCAGAGCAGCACGCCCGCGCCTGCGAAGACGACCACCGGCACGACAGATGCGCCCGAGCGCGCGTTGTGGGGAGCTAGCGCCGCAGGCGCGCGAGGGCCGCCGCCGAGCCCGCGAATACCAGGGCGGCGACGCCCAGGGCGCTCAGCAGCACGATGTCACGGCGCGTCTGGACGAGGCTCATCGCGAAGCCCGCAGCGGCGATGGCCGCCGTCAGTCCAGCGAGCCCGATCACGGCCACCCGGCTGCCGCGCGCATCGGCGAGCAGGGCGCCGGCACCGGCAAGCAGTCCCACGCTGAGGATGGCCAGCGCCAGGCCGCCGATGATCTGCGGGGTGCCCAGCTGGTCGAGATTGGGCGGTGGCTCCACGGTGGCGTAGCGACCGGCCAGTCCCAGGCCTGAGACGACGACGGCAATGGCGGCGATGAACAGGGCAAGCCCACCGATGCCGACGATCAGCATCGCCGCGCCGCCCGACTCACCGAGGTGTTCGGGAGCAAGAGAATGCGACCGGTGGCGGGCCGGTGCCGGCCGCGGCCGGGTCGTGGGACGGGTTACTTTCGAACTGGTCACGGGCCCGGATTGTAGGGGAGTGCCGCATGGGGCACCACCGTATACTCGGATCCGTGCCGTTCGAGCTGCCAGAGAATCCGCGCACCGTCCGCCGCGCCGCCATTTCGCGGTGGGTGTCGTTCGCCCTGGTGGCGATCATGATCCTGCTCATCGCGTACCTCGGCTACGCCGGCTACGCCGGGTCGGGGCAGGTTGTCAAGCCTCCAGATCCGTCAAGGGATTGCCGCACTCCCGCATCGGCCTTCGGCTGGCGCTACGAGGCGATCAACTACGACATCGCCACCGACGCGGCGCTCGATGCCTTCACTGACCGGACCGACTGTACCGACCAGGGGGCGCCGGCCGGGGACGCCCTGACGGCGAGCGACGGAACGCGGATCGCTGGGTGGTACATCCCGGCTGTTGTCGGGATTCCGGGCACCGGGTCGACGATCGTCCTGGCGCATGGCTACGGGGGAAACAAGAGCGAGATGCTCGCGTGGGCCGAGATCCTGCATCGCGACTACAACGTGGTCCTCTTCGACTTCCGAAACCACGGCCAGAGCGGCGACGCGGCCACCACGCTCGGCGTCCGGGAGCGCCAGGATCTGCGCGCCGTGCTCGACTGGCTGGAGGCGACCAAGGCACCGACCACAGTGGCGATGCTCGGCGTCTCGATGGGAGGGAGCGTGGCGGTGAACGTCGCCGCTGGCGATCTGCGCATTGACGCGCTCATCCTTGACTCGACCCACGCCACGATCGCCAATGCGATCCAGGCGCGCCTGGAAGCGAAGGGGTACCCACTCGGCCTGCCCGCCGCATGGTCGATCCTGATGGGCGGGCTGCTGCGGACCGGAGAGGACATCAGCTCGGTCGACCCGGTGCAGGCGATCGAGCGGTACAAGGACCGACCCGTGCTCCTCCTCTTCGGCGGGCGTGACGACAAGATCGGTCGTGGCGACGCGGCCGACCTGCAGGCGGCTGCCGAGGAGGGTGGATCCGCTCCGCGCGTCCAGTTCTGCGATGACGCCGGCCATGCGCAACTCATCGAGACCTGCGCCGATGACTACCGCGCCTGGGTGCTAGCCTTCCTGGCCCACTCCCTGCCGTAACCCAGGAGCTTCATTGACCACCCGTCCCCGCGCCGCGTTCGGCCTCGTCGCGCTCTCCGTCGCAGCTCTGGCCGTCTCCGCCTGCACCTCAGGCTCGCCGACGCCATCCGCACCGAGCTCGTCGGGTTGCCCGACCGCCGCCCCGACCGCCGCGGAAGCGCCCGGCGTCATCGCCGGGGCCGACCGAGCGGTCGTCGTCACCAACCTGGGTACGTTCACCATCGAGCTGTATCCGGACGTCGCTCCCATCGCCACCGCAAACTTCGTGGCGCTGGGGCGCTGCGGCTTCTACGACGGGATCAGCTTCCACCGCGTTGACGCGGGCTTCGTCGCCCAGGCCGGTGACCCCCAGACGAAGGAGAATCGGGCGGACTTCGACGGGCTGGGTGCGGGCGGGCCGGGGTACGCGTTCGTCATCGAGCCGGTGGCCGACGGCCTGAACTACGACCCGTACGTGGTCGCTATGGCCCACAGCGCCCTGCCGGATTCGAACGGGAGCCAGTTCTTCATCGATCTGGCCGACCTGGACGGACGACTGGCGCGCGACTACACGATCTTCGGCAAGGTGATCGAGGGGACCGACGTGATCGACGCCATCGGCGCCGTGGCTGTGAATAGGCCGGTTGGGTGGGTCCCGCTCGACCCCGTGGTGATTCAATCGGTGACCATCGGTTCAGCCGGTTGATGGGCCAATTTCACGCTCGAATGTGAACATTTCTTAGCCCCAGACCATTGCCAATTCCCGACCTGTCGGGTATCCTTTCGACGCTGTTCGTACAGCGATTCACCACTGATTGCAAGGCCATGGGTAGGTTTGGGTAAGGGTAGAGCGGGAAACCGCTCGTGAAAGATGCCCTTGTGATTAGCGAATCCGGCAGCACTGGGAGGCCCCTCTTCGGAGGGGCCTCCTGCTTACCCGGGGCAGCGGTGCGCTAGACTGCCAATCCCGCCGCGCGCCGGTAGCTCAGTGGATAGAGCGTCGGCCTCCGGAGCCGAAGGTCGCAGGTTCGAATCCTGTCCGGCGCGCCATCCCCGTTCCGACCCGATCAGGGTGAGCCGAGGGTGGTCCCGGCGGACTCCTTGATCCAGTAGTCCTCCCAGACCCCCGCGGTCACGAGATACCAGACGCCGTCCTGGTTGATGATCGTCCTCTTGATGCTGACCGGCGCTGACGATGCGGCGGGCAGGACGTACGTCTTCGTCGCGGCGACCACCCCGTAGGTACTGAACCTGTACCCGACATATTTGCCGGGGGCCATCAGCAGGGTTCGCTGCGGATCGTAGGTCGCGAGCGGGGGTGGAGGTGGCGGCGCCGGGGCGCCGAGGCTCGTGCCACTCGATGCCGCGATCCAGTAGCCCTCCAGCGGGCCCACGGTGATGTAGTACCAGGAGCCACCCTGCCGCGGGATGCCGCTCGCCTGCGTCGTCCAGGCCACCGCGCCAGTCCCCGCCTCGTACGACTTCGACGCGGTCACGACACCGTAGGTGTTGAACTTCCGGCCCAGGTAGGTGCCGGGTGCAAGCGAGAGCGGGCGCGCGGTCTCGAAGACCTCGACGGCCGGCGGCGCGGGTACACCCCCGCTCAGCGTCATGCTCGGCGCCTCTTTGATCCAGTACCCGGCCCACACGCCCGCGGTCACGTAGTACCAGCTTCCCGCCTGGTTGGGCACGCTGCTCCGCTGGTTCGTCGGTGCCCCCGAGGCTTTGGTGAGCGTGTACGACTTCGACGTCGTGATCGAACCGGTGGCGCTGAACCGACGACCCACATGCGTGCCAGCAGCGAAGGTGAGGGTGCGCTGGGGGTTGTACGCCTCCCCCGGCCACGTATTGATCTGGGCGGCGACCTCCTTGCGGATCGCGGGCAGCAGCGCATAGAGCGTGCCGCCGGGGCAGCCGGTGGCGTTGTAGTCACGGTGACCGCCGATGTTCGGCGTATTCCGCGTGAGACCGGTCACCGGGTTGACATATGGCCCGCTCCCGGTCGGATTGATGCCGTACCCGGCAGCCGCCCAGGCCAGCATCCTCACCAGTGACGCTCGAGCTGCCGACGTGGGAGCCTGCGATGTGAGCGTCCCAAGCAGCCCGATGCCCATGGTGCCCGAGTTGTGAAGGCGAGCCTGGCCACCGGTCACCACCAGGCCAGCCCCGTTGTCCGCGGTCGGCGTGGCACCTCGCCAGTAGTCCCGCGAGTGCCTGCCCTCGTAGATCCGGCCGGCCTCGTCGATGAGGTACTGGTAGCCGATGTCGCCCCAGCCCTGCTTGACCGCGTGGTAGTAATAGATCGCCCGCACCGTGGCGGCCGGATCGGGATCGGCATTCCGGCCCGCGGTGTGGTGGACCACCAGCTTCTGAAGTGGGTGGTACTCGCGCTGCCAGAGCTCGTCGCCGGCGCCGTCGAACCGGAGCGACTCGTCGGCACCCCACGCGCTGCGCGAGATGATGCCCGGGATGGCGGTGACCCCGGCCGCACGAGCCCCCAGGCCGAGCGGCGCGGCGTCCGAGCGGGCCGTGTCGAGCGACAGAACCGACACGGCGTCGAGGGGCCGAAGCGCCTGCACGCGCACGACGCGCATGCCATCCGCGCCCATCACCGTGCCGTACGACTCGCCGTCGCCGCGCGCCTCACCAACCTCGTCGAGCTCAACCGTCTCCGGTTCGGAGAAGACCTCCCCGTCCGCGCTGAAGGCGGCCGTCACGGTGGCGTCGGCGTGGCCGGGCCAGTGAATGGCGACGTGGGTGGTCCCAGGGGGCAGCGAGAAGTCCCGCGAGCCGTCGATCGCCTCCGTCGCCTCGGACGAGCCGATCGCCACCGGTCCCGGAGCCAGGTCGGGCACCGCCGGCGCGAGCCCGGCAACAAGCACGGCGGTGATCAGAGCGGCAACGGCGCGGGCTATCCGGGAACTGAGCATCTGCGTGGTCGACCTCGCGCGATTGGATACCGGGGCTGGAACCCACCCTAGCGCCGCCGACCCACTTGCGCCCTCACCCAGTCTGCCCAGTACGATCGGACACCCCAGAGGCGGGTCAGGACGACCATCGAGTGGGATGGCAAGCGCCCGGCGCGGGGGTAAGGTCGGTGGCCACTACCGGGAGCGGGCCACCATGCAGTCGACGAGCAACGGTCTTGAGCCGATCCGCCTCATCCTCGAGGACGCGGATCTCTCCGGCTGGGTCCACGTGGAGGGCCAGCGGATGAGCGACATCCTCCAGGCGGGCGAGCCGTTCGCATTCCTCCCCGCGGGCATCGACGACGCGCAGTGGAGCGACGTGTTCCCGGACGAGACGGTGCTCGTGGTGCCTCCGCCGCACGTCAGCCCACCGGAACTGCGCGTACCGCGCAACCAGCACCAGGTGTTCATCCGCGCGGGCCGCTTTCGCGTGGAGGGCACGGCACACCTGCGACCCGGCGAGCAGGACGATCCGATTCTGCGCGCGATGCGACGCTTCCTGCCGCTCACCGAGGCGACCTTTGCGGTCGACGAGGGGGCCGACGAGCGGGCCGAGGTCGTTATCGTCAACCTGCGACGCGTCGATGACTTCATCCCCCTGATACGCCCCGAGCAGTCGACCTGATCGCCCCTCCGCGGGCGGATTACGGGATCGACGCTGCCTCGTCCAGTTCGAGGCGCTTCATCCGCCGCACGCTCGGAACGAGCACCAGGATTCCCGCATTCCCGGCAACGAGGATGGCGGAGGCGATGAGCAGCGTCTGCGCCTCCCCGATCGCGTCGGCGAGTGGACCGACCAGGGCAAAGGCGACCGGCTGGAAGACGAGCGACACCATCCAGTCGTACGAGGAGACGCGGGACAGCGACGCCTGCGGAATGCGCTCCTGGAGGACGGTCTCCCACAGGGTGTTCGACAGGGTGATCGCCATCATGGTCGCCAGGCTGGCGAGGGCCAGCACGACCACCGGAAGCGGCGGGATGAGCGCGACCGCCCGGGAGACCCCGACCAGCATCACCAGGAATCCGACGAGCAGCGGACGTCCGGGTTTCCAGCGCAGCGCCACGGCGCCGCCAAGCAGCGCGCCGAACGCCCCGACCGTCAGAATCAGGCCCCAGTCCGCCGCGCCGCCGAGCTCGCGATCGATGATCAGCGGTCCGAGCACCATGAAGGCACCAAGCCCGATGTTGCTCAGCGAAAAGGCCAACAGGGAGGCGATCAGCCAGTCACGCGAGCGCACCTCGCGCCAGCCGTGGGCGAGTTCGGAGATGAACGACGCGCGCTCCATCACCGCGGCCTGGCGATCGATCCGCAGCGCGGCGAGCGTGATCCCGCTCAGGACATAGGTCCCGGCGTCGATGGCGAACACCCAGCCCGGGCCGGAGGCCGCCACGATGATGCCCGACACCGCGGGCCCGACGATGAACGCCATGCTCCGCGAGATGGCCATCAGCGCGTTGGCCTGCTGCAGTCGAGGCTGCGACACGACCTGGGGCATGAGCCCGGTCGCCGCCGGGACGAAGAAGGCGGAACTGGCGCCATGCAGGGCGGCCACAACGATCAGGTGCCAGATCTCCGCCGTTCCGCTGAACAGCAGGTAGGCGATCCCGGCCTGGACGATGGCCCGGATTCCATCGCTGGTGAGCATCACCAGGTTGCGCGGGAGCCGATCGGCCCAGACGCCGCCGGCGAGCAGGAAGACGACATTCGGCAGCGAGTACGCGGCGAAGACGAGACCGATATCGGTCGCCGATCCGGAGAGGCCGATCACTGCGAAGGCGATGGCCACGAATGTCAGCCCGTCGCCGAACGTCGACCCGGTCTGGCCCAGCCAGAGAAGCCGGAAGTTGCGCTCCGAAAGGGCGCCGGCGCTCTCCCGGAAGCGGAAGAGGAGGCCGGTCACGGTCGGCGGCAGATCATGGCCGGCCGATGATACGGCCCGCGGAACGACCGCCATCGGTCATCATCGGTCCATGTCCGACCTCATCCGCTACGAGCGGACCGACCGCGAGGCCGACGAGGCGCGCCTCTCGCCCGCCGCGACCCGCTCGACGCGGAGCCGCGGCCGCGTCCGCCAGGAGGAGCCGGACCGGTACCGGGCCGCCTTCGAGCGCGACCGCGATCGGATCATCCACTCGAAGGCGTTCCGGCGCTTGAAACACAAGACGCAGGTCTTCCTCAACCCCGAGGGCGACCACTTCGTGACCCGACTGACCCACACGCTGCAGGTTGCGCAGATCGCCCGTGGGCTGGCGCGCGGCCTCTCGCTCAATGAACCCCTGGCGGAGGCGATCGCGCTCGGTCACGACGTTGGCCATACCCCGTTCGGCCACACCGGGGAAGAGGCCCTGTCGCCCTACTTCCCGCCGGAGGGCTGGCATCACGCCGCCCAGAGCGTCCGCATCTACGAGGTGCTCGAGGATCTCAACCTGACCTGGGAGGTGCGCGACGGGATCCGTGCCCACTCGTGGCGGATCCACCCGCCGCCAACGACCCCCGAGGCGTTCTGCGTCCGGTACGCCGATCGGATCGCGTACCTCTCCCACGACGCGCTGGATGCGATCCGTGCCGGCGTGCTGGCGCCCTACTCGTTCCCGGCGCCTGTGCTCGAGCGCTTCGGGGAACCGGGGCGTGCCTGGGTCGGCGAGATGATCGAGGCGGTGATCGACCACTCGGTTGCCGTCGGGTCGGTGCAGATGGACGACGCGACGCTGGCCGTCATGCACCAGCTGCGCGACTTCATGTTCGAGCGGGTCTACCTCGACCCCGGGCTCCTGCGCGAACAGCGTTCAGCGATTGCCACGCTGCGGGGCCTGATGGACCACCACCTCGCGCACCCGGAGCAGCTGCCGGATACCTACCGAGAACACGAGGCGCCCCTCGTCACGCAGGTCGCCGACTACGTTGCCGGTATGACCGACCGATACGCGCTGGCTGTTCGCGATCGGCTCGGCCTGGCTTCCGGGGGCTGATCAGGCGGGCCGCTACCGGGTGGAGAGCTCGGCGCGATACTCCTGGAAGGTCCCGTCCCCGCACTCGAGGATGATCTGCTGCGGCTTCTCGAAGACCGATCCGGAGGCAATGCTGCTGTACGGCACGCTTCCGGGAGGCCCCCAGACGCGCCGAGTGGTCAGGCCGACGAACGTGGAGCCGATCTCCACTGGATCGCCGCCGTCGGAAAACCCCGGCTCGGCGGTCTCCGCCCCGACCGGAAGGTACCCCGCGTCGCCCCACTGGACGCGCTCGGGGCAGCCATCGGCGCGGGAGAAGGCCAGCGACATGCCGAGCAGGCCGATCGCCACGAAGACGGTCGCTGCCAGCAGTCCGCAGCCGATTGCACGCCAGTTCATGACCGGGTGATCTCGAAGCGCGAGTAGCTCCCCGAGGCGGGGCCGCGGGTCACCTCCACGGCATCCACCACCGCGCCGGGCGGACCCCTGCGCAGCAGCCGCTCGAGCTCGTTCAGGGCGGCCGGGGTTCCCTCCGCCACGAGTTCCACGCTTCGTTCGTCGTCACGGTTGGTCACCCAGCCGGTCAGCGACAGCCGATCGGCCATGGTGCGCACCCACCATCGGAATCCCACCCCCTGGACCCGCCCGGTGACGATGGCGGACAGCCGCTGCCGGTCCGGTCGCTCCAGATTCGCCGCGCTCACGTGCCGAGGCGAGGCCACGAGACCATGGCGACCTCCAGGGCGAGACGCGGAGCGGCGTTCTGCAGCAGCCCCTGGCGAATCCGCTCCAGCAGGGCGATCATCCGGAGCAGGTGTGGGCGATCGAGCCGCGAGGCGAGCGCGCCGCTTTCGGGCAGCAGGGCCATCGTCGGCGCCATCCTCGGGCGGTCGGCCGCGGAGACCATCAGGTCACGTGCGAGGTCCAGCCAGGCATCCACGATGAGCAGGCCTGCCTGCCGCTGCGCCCCAGCCGGCGTGCGAACCGCTTCTCCGTCGACCGCATCGTCGGCCGACTCGGGCGCCGGCGCTGCCTGCCTCGCCCCCTCGTCGATCAGGTCTCGCACCGACGCGAACCGGTCGGCCAGGCCGCGCTCGAGCAGCGTCAGCAGCTCCCGCTGCGTGCGGCGCCGCCAGTCGACCCGCGCCGGCTCCCGGGCGTAGCTGATGGCGGTTCCGGCCAACCCGCCCGCCAGCCGGGAGAGAGCGTCCGCGTCGTCTGCCGGGACCCGCTCGCGAGCAACGAGCCAATCCACCAGCTCAGCCCGAGGGACTGCTCCGATCCGCATGGCCTGGCTGCGCGATCGGATGGTGGGCAGCAGGCGCGACGGGTCGTTGGCCACGAGGATGAACATCTGGCGCCCGTGCGGCTCTTCGAGCGCCTTGAGCAGTGCGTTCTGCGTCTGCTCGTTGGCGCGGTCCGCACCGTCGATCAGCGCCACCCGATGATCCCCCGCGATCGGTGCCCCCGCGGACTCGAGCAGCCAGCGACGCGCTGCGGCGACGATGCTCTCCCCGGTGGAGCGGTCCGCTCGCCAACGCTCCGGCGAGCCGATCACCAGGTCCGGATGGGCCCGCGCCCGACCGTCGCGACAGCCGCGACAGGCGTTGCAGGGGCGATCCTCGACCGCGGCTTCCGTGCAGAAGAGGAGCGCAAGCAGATCGTCGACGAATGCGCCCTTGCCGGCTCCCGCGGGACCGTGCACCAGCAGCGTGCGATGCAGCCGCCCGGCTGCTGCCGAGCGCAACGCAATCGTTCGGGCGGTCATCTGTCCAAGGCTGAGGAAGCCCGCATCGAGCTGGCCGTGGGTCATCGCCCGAGTATAGGCAGGCGCACCGATAAGGAGCGCCTAAGGCCAGAATCAAGGTGGCGGGCCACAATTCGATCTGCTCCGCCGGGTCGTCCGGGCACCTCATCGCGGCGGCCGGCCGGCTACCGGACCCGCCAGACCGGAGAGCGATTCGGCGGAGCACCAGGTTGAGTGTCATACTTTGCGGCACCGCCCCCCGACCTGAGAAGCAAGGAGATACGCAGATGGCCGATCAGGTACCACCGACGGTACGCTCATTGGTAGACAGGATGCTGGACCCGCAGATGCAGGACCAGATCGCCGCGCGAGCACGCGAGTTCGTCGCATCAGTCGGCGAGGCAGCCGAGGCAGCCTCGGTCCGAGCTGGCGAAGCCTGGCGGGAGTCCGCACCCATCCGCCAGGAGGCGACCGGACAGGTCAATAAGGCCGGTCGCGAGGCCCTTCGATGGGGCAGCCGCGCCTGGCGAAAGGACCTTCAGCCGGGGATCAGCCGCATCTGGAAGAGCCGAATTGCGGCGCTCAGCGCAGCCGGCGCGACCGTTCCCATCGTTCGAAAGTTCGCCGGCGATTCAGCACCCGCGAAGGCTGCGGAGGAGCGTCGCCATTGGGGCACGTTCTTCCTCGGGCTGCTGCTCGGCGCGGCGGCGGGAGTCATCGCGGCGATGCTGACCGCACCCAAGGCGGGCCGTCAGATCCGTGACGACCTTGCCGTCTCGGCGCGCGACGCCACGGTTCGAGCTCGGGAAGCGGCGGGCCGCGCCCGCGAGGCGGTCACCGCGGCCGAATGGATGCCGATCTTCGCCCGACCACAATCCGAGGCCGATGCCCCCGCCGAGGCGAACGGTCCTGCACCGGTCGAGGCACCGACGGCCCGGCGCGTCACGCGCCGGGCTCCCGCTACCGAGACGGAGACCCCGGGGGCCGAGTCCGCAAACTAGCGGCGCGCGGAGTGAACACGACGAAGCCGGCCCGAGGGCCGGCTTCGTCGGTGCAGGGGTAGACCGCCTACGACGGGGTCTTGCGACCCGAGCGGAAGCGCTGCCAGATGCCCTCCTCACCGTCGGCGGTCGCGTCAGGCGACGGCGCCTGCTCCGCCGGGGCCTTCGGCCTGGCGGAACGAGCGCGGCGGGGCTTGGGCGCCTCGCTGGAGCTCTCGGCAGCCACCTCGGCTGGAGCCTCGGCCTTCGCCTTCGGCCTGGCGGAACGAGCGCGGCGGGGCTTGGGCGCCTCGCTGGAGCTCTCGGCAGCCACCTCGGCGGGAGCCTCGGCCTTCGCCTTCGGCCTGGCGGAACGAGCGCGGCGGGGCTTGGGCGCCTCGCTGGAGCTCTCGGCAGCCACCTCGGCGGGAGCCTCGGCCTTCGCCTTCGGCCTGGCGGAACGAGAGCGGCGGGGCTTCGGCGCCTCGCTGGAGCTCTCGGCAGCCGCCTCGGCGGGAGCCTCGGCAGCCTGCGTCAGCCCGAGTTCGGCGAGGGTGGCCGCGTCGGCCTCCTCGAAGGTGTACTCGCGGGACTCGGCATCGATCGTGCCCGCCGCACCACCCAGATCGTCGATCTGCGAGATGTCGTCGAGCTCGACCCAGCCGATCTCCCCGGCTTGCGGCGCATCGGTCGCGGTCGTCGCCTCGTCGGCCCGCCCACGACCGCCGCGGCCACGACCGCGACCGCCGCGTCGACGTCGGCGTCGGCGCCCATCCGGAGACTCGCCAGTGGAGGCCTCGCCCGGAGTCGATTCAGCCGGCGCGGCGGCGGGATCGGCCTGCACCGCTGGCGCGACAGCGACCTGCTCCGCCTCGGCGGGTGCAGCCTCGGTGCGCGTGCGGCCCCGTCCACGACCGCGGGGTGCAGCTGGCTTGGCGTCCTTGCCCTCACGGAGGGCCGCCATCGCCGCGGCTGCCACCGATGCGGGAGCCTCGCGGAACCCGAACTCGGGAATGACCTCCTTGGCCGGCATCGGCGGGGCGCTCATCACCTTGCTCGCCTTGTCGGGCTCCTTGCCACGGCCGATGCCGATGATCTTCATGATGTCGATGAACTCGTCGGCAACGGCGATCAGATCCGAACTGGTGTTCGGCCGGAAGCTGATCACCTCGCATCGGACGCCCTTGTCCTGGAGAGCGCGGATGGCGGGAGCGAAGTCGCCGTCACCCGACACGATGACCGCGATATCCATCCGGTCGGCCAGGCGGAAGAGGTCCACCACCAGCTCGATGTCCAGGTTCGCCTTGACCCGGCCGTCGCCGAACTTGCGGATGTCCTTGGTGATGACCTTGTAGTCGTTCTTGCCCAGGAAGTCGATGAACTTGCGCTGGTTCTCGTTCTCCGGATCGAGGCCGGAATAGGCATAGGCGCGAATCAGATCACGCCCCTTGGTGGCCGTCTTGAGCAGGGCGACGTAATCGACGTCGACCTCTTGCCCGCGGGCCGAGTAGTACAGGTTGGCGACGTCAACGAAGACGGCCACGTTCTTGCTCAACTGAGCTCTCCTTGATTGATACCGATCTGGTTGTCGCCTGGTGCCCCGGCCCGGCGCGCCATGAACTGAATGATCAGCCGATGTCGCGGCTCAGCAGCGCCCCTCGCCGTGCGAACCCGGCACGCTTGAGAAGCGCCGGCCCGGCAGCAGCAAGAGGATCGGTGACGTCCACGCGAGTGCAACCCTTGTTCCGCGCGGAGGTTACAAGGTGCTCGAGGATCGAGGCACCGATGACGCTCCGCTGCGTGGCGTCTGCGGCCGACGGTGTGCTCCCCTGCCGTTCGGTGGCGGTCTCCGCTCCGAGCTCATCGATGGTGCCGATGAACGGGCCCGAGCGAACCGACGGACGGATCGAGAGGACCCCGACACCGACAACGCGCTTCTCGATCACCGCGACCACCACGGTGGCGGACGGGACGAAGAGCAGATTGCGGAGCCGATCAGCGTCGCCCTGCTGGTCACCGGCGCCTTCCGGATCACGCCTGACAAGGCGGATCGCGGCGTCGACATCGGTGAGGCGGGCGCTGCGGACGTGATACTCCACGGGAGCCTCTCGGGAGCGAAGCGCAGCGCGGGGGCTGCAGACGTACCCAGCAGAGGATACCACGGCAGCCGACCTGGCCGGCCGGTACCTTCGGATGGCGTGAACTGATCGGCGCTGATACGTGTAGACAAGACGGGCGAACGCGAATTCCCCCTATTGCGCGATCGGCGAACTCGCCCGTATGATGGCCGGCACACCTTGCCGGGTTCGCGCGACATATCGCCCCGAGCACGGATTTGGAGGAGACCCAATGCAGAAGTCCCTGAAGTGGAGCGTGATGCCGATTGCGCTCCTCATGATCCTGGCGGCATGTACGCCGGCGTCATCGAGCCCGAGCGGAAGCACAGCCGCTTCCGCAAGTGAGTCGATGGCTGCCGATCCGGCAGCTGCCTGCGAGGCCCTCGAGCTTGGCTGTGTCGCCGTTCCGGCGGGCGAGCCGCTGACCATCGCCAGCGCGCTGGCCATCACCGGTGACGTCGCCTTCCTCGGCAATGACAGCAACTGGGGCATCCAGGTGGCCCAGGAAGAGCGTGGCCAGATCCTCGGTCGCGATGTCGAGGTCCTCCACGAGGACGCCGGCTGTGGTGACGCCGCCTCGGGCCAGACCGCAGCCACCGCTATCGCGGCCAACAGTGCCGTGCTCGGGGTCATCGGGACCACATGCTCGCGCACCGCGGTCACCGCTGCGCCGGTGCTCGGAGCCGTCGGCCTGGTCCTCATCTCGCCGTCGAACACGGCGCCGGGACTGACCAACCCCGACCACGAGCAGTACGGTGGCGAGTTCTTCTTCCGCACCGCGTACAACGACACCGTGCAGGGCGCGGCCGTCGCCAAGTACGCCTGCGAGGAGCTGGGCGTCACCTCCGCAGCCACCATCCATGACGGAAGCCCCTACGCCGAGCAGTTGGCCGCGGTCTTTGTGGCTGACTTCGCCGATTTCTGCGATGGCGAGACAACGTCGACGAACGCCATCAACATCGGTGACACGAACTTCCAGGCGCTCCTCACGGCTATCGGAGCCGAGGGGCCTGAGATGATCTTCATGCCGATCTTCTCCCCGGAGGGTCCGCTCATCGTCAACCAGTCGCGGGACATCCCCGCCCTGGCCGACACGATCCTGTTCGGCGCCGACGGCGTCAAGGACCAGGGAATGATCGATGCCGCAGGCGCGGTCGCGGAGGAGATCGGAATGTTCTTCTCCGGTCCCGACCTGAACTTCGGCACCCGGTACACCGATGACTTCCTGCCGGCTCTGCTCGAGCTGGAAGGGTCCGCAAACCCCATCGCTCCGTACCACGCGCACGGCTATGACGCCTACAACATCCTGATGGATGCCGTCGAGGACGCCCATGTCGGCGACGCAGCAGACGGAACGTCGTACTTCTCGAAGGCCGGGATCCGCGACTACATCGCGGGCCTCACCGGCTACGCCGGACTCACCGGGACGCTGACCTGCAAGGGCGGGGACTGCGGCGCCGAGGATGTTTCGATCGCGCAGCTGGTCGACGGAGTCTTCACCGAGGTCTGGACGACCCGGGCGCAGTAGCCCTGAAGATCTGACCCCAAGACACCCAGAGCGGGTGGGCCGGACTCGGCCCACCCGCTCTCTTGCACCCCCCGGGTACACTGCGCAGAACTCACCCCCGGCCCCCTAGATCGCCACCATGGAGGAACCGGCTCCGATGCGACGGCCGTCCAGCGTCCGCCCTGCCGACATCGTGCTGTGGGCGCTTGGGGTGGCCATCGTCGTCGGCGTCTCGGTCGGCTCGTTCGCGACCCTGTCGGCGGGGCTGCTGAGCGGCGACCAGTGGCGGGACCTGCTCATCTTCGGCATCTCGCAGGGAAGCGTGTATGCCCTCATCGCTCTGGGCTACACCCTGGTCTACGGTGTCCTGTTCATGATCAACTTCGCCCACGGCGACGTCTTCATGTTCGGCGGCATGACGGCATTCTTCGTCGCCGACTGGTTCTCTGACAGCGGCTTCCTGAACGGCAACCCGATGCTCGCCGTTCCGCTGCTGCTCCTGGTGGGGGCGTTGAGCTCGATGATCGTCGCCATTGTCCTGGAGCGGGTCGCGTATCGGCCCCTGCGGCGAGCCCCTCGGCTGGTGCCGCTGATCACTGCCATCGGCGCGTCGCTGTTCATCGCAAACAGCGTGCGCGGGCTGTACGGTGACTCGATCAAGGCGTACCCGCGCATCGACTTCTTCCAGGGAACCTGGGACATCTTCGGCATCCCCATCCTGAAAGCGCATGCAACGGTCATCGTGGCGGCGGTGGGGTTGATGCTGCTCCTCTTCTGGTTCGTGGAGCGGACCCGCACCGGCCGCGCCATGCGAGCGGTGAGCGAGGACAAGGACACCGCCGCGCTGATGGGTATCGACGTCGACCGCATCATCGTCACCACCTTCGCTATCGGTGGCCTGCTGGCCGGAGCCGCGGGCGTCCTGTATGCCATCGTGTACAACCAGGTCATCTGGTCGATGGGCTTCCTGCCCGGGATCAAGGCCTTTACCGCGGCCGTGCTCGGCGGGATCGGCAATATCTTCGGCGCGATGCTCGGTGGTGTGGTGCTCGGGATCCTGGAATCGGTCGCCCCGTTCCTGCTGCTGTCAGGGCTGGGCGTGCCGTCGCCAAACCAGTTGAAGGACGTCATCGCCTTCTCGGTGCTCGTGCTGGTTCTCATCTTCCGGCCGTACGGCCTCTTTGGCAGGAAGGAGGGCACGTAGATGCCGACCGGTTCGGACCTGCGTCGAGCCACCTCGAGCGGCCTGATCACCGGGGGGATCCTGATCTACCTGGTGGCGGTGGGCCTTGCCCCCGCCCTGGCCGAGCGGCAGGTGATCACCGACTACCTGACCCTGGGACGCCTGATGCTGGGGCTGCCCGCGCTGGCGCTCGGGTATCTGGTGGCCGGTCGAGTCGGTTCGCCGATCGCGCGCGCGGCGTCCGCGCTGGCGGCCGGCGTGGTTGCGGGCGGATTCTTCAGCGCCGCCTTCCTGGTGGCCGTCGCGCTTTCGCCCGGAATCCGCTCCGTACTGGTGCGGATGTCGACCGGAGTCCTCGACTTCGTCGGTTTCGCTGGCATCGGCCTCGACGCAACGGGGGGCGCCCTGCTCAATTTCGGGCTTGCTGCGGGACTGGCCGTGCTCGGGGGCCTCGTCCGCATGGCGCCCGGTGCCGCGAGGCGGACCATCGTGGGAGGCGCGGGGGCGATGCTGGTCGTCGCCATCATCGAGCCGTTCCTGCGACCGCGCCTCCTGCAGTGGGGCTTTGTCGAGTTCGATGACTGGCTGTACGTCGCCCACGGGATGACCCCGTTCAGCGGAACAACCGTGTTCGTGGTCGGCGCGATCATCGCGGGCCTTTGGCCGTACGCGCGTCGGACGGCCACGACCAGTATCGCCAAGGCGGATCCGGGCGCACGTTCAGTACTGCGCTGGGCACTCCTCCTGCTGGCGCTCGCCTTCCTGTACACGCTGCCGTGGCTATCGGGATCGTTCCTGACGCAGGTCATCGTGCTGGTCGGCTTCTATGTCCTGCTCGGGCTCGGCCTGAATATCGTGGTCGGCTATGCCGGCCTGCTCGACCTCGGCTACGTCGCCTTCTACGCGGTCGGTGCCTACTTCACGGCGCTGATCACATCGCCCACCTCAGCGCTGGGCTGGGGCCTGAACTTCTGGGTGGCCCTGCCGCTCGTCGTCGCCCTGTCGGCAATCGTCGGGCTCATGATCGGCGCGCCGGTGCTTCGCCTGCGCGGGGACTACCTGGCCATCGTCACACTCGGCTTCGGCGAGATCGCGCGGGTGCTGCTCGGCTCCGAGGCGCTGAAGCCGTGGCTTGGCGGCCCGACCGGCATCCTGAGCGTGCCCTTCATGATCGCCGACGGGAAGTACACGCTGCCGCTGATCGGCGAGCAGAGCGGGGCTGCGGCCACCTACTTCCCGCTGCTCGGTTTCTGCGTGTTGGCCGCCATCGTCGCCCACCGACTGAAGTACTCGCGTACCGGCCGTGCGTGGAACGCCATGCGTGAGGACGAGGACGTGGCGCAGGCGACGGGCATCAGCACGGTCAACTACAAGCTGCTGGCATTCGCCATCGGCGCGTCGGTGGGCTGCGTGGGCGGCGCCATCTTCGCCACCCACCTCCAGGGTGTGGTCCCCGGCGGGTTCGTCCTGCTGGTCTCCATCACGGTGCTGGCGGTGGTGGTGTTGGGCGGCATGGGCAGCATCCCCGGCGTCATCGTGGGAGCCTTCGCACTCATCGGCACACCCGAGCTCCTCCGCGAGTTCGCCGAGTACAAGCTGCTCGTCTACGGTGCGGTGCTGGTGGCGGTGATGATCCTGCGCCCCGAGGGCCTGGTTCCCGATGCCGCGCGGAAAGCCGAGCTTGAGGAGTCGCGCACCGGCGATGGCCCGCAGCACGGGCCAGAGTTCGACGTGATCTCAGGAGATGCCTGACCGATGACGATCCAAGCCGCTCCCGGGACGATGGGTACGAATGACGCGGGCGGTCCCCCACTGCTGGTGGCGCGCACCGTGACCAAGGCCTTCGAGGGGCTCGTCGCCAACCGCGACATCGACTTCGAGATCCCGCGCAACTCGATCGTCTCGATCATCGGGCCGAACGGCGCCGGGAAGACCACCTTCTTCAACCAGCTGAGCGGCGTGTACCACCCGACCTCCGGCACCATCGAGTTCGACGGGATCGACATCAGCCACATGCCTCCGCACGAAGTCGCCGGTCTCGGCGTAGCGCGCACGTACCAGAACATTCGGCTCTTCCAGAACATGACGGTCCTGGCAAATGTGATGGTTGGACGTCATGTGCGGATGCACGGGCAATGGTACGGAGCCATCGCCGGGATGGCCGGCATCCGAGATGAGGAAGCGAATGCCGAGCGGCGGGCCTTCGAGTTGCTTGAGCTGGTGGGACTCGAGCGATCGACGTCCGGCGAGCTCGCCAGAAACCTCCCCTACGGCGACCAACGCCGGCTCGAGGTCGCACGAGCCCTCGCCAGCGACCCCAAGCTCCTGCTGCTGGACGAGCCGACCGCCGGCATGAACCCCGGCGAGACCAACCAGATGACCGAATTCATCGCCCGGCTGCAGCGTGACCTGCAGCTGACGGTCCTGCTCATCGAGCACGACATGAAGGTGGTCATGGGTGTCAGCGAGCGGATCACCGTGCTCGACTACGGCGAGAAGATCGCCGAGGGGACGCCTGCCGAGATTCGCGCCAATCCGCGCGTGATCGAGGCCTACCTCGGAAAGCAGGCCACCGCATGACGCACGCACTCGAACTGGTCGACGTCCACACCTACTACGGCAACATCCACGCCCTGAAGGGTGTGTCGATGACGGTGGACCCCGGCGAGGTGGTGACCCTCATCGGCTCGAACGGAGCCGGCAAGTCGACCACGTTGCGCACCATCAGCGCCATCACCCACGCGCGGGAAGGGAAGGTCCTGTACAACGGCGCCGAGATCCAGGCCGAGAAGCCGCATGCTGTCGTGGGGATGGGGATCGCCCAGGCGCCCGAGGGCAGGCACGTCTTCACACGCATGACGGTCTACGAGAACCTGCAGATGGGCGCCTTCAGCCGCTCAGGCGTGATTGCGGACGATGTCGCTCGCGTCTTCGACCTGTTCCCGCGTCTGAAGGAGCGCCGCACGCAACGAGCCGGCACGCTGTCGGGCGGCGAGCAGCAGATGCTGGCCATCGGTCGAGCACTGATGGCACGACCAACTCTGCTGTTGCTCGACGAGCCGTCGATGGGTCTCTCACCGATCCTGACCGAGCAGATCTTCCAGATCATCCGCGACATCAATAGCCAGGGGACCACGGTCCTCCTGGTCGAGCAGAACGCGCAGATGGCCTTCAACGTGGCCAACCGCGGGTACGTCCTGCAGACCGGCCAGATCATCCTTGCCGACACCGCCGCCAACCTGGCGGCCGACCCGCAGGTGCGCCAGGCCTACCTCGGCGAGATCTAGGCAGCCCGCGATGAGTGGCGATGCGGAAGACCCCTCGCCCGATCAGCCCACGCCGCCGCGCCCGCCTCGCACGTCCCCCAGCGACTACCGCCCTGATCTGCGACCGATGCTCATCCTGGCGGGACTGCTGGTAACGGTTATCGTCGGCTGGATCCTCCTCAGCGACGTGATCCTGCCCCCGCGCTGAGCCCCCGCCCGGCGCCGTACAGGACCAGCGCCGCGCCGACCGCCGCCGCGGCGAGTCCGGGCGAGCGCTGCGGGAGCGGCAGGAAGCCGACCGACCACAGTTCCCAGGCGCGGTAGCCGAGCGCGGCCGTGGCAATCAACCCGAGCGCCAGGTAGACCCACGGCGTGTCGAGCAGGAAGCCCCAGCGTCCGCGCATGTACCCGATGTCGAGGAGCACCAGGGCTGCCAGGGCAGCGCCATAGATGACGATGCCCGGCCCTTCGAGCCCGATCCCCGAGCTGGCCGGCACCCGCACACCGTTCACCGTCTCACCACCGGCGTTCCACCACGTCAGGAATCCGGCGGCAATCATGAGCAGGCTGCCGAGCAGGATCGGGAGCCGGAAGCGGCCGCCGGGCGCCCCGTTCACGGCGCGCTACTCCGCGGCGGGCGTGTAGACGGAGGGACGCAGGACGCCGATGTACGGCAGGTTCCGGTAGCGCTCGTCGTAGTCGAGGCCGTAGCCGATGACGAAGCGGTCCGGGATGGTGAAGCCGCGATAGTCGATATCGATGGAGGCGAGACGACGCGCCGGCTTGTCGAGCAGGCAGCAGACGCGGATCGAGGAGGGGCCACGGTCCTCGAGGTAGCGCAGCAGGTAGTTGAGGGTGAGGCCGGTGTCGATGATGTCCTCGACCACGATCACGTGCCGCCCCTCGATCGAGCCCGAGAGGTCCTTGAGGATGCGCACCTGTCCACTCGACTCGGTCGCGGCGCCGTAGCTGCTGACCTCCATCAGGTCGATCGCGAGTGGGACGTCCATCGCCCGCACCAGATCGGCCAGGAAGATGATGGAACCCTTCAGAACGCTGACCAGAACCGGGTTGCGGTCGGCGTAATCGGCCGCCAGCTGCGCTCCGAGCTCTGCCACACGGGCCTCGATCTGCTCGTGGGTGAGGAGGACCTCCTCCACGTCGTCGTGGACCTTCGGCTCAGACACTGGCGCCGGCCCGGTCATCGAGCGGTCCGTTTCCGTTCATGGCGGTCACGTCGGCGAGGAAATCCAGGCGCCCGTACTTGACCATCAGGGCACGGAAGTCGCGCGCATAGAAGAGCTTCACTTTCACGTCGGGGTAGAGCTGACGGAGCCATCGCAGCTTGCGGTTCTTCTTTCGGACGAGCGCCTGCTTGAGGGTTGTCAGCTCGAGGTACAGGTCGATCTCGGGCAGGTAGAAATCCGGGGAGAACGACTCGGTGACCGCGCCGTCGGCGTTCCACGAGAGGGGGAAGATGTCCGGTTCGTACCGCCATGCGACACCGTAGAAGTCGAGGATCCTCGCCAGCTCGGCTTCGCTCTGGTGGGCGAAGCGCGGCGGGCTGTCGTTCAGCGTCGCCGCCACTGGTCTCCGATCGTACCGCCCCGCCGGGCCCCTGGCGCCATCGAGGGCGAGTATACGCGGGCGAGTTATCCACAATCGGGGCGTTGGCCGCAGGTTTGGTGGATAAGCCGGTTGTCGGGCGCCGCGCGCGGCTGGTACGGTGGCGATCCTGCTTCCCCGGTGGCCGAGTACGGTAACCGGACATGGCGCGGGGCCGATGCGCAAGCCGGCCGCGATACCGCCCGTGGCCGGGAAGACCGAAACGCCGCCGCGGAGGCATCTTTGTTGTCCGGAACCGATGGCGCCGCCGCCGCGGCGCGCGCGACACGCGAGGCGCTCGAGGGGCTGCTGGCCGATGCTCCGCCGATCGCCGCACTCGTGCCGCCGGAGTACCTCGCCAGGGTCGAGCGCTACGTCGAGCTCCTCCTCGTCGCGAACGAGCGGCTCAACCTGACGCGCGTGATCGAGCCGCAGGCGATCGCACGCTCCCACCTGCTCGATGCGCTGGCCGCGCTGCCCCTCCTCGATGCCTGGGAACCGGACCGGGTCATCGATCTCGGCTCAGGCGGCGGCGTTCCCGGCATTCCGCTGGCGCTAGCCCGGCCCGAGATCGGCTGGGCGCTGGTCGACTCCGTCGGCAAGAAGGCCGATGCGCTTCGGGAGATGGTCGCCGCACTCGGACTTCGCGATGTGACGGTGCTGGCTGAGCGTGCCGAGGCGCTCGGCCGGGACCCCGGGCATCGAGGGCGGTACGCGGTTGTCACCGCCCGAGCCTGCGCCGCCCTTCCTGTCCTCGCCGAACTCGCCATCCCCCTGGTGCGCATCGGCGGACACCTGCTCGCCTGGAAGGGACCCCTCGCGGAGCAGGACGAGGAGTTGCGACGCGGTCGGAAAGCGCTGGGGGAGGTCGGCGCGGGGAAGCCGTGGATCGTCGAGACCGGGCTTGCCGCGCTCGGTGGTCACCGATTCGTAACCGCGACCAAGGAACGACCGACGCCTGCCTCTCTCCCCCGACGCCCCGGAGAGCCGGGCCGGCGGCCGCTCGGCTGATCCGGCCTGGAGTGCCGTGTCTCGCCCCACGGATCCAACAATCACGCACGGGGCCGCCACAGGCGCGGATTCCCGCAATGCGGCACTTCCGGCCCCTATCAGGGCCGAAATGGACCCGATGAGGCTGATGGTTGATCGTTAGATCCGCCCCGTGGAACAGCTGGCGTGGCTGCCAGCCCCAGCGCCATCGCGGTCGAATCGGGGCGTCCATCGGTATACTCCGTGCCCCATGCGCCTCGCCGTCCTGTCGGACATCCACGCCAATCTCGCTGCGCTCGACGCGGTGTGCGACGACATGCCGCCGGTCGACGAGGTCTGGGCGCTCGGAGACATCGTCGGCTACGGCCCGCAGCCCAATGAAGTGATCCGGCGCCTCGTGGAGCTGGGGGCACGGGCGGTGATGGGCAATCACGACGGCGCGGCGGTCGGCGTGGTGGACGCCAGCTGGTTCAACCCCGACGCCGCGACCGCGATTCGCTGGACCGCCGCGGTGCTGGACGAGGACACGCGCGCCTACCTCGCGGGCCTGCCGCAGGTGCGCCGTGATGGCGACCTGACCGCTGTCCACGGCTCACCGCGCGAGCCCATCTGGGAATACATCACCGACCAGCGAATCGCCAGCGAGAACCTTGGCTCGTTCGAGACCCGCACCTGCCTCTTTGGCCACACCCACATGCCGATCATCTACCGGGCCGATGACGGCCGCATGGAGGTGGTTCCTGCAGACACGAAGGCGCCGATTGCGCTCGACGCGCGCCGGGCGCTGATCAACCCCGGCAGCGTCGGGCAGCCACGCGACGGCAACCCGGACGCGTCGTACGTCGTGCTCGACACCGATGCCGGAACGGCCGAGTACCGTCGCGTCGCGTACGACGTCCCCGCGACCCAGCGCCTGATGCGCGAGCGTGACCTGCCGCGCTGGCTGGTGGATCGGCTCAGCCAGGGCCGATGAGCCGTTCGGCGGCGGTGGCCGGTCTCGTCTGCGTCCTCCTGCTCCTGGCAGCGTGCGGGGCGCCTGCGTCGCCGACCCCCTCCGCGGACGTGTCGCCGAGCGGCCGGTCCGGAACGGTGAGCGTCAACATCACGCGCCTGGCGGACATGCAGATCGTGGAGCGCGACGAGGCGGCGATCGAGATCGCGTTCGACACGGATGCCGCAGCCGCGCTGGTCGCGCCGATCCCGGCGAATGCGGACTTCGCGGTCGAGGCGCTCCTCTGCCTCTTCATCGGCCGGCGGGATTCCGCCGGATGGTCCGTGGCGCTCCAGTCGATCCGCCTCGTGGATGGGCGGATGGAGATCGCCGCTCGAGAGACCGAGCCGCGTCTTGGCACGATCGGCGCTCGGCCGTCCTATCCGGCTGACTGCGTCCTGATCGACCGCTCAGTGCTGCCGGTCGGTCCGCTCCCGGTTACCTCGACCGACACGACGAGCGACGAGTTCATCGTCGACGGTGTGATCGACGTTCCGGCGCCCTCGGGCGCGCCGTAGGATATCGGGCACATGATCTTCGGACGTCGCGAGAAGCGACCCGCGCTGCTCGTCTTCGAGCGCATCCTCGTCCCCCTGGCCGGCACCGAGGCGGACGACGCCGCCCTGCGGCTCACGGCCATGCTGCTCGCCGGCTCCGAGGGACAGGCCTCGCTGCTCCACGTGATCGAGGTGCCCTTCGAGCGACAGCTCGACGCGCAGGATGCAACGGCGATGGCCTTCGCCGACGAGGTGCTCGGCCGCGGCGAGGCCTTCCTGGCCGAACAGGAGATCCGGGTGCGCACCGGCATCTCGCAGGCGCGCGCCGCGGGAGCCGCGATCGTCGACGACGCGGCCGAGCAGCGCGCAGACCTGATCGTGATGGGGCTACGCTATAAGACCCGCTTCGGCGGAGGCTGGGACGCGGGACGGACCGTCCCGTATGTCATGCGCAACTCGACAGCGCCGGTCTGGTGCCTGCGAGCCGAGACGGAGGAGTTGGCACACGCACCATGAGAGTGATCATCATCGGCTGCGGCCGCGTGGGGGCCATGACCGCGGCGACCCTGGACGAGCGAGGCGACCATGTCACGGTGATCGACGTGGAACAGCGCGCCTTCAACCGTTTGCCGAGCACCTTCGGCGGGGTCACGGTGCGCGGCAGCGGGACCGATGAAGACGTGCTCCGCGGCGCCGGCGCCGAAATGGCGGAGGTGCTCATGGCGCTCACGCAGGGCGACAACCGGAATGCGATGGCCGCGCAGTTGGGCAAGCACATCTTCGGCATCCCGCGAGTGATCGCCAAGATCAATGATCCGCTGCGCGCGGAGGCGTATCGCACCCTTGGCCTGGAGACGATCTGCCGGACCGTTGTGCTGGCCGATGCGCTGGTCCTCGCCGCCACCGATGGCGCCGAGGCCACCAACGGCGCCGTCGAGCCGCCCACCGCCGAGCCGCGACAGGGGATGCCGGCTCATGGTCTGCGAGCCTCGACCCAGGCTGCCCTCGTGCCGCCCGAGGAGAGCTGACCGATGTACGTCGTCGTCATCGGCGGAGGGAATGTCGGCTACTACCTCACCAAGGAGCTGCTCGCGGCCGGCCACGAAGTGGTGATGATCGAGAAGGACCCCGGCCGGGCGCGCAGCATCGCCGACGAGCTGGGCAGCATCGTGATCCCCAACGACGGGTGCGAGGGCCGTTACCAGGCCGAGGCCGGCATGGCGCGCGCCGACGTGGTTGCGGCGGTGACCGGCGACGACGAGGACAACCTGGTCGCCTGCCAGGTGGCGAAGATGCGCTTCAACGTTCCGCGCGCCATCGCGCGCGTGAACAACCCGAAGAACGAGGCGCTCTTCCGCCGACTCGCCATCGATGACACGGTGAGCCCGACGCGTGCGATTCTGGCGGTCATCGAGCACGAGATTCCGATCCACGACCTGCTGCACCTCGCTGAGCTCGAGGGTGGCGACGTGCAGGTTGTCGAGGCGCAACTCGACGCGTCGTCGCCGGCGATCGGGCGCATGCTGCGTGACATCGAGCTCCCCGAGGGGAGCACCATCGCGGTCATCGTGCGCGACGACCGCGCCATCGTGGCGCGCAGCGACACCGCCCTGCGGGTCGGCGACAGCGTGCTGGCGATCACGTCGGCCGAGCACGAGGCGGCGCTGCGCAGCCTGCTCATCGGGGAGTGAGCGCGGCCAGGGCGCTCCGCCTGGCGTTGCTGGCGTGGGGGCTCGGTGACCTGGCAATCGGGCGACGGATGATCGGCCTTGCCTGGCTGGCCGCGGAGGGCGCGGCGATTGCGGGCGTCGCGGGCCTGACCCTCGCCTATGGCGACACGTCGTGGTACCTGCTCCCGTTCCTCGCCGGAGCGGCATTCGTCGGTCTATGGGCGACCCAGGCGACACTCGCCTACCGGGCAGCCCAGACCCGGTTCGCTGACGTGGAGCGCGCGGAGTCCGTCCGCGGATCTCGCGCGGCGGCAATGGTGTGGCTGACCATCCCAATGCTGATCTGGGGCACCGGCTTCTGGCTTATCGCCGGAGCGTCAGCCTCGCCGGCCGCGGTGGTGGACCGGTTCGTGACACAGTGGCCGGATGTGGCTGACGGTCGTGCAAGCTGGGAAGACGGCCTGGCGGCCGATCCGACCGCTCTGGCTGTCGCCGCCGAGGAGGCGATCTCGCGCCTTGCGGCGCGGTGCGCGCAGGAGGCCGCGGGGCCGTGTGCGGACGTCGAGGTGCTGCTCCGCAGCGTTCGCGTCCGAATTGCGACCGACACGGATCGGGTGATCGCCGTCGCCGAGCTGGTGCGCTACGAGCGCCGATTCACATCCTTCCTGGGCATCTTCGGCAGCACCGAGCTGGTGCCGGTTCCGGTCGCCGAGTTCCTGAGGCTGACGATGGGTGCGAGCGCCGCACCGTTCGGCGGTGAGCGATGGACCGTTGTGAACGCCGAGACACCATGAAGGGATACCGATAGGCAGATGACCGACGCGCACGACCCGTCCACCGACGCTGCCCCCAGCGCTGCCGCACAGGGAGGGCGGTTCCTCCGCGACCTCGAAGAGGCGGTCGGCAGGGCGGTCGTGGGCGCCCGGTTGCCGCTCCGGATGCTGGCCACCGCGGTGCTGGCCGACGGGCACGCCCTGCTGGAGGACGTCCCGGGGGTCGGCAAGACGCTCCTGGCCCGGGCCTTCTCCCAGGCGCTGGGGCTGACCTTTGCCCGGGTGCAGGGGACGCCCGACCTGCTCCCCACCGACGTGACCGGCAGCAGCATCCTCGACCACGGGGACTTCCGATTCGTCCCTGGCCCCGTCTTCACCAACGTGCTGCTGGTGGACGAGATCAACCGCGCCACGCCGCGCACGCAGTCTTCGCTGCTCGAGGCTATGCAGGAGCGCCAGGTCTCGGCCGAAGGGGTCACGCGTCCGCTCCCCGACCCGTTCGTGGTGCTGGCCACCCAGAACCCGATCGAACTGGAGGGCACCTTCGCGCTGCCCGAGGCGCAGCTCGATCGATTCCTGTTGCGGATCTCGCTCGGCTATCCCGACGAGGACGGCGAGCGGGAGATCGCGCGCCGTTACCAGGCCGCCGACGAACCGCTCGATGCCGTCGCCCGCGTGGCCGACCCCGAGGAGCTGAGCGCACTGCGGGGCGCTGCCCGCGTCGTTGCGGTCAGCCCGGACGTGGAGGCGTACCTGGTCGCGCTGGTGCGCGCCACCCGGGACCATCCGGACCTGCGGCTCGGTGCCTCCCCACGGAGCAGTGTGGCGCTGTACCGGGCGGCACAGGCGTGGGCCCTGCTCGACGGGCGCGCCTTCACGCTCCCCGACGATGTGCGTGCCATGGCGCATGCCGTTCTCGACCACCGCGTTCTGCTCGACATCGACCGCGAACTGCGCGGTGCGACGGTCGGCGGCGTGATCGACGCGGTGCTGGACGCCACACCGGTGCCGCTCGCCGGCGACGCCGACTAGACGCGGGACCGCGATGAGCGGCTGGCTGGCAGTGGTCGCGACGATGATCGTCGCGGGGGTTGTCGCAAACGCGCCCGGGCTCTTCCTGGTCGCCACGGTGACGCTCGGTTACGCCTCGTTGACGAGGCTATGGACCCGATTCGGAATCGGCCAGGTCGCGTATTCCCGATCGTTGGGTGCGAGCCGGGCCGTCGCGGGTGACACGGTGCGCCTCGACGTGACGATCTGGAATCGCAAGCCGCTGCCACTCCCGTGGATCGCGGCCGACGACCTTATCAGCGAGGGCATCACGGTGCGCGAGCGACCCGTCCTGGAGCGCGATGACGAGCGGTTCGGCCGGCGGGTGCTGCACAACGCGTGGGCGCTCACCTGGTTCGAGCGGGTGGTGCGCCACTTCCACCTCGAGGCGCGGCGGCGTGGCGTCTACGACGTCGGTCCGGCGCGGCTGCGCGTCCGCGACATCCTGGGCCGTGACGCCGCTGCCGGCACGGAATCGGGCGAGACGTCGCTGGTCGTGAGCCCGCGCGGCGTGCCGTTGCGGATGGCCGCCCGGAACGCGGCTCCCATCGGTGAGCGCCGAGCACGTCGATCACTCTTCGCCGACCCTGCCCTCTTCGGCGGCGTGCGGCCGTTCCAGCCGGGCGATTCGCTGCGGCGCATTCACTGGCGCGCCACCGCCCGTCTCGGCACGACGGTGAGCCGACGCTACGAGCCGGCCCGCGGCCGCGAGGTGATCATCGCGCTGGACGTGCAGACGATCCCCGGCCCCCACTGGGAGATGACCTACGACGACGAGGCATTCGAGGGGCTGTGCGTGGCCGCTGCGTCACTTTCCCGCCAACTGCTGGCCGGCGGCGCGTCCTGCGGCATCGCGGCGGCCAGCTTCACCGGCACGATCCAGCAGGTCGCCTACCTCGGGCCGCAGGCGGCGCACGGCCAGCTGGCTCGCACCGGCGAGTTCCTGGCGCGCATTGGGCCCATCAGCTCACGTCCCTACCCGCAGCTGCTGACCTGGCTGGCGAGGCGCTTCCCGCCCGGCGGCACCGTGCTGACCCTGTCCGCACGCGACCCACGACCGTACCTGCCCGCCATGCAACGGCTGGCGCGGACCGGCTACCGCGTCGAGCACGTGGCGCTCGGTGCAGAGGGCGCGACCCATGCGGCAATGGTTCGGCGACACGGGATCCCGGCTGCATCGGCCGCGCTTGACCCCGGATGGGAGGAGGCCGATGCGCTCGTCCTGGCAGGTTAGGTTCCTGCTCCCCGCCGCCCAGGTGCTGGCCGAGGGCGGCTGGCTGGCGGTCGTCTACGCGGCGGTCCAGGCGCTGGCCGGTGGGATCCCCCGCGTCGGTCCGCTCGAGTTCGCGCTCCTCGCGGCGGCGGGCATGCTGTGGGGGCGCCGACGCCGTTGGACCGGCACGGTCGCCGATGCGGTGGGCCTCCCGCTGGTCGCGGTGGCCGGCGGTGCCGCCGCCTGGTTCCTCGATCCCGAGGTGCGCGGCCTGCTCATCGACGGACACCTGATCGCGGCGCTCTCGACCCACGCCGCGGGCTGGATCGGGGCCGTGGCCATCTGGCGTGGCGAGACGCATCGCTCGCCCGAGGACGACGACGTGCAGGCGGCACAGCTCCTGCGCTGGGCGGTACCGGGGCTTGCCGCACCGTGGCTGATCGGGCACGCAGTGACGGCTGGGCCCGCCGAGGCAGCCTTCACGGCGGCTGCGTTCATGGGCACCCTGGTCTTCGTCGGCTCCGCCTTCACCGCGGTCGGCCTGGCCCGACTCGAGGCGGTTCGCGCTGCCACCGGGAGCGACTGGCGGGCGAATCGATCGTGGCTGTTGCTGGTGCTCGGTGTGGCGGTGGGGCTGACCCTGATCGGCATTCCGGCGGCGGCACTCATGGGGGTGCCGGCCAGGGCGGTGTTGACCGTGCTCATCGGTCCATTGCGCGCGATCCTGCTGGCGCTGCTGCTCGCCTCGACGCCGCTCATCGTGGTGATCGCCGCCCTGACTGAGCTGCTGCGACCGCTCCTGCCGGAGAACATCACCCTGCCGGCGTTCAACCTGCCCAACCTGGCGGTCGATCCGTCCGAGGTGGTCAGCGATGCCCCGACCTGGATCTTCTACGGCATCGTCGCGCTGCTGGCGGCCATCGAGTTGCTCTTCCTGGCCGCGGTCCTGTACCTGCGCTGGCAAGAGCGTCGCCGGTATCGGTTCAGCCAGGTCGATCCCTTCGAGGAGCGATCAATCGTCGTTCCGCCGCCGGAACCGGCGACGCCCATGCGGCCCGCGCCCCGCACCCGCCGGCGACCGCTGCTCGATGATCCTGCCGGCGCGTACCTTGCCGCCCTTGATGCACTCGAGCGGGACGGGCGCTGGGCGCGTCGCCCCCCTGAGTCTCCGGCGATCCACGCGGACCGCGTACGCCGGGAGGGGCTCACCGGGACGGCGCTCGCCCGCCTGGCCGCCGCCTATCAGCTGGTGCGGTACGCCGGCACGCCACTGACCGGCCGTGAGCGGCGGCGCGTTGCAGGCAGGCTTGCGAGGCTGCGCGGGGTGCTCCGTCGCTCAGTCTGACGAAGGGGTACCATCCTTGACAACGGAATTGTCAGAGGATAGGGTAGCGCTCACGTCGGTGAGCGCAGGCCCCGGCATGTTGAAGAGACACGGGAGTTCACCCGAATCGATGGCCAGATGAGCTCGCTTCGCGATCCCGGTCGGCCGCGCTACATCATCAGCATCGCCGCTGAGCTGACGAGCGTTCACCCGCGCACGCTGCGGATCTACGAGGAGGAGGGCCTCCTCTGCCCGCAGCGTCGCAACAACCTCCGCCTCTATTCGGAGGCAGATATCCGGCGGGTGCGTATCATCCGCTTCCTGACCCGACGCCAGGGGGTCAACCTGGCGGGCGTCAAGGTCATCCTGCAGCTCGAGGCGCTGGGCAAGATCCGCGTCTACGATCTGTTCGAGGACGGCGATGTCGAGCGATACGTCGAAGAGGGCGAGCCGGAGCCCGCCGTCGCCGCGACCGAAGGGACACGCAACTGAACACCGAAGACAGGCCCGACATCACGCCGGCAACCGAACCTGAGCAGACCGAGGAGGCCGACCAGTTGGTCGACCAGATCCAGGTGCTCCCCCTCGTCGCCCTGCGCGACACCGTCATCTTCCCGGAGATGATCGTCCCGCTGCAGGTCGGCCGCGACCGCAGCGTCAAGGCGATCGATCGCGCCGTGCGCACCTCGCAGCCGGTGGCGCTGATCACCCAGCGCTCCAGCGACACCGAAGAGGTCGGCTCGGTTGACGAGCTGTACAGCATCGGTACGCTCGCCAAGATCGCGCAGGTGATCCGCCTCCAGGACGGCACCATCCGTGCCATCGTCCAGGGACAGCGCCGCATCCGTCTGCTCGACCTGGTGCAGACCGAGCCGCACCTCGAGGCGCGGTCGAGATGATCAGCGAGGAGAGCGAGAAGACGCTGGAGGTCGAGGCGCTGATGGCGTCGATCCAGGGCCAGATCGAGCAGTACGTCAGCTCGGGCGCATCGGTCCCGCCGGAGGTTGCCGTCGCCGCCCGCAACATCACCGATGGCGGCCTGCTGGCCGACATGGCCGCGTACAGCCCGGACATGTCCACCGAGCTGCGCCAACAGCTGCTCGAGACGATCGACGTCGCCGAGCGGTTGCGCATGGTCGGTCAAGTTCCTGGCCAAGCAGATCGAGGTGCTCGAGCTCAAGGGCCGCATCCAGAGCGAGGTCAAGTCCGAGATGGACAAGACCCAGCGCGAGTACATCCTGCGCGAGCAGATGAAGGCGATCCAGAAGGAGCTCGGCGAGGACGACCCGGCCGTGGCCGAGGCGGGCGAGCTGAAGCGCAAGGTCGAGGAGTCGGCCATGCCCGACGAGGTAAAGGAGAAGGCCCTCAAGGAGGTCGAGCGGTTGAGCCGGATCCCGTCCGCCTCCCCCGAGCAGGGCGTCATCCGCACCTACGTCGACTGGCTCGTCTCCCTGCCGTGGGGCGTCCAGACCGATGACAACCTGGACCTCGACGAATCCGAGAAGGTGCTCCACGAGGACCACTACGGCCTCGAGAAGCCCAAGGAACGGATCCTCGAATACATGGCCGTGCGCAAGCTGGCCGAGAAGATCCGCAGCCCGATCCTGCTCTTCGTGGGCCCGCCCGGCGTCGGCAAGACCTCGCTCGGCAAGAGCATCGCCCGCGCCATGGGGCGCAAGTTCGTGAGGATGAGCCTGGGCGGCATCCACGACGAGGCAGAGATCCGCGGGCACCGGCGCACCTACATCGGTGCGCTGCCGGGGCGCGTCATCCAGAGCATCAAGACGGCGGGCAGCAGCAACCCGGTCTTCATGCTCGACGAGATCGACAAGGTGGGCATGGACTTCCGCGGCGACCCGTCATCGGCGCTGCTTGAGGTGCTCGATCCGGAGCAGAACAACAGCTTCCAGGACAACTACCTGGAGGTGCCGTTCGACCTGTCGCGGGTCCTCTTCATCGCGACCGCCAACATGGTCGACACCATTCCGGCCGCCCTTCGCGATCGGATGGAGATCATCCCGCTGCCCGGCTACACCCAGCTCGAGCGGCTGCGGATCGCCGAGCGCTTCCTGATGCCCAAGCAGCTGGAGAACCATGGCCTGACGCCCGAGAACCTCTCGATCACCGAGCCGGCACTGGTGCGGCTGATCCAGGCGTTCACCCATGAGGCCGGCGTTCGGAACCTCGAGCGCGAGATCGCCACGGTGGCGCGCAAGGTGGCGCGAAAGGTGGCCGGCGACGCATCGGTCACGGTGGTCGTCAAGCCGGAGGAGCTGGAGACCTACCTCGGCCCGGCGCGCTTCGACTACGGCGAGCTGGACGCCGAGGACCAGGTCGGCATGGCCACCGGGCTTGTCGTTTCCGATGCGGGCGGCGACATCGTCCAGATCGAGGCGACCCGCATGGAGGGCAAGGACGAGTTCATCCTCACCGGCCAGCTGGGCGACGTGATGAAGGAGTCGGCGCGTGCCGGCCTCTCGTACATCCGCGCGCGGACCAAGGAGCTGGGGATCGACCCGACCGTCTTCGAGAAGCAGACGCTGCACATCCACGTCCCGGCCGGGGCGACCCCCAAGGACGGCCCGTCGGCCGGCGTGACGATGGCCACCGCCGTGGCGTCGCTGCTCACCGGGCGACCGGTGCGCCGCGATCTGGCGATGACCGGCGAGATCACCCTGCGCGGGCGGGTGCTGCCGATCGGCGGGCTGAAGAGCAAGCTGCTGGCGGCGCACCTGGCGGGCGTGAGCATCGTGCTCATCCCCAAGCGCAACGAGAAGGATCTCATCGACGTCCCCGAGGACGTGCGCAGCCAGTTGCGGATCATCCCCGTCGAAACGATGGACCAGGTGCTGGCCGAAGCGCTGATCGACGCGCCACGGCCGGCGGCCCGCATCAAGGCGGAGCGTGCAGCCCGCCAGAAGCGGGTTGCCCCACCGTCGGGGCGTGGTCCGCGTGGGACGAAGCGGTCGCCGGACAAGCCGGTGCTGCCGATTCCCGGTGGAGAGGTCCCGGTCGACCAGCCGCCGGCGGGCACCGCCTAGGCGGTATCGGTGAGGGGGTCCGGATGGAATACAAGGACTACTACGCGCTCCTGGGCGTACCCAAGACGGCGTCGCAGGCCGACATCAAGAAGGCCTATCGCCGGCTCGCGCGCGAGCTCCATCCGGACCGCAACCCCGACGACGCGGCTGCCGAGCGCCGCTTCAAGGACGCCAACGAGGCCCATGCCGTCCTCTCCGACCCGGCGAAGCGAACGCAGTACGACGAGCTGGGCGCCAATTGGCAGGCGTACGACCGCACCGGATTTGGCGGCGGTGCGACCGATTGGGGTGGCTTCGGCGGCGCTCCCGGCGGCGTCCGCTGGCAGACGCGGAGGGTCAACCTGGAGGACCTCGGCGGCTTCGGCAGCGGAGCTGGAGGCGCTGACGACATCGGTGGCTTCAGTGACTTCTTCCGCGCCTTCTTCGCGGGTGGAGGGGCGGGCGGTACCGTCGATTTCGGGGGCCAGCCCCGCGCCGCCGGACGTCCTTCGCCGCCGTCTCGGCGAGCCACTGAGGCACACGCCGTCGCCGAGGTGACCCTCGCCGAGGTGGCCCGAGGCGCCGAGCGGATGGTTGCCGTCAACGGGCGGCGGCTGCAGGTCTCCATTCCCGCTGGCGTCGCCGACGGCGCCAAGATCAGGTTGCGCGGCGCCGTCCCGGCCGGCGATGGCGGACCCCCGGGAGACGTGGTGATCACCGTGCGCCAGCTGCCGGACGGGCGGTTCGAGCGACGCGGCGCCGACCTGGTCACCGAGTTGGCACTGACGCTCTCCGAGGCGCTGCTGGGTGCCGAGGTGCCGGTGCCGACGCCCACCGGCACCGTGAAGCTGCGCGTGCGGCCGAACACGCAGAACGGGCAGGAGATCCACGTGGCCGGCAAAGGTCTGCCGAAGCGCAGGCAGGGTGTGACCGGTAAGGCTGCCGCCGCACCGGTGCGGGGCGACCTGATCGTCCGCACGCGCGTCGTGCTCCCCACCCTGGACGACGAGACCCGCGAGGCGATCGGTGAGGCGCTCGGCCGCCACCCGCAGCCCGACCCGCGTCGCGACGAGACGGTGCACTGATGCACGCATCGACTGCGGAAGCCGCGACGCGCCGCGTACCACGCCACGTGGTTCAACAGCGCGTCGTGAAGGCGGGACGCGCGCGCGCACCACGCCACGTGGTGATGCGCCGCGCAATCGGGGCCATTTTGGTCCAGATCCGGCTCGCACGTGCCCTTGAACCACCATACGTGGTGGGCTGGTCCCGACAGCTGCCCAGCCCGCGATCCGCGACGTGACCCCCGGACGGCGAACTGATGCGCACTGAACGGTTCACCACCCGCGCGCAGGAGGCGATCGCCGCCGCACAGCAGCTTGCCGAGGGCGAGGGCCATGCTGAGCTGACCGCCGCGCACCTGCTCCTCTCACTCGTCGACCAACCGGACGGGGTGGTGCCCGCGGTCCTCGAGCGGATGGGCACGGATCCCGGCGCCATCGCGGCAGCGGCGCGCGCGCACCTCGCCACCCTCCCCACGGTGAGCGGCGGCGCCCAGCTCACCCTCGGGGCCGACGCACGACGCGTCCTCAGCGACGCCCATCCCATCGCGCAGCGGATGCGCGACGAGTACGTCTCGACAGAGCACCTGCTGCTCGCCATCATCGAGGATGCCACCGGCAATGCGGCGCAGAAGATCCTCCGCACGCAGGGCGTGGAGGACGCATCGGTCCTGGAGGCTCTCACCAGCATTCGAGGCAACCAGCGCGTGACCAGCGAGAACCCCGAGGCGACCTACGAGGCACTGGAGAAGTACGGCCGCGACCTGACCGATGCCGCCCGCCGCGGGCTGCTCGATCCGGTGATCGGCCGTGACGAGGAGATCCGTCGCGTCATCCAGGTGCTCTCCCGCCGGACCAAGAACAACCCCGTGCTGATCGGCGAGCCCGGGGTCGGCAAGACTGCGATCGCCGAGGGGCTGGCCCAGCGGATCGTCCGCGGCGACGTCCCCGAGGGACTCAAGGACAAGCGGGTCGTGGCGCTCGACCTGGGCGCCATGGTGGCCGGCGCCAAGTACCGCGGTGAGTTCGAGGAGCGACTCAAGGCGGTCCTCAAGGAGATCACCGCGGCCGAGGGGCAGATCATCGTGTTCATCGACGAGCTGCACACCGTGGTCGGTGCCGGAGCGGCCGAGGGTGCCATGGACGCGGCCAACCTGCTCAAGCCGATGCTCGCCCGCGGCGAGCTCCACGCCATCGGTGCCACCACCCTCGACGAGTACCGCAAGAACATCGAGAAGGACGCCGCGCTGGAGCGCCGCTTCCAGCCGATCGTGGTGGACCAGCCGAGCGTCGAAGACACCATCAGCATCCTGCGCGGCCTGCGCGAGCGCTACGAGGTGCACCACGGCGTCCGGATCACCGACTCGGCGCTGGTGGCCGCAGCGGTGCTTTCCAACCGATACATATCGGAACGCTTCCTACCCGACAAGGCGATCGACCTGGTCGACGAGTCGGCCTCGCGACTGCGGATGGAGATGGACTCCATGCCGGCCGAGCTCGACGAGGTCGAGCGACGCCGCATGCAGCTCGAGATCGAACGCGAGGCGCTGCGCAAGGAGAAGGACGAAGCCTCGCAGACCCGGCTCAAGGCGCTCGAGAAGGAGCTCGCCGACCTGCGCGAGCGAGGCGACGCCATGCAGGCCGCCTGGCAGCGCGAGAAGGAGGTGGTGGCCGGCATCCGCGAGACGCGCGAGCAGCTCGAGAAGCTGACCCCAGAGATCGAAGCGGCCGAGCGCGCCGCCGACTACGCCCGCGCGGCGGAGCTGAAGTACGGCCGCGCCAACGAGCTGCAGCAGCAGCTTGCAGAACAGGAGCAGCGGCTGCGCGAGCTCAAGGCGAGCGGTTCACTTTTGCTGAAGGAGGAGGTCGACGCCGACGACATCGCCGAGGTGGTGAGCCGCTGGACGGGCATCCCGGTGACCCGGCTGATGGAGGGCGAGACCGACAAGCTGCTGCACATGGAGGAGCGCCTCCACGAGCGGCTCATCGGCCAGGACGAGGCCGTGATCGCCATCTCCGACGCCATCCGGCGGGCGCGCGCCGGGCTCAAAGATCCCAGGCGGCCGATCGGCTCATTCATCTTCCTGGGCCCAACCGGCGTCGGCAAGACCGAGCTGGCCCGATCCCTGGCCGCGTTCCTGTTCGACGACGAGTCGGCCCTGGTGCGCATCGACATGAGCGAGTACATGGAGAAGTTCGCCGTCTCGCGACTGGTCGGCGCTCCGCCGGGATACGTCGGCTACGAGGAAGGGGGCCAGCTGACCGAGGCGGTGCGCCGGCGCCCGTACCAGGTCGTCCTCTTCGACGAGATCGAGAAGGCCCATCCGGACGTCTTCAACATCCTCCTCCAGCTGCTCGACGACGGGCGCCTGACCGATTCCCAGGGGCGCACCGTGGACTTCCGCAACACCGTCGTGATCATGACCAGCAACATCGGATCGGCATCGCTGATCGAGGCCGGGGAGGCGGGATCCGACGCCTTCGCCGCGGCCGCCGAACGAGTACGCGGCTCGCTCCGCGACCACTTCCGCCCCGAGTTCCTGAACCGGATCGACGAGATCATCGTCTTCCAGCCGCTGACCGATGCCCAGCTCGGCGAGATCGTCGCGCTGCTGCTTGCAGGCGTGCAGGCACGCCTCGCCGAATCCAGCATCTCCCTTGAGGTGACCGATGCCGCCCGCGCGCTCATCGCGCGCGAGGGCTACGACCCGCAGTACGGCGCTCGGCCGCTGCGCCGCGCCATCCAGCGCTTCGTGGAGAACCCGCTCGCCAAACGGCTGCTCGGCGGGGAGTTCAAGGCCGGCGACACCGTGCGCATTCACGAGCACGATGGCAACCTGACATTCGAGAAGGTGGCCGCGACGGACCGACCTGCCGTCGCCGCCAACGCGACGGGAGACTGATCGATGCAGGAATCAACGGCTGTCCGTGACGCGCTCCTGGACTTCTATACCAAGCGCACGATCGGCGACGCGGCGAGCTTCGACCAGCTGGTGTCGAGCGAGACGACCGCGTTCATCGGCTCGGCGCCCGGTGAGTGGTTCGTCGACCGCGAACGACTGCGCCTCGGCTTCGCCTGGGCCGTCCGCCTCGAAGCCGGCTCCAATCCACAGGGCTGGGCGGAGGGATCGGTCGGCCTGGCTGCTGACGAGCCGACTATGACCATCCCCGACGGCACCGTCATCCGCACCCGCCTCACCATGTTCTACCGCCTCGAGGACGGCGCCTGGAAGGTCTTCGGCTACCACTTCTCGGCGGGCGTCCCCGACGAGGAGGTTCAGGCGCTCCAGGAGCGCTGGCTCGCCGACGGGGGCCGACCCTAGGTCAGGCGCGGCGCGCCTCCTGTGCCTCCTGCGGCATATATTGACAGCCATCGATATACTGGGGGAGTGAAGTCCACCGACCCCGATGTCGAACTCCTCCAGGCGATCGCCGATCCCGTGCGCCTGGCCATCGTCCGGCAACTTGCCGCCGACTCCGATGCCGTCTGCGCCTGCGACTTCACCGAGTGCTGCGACGTCAGCCAGCCAACGGTCAGCCACCATCTGCGGGTGCTGCGCGAGGCCGGCCTGGTCACCACCCAACGACGCGGAACCTACATCTACTACCGCCTTGCCCCCGACTTCTCGCGCCGCTGGGCGAACGTCGGCGCCAGCCTGGCCGGTCTGATCCCGCTCTCATGAGAGCCAAGCGACCCAAGGAGCAACACCCATGACCGAACAGATTCACGAGATGGTGCGCGAGCGTTACGCGCAGTCAGCGCTGCAGGTGCTGGAGCGCACCGAAGCCTCGTCGTGCTGCGGGGACGGCTGCTGCGCCGAGCCCGGCATCGGGTCGGAGCTCTATTCGGTGCTCGAGCGTGACGAGCTGCCGAGCGCGGCCGTCATGGCGTCGCTCGGATGCGGCAACCCGACCGCGGTGGCGGAGTTGCGCCCCGGTGAGCGCGTGCTCGACCTGGGGTCGGGCGGTGGCATCGATGTGCTGCTCTCTGCCCGGCGCGTCGGCCCGACCGGGCGCGCCTTCGGACTGGACATGACCGACGAGATGCTCACCCTCGCCCGGCGGAACGCCACCGAGGCGGGGGCGACCAACGTGGAGTTCCTGAAGGGCACCATCGAGGCGATCCCGCTGCCGGCGGACAGCATCGACGTCGTGATCAGCAACTGCGTCGTCAACCTCGCCGCGGACAAGGCATCGGTCTTCCGGGAGATCGCGCGGGTCCTGCGCCCGGGCGGCCGGATCGGGATCAGCGACATCGTGGCGGACGACTCCCTGACGCCGGAGCAGCGCGCCGCACGCGGCAGCTACGTCGGCTGCATCGCCGGGGCGCTCTCGTTCAGCGAGTTCGCATCGGGCCTTCGTGAGGCCGGACTGACCGATGTCACCGTCACCTCGACTCACCTGGTCGGCGACGGCATGCACAGCGCCATCATCAAGGCCACCAAGCCCAAGCGGGCGTCAACGACTGCGGGCTAGCGAACCGCCGGGGCATGTGCACCGGCTCGGCGGGTGCCACCGCGCGCACCGCGCCTGGCCGTTGCACAATCTCCCCGCGATCCCGGTTCGACGCCAAGTGGGCCGCCATGGGAAGGCGGGTCAGCATCGCGCCGGAGAACTGAGGTGTCCCGATGCCCCGCGCTCGCCGCCAACTCGGCGTCCTCGCCCTGTTCGTGGCGCTGGCTGCATTCCCGCTCGGAGCGCTGGCCAGTCACGACTTCGCAGACGTCTCCGCCGCCAACTCGTTCCACGCCGACATCAGCGCCCTGACGAACAGCGGTGTGACGTCCGGCTGCGGCGGCGGCAACTTCTGTCCATCGGCCAACGTCACCCGCGAGCAGATGGCGGCCTTCCTCAACCGACTGGGTGCACTGGCACCGGGCAAGACCCCCGTGGTGAATGCCGCGAAGCTGGGCGGCCTGGCCGCCGGCCAGCTGGCGCGAAAGGACCAAGTGCAGCATTTCACCTGTTCAGCCGCTGACCTGCTGCCCACCCTGGGCTCCCTCGACTACGAGGGCGGGTTCGGCTATCGGTATTTGACCTCAGGCGTCGGCAGCCTGGCGTGCGGGGTGCACGTGCCCGACGGCGCCACCGTCACGAGCCTTGCCGGCTACGTGATCGACACCACCGGGTCGGCGGAGACATCCTGTGGCATGTATCGGATCCCGTTCGGGAGCGAGCCTGTTGTAATGGCTCTCACCGCGACCAGTGGCGTTGCCAACAGCGCCGGCACCCTATCCCTGATTGATGCGTCGATCACCGACCCAGTCGTCGACAACTCCTTGAATGCGTATTCGGCCTGGTGCGCCGGTGACGGTGCGGTCGGCCTCGAATTGGCGACGATCAAGATCGCGGTGACCTACATCGGAGCCCCGTAGGCGCACGGGCAGCGGGAACCGGCCGGCCATCATCAAGGCCACCAAGCCCAAGTGAGCCCTGCGGCGGGTCGCGGTCTAGCGGTGGCGGCGTCGGCGACCGGCGGGGGTCGGCTTGTGGCGCTCACGGACGTCGCGGCGCGGGGGCGGGACGAAGCGGCGACGCCGGATCTCGTCGTTGGCGGCGGCGATCTGCGACGGGAAGCGCATGAAGGCGGCGTACGCCGCGGTGGCCATCCCCGGCACCAGGATCAGCAGGAGCAGGAGCAGGGGGACGTGGATCACCACCAGCAGCGGGATGATTCCCCAGCTGATCACCAGCGACCAGAAGACCCACTCGTGCAGCGCCAGGATGGCCGGGTAGCGGCGATATCGCCGCTGCGCCATGTTGTACACGACGATGCTGCCGATCACGATCAGCAGCGACCCGACCCACATCAGGGTGAACAGGTCGGGGAAGTTCAGCGGGGTGAACGGATCGAACAGTTTGGCCATCGGTCGCGGAGTCTAGCACCCGCCCGATCGGCCCTTCCCCGCCGCTATACTCAACGCTGCTGAGGCGGGGCAACTCAGGCGCGCCTCGAACCATGCAACCGAACGCAGCCGAGGTCGCCGTTGCGCGCAATCCTGTCCGTCTCGGATCGCGAAGGGATCGTCGAGCTGGCCAAGGGCCTCACCGAGGCCGGGGTCGAGTGCTTCGCGACTGACGGCACGCGCGCGCACCTCGCGGAAGCAGGCATCGCGGTCCGTGCCGTCGCCGAACTGACCGATGCACCCGAGATCCTGGGCGGCCGCGTCAAGACGCTCCATCCCGCCATCTTTGCCGGCCTGCTTGCCCGCCGTGACCAGGCCGATCACCTCGCGCAGCTCGCCGAGCACGGCATCGAGCAGATCGACGTCGTGGTCGTGAACCTGTACGCCTTTGGCTCCGCGGTGGCTGATCCCGGCACGACACTCGATCAGGCGCTCGAGAAGATCGACATCGGCGGGGTCGCCCTGCTCCGCGCCGCCGCCAAGAACTTCCCCGGGGTCGCCGCAGTGTCGGACCCGACCCAGTACGCATCGGTCCTGCGGGATGTGAAGGCTCATGGAACGGTCAGCCCGGAGACCCGACAGAAGCTTGCCGCCGATGCGTTCGCGCTGACCGCCGCGTACGACGCCCATATCGCCTCGTACCTGTACTCGCAGACCGGGACCCTCTTCCCCAGCCGGCTGACGATGGTGGTCGAGAAGAAGGCGGACCTGCGCTACGGCGAGAACCCGCACCAGCTCGGCGCCTTCTACGCCGATCCCGCCCAGCGCAGCACGTCCATCAGCCGCGCCCGTCAGATCGCCGGCAAGGACCTGTCGTTCAACAACCTGCTCGACCTCGACGCCGCGTGGCAGATCGCCAGCGACTTCAAGACGCCCACCGTGTGCATCGTCAAGCATGGCAATCCGTGCGGACTGGCCAGCGTGGTCGACATCGCCGAGGCGTTCCGGCTGGCCCTGGAGGGCGACTCAGTATCGGCGTACGGCGGGATCATCGGCGCCAACCGGGTGATCGATGACGCCGCTGCCCGGGCGATCCGCCCCGGCTTCTTCGAGGCGATCGTTGCGCCCGGCTACACGGCGGAGGCGCTCGAGATCCTGCGCACCAAGAAGGGCTTCGAGATCATCGAGGTGCCGCAGGCCGAGACCGATGGGCCCGAGCTGGGGATCGGTCATTTCGACTTCAAGCGGATCGGCGGCGGACTGCTGGTGCAGACCTTCGACAACCTCGAAGAGGACCGCAACAAGCTCCAGGTGGTCACGCAGCGGAGGCCAACCCTCGACGAGCTGACCGACCTGCTGTTCGCCTGGCGTGCCGTGCGGCATGTGAAGAGCAACGCCATCGTGCTGACCAAGCGTCACGCGCTGGTCGGGATGGGGGCGGGACAGCCGAGCCGGGTGGTGAGCGTCGAGATCGCCCTGCGCAAGGCCGGCGAGCGCGCACCGCTGTCGGTGATGGCCAGCGACGCGTACTTCCCCTTCCCCGATGGAATCCAGATCGCGGCCCAGGCCGGGGTCACCGCCATCATCCAGCCCGGTGGCAGCATCCGCGACGAGATGTCGATCGAAGTGGCCGATCGCCACCACATGGCGATGGTCTTCACGGGGCGCCGACACTTCAGGCACTGAGCGGATGAGCGAGCAGGGCTGGCAGGAGTTCCTTGCCGCGGGAGGCGTCGACGATTGGGTGGTGCTGCACGGTGGGGCGACGGCGGTGTTCCGCGCCGGGTCGCTGGCCGCGGCGGCCGTGCAGGGGATGCAGGTGGCGATCTCGGCGAAGCCTGACGCGGTTGACCTTGGCTTCTGGCACGCCGTGCTCGGGTATGCGCCGATGGGCGACGACAGTGGCGTGGACCCCTTCGGTCATAGCTCCACGGTCTGGATGCAGGAACTCGACGCGGCCAAACCGCTGCGGCACGCGATGCACATCGACGTGTCGGTCGCGCGGGAGCTCATCGAGGCGAGGCTCGCTGCGGCACTCGCCGCGGGCGGGCGTGTGGTCGACGACTCAAGCGCGCCGGCGACCTGGATCCTGGCCGACCGAGCCGGCAACAAGGTCTGCGTCGCCGCGTGGCCGGACGGCGCCCGGCCGTCTGGCGACGAGTCTGTCTAGCCCAGATCCTTCGCCCACGAGGTGTAGGTCCGCCGCACCCGCATCCCCACTCGCTCGTACATCGTCAGCGCACCTGTCCGCGAATCCGTGGAAAGCCCTACATGCCGGCGACCGGTGTCGTGGTAGGCGGCAAAGACCGATTGGAGCAGCGCCCTCCCGATCCCCCGATGCCGATGCGTCGCTTTCGTCGCGACCTGCTGCACCCAGCCCTCGTCCTGACCCTCGTAATCGAGGCACATCGCAGCTCCCACCAGCTCGTCGCCGTCGAACGCCAGCCGGGTCAGGTGCGGCGCGAACGACGCGTGGGCGAGCACGTACGCGGACCACCCCTCGAACGTCGTTGGCTGGCGCCCGGGCCACTCGTTGAAGGCATCCTCGATCACCTGGTACACAGCGCGAGCATGCTCGGGGCTGTAGGGACGGAGTTCGATCCGTGGCGGGATCGTGACCTCAGGCGCGGCATCCTCCAGCTCCATCGCCAGGATCCATGAGGTGTGGTGCACGTGGTAGCCGGCGGCTTCGAACAGCCGATGGGCGGCGGAGTCCGCGTTCGTGACCACCTGACGCACCTCGGGCATCCCGGCCGCCCGAGCTCGTTCCTCGGTCCAGGCGAGCAGCGCTGCGCCGATCCCGCGCCCTCGCCATCCTGGATGGACGTCGACATCGGCGCGGCCGTCCGCCAGGGTCGCCCAGCCGACCAGCTGGTCCGGCGCCTCGACCACGATCACGCTCGCCTCGTCGTTGGCCAGGTCGAAGGACTGCTCGACATCGGTTGGATGGACCTCGGCCAGGCCGTTGTCGGCCAGCTCGCACGCTGCGATGAGCGCAGTGATCGCCGCGGCGTCGGATCTGGTCGCGGTCCACGTCGTCAGGCCCGGGAGTTCAGGAAGGGTCACCGACAGATGGTACGGGCTTGGACCGCCTTGGTCTTCGTCGCGTACCACGTCACGTAGTTCATTAGCACGCGGCGGAGATCCAGCGCCTCCAGATGTGGGGCTGCACCACGGGTGGTGGTACGCCGGCGCCGCAGCCGGCTCCGTTGGGCCGATTTCGGCGAATCCTGGCCCAACACGGGCCGATGAACTACGTGACGTGGTATCGCTATGGCCATCGGGCCGTCCGCCCCCGATAATCCGCGTCATGGACAAGTTGATCACCGTCGAGGCGGTCGCGGCCACGGAGGCCGGCGCGATCGCCGCTGCCCGCCTGATGGGCCGTGGCGACCGGGAGGGAGCCGACCACGCCGCCGTCGAGGCGATGCGCCGCGCCATGGACGAGGCGGAGATCACCGGCACGATCGTCATTGGCGAGGGCGAGCGCGACGAGGCGCCGATGCTCTACATCGGCGAGAAGGTCGGCAACCCCGATGCCGCGACCGCGGTGGACATCGCGGTCGACCCGCTGGAGGGGACCAACCTGGTCGCCACGGGATCGCCCAACGCCACCGTGGTGATGGCCGCCGCTGAGCCCGGCGGCTTGATGCACGCACCGGACACATACCTGCGCAAGCTGATCGTGGGACCGCAGGTGGCCGGGCACGTCAGCATCAACGACCCGGTCGAGACGACGATCCACAAGATCGCCGAGCGGCTCGGCCGTGAGCCGTGGGACATCACCGTGGTCATCCTCGAGCGGCCGCGCCACGACGAGCTGATCGCCGACGTGCGCGCAACCGGGGCGCGAATCAAGCTCATTTCAGACGGTGACCTCACCGCCGGGATCTCGGTGGCCGTGTCGGGGACCGGCGTGCATGCGGTGATGGGCACCGGCGGAGCGCCGGAAGGGGTGCTCACGGCGGCGGCGCTCAAGTGCCTCGGAGGGGAGATCCAGGCCCAGTTTCGCTGGCGCTCGGGCGAGGAACGCGAACGGGCGCGAGCCATGGGCGTGGACGTGGACGACTCCGACCGCGTCTACATGACCAACGACCTCGCGAGTGGCGAGGAGGTCGTCTTCTCTGCCACCGGGGTCACCGATGGGGAGCTCCTGCGCGGTGTCCGATTCTTCGGCGGCGGGGCACGAACCCACTCCCTGCTGATGAGCTACAAGCGCGGCGTGGTGCGCTTCATCGACACGGTGCACACCTTCGACGCGCAGCCACCCAAGGTGCGGCTCTAGGCTTCGGTCCAGATGACAGCCGCCTGTCGGTGATCGCACGCAACGCGAAAATGAGCACGGCTTGACACCAGTCCACACAAGTCCACACCACGTGGGGTACCGGGGTACTGGTCCGAAGGGTACTCAGGTCCTAGGATGGAATTTCGGCATCATCCATCCCTGCTATATAGGCGGACCACCATGAGGAAGTTTCTCGCCCCCATCGCAGCACTAGGCTTGACCTTGGCCCTGACCGCCACCGCGCTCGCCTGGACCAGCCCAACGCTCACCGCGGAGTGCGCTCCCGACGCGAATCACTACGCATGGAAGATCACCCTGACCAACGAGCCGGACTACAAGATCGACTGGTCATTCGACTCCGGCTTCAGTGGTGCGGCGATGATCGACTTCGGATCGGCCGGCCAGCACAGCTTCACGACGCCGCGAGGCGGAGGCACGCTGTACGTTCGGTGGACGAACGACCACAACGCCAAGACCCAGGCATCAGCCAACTCCGCGCTGTGTGAGCCGGAGAGCCAGTCGCAGAGCGAGAGTCAGTCGCAGAGCGAGAGCCAGTCGCAGAGCGAGAGTCAGTCGCAGAGCGAGAGTCAGTCGCAGAGCGAGAGCCAGTCGCAGAGCGAGAGCCAGTCGCAGAGCGGTGAGCAGTCGGTCAAGGCCGGAACCGGCACGCCCGCTGCCAGCATCCCTGACACCTCGGTGAGTGGCAGCGGATCCAGCCCGCTCCCGACCGTGGTGTTCCTGGTCGTGCTGTTGGCATCACTGACCGGAATGGCCTGCGCGAACGTCAAGGTGTCGAAGGGCCCCGGGTCGGCTCGCTAACAACCTGACGATTCTGTCCCAAGACGGGGTGGGGGTCGCTCCCGCCCCGTCTTCGCGCGCCGGCCAATCAGTCCAGGTGGCAGCCGGCCTCCAGCGCATCGGCGGCGAGCGACTCGAGCGCCCCGTCATCGGTGGCGCTCTCCTGGATCAGGCCCATGGCTCGCGCCACGCCCACCTCGCGGTACGCGGCGAGCAGCTCCACCCGCGCGGCACCGGCGACCTTCATGACGTGGCGGCTGATGTTCACCGAGATCCGAAGAGTCGCGGGGTCGCGCCCGATCTCCTCGCACCGCGACGCGATCACCGGCTTCGCCTCCCGGATCTCATCGGGTGAGAGCCAGTCGAGGTTCAGCTCATCGGCGTGGCGCGCAGCCAGGCGCCAGGTCACCTTGGGTCCGTTGCCGCCGACCATGATCGGGACGCGGGGCTCCTGGATGCCTCGCGGGACGTTGATCGCATCGGTCACCGAGGCATGCTCGCCTGCATACGTTGCGTGGTCGGGACCGAGCATCCGCGTGATCACCTCGAGGTGATCGGCCAGGGTGGCGAGGCGCGTCTTTGTGTCAGGGAACCCGTACCCGTAGGCGACCCACTCGTCTTCCTTCCAGCCGGCGCCGATCCCCAGCTCCATCCGACCGCCGCTGATGACATCCATCGTGCCGATCATCTTTGCGGTCAGGGCCGGGTTGCGGAAGGCGGTGCAGATGACGACGTGCCCCAGGCGGATCCGTTCCGTCAGAGCGGCCAGCGCCGCCAGCGTGGTGAACGACTCGAAGGTCAGCTCGTCGGTCGGGTCGGGCTCGGTGTGGAAATGGTCAAAGAGCCAGACCGATTCAAAGCCCAGCCGATCAGCCTGTCGGGCAACCGATACAGTCCGCTCCCACGCGCGCGAGGCGTCCCAGCCGTCGTATTCGCCCGTCCACCCCTGCGGAACCACTACCCCGATATCCATGCGCCATACCTTAGCGCCCGACGGCACTCGGTCGACGGCGGCAGAGTGCTCGAGCGTTGAGGAGAAGCCCGACCATGACGAGAGCCACGCTGACGGCCGGGATGCGGCGTGCGGCCCAAGCGGGGAGGAAGATGTCGACCACGGATCCGCGCTCGGCGCCCATCTCTTCCGCCAGGGGCGTGAGAGGACAGACCTGGTTGTTGCTGACGTAGGTCGCCGATTCGGCGAGCACGACCGCCAGCGCTGCCGCGGTTCGGCGACCCGGACGCCCATGCAGGCCGTCCCACACCACCACCCCGATCATCGCGGCTACCGAGGCGAAGATCACGGTGTGGACGGTGCGGATCATGGCCAACATGGCGGGGTGCGCCGCCGCGGGGATGCGTCGGGCGAGCGGCGCGGTCAGGGCGCCGCTCCACCCCGGCGAGCGCCGTGTGGACACCTGACTGCTGGACTGGATGGTCGCATTCATGCGCGGGCCGGCGCCTCCTCTCACGGAGAGCCTCGCCGATGGGTGGCTCCGAGTCACGGGCCGTCGGCCATGTCAACGCGTGTCAGACGGCACGGCCGCATACGGGTGAACCCCTAGTCGGCCCACTCTGGGCCGGCGATGCGCTCGACCTGCTGATCGGCCACCGCAGGCAGCAGATCGGCCACCGTGACATCGGCTCGCACATCGTCGCAGCCGCCCCACGGTTGCAGGTCGGGGTCCAGTTCGGCGAGAGGCTCCAGTGCAAACCGGCGCTCCACGAGTCGCGGGTGCGGGACGAGCAGGTCGATCTCCGCGTCTGCCACGCACCTCCCCTCGATCGCCAGGATGTCCAGGTCGATCATCCGCGGGCCGAAACGCATCCCTTCGGGGTCGCGTCCCAGGCTCAGCTCGGTGCGCTTTACCGCCATCAGCAACTCAGGCGGATCAAGGTCGGTCTCCAGCTCGACGGCAGCATTGGTGAAGGCCGGCTGATCGAACAAGTCGCGCGGCGCGGTACGGTACAGGCCCGATGCGCGGACAACGCGGCCGATGCCTCGCAGATCGCCAGCCGCGTTGGCGAAGGCTGCCGCAGCTCCGGGCAGGTTTCCACCCAGACCGATGAATACACGCATGGCGCGCCGACTCTAGCCGATCGCCCGGCGGGGTCTGGTCATCGGCCGGTAATGCGCTGATAATCGCGCCTGAGTACCCTCGCCGGAGCCGGCCGGGGTCGCGGGGGGCGCGTCCGTTCGATCGGTCACCGGGGGATCCCTGGAGAGCGCCTGCCACGGAGCGACCGCCGGATGTCCGACATCCAGTACGTCTACCCGCTGATCCACAACAAGGTCACGTCGCCCCAATACGTGACCCCTACCCTGCGACGCGCGCGACTGATTCAGTGGCTCAACGACAATGCGAACTGCCGCGCCCTCGTGGTCGCCGCCGATGCCGGCTACGGCAAGACCACCCTCCTCTGGCAGTGGGAGCGCGAGGTCGAATTTCCGGTCTACTGGTACAAGCTGGATCGCAACGACCGCGACTGGTCGCTCCACATCAGCTACCTGATCGAGGCGATCAGCCAGCGTCACGCCGGCTTCGGACGGCGCGCGCACTCGATGCTGCAGCAGCTGGGTGGTCCGGGGTCGTCCCGCCCGGGCGTGGCTGCCTACCTCCTGGCCGAAATGTACGATCGGCTCACCGAGCCGTGCACCTTCATCATCGACGACTGGCAGTCGGTCGCATCGGTCACAGAGGTGCGGGGCCTGTGGAACCAGATCCTGCGCGACGCTCCGCCCACCTGTCGCTTCGTCTTCCTGTCACGCGCCAAGCCGCAGCTGCAGTTCGCGCGCTTCAAGACTCACGGCGGATACGCGGAGGTCCGAACCGATGCCCTTCGCTTCACCGACCGCGAGATCGATGAGCTGTTCCGCGACATCTACAACGATCCACTCGATCCGGCTGAACTGGCCGAGCTCGAGCGGAGGACCGAGGGCTGGGCCGCCAGTCTGCAACTGGTCGAGGTCTCGCTCCGTGAGCGCAAGACCCCGGAAGCGAGGCGTGCATTCATCGACTCGATCACGGCGACCAGTGACAGCGACCTCTTCGCCTTCCTGGCAGAGGAGGTGCTCGACCAGCAGACCGAGCGGGTCCGCAACTTCCTGCTCTCGACGTCGATCCTGCAGCAGATCAACGCCGAACTGGCCGAGCGACTGGCCGGCGTGCACGACGGTGCCGCGATCCTGTCGGATCTTGAGCAGCGGGGCCTCTTCACCAACCGCCTTGACGTCGAAGAGGCGAGGTACCGATATCACGGGCTCTTCCGCGACTTCCTCGAGCGTCGCCTCATCGCGGAGCGGACCGAAGGTGAGGTGACCGGCCTGCACATCCACGCGGCCTCGTACTTCGAGACTCACGAGCAATGGCCACAGGCGATCCATCACTACCTGCGTGCGGGGCTGACCCCACAGGCGGCCCGCCTGATCGCGCGATACGGGGAGGACGTGGTCTCCGAGGGACGGCTCGGCATGGTGGACGAGTGGCTGCAGCAGCTGCCGCCAAAGACGATCCAGGAGAACGCGAGGCTGTCGCTGCTCTACGGCGAGGCGTGCGGCATTCGGGGAGAGTGGGACAACGCGCTCGCGGCCCTCCGCCGCGCTCGAGCCTTCTTCGCCAGAAAGGGCGACCGACGCATGGAGGCCCTTGCGTGCCTGAAGACGAGTACCGTGCTCAGCAACATTGGGCAGGTCGCCGAGGCAGCAGACACTGCGGGGGAGGGACTTCGCCTCGCGCCGAGCGACGCACACGCCACCCGGCTCCGCTTGAACGGCAACCTCGCGATTACGTCCACCTGGATGTCGGACTCACTCCAGACGGTGGCTCAGGCGTGCCGGCGGATCGCAGTTGAAGCCAAGGCACGGTCGCTGGATCACTTTGCCGCCATTGCGCTACACAACCTCGGGATGGTACTGCGCCAGATCGGCGACGTTGACGAGAGCGTTCGATACCTCGAACGTGCCGCTGACTTCTGGGCTGACCTACCAGCGAGCCCATTTGCGGACAACGCGGAGTTGGTGATGTCCCTCCTGTATCAAGACAATCCCAGCCGCGCCGGGCTGCTCGCAGATACGGCATTTGTCCGGACGAGACAGTGGCCGCGCCCACACGCAGAAGCAACCTACGGCCAAGCGGCGATCCGTGCCCACCAAGGTCGATTCCGCGAGGCGATTGAATTGCTGCGTCGGGTTCTGGCGGAGCCCAAGGCCCTCGGATCGACGGCGGAGCTCGTCTCCGCACTACTCGTCGAGTGTCTCTACCTCAGTGGAGCCGCGCATTCTGAACTCGCAGAGGTCATGACGAACCTCGTCTCGGAGCCCTCGGATCCCCGACAGGCAGCGGTCATGGCGCCGGCGCGAGCCTTGGTGCGGCACGTTTCCGGAGGATGTACTGGCCAGTGTTTGGATCAACTCAGCGTCCTCACAGAGTGGGACGAGCGAGGTGCGGCACTGCTGTCCACGGTCGGCATGGTCAAACTGGGGTCAGTCGCCCTCCAACACGACGGACCTGACGCCGACCGGGTCATCCTGTTAGCCATCGATCGGGCGAGGACGTCGGGAATTCACCGACATCTCCGCTGGTGGCTCCGCCTGTACGCAGCGCGGGTAGGGGCACTTGCGCGCGAACCAGGTGGGCTTGATGCCGTCCTAGCAATCGCCGAGGACGATCCGGATGGGTGGAGACAGCCCATGATCGACCTACTCGGCTCCCTAGGGGGGACCGATCGACAACGCGTCTTGGCGTTCGTCGACAAGAACTCGGCTGACGACACGGCCTCGACCCTTGGGGGTATTGCTGGGGAAGACGTCTCCGAGCTGCGGCGATTGATCATGAACCGCCGGGCGCCGAGGGTATTCGTCCGAGCCTTTGGCTCCCTCTCGATCCAGATCGCCTCGTGGGACAGTCGCCCAATTGGTATCGAACGGAAGCGGATGCGGAGTCTGCTCGGTCTGCTCGTCGCAAACGCTAACTCGACGCTCACGAGGGAGGTCGTGATGGACGTCCTGTGGCCCGACTCGGACCCAGCCGCGGCGGTGAACAGCTTGAACCAGGCCGTCTTTCAACTTCGGCGTGTTCTTGACACCAACTATCGTGACGGAGAAAGTCCCCAATACGTACTGAGCACTGTCGACGCCGTTCAGTTGAACCCGGACTTGGTTACCACGGACCTCGATGAGTTCCGCCGGTGCGCTTCAATCTCGGGAGGGGACACACCGCTAGGTGAGGAGACGATAGCGACACTCGTTGGGATAGTTCGAGGCGAATTCCTCGCGGAACTCCGCTATGAAGACTGGGCATCCCGCACTAGGACAGCTGTGCACGCGGAGGTCCGAGGAGCACTACTTCCTTCGCTGCGGCACCCGCGCATGGCTAACGCGGATCTGGCCATTCGAGCCGGGTGCGCGCTCCTCGCGCTGGATCCCTACGACGAGACGGTCCAACTCACCGTGGTGGAACGACTTGGATCGTCCGGGCGACGGCCGGCCGCCCGAGCCGCGGTACTCGAATTCGCCCGCAAGCTCAAGGAGGACCTTGATGAACCACCGTCAGAAGAGCTCGAAGCCGCTCTCCTAAGATGGGCTCCGCGGTACCAGGAGTCCAGTAGTAGTTGACTTGCGTCTGCGGAAATGACCACAGGGGTTGACTTTTCGTGGCAGACTCGCCAGAGTACTAGGCAGGTCTAGTACTTTCGGCCGCGCCGAGTACCGGGCAAAATACCGTGGATGCTTTGATCCGCCGACCGAATGTGGGCACTTAGGTCGTCGGGGAGTGTGTAGTGCAACCGACCGTTCCGTCACCGGAGTGTGTCGGTTTTGTTGGTTTCCCGTCACGGAAGAGGGCACCTTCTGATGGCTCGACAAGTCATTAAGGGCTGGTAACCAGCCCGATGGAATCAGGCATGTCTGCGTCGCTTCGGCGCCTGGGAGCATTGCTGACCACCTTGGGGGGACTGATTTCTCTGGCAATTGCCGGGGGAGCAAGCTTCAAGGGTTGGTAATCGTTCGGGTGGTAGACTCCGGCGCCTCACCCCGCTAGGGTGACTCACCGGTGAATACCAACGTCCGACGCCTGATCTTCGCATCGTCAGCCGCCGCGGCAATCGCTGTCGCGGCGGCTGCTTTCTTATTCCCACTGCGGCCCGAGATCGGCGGCCTCTGGGGTTTGGTGTTCTGGATCGCGCTCACGCTCGGAGCAGGCGCGCTACCGGTGCGCCTGCCACAGGGTACCGTGGTCTCGGTTTCGTCAGCACCAGTACTCGCCTCGATTGTGCTCGGAGGCCCACTTGCCGGTGCAATCGTCGCTGCCATCGGGACGACCGATCCACGCGAGTTTCGCGGCCGCGTTCCCTGGTTTGGAACGCTCTTTAACCATTCCTCCGTGGTGGTCGCCGTCGTCGTTGGAGCTGCGGCCTTCGAGGTGGTCCGCACCGCCGCAATCGCAGTCGCAGGGCCCACAGGAGAGATCGTCGCCTTTGCGGGTCTCCTGCTAGGCGCGGTCGTGTTCTACACCGTCAATGGCCTTCTCGCTGTCGTCGCGGTAAGCAGCCGAACCGGAACACCAATTCGGACGGTCTGGGCTCAGGACATTGGGGCAATTGCGGCGAATCTCGTTGGGCTTGCTCCTCTCGGGTGGCTCATGGCACAGATCTTCACCCTCCCCAACGGGGTTGGCTGGTGGGCCACGACACTCTTCGTCGTTCCGCTCTTTACGACCCGCCTGGCGTACCACCGCTACGTGGAGACGCGTGAGCTGTTCGAGCAGACGATCGGCGCCCTGGCGAATGCGGTCGACGCGCGCGATCGGTATACGCGAGGCCATTCGAACCGGGTCAGCCGCATCGCCGAGGCGATGGGCCGCGTCATGAAGTTGCCCGAATCGGAGATCGAGAAGATCAAGTGGGCCGGGCTCCTGCACGACGTGGGCAAGATCGGCATCCGGGACAACATCCTGCTCAAGGAGGGGCCGCTCGACCGCGAGGAGCGGGTCCTGATGAACCAGCACCCGACCATCGGGGCTGAGATCGTGGCGCCGGCCCGGCAACTGCGCAACGAGGCGCCGCTGATCAAGACCCACCATGAGTGGTTCAACGGCTCCGGGTACCCGGACGGCGTCGAGGCGCTGAACATTCCGCTGGGCGCCCGCATCCTGGGCGTTGCCGATGCCTACGAGGCGATGACCTCCGCCCGCCCGTACCGGAAGACCCCGCTCAGCCATGAGATCGCGATCGGCGAGCTCGAGAAGTACTCCGGGATCCAGTTCGATCCCGACGTGGTGCCGATCCTCATCGGGCTCTCGCGAGAGATCCTGGACCGCCAGCCAGAGCGTCCGGACGAGCTGCCGACCATGCTCCACGCGGGCGAGTCCCCGCCGCCGCCGGTCCTCACCCAGGCGACACCAGTCACCCCGGCACCTGCCCCGGGCGACAGCGATTCCCCCGCCACCGAGGAAGGAACCCCAGCGACGAGGCCGACAACCGCCTCTGACGATGTTCCTTAGCGTCATCGCCCTGGCGCTCATCGTCGGAGCGCTTGCGGGCGGTGGCCTGCCGCGGCTCGCCCAGCTGCGGTTGCGGTGGGTCTGGTTGCTGGGAATTGCGCTGGCGCTGCGCATCGGTGCCGTCCTGGGCTGGCAGAACGATCTGCTGGCGGGCCTCCCGGTTGGCGCCGCCTTCATCGGCGGATACCTGCTGATCCTCGCGTGGCTGTCGGGCAACTGGCACGTTCCGGGGCTCCAGATTGCTGCAGTGGGGATCGGTCTGAACACGCTGGCTGTGGCACTCAACGCGGGCCAGATGCCGATCTGGGAAGCTGCCTTCGCGAGCGCGGGTTTCACCCCCGAGGCGCTCGCCAACGACCCGTTCCACTTCCTGCTCGCCGCGAACACCGTGGCAGAGTTTGTGGGGCGCGGCGGCATCTTCGGTGACGTGATCCCCATTCCCCTCCCGGTGATCCGCGACGTGGTGAGCGTCGGCGACGCGCTGCTCGCGGTGGGTATCTTCTGGGCGATCGTCTACTCGATGACGCGGGCGGGCGCCCCGGTCCGTGCCGGACTGACCCTGGGCCTGCGGCCCGGTGACCCGTTCTCGAGTGCGGGGACCGGACCGTTCCCGGGTGGACAGGCCCAGGTGCTGGGCAGCACCGCCGCGACGGCGGCGATCGCAATTCCGGTCCGACCCGGAGCGCTGCCCGGGGAAGTGAAGGCACCAGCCGAACGCGCGCAGTCGCCCTACCTGGCGCTCGTCCGGAACCGCAACTTCAGCCTGCTGTGGATGGGCCAGCTGGTCTCGTTCTTCGGCGATCGCATCCACCAGGTCGCGCTTGGCGTGCTGGTCCTCCAGCGCGGCTCGCCGCTCGACGTGGGGATCGTCTTCGCCGCCACGGCAGTCCCGAATGTGCTGCTCGGGCCGCTGGCCGGCGCCCTGGTCGACCGATGGGACCGACGCACCACCATGATCATCTGCGACCTCGTGCGCGCAGGGCTGGTCCTGCTCGTGCCGGTGGCGATCGAGGTGCATATCACGCTCGTCTACCTGGTCGCCTTCGCGGTCGCCACGGTTGGGCTCCTCTTCCGACCGGCCAAGAACGCGATCGTGCCGCTCATCGTTGACGAGGAGCGCCTGGTCACCGCCAACTCCGCCTCGTCGGTCAATGAGACGCTGGCCGACCTGCTCGGATACCCGATCGCAGCGGTGATCGTGGCGGGGCTGGCCGGGCTGATCGGTGCCGCGTTCGTGCTCGACTCGGCCACGTACCTCGTCAGCGCGCTGCTCATCTGGGGCATGGCGGTACCAAGGAGCGACGAAGCCGTGGAGCCGTTCAGCGTGCGCGGGATCTGGCGCGAGATGGCCGAGGGCTGGAACTTCCTCACCCACCAGGCGGAGCTGCTGGCCAACACGGTGGTGAGCACCGTGGCACAGCTCGCGTTCGGTGCCGAGATCGTCGCCTCGCTGATCTACGCGGAGCGCGTGCTCGACCAGTCGATCCTGCCTTTCCCCGAGAACTACGGCTGGCTGATGGCATCGCTGGGGCTGGGCAGCGTCCTGGGTGGCGTGGCCATCGGCTGGCTCGCCCCGAAGGCGCCCAAGGGACCGATGACGATCGCCGGCTTCATCGGCCTGGGGCTCGCGATGGTCGCCGCCGGGCTGACCACCTCGCCGATCGCGGCGATCGGCTTCTTCTTCGCCATCGGCGCAGCCAACATGCTGTACCTCGTGCCGACCATCACCCTCTTCCAGGAACGCACCCCACAGCGGCTCTTCGGGCGGGTCGTCTCGAGCCGGCAGGCGCTCACCTTTGGCGCGATGGCGCTCTCGATGGGGCTGGCCGGTTGGCTGGCGGGAATCGTGGGCGCGGCCGCGGTCCTGATGCTGGGTGGCGGCCTCATCGCGGCGGCCGGGGTGGGCGGGCTGCTCGTGCCGGCCATGCGCGGAGCCCGATAGAACTTGCTACCCTTCGCCGGGCCGCCGATCAGGTGGCGCGGATAGTGGGAGCAGCATGACCAACCAGAAGCGGCGCGACGAGGCGAACGCCAAAGCCGGCAGCACGCCGGAGGCCGGCTACCGCGGAGCGCTTCCCCCCAGGAACGACGCGCTCGCGCGCCCGTGGGTGGTCATCGTGATCGCAGGGTTCGTCCTGATCTTCGCGCTCTCGTTCGCCAACCTGCCGAGCAGCCTCATCCCGACACCGACGCCACTCCCCAGCCCCACCGCCACGCCCACCGCGACCGCGAATCCGTCTGGTTCGACGTCGGCTTCGGCCTCTGCGTCGGGGTCTATCGCGGAGTCGGCATCGGTCAGTCCGTCGCCCACGCCGTAGCCGGCGCCGGGTGCCTGAACGGGGTCGTTCGGGCGCGGGTGCTATCCTTGGCGCCTCACCAAAGCCAACAGAGGCCCGTTTCCATGTTCAGCCGCGTACGCATCGCCATCCGCTTCTTCTTCATGGGGCTGGCCGTCGGTGTCCTGCTCGCGCCGCGCTCCGGTCGACAGACCCGGCGCCTCGTTCGCGAGCGTGCCGATCGTCTCCTCAACGACCTCCTCGACGCCGCCACGCTGGGCGCATTCGACTCCGGGCCACTTCCGCCCGAGACCGATGCCCCCATCGAGGAGGTCCCGGGCAACGGACGCACCCGCAAGCGGGCTGCCACTCCCGCCCAGGCCTGATCCGGTTCGTCCGCCGCACATCGCGGCCGATTGACCGATGATCTGGCGCCGCCTGCGGACTCGCCGGGCGGACGCGACTGAGCGGGGAGCCGAGGGGCTCACACGTGCGCGAGAGCGCATGGTCGCCGAGCAGATCGAGGCGCGTGGCCTGACCGATCCGGAGCTCCTGCGGGCGTTTCGCGCCGTGCCTCGCCACCGTTTCGTGGATTCGGTGGAACCCTACGCCGACGAGGCGCTGCCGCTATCCGCCGGACAGACGATCTCGCAGCCGTACGTCGTGGCGCTGATGACCGATGCCGCGCGGCCGCCCGGCGGCTGGCGCGGCTCGAAGGTGCTCGAGATCGGCACCGGGAGCGGGTACCAGGCCGCGATCCTCGCCGAGCTGGGCGCCGATGTGGTCAGCGTCGAGCGGCACGCCGAGCTGTCCGAGGAGGCTGCCCGCCGGTTGGCGGACGCTGGGTACGAATCGGTGCTCCTGGTCGTGGGGGACGGGACGAAGGGCTGGCCCGCCGGGGCCCCGTACGACGCGGTGATCGTCACGGCGGCCGGCCCGTCGGTGCCGCAGCCACTCCTGCAGCAGCTCTCCGAGGAGGGTGGCCGATTGGCGATGCCGGTCGGTGAGCGGCGGCACCAGCAGCTCACCGTGGTGGAGCGCCGCGGCTCCGAGCTGGTCAGCAGTCGGAGCGACCCGGTGGTGTTCGTGCCGCTCATCGGAGAGTACGGGTTCGGGGAGTAGCGGCCTAGAGCGGCGGCACCTCGTGGCTCGCGCGGCCGGTCGGGCGACCGGGCATGCCCACTGCCCGCACGCCCGGCAACGCACCGGCACGGACCAGCTCCTCGTCGTAGACGTTCTCGATCCGGCGCACCATCGCGTCCAGGCTGAAGCGCCGCTCCACCGTGGCGCGACCGGCCTCGCCCATCCGCGCGCGGAGCGCCGGGGAGGCGGCGAGGCGGACGCAGGCCGCGGCCAGCGCGGGGGGATCGGCTGGCGGGACGAGGATGCCGTCGAGGCCATCGGTCAGCACCTCGGGGATGCCGCCGACCGCGGAGGCGACCACGGGTCGGCGCCGAGCCATCGCCTCCAGGATTGAGATCCCCTGCGCCTCGCGGAGTGAGGGCATGACCGCGATGTCCAGCTCACCGGTGATCGCGGTGACGTCCTCGCGGCGGCCGGTGAACACGATGCGGTCGGCCACGGCGCGCGGCAATGCGGCGGCCTGGCTCTGGAGCTCCTCGGCGAGCGAACCCTCGCCGACGATCACCAGCCACGCATCGGGCGCACCGTGCAGGATGGCCGGCATCGCCTCCACCAGGTATCGGTGCCCCTTCTCCGGCTCGAGTCGGGCGACCACCCCGAACAGCGGCGCCTCTCCGGGGATGCCGAACTCGCGCCGCAACGAGCAGGAGTCGAGGGGCAGATCGAATCGGGCCAGGTCGACACCGTTCGGGATGACGCTGAACGCCGCCCCGCCGCGACCCTCATGGCGCACCTTGGCCTCGATCGCGTCGGATGGCACGATCAGCCGGTCCATGGCCGGCGTGAGGGCAGCGAGGGCTGCCACGTCCTCGGGAGAGCGGACGCGCGAGGAGTGGACGGTGGCCATCACCACGGGTGTCTCCGCCGCGATGGCGGCTCGCGTCCCGATCACCTCGGCGCGATACATGTGGGCGTGCAGCAGGTCCACCTCGTGGCGTCGCAGGTAGGCGGTGAGCGCGTGGATGGCTGCGTCGTCATCGGTCTCCTCGATGACGTCCACCTCCAGCCCGAGCCTTCGGAGGCGTTGCACGGCCGAGCCGCGGGAGAGCGAAAGGGCGCGAACCTCGTAGGCGCTGCGGTCGAGGCGGAGGAGCAGGCCGGAGTAGCTCTCCTGCGCCCCGCCGCTGCCCCCGGTGGCGAGGAGCTGCAGGACGCGCGGGCGCGGATGGCTGCTGGACCGATGAATCCGCCGATGCCGCCGATACGGTGCCGAGGCGATGGCTCCCTCGTGGTCGGGATCGTAGGTCGCGCGGAGGGGCCTCACGCCTCGATGCTAGGGTCGGGCGGTCTACCCGTCAAAGCGCGGCGAGTTGCTCCCCTCGCCCAGATGCTCAGTATCTGAGCATAAGGACAGGGATTCGGCCGAGGGAGCCCCGATTCTCGGCTGAACTGCTCGGATGCTGAGCATTGGGCCAGGATTCGGGCCTTTCTTGGTCGACATGCTCAGATGCTGAGCACTCGGAGAAGGGGCACATGGTCACAGGAACAGGACGCCACCGGCGCCTGGATCACGGCCCTCACCCAAGGCGCGCCGGAGCGACCGACCATCAAGGGGGAGCCCCGCTCGCAGCGCCTCGCCTGCCTCGCGGACGGCCCGTCGGTTGGCATGCGTATCGGCAAGCACGAGCAGGATCCGATCCACGTTTGCGTCGCGCGCCTTCGTCTGCTCGCGCCTGAGTAGCGCCTGCCAATCGCGGAGTCGCGTCTCGGCTGCCACCCCCACGCGCGCCTTCCCGAAGGTCAGGAGCACGTCCCATGCCCGCAGGTCGCGCGCCTGCGGGATCGGAGCCTCGAGCTGCCGGGGGATGCGCGGATTGATCAGCGCGATGAACCTCCGGACCAGCGCGACGTGACCCGCGTCCCGCAGCGGCGAGCCGGCTGGGTATGCGGTGACCGCCAGGTCGAGACCGAGGATCCGCATCAGCCGTGCGGCCTCGCGCAGGTCAATGATGGGTGGCTCGCCACGCTCCCATCGCCCGACTTGGGCGCGGGACGTGCCGAGGGCATCGGCCACGCGGGCCTGGCTGAGGCCCGCGGCCTGCCGTGCCGTGCGCGCATCGCCACCGAACGCGCGGACGATGCGGTCGCCTCGGCGCGTGCCCAGGTCGATCGGCCGTTCCTTTGTCGGCACGGACCGATCCTGCCCCATGCACAGTTATCGGCCCGTTATCGTCGAATCACCGCTGGATGCTCAGTATCTGAGCATGTGGACAGGGATTCGGCCGCTGGGGCCGCGAACCCCGGCTCTTCTGCTCAGTGGCAGAAACATTCGACCAGGATTCGGGCCTTCTTGGTCGACATGCTCAGATGCTGAGCACTTGGAGAGCGGGGGCGACGGGGTCAGTGGCACTCCCCGCTGCCGGCATCGACGAGCGAGCTGCCCGGGGCGGGCACGAAGCGCCACTCGTAGGCGGCAGCGTCCAGGGTGAGCATCAGCAGGCCGTACGAGTCGTTGACGCGCAGCTCGGTGTACGGGCCGGTCGGACGGGTCAGCTCGTAGAGGCTTCGCCCGCCGGTCCCGACGACGAAGGAGCGAATTCCGTCAACGGGGGCGAGCCGCTCGTAGTCGTGGTCGTGGCCGGTCAGCACGAGGTCGGCGCCGGCGGCGGCCAGCGTGGTCCAGAGCGGCGCGGTCCGGTCGTCGTCGGCGTGACGGCCCGATGCGTAGCGCGGGTGATGCCAGTAGGCGAGCGTGCAGGCGGCGGGATGCGCGGCGCCCGATGCAGCGGGACGCGATGCGCCGGACGCGGCGAGATCGGCCTCCAGCCAGGCAAGCTGTGGCGAGCCCGGGCCACAGCCGCCCACCGCATCGCAGTTCGAGTTCAGGACGATGACGTGCCACGTACCGAGGTCGTAGGAGTACCAGCCCTCCCCGGACGTGCCTGCCGCGGCGCCGAAGTAGGAGAAGTAGCCGGAGGCATCGGTCGTCTGGTAGTCGTGGTTGCCGGGAGCCGGGCGAATCCGGGGGAGCAACAGACCCCAGGCGGGGTCGAAGCACTCGGCGAAGTCGGCGGGCGAGCCATCGGGGTAGACGATGTCCCCGAGCAGGGCGATGGTCCCCGGCAGCCGTGCAGCTAGGTTGGCGACGGCCTCGTCATCGGCGGCGTCGCAGGAGCCGATATCCCCCACTGCCAGGAGCACGGTGGCCCCCGGCTCGACACTCGGCAGCGGGATGGCGAGCGAGAGAGGCGGGCCGACGTGCCAGACCGCCAGCAGCGCCACACCGATCAGGGCGGTGACGATGGCGGCGAGACGGCGGCGGGATGGCTTGGCTTGCATCGGCCGTCTACCCTAGCGCGATGCGGGCGCTGTTTCTCTGCATGCTGGTGCTGTTGATCATCGGCGGTGGCCTGAAACTGGCAGGGATGGAGCTGCCGATCCTCGACTATCCCCTTGGCGGGCCGTTCGCCCAACCACGGATCGATGTGGTGCAACCCGATCTGAAGCTCCCGTAGGGGCTATGCAGGCACAGGCCAAGGCCGATGCGGAGGCCGATGCCGCGGCGAGGTTTCTGAGTCGGACCGCGATCTGGGTCATCGGTCTCTACGTCGTCATCGTCCTCGCGTTGATGGTCGTGCTCCGCGTCAGCCCGGGCTGGGGCCTGGTCGCGGTCCTCGCGGCGTTGGCGTTCGTGGTCATCGGTCGTGGGCACCCATTCGTCCGCGACTGGGGGCCGTTCCTGGTGATCCTCGTCGGCTGGGAAGGGATGCGGGATGTCGCCAATGCATTCGGCCAGACGGTGCGATCCGACTCGGTGGCGGCGATCGAGCGGGCGCCATTCGGGGGCGGCGTACCGAGCGTGGAGCTCCAGCGGATCTTCTACGACGGGACCGTCCGGCTGCACGACTACGCGCTGACGATCCTGTACGCCTCCCACTTTGTCTTCCCGCTCGCCTTTGCGTACCTGCTGTGGCGCGGGGATCGGCGCACCTACTACCGGTTCGTGATCACCCTGTTGGGCGTGAGCTTTGCGGCGTTCCTCGCGTTCCTGCTCCTGCCGGTCGCGCCGCCGCGGCTGGCGTTCCATTACGGAGAAGCGTTGCCGGTCACCGACATCATGGCGGCGGTTGCCGGGTCGGTGGACTGGGATGCGCCGGCGTGGATGTACCGCAATCTGATCGGCAATCCGGTGGCAGCATTCCCCTCGATGCATGCGGGGTACCCGTTCCTGGTCCTGCTCTTCCTCCGCGAGCGATCATGGAAGTGGGCGCTGGCGTGGGCCCCGGTGACCGGCGCGATCTGGTTCGCGACGGTGTATCTCGGGCATCACTACGTCGTGGATCTGCTCGGGGGAGCGGCGTTTGCAGCGGTGGGTTATCTCGTGGTGAAGCGACTGATGGGGCAAAGATGACGCAGAATGACCGCCCGGCGGCAGGGTCCAAGCGAGTCACGGCGCTGCGCGGCGCTGTCATCGCGCTTGCGGCCCTGGTATTGGTGGGGGGTGTATACGGCGGATGGGCGTACTACATAGCTGACCGCAGCGTAGGCCCGATGCTCATCGTTGGGCGGAGGGGTGACGTAGCCAAGTGGCCAGAGAACACGCTCCAAGGCATCCGCTCAGCCGCTCGTCTTCCAGCCGATGGGATCGAGTTCGACGTACGGCAGTCCGCGGACGGCACCTTCTACCTGATGCATGACCCCCGGGTTGACCGGACCACAGGCGGGACGGGATTCATCCGAGATCTTCATGACCGGGAGATTGACACCCTTGTAGTCGATGGCGGCCTAGGCTTCCACGGTCAGAGTGGGATCAAGGTGCCGCGCCTCACGGACGTGCTCCAAGAGCTCGAGGGTTACGACGGTGAGGTGTTTCTCGATGCCAAGGGAAACGCTGACGAGCACGCTGAACTCGCTCGTTTGATCGCGGCTCGCGGTGTTGCCGTACGGATTGGCTGCTACAGCCGCGATGACGTGGCTGCAGTCTCCGGCCTGCTCCCAACCTACGGAGGGCGGAGCATCGGAGCCGACGATGAAATCCTCGAATCGCCGCTGCCTTGGTGGGCTTGGGTGCGGCCGCCGGAGATCAGTGCAATCCACGAGCGGTGGACTGACGATGAGACTGACGCCGCGGACCGCGCTCGGCGGTGGGGGGTGAAGTTCTATATCACCAACGATTTGGCGTCAGTGCTAACTCTCCAACGATCGCAGAGGCAGGGCGTCTGGTCTTCGGGCACGCAATAGCGCATAGGCGAGATTCCGGCTCGTCCACTTGCGAGATCCCTATTCGCCGACCAAGATGCAGCGGATGTCCAGCCCTTGGGGCTCCGCGCCGTTCATTGTGGCTCCCGTCCCGATCGTGTCCAGGTGATGGTTCTTGCTGTGGCTTTCCCGGGATAGGCGATGCCTCAACCCAGTCCAAGCGTCAGGCTCCCCAATCTCCAGAGGTCAGCGGTCATAGTGAGTAGGTTCCTCGGACCCCAGCCGCGTTGGGTCGTGCATCCGATCCTATTCGGTACCGCGTACGTACTGAATACGGCGCTTCATAACGAGATCAGCCCCGCAGGATTCGTTCGGCCCCTGGTCGTTGTCATCGCAGCAGCAGCCTCATTGATGGGTCTTGGGCGGCTTCTTCGCGGTAACCGATGGGATGGCGCGCTGCTGGCGACGCTGGTGATCGCGTTCATTGTGAGCCCGGTTCCGCTCGCGTGGCTGTGGTTTCAGGCGCGAGAAGCCCTCGGCGTTTGGCTCGGGACGATAGTCATCGCGGCACTGCTCATAGGGTCGTTGAGCGTGATGGGCGTCCACGTTCTCCGACAAAAGCATCGCCGTCAGCCGGTCCGCCGCCCATCCACCGAAACTCTGCAGATCTTGTCCGTGGCCCTCGTGGTGGCAGTGATCGGATCGAGTCTGCTTGCACATCCTCCGGCACTTGCGCCAAGGACGCCGAGTCCAGCGTCGTCGACCGTGTCGTCAGAGACTCCCGACATCATCGTCATCCTGCTCGACGGGTATCCCCGCACGGACGTTCTTGAGCGTCGCCTTGGGACAAGCGACCAACCCTTCCTGAACAGACTGCGCGAGCGGGGCTTCGACGTCGGGAGCACCAGCTGGTCGAACTACATGCACACATCGCTGACTCTGGCTTCGATGTTTCAGATGCGCTACATCGATCAGATTCCGACGTTGAAACCGCTCATCGGGTCGGGGCAGCGAGAGCTCGGTGCGCTGCGCGACGCTGCTGAGGATGGGGCAGCATTTACCACTCTCCGAGAGGCTGGGTACGAGATCATCCTCTCCACTCCCGGCTGGGAGCACGTGACATTTCGCGACGCTGCGGACCGATTACTGGATAGCGGCGAGCTATCAGATCTGGAGGTTTCGTTGCTCCATGAAACGTGGCTCCTCTATCTAGCAAACGCCGTATGGCCGAACATCTTCACTGATTCGCTGCGCGATCGAATCGTTCACGGCTTCGATGCGCTCGACAGATTCGCGACACAGCAGCGGGCCCGGCCGGCGTTTCTCTTGCTGCATGTTCCGGCACCTCACCTTCCGCTCGTCGTTGGGCCCGACGGAGAGGCCGCGCGCCTTCCGGCGCTGATGTATGCCAAGTCCGATCGCAAGGCACTCCAGATGACGGATCAGGAGTACGGCGAGGCATGGGCAGCAGAGCTCGCGTACATAGATGGCCGCGTTGTGGCGAGCGTAGATCTCCTTCTACGCTCTGAAGCAGGTCGGAATGCGGTGGTAGTGGTGATGGCCGACCACGGCTACAGCTTCGAGGTAAGAGCGGACGACCCCGAGGCCCGGCTCGCAAACCTATTCGCCGCGCGGACGCCAGGCGCATCGGGTCTCCTCGCAGGCCCGACAAGTCCGGTGAACCTGTTACGGATACTCTTCAGTCGATACTTGGGGGCGGACCTTCCGATCCTAGCGAATCGGCATTTCGTCTCAGACTGGACCACTCCGCTTAGGCTCACAGAGTTTGAGCCCTCTACCGTGAGATGAAAGAGCGCCAAAGTGTGATCATCCAGTCTCAACCACAGTGACAGATCGCGCCTTCCCCCCTCAGCGGCGCCATGTCCGCGATCGCATCGCGGGGGTCGCAGTCCAGTACACGCGAGCCTAGCCTAACCATGTGGCGACCGGCGCTCCCGCGCAGACTGGGACTCTGGCGGAGCATCGGTCTGGCAATTTGCGCGGGCTACGGACTTGCGCTCGTCATTGCCAATGTGCCCAGCTGGCAACTCGAGGACGCGAACGCCTACTGGAACGCAGCGCAACGACTGCGTGACGGAGCCGCACTGTACCCGGACCTGTCCGATGCGAATGCTCCGGACGTATTCCGATACTCCCCATGGTTCGCGTGGTTGTGGGTGCCACTCACGTTTCTGCCAAAGGGCGCCGTCCTGGCTGGTTGGAGCGCAATCCTGATGGTGTCGTCAATTGTCGTGCTGGTGCCTCTACTGCGAGAGCGATCCGTAGCCGCGTCCTGCCTCGCGGCATTGTTCGGTGGTCTGCTTGTTCGCACTGCCTCCACGGGGAATGTGCATGCGCTCCTCATCGCAGGACTGGTGCTCGGCGCGCAGCGCCGGAGTGGCCCGCTCTGGATCGGGATTGCAGCCTCGCTGAAACTCGTGCCGATCATCTACGTGGTCGTCTATGTTGGCCGTCGCGAATGGCGTCAGGCGGCCGTTGTTGTCGCGACTGCGACAGCGCTCCTTGCGCCCGCCCTACTCTATGACCTCGGCCACTACCCCTTGGAACTTGGTTCGTCCCTATCACTACTGTCGATCGCTGGCCCGCTTCCATGGACGGCGGTCGCACTTGGGTTTGCAGGGATGGCAGTAACGCTTGCGCGCAGGCGCCATGGATGGGTTGCAGCCTCGGTTGCTGTCCTCGCTGCAATCCCCCGTCTTGAGTTGTATGACCTCACGTACCTACTAACCGGGCTGAATCATTCTGAGGTCACGGGGCAGGACAGCAGAGGCGACGATGGTTGACCTGGGTCGACTCGCCAAACTCGTAGCCATGGCCGTGGTCATAGGCATCGGTCTCTTCAACACATACCAGGCGTTCAGTTCCTGGACGCTGTCGGATGCCACGGCATACTGGCATGCGGCCCTGCGTCTGCGCGATGGCGAATCGCTCTACCCGCTCCTGACCAATGTGGACGCCTCCGAGGTGTACCGATACGCCCCGTGGTTCGCCTGGGCGGCCGTGCCGTTCACCTTCCTGCCCGTCCAGGTGGCCGGCGCCCTGTGGTCAGCGGTGCTGCTGGCGGCGAGCGCCCTGGCATTGGTGCCGCTGGTGCAGGCCCGGGCGTGGCTGCTGGTCGCGCTCTTCGGGCCGATCCTGATCGGCATCAGCGCCGTTGGCAATGTCCAGCCACTCCTCGTGGCCGGGCTGGTATGGGGGGTGGAGCGGCGCGCCGGGCCAGTTGCGATCGGCGCGGCGGCGTCGCTGAAGATCTTCCCGATCCTGTTCGTGGCGGTCTACCTGGGCCGTCGCCAATGGGGACGGGCAGCGCTCGCCCTCGTGGTGGCGGCAGCCCTCTGGGCGCCCGCGCTGCTGTACGACCTGCGCGGGTACGCGACCGATGCCGGCCAGGCCGCCTCCCTGTTCGCCGTCCCGGTACTGTGGGCCGCGGCAGTGGCCATTGGCATCGGGCTCACCGTATGGGCTGCGCGGGGGCGGTTCGGCTGGCTGGCCGCGGCGATCACGGTGGTCGTCGCCCTGCCCCGCCTCTTTGTCTACGACGTGACCTTCATCATGGCTGCTGTACCGCGTGGCCAGCGGCAGCGGTAACGTCGTGACGAAATTGGTCGGTACGACAGTTGCGACACCGAACCCCGGCGCGGCCACGGCCGTTCGGCTGCCGATACATCCGCTTCTCCTCGTAACAGCCTTCGTTCTCCAAAAGGCTGCGAGCGAGGGTGTCCCGCTGGCAGGATTCGCGCGACCGTTGCTGGTCGGTCTGATCGCAATCACGCTGATGACCGTGATCGGGGCGGCCGCCACGCGGTCCTGGCAAGCGGGCGGGATGGTCGCAACCCTGTCGTTTCTGCTGGTCATCAGCCACGACCCGGTCATCTGGCTACTACGGGCAATCCGTGATCTTCTCGGGGTGGCGGGGGGGACCGCGGTTCTCGCTGTGGTGGTTACATCCACGCTCGTTGGCGGGGGGTACGGGGTGGTCCGTCTCGGCTTTCGCCCTGTCCCCTCCACCCGACGCATGAGGCGGCTGACGTCAGGCCTCAACACATTCGGCGCGATCCTCGTGGTTGTCGTGGCGCTCGCGGAGATCCCCCAAGTCCCGCGCTGGCTGCCGACACCCAGCCCCGTCGCCGTTCCGGTTTCGACAGCTCCCTCCCGACCGGACATCTACCTGATTCTGCTGGACGGCTATCCCAGGGCCGACGAGCTGGAGTCGCAGTTCGCGTTGGACAACTCCAGATTCCTTGCCGACCTCATGGTCCGAGACTTCGACGTCCAGGAGCGCAGCCGCTCGAACTACACCAACACCGCGCTCACGCTCCCGTCGCTTCTCGGCATGGACTACCTGACCGCAACAGCCCCGGCCTCATTCACCGATGCGGCACTCCGCGGGATCCTGGACGACGCCCTGCGCACCGGGCCCGGATTCCGGTCGCTGCGACAGGCAGGCTACGAGCTGCTCGCGACATCCCCGGGGTGGGAGCACGTGTCACTGCGAGCCGGCGTGGATCGCATGGTCGAGCGGCCAGAGCTGACGGACCTGGAGCAATCCCTCCTGTGGAGCACGTGGCTCCCAGACCTGCCTGGCGTTCCGCCCTCGCTCTTCTTCGATCAGCTCTACAGCCGAGTGCTTGGCGGCCTGTCGGATGCGGTCACTGTCGCCGCAAGCGAACACCAGAAGCCGCGGTTCGTGTTCGTACATGTTCCGGCTCCACACCTGCCTCTCGTGTTCGGAGCCGACGGAGGACCAGCCCGCTATGCAACCCGCCTGTACGGAGCAAAGAGCGCGGCCGATTATGGGTTAACTGATCTCCAGTTCAAGGCTGCCTACGCGGCCTCGATTCGGACTCTCAACGCCCTCGTCCTCAACGCGATAGACGGGATCCTCATGGAAAGCGCCGGAGATCCGATCATCCTCGTCATGTCGGATCACGGGTACGACGGATCTTCGGGGGACGGTGGGGACTCCAAACTGCGCAACCTGTTCGCCGCCCATACCCCGGACGAGCCGGGCCTGCTCAACTCGGTCACCCCGGTCAATGTGCTGCGGGAGCTTCTGCGCGCGTACGCAGGAATCGATGCGGGGCCGCGCCTTCCCGATCGCTACTTCCACACAAGCATTCAGGATCACATCACCACGATCATCGAGGCGCAGCCGCCTGGCTAGCCACAGGGGCGTCGGGCGGACCCCATGCCCGCGGCCTGCTCCGGATCGGAGCACTGCGACCACGAATCGGCGCGAAGATGCCTGAATCCTCGCGACCCTGCTCCGATGCAGAGAATCGGGCCGGGAAGCGAGACAATCCCTGTTCCAGTGCTCGGATGCCGAGCGAGGTCGGGTCAGTCCGAGGTGAGCTGCGACACCAGCCGCTCGGCGAGGTCGATCGAGTAGTTCTGCCCACGGTCGTGGGGATACACCTGGAACATGCTCGCCACCCACAGCCCCGGCACCGGCGTCTCGAAGGGCGGGATGTGGTCGCGGTAGTCGACCGTGACGATCGGTTGGGCGAAGGGTGCCGCGAACGACCAGGCATCGGTCACCCATTCCGGGCGAAACGCTGGGTTGACGCGCGCCAGGTGCGGTGAGAACTGCGCGACCACCTCGGAGGTGGGCGTGCGCAGGAGCGGGTCGTCCATCGGTCGATAGTTGCCAAGGTAGACCACGTGGCGTCCGCCGTAGTCGGAGCGATCCATGTAGTTGGTGTGCTCCACCAGCGCCATGAACGGGAAGCCCGGGTCGTTCACGTTCATCCAGTAGCTCTGCGTCAGCGGCCGGTCGAGGGCCAGCACCAGGCAATGGGCACCGTAGGCGGTCCCCCACTCATGCCGGGACCGATAGTCGTCGGGCAGCTCCGGGGCCAGCCGGCAGGTGAGCCGCACGGCGAGCGTGGAGACCACCCGGTCGACGTTGAGCGACTCGCCGCTGGCGGCCTCGACGCGCAGCCCGCCGCGCGGGTCGCTGCGGATCTCCTTGACCTCGGTGCCCAGGCGGAGCGTGCCGCCCGCCTCGGTGATCCGCTCGGCCAGGCGGTCGTACAGCCGCTGGAAGCCACCGCGCAGGTAGCCGAGCTGGGCGGTCCGGTCGTGGACGCGTGCCCAGAACCACGGCATCGCGATCTGCTCCGCGAGGTCGCCGAACTTGCCGCGCAGGAGCGGGCCCCAGACGACGTTGTATGCGCGTGCGCCCATGCGGCGCCGGACCCACTCGGCGGCCGTGAATCCTTCAAGGCGCTCCGGACCACGCAGGGTTCGGAGGTACGCCAACCAGACGCCCATCCGGAGCCGATCCCCAGGTGGCAGCAGGCCGAACCACAGGAGCGATGCCGGCGAGTCCAGCTGATGCGGCGTGCCGTCGCGAAGCGTGACGGTGAGCGGGCGACGCCAGAGCAGGTCGTCGCCGAGGCCGAGCTCGTTGATGAGGCCGATGGCGTTGGTATCGGACTGGAAGAGGTGGTGGTAGAACTTGTCGAGCCAGACGCCCGGCTCGATCTCGAAGCCCGCGGCCAGCCCACCGGGGAGTGGCTCACGCTCCAGCACGATCACCTCGTCGCCGCGCTGCGCCAGACGGTAGGCGACGGTGAGGCCGAGAGCGCCGGCTCCGAGGACGGCGGTTCGTGTCACGAGCCACCGCCGGCCAGAACGTAGACCGGCCAGCCGGAGACAGTGTCGACCGGGGTGTAGTGCTCCGCGACGAAGGACCGCAGCGGATCGAGCAGGTCGAGCTCGCGACCGTCGGTGGTGATCGGTCGATCGATCAGCAGGGGCAGGAAGCCCGGCTGCCCCGGAGCGTCCGAGCCAGCGTCGACCACCACGGCAGGCGGTTCCGCCGACAATTGGCGGGCCAATTCTTCGATCTGCGCGGCCGTGGAATAGCCCGGCGTGGTGAGCGGGTAGAGGTACGAGTAGCGCGCCGCCGGGGTCCGGCCGGATAGGCCATACAGACGCGGCGCGTTGCCCCACACCAGCAGCGTGCCGTCGGGGAGATCCTCGATACGCTCCGCCACGGCATGCAGCCGTCCGGCCGAATCCGCGACGTCGTCGAACTGCATGGCGGCGGAGACGACGCCAGCGAGAACCGAGACGGACACGGTGGCGGTGAGGGTCAGGGTGACGAGCGAGCCACCGATCAGGCGGCCGTCGGGCTGGTGTCCATCCGCCCCGCGCAACCGGCCGGCAACACGAGCCAGACCGAGGCCGGCAAGCACGCCAAGCGGCAGCGCCAGCGGGATGGCGTAGTGCGCATAGAAGCGGCCCTGGACAACGAAGAGCGCGAGCGACCCTCCGATCCACAGCAGCGAGGCGATCCCCACCGCGCGTCGGGGTTGCCCGGGTCCGACCCCCGAAGCGACGCCGAGCAGGGCTGGCCCGATCAGGAAGAGCGAGGCCAGCACGGTCCACGCGGCAACTGGCGCCGCGAGGGTGGCGCCGTACCCGTCGCCGGACGCGCGGTACGCGCCTGAGTAGGTGACGACGGCATCGACCGCAGCCGGAAGCGCCCCGATCGCGCCAAGCCAGGCGGCCGTCGCGGCCAACGGGATGGCGACGCCTGCGGCGAGTGCGAACACGAAGGCGATCCGACGTCCATGCCCGTGGAAGAGTGCGACGCCGATCACCGCCATCGCCCCCGGAAGCAACTGTGGCGAGACGAGGAGAGATGCACCGACAAGGGCACCGATTGCGCCGAGCCGAAGCGCCGACCCCCGAGCGAGGGCGAGGACCAGCGCCCACCCAACCAGTGCCGTTGCCGGCGTCTCGGTGAGGCCGCCGCCGAGCGCCAGCAGGTAGTGACTCGCCAGGACGGTCGCACCTCCGGCGGCCAGCGCCCGAGGCCGCCCGGTGACGCCAATGCGCAGCAGCACGGCGGCGACCGCCAGCCCGAGAGTGACGCTGGCCGCGAACGAGAGCAGCCAATCCGCGGTCCACTGCCCGAGCCAGCCGAGGACAGCCTGCACGCCGGCCACCGCAAGGTAGATGCCCGGCGGCTTGTGGTCCCACGCGCCGAGGTACGGAGCGACGCCGTCGAGAAGACGGCCACCCACGTGGCTGAAGACCGCCGCGTCGAGCGACGGACCGATCAGCAGACCCGGAGCCAGCAGGGCTCCCGACATGATGATGAGACAGGCGAGCAGGATCACAGGCATCGATTGTGGGACACCGGGCCCAGGCGTCGATGGCACTATCGGACCGCTCGGCGTCGGCGGGCAGACGGTAACCTGTCGATCGTGCTGACCCGCCGTCCCCGTCTGCCCCGACCGTCGCGCCCGACGCCGAACCGACGGCAGCTGACCGAGCGCTTCGTGATCGGCCTCCTGTTCGCGACCATGCTGATCCGCGTGGCACTCATCTGGAACCAGTGGGGATTCGACGATGTGAGCGCCTACCTTGGCGCGGCGCACCGACTGCGCGACGGCGAGCCCCTGTACCTGGGCAGCATCGATCCCGACAGCTATCTCGTCTTTCGCTATTCGCCCTGGTTCGCGTGGCTCTGGGTCCCCCTCAGCTACCTGCCGACGGGTCTCGTCACGTGGGGTTGGGGCGCAGTGCTGGCTGGGTCTTCGGCGGCGGTCCTCTACGGTCTTGCGAAACTTCGGCAGCCCGCCGCCTGGGCGCTGGCGCTCATCCTGACGCCGTGGCTCCTCTCGCTCGTCCAGGTCGGGAACATCCAGCCGCTGATCGTGGCGATGCTCGCCTTCGGCATGTCGCGACGGAGCGGACCGCTCTGGATCGCGATCGCGGCGTCGCTGAAGGGGGTGCCGCTCCTCTTCGGGCTGGTCTACCTGGCACGGCGCGAAAGGACGCGAATCGCCTTCACCCTTGCGATCACGGCCATCCTCCTGGCTCCGCTGCTCCTCTACGACCTGTCCGGCTACCAGACCGATCCCGGCCGTTCGTTCTCCTTCTTCTACTACCTCTCGCCGATCGCGTGGGCGATCGCCGCGGGCATCGCCGCGGCGGTGGCGGTGTGGTTCGCGCTCCGGCGTTCCATGTACGTCTGGGTCGCGTGTGCGATCGCGGTGATGCTCCTGGCTCCCCGGACCCACGTCACCTACGCGACGTACCTCGTGGTGGGGCTGCTCGGCAGCAACTCCGGGAAGGTCGGTGATCGTGTTGGCAAGGGCTGAGCACGCGGCTCGGCTCGTCGCACTCGCCGTGGCGATCCTGGGTGTGGGGATCCTGATCGGTGCAGCGTGGACGGCGGATGTCCGTCCGGATGCGGAGGCGTACTGGCTCGCCGCGCACCGACTGCGCGACGGGTTGGCGCTGTACGGCGGCCCACGGGGAGACGAGACCGAGATCTACCGCTACGCCCCCTGGTTCGCCTTCGCCTGGGTGCCGTTCACCTACCTCAGCCACGACCTGGCGTTCACACTCTGGCGAGCCCTCCTGGTGTTCGCCACCCTGGCGGCTGTCTGGCCACTGCTCCGGCGCCCGGGGCCCGCGTCGGTGACGCTGGCGGTGCTGATCGGCGGGCTGCTGCTCAGCGAGGTGTGGGCCGCCAACGTGACGCCCCTGATGGTCGGCCTGCTGGTCATCGGTTCCCGCACCAGCGTCGGCCCGATCCTGCTCGGCCTCGTCGCGTCGTTGAAGTTCTTCCCGCTCGTGTTGGTCGCGGGCTACGTCGCGGAGCGGCAGTGGCTTCGTGCGGCGGTGGCCATCGGCGTTGCCTCGATGCTCTGGATCAACATCCTCGCCTTCGACGTGCTGCTCTACACGCAGATCGGCGGCCCGTCGTTCTACGTCGGTGGCGTGTCGCTGTTCGTCGTCTCGCCATTGCTGTGGGTTCCGGCTGCAATCCTCAGCGCTGCCGTTGTCGTCGCCCTCGCGGTTCGCCGATCGCCGTGGACGTGGCTCGCGGCGGGGGCCGCGATCCCGCTGGCCGTGCCGCGGGTCTGGCTCCCGGATGCCGCGTACGTCCTCGTCGGGCAGCACTCGCGTGATGAGAGCCCGAGACGTACACTCAGTGACGGAGCAACAGCGGCGACGCCGCAAGGTGCGTCCACCACGGAGTCGTCATGAGGCTGATCTTCGCGTACATCGATCCGGGTGCCGGGAGCCTGATCATCCAGGCCCTGATCGCCGCCGTCGTATCGGTGCCGTTCTTCTTCCGGAACGTAATCCGCTCGACCATCGGGCGGCTTCGCCGCAGGCCCGCACCGGGGCCGACCGGCACGATCGGCCCCGAGGATCCGGGCTCGACGCCCACCGACCCGGAGTGAGCGATCGCCCGATCGCGAAGCGCGAGTCCGGCTCGTACCGCGATCCAAGCGGGTTCGTTTTCCGCAGCGACGGAATCCTGTACCGCCAGGTCAACGCCGTCTTCGCCGATGACTGGGAAGCGTTCGAGTCGTCCGGTCTGCACGCAGCCCTCGTGGATGCGGGGGTTTTGGTCGCCGATCACCCGGCACCGATCGAGCTGGCGCCCGAACCGGGTGCGCTGGCCGTCATCCGGCCCGATGAGCTCGGCTTCATCTCGCATCCGTTCGAATGGTCGTTCTCGCAACTGAAAGACGCCGCGCTGCTCACCCTGCAGGCGCAGACCATCGCTACCGAGCACGGCATGACCCTGCGTGATGCGAGCGCCTACAACGTGCAATTCCACCGGGCGCGACCGATCCTGATCGACACGCTCTCCTTCGAGAGGACGCGCGCCGGTGAGCCGTGGAAGCCCTATCGCCAGTTCTGCGAGCACTTCCTGGCGCCACTGGCCCTGATGGCGCACCGCGACGGCCGGATGGGCCAGTTGCTGCGAACCTGGTTCGATGGCATCCCCCTCGATCTGGCCTCCGAACTCTTGCCGCGGCGGACCCGGTTCTCACCGGGACTGGCCGCGCACGTCCACCTTCACGCGCGGGCGCAGCGGCGACATGCGGGCGACACCGATGCGGCGACGCGGACCGCCCCGAGAAGCGTCTCCATGAGCGAACGCCGCCGCGCGGCCCTGCTTGACCACCTGCGTCGCACGGTAGAGGGTCTGCATCTGCCGGCGAGCGGTACCCAATGGGCGGATTACGCCGACCAGACCAGCTACTCCGCAGCCGGCACCGCGTCCAAAGAGGCGATCGTGCAACGCATGCTCGAGGCGATCGCTGCCGAGGGCGGCAGACGCGCATGGGACGTGGGCGCCAACACGGGACGCTACAGCACGATCGCTGCTGCGGCCGGGTTCGAGGTGATCGCCCTGGACGGCGATTGGGCGGCGGTCGAGCGCGACTACCTGGTGCTGCGTTCGGCTGGGGAGACCAGGATCATGCCGCTCCTCGCGGACATCGCCGATCCCCCGCCGGGGATCGGCTGGGCGAACACCGAGCGTGCCTCACTCCTGGAGCGAGCGAACGCGGATGTGGCACTCTCGCTCGCGCTCGTGCACCACCTGGCGATTGGGCGCAACGTTCCCCTGCCGATGATCGCCGAGCTGCATGACCGGCTGGCGCCGCACGTGATCGTCGAGTGGGTCCCCAAGGAAGACACGATGGTCCAGCACCTGCTTTCGGCCCGCGACGACATCTTCCCCGGCTACAGCGCCGAGGGATTCCGGGCCGCCTTCGAGGCCTATTTCATGGTCGTCGAAGAGGCACCGATCGAGGATTCGGGGCGGGTGATCTTCCGAATGCGAAGGCGAGGCTGAGCCGCGACCTAGTCGGGCAGGCAGCTGGGCACGTACAGCACCTGCGTTTCGTTGCGGAGCAGTTCACACCATCCCGCGCCGGTGGCGGGTCCCCGGGTCAGCGTCGCCTCGGTGGACAGCAGCATCGCCTCCACTTCGTAGCTCGTGGCGAGCGATTCCCAGCCGGGGTCGGCAGCGCGTATCGCCGTGTAGTCCTCGAGCACCTGCTGGTCGTACATGTCGTTGCGGCCGTCAACGAACACCCGGCCGCCCGAGTCGTGCATGCTCCAGATCACGTAGCCGCCCCACCCGTACTCGGTGAGTACGTTGGCGTCAGGGGCGATCTGCAGCAGCCGCTCCACTCCGGCAACCGGGAAGCGTTCGGCGACGCTCTCGTCGATGGCAGCGCCCAGGTCCCGAGGGATGAGAACGGCCACCGAACCGCCCAGGATGACCAGCGCCGTGGCCAGCTCCATCAGACGGCGTGCCAGGGCCACGGAGAATGGCATCGGTCTGCGCGGCGTTGTCCGGCGTCCGTCACGCGCTCGCAGACGCGACTCCAGCCCCATGACCAGGGTGGGCATGGCGAAGACGACCGCTATCGGCACGTTGCGGAGGGCCAGCAGCCCCATCGCCACGCCGACCCACGACAGGGTCACCAGCCAGCCCGGGGTGGCGCGTCCGCCGTTGAGGCCCAGCGCCACGATCATGAACAGGAAGGCCATGTGCGCCGGCTCGTGGAAGTTCGGTGATTGCCACTCCTGGATGTTGGCGAGGCCCCAGTCGCCCCCCTCCACGTAGCGCAGCGGGTACAGGATCCCGACCGGTCCGGCCGGGGTGACCATCGAGGCACCGATGACTCCGGCCAGCGCGAGCACCACCCAACCCCTCGCGGGAGACATCGGCGTGCGGCCGATCAGGGTGAAGAGGGTGTACAGCCCAACCACCCCCAGGCCGATGACGTACACGCCGTGCAGATTTGCCCACAGCACGAAGAACGGGATCAACAGGAGAAGGCGGCGCGGCCGATGGGGTCTGGCGCCGAGAAGGAACCAGATCAGGAAAGCGAGGAGCAGCCAGCTGAGCGCCTGCGGACGCAGGGTCACATAGCCGATCAGGACGAACGCGCCGAGCGCGAACGGGAGCGCCAGCGACAGGAGTCGCGCGCCGCCGTGGCGCGCGAGGGCCACGGAGAGGATTGCGAAGATCGCCGCGGGAAAGAGGCCAAAGATGAAGAGCGCCCCGATCCGTCCAACGCCGGTCACCAGCCAGTAGATGAGCAGCTCGGAGAGCCATTCGTGCGGTGTCCACGGCTGGCCGAACCAGGTAAAGCTGAAGGGATCCACGCTCGGAACGGCTCCCGTCTCGGCGATGAGCCGCCCGGTCGTGACGTGCCAGAAGAAGTCCGGGTCCTGGACGCCCTTGGTGACGGTGATGGCGAACATCACGCCTCCGAGCGCGATCGCCAGGATCGCCGCCGGCGACGGCAGCCAGCGGATCGGCCCAGCAACAGGCTTGCCGGTGGTCGCGAGGGGCGGTGATGAGGACTCGGCGGACATCGCCGGGAGTCTAGTCGGTGCCCGTACGCACCGGAACGGGACGGAAGTACCGCGACGCGGCCCAGGCGATGACCGCGAGCCACGCCAGCTGGGCTCCGAAGAGGAGCCATGCCGACGACTGAGCGTCGAGGGCCAGTCCTGCCCAGAGCACCACGTGCAGCAGAACCGCCGCCGTGGCGAAGCGGTAGCGCTGGGCCGGCACCGCGGCAACGAGGAGGAGGATCCCCAGCTCCGCCAGGACGAACTCGTGCTGATTGGCGTGCGGGATGAGAAGCGGCGTCGCGAGAAATGCGGCCGCCGCGCCGAGGTGGCGTGACCGGGTGCGGAGCCAGATCGCCGCTACGACGCCAAGTACCGCGACGGATGTCGCGACTACGGCCCAGGCGCCGAGCCCCAGCCGCTCCGAGGCACCGCGCAGGTTGATCATCTCGGCGGGGCGAACGCCCAACGCGTCCACTCCCGCTACGCTCAACAGATGTCCCGGGTAGTCGAGCAGGGCCAGGGGCGAAACGACGACGGCGGTCACCGCCAGTCCGGCGAGGCCGACGGCGGCCGCGGTGCCGACCGCTCGCCAATGGCCCCCGGCCAACTGCCAGGCAGCCCAGATCGGGCCGAGCGTCGGCTTCAGGCCACTGAGGCCCAACGCGAGGCCGGAGCGATAGCGCGCCAAGCCGACCGACAGCCCAAGGAGCCCCGCCACCAGCAGGGTCGACTGGCCGCGGATGGCCGCCAGCACGGTCGGCCACGCGGTGAGGAGCAGCATCGTGGCGAGCGGGCGAACACCCCGAGCCGTCCAGCCAGCGAGCGTCATTGATCGCCACGCGCCCCAGCCAAGAGTGGCGAGGCCGAGAAGCGTGAACACCGCAAAGCCGACGGGCAACGGCAGCGCGCCAAGCGGAGCGACCAGCGCGGCGAACCACGGGGGCGAGTTGTACGGCAGGGCTCCTCCGGCGAACGACGGCTCGTCGCCGATGAGCTCCAGCTGGGCGGCCGCCTGACAGTCGGCGGTGTAGAGGCACTCGCCGTGGCCGGCGAGCACGATCCGCGCAGCCACGTGGTAGGTCATGTAGTCGGACCGCTCCACAGCCCGATAGGGGCCGAGCAGGATGGCGGCCGCAAAGACGGCGGCGGCCGTTGCCGCCAGCAGCGCGTAGGCACCGGCCAGCCGGGTGACGCTCATCGCGGCGAGGCTAGCATGCGGGGCCGGCCGCGAACCGTCACCGCGGGCGGACCCTCGACGCCAGTACTTCGGAGTGGTGACGGAACGCACCCCGGGCGCCCTAGACTCGCGCCGTGAATCTGCAGCCGACGCACGACCGACACGGCGAGCGGCGCGGAGTGACCGCTGCTGCGGCGGCCGTGGCGGGCTTCTTCACGGCCGCGGTCCTGCCACGCGCCACATGGCCGCTGATCGACGGCGATGTGTGGTGGCATATTCGCGCCGGCGAGCAGGTGCTGCGTGACGGCCGCGTTCCGAGCGTCGATACCTGGTCGATCGTCGCTGATGGGCGGCCATGGATCAGCCAGGACTGGTTGGCAAACGTCCTCCTCGCGTCCGGCAACCGGCTCGGTCCGTGGGGTCAGACGCTGCTGTCCGTTGGTTTCGGGGCAATCACCGTGATCGCCTTCTGGATCCTGTGGCGGGCCATGGCTCTGCGAATCCCGCAGGTCGGCTGGGCGAGCCGGATCGTGTGGCTGTCGGTCGGCCTGGTACTCGCCGGGCCGGTGATGGGAGTGCGCGTCCAGGTCCTTGACCTGCTGATGGCCACAGCGGTCCTCTGGACTCTGTGGCGCTACCAGGTCGATCCACGGCGGCGCTGGCTCGTCGCCTTTCCCGCCATAGCCGTCGTTTGGGCCAACCTGCACGCCGGATGGGTGCTCCTCTTCCTGCTTGGCGGCGCGGTGCTGGTCGGCGAGGCGGTGGACAGGCTCCTCCACCGGCAACCCGGCGGCCTGGCGCCGCTGCCGTGGAGTCAGCTGCGTGATCTGGGCGTCGCCCTCGCCGTGAGCGCTGGCGCGCTGGTCGTCAATCCAAACGGTGCGGCACTCTACGAGTATCCGTTCTACACGGTTGGCATCACCTCGCTGAACCGTTACGTGATGGAATGGTTCCCCGCTGACCTCGGCAACATCTTCGGCTGGCTGCTGCTCGTCTTCATCGTGGTCGGGGTGCTGCCTGCCCTGACCGTCGGCCTGCGTCGCCTGCGAACCGCTGACGCGCTCATCCTGCTCGGCCTCACCATCATGGCCTGGCAGGCGATCCGGTTCCTGTTGATCGTCGGCCCGATCGGTGCGGCTGTCGCTGCCGTTGTGCTGGCGCCCATCCTGTCCGACTCCCGCATCGGCAGGCGCCTTGCGCCAACCCTGTCGCGACTCTCGCAGCCCGCCCTGGGGGCGCGCGGCGCCCTGCACGTGGCGCTCGCGGCGTCGCTGGTCGTGGTCGGGATCGGTGTGGCATTGCTGCGCATCAGCCCTCCCGTCCAGGAGGCTGAGATCGCCCGCGTCCTGCCGGCCGACGCCGTGCGCTGGCTCGACACCAATGAGCCCGGGACACGGATCTTCAACCGATACGAGTGGGGGGGGTACATCGGCCAGCACCGGCCGACCATGCCGGTCTTCATGGATGGGCGCGCGGATGTGTACGGCGACGAGTTGCTCCAGATGTACGTGGGAATCATCGGTCTGCGGGGAGACCCCCAGGTCACCTTCGACCGATACGGGATCGACCACGCGGTCTTCCCGCCCGATACGCCGCTGGCCGCCTGGTTCGACGCCTCCGAAGGGTGGGAGCGGGTCCATGAAGATGCGACGGCCGTCATATGGGTTCGCCGCTGATGCGTCGCGATCTGCTCATCCTGTTCGGCCTGACGCTGGCCGCCCGGAGTGCGGCCGCGCTGCTGATCGACTACCCGCCCTATGCCGATCCGGCCTACTACGGGCTCGTCGCCGAGCAGCTCGCCGGCGGGCACGGGTTCAGCGTTCCTGTGTTGTGGAGTTTCCTGGAGGTCGGCGGTCGGCTCCCGATGGACCCGGCGCTACCGGTCGCGAGCAATGGCCACTGGATGCCACTCACCTCGATCGTCGCTGCCGGGTCGATCGCCCTGTTCGGGGACTGGCTCGGGCCGCTCCGCGCCGGCCAGCTGCCGATGATCCTGATCGGCGCTGCGTTGGTGCCGTTCACCTACCTCGTGACGGTGGACCTGTGGCGCTCGCGCTTCAGTGCCTGGATCGCCGCGCTGCTGATGCTGACGGCCGGCCCGATGCTGGTGATGGCACCCCTCATCGACAACTTCGCGGTCTTCGGGGCCTGTGGAGTCGCTGCCATCTGGTGCTCGGTGCGTGCAGTGCGCGCCAAGCAGGCCAGGAGCGCGGGCTGGTGGCTCGTGGGGGCCGGGGCCGCCGTCGGACTGGCAACGCTTGCCCGCGTGGACGGCCTTCTGCTCGCGGTCGCGCCGGCCGTCGCGTGGTGGATCCGCAGCGACTGGCGATCGTGGACGAGCCGGCTCGCCTGGGGCGCCGCGAGTGCTGCCGTGTTCGCGATGGTCCTGGCCCCGTGGATCGCCCGGGATCTGGCGGTCTTCGGGTCGGCGTTTCCGTCAGCCGGCGGGCACACGTTGTGGATCACGACCTACAACCAGCAGTTCTCCATTGCCGCGGACCCGACCGTCGCCGACTACCTCGCCCAGGGCGCCCTGCCGATCATCACCTCGAAACTTGGCGCCTGGGGCGAGCTGGTCGGCCGCACCGCTGTCCTGCTCGGCGGCCTCTTCATCCTTCCCTTCGCATACGGGCTGTGGGTAGAGCGACGGCGGCGGGATCTGGCTCCGTTCCTCGCCTACTTCAGCCTGATGTTGCTGACGATGGGTGCCGTCTTCACCTTCCACGCGCCGAAGGGTGCCTACTACCACTCTGCGCTGGCCTGGCTCCCATTCGCCGCCGGACTGGCTGCAGCGAACCTGGCCCCGGCAGCAACCGCCGCCGGACGGGGGTGGCCCTTCCTCAGGCGATCGGCCACCCATCGCTTCCTGGCCGTCGCCGGCATCGGGGGGGCCGCCGTGCTGTCGGTCGCCGGCTCGGCGGTACTGCTCATCCAGTGGTCGGATGCCCACCACAAGCTGGGACTCGCCGCCGAGTTCCTGGCCGATACGGGTGATCGGAGCGCGGTCGTAATGACCTACGACCCTGCCGCCCTCCATGCGCTGAGCGGCAACCCCGGCGTGGCGCCGCCGTTCGACGCGTACCCGGTGATCGGCCAGGTGGTGGACGCCTACGAGGTCGCCTGGGTGATCGTCACCCTGCGCGATGGCGAGACGCGCGATCCGCTTGGCCTGTGGGATGGCGCGCGGGCGACCGATGCAGACGGCAACCACCCGACATTCCTCGACACGCGGCCAGCGTTCGATGCGCCCGGCGTTCGGGTCTACGCCGTCCTCGGGCGTGACCTGCCAGGCGGCTAGTACTTCCGGCGCCCGAAGTACTGTTGACCCGGCGCACCTTCGCCGGGGAGCATGGCCGTCCGTCGAGTACCAGGCCGTCTCCAGTACTACCGAGGAAGAGCGCCTCTTGGCAAAGACCGCCCCAACTCCAGCCCTCGTCCCCGCTGCCGAACCGTTCGAACAGTTGCAGGCGAGCGCGACCGACCTGGTGCGCCGCGATGCCCGCCGCGTTCGCGAGTCGGTGGATCGCTACCGGGAGCACTACCGTCGCCGCCTCGAGGATTGGCTGCAGCTCCGTTCGCGCCTCGACCAGCGGCTCGCCGCCCCCGGCGCGGGGACATCGCCGCAGGCACTCCGCGCCGAGCACGAAGCGCTTGGCCGTGAGCTGGCAGGGCTCCAGGGCCGGCTGAAGCGCATGGACGTTGCCGCCCGACAGCTCGAGCTGGTGTCGAGCTACCTCGCCAGCGACGACCGGCAGGTCGACGAGCCGACACTGTCCGACGCGGATCTCTCTCCGGCGGCGATCTCACTGCGGATCATCCAGGCCCAGGAGGGCGAACGACAGCGACTTGCCGAGGAGGTCCACGATGGGCCCGCCCAGGTACTGACCAATGCCATCTTCCAGGTCGAGTACCTCGACCGGGTCATCGACGACTCACCGAAGACCGCGCGCGCCGAGCTCGCCTTCCTGCGCACCATGCTGCGCGACGGGCTCGACGAGGTGCGCTCCTTCATCGCCGCCCTGCGGCCGCCATCGGTCGACCTGGGGCTGACCCAGGCCATCGCCGAGGCGGGAGCCGCATTCGCATCCCGCCACGGGATCGCCGTGGAGGTATCGGTCGAGGGGATCGATCAGCGCGTCCCGCGCGACGCGAAGGCGCCCGTCCTGCGCATCGTGCAGGAGGCGCTCCAGAACGTTCGGAAGCACGCGGCCGCAACCCGCGTGCAGGTAAACCTGACGGGGACGCACCTCGTCATCGCCGACAACGGCCGCGGCTTCGACGTGATGCGCCTCGCTTCAGCGCGACGCAATTTCGGGCTGCAGTTCATGCGGGAGCGCGCTGAGCTGATGGGCTCATTGCTCCAGATCGAATCGCGTCAGGGGGAAGGGACGCGCATCCTGCTTCGCATTCCGGAGGTTCACTAATGGTTACCATGGCTCGCAAGGAGGAGACCGTGCAGACAAAGGCTGAGGAACGCCGCCAGGGCGGCGACCGGCGCAATCTCGGAACCAAGACTCGGATCGTGATCGTCGATGAGCAGACGCTCTTTCGGCGCGGGGTGGGCAACATCCTGGAGCTCGAAAGCGACATGGAGGTGATCGGGGAGGCCGGCAGCGGCCGGGAAGCGATCGCCCTGATCGAGCAGATGACGCCGGACGTGGTCCTCATGGACCTGACGCTACCGGCACCCAACGGGATCGAGACGACCTCGCGGATCAAACGCGAGCTGCCGCACACCGCGGTGATCGTCCTCGCCCCAACGGACGACGAGGATCAGCTCTTCGAGGCGATCCGGGCCGGCGCGGCCGCCTTCGTGCTCAAGAGCATCGACCCGACCGACCTGATCGGGATCATCCGCCGTGTGCGATCGGGCGAGTACCTGATCAACGACAAGGTGTTCGCCAAGCCCGCGGTCGCCAGCCGCGTCCTCAAGGAGTTCCGTGAACTCGCCGTCTACGGCGCCGAGGCCCAGCCGATCTTCGCTCCGCTCTCGCCGCGCGAGGTCGAGATCCTGGACAACATCGCCCAGGGGATGACCAACAAGCAGGTCGCGTATGCCCTCGGCATCAGCGAGCAGACGGTCAAGAACCACATGTCGAGCATTCTGCGCAAGCTGTCGGTCAACGACCGGACCCAGGCCGTGGTGTACGCCATGCGCCAGGGCTGGATCAAGATCCCGGAGGATTGACCGGCCTCCAAAGTCCCCATGCAGGTCGGTACTCCTGTGCCATGGCGGGAGATCCGCCCCGGGGCTAGCGTCGACCGTGTCGCTTGCGGGTATCCGCAACGGCCTTCATCTGCGAGGAGCTCCGTACCGCAATCCGGAGCCCTCGGGCCTCCTCCTCCGGTGCAGGAGCCACGCCGCAAGGCGTGGCTCCTGCGCTTTCCACCGGGCATGTCCGCGCGTTAGGGGTGCGGTGCCAGAACGCGCCAGAACAGGCCGATCGGCGCTTGACAAGAGCAGGGGGGTGCGCGAAGGTACGCCTCCGACGATAGCGGGTGGGACCATCGGGCCATATTCATCGACCCGCTGGGACGCATACCCTGCCCTCGTCAATCTCCAAGGAAAGGAGGTATTGCGAAGCATGATTCAGTTCATCAGCACTTTTCTTGCCCACTTCCGCCGCGAGGACGAGGATGGCCAGACGCTCGTCGAGTACGGGCTGCTCCTGGCCCTCATCGCGATCATCGTGATCGTGGCCCTCATCTTCCTCGGCCCGATCGTGAGCCAGATCTTCCAGAACGTCGGCGAGAACCTGCAGAACACGGGCTGACCCCTGTTCGGCATCGCTAGACACCGTGAGAGCCCCCGGGATTCCGGGGGCTCTCACGTTCACGTCCGCTCTGGCATGGTTGGGCGGACCTGGGAGTACCACGCGGGGCATAGCCCACAAGTCCGGTCGATGGCAGTTGCGGGATGCCCGTAGACTGTTGACCGCAGGCACAATGCCGCCGTCTATTGAATCGTCTGTCCTCATTGCTGTTCGAAGGGGTAGATACACGTGATGCGATCGAATCGCCTGGTCATCCTGGTTGGGGTCCTCCTCGCCGTACTGGCGTTCGTGGGCATCGTGGTGCTCCTCGGCCAGCAGGGGGGAGGCGAGCCAAATGCCGAGTCGCGCCTCGTTGACGTCCTCGTCGCGAAGGTGGACATCGAGATCGGCGACCCGGTCACGCCCGCAAGCGTCGAGGTCAAGGCCGTGGATCCCGCGGCAGTCTCGGGTACCCGGTTCGCGGATCCCTCGCAGCTCACCGGCTCGCCGGCACTCTTCCCGGTCCAGAAGGGCCAGCAGGTGCCGCAGGAGCTGGTCGGGCGCGGGAGCCAGGTGAATCTGTGCATCGTCTGCCAGCTGAAGCCCGGCGAGAAGGCGATCGCCTTCCAGGTCGACCGCGTTACCGGCATCGACTTCCTGGTCGTGCCCGGAGACCACATCGACATCCTGTATCGCACGGACATCCAGGTCCTGCAGCCCACTGCCGACTCGTCGAGTGGCGGCGGCCAGGTGCGCGTAGAGCCCGTCACCGGACTCGAGGCTGCACCAACGGTCAAGGCCCTCCTGCAGGACAAGCGGGTCCTGTACGTGAGCGCGACTCGAATCAAGCCCCTCGTCGACCCGTCGGCCACACCGAACCCCAACGACGCGGGCACCCAGACGAGTGGGGAGATCGAGACCGTTGTGGTTGTGTTCGCCGGCTCTGACGCGGACGCCGAAGTGATCAAGTTTGCGCAGTCGGACTCGAGCGTCATCGGAAGGCTCACCGCGGTTCTGCGCAGCACGGCCGACACCGCCCTCGAGGAGACGACCGGCGTGACGCTTAGGATCCTGGTCGACACGTTTGGGATCCCGATCCCCGACATCATCCTCGTGGAGCTGGCTTCGCCGGCCCCTGAGACCCCGTAGACCCCCCAGGTCATCCACCTCACTCATCGCGAATCGACCCAGCGAGAGGCGACCGTGATCAAGGTACTCATCGTCGACGATATCCCGGAGACGCGCGATCACCTGACGAGGCTTCTGGGCCTCGAGCGGGAACTCGACGTCGCGGGTACCGCCGGCTCAGGCGAAGAGGCGATCCAGTTCGCCATGGAGTTGCGCCCTGACGTGATCGTCATGGACATCAACATGCCGGGCATGGATGGAGTGGCAGCCGCTGAGATCATCTCCCAACGGTTGCCGACCAGCCCCATCATCATGATGAGCGTTCACGGCGAGGCCGAGCAGTTGAAGCGGGCGATTTCCGCCGGCGCGCGCGAATTTCTGGTGAAACCGTTCAGCGGCGACGAGTTCTCGGAGAGCATCAAGAGGGTCTACGCGCGAGAGGCCAGCCGTCGCGATCAGCTTGCCGGCGAGCTGGCGCACACGCCGGGACCGGTCCCCGCGACCGAGGAGGGCGAGCACCGCGTGATCGCCGTCTTCTCCCCCAAGGGCGGAGCCGGCCGGACGACGATCGCCACCAACCTGGCGGTAGCGATTCACCAGGAGTCGGGTGCTCGCGTCTGTCTGGTGGATGCCAACCTGCAATTCGGCGACGTCGGGGTCCTTCTCAATCTGAACCCGAAGAACCAGTCGATCATCGGCGCGGTGGACCGCGGCGAGCCTGACGGCGACGTCGTCGATTCGGTGGTCATCCATCACTCGACCGGGATCCACGTCCTGCTGGCGCCACCCGCGCCCGAAGGCGCCGACCTCGTCACGCCGCCGTACCTGCGCAAGATCGTCGAGCATCTGCGCGCGAATTACGATTACGTGGTCGTCGACCTGCCTGCCGGGCTCACCGACCACAGCCTCGGGCTGATGGACCTTGCTGACACGATCCTGGTCCTGACTGCCCTCGAAATCACCACCGTGAAGAATGTCCGCCTCTTCCTCGAAGTGGCCGATCAGTTGGAGTACGACCGGTCCAAGATCCGGCTCGTGGTCAATCGGGCGGATACCGCCCAGGGGATCCGCATCGCCGACGTCGAGGCTTCGATCCGCCGTCCGGTCGACGGGACGATCGTGTCGGACGGGCGTCTGTCCGTGCTTGCAGTCAATCGAGGTGTCCCATTCGTCGTATCCCACCCAGAGAGTGTGCTGACCCGAGACGTCGTGAGCCTCGCCAAGTCGCTCGTCGGCGAGACCGCCGCCGCCCAGGACAAGCCGAACAAGCGCGGACTCTTCGCGCGCCGATAAGAAGGGGTTAAGGTACTGCCGAGATGTCACTGCTGAAGAGGATTGAGCGCTCACAGCCCTCAGGAGAGGGCGAACAGGCGCTGGCCAGCGTGCCGGCCGTGCCCGCCGCGGGCGCGGACAAGCGCCCGACCACGGGTGCGCCGACCGGGGCTGCTGGCCGCTTCAGCGGTGCCGTACCGGCCCGCGAATCGTTCCGCGAGGCGAAGTACCGCGTCCAGAATCGGCTCGTCAACGAGCTCGATCCCAAGCTCGACCTGAGCAACCAGGCAGAGGTGCGGCGCCAGATCGAGGAGCTCTTCGGCAAGGTCGCCGACGAGGAGGGGATGGCCCTCACGCGCGCCGAGCGTGTGCGCATGCTCGAGCAGATCACCGATGAGATCCTGGGACTCGGGCCGCTGGAGCCGCTGCTCCGCGACGAGACCGTCACCGAGGTGATGGTCAACGGTCCGCAGCAGGTGTACATCGAGCGCGAGGGGATGCTGGAACTCACCAACGTGACGTTCCAGAACGACGAGCACGTGATGAAGATCATCCAGCGCATCATCTCGCCCATCGGCCGTCGCATCGACGAGTCGAGCCCGATGGTGGACGCTCGCCTGGCCGATGGATCGCGTGTCAACGCCATCATCCCGCCGCTGTCGCTGGTCGGCCCGGTGCTGACGATCCGAAAATTCGCGGCGACCCCCTTCACGGTGGAGGACCTGATCCGCTTCGGCACCGCCACACCGGACATGTTCGAGTTTCTCGAGGCATGCGTGAAGGCTCGCCTGAACGTCTTCGTGTCCGGTGGCACCGGCTCAGGCAAGACAACCATGCTCAACATCCTCTCCTCGTTCATCCCCGACGACGAACGGATCGTCACCATCGAGGATGCCGCGGAGCTCCAGCTCCGGCAGGAGCACGTCGTAACGCTTGAGGCGCGGCCGTCGAACATCGAGGGCAAGGGCGCCATCCCCATCCGCGAACTCGTCCGCAACGCCCTGCGCATGCGGCCTGACCGGATCGTGGTCGGCGAGTGTCGCAGCGCGGAGGCGCTCGACATGCTGCAGGCCATGAACACCGGCCACGACGGCAGCATGTCGACCGGCCACGCCAACACCCCGCGCGACATGCTCGCGCGCCTCGAGACGATGGTCCTCATGTCGGGCATGGACCTGCCGCTCAAGGCGATTCGAGAACAGATCGCTTCGGCGGTCGACCTGATCGTCCACCAGAACCGCCTGAAGGATGGCACGCGCAAGATCATCGCCATCACCGAGGTCCAGGGGATGGAGGGCGACGTGATCGTCATGCAGGACATCTTCGTCTTCGAGCAGACCGCGGTCGTCGAGGGCAAGATCGAAGGCCGCCTGCGTCCCACCGGGATCCGTCCCAAGTTCGTCGAGAAGTTCGAAGCGGCCGGGATTCACCTGCCGCCGAACGTCTTCGGCTCACCGTTCTAGACGAGGAGAGAACGCCATCATGGGTGGAATGCTTCCCTTCCTCATCGCGGGCCTCGCGGCTGGTGCGGTGCTGCTCGTCACGATCGGCATCGCGATGACCGGCTCCGGCGGCGTCGCGTCACGCCTCGAGCGATACACGCGCGCCGGCGGCCCTGACGCCGCCGCGCAGGGAGCCAACGGCGAGCGCGGGTCTGTCGTCATGGCAGGGCTCTCGCGCGTCATCGAGCGCCAGGACCTCAGCTCCCGGCTCGCCACGGAGATCGCGCGTGCTGATCTCAAGCTGCGGCCCGCCGAGTTCGCCGCCGCATGGCTGGCCTCGCCATTCGTGTTCACCGGCGTGGCCCTCTTCCTCGGGTTCCTCTTCCCCGGATTCCGCAACCCGGTCGCGCTCGGGGTCGTGTTCCTGGTCGGGGCCTACTTCCCGCGCTGGTATATCGGCTATCGACAGCGCAAGCGCCTCGCCGCATTCAGTACCCAGCTGCCCGACACGATCACGCTGCTTGCAAACTCGCTGCGAGCCGGCTCGTCGTTCCTGCAGGGCGTCGAGCTGGTGACGCGCGAGGCCCGCCCGCCGATCTCCGAGGAGTTCGAGCGCGTCGTCCGCGAGATGAGTCTGGGCAGTGCCCTGCAGCCTTCCCTGAACAATCTCTCACGCCGGGTCGACTCGGAGGATCTGGAGCTGTTGGTCACGGCTATCAACATCCAGAGCCAGGTGGGAGGCAACCTGGCAACGGTGCTGGATTCGATCGCCTTCACCATCCGTGAGCGCGTCCGAATCATCGGCGAGATCAACACCCTGACAGCCATGCAGCGCTACTCCGGATACGTCATCACGTTGCTGCCGGTAGGTCTGGCCGGGATCCTGTTCCTGATCAGCCCGTCCTACATCACCGTGATGATCGAAAGGCCGCCTGAGACCTTCGGCCTGCCAACCGGAATCATCTTCTTCATCGTCGGTCTGATCAGCATGGGCATCGGCTACCTGCTCATCCGACGCGTCGTCGATATCAAGGTGTAGCGAAGATGGACACTCCGGAGCTTCTGATCGCCGGCCTGGGGGCCGTCGCCATCCTCTTCCTCACCTATGGGTTCGCCGTTGGGGCACCCAAGGACACGGTCCAGCAGCGCCTTGAGCAGTTGGTCACACAGCCCAAGACGCTCGAAGAGTTCGAGCTGCAGCAGCCATTCTTCGAGCGGGTGATGCGCCCGCTGGTCAAGCGCCTGTCCGGTCTGGTGCGGCGCGGTGACCAGGCCGGCATCATCGGTCGAACCGACGCGAAGCTCGAGCGGGCCGGCTACCCCGGCGGACTGCGCGGCGCTGACTGGATGGGCGTCAAGATCCTCGCCACGATCGTCTTTGCAGTGGCAATCGGCCTCCTCATGCTGATCACCGGCCGCGTACAGCTGGCCCTGGTCTTTGGGCTGGCTGGCGGTGCGGTCGGCTTCATGGCCCCGGAGTTCTGGCTTGGTCGCCGCATCCGGGCTCGAGCCTTCGAGATCGTCCTGCAACTGCCCGACGTGCTCGACCTGCTGACCATCTCGGTCGAGGCAGGGCTCGGCTTCGACGCGGCCCTCGCCAAGGTCGTGGAGAAGATGGAGGGTCCGCTGGTGGACGAATTCCGCCAGGCGCTTGCGGAGATTCGGATGGGCCGCACTCGCCGCGACGCGTTGCGCGATATCGTGACTCGCGTCGAGGCCCAGCCGGTCAGCAACTTCATCGGGGCAATCGTGCAGGCCGAGCAGCTCGGTGTCCCGATCGCCAAGGTGCTGCAGATTCAATCGCAGCAGCTCCGCATCGAGCGTCGGCAGCGTGCGGAGGAGGCTGCCGCCAAGGCCCCGGTGAAGATGCTCTTCCCGATGGTTGGCTGCATCTTCCCGACCATCTTTATCGTCATCCTCGGCCCAGCCGTTCTGACCGTGATGAAGGGCGTCGGCATCTGAGGTGACGTGGTCGGTGCGGCCAGCTGTCCTGCTGGTCGATGACGATCGCACGCTCCTACCGCTGCTCGCCCGGCGGCTGCTCCGCGAGGGATACGAGGTCCGAACCGCGCTGTCTGGGCGCGCGGCACTGGCATCGCTGGAACAGGGCTGGCCCGCGCTGATGGTGATCGACCTGATGATGCCCGGCATGGACGGCTTCGAGCTCTGCCGCCGCGTCAAGCAGATCGCCGACCTCCCGATCATCATCCTCTCCGCGGTAGACGCCAGCGAGGCGAAGGTGCGTGCCCTGGAAACGTACGCAGAGGACTACATCACCAAGCCGTTCGATCCGGCCGAACTCGTCGCGCGCGTCCAGCGCGTGATGCGGCGCACGTCGGTCGGTCGTACCGAGGTGGAGATCTCCGACGAGTTGGCCGTGAACCTGGCGTCGCGGACGGTGACCACTCCCGCCGGAAGCGTCGCGCTCACCCTCACCGAGGCCCGCCTGCTGCACGTGCTGATCGCGTCGATCAACCACAGCGTCCCAACCGAGGCCCTCCTCGATCGCGTTTGGTCGGACGCCGACGGCGCCGATCCATCGTACGTGTGGGTCACCGTCAGACGCCTGCGGCGAAAGATCGAGCCGGAGCCGGATCAGCCGAGGTACCTGCTGACTGACCGTGGAGTCGGCTACCGGCTCGCCTCACCTTCGGCGGCGCACCGCGCGGCTGCCGGCGCCAGCTCCTGACAGGCGTGCCGCGCTTCTCACTGCGCACCCGGATCGCCATCGTTCTCCTGGTCGCCGCGCTCGCGCCGCTCATCGCTCTTGGATGGGTGGTCGCGACCAACTCCGCGATCGCGACCAATGCTGCCGACCTCCGGCAGCTGGTGCTCCTCCTCGTGGTCGGGGCGATTGCGCTCGCCGCGCTGCTCAGCATCGCACTGCTTGCGCTCATCGGACGAGACCTGTCCCAGATCACCCAGTTGACCGACCGGGTCCGGGGTGGCGACTTCAGCGCGCTCGACGACAAAGCAGCCGGAGACGAGCTGGCGCGGGTCGCGGCCGCGCACCGTCGCCTCGCCGGCTCGCTCGAGGTGCGAGACCGACAACTCCACGATCTGGCGATGCACGTTGGCGCGGCGACCATCACGGCGCCCGCGGCCGAAGTCGCCAGTCGGGTGGTCGCGGCGGCACGCGATGTTACCGGGGATCCGACCTGGTCGCTCGCGGTGCTGGTCAGCCCCGATGAGTCGCTCTTGCCGAGCGGCACCTACGAGCCGAAGCAACCCCGGGGTCAGATCCAAGAATTGCACCGATGGGCTTCGACGGTTCGTGTCGAGGAGCGCGAGCCGGATCGACGCGGCGGAACGCTCCCCGCGATCCACGTCGATGGGCCGTGGAGCACGTTCGTGGTCGTCCGGCTGGAGAGTGCCGATGGCCTCCGGGCGGTGCTGTATGCCCCGTGGGAGGGACGCCAGCCGCCGACCCCGGCGGACCTCAGCCTGTTCGACCTGCTCGGGCAGAATGCCGCGACGGCCATCGACCACGCGTTGCTCTACGCGCGCCGCACCGAACAAGCGGCCGCACTGGACCGGATGGCAGCATTCCAGCGCGACTTTCTGCGGGCGATCACGCACGACCTTCAGACGCCCCTTACCAGCATCCGGGTCCTGGCCTCCGAGCTCCGTGAAGGGTTCCCGGGCGAGGCTGAGGCCAGCAACAACCTGACCATGATCGAGCAGCAGGCCGATCGGTTGCGACGCATGGTCTCCCAGCTGCTTGCCGTCTCGCGGCTCGAGGCGGGCGCGCTCGTACCCCGCCAGGAGCTGTTCCGCGAGGAGCCGATCATTCGCCGCGCCTGGGATGCCCTTCACGTCGCCGATCACCCATTCACGACCGAGTCGATCGGAGAAGACCACCTGGTGGTCGGCGATCCAGATCGCTTCGAGCAGATCCTGTGGGCGATCCTCGAGAACGCGACGAAGTACTCGGATCCCGGCAGCCCGATCGCCGTCGTGATCGGCGCCTCGCCAGATCCGACGGGAGCGTTGATCGCGGAGGTTGCCGTCAGTGATGCGGGGCACGGGATGGATGCCCACACGACGGCGAGCGCGTTCGACCAGTTCTTCAGGGGGGGCGGGGCACAGGAGCGCGTTCCGGACGGGAGTGGCGTTGGCCTCTACGCTGCCCGCGGCCTGGCCCGTGCGATGGGTGGCGACATCGTGGCGGAGAGCGCTCCCGGAAAGGGCACCACGATGCTCATTCGCCTCCCGGCCGAGCCGGCGGGGCCGGACGTACCGAGCTGAAGACGCCACCGCAAACCGCCGTGCGATCGGTCGGGGCGACAAAAGTACTATCGGCGCCGGTCAATTCAGCGGGCACGCTGTAAGGGTGGCTGCAAGGAAGGGGCCATATCCTCTGCGAGCGTCCTGCACCGGGCAGGAATCGCTGCGTACATGCGCTCACCAAAACCAGTACCTCAACGGGGTCGCCCAAACATGATCGACGGCGAGAAGACTGCCCAGGAATCCGTGTTGCCCGGTGCGTCGCCGGTTGCGTCGCGTCCCGCCCCACGCGGGCAAGTGCTCGTCATCTTCGCCGGCACGTTCGTGGTGCTCCTCCTGATGGCGTCGTTGGTTATCGATCTTGCCTGGCTCTGGACAAACACCCTGAAGATTCAGCGCGCCGCCGATGCCGCCGCGCTGGCCGGGGTCGTCCAGCTGCCGGACCAGCAGGCCACAGCGTACCAGCTGGCCATCAACGAGGCCTTCAAGAACGGGTACGACGACGCCGATCCCGACATTTCGGTCGAACCCTTCCAGGACGCCCTCAGCAAACGACGCCTGCAGGTGCGAGTCACCGCCCCGGTCAAGACCTTCTTCCTGGGGCTGATCGGGATGGACACGGTCACCGTGAGCCGCATCGCGGAGGCTGAGTTCGTGCTTCCGGTGCCGATGGGCAGCCCGGAGAACTACTACGGTGTGTTCGGGGATGTCCGAGGTGCGACGTTCAGCACGACCGGGAACGTCAATGTCACGGACGACACCCAGAACTTCGACGGCAACCCGAACAACGCGTGGGACGTCGCCGCGACGCAGCCGAGCGGGAACTGGACCAACCCGTCGCGCGCCGACGGCAGCAACAACAACCAGTTTGCCGTCAGCACGACCGCCAACGGTTCATCGCAGCAGTGGGGCGACTTCAGCTTTGGATTCAACACGCCGGTCATCAGCATCGACGGCATCCAGGTCCGAATGCGCGCCGACCTCACCGGATCGAACTCCCCCACTTCGAACTGCCGCGTTGATGTTGCCCTGAGTTCGACGGGCGGCGCCGGAGCGACACCGTGGACGACCGCGGCCCGCACCACCGGACCGATCTCGACGACCGAGAGCTCGTTCATCGTCGGCGGCACCTCGGACCTGTGGGGTCGCACCTGGACGCAGGGCGACTTCGCCGACGGGCCGACCAAGTTCAGGGTGCGCCTCACCTGGAACAAGGTGAGCTGCGGCGCCAATCGAACCGTGTCGATCGACACCCTCGAGGTCAACGTCGTCTACACCTACCAGACGACAGGTACCACCACCACGACGGCTACCTACCAGCTTCACGGGCCGGGCACGCCATGTGACAACGGCGCCCCGAATTGCTTCAAAGCGACGCCGGCCGGGCTCGGACAGGTACTCAATCCGCGCGGCTTCTGGGCCACCATGAACACGGAAGGTGCCGAGAACATCAACGGTGATGCGTACCAGCCCTACTACGACCGGATCTCCGGCCCGACGCAGGTCGCTCTCAACTGCCCCACCTCGGTGCTCAGCGCCTGCTACGGACCGGACGACTACTACAACTACGCGATCGAGATGCCGCCGAACTCGACCGGGGGCTACGTCTACGTCTTCGATCCGGTCTTCTGCGATACGGCCCTCAACGCCGGGACCGGTGACCGCTGGTTCGGCGGCGTGGGCACGCCGATCAGCTCGTTCTACGAGCTGTACTACGACGCCAATAACACGCCGTACAACTTCGCCGACGATCCCTTCTGGATCCCGATCGACAATACCTTCCGGCAGATTGCCGCCTCCGACTCGACCATGGGAGGCAGCGGCGGCTCCGAGTGCCGTCAGAGCAGCACGCCCTACGGCGACGGCCGCGATTACCACAACTCGTGGTACCTGCTGAACCCGGGCAAGGCGATGGTCGGCGGCCCCTCCGGCACCATCTACCGACTGCACACCACCGGAACCGAGCTGGCGAACCCGACCCAACAGCGCACAGCCAACGGGGAACAGAGCTTCGCGATCTACGCCACGAGCGACCAGGGAATCGGCGGCGGCGCCTATCCCCGCGTCTACGGCCTTGGCGCGATGCAGATGTTCACGCCGCTGAGCGCTTCGGGTCCGCCGACCCAGTCCGAGTTCTACCTGGCCCAGATCGACTCGGTGCACAAGACCAAGACGCTCGAGCTCAAGCTCTGGGATCCTGGCGACACCAACCCGTTGAGCGGATACGTCGAGGTGCTGATCCCGTGCGCCCCCGGCACGCCGGTGACGGTCGGGAATTGTCCCGGCGGCGGCTGGACCGCGGCGACTGTCAGCTATGTCGCTCAGACAGGCACTGCCAACAGCAACCGTACCAACAGCTGCAACAACGATTCCAGTTCATCGACCACGACCATCACGACCTCGACCCCGACCTCGCGCTTCAACGGGTGCTGGGTGACCATCTCGGCCGTGATTCCGAGTTGGTACACCGGCGGCGGCGGCGCTGCGACGCACGATGCGTGGTGGAAGATTCGCTACACCATGAGCGGCAACGGCACGTCGAGCGACGTGACGACCTGGACCGCCAATATCCGGGGCAACCCGGTCCACCTGATCAAGCCGTAATGACCGTGCGCACACCATTCGGACGACTCGTCCGCCGCCGCCGCGACCCGGAGACAGGCCAGTCGATGGTCGAATTCGCGTTGGTCTTCCCGATCTTCATCCTCCTGTTCATCGGGCTGATCGAGTTCGCAGTCCTGTTCAGCGCAATCCTCAACGTCAACTACGCCAGCCGCGACGCAGCACTACTCGCTGCCGAGGTCGGCGACGGGCTGGGTGGAGACTGCGTCATCCTCAAGGCCCTCGACGTGGCGCTTGAGGGCGCGACCAACCGGTCCGAGATCGAGGAGGTGCGCATCTTCTGGGCCGATCCCAACGGCAACGAGAAGGTGGTCGCTGGCGTGTCGAAGGCGAACGTCTACACCCGCGGAGGGCTGGGAACCTCTTGCACGTTTGCCGACCTTTCCACCATCACGGTTCCCTATACCGCGGTGTCGCTCGACTACGTTGCGTCTGAGCGCTGCACCGTCCTCGCCGGCTGCCCGGGTCACGTTGGGCTTGACACGGTCGGTGTCTCGATCGACTTCCACCACGACTGGCTGACGCCGCTGCCGAACCTCGTCCAGGTGCCGCCCACCGGCGTCACCTTCACGCGCAGCAACACGATGCGCATGGAGCCCGTCCTGTGATCGGCAGGCTTTGGCGTCGTACCGCCCGTCAATCGCGCGGGCAGGCAATGGTCGAGATGGCCATGATCCTGCCGATCCTGCTCCTGCTCGTGCTCGGGATGCTCGAGTTTGGCATCGCCTTCGACCACAACCTGACCCTCGAGTACGCCACGCGCGAGGGCGCGCGTGCCGGCGCAGCCGTGGCCAACGGCGGTGGCAAGCTCGGCTGCAACTCCGGCCAGAGCCCGAATGCCGCGACGGTCGACCCGCTGATCATCGAGGCGGTACAGCGCGTGCTCACCAGCCAGGGCTCGCCGGTCGACGCCGACCAGGTCACCCAGATCCGCATCTACAAGGCAAATGCCAACGGCGACGAGATCTCCGGAAGCGCCAACCGATGGATCTACGCGCTCCCTGGTCCGGGGGACGGCGACCTCGGGTTTGATGGCGTGACCCAACTCGACTTCAAACGCGACCCACTCGTCCAGGGGTGGCAGGCCTGCTCGCGGACCAACGGCGTGACGCCCGACTCGATCGGCGTGAGCCTTGACTACCACTATGCCTTCCAGACGCCGCTCGGGGCCCTGCTCAGCCTGCTCGCGATCGACATGCACGACCAGACCGTGATGTCGCTCAATCCGACCAACCAGTAGGGCCCGCCCCCGACACCCGCAGGTCGGCCCCGTGCAGAACCATTCCGGCGACTAGGATCGACCTGGCATGACCCGATACGTACACATCCACAACGAGACGCGCGGGACGACCCTCGCCGTGCGATGCCGCGTGGCGAGTGGCCTGCGAGATCGCACCATCGGGTTGCTCGGCTCGCGCGAGGTCGGTCCTGGCGAGGGGCTGCTGATCGAGCGCTCCCCGTCGATCCACATGTTCTTCATGCGGTACGCCATCGATGCGGTCTTCGTCGACCCCGGGGCCCGCGTCACCCGCACAGTCAGCGGGCTTCGCCCGTGGCGCTTCGTCCTCTGGGCTCGCGGTGCGCGTGATTGCATCGAGCTGCCCGCCGGCGCCCTTGTCGGGAGCGGAACGGTCGCCGGGGACCAGCTGGCCTTCGAGGAGACCGCCTGAGAGCGCCTGAGAGCGCCTGAGCACGGGTAAGGGGCTCGTAATGGCCCGGTACGTGCTGAAACCCAGTATTGGCACGAATGGGTCTCATGGAGTTCCTGCTGCCGCCGGCGTGTGCGGGCTGCGGCCGATACGGCACTGTCCTGTGTCGTGCGTGCCTGGCCGCCATGCGACCCGCCCGTGCTCCGGACGATCACTTTACCGGCGCTGACCCGGGGATCGTTGTCGGAGAGTCACTCGAATTGGCGATGGCGGCATTCGTGCACGAGGGCGCCACGCGACGAGCCCTGCAGCGCCTCAAGTACGGAGGGGCGGCTGCGCTGGCGGCGCCTCTTGCGGAGCGAGCACTGCCTGCGCTCGTGGACCTGCTGAGGGTGCTGGAGGGCGATGTCGCGCTCGTACCGGTCCCGGTGCACCCGGAGCGGCAGCGGGTGCGCGGCTACAACCAGGCGGCGCTGCTCGCCGTGGGGCTCGGGTCGCGGGCCGGACTGCCTGTCAGCGAGGCTCTCGTTCGGACGCGGCCAACGGTGCGCCAGCACGGACTGAGCCGAGCCGCGCGGCTGCACAACCTGCGCGGCGCCTTCGGTCTCTCCGGTCACGCCCCGCACGGCACGACGGTGCTGGTGGACGACATCCTGACCACCGCGGCCACGCTGGAGGCCTGCGCGGAGGTGCTTCGCTCCGGGGGCGCGAGCCGGGTCGTTGGATTCGCCATCGCCCGGGAGGTGTAGCCGGGAAACCGCCGACGGCTGGTGCTACCGTAGGAGCACCGCAGCGGAGGACCCGGGATGAGGACCACGGTCACGGCCCGAAACTTCGAATTGAACGATGCCCTGCGCGGGCAGATCGAGCGGAAGCTGCACCGATTGGAGCGGATTGCGCACGCGGACGCCCATGCTGAGGTGGAGCTGATCGCGAACGCCTCGCGGGCGGCGGAATCGGCAAACACGGCGGAGGTCACGCTGGTCAGCAACGGCAGCGTGATGCGCTCGGTCGGCGCCGGTCCCACCATGCTGGCCGCACTTGACGGCCTGATCGACAAGCTGACGCGGCAGGTGGTGCGTTCCCGCGAGCGGCCGCGACGAGTTCGCGAACGCCACTTCGACGAGGGACGCGAGGTGTTGGCGCGTGCGGCATCGGGCACCACGGACCCCGGAGGCGAGGCGCCCATGGCGTCGGTTGCCGGCCCGTCGGTGGTCAAAGTCAAGCGTTACGACATGGTCCCGATGTTCGAGGAGGACGCGATCCTGCGGATGGAGGAGCTGGGGCACGCCTTCTTTGTCTTCCTCAACGCGGAGAGCGACGGGATCTGCGTGGTGTACCGACAGGCGGCCGGCGGGTACGGGATGATCGAGCCGGTCATGCCGTCTGCGGGGAGGGGCGGCTGAGCGCGGGCTCGGCGGCCGGCGCGGTCGTTACTGACCGAGCGTCGGGAGGACAAGCAGCGCCGCCACGATCGCGATCAGCGCGACGAAGAAGACCGCCAGGGCGACTGACAGCAGGTCGAGGCTCGCCGGCGGCCCCGGCACTGCTTTGCGCTCGTCATCCATGCCCCGCACCGTAGCACGGGCGGAGCCCCGCCGACGGCTCACCTGGCCGCCGACCGCGCCGCGGGTCGGGATCCACCTGGGGGTCGCCGGCGGGCTGCTGCGGGCGGCGCGGCGGGCGCGGCAGATCGGTGCGACCACGCTCCAGATCTTCTCCGACAACCCGACCGTCTGGCGACGACGGCCAGGGCCGCGGCCAGACGCGACGATCTTCGTCGCGTACTGCGCCGCAGAGGGGATCACCCCCATCGCCGTCCACGCGAGCTACCTGATCAACCTGGCGGGGGCTGCTGAGCCGTTCGCCAGCCGGTCGGTCGCGGGGCTGATCCACGAGCTACAGCGCGCTCCCGCGTACGGGGCGTCGCTGGTGAACACGCACATCGGGTCGCACCGCGGGGAGGGATCGGAGGCCGGCCTGCAACGGATCTCGGCCCGCGTCGCGGCGGTCCTGGCCGAGGTGCCGGCCGGAGTGCGCCTCGTGCTCGAGAACTCGTCAGGCGGCGGCGACTCGCTCGGGTCGACGCTCGAGGACCTGGCGCGGATCCTCGACGCGATACCTGGTGAGGCAGGATCGCTGGCGTTCTGCCTGGATACCGCCCACCTGTGGGGAGCGGGCTACGACATCTCGGCGCCGGAAGGCGCATCGGCGGTGCTGGATCGATTCGACGAGCTGATCGGGCTCGATCGCCTGGCACTCGTCCACCTAAACGACTCGAAGTCGGTGCTCGGATCGCGTGGAGACCGGCATCAGCATGTCGGGGCGGGGAATATCGGCGCGGTCGGCCTATCCGCGCTGCTGCGGGATCCGCGGTTACCGGGCCAGACGGCCTTCGTGATGGAGACGCCGGGGGCCGATGAAGGCTACGACGCGGTCAACATGCGACGCGCACGCCTGCTCTACGACGGGAAGACGGACCTGCCCACGCTCACGGCTCGGCGGAGCGGAACCAGGGCGGGACCCGTGGTCAGGCGCCCCGTCTGATCCTGGCGGGCGCCAGTTCGTGGCCGTTGCCACCGTTGCCCTGGCCGTTCCCGCCGTTGCCGCTCTCGCCGATGCGGCGGGTGCGGTGGGAGATGTAGACCTGCATCAGGTCGTGGACGTCGCCCTCGTTGAGGACGTCGTCGCCGCGCAGCGCGTACTCGACGCGGGCGGTCGGAAGCTGCTGACGAGCGGACATGCTGGCAAAGTAGGCGGGCCCGTCGTCTTCCTCGCCGATCTCGCGCAGCCCGCGCGCCAGCCTGGTGGCCGTGCCGAGCGACGGCATCCGGTCGCCCTTGATCAGCCGGGAGATGGTCGAGTGATCGACCCCCGACTGCAGGGCCAGCTGACGCTGGCTCATCTTCTTCTCCTTCAGCTGGCCGCGAAGCCAGCTGTTGAAGGAGTGCGGCGTCTGGAACGTCATGCGGCCTATCCATGCGCTGCCGCCCACCTGGTCGCGTCAATCGCCGGGTGGTGCGTGCGAGCAACCGCAGAATCGCAGCGGGGGGCCATCCCCTCAATGGGAGAAAGGTACCGACCGGCTGCGGCAAGCGGCGCATCCCGATGCCGACAGGCATCCGCGACGCAGACTCAGGACGGTCCCTCGGGCACGGGATCGGCGCCTGCATCCACGTCGCCATTGACCGCTCGCCCGTGCGCGCGGCGCACCTTGGTCGAGAAGGCGTACAGGATCCCGCCAAGGATGATCACGGTCAGGATGCTGATCGCCCGATCGGTGAGCGCCACCGCCACGGCGGGCTCGCCCAGGACCCCGTACAGCGCCAGCGCGCCGACGATCCCCGCCTCCACGAACCCGACACCGGCGGGCGTCAGCGGGATGGCGGTCAGCAGGGATGCGGCCAGCGCCACGAAGAGCGAGGCGCTGATCCCCAGGTTCGCCCCGGGCAGATCCAGGGCGCGAATCACGAAGAAGAGGCGGAGCCCCTCGAAGAGCCAGATGAGCACCGTCAGCAGCCCGATGACCGGCACGCTCCGACTCGTGAGCGCCCCGGTGCTCCCCTCGTGGAACCGTTCGTAGAGGTCGGCCACCCGCACCGGCAGGATCCGCGTCAGCCGGGCACCGAAGTAGTTCAGGGCGATCACCAGCAGGATCAGCACCGCGGCAACCACGAAGCCGGCGAGGAAGAGGGCATCGATCTGGGGGGTCGAGCGTCCCCGGAAGCTCCAGAAGCCGGCGGCCAGGGCGAGCCCGAAGATGACCACGATGTCGGCGATCCGCTCGATGAAGATGGTCCCCACGGTGCGTGACAGCGACCCGCCGTAGTTCCCCTTGAGCAGGTAGGCCCGATACAGGTCCCCCAGCTTGGCGGGCACGAGGCAGTTCACGAACCAGCTGAGGAAGAGCATCTCGGTCGCGTCGCGCACATGCAGCGAGGTGCCGACGCGACGGAGCACGAACGCCCAGCGCAGCCCGCGCAGCGGGAAGGTCGCGTAGTAGGAGAGGAACGCCAGCATGAGGAGCAGCGGGTCGGCACCGGCGATCTGCCCCCAGGTTGCGCCGAAGTCGATGTTCAGCACCACCCGGAAGAGGAGGAACAGGATCGCCATCCCGAAGACGAATCGACCCAATGGTGCGCACGTTGAGGAAGCGCCGGGCCAGGCTGACCTCGCGCTCGGAGATCGGCTCGCGGGTCATCGGTGCAGCGCGCGACGAACGGCCTTGGAGGCAACCGCCCAGCGGGTGGTGAGATGGATCAGCTTCGTGGAGCGCGTGCCGTGCCACTCGTTCAGCGGCAGCGCCGCCCGCAACTCGTCGGCAGTCTCGAAGGCGGGCAGCGCGTTGACGCTCATCGCCACCTCGGGCGCGGAGTGGGTATCGGAACAGGCGATGCCGGGAATGCCGAAGCGGGCGGCAAGCTCCTGTGCCTGCAGGTTGTGGCGCCCAAACGTGACGCGGCTGTTGAAGACCTCGATGGCGTCGATCTTGCCGGCCTCGGCCAGGGCGAGGAGGGGCGCCTCGCGAATGTGCGAGCGGCGGAACGGATCGTACGGATGCGGGACGAAGACGAGGCCGCCCTGCCCGTGGATCGCATCGGCCGTCTCGTCGGCGGACAAGCCGGGCGAGATGGTGCTTGTCAGGAAGACGCCGACGATCTCGCCATCGGCGCTCGAAACCTCTTCGCCGAGGACGATCTGCAGCCGGTCATCCAGCCCCATCGCGGTAACGCGGTTGCGGACCACCACCGCCCCCTCGACGTTGTTGTGATTGGTGATCGCGACGTGGGTCAGGCCCCGTTCGATGGCGAGGCGAATGTATCGGTCTTCGTGGAGGATCGAGTCACGGCTGTGCCGCGTGTGCACGTGGAAGTCGGCGAACGCCAGCGAGCGGCCGGCCACCCGGTCGGCCACCGCGGCGCCGTGCTCCCGGACCGAGACGGCCGTGGCGGCCGGAGCCGCCACCTTCACGAGCCGCTCACCAGGCTCTTGCGGAACGAGTGGAAGTGCTCGAGCGCCATCCCGGTGCCGACCGCCACGCAGTTGAGGGCGTTGTCCGCGACGTGGCACGGGATGCCGGTCACCTGGGTCAGCATCGTGTCGAGATTGCGCAGCAGCGACCCGCCGCCGGTCATCACCATTCCCTTGTCGATGATGTCGCTGCTCAGCTCCGGAGGCGTCTGCTCGAGCACGTTGCGCACCGCGGTGATGATCTGGGCCAGCGGCGTCTCGATCGCCTCGGTCACCTCGGTCGAGCTGATCGGGATGGTGCGGGGCAGGCCGGCGATCATGTCGCGCCCCTTCACCTCGACCGTCATCGGCTCCTCCAGCGGAAGCGCCGACCCGACCGCGATCTTGACCTCCTCGGCGGTGCGCTCGCCGATCATCAGGTTGTACTTGCGCCGGATGTAGTTGGCGATCGCCTCGTCGAACTTCGTGCCGCCCACGCGGACCGAGTCGGCGACCACGATTCCGCCCAGGGCGATCACCGCGATCTCGGTGGTGCCCCCACCGATGTCCACGATCATGTTCCCCGACGGCCCGGAGATCGGAACGTTGGCGCCGATCGCGGCGGCCAGGGGCTCCTCGATCAGGTAGGCGTCGCGCGCGCCGGCCTTCAGTGCCGCATCCCGAACGGCACGCTTCTCGACGCTCGTCACGCCGGTCGGGACGCTGATCATCACGTCGGGCTTGAAGATGCGCACCCGCGCCACCTTGTTGATGACATAGCGGAGCATCGCCTCCGTGATGAGGTAATCGGCGATCACCCCGTCGCGCATCGGCCGGATGGCCCGCACGTTGCCGGGAGTGCGCCCGATCATCTCGCGCGCCTCCTCGCCGACCGCCACCAGTCGGTTGTCGTCGTCACTGATGGCCACCACGGATGGCTCGTTGAGGACGACGCCCTTGCCCTGGACGTAGACCAGGATGTTGGCGGTGCCGAGGTCGATGCCGATCTTCATGCGCGCGTGCTGCGTCCTTCGCGAGTGAGCCTGGGGCGACCGAGAGTATACCGATGCGCCCGAGTCACCCGGCGCTCAGGCGTCGATGCGGGTGATCCGCGCGCCGAGCGCGACCAGCTTCGATTCGATCGCCTCGTAGCCGCGGTCCACGTGCTCAACGCCGGAGATGACACTCGTATCGCTGGCCGACAACGCCGCGAGGATCATTGTTGCCCCGGCGCGCAGGTCGGCGATCTCCACCTCGCGCCCGTGGAGCGGGGTCGGGCCGGCGATGTGCGCCCTCCGCTCGTCGAGCGCCTCGATGACGGCACCCATCTTCACCAGCTCCATCGTGTAGTCGAGGCGGTCCTCGTAGATCGTCTCGTGGATGGAGGAGACGCCGTCTGCCTGCGTCATCAGCACGGCCAGCGGCGCCTGCAGGTCGGTCGCGAATCCGGGGTAGGGTTGGGTCTCGACATCGGCAGGGCGGTAGGCGTCGGCAGCGCGGACGCGCAGGCCGTCGTCGGTCGTCTCGATGTCGACGCCCATGCCGGCGACCGTCTCGGTGAACGAGCCCATGTGCGCCGGCTCGACGCCGCGGATGGCGATGTCGCCGCCGGTGACCGCCGCGGCGATGGCGAACGTGCCCGCCTCGAGCCGATCGCCGATCACGCGGTGCTCGACGCCGTGCAGCCGATCGACGCCCTCGATCTCGAGCCGATGCGGTGCGGTCCGCTCGATCTTCGCCCCCATCGCGCGCAGCATGGCGATCAGGTCGTCGACCTCCGGCTCCTGCGCAGCGTTGGAGATCACCGTGGTCCCCTTCGCCAGCGTCGCCGCCAGCATGGCGTTCTCGGTGCCCATGACGGTGATGTACGGGAACTCGATGTGCGCGCCTCGCAGTCCCGAGGGCGCCTCGGCGAAGTAGTAGCCGTTCTTGTATTCGATCTCGGCGCCGAGGGTGTGCATCGCCTCGACGTGCAGGTCGACCGGCCGCCGACCGATCCGGTCCCCGCCGGGGTTGCTGATGATCACCCGCCCGAAGCGTGTGAGCAACGGGCCGAGCAGGATGAAGCTGGACCGCATCTTCATGGCCGCCTCGAGCGGCACGAAGAGCCAGTCGGCGGCACCGGCCCGCATCTCCAGGACGCCCTCGCCGGCCGCGCCGTCGGTGCGCTCGACGTCGAAGCCGATGTCGCTCATGGTGCGGGCCATGATCCGCACGTCGCTGATCTGCGGGACATTGGTCAGGCGGCACGACTCGTCGGTCAGCACGGCAGCGGCCATCATCTTGAGCACGGCGTTCTTGGCGCCGGCGATGCGCACCTCGCCGCGCAGCGGCGTGCCCCCGGTGACGATGAACTTCTGCACGATGGCCAGTCTACCGCCCTAGGTGGGCCACGCCTCTTTCCACTCGTGCGGGCCTCGGTGGTGACCGTCGCACAGGCCAACCCGGCCGCCCATGTGGCGCGAGGGGAGGAAGGGCTGCATGCCGTCCTCGAACGGCGTGGGGGCGGAGTTGCAGAGCATGTAGCGTCGGTCCCTGGCCCATTCGTAGGCGTGGTCAGCGGAGCAGAAGGCATAGCCTTTGGTGAAGTTGGCGCTCTGGCCGGGAGCTGGCATCCCGGGAAGACCGATCGGTCCCGACTCTCGCACGATCTCGATTCGCACCGGCAGCAGCGGGAAGCGCGCCCCGCAGTGATCGCAGGACTGCATCAGCCCAGGTAGTGGTCGCCATCGTCGCGCGAGTGGCGCTCGACGAAGGTCGGATCATCGTTGGGGTCCTCGCCGGGGGGCGAGCCGCGGTGCGGCGCAAAGTCGACCGGACAGATGAACGGGTACTCGCGGCTGATCTTGCGCAGCTCCTGCATCCGGCGGAACGGCTTGTCGGCCTTGTCAGTCATGGGCGGGATGCTACCCGATGCCGGGCCGCGTGCCGGGCAGCACCGGGGAGCACCGGGGAGCGCATCCTCCGCGATGCTCCTGCGGTCATGCTCCGGCAGTCACCGGGTGGCTACAACGGGCAATGAACGGCGTCTACGTGACCCCGACGCACGCACGGTGACCATTCGGCCATCGAACGGGTCATCCCCCGCGCATCTTGGCCGTTGTAGCCACGAGGTGACCGGGCCCGACAAGGATCGTGGCGCGCGGAGGTGAACGACCCTAGCCGCGGCTCCGGCGCCGCGTGGCGATGCGCTCGCGCATGAGGGCCGTCTGCAGCGCAGCCCGCACGCGCGCAAGGTCCACCGCGTCGTGCACCTCGCCAAGCTCGGCCTCCGCCTTGCGCCGCGCTTCGACGGCTTTCGCCTCGTCGATCTCATCGGAGTGCTCGGCAAGGTCGGCCATCACGATCACCTTATCCGAGCGGACCTCCACGAACCCACCGGAGATGAAGATCGCCTGCTCGGTGCCGGCCTTCTTGATTCGCAGCTCACCGATGCCGAGGGCGCTGATCAGCCGGGTGTGGTGCGGCAGGATGCCCAGCTCACCGTCGATGCCGGGCACCGTCACCATGTCCACCTCGTCGGAGTAGGTGCGACGCTCGGGGCTGACGATCTCCAGCTGGAGTGGCATCGGCCTACTTCATGCCTTCCGCGTTGGCGAGGACATCCTCGATCGGGCCGGCCATGAAGAAGGCCTGCTCCGGCAGCGCGTCGTGCTTGCCCTCGAGGATCTCGCGGAAGCCGCGCACCGTCTCCTTGCGCTCGACGTACTTGCCGGGGCGCCCGGTGAACGCCTCGGCGACGAACATCGGCTGGCTCATGAATCGCTGCAGGCGTCGTGCCCGCGAGACGGTCACCTTGTCCTCCTCGGAGAGTTCGTCCATGCCGAGGATGGCGATGATGTCCTGCAGATCGCGATAGCGCTGAAGGGTTCGCTGGACCTCGCGGGCGACCTCGAAATGGTCGTCGCCCACGATCCGCGGATCGAGCACGGTCGAGGTGCTGGTCAGCGGGTCGACCGCGGGGTAGATGCCCAGCTCGACGATGGAGCGCTCCAGCCGCACCGAGCTGTCGAGGTGGCCGAAGGTGGTCGCCGGGGCCGGATCGGAATAGTCGTCGGCGGGCACGAAGATCGCCTGCAGGCTGGTGATCGACCCCTTCTTGGTCGAGGTGATCCGCTCCTGGAGGTCGCCCATCTCGGTCGCAAGGGTCGGCTGGTAGCCCACCGCGGAGGGCATCCGGCCGAGGAGCGCCGACACCTCCGAGCCCGCCTGGGTGAAGCGGAAGATGTTGTCGATGAAGAGCAGGATGTCGCGCCCCTCGACGTCGCGGAAGTACTCGGCCATGGTGAGCGCCGACAGGCCGACCCGCTGGCGGGCGCCAGGCGGCTCGTTCATCTGGCCGAAGACGAGGACCGTCTTGTCGAGCACGCCCGAGTGAGTCATCTCGCCGATCAGGTCGTTCCCCTCGCGGGAGCGCTCGCCGACTCCGGCGAAGACCGAGTAGCCGCTGTGCTCGGCGGCGATGTTGCGGATCAGCTCCTGGATGATGACCGTCTTCCCCACGCCGGCACCACCGAAGACGCTCGCCTTTCCGCCACGCCTGAATGGCGCAATCAGGTCGATCACCTTGATCCCCGTCTCGAAGACGGTCGCCTCGGTCTCCATGTCGACGTAGGCCGGCGCCTTGCGATGAATCGGCATCGTCTCGGACTCGGCCAGGGCGCCCTTGCCGTCGATCGGCTTTCCGAGCACGTCGAAGACGCGGCCCAGCGTGACCGCCCCCACCGGGACGCTGATCGGGGCGCCGGTATCGACCGCGTCCAGGCCACGGGACAGGCCATCGGTGCTCGACATGGCCACGGCGCGCACCCAGTTGTTGCCCAGGTGCTGTTGGACCTCGACAATCAGCGTGTCGTCGGCGTCGCCGGCCGCAGCGGGGCGCCGGATCTCGAGCGCGTGGTAGATGGCGGGCAGCTCGCCCGGCGGGAATTCGACGTCGATCACGGGGCCCGTGATCTGGATCACCTGTCCGGTGGCCATCGGTTAGTTGGTCTCCTCACTCATGCCTGGGTGCCTCAGCCGGCCATGGCCTCGGCCCCGGAGGCGATCTCGATCATCTCGCGGGTGATGGTTGCCTGGCGGGTCTTGTTGTAGACGAGCGTCAGCTCGCCGATCAATTCGCGGGCGTTGTCGGTGGCGCTGCGCATGGCCACCATCTGGGCCGACTGTTCCGAGGCCCGGTTCTCGAGGACGGCGCGGTAGATGTCGACCGCCACGTAGTGCGGCAGCAGGCGGCTGATAACTGCTTCCGGCGACGGCTCGAACAGGTACTCGTCGTTCGACTCACGAGCCTCGTCGCCCATCGTCTCCGGCACCACCGGGAGCACGGTGCGGATCTCCGGCCGTTGGGTGAGTGTGGTGACGAAGGTCGAGTAGGCGATGGCGATCTCGTCATATGTGCCGGCCAGGAAGTCCTCTGTCACGAGGCGAGCGATCGGTGTCACCTCCGCAAATCCCGGGCGGTCGCCGAACTGGGGAAAGTGCGCCGCCACCGGGACGCCGGCCCGCCGCAGCGCGTCACGTCCCTTGCGGCCGACCGTCACCGCGGAGACCTCGACCCGATCCGCGCCTTCCGCGGCGCCGCGCTCGGCGACATGGCGCAACACATGCCGAATCGCGTTGGAGTTCAGCGAGCCGACCAGACCACGATCCGTGGTGACCACGATCAGGCCGACCCGATGGACCCGGCGTCGAGCGAGGAGAGGATCGATATCCTCACCGGCCGCTGCCGCCACCCGGCCAAGCGCGCTGCGCAGCTCATCGGAGTACGGCCGCGCGGCCAGGATCGCGTCCTGGGCCCGCTTCATGCGCGAGGCGGCCACCATCTGCATCGCCCGGGTGATCTGGGCGATGTTGCGGACGCTGCCGATCCGGCGCTGGACCTCGCGGAGGGTGGCCATCTACGCGGTTGTCCCCTTCTTGGCGGCCGGCTTCTTGGCGGCCGGCTTCTTGGCGGCCGGCTTCTTGGCGGCCGGCTTCTTGGCCGCCGGCTTCTTGGCCGCCGCGGTGGGCTCGGCGGCCGCCTCCGGGTCCGCCTCGGCAGGTGGCTCGGAATCGGACGCATCCGGGGCGGGGGCTGCCTCGCTCTCTTTGCCGAAGTCGCTCTGGCGACGGTACTCGACGACCGCCTTCTGCAGCTGCTTGATCATCTCGTCGGAGAGTGCCTTCTCCTTTGCGATGGCCGGCAGCAGCTTCGGGTAGGTCGATTCGATGTGCCGGTAGAGGCCGGTCTCGAATTCGCGGATTCGCGGCGTTTCGACGTCGTCGAGGTAGCCGTTGGTTACCGTCCAGATGATCACCACCTGCTTTTCGACCGCGAGTGGGGCGAACTGGGGCTGCTTGAGGATCTCGGTCGTCTTCTCGCCGCGGGTCAGCTGATCGCGCGTCGCCTTGTCGAGGTCCGAGGCGAACTGCGCGAATGCGGCGAGCTCGCGGTACTGGGCCAGGTCGAGCCGCATCTTGCCCGCGACCTGGCGCATCGCCTTGATCTGGGCGTTACCACCCACACGGCTGACGCTGATGCCGGCGTTCACCGCAGGCCGCTGGCCCTGGTTGAAGAGGTCCGACTGCAGGAAGATCTGGCCGTCGGTGATGCTGATCACGTTGGTCGGGATGTAGGCCGATACGTCACCGGCCTGCGTCTCGATGATCGGCAGGGCGGTCAGTGAACCGCCGCCGCTCGCCTCGGAGAGGCGCGCTGCCCGCTCGAGCAGGCGACTGTGGGCGTAGAAGATGTCGCCGGGATACGCCTCGCGGCCGGGGGGGCGACGCATCAGCAGCGAGACCTGGCGGTACGCCCAGGCGTGCTTGCTCAGGTCGTCGTAGATGCACAGCGCATCGCGGCCGGTCTCCAGGAACTCCTCTCCCATCGCGACGCCCGCGTATGGCGCCAGGAACTGCAGTGGCGCGGGGTCCGAAGCGGAGGCGACCACCACGATGGTGTGCTCCATCGCGCCGTGCTCCTCGAGGCGTGCCACCACCTGTGCCACGGTCGACATCTTCTGGCCGATGGCGACGTAGATGCAGATCAGGTCCTGGCCCTTCTGGTTGATGATCGTGTCGACGGCGACCGCAGTCTTCCCGGTCTGCCGGTCACCGATGATCAGCTCGCGCTGGCCGCGCCCGATCGGGATCATGCTGTCGATCGCCTTGATGCCGGTCTGCACCGGGGTGTCGACCGGTTGCCGCACGATGACGCCGGGGGCGATCCGTTCAACCGGGCGGGTGCCGGTGGTGGCGATCGGTCCCTTGCCGTCGAGCGGCTCGCCGAGCGGGTTCACCACGCGGCCGATCAGCGCGTCACCGACCGGTACTTCCACCACGCGCCCGGTGGTCTTGACCTGGTCACCCTCCTTGAGCGCCGTGTAGTCGCCCAGGATCAGGGCACCGACCGTCTCCTCCTCGAGGTTGAACGCCATCCCCATCACGCCGCCGGGGAATTCCAGCAGCTCGGATGCCAGGGCACCCGACAGCCCGTAGATCTGGGCGATCCCGTCGCCAACTTCCACGATAGTGCCGACACCGGAGATATCGGCCCCCTCGTCGAAGCCGGTGATCTCGCTCCGGATGATCGACGTGATCTCGTCGGATCGAATCGTCATGTAGTCCTCGTTCTCTGTGCCTAGACGGCGGTCAGCCGCGCGCGAAGCCGCTCGAGGCGACTCCGCACGCTCGCGTCGTAGAGCCTGTCGCCGATCCGCACGGCAATGCCGCCGATGAGCCCAGGATCCACCGTTTCTTCCATCTCGATCCGCTCGCCGGTGAGCGCCGCCAGGCGCGCGGCGATCGCGGTGCGCTGCTCATCGTCGATCGGCAGCGCCGTGCGCACGTGCGCCAGGGCGATGCCACGCTCACGGCGAAGCAGCTCGCCGAAGCGGGCGACCATCGGCGCAATGGCGCCCGGCCGCCCCCGGCGAATCATCAACAGCACCAGGCTGACTGCCCCCGGCTCGAGCGCGTCGCCGGCCACGCGGCGCAGGACGCGCTCCTTCTCCGCGTACGGCACCGCGGGGTGCTCCATCAGGCGACGCAGCTGCGGGTGCTGCAGCGTCGAACCCAGGGTGGCGAGGTCACCCTCCCAGGCGTCAAGCGTGCCTGCGGCACGGCCGATCTCGAAGGCCGCGTCCGCGTAGCGTCGAGCCGCCGTCACTCGTCGGGCCATCGGCTCAGTTGCGCCCCGTCTCGCCCGGCGAGACCTCGGCCAGGAACTCCTCGACAAGCCGTCGCTGGGTCGGGCCGCTCATCTCGGCGCGCACCAGTTTGCCGGCCGCGTTGAGCGCGAGATCGGTCACCTGGGTGCGGAGCTCAGCGATGGCGCGCTCCTTCTCGGCGATGATCTCGTCCCGAGCACGGGCGGAGACCTTCTCGGCCTCGGCGCGAGCCTGGGCCACGATCTCGGCGCGCGAGTCGTCGGCAATCTTGGTGGCGCGCGCGATCATCTCCTGCGCCTCCTTGCGCGCCTCGGCCACCGCCGCCTCACGCTCCGCACGCGCCAGCTCGCGGTCGCGCGCAGCCGCCTCCGCCTGCTCGAGCCCCTCGCTGATTCGCGATTTCCGCTCGTCGAGCCGGCCGAGTGCCGGCCGGAAGAGGAAGCGATTCAGCAGGTAGAGGAGCAGCAGGAAGTTGATGATCTGGAACGCGAGCTTCAGCGGATCGACGCCGAAGGCGCTGAAAAATTCGCCCATGGAGGGCTCCCTACGCGACGACGAAGATGAGGAGCAGCGAGACGACGAGCGCGTAGATGGCGATCGCCTCGGTGAGCGCGATGCCCAGCACGTACGGCACGAAGATCGCGCCCGCCGCCTCCGGGTTTCGGCCCAGCGCCTCCATCGCCTTGCTCACCGCGATGCCCAGGCCGATGCCCGGACCGATCGCGCCCAGCCCCATGGCGAGTCCGACTGCAAGGTTTGAATCCACGAGTCCTGTTCCTCCTGTGTGCCCTGCCTGGTTGCGAGCAGGGCTGATTTCCCGAACCTAGACCGCCCCTTGGGTGGGAGCGGGATGAGCAGTGACCGCATCGGCGCCCGGCGCCTCCACGTGATTGTCGTCGTGCGTGGCGTGCTCCGCGATCGCCATGCTGATGTAGGTCATGGCCAGCAGCGCGAAGACGAGCGCCTGGACGAAACCGAAGATCATCTCCAGCCCGAGGAAGATACCCGGAACGAAGAACGCGAGCGGCAGGATGAACACCGCCGCGGTGGTGATGGCAAGCATGGTGGCGAGGAGGACCTCTCCGGCGAACACGTTGCCAAAGAGCCGCATCGAGAGACTGATCAGTCGGCTGAGCTCGCTGATGATGTGGATCGGCGCCATCAGCGGGCTCATGTAGCGCGGTTCGCCCAGGAACTCCTTCAGCCAGCCGCCCAGGCCGTTGGCCCGGATCCCAAAGCTGACAAAGACAACGAAGGTGACGAGCGCCAGCGCGAGGGTGAAGTTGAGGTCCGCCGAGGCAGGACGCAGGAAGGGCACGAGGGTGTGGTGCTCACCGGCCAGCCCGATGGTGCCCACCCCCGGCAGCAGTCCGATCCAGTTCGCGACCAGCACGGTCAGGAAGATGGTCAGGATGAACGGCACGAAGCTCCGCCAGCGGGTGCCGCCGGCGCCCTGCACGATGTTCGCCATCCACTCGATCGGCAGCTCGATGAGGCTCTGACGCCGATTTGGCACGAGCGCGGAGCGTCGGCTGAACCAGAGGGCCACGGTGAGCAGGATGGCGGTCGTCAGGAGCGCACCGACCATGCTGTTGGTGAACGTGAACGGACCGACCTCGAAGAGCGGTTCCGCCGCGATCTCCACGTGTACCAGGCTTCCGCCTTCTTCCACGAGCTCGCTATCTCCTCATTGCCTTGCTGGCCACGTCCCAGATCGTGTACATCGCCGCGGCGACGCCCACGACCATCCCGACGAGCGTGAAGACCGGGCTCGTCGCGAGCCAGTTGTCGACGACCAGGCCGATGCCCAGTCCCAGGATGACCGAGACGCCCAGTCGCACCCCCAGGTCCAGCGCAATCCCCCACGGTTGGGACTGCGCCCGATGCGGGCCATCAGCTGGCATCGTTCCGCCTCCCGAATGCGCGGATGAAGAGCCAGATACCGACGACGGCGACCAGGTTGCCGACCCCGAACCCGCCCAACACGTACATCGGTGAGGTGCCGAGCTGGCCATCGAGGAGCAGGCCGGCCACCGTCCCTCCCACCATGGGCACGACCACGATCGCGGACACCTGGCCCAGGATCTTGATCAGCCCGGCGGGCGTCAGTTGTGTCATGTGAGTTCGACTCAGAGCGGTCGGACGGCCCGAGTATAACGGAGCGTCCGGCAGGTGCGGTTGTGCCCGCCGGTCGCCATCAGGCCCGGCCCGCGGCCGCCAGCGTCTCCGGCAGGCCCGGGACCGGGAATCGATCGGTGATCGCGGCGACGCGCTGACGGATCAGTTCCTGGGCGGCGGGATTGGCGCGGGCCGCGATCCCGTCCACGATAAGACCGGCAATGTCGCGCATCTCCGCCTCGCGCATGCCGCGGCCGGTGACCGCGGGCGTCCCGATGCGGATCCCGCTGCCCACCATCGGCGGGTTCGGGTCGTAGGGGATCGTGTTGCGGTTGACGGTGATGCGCACCTCGCCGAGCGCCAGGTCCGCCTCCTTGCCGGTCACTCCCAGCGGGCGCACGTCGACGAGCATGAGGTGGTTGTCGGTGCCGCCGGAGATGATCGAAGCGCCGCGCGCGGCGAGCGCCGCGGCAAGCTCGCGGGCATTGGCCACGGTCTGTGCCATGTCGCGACGGAACTCGGGGCTCATCGCCTCGCGGAAGGCGACCGCCTTGGCGGCGATGACGTGCTCGAGTGGCCCGCCCTGCAGCGCCGGAAAGACCGCCTTGTCGATCGAGCGGGCAAGGTCGGCGATGCACAGGATCATGCCGCCGCGGGGGCCCCGCAGCGTCTTGTGCGTGGTGGTGGTCACCACGTGCGCGTGGGGGATCGGGCTCGGATGAACGTCAGCCGCGACCAGCCCGGCGAAGTGGGCCATGTCGGTCATCAGGTAGGCACCCACCTCATCGGCGATCGCTCGGAAGGCCGCGAAATCCCAGAAGCGAGGGTAGGCGGTCGCCCCGGTGACGATCAGCTTCGGCCGATGCTCCCGCGCCAGCGCGGCCACCTCGTCCATGTCGATCAGGTGCGACTGCGGGTCCACGTGGTAGGCGACGAAGTTGTAGTACTGGCCGGAGAAGTTGACCGGCGAACCGTGGGTCAGGTGGCCGCCCTGGTCGAGCGCCAGGCCCATCACCGTGTCGCCGCGCTCCAGCAGGGCGTGGTAGACGGCCATGTTGGCCTGCGCCCCGGCGTGCGGCTGCACGTTGGCGTGCTCGGCTCCGAAGAGCTGCTTGGCGCGGTCACGGGCCAGGTTCTCACCGACGTCGACGAACTCGCAGCCGCCGTAGTACCGGCGGCCCGGGTACCCCTCCGCGTACTTGCCGGTCAGGATCGAACCGGTCGCCTGCAGGACGGCCAGCGACGGGTAGCTTTCCGAGGCGATCAGCTCGAGGTGGGAACGGGTTCTCTCTTCCTCGTCGCGAACGACGCGGTAGATCTCGGGGTCCTCGGTCTCGAGCGGTGCCCAGAAGTCCATCGATCGCCCTCGTTTCGCGTGTTGCTGTGCTCCGCAGTCTAGACCGATGGTCAGCCTGGGCGGCCGCGCGCCCAGGCGATCCGCTCGTCGATGTGGCGGTGGAGTCGGTAGTGGGTCGGCCGGAAGCCGAGCGCGGTCCAGGTGCGATGCGTCGGGAGGGCGGCGGTCCGCCAGTCCGTGACGCAGTGCGTGGCGCCCGCCTCGTGCGCCTCGGCGAAGCCGGCCGCCAGCAGGGCGCGCATCAGGCCCCGGCCGCGCGCCGCGGGATGGGTCATTGCCACGGACAGCTCCCAGGCCCCGTCGGGGACCATCGGTCCGGCATCGGCGGCATGGAAGGTGGCCATCGCCAGCACGCGGTTGCCGTCCTCGGCGAGCCAGTGATGCTCGCCCGGTTCCTCGAGCTCCTCGGCCCAGGAGTCGCGATAGGTGGCAACCTCGCCGGGCATCCTGATGGCGTACGCCGGCGGGCGGGCCAGCGCCTCGGCGATGAGGGGGAGCAGGTCCTCGAGCCGGTCGATGTCGGCCGGGACGGCGCGACGAAGCGTGACGCCGTCGGGCGGTCGCGCCGCACGTTCCAGGTCACGGACCGCGTGCGCCTGCATGACGCCGAACCCGGTGCGGGACCACGCCGCGGCGAGGTCGGCATCGTCCGCGGCTGCGTGGACGTACTGCCGAAAGAAGCCGCGCTGCACGAAGTGCTCGGACCATGCCGCGTAGAGATCGCGCATCAGCTCCGAATCGGTGCCAACTGCGAGGGCACTCCCCTCGATCGGGCTCCAGCACGCACGGCCCCACACCTCTTCGATCCGCGGGTAGCCGACCAGGAATCCGACGAGTTCTCCTGCTGATACGGCGGCGACCCCGTGCGCACCATCGCGCTCGAGCAACGCCACCAGCGACGCCTGGTGAGCATCGGGCTCCTCAAAGGCAGCGGACAACTCGGGACGGACGGCGCGCAGCCGGCGCTGCCGCGCCGCAAGCAGCCCAGCGGCCGCATCGAGCTGCTCGGAGTGGAACGGGACGATCTGGGGCGATCTCATCGCCCCAGAGGATACCGGCGCTCAGATGGGGGTGATCTCCCCATCCTCGCTGATCGCCACCAACTGTCCATCCGTCACCCCGGCGAGCTCCTCGGGCGCCACCACCACGATCGGGATGCGCACGCCGTACAGCTCCTCGGCAACTGCCGCTCCGACCGCCAGAATCAGGTCCGGCTCGCCGAGGAGGATGCCGGCCGGCGCGTGCCCGGCCCGCACTGCCTCCGCCAGCACCGACGACGAGGAGGACGACCCGCGCGCGGCTGGCATCACCACGATTCGCCCGGCCAGGTTCTCGCCTCGCTGCGGATGGCGCGCGTCGATCACCTGGCCGCTGGCTGGGTCCATGCCGCCCCATAGGGAGAGCGGCTCGCGCAGAACGATGGTGGCGGCGTTCGCACTCCCCGGCGCAAGCACCCGGCCCCTCACGCTGCACCCCACAGGTCGGGGTCGCGCCAGACGGACCCGCGGACTGCTGACCGCACACATTCCCGCAGGCTGCCGAAGATCACCTCGACACCGATGTTCCCCGGCGCGTAGAAGGCCCACTTGCCGGAGTCGGTCATGGCGGGAAGCGGGCTGGGGCTCAGCACCGGCGCGATGTAGCTGCAGGTGTCCACCAGCAGCTCGACCCCCTGCGCCCGCAGCCGTCGGGCAAGGCCCTCCTCTTCGGCCTCGGCGAGCAGGTGGCGCCCGGTCGAGACCATCAGCTCGACGCCGGCCGCGGGACGCGCCCCGGCCAGCTCCCGTTCCACCGCGCGCAGCTCGGGCAGCGACGCGTGGGGCGTTCCCAGCGAGACGGTGCCGATCGGCGTTCCGGGCGTCCCGCTGGCCGCGGTGGTGAGCTCGTCGCGGGCAGTGCGCAGCTCCGCCAGGCCGATCTCCACGGTTGCGTCGGGCGGGCGGCCCTGGAGCGCGGCATCGAGGGTCGGGGCTTCGGGCGTCGACCCGACCGCGTGGAACATGGCCACCGAACCCGACGACGCGGCGGCGGCGCCGATCGCCTTCAGCCGATCCTCCGATTGACCGGCCGGCAGCCCATCGATGGCGGCCACCCGGCCACCGGCGCGCCGCCCGAGCACGATGCCCAGGACCGGGTAGAGGGCGTCGTCATCGAGCAGCGCCGCGGGAATGTCGGATGCCAGCCGAAGGACCACGGTGGCGCGCCGGGCATCGGTGCGGTGCAGGCCGGCATCGGGCACCAGGCCGGTGATGGCGCACGCGATATCGGTGAAGTCACCGTAGCGTTCTGTGCGGGCGCCGAGCACGCTGTTGGCAGAAGACGATCGCATTCGACTCCGCCCACGCGACCTGCTCGCCGAGTGCGGGCCGGGCAAAGGACAGCTGGTACGGGGCGCAGGTGTAGGTCGGCGTGCAGCCCAGGCTTCGATAGTGCCCCATCAGCAGCCTGCCCCGCTCGGCGGTCCGGGCATCTCCGCGCCACAGCTCCGGGTGGAGGAGGTCCAGCGCGCCAACGTTGAGGGTTGTCGGCACGCCGACCTGCGCTCCACCGTCAACCAGCCGCTCCACGAAGTCGACCGTCGCCTCGCCGTGGTACAGGCACGAATCGACGTGGGCGGAGGTGATCGGGATCAGCCGGTCGGCCCGGAGCGCCTCGGCGGCGCGGACCACGAGCCGCATGGCCAGGGCCGCACCAGGCCCGGAATCCCCCGCGAGCAGCCCGCGCTCACGCTCGTCGAGGACGAGGCTCAGTGCCCGGACTCCTCGGCTTCGATCCGCGCGATCTTGGCGATGCGCGCCACGTGGCGGCCGCCCCCGAACTCGGCGGTCAGGAACTCGCGCAGGCAGGCCTTGGCCACCTCGGTGCCGACGATGCGTCCACCGAAGGCGATCACGTTCGCGTCGTTGTGCTCGCGAGCCAGGCGGGCGACGACCGGATTGGTGGCCTGCACGCAGCGGATGCCGCGCACCTTGTTGGCCACGATCGCCTCGCCGGTGCCGCTACCCCCCAGCACCACACCGCGCTCGTAGTCACCGCGGGCAACGGCGCGTGCCACCGGGGCGATGAAATCGGGGTAGTCGACCGCCTCGGTCGAGAAGGTACCGAAGTCGTGATACTCGATCCGCAGTTCGTCGAGCAGCGTGCACAGCTCGCCCTTGAGGGCGAAGCCCGCGTGGTCCGAACCGATGGCGACGCGCATGGCGTGGCCTAGTCTATCGGCCCGATCAGCGCCTCGATCTCTCCGCGCGCCACCGCCCCCTCGCGCAGGAGCCGTGGCCGTTCACCGCTGAGATCCAGCACCGTCGAGGCGACCCCACCCGGAACGCGTCCGCCGTCAACCACCGCGTGCGGTTCGTCGCCGTCGGCAAACGCGATCAGCACGTCATCGGCATCGAGCGTCTCCGGTTCGCCGGAGCGATTGGCGCTTGAAGTCGCCAGCGGGCCGGCCTCGGCGAGCAGCGCAAGGGTGATCTGGTGATTCGGGGCGCGAAAGGCCTGGCTGCTGCCGCCAGTCGCCGATGGAAGGACGAGCGTCAGCCCGCCGGGCCAGAAGCGCGACGCGAGTCGGGCGGCCCGATCGTCGGCGACGTAGCCGACGGTCAACCGCCGCGGCCAGGTCCGAGACCAGCAGCGCGACGGCACGATCGAACGGCCGCCGCTTGGCCGCGAAGAGTCGAGCCAGCGCCTCGGGGTCGCCGGCGCGGCAGCCGACCCCGTAGACCGTGTCGGTCGGGAATGCCACCAGGTCCCCGTCGCGCAGGAGCGCCGCGGCGCGCGGCGATGCCGTCAAGGTCGGCGGCGAGACGGTCGGTCACGTGCGGCAGCCGTTAACGGCGTGCAATCTGGACGACGCGATCGATGCCCGCCAGGTCGGTCAGGACGGTCACCACGACCGGGAGCCGGCAGCGCCTCCGCAACCCCGCGAACGGCGGAAGCCTGTCCGGCGCCGATCTCGAGGAGGGCCACGCCGCCAGGCGCCAGGCGGTCGGGCAGCCGCAGCGATCAGGCGCCGCAGCAGGTCGAGCCCATCGGGACCGCCATCCAGCGCTCCACGCGGCTCCCACGCCAGCGACCCGATGCCCGCGCCCGCCTCGTCGCTGGTCAGGTATGGCAGATTCGCCACGACCAGGTCGACCGGGCCATCGGGGAGCGCGGGGGGATCGAGCAGGTCTCCGCAGGCAAGGGTCACCAGGGCCGCGACCCCGTGCGAGGCCAGGTTCTCGGCGGCGAGTTCGAGCGCCTCCGGAGAGATGTCACTCGCCGCGAGGCGGACCCGGGCCAGCGCCGCTGCGGTCCGGAATCGCAGCGCCACGGCGAGGATCAGCGCACCGCTCCCGGTGCCGACCTCCCAGGCACGGATCGGTTCGTCGTCACGCACGAGGCGAGCGGAGATCTCGTCGATCGCCGTCGAGGCCAGCAGCTCGGTCTCGGGACGCGGGATGAGCGCGCGGGGGTCGGTGGCCACGCGCAGCGAGTACCAATCCTTGAAGCCGCGGATGTAGGCGATCGGCTCACCGGCGACGCGGCGGTCGACCCAGCCACCCAGGGTCACCACGTCGGACGCGCTGAGGGGGGCGTCGGGGTGCGCGTGCAGCCAGGCGCGGTCACGGCCGAACGCATGCCCGACCAGCAGCTCGGCGTCGAGCCGCGGGCTGTCCGACCCAGCCGCTCGCAGACGTGCGGCGGCAGCGCCGATCAGCATGGCCGCACCCGGGCCCTCGGTCGCCAACGTGACCGCGTCAGGGGCCGGCATCGGGTCCAAGCTCCGCGAGGCGTCTCGCCTGGTCGTCCGCCGCGAGCGGATCGACGATTCGATCCAGGTCGCCCTCGAGCAGCCCGGGCAGGTTGTGCACCGTCAGCCCGATGCGGTGGTCGGTGACGCGGTCGTCGGGGAAGTTGTAGGTGCGGATCTTCTCGGCCCGCTCCCCCGTGCCGACCTGGGCGCGCCGCTGGTCGCCGCGCTCCTCGGCCATGCGCGCCTGCTCCATCTCCAGCAGGCGGGCCCGCAGGACGCCGAGTGCCTTGGCCTTGTTCTTGTGCTGGCTCTTCTCGTCCTGGATGGCGACCATGATCCCGGTCGGCAGGTGCGTGATGCGCACGGCGCTATCGGTCGTGTTCACGCTCTGCCCGCCGGGGCCGCTCGACCGGTAGACGTCAACCCGCAGGTCCTTGTCCGGGATCTGGATCTCCACCTCATCTGCCTCGGGGAGCACGCTCACCGTCGCGGTGGAGGTGTGGATCCGGCCCGATGCCTCGGTGACCGGCACGCGCTGCACCCGGTGCACGCCGCTCTCGTACTTGAGCCGCGAGTAGGCGCCGTCACCGGCGATCTCCGCAATCGCCTCCTTCCATCCGCCGCCGCCGCCCTCGCTCGTGGAGAGCAATTCGAGCTTCCAGCGCCGCTGCTCCGCGTAGCGGGCATACATCCGCACCAGGTCGGCGGCGAAGAGCGCAGCCTCGTCGCCGCCGGTGCCGGCGCGCACCTCCAGGATGACGCCGCGCTCATCGTTCGGGTCGCGCGGAACGAGCAGGACGCGCAGGTCGTCGGCGATCGCGGCCTCCCGCGCCTCCAGCGAGATCAGCTCCTCGCGGGCCATGGTCCGCACCTCCTCCTCGGGGTCGCGAGCCATCGCCTGCGTCGCCTCGAGCTCCTCGCGAACCGCGTTCCAGGCGCGAACGGCGTCGACGATCGGCTCAAGCCGCGCCAGTTCCCGGCCCAGCCGCTGCAGCGCCGCGGGGTCGGTGGCGGCCTCCGGCGTGGACATCTCGCGCGCGACCTCTTCGTAGCGCGCCTCGATCTCTCGGAGGCGGTCGATCATCGGTCCGTGGGCGGCGTTACGTCGGCGCGGCTACCGGTCTCCCCACTCGTCGGTCCGGCACCGGACGGCGCGGCAGCCTCTCGGTCCGCGGTGAGGCACGACTCCAGCGAGGCGATGCTGACCTCGAGCATCGAGTGGTCAGGGGGACGGGTGGTGAGCGACTGCAGCCACAGCCCCGGCGCGTAGATCGCCCGCACCAGGCCGTTGCCGTAATGGCTGGCCCCGAAGCGCACCAGCTCGTAGCTGAAGGCGGCGATCACCGGCACGAGGGCGATCCGCGAAAGGAAGAGGACCGGGAACGGGATACCGGTCCGCGGGATCAGGCTGAAGAACAGGATGCTGACGACCACCACGATCAGCAGGAAGGTCGTGCCGCAGCGCGTATGGGCGGTGCTGAACCGATCGACCTCCTCAGGGGTCAGGGGACGCTGTGCCTCGTGGGCGCTGATCGCCTTGTGCTCGGCGCCGTGGTACGCGAACACGCGTCGGATCTCGGCCATCATCCCGATCAGCACGATGTACGCCACGAACACGACGAGGCGGATCCCACCCTCCGCGAGGTTGGCCAGCAGGTCGCTGGTGGTTGCCCGTTCGGCGAAGGTGGACAGAACGAGCGGGAAGACGAAGAAGAGGGCGACCGCGAACCCGATCGAGAAGATCATGGTCAGGGCCATCGTCCCCCTGCCGACCTGGATATCCTCCCCTTCCGCGGCGATCGCCGCGGAGCGCATCAGCATCCGCGTTCCGATCACCAGCGCCTCGTACAGGACGAACACGCCACGCACGAACGGCACCTTGATCCAGCGGCCCCGGGTCATCGCCGACGGCAGCGGCTCCGAGTAGGTGCGGATCTCTCCCGACGGGGGGCGGACGCTCATCGCGACCGTCGTGCGGCCGCGCATCATGACCCCCTCGATCAGCGCCTGGCCGCCGTAGAAGAAGTCGGGCATGCGGAATCGTGGCCGCTCACCGGCGCGCGCGATCGAGGAGATCACGAACGGCCCGGCTGCCATCAGCAGCTCGGGGACGAGAAAGATGAGGTGCGGCGTCAGGCGCGCCGGCCACCCGGTCAGGTGCCGGCGCATGACATGCCTAGCGCTGCGCGCGTTCCATGCGGCGCTGGAAGCGCTCGACCTGGCCGGCGGTATCGACGATGTTCTGGGTGCCGGTGTAGAAGGGATGGCAATTCGCGCAAACCTCGACCCGGATCGACTCGACGGTCGATCCGACGGTGAAGGTGGTCCCGCAGACGCAGTGCACCTGTGTCTGATGGTACTGCGGATGAATCTCTGGCTTCATGGGGCTCCTGGGCTTCCGGCGGCGACGACGCTGACGCGCTTCTTGTCGCGGGTCTGATAACTGAACTTGACGGTGCCATCGGCTTTGGCGAAGAGCGTGTAGTCCCGCCCCATGCCGACGTTCTCGCCGGGGTTGAAGGTGCTGCCGCGCTGGCGAACGATGATCGTGCCGGACAGGACGCGCTGCCCATCGCCACGCTTCACGCCGAGGCGCTGCCCGGCCGAGTCGCGGCCGTTCCTGCTGGAGCTGCCTGCCTTCTTGTGTGCCATCTGCTCCTACTCCTCGCCCTTCGGCTTGGCCGTGCGGCGTGCGCGCGGCTTCGGCTCCTCGGATGCAACCGTTTCGGCGGTAGCGGCCTTTGCACGCGTCGTTCGTGGACGTGCGGCCTTCGGCTCGGTGGCCTTCTTCTCGACCAGCTTCGCGGCTGCCTTCGGCTTCGCGGCTGCCTTCGGCTTCGCGGCTGCCTTCGGCTCGGTCGCCGCCATTGCCGCCTGCACGGTCGGGTGAATGGCGTCGATATGGACGCTCATCAGGTGCTGACGATGCCCCGTGCGCCGTCGGTACTTGACCTTCTGCTTGAACTTGAAGATGACCAGCTTGGGGCCAAGCGTCTCGCCGAGCGCCGTTGCGCTCACGGATGCGCCGGGTACCACGGGCGTGCCCACGGTCACGTTGTCGCCGTCCGCGATCATCAGGACGCGATCAAACGTGACCGATGCACCGGGCTCGACCTCCAGCCGCTCGATCGTGAGCGTGTTGCCGGCCTCGACCCGGTACTGCTTCCCGCCGCTGCTGACGACGGCGTACATGATCATCTCCAGTGGGGTGGTTCAACGGTCGCGTGGCACGCGCGGCGGGCGCACAGCGAAGCGGGCCGACGTACTGCCCGTGGAACGGCGAGTCTACCGGGCGATCGGGGGGGTGTCAACGAACAGGAGCCGGGTCCGCACCGCCGGACCGGCCCGCAACCGAAGGTCCAGGGACGCGACCACGTCTTCCGGGCGCCCAGCGCCGCTGGCGTCGAGGCGCAGCACCAGGCGGAGCTGCGCCCGATGCTCGACCTCGTTCACCTCCAGCACTTCGACATCTTCGACCAGCGGCCGCAGGTCTCGCGTTCCTGCATCCGCGCGTCGCTCGCTCTCGCCTCGACGACGCTTGCCGACCAGGCGCGGCGCGGCGAGCAGCCGGACCACCGCGCCCCGGAGCGCCTCGTCTGTCAGCGCCGCGTCGCCGCGCACCTCGATCTCGTACTCGGCCGCCCGCAACTGCGATGCGGCCGATGGGAAGCCGTGCCACACCTCGCGGGCATCGACAACCTCAAGCCCTTCGGGCAGGAGCGCCGCGGCGGCCTGGATTCGACCGATCGGCACAAGGTCCTCGAAATATGCCTCGAGGACCTCGCCCTGCAGCTCGATGCCCACGGGCAGGTTGGCAGCGAACTTGAGGCGTGGGCGCGGCCGCTGTGCGTTGGTCCGCGAGAGGGGGAGCCCCGACTCGGTGAAGACCCGCTCGAACTCCGCCATCAGCTCGGCCTGGCGCATGCGCAGTGCGGGGTGGCGGCGCGCGAACAGGATCTGCCAGCGCTGACGCGGCTGGTCCGGCGGTCTGGTCGTCATCAGCGACGATGGTACTCGCCCTGTGGCAATTGGCTTCAGGCCGTCAGAAGGTGGGCTTCCATGCGTGCATGCGCACCGATTGCAGGATACCCATCCCGAATAGCAGCGAGATCATTGACGACCCGCCGTACGTCACAAATGGGAGCGGGACACCGGTGACCGGCATCACCCCGGTGACCATCCCGATGTTCACCATCACCTGGAAGACGAGCAGGCTGGCGAGCCCTCCCGCCACGAGCATCCCCAACCGATCCCGCGCACCCCAGCCGATCACCAGGATCCGCCAGACCAAGAGAGCAAAGAGGCCGAGCACGAGCAGGCCGCCGACGAAGCCGAGCTCCTCGGCGACCACGGTGAAGATGAAGTCGGTCGACTGCACGGGCAGGTAGCCGAGCTGGTTCTGGCGCCCTGCAGTCAACCCCTGCCCGAACCATCCGCCCGAACCCACGGCGTTGAGGGCCTGGATCAGCTGGTAGCACGCCCCCTGCGGGTCGCTCTGTGGGTCGAGGAAGCAGAAGAGACGCTGGCGCTGGTACTCCTGCAGCGCGCCGATCGCGATGGGCGCGATCGCCACCACGGTCCCCGCCAGGATCGCCAGCCAGCCGATGCTGGCACCGGCAATGAAGAGCATCCCCACCAGGATGGCCACGAAGACCAGCGCCGTGCCAAGATCCGGCTGGCGAAAGACGAGCAGCGCCGGGACTGCCATCAACAGGCCGGCGCCGACAATCGTGCTCAATCTGCCGATCCGCTCGCCTCGCGACGCAAGGAAGCTTGCCAGCACCACGATCATCAACACCTTGCTGACTTCGCTGAACTGGAAGTCCAGCCCGGCCACGGTGATCGACATCTGCGCGCCGAACAGGTTCGTGCCGATCAGCATGGTGAGTGTCAGCAACCCGAGCACCACGAAGTAGATCGGCGCCGCGAGCATCTGCAGCCAGTGGTAGTCGATGCTGGCGGCCACGAAGAAGAGGGTCAACCCGATGCCCGCCCAGATCAGCGTCTTTACGGTCTGGGAGAGTGCGCCGGGGGTGCTCGCGACGGTGTAATCGGCGGAGAAGCCCATGGCCGCCCCGAACACGACCAGCAGCAGCACGTAGAGCAGGAGCTGTCGGTCGAAGGCGCGCCAGCGGCGATCTCGCAGCGTCTCAACAAATGTTGCGGCCGTCACACCCGTGCTCATCCTAGTTGGCCGCAACCAGGGAGAAGTCGCGCGGATCGAGCCGGATGTCCTGGTCAAGCTCGTACCACTGCTGGAGGAAGTACTTGACGACCTCGAGCGACACGTTGCCGCGTACGGTGGCCGCGTAGCTGAAGGTGACGATAGCGAGGTCGGCATCGGTCGCTCCCGGCGCCGATGGCACCCAGGCGACGAACCACGAGTGGAACGGAAGCGACCCACCCGGTCCGGCGGTGCCGAATTCGGCGGTCCCGGTCTTGCCGGAGAGGGCACCGGTCAGGCGGAGGTCGCGGATGTTGTACGCGTGGCCGGTGGTGATCACCTCGCGCGCACCGATGCGCATCGTCTGGAGGTTCTTCTCGGCGACCGGCAGCGTTCGAAGAACCTCCGGTTCGTAGGCACGAACCAGGTTGCCGGTAGCATCCGCCTCGCCGCGCACGATCATCGGCCGCATCAATCGGCCGCCGTTTGCCAGCGCGCTGTAGGCATTCAGCAACTGGAGCGGCGTGACTGCGATCACGTTCTGGCCGATCCCAGCCTGCGCAAGCTCGCCGGTGAAGACATCTGGGCGACCCTGTGACTGCGCCCACTGCCGGCTGATGACGATCCCGGCCGACTCCCCGGGCAGCTGGACCCCACTCCGTTCACCGAACCCGAGCTGACCGGCCCAGAAGCCGAGCCGGTCAAGGCCCACGTTGATCGCCATCTGGTAGAAGAAGGTATCCGAGCTCTTGGCGTAGGCCTGGACCATGTTGAGCGGCCCGAACCCCGCGTGATTCCAGTCGAACAGGCATTGCCCGGTCGGGGCGTCGGGGATCTGGTAGCAGCCATAGGTGGGCCAGCGCTGCGATGCGGTGGTCACGCCGTCCTCCAGCGCCGCGATGCCAGTTACCAGCTTGAAGGTGGACCCGGGCGGGTAGATGTCGGCGATGGCGTGATTCCGCAGTGGAAGCGTCGGATCTTCGAGGTAGGCGGCGTAATCCTCCGCCGAGATCCCGGCGGCGAACTTGTTGTTGTCGTAGGCGGGGAGCGACACCATGGCCAGGATCTCCCCGGTCTGCGGGTTCATCACCACGGTCACCCCCTGCGCGACGCCGGCCACGCTGAGCCCCCACAGCAGCGAGTCGGTGGCAACGCGCTGCATGCGTGCATCGATGCTCAACACCAGGTTCCGGCCCGCGAGCGGGTCGGCGATCGTCTCGATCACCTTGACCGGACGCCCCGATGCGTCGCGCTCCCACAGCTGCGCGCCATAGTTCCCCCGCAGCGACGCCTCATAGCTTGCTTCGACCCCGTCGCGACCGATCGAGTCATCCCGGAGATATCCGCTATCGGCCAACTCCGCGTACTCATCGCGGGACACGGGGCCCGTGTAGCCCAGGACGTGCGAGAGGAGCGCGCCATCCACCTCCCCGCGCTCGTTGAGATACTCGCGGACCGCCTCGACGTCCACCGAGATCCCGGCGAGTTCGCCCGCCCGCTCGGCGATCAGGAGCGCGGCCTCACGGCTGATGCCCCCCGCGAGCGGAACCAGGTCGAACGGCGACCCGCTGAAGGCCCGGAGGCGCGCCTCCAGGACCGATACCGGAAGGTCGGCCATGTCCGCAGTGCGCAACAGGACGCGTGACCGGTCGGCTGGACGCGCCGGCAGGTCGGCCGGGCGGGCGTACAGCGTCCACGACGGCGTGTTGACGGCCAGTGGTCGGCCCTCCCGGTCAAAGACCAGGCCCCGCGGCGAGCGGATCGGTATCTCGACCGTGCGGGCAGCCGTGGCACGCGCTGCGTACTGGGCGCCCTCAACGATCTGCAATTGGAAGAGGCGGGCGCCGAGGCCGGAAAAGATGAGGGCGGCCACGACATACAGCGCGACGAAGCGGGCGCGCGAGCGCGGCAGGTCGGATCGGCCTTCGTTCGGATCCGCCATCAGCCGGTCACCACGAGGGTTGGTCCGGCGAGTCGAGGCGCAGGAGCAGCAGGCGCGCGGGGTACAGGGTCAGCGCCGCCAGTCCGGCGTTCAGCAGAGCAGCCGGCACCAGCAGGTCAAACGGAATGCCGCCCTGCAGCGGCAGATCCACCAGGCGGAGCACGCCGAGGGCAACGACATCGGCGAGCAGCGAGCCGATGAAGACGGCCGCGACCGGATAGACCCACGGCATCCGCCCGAAGACGCGTTCCCCCGCGGCCACGAGGGCGACCAGGAGGAGCAGGGCCAGCGGGATGCTCCCGAGCGGCTCGCGTACGAGGAGATTGGCGCTGATGCCCGCCACGAACGCCCACGCAACGCCCGGTCCAAAGCCACGCAGAACCGTGACGAGCACGACGACGACGAGCACGAGATTCGGCCGTACGCCGCCGATGACCATGACTGGTGCGATGGCGGCGTGCGCGATCCCGGCGATGAGAGCGAGAAGTGCGCCTGTGTAGCTGATCTGGCTCCCCTGGGTCGGCGTGGCGGCTTGGCGGGCGGTTGGTCGAGTATACCGATGCGGCGAGGCCGGCCGAGGGCCAGGATCAGTGTTTCACGTGAAACATGACCTCTCGCCAGGACCGATTCCACGTGAAACACTCTCGCTCGAAACGAGGCACGGATGGCCGAACAGGGCTGTGGATAACGCCGCGATAAGGCGTCAGTGCCGCCCTGGACTGGTAGAATGGTGGTGCCCATTTGAACTCGCAGCGGAGCGGCCGTGGTCAGGGTCACGGCGTGTACCAACCAGAAGGGCGGCGTCGGCAAGACGACGACCGTCGTCAACCTGGCGGCCAGTCTGGCCCTCTCCGGAACCTCGACGCTTGTCATCGACCTTGATCCACAGGGGAACGCGACGAGCGGGCTTGGTATCGATCGGCGATCACTCGACCGGTCGGTGTACGACGCGCTCATCGATCGAGTCCCGATCAGTGAGCTGACGCTCCGTACCTCGGTGGAGGGTCTCGACCTGGTGCCGTCGGCAGCCGCGCTGTCGGGCGCCGAGGTGGAGCTGGTGGGCATGCCGGGTCGCGAACGACGGCTGTCGGTCTGCCTTGCGGGGATCGACCAGAAATACGAACGCGTGCTCATCGATTGCCCGCCCTCGCTGGGGCTGCTGACGTTGAACGCGCTGACGGCCGCGGACGGCGTGCTGATACCGATCCAGACCGAGTACTACGCATTGGAAGGGCTGAGCCAGCTGGTGAATACGATCCGCCTCGTCCGGGAGAGCCTGAATCCGCGGCTGGAGATCGACGGCGTGTTGCTGACGATGTTCGATGGTCGCACGCGCCTCTCGGGCCAGGTCGCCGCCGAGGTGCGCCGCCACCTCAACGGGACCGTCTACGAGACCGTCGTGCCGCGATCCGTCCGTCTCGCCGAGGCGCCGAGCCACGGCCTGCCGATCGCCGTCTACGATCCGTCGTCCCGGGGCGCCCGCGCATACGGGGCACTCGCCGTCGAGGTTGTGGCACGTGGCTAGGTCGTACGGTCTCGGGCGGGGCCTCGAGGCACTCATTCCACGGTCAACGGAGCCGAGCGCGCAGACGATCCCGCTCGACCGCATCTCGCGCAACCCGGTGCAGCCGCGAGCTCGATTCGACGACGAGGGCATCGCCGAGCTGGCGGCATCGATCGTCACGCATGGCGTGCTGCAGCCGATCATCGTGCGCATCGCGCCCGACGGTTCGTACGAACTGATCGCGGGGGAGCGTCGCCTTCGCGCCGCGCGTATCGCCGGCCTTACCGAGATCCCGGCGACCGTCCGCGACTCCGACGGGACAGGGCCGCTGGAGCTCGCCCTTGTCGAGAACCTGCAGCGCACCGATCTCAACGCGATGGAGGAAGCGGCCGCCTATCGAGAATTGATCGATCGCTTTGGCCTCACCCACGAGGACGTGGCGCGGCAGGTCGGCAAGAGCAGAGTGGCTGTCAGCAACTCAATCCGGCTGCTCGATCTTGCCCCCGATACCCGCGACGCGATCGCGGACGGGCGGATCAGCGAGGGCCACGGCCGCGCGCTCGCTGCACTGACCATGCCGGATCTGCAGCGCGCCGCACTCCAGATCGTCATGGACCGGCACCTGTCGGTCCGCCAGACGGAAGAGCTGGTGCGCCGACGCCGTGCACCGCGCGCCGCAGGACGCCAGCAACCGGAGGCCGATGACCTGGCCGACCTCGAGGCGCAATTGCGCGGCATGCTGGCGACGAAGGTGGGTATCGTGCGCACCCGCAGGGGCGGGCGCCTGGTGATCGACTTCTATTCCGACGAGGAGCTGGATCGACTGTTCGCCGTCATCCGTCGCGGCAGCATCGGCGCATCCAGCACGAACGAGGCGGACCGATGAGCGCCGAGCCGAGCCCGCGCGCCCGACGCAGCAAAGCGTCCGGCGACTACACCGCCGCCAATATTCAGGTCCTCGAGGGTCTGACCGCGGTGCGGAAGCGGCCGGGCATGTACATCGGCTCAACCGATGCCCGGGGCCTGCACCAGCTCGTCTGGGAGGTGGTCGACAACAGCATCGACGAGGCGATGGCCTCGGTCGCCACCCGGATCGAAGTGACGCTGCACACGGACGGTCAGGTCGAGGTGGTGGACGATGGCCGCGGGATCCCGGTCGGCAAGCATTCATCCGGCAAGGACGCGCTCGAGGTTGTCCACACCGTGCTGCACGCCGGCGGCAAGTTTGGCGGGGGAGGGTACAAGGTCTCGGGCGGCCTCCACGGGGTCGGTGTCAGCGTGGTCAACGCGCTCTCGTCAACGATGCGGGTCGAGGTGCTGCGTGACGGGAAGCGCTGGTCACAGGAGTACTCACGCGGCAAGCCGACCTCGGCGGTTCGCCAGCAGGGCGGGGTGACGGAAGCGAACCGCGGGCTCACGCCGGGCTGGGACCGCCGGCACGGAACGCGGACCATCTTCCAGCCGGATCCCGAGATGTTCGAGACGCTCGACCTTTCCTGGGACCTGATCGCCACCCGCCTGCGCGAATCGGCGTACCTCAACAAGGGGCTCTGGATCTGCCTCCGTGACCAGCGCACCGAACGTGAGAAGAACCTGTACTTCGAGGGGGGCGTGACCAGCTTCGTGCGCCACCTGAACCGCCGGCGCGGAGTGCTCAACCACCAGCCGATGCACGTCGAGCGGATGGTCGACACCACGAGCGTCGAAGTTGCGCTCCAGTACAACGACGGATTCGCCGAGAACGTGATCGCCTTCGCCAACAACATCCACACCGTAGACGGCGGGACGCACGTCACCGGATTCCGAGCCGCGCTGACCGGCTCGCTGAATGACTGGGCGCGCAAGGCGGGAGTGCTCTCCGAAAAGGACGCCAACCTGTCCGGCGAGGATGTCCGGGAGGGCCTGACAGCGGTGATCAGCGTCAAGCTCACCGACCCGCAGTTCGAGGGGCAGACCAAGGCGAAGCTCGGCAACGCCGACGTGAAGGGCGCTGTCCAGACAGCGGTGACCGACGGGATCATCCAGCATCTCGAGGAGAACCCGGCCGATGGGCGTCGCATCATCGAGAAGTCGCTCACCGCTGCACGGGCCCGCGAGGCGGCACGCAAGGCCCGCGACCTGGTGATCCGCAAGGGCGCACTCGACGGGATGGCGCTGCCGGGCAAGCTCGCCGACTGCCAGGAGCGCGATCCTGCGCGCAGTGAGCTGTACATCGTCGAGGGCGACTCGGCAGGCGGCTCCGCCAAGCAGGGGCGCGATCGTCGCTCGCAGGCGGTCCTGCCGCTGCGCGGCAAGCTCCTCAACGTGGAGAAGGCACGCCTCGATCGGGTCCTGTCAAGCGAGAACATCCGGCCGCTGATCATCGCGCTGGGGGCGGGAATCGGCGACCAGTTCGACATCGCCAAGTTGCGCTATCACCGCATCTGCCTGCTGTCTGACGCGGACGTGGACGGCGCCCATATCAGCACGCTCCTGCTCACCTTCTTCTTCCGGCACATGCCTGAGGTGATCGAACACGGCTACCTGTACCTCTGCCAACCGCCCCTCTATCGGGTCAGCACCGGCAAGGTGACGCGATATGCCAAGGATGAGAAGGAGCGCGAGGCTGCCGTGAAGGAGCTCTCGCGGGCCGGGAAGACGAAGAACGTCAGCGTGCAGCGGTTCAAGGGGCTCGGCGAGATGAACCCCGAGCAGCTGTGGGAGACGACAATGAACCCCGACACCCGCACGCTGTTGCAGATCTCGGTCGGGGATGCCGCGGAGGCCGACGACGTGTTCAGCACGCTCATGGGAGAGCGTGTCGAGCCACGCCGCGACTTCATCCGCGGTGAGGCCCGCAAGGTCCGGAACCTGGATATCTAGCCCACGGGAGAACGAGGCGAACGATGCCGAGCCGACATATCGCCGATATCCGCCAGGTCGAGGGAAAGACCGGGCGCAAACTCGAGGACTGGTGCGCCCTGCTGGAGTCCCACGGGATCGGCGACCGCCGCGAGGCGGTCAACTTCCTGCGCGATGGGTACGCGGTCAGCCACGCATTCGCCCTCGCCATCGCCGCCAACTGCCTGCGCCGCTCGCGCGACGACTTCGAGGGTGGCCCCTGGGACGACGAGGAAGACACGTGGTGACCACGTCGCGCCGCACCGACCGCGCATCCCGCCCTTCGCGCGGCAGCGCAGGACGCCGAGGAACGCGTTACGCGTTCGCCGATCACAACTGCTTCGCCTGTGGTGGAGCCAATCCGATCGGCATGCACCTGGAGATCGAGCTCGACGATGGGACCGCCGCGACCACCTGGGTGGCTGATCCGCGATTCGTCGGGTGGGAGGAGAAGGTGCACGGGGGCATCCTCGCCACGCTGCTCGACGAGGTGATGGCATGGGCACCGTCGAGTTACGACTCGTGGGCAGTCACCGCCGAGATGACGATCCGCTACCGATCGTCGGCGGGTCCCGGCGAGGAGCTGCGTGCTCGTGGCTGGGTGACGGAGCGGCGCCGGCGCATCTACCGAGTCCGGGGCGAAGTCCGAGGCGCCGACGACCGGGTCATCGCGGAGGCGGAGGGTCGCTTCCTGGGCGCAAGCCCGTCCGAAAAGGAGGCGCTCAAGGCTCGCTACGGAATGCCGGTCGAAGTTGCGGCGCCGGAAGGCGCGGTGGTGGCGGGAGAATGATCATTACGACAGACACGACAGACACGACAGCAGCGACGAGGTAGGCGGACACACCGATGGAGATGCAGCGGCTCGGGATCATCCGCCGCGTGGCGATCGAGGACGAGATGCGTTCGGCGTACATCGACTACGCCATGAGCGTCATCGTCGCCCGCGCGCTGCCCGATGTGCGCGACGGTCTGAAGCCGGTGCACCGCCGAATCCTCTACACCATGCATGAGATGGGGCTGCGGTCCACATCCGGATATCGGAAGAGCGCCGGCGTGGTCGGCGATGCACTGGCGAAGTACCACCCTCATGGCGATGTCGCGCTGTACGACGCCCTGGTGCGGCTGGCGCAGGACTTCAGTCTGCGGTACCCCCTGGTCGACGGCCAGGGCAACTTCGGCTCGATCGACGGGGATCCGGCGGCCGCGTATCGGTACACCGAGGCGCGGATGATGGCCATCAGCGACGAGATGCTGGCCGACATCGAGAAGGACACGGTCGATTTCATCGAGAACTATGACGGCCGGCTGCGGGAGCCGACGGTCCTGCCTGCCCGCATCCCCAACCTCCTGATCAATGGCAGCTCCGGTATCGCGGTCGGAATGGCGACGAACATCCCCCCGCACAACCTCAACGAGATCTGCGACGCCGTCATTGCCCTGATCGACAACCCGCAGCTGACCGTCGACGAGCTGTGCGAGATCGTCAAAGGCCCTGACTTCCCCACCGGCGGGACCATCTTCCGCTCGGAGGACCAGCGCAACTCACTCACCGGCGAGAGGGAGCGGGTCGACGTGATTCGTCACATGTACGCCACCGGCCGCGGCCGGGTGGTGATCCGCGGCCAGGTCGCGTTCGAGGAGAACGAGCGCGGCCGCATCTCGGTCGTGATCACCGAGCTTCCGTACCAGGTGAACAAGACCACGCTCATCGAGAAGATGGCCGAACTGGTCGGTTCGAAGCGGATCACCGACGTAAGCGACATTCGCGACGAAAGCGACAGAACGGGGATGCGGATCGTCATCGAGGTGAAGCGGGACGGGTCGCCACACACGGTCATGCAGCAGCTGTTCAAGCACACCGCGCTGCAGAGCAGCTTCAGTGCCAACATGCTGGCGCTGGTGGATGGGCAGCCGCTGACGCTCGGCCTGAAGCGAATGCTCGAGCACTACGTGACCTATCGCCGAGAGGTCGTCCGGCGACGCACCACCTTCGACCTGGCCCGCGCCCAGGAGCGTGCACACATCCTCGAAGGTTTGAAGATCGCGCTGGACAACCTCGACGAGGTGATCAAGACGATCCGGGCCTCGGCGGACAGCGACGCTGCGCGCGCCGCGCTCGTCGCACGCTTCAAGCTGTCAGAGGCGCAGGCCAACGCGATTCTGGAGATGCAGCTGCGGCGACTGGCCGCACTCGAGCGCAAGAAGATCGAGGACGAGTACGAGCAGGTGATCCGGCTGATCGCCGAGCTCGAGGACCTGCTGGCCAATCCGCGCAAGATTCTCGAGGCGATCCGCGCCGAGCTCGAAGAGCTGAAGCACAAGTACGGCGACGAGCGGAAGACGCGCATCCAGGCCGACGTCAACCGGGAGCTGACCGCCGAGGACCTGGTCGCGGCCGAGGATGTCGTGGTCACCCTGAGCCAACGCGGCTACATCAAGCGACAGCAGATCGGGACCTTCCGCTCGCAGCGGCGCGGCGGCAAGGGTCGCCTGGCAATGATCACCCGCGAGGAGGATGCGGTCCGCCATCTGCTGGTGGCCAACACGCACGACAACATCCTCTTCTTCACCAATCGCGGGCGAGTCTTCATCACCAAGGTCCACACCCTGCCCGAGGCGAGCCGGCAGGCCAAGGGATTGCCGATCATCAACCTGCCGGGGGTACAGGTCGACCAGGGCGAGTACGTGAGCTCGATCATCAGCCTGCCCCAGTTCGAGCCCGACCACTACATGGCGATGGCGTCGCGGGGCGGCATGATCAAGAAGACCTCGCTGGCGGAGTACGCCAAGATCCGCAGCAACGGCCTCATCGCCATCAGCCTGGTAGACGGCGACGAGCTTCGCTGGGTCGGCCTGACCGATGGATCCGACGACATCGTTCTGGCGACCGCCAAGGGCAAGGCGGTCCGCTTCCACGAGAACGAGGTCCGGCCGATGGGCCGCGACACTCGTGGCGTGACCGGCATTCGGCTGCGCCCCGGCGACGAGGTGATCGGGATGGAAGTGGTCCGGCCCGGCGCCGAGCTGCTGGTCGTCACCGAGCAGGGCTATGGCAAGCGGACCCCGCTCGAGGACTTCCCTGTCACGCACCGGGGCACCGGCGGCGTCATCGCCAACTCGCTCAACGCCGCCACCGGCGATGTGGCCGCCGTGCGGATCGTGGGTCGCGACGACGAGGAGATGATGCTCATCACCCAGGACGGCACGATCCTCCGCACCGAGGTCAGCAGCGTGAACCGCTACCGGCGCCCCTCGCGCGGCGTGACCGTCATGAAGCTCGATCCCGACGATCGCATCGTGTCGATCGCTGTCTTCGTGGACGACCGTCCGGATGCGCCCCTGGCCGAGATCGAGGAGTAGCGGCCATCATCGGCCGTCGCGGGCGACCGCGCTGCGGCTAGAATCGGGCTGCGAGACCTCCCCTCAGGAGACCGACGTTGTACGCCGACGAGTTCAGCATCTACGCCGGCAACGCCAACCGACCGTTGGCCGGGCTGATCTGCCGCTACCTGGGGACCGATCTGGGCGAGGCCGAGGTCTTCAAGTTCTCCAACGACAACACCTTCGTGCGCGTCATGCAGAACGTCCGCGAGCAGGATGTCTTCCTGGTGCAGCCGACCAGCCGCCCGGTGAACGACTCGATCATGGAGCTGCTGATCATGATCGACGCGTTCAAGCGCGCGAGTGCCGGGCGCATCACCGCGGTGATGCCCTACTTCGCCTACGGGAGATCCGACAAGAAGGACCAGCCGCGAGTGCCGATCACGGCGAGGCTCATCGCCGACATGCTCACCGTGGCGGGCGCCGATCGGGTCCTCACCATGGACCTGCACCAGGGGCAGATCCAGGGCTTCTTCAGCATTCCGGTCGACGAGCTCACCGCCATCCACATCCTCTCGCGCTACATCAAGGCCAAGAACCTGCCCGATATCGTGGTGGTCAGCGAGCTCGGGTTCGCCAAGCGGGCCCGCAATTTCGCCGAGATTCTGCAGGCACCGCTGGCGATCGTCGAGAAGCGGCGGGTCGGCAACGAGGATAAGACCGAGCTGATGAACATCATCGGCGAGGTGGCCGGGCACACTGCGGTGATCATCGACGACGAGATCGACACCGCCGGCTCGCTGATGGAGGCGGTCGACGCGCTGGTTGCCGACGGCGCCCGAGAGATCTACTCGTGCGCCACTCACGGCGTCTTCTCGCACGACGCGCTGCAGCGGATCCATAACAGCTCGATCACCGAGGTGATCGTGACCGATACGATCCCGCTCCCGGCGCAGGCCGTTCACGATCGGGTGACGGTCCTGTCGATCGCCCCACTCTTCGGCGAGGCGATCAAGCGGATCCACCGGGGTGAGAGTGTCGGTGCGCTCTTCTCGTCCGAGGTGCACATGGTCGAAGAGATGACCTTCTGGGGCGGCAACCGCGCAGAAGAGACCGAGACCGCCGCGATCCCGGTAGAGGGCTGAGACCGATACCGCAGTTCGGACGCTTCGGTCGGTCGGTCTATACTCCGCCTCCCGATGTTGAAGTTCCTGACGCGGCTGGGCGACTCGAACGAGCGCGAGGTCCAGCGGCTTCTCCCCACCGTCGCCAAGATCAACGAGCTCGAGCCGCAGTTCACCTCCCTCACCGATGCGGAACTCCGCGGCAAGACCGATCTGCTGCGTGCCCGCCTGCGCGACGCGGTCGGCGAGCTGCTCATCCCGATCGAGCAGCGACCCGCGCCTGAAGGCGACGAAGAGGGCTCTGAGCTCGCGGTCGCCGACCCGAATCGACTGAGTGAGGAGCGGCGCGCCCAGCGCAAGGAGGAGCGCGCCCAGATCGACGCGGCGCTCGACGAGATCCTCCCCGAGGCCTTCGCTGCGGTCCGCGAAGCGATGCGCCGCGCCCTCGGCAAGCGGCACTACGACGTCCAGCTGATCGGAGGGATGGTCCTCCACGCCGGCACCATCGCGGAGATGAAGACGGGCGAGGGGAAGACGTTTGTCGCGCCCCTGGCCGCATATCTCAACGGCCTCACCGGGCGCGGCGTGCACGTCGTGACCGTGAACGACTACCTCGCCAAGCGTGACGCGCAATGGATCGGGCAGGTCTTCTGGCGACTGGGGATGAGCGTCGGCAGCATCCAGCATGACGCGGCATTCCTGGTCGACCCGGAGTTCCCGCAGACCGACGAGCATCTCCGCAACCTGCGTCCCGTCAGTCGCGTCGAGGCGTACGCGGCCGACGTCACCTACGGGACGAACAACGAGTACGGCTTCGACTACCTGCGGGACAACCTGGTCACCGACCTGGCTGCGCGCGTGCAGCGCGGTCACTACTACGCGATCGTCGACGAGGTCGACAACATCCTGATCGACGAGGCGCGGACCCCGCTCATCATCTCCGGCAACGCCGAGGAGTCGGCCGACAAGTACCTCCAGTTCGCGCGGCTGGTGCCCCGGCTGCGGGCTGAGGAGGACTACATCATCGACGAGAAGTTCCGCCAGGTGGCCATCACCGAGGCCGGGACCGACAAGATGGAGCGACTGCTCGGCATCGACAACCTGTTCGACAACGATTTCAGCATGGCGCGCCACCTTGAACAGGCCCTCAAGGCCGAGGCGCTCTATCGACGCGACCGCGACTACGTGGTCAAGGACGGCGAGGTGATCATCGTCGACGACTTCACCGGCCGGCTCATGCCCGGCCGCCGCTGGAGCGAGGGGCTGCACCAGGCGGTCGAGGCCAAGGAGGGCGTGAAGGTCCAGAGTGAGTCCCGCACCCTCGCCACCATCACCTTCCAGAACTATTTCCGCATGTACCACAAGCTGGCGGGCATGACCGGAACCGCCGAGACCGAGGCGGAGGAGTTCAGCAAGATCTACGGGCTGGAGGTCGTGGCGGTCCCGACCAACAAGCCCATGATCCGGGATGACTTCGCCGACCTGGTCTTCGCCAGCCAGAAGGGCAAGTGGGCCGCGGTGGTCGACGAGGTTATCGAGGAGCACGAGAAGGGGCGGCCGGTCCTGGTCGGAACGATCAGCGTCGAGGTGAGCGAGATGCTCGGCGAGATGCTGAAGCGGAGGGGCGTCAAGCACCACGTACTCAACGCCAAGTTCCACGAGAAGGAGGCCGAGATCATCGCCCAGGCGGGCCACAGCGGCGCCGTCACGATCGCCACCAACATGGCGGGCCGCGGGACCGACATCCTCCTCGGCGGGAACCCGGAGATGCTCGCCGCGGACCTCCTGCACAAGCAGGGCGTGACCGTGCTGGACGCCTCGCCCGAACAGTCCGCCGCAGCGCTCGCCGAAGCGGAGCGCCAGTGCGAGGAGGATCACGACCGGGTGATCGCCGCGGGCGGGCTGCACATCCTCGGTACCGAACGGCACGAGGCCCGCCGCATCGACAACCAGCTGCGTGGCCGCGCAGGGCGGCAGGGCGACGCGGGGAGCAGCCGCTTCTACCTGTCGCTCGAGGATGACCTGATGCGACGCTTTGCCAGCGATCGCGTGCAGGGGATCATGCGCACACTCGGCTTCAACGACGAGACGGCACTCGAATCGCGCATGGTCAGCAAGACGATCGAGGGCGCCCAGTCGCGTGTCGAGGGTTTCAACTTCGACACGCGCAAGCACGTCGTCGAGTACGACGACGTGATCAACCGCCAGCGAGAGACGATCTACCACGAGCGAGAGCGGATTCTCCGGGCGCACGACCTGGCCCCGACCCTGCTCGGCATGCTCGATGACGAGGTCCGCGCCCTGGTCGACGAGCACACCGTCGGCGACTTTTCGGGCGACTGGAACCGGGAAGGGCTGGCGGTCCGCGTGACCGGCATGGTCCCCGCGCTTGGCTCGCCTGAGCTCGCCATCATCGACGAGGCGCAGGAGAGCGCCCAGATCGCGGAGGAGCTCGTCGCGCAGGTCGTGGCTGCGTACGAACACAAGCGGGCCGAGATCGGCGACGCCGCCATGCTCGTCCTCGAGCGCGTGGTGCTGCTGCGGGTCATCGACTCGCTGTGGGTGGAGCACCTGACCGCGATCGATGACATGCGGCGCGGCATCGGCCTGCGAGCCTACAGCCAGCGCGACCCGCTGAACGAGTTCAAGGTCGAGGCGTACCGCATGTTCGACGAGCTGAAGACGACGATCCGAAACGACGTGACCCACACGATCTTCCGCGTCACCGTGACACGCGAACCGGCAGGGCCCCGCCCCCGCCAGATGCGTGAAGGCCTGCTCGACCTGGAACGGGGTGGGGCGGTCATCGCTGCCGGCGCGCCGAGCGCGGGCGGATCACCGGGGAGCGGCGGCGGACCGGCACGGGGCGGTCCCAAGGTCGGCCGCAATGACCCGTGCTACTGCGGGTCGGGGAAGAAGTTCAAGCGCTGCCACGGCGCATGATTCGCCCAAACCGGGGGGTTGGCGAATCCGAACAGACGGGCTAGGATAGGCGCTCAGGATCGCAGGGCACGGTGACCTCGCGGTTCAGCGCAAGTGGAGTGCTTTGTGAAGCAGTTGACCGCTCCCGGCCGAGGCTCCGACTACCGGACCCCGACCGCTCCGGCCCCGACGACAACAGCCCTTCCGCTGGTCACCCGCTTCAGAGACCCCACCCTCCCGTATGAAGACCTCATCCTGTGCGAGCGCGATTGCATGCGCTGCAGCTACGCGATGACCCTCGACTGCGATGGCAACTGTGGCTCCTGCCCACGCCAGTCGTACTGCCCGTGCGTCAATCCGGCCAAGATCCGCAGCAAGAGCGTGCGCTTGACCGAACTGGAGCTCCCGATGGTGGCGGCCGTTGGACGGAATTAAGGACGAGGCGCTGCGGCTCGCGCGCCTGGTGGCCGATACGGCGGTGCGCCTTTGACTTACCCACGAAGGAAGTCGAGCTCGGCGAACTGACCTCGCGGTCGGGGGATCCCGGCCTCTGGGACGATCCGGCCGCCGCACAGACGCTGCTGCGCCGCGCGGACGAGTTGCGCGAAGAGATCGGCAGCTGGCGCGACCTCGAGGCGCGTGCGATCGCGCTCGCCGAGATTGCCGAACTCGCAGACGCAGAGCCTGATGGCGGAGTCGGCATGGCGGAGGACCTCGACCGCGACCTCGCCGCGCTGAGCGCCGACTGGACTCGCATGGAGGGCCGGCTGCTCATGTCGGACCCCTACGACGAGCGCCCGACCATCGTATCGGTCCATGCCGGGGCGGGTGGCACCGAGAGCCAGGACTGGGCCGAGATGCTGCTGCGCATGTACCTGCGCTGGGCCGAGCGCAACCGCTACCGGACCGAGATCCTCGACCAGACCGAGGGCGAAGAGGCGGGCCTGAAGAGCGTCACCGTCGCGATCGACGGCCGCTGGGCGTACGGGAGACTGAAGAGTGAGCGGGGTGTGCACCGGCTGGTGCGGATCAGCCCGTTTGACTCCCAGAAACGTCGGCACACCAGCTTCGCCCTCGTCGAAGTGATGCCCGAGGTACCCGAGGACGTTGCCGAGGAGATCGATGAGAAGGACCTGCGCGTCGATACGTATCGTGCGAGCGGCGCGGGTGGCCAGCATGTCAACAAGACCGACAGCGCCGTTCGGCTCACCCATCTCCCGACCGGGATCGTGGTGACCTGTCAGAACGAGCGCAGCCAGACGCAGAATCGCGAACGGGCGATGGCCGTCCTGCGCGCCAAGCTGGCAGAGCGCCAGATGGAAGAGCGAGAGGCCGAGATGGCCCGACTGCGCGGCGTGCATGTCGAGGCCGGCTGGGGAAACCAGATCCGCAGCTACGTCCTGCAGCCGTACACCATGGTCAAGGACCTGCGGACCGGGGTCGAGTCGGGTAACCCCACCTCGGTGCTCGACGGTGATCTGGACGCCTTCATCGAGGGGTACCTGCGCTCGCGAATCGGCCAGGAGGCGGGGGCATGACCAGCATGCTGACCCGTCCCATCGCGCCACGGCCTGTCAGCGGCGAGCCGGTCATCACCCTGACCGACGTGGGGATGACCTATCCAAACGGCAAGATGGCGCTCACGGACGTGACCGTCACGATCCTGGCAGGAGACTTCGTCTTCCTGGTCGGCCCGTCGGGGGCCGGCAAGAGCACGTTCATTCGCCTGCTCATCCGCGAGCAGCTGGCAACCAGTGGCCGGGTGGTGGTGGCCGGCCGCGACCTGGCCAGGATGCGACGCGGCCAGGTGCCGGCGCTGCGTCGCAGGATCGGGATCGTCTTCCAGGACTTCCGTCTCCTGCCGGCCAAGACCGTCTTCGAGAATGTCGCGTTCGCGCTCGAGGTGACCGGGGCGACACGTCAGGAGATACGGCGGCGGGTTCCGCAGCTCCTCAACCTGGTGGGACTGCACGAGCACGACGACCACCTGCCGACGCAGCTCTCCGGCGGTGAGCTGCAGCGCGTCGCGATCGCGCGCGCGCTGGTCCACGATCCCGCCATGCTGATCGCCGACGAACCGACCGGCAACCTCGATCCGGTCACCAGCTGGGAGATCATCCAGTTGTTGATCCAGATCAACACGATGGGCACCACCGTCCTGATGGCGACCCACAATCAGGAGATCGTCAACGCCATGCGCCGCCGCGTGCTGGCGCTCGAACACGGCGCGCTGGTCCGCGATGAGGCCGGAGCCGCCTACGAGCGGGAGTACTGACCGATGCGCTTCATCCGCTTCGTGGCCTTCTCGATCGTGCGGGCATGGCAGGGTTTCTGGCGCAACGCGATGATGAGCCTCGCCGCCACGGCGACGGTGGTGCTGATGCTCGTCCTCCTGTCGGGCCTGTTCATCGTGCTCGGCGGGCTGAACAGCGGCCTGGAGTTCATCGAGAGCAAGGTTGGCGTCACCGCCAGGCTGCGCGACCAGCTGCCGGACGCAGAGCTCCAGCCGCTCATCGCCGATGTGCGGACGCTGGACGGCGTCGCCGGGGTCGATTACATCAGTCCCGAGGTGGCGATGGACCGACTCCGCGACGCCTATCGGGAGCAGGGCCAGGTGCTCGACCTGGGAGGGGCCGAGATCACGCTCTATGCGAGCCTGGAGATATCGCTGGATGAACCGAGCTTCGCCGAAGGGGTCGGCACCGCGCTCACCGGACGGCCCGAGATCGAGCGCATCACGACCAGGCAGGTCGACTACGAGAAGCTGCTCGGCATCATCGGCGTCATTCGCACGGCCGGGATCGCCGCGCTCGGCCTGGTCGGGCTCACCGTCCTGTTCATGATCGTGAACATGATCCGCATCGCGGTCTACAGCCGGTCGAGCGAGATCGAGATCATGCGCCTCGTCGGCGCCAGCGACTCGTTCATCCGCTGGCCGTTCATCTTCGAAGGGATCCTGTGCGGGCTGCTTGGGGCGGTGATCACGATCCTTCTCGTCGCCGTGGCGTGGGACCCGATCCAGCCGATCATGGTGCGCGTCTTCCAGATGCCAACTGCGGTGAGCAGCCAGTTCCTGGCGGTTCTATCTGCCGTCATCCTGGGCGTCGGGCTGGGGGTGGGGGCGATCGGCAGCTGGATCAGCGTTCGCTCCAACCTCTCGGCCGCCGGCTGAGCGGCTCCGGACGCCGTCACGGCCCGGACCGGTAAGCGAAACGTAATGAGGCGATAACCGGGCCACCGTGAGGCCAGTGCTACACTCCGGCCTCCCATGTCCGAGCAGCCTGCGACGCACCCCGTCCCGGACCGGTCCGGTGACGCTCCCGCTGCGCCAGATCCGGTCACCGCTGGCCTCGGGCCAGAGGCCGCGCGCCTCCTTCCGACTTCCCCTCCTTCGCGCGCGAACGACCGCGGTGACCGGGGCTCGCCGATCGCCTGGGTCGTCTCGCTGGTGCTGGCCAGCATGGTCGGTGCGCTGCTGTTCGCGGGCGGATACCTGGCCGCCGGCGCCGGAGATCGCGGCAGCGGCTGCGCGGCGCCGACCGAGGCCTTTGCCGCGCTCTGCGAGGCGTACGAGAAGCTGCAGAACCAGTTCGTTGATCGGCTGGACGACAAGACGCTGGTCGAGGGCGCCCTCAAGGGGATGTTCGAATACGGCGTCAAGGATCCGTTCAGTGGCTACATGACGCCGGAGGAGTACCAGCGCGCGCTCGGCTCGCTCTCCGGAAAGTTCAGCGGGATCGGCGCCGAGATGTCGGTGAAGAACCTGGAGAATCCCGACGACCTGGCTGCCTGTAGCCAGCTGTCGGAAATCTGCGCCCTGGTGATCGTGGCTCCGCTCGCGGACTCACCCGCCGAGGCGGCCGGCGTCCAATCTGGCGACATTGTGATCGCGGTGGATGGTGAGAGCGTCAATGGCTCCACCATGCAGGACCAGGTCGGCAAGGTCCGCGGCGAGGTGGGGACCGACGTGACGCTCACCCTGCGCCGCGGAGACGTGACGCTCGACGTGACGATCACCCGCGCCGAGATCGTCCAGCGCGAGGTCACCAGCCGCATGATCGAGAGCCGGATCGGCTATGTCGCGCTGCACGGCTTCAGTCCGGACAGCCCGGAGCAGTTCCGCGAGGCGCTCCAGGGGCTCCTCGATGGGGGGGCGACGAGCTTCATCTTCGACCTGCGCGACAACCCGGGGGGATACATCGACGCGGCCAACGAGATCGCGTCGGAGTTCATCGGGTCCGGATTGATCTTCACCCAGGAGTCGTCAGGCGACCAGGTCAAGCGCTGGGAGGCGACGGGGAACGGCCTGCTGATCGACCAATCGATCGAGGTCGTGGTGCTCGTGAACAACGGCAGCGCCTCGGCATCCGAGATCGTGTCGGCGGCGCTCCAGGACCGCGGCCGCGCCATGGTCATCGGCCAGCCGACATATGGCAAGAACACCGTCCAGGTGTGGGCGCCGCTCGAGAACGACGGTGGCGTGCGGATCACCATCTCGCGCTGGTTCACCCCCGATCACCGGTCCGTCGCGCCCGACGGAGTGCAGCCGGACATCGCTGTGGAGATTCCCGACGGCACCCCGCCCGAGACCGACCTGATCCTCGACCGGGCTGTCCTGGAGCTGAGCGCCCCGACCGCGGGGCTGCTGGCCGAGATCGCCGCCTGAGCCCATGTCCGCGCTTGGTCATTGCGCGGCCGCCTACCGGCTGGTAGCATCCCGCCCAACGAAAGGAGGTGGTGTGCAGTGAGCAGTTCCTGTCACGCCACCACCGAGGCGCTGCGCTAGCACGACCTCGCGTGGTTGCGACGGAGGAGCCGGCCGATACGGCCGGCTCTTTCCTTTCCCCCCGAAGCCCCGACGCCACCGGCGTCCCACTAGGATTGACCCGAGCCAGACCGATGCCCGACAAGACCGTCGCCGTCAACCGCCGCGCGCACTTCCAGTACGCCGTCGAGGAGACCCTCGAGGCGGGCATCGTGCTGACCGGGACCGAGATCAAATCGATACGTGCCGGTCGCGCCAACCTGGCCGAGGCGTACGCGCGGATCGATCACGGAGAGGCCTGGCTGATCGGCGCCCACATCGCCCCGTACGAACAGGGGAACCGGAACAACCATGAGCCGACGCGGGTCCGCAAGCTGTTGCTGCACCGCGACCAGATCGCCGAGCTGCTGGGGCGTACCAAGGCCAAGGGCTTCACCCTCGTCCCACTGAAGCTCTACATCAGGGGTGGGTTGGCGAAACTGGAGCTGGGGATCGCCAAGGGAAAGCAGACGCACGACAAGCGGCGAGTCATCGCCGAGCGGGACGCCCGCCGTAACCTGGAACGCACGACCAAGGAGCGGATCAAGCTCTAGCGGCTCGAGGGGGCCTGGCGGGCGCGTGCTACCATTGGCCGGTTATCGGTCCGTGGGGATGTCAGGTTTCGACAGGGCTCAGGGACCGGGAACTGCAGGTCGAGGTCGCCCGCAGGTCCTCGTTAAACCGCGGGCAAGCCAGTAACTGGCACTAACAGTTACGCTCTCGCCGCCTAACTAGCGTCGAGCGTCAACACGGCCCTCTCTCGCCGGGCCGTGAAGGCGTCAAAAGGCGGGATGCGGCGTCGCCGACTCCGGTGAGCGACGTCAAAGGGGCCGCAAGGCCTGCCGGATAGCACGCGGAGCACCCCGCCGGTCGGGGGCCCGCAAGCGAAGCGCAAATTGGCCGGAAATACCTGTAGTACGTTCCCGGCGACTCGGTTCTGGACGGGGAGTTCGATTCTCCCCCATCTCCACCAAACAGACGACCATGCGCCCGCGCTGTGGGTGGTGGGGCTTCCCCCCCATGCTACGGTTACCCTCGGCTCACGGCGGGGGAACCAGCGTGGAGGACGGAGGACCGATGGACTTCTCGAAGCTAACCTCGTTCGACCGAACGGCGGCATTCGCCGGGATTGCGGTGGTCGTCTCGGGAATCGTCGCCAACATCATGAGCGACTGGGGCGACCTCTACTGGCTTGCCATCATTGCCGCGGCACTGACCGTGATCCTGGTCTTCCTGCCGCAGATCGCTCCGAACACGAAGGCTCCAGGCTCGAAAGGGAGCCTCCTGCTGCTGCTCGGCGGCATCGCCGGCGCCGCAGCGGTGCTCTACGCCCTCCAGTGGATGGGCTACATCACCAAGTACATCGCCGACGTTGACACCATCCTGTTCCTTGTCGGTCTCGTCGGGTCGGTAATGCTTGCCCTGAACGGATGGCGGGCGTTCCAGGCCGAGGGTGGCAAGTTCCAGCTCGGCGGCGGCAAGCAATGAAGCCCGCCCGCAAGGGCTGACGCGGCTCCGGGGCTTCGGCGTCTCGGCATCGACAGTGCGCGGCCGACGGCCGATTGGTGTGGCCGTCTGCCTATGAAGCCGCCGCTCCCTGTGCTAAGGTGCCGGCCAAGCGGCACGCCCATGGCGCTCCACGCATCGTCGCCGCGTTGAAATCGGAGGCAAGCCTTACATGGACTTCTCCAAGCTCGGCAAGAACGAGAAGCTGGCGAGCATCGGGGCGGTTGTCGCCATCGTCGGCGGGTTGGTCGGCGGTATTGGGGGTGGTGGGCTCGGTTTGCTGACCGCGATCCTCATGCTCGTGATCGTCTTCCTGCCGCAGTTCTCGCCACAAACGAAGCTCCCCGGATCAAAGGGGAGCCTGATGCTGCTGGTTGGCGGTGGCGCCGGCATCGGTGCGCTGCTAGCGCTCCTCGCCTGGCTCCCGTACCTCTCCATTCTCGGCTCGTACTTCTTCGGATACCTGGCGAGCATCGTCGGCGGACTGCTGATGGGCTGGGCCGGCTGGAGCGAGTTCCAGGCTGAGGGCGGCAAGTTCAACATCGGGATGGCGAGCACGCCTCCCGCCGCTCCCCCGGCACCGATGGCACCTCCCGCCGCTCCCCCGGCACCGATGGCTCAGCCGATGGCTCAGCCGATGGCCGATCCAATGGCGGACGATGGCGGTTCCGATGAGGAACCGGCGAGCTAGCTTCCGCGCCGGCTCACCCGGCACCTGAGCCGGGCGTCACCAGGGCCTGGTACGCACCCAGGAGCAGGTCGACCGGGTCGGCCTGCTCCTTTGCTTCCGGCCGCACGCTGCCGGCGTAGGCGTTCAGCAGGTTCACCACCGCATCGCTCGCAAGACCGTCATCGATGGCATCCACCGCCTCGTGCGCGCGCTCGACCACCCGCGGTTCCGTCTCGGTCGCGGCGAGCCAGCCGAGCAGCCCCGCCAGGTCGGCCTGGGTCGCCTCCAGCAAGACAGGCGGATCCAGGAGCAGGTCCGCGAAGTGAGCCGCGGCCGCAGCGATCAGCAGCACGCGCCCGGTAGCGCTCGCGGTGGCCGGCCATGTGCGAACCGTTCCGTCCGCGTCGCCGAAGACGAGCTCCCAACCGGACGCGCCGCGGCGTGCCCCCACCCAGGGGCCTTCGGACGACAGCCGTCCGAAGGCGCTGACCGAATGGGCCGAGTCGGCCATGGGGGGAGCTAGGACTCCACCTTTCCGGCGGGCAGGATGACGATCCGGCGTCCCGGCTCAACGCCGACGCTCTGGGTGCGCACCTTCGGGTTCTCGACGAGCGCCATGTGCACGATGCGGCGCTCGATCGCCGGCATTGCCTCGAGTTGAATGATCTTGCCGGTCTGGATCACTCGCTTGGCGGCCCGCTCGGCCACGTCGCGAAGCTGCTCCTCGCGGCGCGTGCGGTACCCCTCGACATCCACGGCGATGCGGTTGTACTCGCCCTCGCGCTTGGCCACGATCAGGTTGACGATGTGCTGCAGGCTGGCCAGCTTCTCGCCGCGGCGACCGATCAGGACACCCAGGTCGGAGCCCCGCACGTTCAGCCGGGCGGTCTCGCCGCCGGTCGCGATCTCGACGTCGCCAGGGACATCCATCAGGCGCAGAAGCTCTTCGAGGACCGTCTTCGCCTGTTCGACCGCGCTTCGCTCCTTGTCCGTCAACTCCTCCAGGGGCTTCCCGGGGATGAACGGGGCCGGTTCACGCTGTGGGCGGTCGCCCTGGTCGGGGCGTGGTTCGCGTGGCGGACGATCGCCGCGATCACGATGGGGGCGCTCGGAGCGGCCGCTGCGCGCGGGACGATCGCCCCGCCCGGACCCGCCACGACCGCCGCGAGCATATCCATCGTCGCTCCGCGCAGAATCGGGGGGCGGTGGCACGTCGCTGGGCGCATCGCTCGGCGTCGCCGGGGCAACGGCGACCGCCTCCTCGACGACCTCAGCGGGTGTGGCGGGGGCGCTCGCCTCGCTGCGCGGTTCGGCTGCCTGCGGAGCTTCAGGGGCACGCACCGTCTTTGCTGCGGCCACGGCCGACTTGGGGGCCGCCAGGATGCGCGCCTCCTCGCCGCCGACGCCCAGGATGCCACGGCTGCCCTGCGCCAGGATCTCGATGTCGAGGTCGCTCAGGTCCGCGCTGAACTCCTTCATCGCGGAACGGATCGCCTCCTCGACGTTCTTGCCGTTGAATTCGCGGAATGTCATCGCTTTCGGCCTCGTCGCTTCTTCTTGCCGCCGGGGCGCTGGCCGGGCCGCGTGGCGCCGGGTGCCCCAGGGCGGGGGGTGGAGGGCTGCCGGGTCTCGTTCTTCGCGTCGCCGCCTTCCGCACCCTCGCGGCGCGGGGGCGCCGCCAGTAGCGTGCCTTCCGGCACGGGCGCGAAGCGCGGGTGCCATCCGAAGAGCGGGAAGAGGTTGCCGAAGCCCATGATCGTGTACTGCTGGACGATGAGATAGGCGGTGTAGACGACCCAGTAGAGGATCAGTCCGCTCGGGAAGAGGCCGCCCCACCAGATCGTCAACAGCGGGAAGAGATAGGTCATCGTGTTCGTCGTGGACGACGTTGGGTCGCCCTCGATCGGCTTGGGGCTGGTCATGCGCACCTGCACGAACTGCAGGATCGCCGCGGCGACGGCCAGCCCGGAGAGGGCGAAGCCGCCCAGGCTCACGGAGAAGACGTGATCGATCTGGGCGAGGTCCAGTCCGAACAGCCACGTCACCGAGGTCTGCACCGGCTCGGAGAGCTTCAGCGGGTCGATCAGCTGGCAGTTGAGGGGCAGGAAGTGGCTGAACTCGCCGTTGAAGGCAGGGAGGTCACACACGCCGGCGATCGGGGCCCGGAACTGTGTCGTCGAGCCGGCAAGCGCCGTGATGCCCGGCACAGCGTCCTGCAGCTTGCTGAAGGCGTCGGATGCCGCCTGTTCGGCAGTGATGGTCACCACGTTTGAGGCACGGATGAGGGCCTGGTAGAGGGCGAACAGGAGGGGCAGCTGGATCAGGAGCGGGAGGCACCCGGCCGCCGGGTTGACGCCGTGCTCCCGATAGAGAACCTGCGTCTCCTCGGCGATCTTGGTGCGGTTGCCCTTGTGCTTGCGCTGCACCTCACGGATGAGCGGCGCCATCCGCTGCGCCTCACGCTGCGACCGGATCTGCCGCACGAAGAGCGGCGCGAGGATGGTGCGGATGACGATGGTGAAGACGATGATCGCCAGCGCGAAATCGCTGAAGATCAGGTGGTAGAAGCCGATCAGCAGGTTGAAGAGGGGGAGGAAGAAGAGATCCCATGGCGGCGTGAAGTGCTCGACCCCCAGGAAGCCGGCGCCGATGATTGGGCTCAAGGTGTGCGGATCTCCCTAGCGAACCGGATCATGGCCGCCAGGATGGAGCGGATGGCAGCGCCCGATGCGCTTGGCGCCCATCCAGCTCCCCTTCAGCAGCCCATAGCGCTCGATGGCGGTGTAGGTGTACTGCGAGCAGCTCGGCGTGTAGCGGCATGACGGCGGCATCCACGCGAAGAGCCGCTGGTATGCCCTGATCAATCCCAGGCCGATCATTCTCATCCACGAATCCCCGATCGCTCCACGAGCGACCGAACTGCCTCCCTGAGCTCGTCATGGCTCACCCTTGCGGCCTCCGGTCGGGCGACCACGAGGAGGTCCCAGCCCGATCCGAGGGTGCCGATCTGCTCCCGTAGCACCTGCCGCAGCCGGCGCCTCACCAGATTGCGCTGAACTGCGCCGCCGAGAGATCGCGGGGTGCTGAGCCCGACCCTTGTCGCCGAGCCGCCGGTCCGCAGCGAGCGGAGGACCAGCAGCCGGTTCGAGCGGGCAGTGCCCTGGCGACTGAGGGCGTCGAAATCCGCCTTGCGCCGCAGCATGACAAGGGGCGGCACGGCGGGTCTCGTCGCCGTCAGACGCTCAGCTTCTCGCGCCCCTTGGCTCGGCGCCGGGCCAACACGCGACGACCGCCCTTCGAAGACATGCGAGCGCGGAAGCCATGTTCGCGCTTCCGGGCGCGCTTCTTGGGCTGATAGGTCCTCTTCATCGTCGGTGCGTGCTTCCCTCGTTCAGCGGCGGCGAAACAGGTCCGATAACACACGAACGGCTGGCACGCTCGCCAGCCTCACGCGATCTCCCCCTCGCGGGTACCCGTCTCACTCTGCGAGCGGATTCTACCGATGGCGCCGTAGGAGTGTCAAACCTCAACGGACTTCTCGGAGAATCCATTGCCGGCTCGGAATGGCTGCTGCTACACTACCGCGACCCCTGAGCAACGGCCCCCAAGAGCCGGGTCTCGTGCGCCCCGGGGGAAGTTCGAATGCCCCGGGAGCCCTGGCAGAGATCGGTTGGGAGACGGCTATTGATGGATGCGAAGCAGGTGTGGCGTGCCGTCCTCGGTGAGCTGCAGGTCAGCCTCTCGCCGGCCAATTTCGAGACCTGGCTGAAGGACACGTCCCTCGTCGACCTCGACGAGAACCGCTATCGCATCGCAGCGCCAAACGGCTTCGCGCGCGACTGGCTCGACAACCGCTATCGGACCCTCGTCAGCCAGACCCTGGCGCGCGTGGTCGGCGGATCGGTCCAGGTCGAGTTCGTGGTCGCAGACGCGCCGGGTCCGGTCCCCGCGCAGGCCGACGATGACACGCTCCCCCTGCCCCCGGCATCCGCGGGCGGCAACACGGTCAACCTCAGCGGCCGCTACGCCTTCAGCAACTTCATCGTCGGGAGCGCCAATCGCCTGGCGCATGCCGCCGCCCTCTCAGTCGCCGAGCGGCCCGGGCACGCCTACAACCCGCTCTTCCTCTACGGCGGAGTAGGGCTGGGCAAGACCCACCTGATGCACGCAATCGGCAACGCGGTCGCGGCGAAGTTCCCACGCAAGCGGATCCTGTACGCGACCAGCGAGAAGTTCACCAACGACTTCATCAACTCCATCCGCGAGCAGAAGATGGAGGACTTCCGGAACCGGTACCGCCGCATCGACGTGCTGCTGATCGACGACATCCAGTTCATCGCCGATCGCGAACGGACCCAGGAGGAGTTCTTCCACACCTTCAACACGATCCACGAGGCCGGCAAGCAGATCGTGCTCTCCAGTGACCGGCCACCCAAGGCGATCACCACCCTGGAGGAGCGGCTTCGCTCCCGGTTCGAGTGGGGCCTGATCGCCGACCTGACGCCGCCGGACCTGGAGACCCGCATCGCCATCCTGCGGAGCAAGGCCGAGGACCAGGTGAACCTGATCCCGGGCGAGGTGATCGAGTTCATCGCCCGCAAGGTGGTGAGCAACGTCCGTGAGCTCGAAGGTGCGCTCAACCGGGTCGTCGCGTACGCCAGCATGTCCGGCATGCCGATCAACAACGAGCTGGCGAGCGCGGTGCTCAGCAACGTCATGTACAACCCCAAGAAGCGCTCGATCACTCCGCAACGGATCGTGCGCGCGGTTGCCGACTACTACGGCGTGAACCTGGACCAGCTGCGCTCCAGCAAGCGTGATCGCGCGATCGTGGTCCCGCGACAGATCGCCATGTACCTGATCCGCGAGGAGACCGACATCTCGCTGCTGCGGATCGGCGCCGAGCTGGGCGGTCGAGACCATTCCACGGTGCTGCACGCCTACGACAAGATTGCCCGAGAGTTGCTCGACAACGACGAGATGCGCCGCGAGGTGAGCGCGGTGCGCGAGATGATCTACTCCGATTGACTCGGTGCGGTCACGGTGTGGACAAGCGGCTCACATCCGCGGTTCGCGCCCCGGCGGGCCGGGCGGTAATCCACACGGGGCCGACGCGGATCCCCGGTCTGTGCACTTCCCAGGCGAGGGGACCAACAGGAGCGGGCCGGTTATCCGCAGCGCACGGGAGCGCGGCGGAGCACAACAACCCACACCGTCCACAGCACTACGAGAGACGGTGACGTACAGGTATCCTTGACGAGTATCAGAGTGGTGTTGAGCCTGGTGGTGGACAAGCCGCCCCAGATGAGGTTGAGGACTCGATGAACGTAACCGTGATGCAGGCAAACCTGGCGCGCGGACTGGGCGTCGCAGGGCGCGCTGTCAGCAGTCGCGCCACCCTCCCGGTGCTGGCCAATGTGCTGCTGAAGACCGACAATGCCGGGCTGAAGCTCACGGCCACCAACCTCGAGATCGGCATCAACTGCTGGATCCCCGGCAAGGTGACCGACGAGGGAGAGATCACCGTGCCCGCCAAGCTGCTGGCCGACCTGGTGACCTCGCTCTCACCCACGGACCCCGTCCACCTCCAGTTCTCCGCCAAGGACCGCACCCTCAAGGTCGCCTGCGGAGGAAGCCGATCGTCGATCAAGGGCATCGAGGCGGACGAGTTCCCGGTCGTCGCGGCCATCGGCGATTCACCTGCCACCACGGTCGACTCGCGAGCCCTCCGCGAGGCGCTCGGCGAGGTCGTCTTCGCGGCGGCCACCGACGAGAGCCGGCCGATCCTCACCGGGGTCCTCACCCGTTTCGCCGGAGGCGTCATGACGCTGGCGGCAGCCGATAACTACCGGATCGCTGTCCGGACGGTTGGCCTGGCCAAGCCAGTCGCGCAGGAGATGACGATCGTCGTGCCGGCACGCTCGTATGCCGAGCTGATGCGCATCCTCCCCGACGCGGAGGAGATGATCGAGATCACCGTGACGCCGAACAAGAGCCAGATCCTCTTTCACGTGGACCAGATCGACCTCGTAAGCCGCCTTATCGAGGGGCAGTTCCCGAACTACGAGCCGGTCATTCCGACATCGCACACCAGTCGCGCCGTGCTCGACCGCGAGGCCTTTCTTGCTGGCGCCAGGCGCGCCAGCATCTTCGCCCGCGACAGCGCGAACATCATCAAGGTCGAGTTGGGAGGCGAGGCCGGCGATGGGGTCTCTATCACGGCCCACGCAGCCGATATCGGCGACGCCTCGGACGCCGTCGAGGCTGCGGTCGAGGGCCAGGCGACCACGATCGCCTTCAACGCGCGCTACTTGATCGATGTCCTCGCCAATGTGGGGACCGAAGAGGTCGCCCTCGAGCTGTCGGGGCCGCTGGCCCCGGGCGTCGTCCGCGGGATCGGCAAGGACGAATACGTCCACGTGATCATGCCGGTCCGCACTGCGTCGTAAGGGCGCGACCCGGCCGGCGCCGCGGCGGCACCGATGCGCCTGACCCGCCTCCTGCTCGAGGATTTCCGCAGCTACGCGAGCGCGGAGCTGCATCCGGAGGCAGGGCTGACCATCGTCGCAGGCCCGAACGGCGCGGGAAAGACGAATCTCCTCGAGGCGATCTACGTGGCGGTCGCGGGCCGCTCGCATCGCGCCGGGCCCGACTCCGAGATGGTGCGCCACGGGCGTCCATTCAGCCGCGTCCGCCTCGACCTTGCCGACCCCGCGGGCAGCGCCACCGCGCGCGTGGAGTTGATCCTGCCCGGCGCAGAGGCACCCCCCGAGATCCGGAAGCGACTGACCGTCAACGGTGCAGCCCGGCGCGTCACGTCGGTGCACGACACCGCGCGCGTCGTCCTCTTCCGGCCCGAGGAGATGCTCCTCCTGGTCGGGGCGCCCGGCGAGCGCCGTCGATTCCTCGATGCGATCCTGGCGCAGCGCGATCGTCGAGCGGCTCGCGACCTGGTCGAGCTGGCTCGGGTCCTCGCCCAGCGGAACGCACTCCTCCGCTCGATCCGGCGCGAGGAGACCACCGCCGACGGGCTCGACTTCTGGGACGAGGCGCTCGCCACGGTGGGAGGCAGGGTGACAGCAGCGCGCCTGGAATTGGTGCGGGAGCTCGACGACCGGATCCCCGCGCTGCATGACGCCGTGGCACCGACCGACGAGGCCGGCGATCGCGTCCGGCTCGTCTACGTCGACACGCTGAAGGACGCGTGGGCGGACCGAACGGTGCAACCATCTGTCGAGGAACTGGTGGTCGCCTACCGGCGCCGTTTGGCGGACGTGCGGCAGAAGGAGCTGTGGAACGGCGTCTCCCTGGTCGGACCGCAGCGAGACGACCTTCGGGTCGAGCTCACCGGGCGCGAGGTGGCGACGCACGCCAGCCGCGGTCAACAGCGCACCATCATCCTCGCCCTCAAACTGGCCGAGCGAGATCTCCTCTCCGAGGGCGGGCCGACGCCGATCGTCCTCCTCGACGACGTGTTCAGCGAACTCGACCCGGACCGGTCCGAGCGGCTCCTGGCGATTCTCCTCGAGCGCGGGCAGGTGCTCGTCACCATGGCCGACCTCTCGGCGCTGCCGGCGGGACGCCGCGGCCTGGCGCTCTGGCAGGTCGGGGAGGGGCGCCTCTCGCTGACGCCGCGCGTGGCGTGAGTCGCGCCGAGGAGGCTGCTACGGCTGTCCAGCGCGCCCTGCTGAGCTGCGTGGGCCCGGGCGCCGCCGAGCAGATCGCGCAGGCCCAGGCGCGGTTGGCGTGGGCAGAGGCGGTGGCCGCTGCCGGCCTGGAGCGCGCCGGCATGGAGTCGCGCCTGGTCCGGGTTCGGAACGGGATCGCTGATGTCGTGGCCTCGGATCCGATTCTCGCGCAGGAGCTGACGCTTCGCGCCGACGCCCTCGTGCACGGCGTCAACGCTCGCATGGCCGGACGCCCGGGCGCGACGATCGTCCTGGTCCGACTCGCCGTAACGGTGGGTCGTGCAGGCACCGGTCGCTCCCTATAATCGACCACATCCCGCCGTCTCCCGGCCACCGCTCGAGCGCAGCCCCATGAGCAATCGCCTCTCCACCCGCATCGGTCTACCGGCGGCCGACGAGCGCGGAGCCGGAGCGCTGGACATCGTTCGCTTCCGCGAGCCTGCCACGGGAGCCGAGGCGCGCACAAAGGGCTCCCTGTTCGTCGTGGCGCAACTGACGGGCGGCGGCGCCCCGCTGGCCCGGGCGGTCGGCGAGGCGCTCGAGGTGCTCGAGCGCGATTTCTACTACGACATGTCGGTCGGCGCCCTGGGCGCCCTCTCGAAGGCACTGGCGGGGGCGAATCGCCGCCTCTTCCATCAGCGCGCGCGGCTCGGGATCCCCCGGCGCGGGTCGGTGAGCGTCGTTGCCCTGGTGGTCCGCGGTCGCGAGGGGCACGTGGCGAAACTGGGACCGGCCGCGGCCGTCATCGTCCGCGGGGGCCGGATGTACGAGCTGCCACCTCCGCCGGCGGCAGCCGAGGAGGATCCCCGGATCCGGACCCGCCTTGTCGCCGAGACGCTGGGCGAAGCGCTCGAGGTTCAGCCCTTCACCTGGCAGGGAGAGCTGACACCCGACGACCGGATCGCCCTGCTCTCGCGCAACCTGGCCGACCTGGTCGGGACCGATGAACTGCAGCAGGCGATCTCCACGCTTCGGCCGGCGGCTGCGGTGGAGCACCTCCAACAGCTCTTCCGAATCCGCGGCGGGGTCGGCTCCGACGCCGTGCTGGCACTCGAGGTGATCGAGTTGGCGGCCACGGCCACAACCCGGCAACTCGAGGCGGTGCGCCCGGCAGAACCGCTGGCTGGCCTGCCCGACCACAGCCCGGTCCCCCTGGCCGATGCGATCGGCTCCGGGCTCCACCGTGCCGGGGATGCGATCGACGGGGCGCAGGCTCTCATCGCCAAGGGGATCCTGTACGGGGTCAACATCCTGCTCGCTTTCGTGCCGCGCCGACGGCCGGCCTACCCCACATCGATCCCGCGAACGGCGCTTCGCGAGGAGGGCCGCCGGCGTCGTCTGGGGTTGCTGGGGATGGCGGGCGTGGCGGGGCTGATGGCGGTGGGGGCGACCGTCGCGAGTCTCCCCAATCCCGACCCGACCGACGCCATCCTGCGCGCCAGCATTGCGCGGACCGCCGTGCTCGAGGCGCAGGACCTGATCGCCACGGTCAACGAGCGCGTCGGCGGTCGCGACCTGGTCGATCGCGAACCCGAGACGGCGACCGAGCTCCTGAACGCTGCGGCAGCGGCACTCCGACGAGCCACCGACGCGGGAGTCTCCTCGGTCGACCTTGCCCCCCTCGAGCGTCGGGTGGGACGCGGGCTGGACGCCGTGTACGCGGTGACCCGGATCTCCGAGACGACCACGGTCGCGGACCTGGGCGCGGCGTTCGATGACTTCGATCCGCTCGACATGGCACTCGCCGGCGATGGCTCGCTGTGGGTGATCGAGCTGGCGCGCGGTCGGGTGGTGCGGGTCGATCCGGCGACCGGGGACTCGGTGGTGGTCTATCGGTCCGGACAGGAGCTCGTCGGGGGTATCGCGGGGGCCCCGTGGATGCTGGCCACCGCGGCTACCGACATGGTGCTGGTCGACCGCCAGCGGCAGGCGTGGCGCTTCGACCTGGTCGAGCAGGTCGCGCATCCACTCGCCATGCGCGGCCTCGACGCCGTCTCCGCCGGCAGCCACCTCCTGGCAGCGCTGCAGCACCGACCGCCGCTTGAGATCTTCAACCTCTACCTGGTCGACGCCGCGGCCGATGAGGTTCGCAAGTGGTCGGCCGGAAGCGTCGTCCCCGTGACGTATCCGGGCGACCCCGAGCAGTTCCTCTCGGAGGCGCCCGATCTGCCCGCCGGCGCAGCGCGCGACCTGTTGGTCGACGCCAACCTGTGGCTGCTGCATTCGGACACCGTGACGCGAGTCAACTTCGGTACACCGCTCATCCAGGAGGACTACTCGCTCGACCCACCACCCGACGCGGCCGTTCGGCGGTCGCTCGGGTACACGCTGCTGGACGCCGCAACGATCGGGGAGCGGGAGCTGTTCTACGCGTACGACGCGGCCAATGCGCGGATCATCGCCTTCCAGCGAGCCGACGGCGCCTTTGTCCGGCAGTGGCTGGCGCCCCGCGACGGCGCCGAATCCGGCCTCCTCGACACGGTCCTGGCGATGACCGTCTCCTCGGTCGCCGATGGACCTCCGGCCGCCTATCTCCTGACACCGGACCGCATCGTCCGCATCGTCCTCGAATAGCCTCATCTAGAATCCGACGGTGAGGCTCATCGAGATGGTCGTGGAGAGCGTGCGCGTCCACATGCTCTCCAGCCAGCACGTTGTCATCCTGAAGGAGTCGGACAGGGACCGATACCTGCCGATCTGGATCGGTCCCTCCGAGGCGAACGCCATCGCGATGCGCCTGCAGGGGCTCAACGCGGAGCGCCCGCTCACCCACGACCTGCTGGTCAGCATCGTCGGGACGCTCAACGCATCGGTGAGCCGGGTGGTGGTCACCAGCGTGACCGAGGGTACGTTCCACGCACGCCTGTACGTGGAAGCTGCCGACGGCAGCGAGGCCGAGATCGACTCACGCACGAGCGACGCAATCGCTGTGGCAGTGCGCACCGGGTCGACCATCTACGTGGACGAGCGCGTCCTCGACGAGGCGGGGGTCACCCCAGACCGGGCGGAGGCGGGCGACGACCCCGACGAGAAGCTGGCGGTCTTCCGCGAGTTCATCAACTCGCTCGACGTCGACCTAGGCGGTGGCGAGAAGGGGCCGCCCCGCGAGGAGTCCGGCGGCTAGGCCGTCTCCCGGCGCGTCCCCAGCACCTGCGTTCTCCGGGTCCACAGCGCCCAGCGCAGGGCCGCCAGGTCACGGAAGGTCCGCAGGATCTTGCCGATGCTGGCACCGGTGTTGGTGCCAGCCGCCCGCGGGTAGTGGTTGACGCCCACCTGGGCGGAACGCACGCCGCGGGCACGCAGCTTGATGAGCAACTCGGCCGACAGGAACGGCCCGTCGGCGTCCAGACGCAGGCCGTCGAAGACCTCGCGGCGGAAGAGCTTCATGGCGCAGTCGATGTCGCGCACGCGCAGGCCGAAGGCGACCGAGACGATGGCGTTGTAGGTCTTGGCGATGAAGATCCGGTGGAACGGATCGCGCCGCTTGATGCGGTAGCCGATCACCGCGTCGACCGGCTTTCGGTCATCGGCCAATCGGTCGAGCAGGCGGCTCATCTCGCGCAGGTCGAACTGCAGATCACCGTCCGAGAAGCAGATCAGCTCGCCGCGCGCCTGCTCGAACCCCGCCTTCAGGGCGCCGCCGTAGCCTCGATTGACCTGGTGGTGGACGCGCACCCTCGGATCGGCGGCGGCCAGGGCATCGGCCATCGCCGGCGTGCTGTCGGTTGAGCCGTCATCGATGGCCAGGACCTCGATTGAGCTGACGAGGGGGCCGATCTCGGCCAGCGCCCGCTCGACGGTCCGCTCGATGTTCTCCTGCTCGTTGTAGGCGGGGAAGAAGAAGGTGAGCGCCGGCCGGGCGTCGTCGGACGGCGCCGAGGATGGAGCGGGGGACGGGTTCGGGTCGTGGGTCACGCGACCTCCTTGCAGCGGGTCCGCCGTACCGTAGCGCAACCGCTCGGGGAGCGGGGCCGTCAAAGGGTCGATGTATACTCCGGCCCACCTTGGCCCACGACCGCAGGCGCCCCTGACCGGGTGCCCCCACCGATGACCCGCGACTCCGTGAGGGAGCGGGGCGCGAGGCCATTCGACCGCGGCCTGCCGCTCGATCCCGCCACGTTGGTGATCCTCCTGATCGCACTGGGGGTGCTTCTTCGCGCCTTCATCGGCGGGGTCTTCGTGCCACTCTCCGGCTTCCGGATCGACGTCGGCGACTTCTCGGCCTGGGCCCAGCGGCTGGCCGCTGGCGGACCGGGCGAGTTCTACCAGGCCGACTACTTCAGTGACTACCCGCCCGGCTACATGTACGTGCTGTGGCTGCTCGGCTCGATCGGGGAGTGGCTGCGCCCGGTCTTCGGCCTGTCGATCACCCCTGGGCTGGTGAAGGTGCCCGGCATCCTGGCCGACGCGGGCGTCGCCTGGGTCCTGTTCATCTACGCCCGACGGTTCGGAGACCGATGGCTCGGCGGCTGGGGTGGCGAACGGATCGGCGTGGTCGCGGCGACGATCTACCTCTTCAACCCCGGCACCATCTTCAACGCATCGGTCTGGGGCCAGGTCGACTCGGTGGGGACGCTCGCCATCCTCGCAACGCTCTACCTTCTCGCTCGCGGCTGGACCGAGGCTGCCGCGGTGGGCGCCGTCGTGGCGCTGCTGGTGAAGTTCCAGTTCGCCTTCCTGATCCCGATCGTCGCCATCGTCGGCATCAAGCGACACCTCTTCGGCGGCTCGTCGGACCCGGAGCAGGACGGCCGCGGCGACCCGCTTCGCGTGCTCACCTCGCTCGCGGCGGGTCTCGGAACGCTGGTCGTGCTGATCCTGCCGTTCGGGCTGGCTGTCTGGGCTCCAGCGGATCGCGCTCACTCGCTGATCGGGAAGTTCCTTGACGCGGCCGACACGTACAAGGGCCTCTCGATCAACGGGTTCAACCTGTGGCGTAACCCGTGGAGCGGACTGGGCGACTCGTTGCAGTGGGGATGCGACGTCGCCCCGCCGACATGCCCCGACGGGCAAGGCATTGCTGTCGTGCTCGGCTCGTTTCCCGTCACCTGGCAGCTGGTGGGCACCGTCCTGTTCGCGCTCGCCGCCCTCATCGCGCTCTGGCAGATCGCGCGCCGCGACGACGCGACGGGCCTTCTCGTCGGTGCGCTGGTGCTGGCGGTGGCCTTCTACGCGCTCCCCACCCGCGTTCACGAGCGATACCTCTTCCCGGCGCTGGCGCTGGCTGCCCCGCTGGTGCTGCTGGGGCGGCGATGGATGGTCCTGTACGCGGCCCTGACCGTCGCGTTCTTTGCCAACGTCTACTGGGTCTACACGGCTGACTGGTCGTGGGCGGGAGGCAGCGTCATGAACCCGGGGCTGAACGGGGCTCCCATGCCACGCGACCCGCTGCTGGCCCAGTTCCTGTTCAACGATACCGGGATCTATCTGCTGTCGGCCGGGATCGTCGTCGTCCTCGTCTGGCTGCTCGTGCAGTCGGCGGGGATGGCGGTTCGCGCGAGCGATCTGGTCCTGGCCCCCATGCGTTCGAGCCCGCCGCCTGCCCCGGCCAGCCCGTTGCCCGAGCCGCAACTGCCGCAGCCTGCCACGCATGCGCCGATCCCTCGCAACCGACCACCCTTCCGTTCACAGGTGCGCCACCTGCTCCGCCGTGACCCGACCGACCCGTACGCTTCGGAGCCGTCGCGGCGACTCGACCGACGTGATGCCCTGCTGCTCCTTGGACTCGTGCTCTTCGCCCTCGTCTTCCGCCTGTGGCGGCTTGACTTCCCGCGCCACTTCCACTTCGACGAGGTGTACCACGCGCGCACCGCGACCGAGATGCTCTCCGACTGGCAGGAGGGCTGGACCCGAGACACGTACGAGTGGACGCACCCGCAACTGGCGAAGTACCTGATCGCGGCCGGGATCGCGGCGGTCGACCCCAACAAGGTGCTCGGCAGGACCGAGCTGGACGCGCCGGCCACGTCGCTGGCGGTCGCGCCCCAGCGCAGCGCCGAGGGGCGCCCCGCGTCGATCGTCTTCGCGTCCGCCGGAGACGAGACGATCACGGCCCGAGAGGTCACGTCGGGGACGGTGGTGTCGAGCTGGACGCTGAGCAGCCCGGTTGCCAGTCTCGCGTACGACGAAGACGCCAACCGGTTGCTCGTCGGGTTGGCCGACACCGGGACCGTATCGGTGTTTGATCTGACCGCATTCCTGGGCCAGCTTGGTGAGCGGGGGCCGCCGCCGGGCGTGGCGCAGATCGAGACCGGGTTGGCCGGTATCCCCGAGATCGTCATGCCGCAGGGCCAGCCGATCATCCTCTTCCGCGGCAGCGACGGGATCGCCGAGGTGGAGCGCGAGACGGGCGCCCAGATCGCGTTCTCCAGCCTGGTCGCGAGTGGCATCGGCTACGTGCCGGCCGGCTCCGGCGAGGACGGCGCGCCGGCGCGCGTCGTCGCCATCGACCTGTCGAGCGGAAGCCTGGTGGCGCTCGACGCCGGCTCGCTCCAGCTTGATACCGGGGTGATCGGCAGCGACGGACGACTGTTCCTGCGCGCCCCTCCGACGGGACCGATCATGGTCCAGGCGCGGGGCAAGGACACGCAGGTCTGGGTTCCGATCGGACCACTCCCCGCTGACGACGAGCACGGCCCCGTTGCCGGGGGCCTGACCGTTTTCGACGAGAAGCTGTCCGAGATCGACACGGTCCCGCTACCCGGCACCCCGCGACTGATCGGCTGGCAGTTCGTGGCCAACATCGTCTACGTCGCGGGGACCGATCCGGCCACCGGCGAGGGCGAGGCATGGGCGGTGATGCCGCACGGCAACGGCGGCTCGCAGAGTGTTGGGTTCGCCGCATTCGACACGAGTCCGCTGCTGGGGGAGCCGCTGGCACTTGGGTTCGACATCTCCGACCACGCGGAGGGCGACGATCACGGTCGGCTGCTCGTCTCAACGAACGCATCGGCGGGCGCGCAGTTGGAGACGATCGATGCGGGCAGCAACGCGTTCGCCTGGCGCATCGCGGGGATCGTCTTCGGTTCGATCCTGGTCGGACTCATCTACCTGCTCACGGCGACCCTCTTCCGACGTCGACGGATCGCGGTCCTTGCAGCCGCCTTCGTGGCGATCGACGGGATGAGCTACGTCATGAGCCGGATTGCGATGAACGACATCTTCGTGGCCACCTTCATCGTGGCCGCCTACCTGGTCTTCTGGCAGGTCTGGTCGGGGCGCTGGGTACGCAGCGCCTGGTGGGCCATGCCGCTGGTCGGCGTCCTGATCGGCCTGGCAGCCGCCAGCAAGTGGGTCGGCTGGTACGCGCTCTTCGGCCTGTGGGTCCTCGTCCTGGCGCGTTCCGGCCTCGGCCGCTTCCTGCTGGTCGCCGGTGTGGCATTCATCACCGTGGTGGGCGGCATCGGGGCCCCATGGCCGTTCCTGGTCGTCTGCCTGCTGGCACTCGGACTCGCGCTCGTCCTCGTCTGGGAGCGCCCGGTGCGCCTCACGGGCCGCGACCTGGCGGCGCTGCCGGCCATCGGCGTCGTGGCGGGCGGCATCGGCCTGGCCTTCACGATGGCCTACGGCACCGTGGAGGGGCGTGATCCGCGGAGCGCCGTGGAACTCCTCTTCGCGATCCTCGCGCGCGGCGCGCAGGCGGCGTGGCCAACCTGGCTGATGCTGGGCGTCGCGGCCGTGCTCCTCCTGCTCCGCGCCTGGCGGTCACTGCGCGACCCCGCCAGCGACCGGCGCTGGTACCTCCCCGGCGAGCTCGGCGGCTTCGCCTGGCCGTGGGTTGGGGCGAGCCTGCTGGTCATCCCGCTGCTGGTCTACTTCGTGAGCTACGTCCCGTACCTGCAGCTCGGCCACGGCATCGCCACGGTCGGGCAGGGGCCTGGCTACGGCTGGTCGCTCGATGAGCTGCACTCGCAGATGTTCGGCTACCACTTCGGTCTGCAGGCAGGCCACGCCGCTTCGTCGCCATGGTGGAGCTGGCCGCTCGACCTGAAGCCGGTCTGGTTCTACAGCCACTCCTTCGATGACCGGCAGATGGCGGTCATCTACAACGGCGGCAACCCGATCCTCTTCTGGGCGGGCGTCCCGGCCGTGCTCTGGGCCGCCGTCATGGCCTGGCGTCGTCGATCGCTTGCCCTCGCCGTGGTCGCCGCAGCATTCGCTTTCCAGTACCTGCCCTGGATCCGGATCGAGCGCGCCACCTTCCAGTACCACTACCTGACCGCCGTCCTCTTCTCGATGGTCGCCGTGGCCTACTTCGTCGACGAGGGTCTTCGCTCGTGGGGATATCGGTCCCTGGCGATCGCCTTCCTGGTGGCCGTCGGGGTCGCGGGGGTGCTCGTCTTCCCACTCGGAGCCGCGCTGGTCATGCCGGACTGGTACATCAACGCAGCCCGCGCCCTGGCCCCATGGAACTACGCGTTCCAGTTCCCGTCGCCGCCGCAGGGAGAGCGTGCGCAGCTGATCACGGCCGACAGCCTGAAGCTCGCGATCGGCACGGTCGTCTCGGTGGGCGCGGCCGCCTTCGCCCTGATGGGGCGGGACCTGCTCGGCTCCCGCGCCGCGCCGCCGCCGTCAGCCTCGACGACGGAAGGCGACCACCATGAGGAGCATGCCCACGACGACGAGCCCGAGTGGCCAGAGCCGATCGATGTCGATCTCCGGCAGGTACTCGCGGGCGAGGAAGTAGATCCCGAGCCCGATCAGGATCAGCCCGAAGACCCACGACCCGCCACCTGAGTGTCGGCGTGCCGGACGCCCGGACTGCGCAGCTCGGCCGGCTGGCGCCACCCAGCCCGATGACGGCGCGGCGCCTCCCGGGTCCGGGTCGGCGGCGTCCGACGACCCCGCGCCTTCCGGAGCCTGTGGCACCACGATCCACATCACGATGTAGACGATGATGAAGATGCCCCCGGTGATGAGCCCCAGCACGGCCCACACCACGCGCACGATCGACGGGTCGAGGTCCAGGTACTCGGCGACGCCGCCCGCGACGCCGCTGATCATCTCCTCGCGACGCGACCGATAGAGCCGGCGATTCATTCGCAGCCTCCTTCAGGGTTCAAGGTAAAGCTCCCGGCGTTGCCGCTGATCTCGAGTTGGATCTGCTGGGCCGCCCCCGCGTAGCCCGAGGTAGACCAGGTGTCGCCGACACGCGTCAGTCCGGAGTCATCCAGGTTGTGCGAGAAGGTGATGTTCGAGTCGACGGTGAACTCGACGGCCACCCCGTCGAGCGTGCAGACCTCAATCGACCCGGCATTGACGCTCAGGCTGCCCCGGCTCTCCATCGCCGTCCCGATCGTGACCGATGCCGAACCGGCATTCAACGACAGGTCGAGGCGGTCGACATCTGCATCGGTCAGGTCGAGCGTCAACGAGCCGGCATTCGGACTCAGCGAGATGCTCGTGAAGTGACCCCCGCCGAGGTCGATGGTCGTGTCGGCCGCGTTGGGTGACGCGCTCAGCGCGTACACCGAATCGATCGGCAGGCTGACCTCCCAGCGCTGACGCCCGCCATCCCACCAGCGCCCGCTGTCCGGCGAGCGGACCTCGAGGCGATCGCCGCTCGCGGTGATCCGGGCCGGATCCCCGCCCCGCTGGCCGCTGGCGACCGTCCACGCCGATTCATCGGTCATGGCGACGCTCAAGGTGCCGCAGTTGAAGTCGAGCGCCACCCCGGCGCTGCCCCCGAAGTCGCCGCTGCGGGTGGAGAGGCTTGTCGGGTCGCCTCCGCCGCAGGCGAGCGACATCGTCGGTCCGACGGCGATCAACGCCCCACCGGCGGTGCCGACCACCAGGGCTGCCGCAACCGTCCCGATGACCGCGAACGGCGTGCTCGACACGACCACCGACACACCGATCACGATCAGGATGACCGGCCAGAGGCGCCAGAGGTCGCGGAGGGCATCCTTGTCGAGATACCCCTGCTGGGCGGCCAGGGCGACTGCGCCGGCGGTGATGAGCGCCAGGCCCCAGAAGAGGAGCCCACGGTTGAGCGTCATGGCAGATTGGTCCTCAGAGTTGGTTCCACGCGAACGCGGAGACGGTACCACCGCGGCCTGGCCGCGAGTGGAGTGCCGATTGGCCCGTTGCCTGCCGGCCATCTGAACCTTTGGCTTGACAGGCCGCCGGGGACCGCCGTAGACTCCCGCGGCGGCCACTCCGGACAGTCGTGTCCTGCGTGCCCGTCCGGCCACTCAACCACCCCCGCGAGGACCGATGTAAGGCAATGGATCTTCACCGGAGCACCCCCAACGCGTGCCCCACGGTGACGCCTATCAACGGCGACGCCGACGGGAGATCTGCGCCCGCCTCGAGCTGACGAGACGGCGGCAAGGCCGCCAAACGAACGCCACGAGCCGTGGGCCAGATCGGGTCCACGGTTTTTTGTTGCTCGACCGACGAGCACAGGAGCCGCGGACCGACTGGGACCCGCGGCTCTCTTCTTTCCCGACAAGGCAACCGATGGACGAGCGAGTGATGCCCGACCAAGACGAGGAACCCGAGATGACCAGCGTGCTGGAACAACCAAAGACCGATACGGCCACGGCCGCGCCCGTCGCATCGCCGGCGCCGTCGCGGACCCGTCGCACGCTGCCGGAGGACGGCGTGCCGGCCCTGCTCGTCGAGCACGTCACCAAGCAGTTTCTGGTCGGCCGCAAGCGCAAGCCGGTGACCGCCGTGAAGGACATCTCGCTGCGCATCCGGCGGGGCGAGATCTACGGCGTGCTTGGAGCGAACGGCAGCGGCAAGTCCACCTTCATTCGGCTGGTCAGCACCTTGCTGACCCTCGATACCGGCAAGGTGGAGGTGTTCGGCCACGACATCGAGCGCGACGAGATGGCGGTCAAGCGACTCATCAACCGGGTGAGCGTGGACGCCGCCTTCTTCAAGAAGCTGAGCCCGTTCGAGAACCTGGCCTACGCAGCGCGCCTGTACGGCATGGACCCGAAGTCCGCGCGGCAGGAGGCGATCGCCATCCTGGCGCGGCTGGGGATCAGCGAGAAGCGGCTCGGCCGTCCGCTGGAGCAGATGAGCCGGGGGATGCAGCAGAAGGTCGCCATCGCGCGGGCGCTGCTGACCAGCCCGACCCTGCTGTTGCTCGACGAGCCGACCACCGGTCTCGACCCGCGGTCGAAGCTGGACGTGCAGAGCTTCATCGAGGAGCTGCGCGATGGGCATGACGCCACAATCGTGCTCACCACGCACGACCTGGCGGAGGCCGACCGGCTCTGCGACCGGATCGCGATCATCAACGACGGGCGGATCGTGGTCGAGGACACACCCGAGGCGCTCAAGGTGCTCGTGGCAGAGCGCCACGGACAGGAGCCGACCATGGAGAGCGTCTTCATGACCTTCACGGGGCGCTCCCTTGACGACGATATCGACAACCAGGACGAAGAGAACGAAGACTGAATGAGAGGAGGTGATGAAGATGCTGTACCTGCATGACCAGGTAGCGATCCGGTCGGTGCATGCCGATCGGGCACGGCACCTGCGCGGCGAGTTGCATGCAGCTCGTCGGCTGTCGCGCCGCCCCGTGCGGCGCTGGGTCGGTCGCCAACTCGTGCGCGTCGGAGCGCACCTGGCGGCGGACCCCTCGCTGCGGCGTTCGGCTCGGTCACGGTGACCGGGCCGGCGCCGACCCTCATCGGTAGGAGTGGACCAATGGCACTTATGACCCGCGAACTGAAGGCGTCCTTCGCCTTCGTGGAGCGGAACTTCAACCTGACAAAGCGCTACTGGGGCTGGGAGGTCGCCTTCCTGGTCTATGCCGTGGCGGGCGCACTCGCGGTGTCGCTCATCGGTGCAGGGCAGAACGACACCCGGCTCCTGCTCACGCTGGTCATCGGTGCCGTCTTCTGGAACTACCTGTCGGTCGTCTTCAGCTTCATCGCCGAGACGGTCAGCTGGGAGCGCTGGGAGGGGACGCTGGAGTACACCTTCATGGCGCCGGTGCGGCGCTATGCCCAGATGCTCGGCTCAACGCTCTACGCGGTCATCTTTGGTTTCGTGCACACCGTGGTGGTGCTGGTCGTGCTCGCGCTCTTCTTCGAGCTCGACCTGAGCCAGGCGAACTTCGGCACCGCCGCGGTCTTCATGGTTCTCGGCTCGGTCTCGTTCATCGGGATCGGGATCATGACCGCCATCCTGCCGCTCATGTATGTCGAGCGCGGTGCGCAGATGACCTTCGTGCTGCAGTCGGTGCTGCTGCTGATCAGCGGCGTCTACTACAGCATCGACGTGCTGCCCGGCTGGATGCAGGTGGCTTCGAACTTCTCACCCGCGACCTATGTCCTCGACGGTGTTCGTGCCGGACTGATCGACGGGGTGGGCATCAGTGAGCTGCTCCGGGACGTGTGGCCGCTCGCCCTGATGGGGATCATCTTCATCCCCTTGGGCCTGTGGGCGTTCGGTCGCGCGGAGCGCTACGCCAAGCGGACCGGCAAGCTCAAGCGAGTAGGCTGAACCGATGCGCACGCCACCGCCTGGCTTCGTCCTGCGCCCCTATGCCGACCTCCCGGATGTGCCGGAGATGCTCCGCGTCTTCACCGCCTCCAACGAGGCAGACGAGATCGACGAGCGGATGTCGGCCGCCGGGCTCACCACCTGGCTGAGCCATCCGAGCGAGCACTTCGATCCTGCCAACGACCTGGTGCTGGCCGAAGTGGATGGCGAGGTGGTGGGCTACGGCTGGGCCTTCTGGGTCGACACCACCGACGGCCTGCGCGAGTACCTCACGCGCGGCCACGTGCATCCCGCGTGGAGGAGACGAGGTGTCGGCAGCGCCATCATGGCGCGCAATGAGGCGCACCTGCGCGGCCTGGCCGCCAGGCACGAATCAGACCGTGAGCGGGTGATGGGAACATTCGCCGACGAGCGACGGCCCGGCGCAGTGGCGCTGGTGCTGGCGAACGGCTACCAGCCGGTCCGCTACTTCTTCGAGATGCTGCGGCCGACCCTTACCGATATCGACGTCCCGCCGATGCCGGATGGACTCGAGCTGCGGCCGGTTGGGGACCGCGACGGCTATCGGCGGATCTTCGACGCCGATGCCGAGGCCTTCATGGACCACTGGGGCGGCTTCGATGCCAGCGACGCGAGCTTCGAGGAATGGCTGGACCAGCCCGACTTCGACCCGTCGCTCTTCGTCGTGGCCTTCGACGGTGACGAGATCGCGGGCGTCGTGATCAACGAGATCGACGCGCACGAGAACGAGGCGTTGCAGCGCAAGCGCGGGCTGCTGGCCAGCGTCTTCGTGCGGCGTCCATGGCGGCGCAGGGGCCTCGCCGCAGCGCTCGTCGCCCGCAGCCTGCTCCTCCTCCGGGAGCGCGGCATGACCAGCGCGTGGCTCGGCGTCGATGGTGAGAATCCGACCGGGGCGCTGGGCGTCTACGAACGGGCCGGGTTCGCGGTCCATTCGCGCGGGATGCAGTACCGGAAGCCGATGGAGACAGACCGATGAGCCAAGCACCTGCAACCTCCGAGGCGCTGCGCCCGACGATCGACGGTCTCGTGGTGCGACCGTACCGGCCGGGCGACGGCCCTGCGGTCGCCGACCTGCTCAACGCCGATAACGAGGCCGACGGGCTTCCGTGGCGCGTGTCGGCCGAGGAGATCGAGAACTGGATGGCCCACCCGACCGCCGGGTTTACCGCCGAGCGTGATGCATCGGTCCTGGAGCTCGACGGTCGGATCGTGGGGCAGACCGAGGTGGAGTGGGTCGACACGACCGATGGCCTCCGCGAGTTCCGCCTTGGCTGCGCGCTGCACCCCGACGTTCGCCGGCGCGGGATCGGGCGCTGGCTGCTGCGCCTTGGCGAGGAACGCGCCGCCGAGCGCCTGGCGGAGCAGCCGACCGAGCGCCCCGTGGTGCTCGGCACCTGGTGTCCCGACCGGCGCGTCGGCAAGGTGGCGCTCATCGAGCAGGAGGGCTACCAACGTGCCCGCTACTTCTTCGACATGGAGCGCCCCAGCCTCGACGGGATCGTCCTGCCGCCGATGCCGACCGGGATCGAGGTCCGCCCGATGCGTGAGGACCGGCTTCGGCAGCTGTGGGACGCAGATGTCGAGGCCTTCGCCGACCACTGGGGCGGCTTCGATGGTTCGGAAGCGCGGTTCAACCAGTGGCGGAACGATCCGAGATTCGATCTCGATCTGCTGGTCGTGGCCTGGGATGGTGACGAGATCGCGGGCGGTGTCGTCAACTCGATCAACGAGGCGGAGAATGCCGCCCTGGGGCGGCAGCGCGGCTGGCTCGATAGCGTCTTCGTGCGCAGACAGTGGCGCCGGCGGGGACTCGCCCGTGCCGTTGTCATGCGCTCCCTCGCACTCCTGCGCGAACGGGGAATGACGTGCGCCGGCCTCGGTGTCGACGCGGACAACGCCAACGAGGCGCTGCGCCTCTACACGGAGTGCGGATTCGTCACGGACCTGCGGTCAGCGGCGTATCGCAAGCCGATGGAGCTGGATCGATGACGGTCGAGCTGCCGTACGCGCCGCCGATCCAGGGGCTGCGCTTCCGGCGCCTTGAGCGGCCCGCCGACGACGCCGCCTTGGCCGATCTGGACAATGCGGGCTTCCGGGCCGACGGCATCGAATTCCGCCTCTCGGCGGCGCAGGTGGGCACCTGGCTCGATCACCCCTCTCGGATGGACCTGACCGAAGACCTGCTGCTCGCAGAAATCGATGGCACGCTCGTGGCGCATGCCGAGGCCGGCTGGGAGCTCGACAACGACGGGGGCCGCAATTACAACGTCTGGGGTCAGGTGCATCCGACCTGGCGCCGGCGTGGCCTCGGTAGGACGCTCCTTCGATGGAACGAGGAGCGCCAGCGCCAGGTAGGCGCGGGCCACCCCACAGGCGGCGAGCGCCGGCTACAGAGCTGGGCCGACGAAGGGGAGGTCGGCCGGCTCGCTCTGCTGGAGGCCAGCGGGTACCAGGTCGCCCGCTACGCGTTCGAAATGACCCGGGCCACGCTGGAGGGTATCCCCGATTTCGCGCTGCCCAACGGAGTCGAGGTCCGCCCGGCGAGCGGGGCCGACATGCGCGCCATCTGGGAACTCGAGGTCGAGGCCTTCAGCGACCATTGGGGCGCAATCGACGGCACTGAGGAGTCATTCGCACGGTTTGTCGCCGACCCGACCCACGACCGGTCGCTGTGGGTCATCGCGTGGCACCGCGACGAGATTGTTGGCCAAGTGCTCAACCGCATTAACGCAGAGGCCAATGCGGAGCTCGGAATGCTGCGCGGGCGGGTCAACTCGGTCGGCGTGCGGAAGGCGTGGCGGCGGCAGGGGGTGGGACAGGCGCTGGTGCTGGCCAGCCTGAGGGTCTTGCGCCAAGCTGGCATGACCAGCGCGTCGCTCGGCGTCGATGCCGAGAACCCGCACGGCGCCCTGGGGATCTACGAGCGGGCCGGCTTCCAAGTCGTGCGCCGAGAACGGGTCTACCGCAAGGCGCTCGAGCAGTCGCAGCCGGGCTAGCGGGACTCGACCAGTCCCGCCGCGAGGGCGCGCTCGCGCGACGTGCGATAGAACTCGACGATCTGCTCGGTCACCCGGTCCCACGAGTATTCCGGAGCCTTCTCACGGCCAGCCTCGCCCATCCGGTGACGGCGATCCGCATCATTGGCAAGTCCGTACAGCGCGGCCGCGAGTGCCCGGTGGTTGCGCGGCTCGACCAGGAGGCCCTGCACGCCCCGCTGCACCACGTTCTTGTAGCCGTGGATGTCCGACGCCACGATCGGGACTCCTGCAGCCATCGCCTCCAGCAGCACGATGCCAAAGCTCTCCTGCCCGGTCGCCGGCGCGCAGAAGATGTCGGCACTCGCGAAGTAGCGTGCCTTGGCCTCGTCGGGGACGCGGCCCAGGAACTCGACGTCACGGATCTGGCGCAGCCCGACATAGCGGCGATACTCGCGCGCCTTCGGCCCGTTGCCGATGATCAGCAACCGGGCATCGACGTGGCGCTTGCGGAGCCGGTGGTAGGCCTTGAGCAGGTGAATCAGGCCCTTCCGCTCCTCGAAGCGCCCGACGAACAGGATGTTGACGGTGCCGTCGCGCAGCTCTTCGAATGGTTGGGCATGGGCGAATCGGTCCAGGTCGACGCCGTTGGGGATGATCTGGTAGTCGCCGGGGAAGTAGCGGCTGGAGAAGTGCCGCGCCGCGCCGCTCACCGCGATGCGGCCGTGGAGCTTGGCGGCAAGGTGGCCGGCAAAGCGTTTCCCGACCCAGTACGACGGGGAGAAGCCACCGAACGCGTGGAAGGTGGCGACGTTCACCGTGTTCGACTGGTCGAGAACGGTCGGTGACAGGAAGGGAACGAACGGCTCGTGGAAGTGGAGCACGTCGAACCGATGCTCGGCGAGCAGGTCCCGCGCACGCTCCTTGAAGCGCCAGCTCAGGGTGACGCGGCCCATGCTGCCGTTGGCGGGGAATGCGTAGCCGGTCCCCAGCCGAATGACATGCCCTTCGTCGGCCCGCTGCTTGCCGTACTTGCTGGTGATGATCCACACGTCGTGTCCCATCCGCAGCATGGCGTCGTAGGTGTGGCGAACGTGCTCGTTCACCCCTCCGGGGTGTGGGTAACCGTACGGGCTGACGATCCCGATCTTCAGCGGCGTCACCGCCATTCCCCCGAGGGGCGCAGCGAGTGGCCGACGTGACGCGCCTTCGCGATCAGCTGGCGGCCGTAGACCGTCACGTTGTGCCAGTGCGTCCAGTACCTGCCATCCGGCTCGGTCGACTTTCCGGCGATGGCGGCGCGGTAGTCGTCGGCGGTGACGCCGGGGAACCAGGTCCAGCCGCTGCCGATCCCCTCGAGGACGTGTGCGTCGGAGTTCCCGAGCGGCGCCAGCTCGAGTAGCTCCTCGTTGGCCCGTCGTCGGCGCCCACGGCGAATCCGGCCGGCGGCGCTCGGATTCATCAACTCGATGGCGTCGAGGTGATGGTCCGGGTCTGGATCGTGATGCAGCCTCACTAGGCTGCGGTGGCCGAGACTGGGGGTGAGGGGCGCCATGGGGTGCGCGGCAACGGCGATCCCGCCCTGGGCGTGAATCCGCTCGATCGTCTCCTCGAGCGGGCGGAGCGCCGGAATGCGTGCGGTCAGGAAGAGCCCCAGGAGGTGGCCGCGGCGCGTGGTGATCTCCTCCCCGACCACCACGTCGAAGTGGTAGTCACCGGCATCGACGATCTCTCGGGCCCGCAGCGCCCCGTCGATGCGCTCGTGATCGGTGATCGCCACCAGGTCGAGGGTGGTGTTCCGCTCGACATGGTCGAGGAGCTCCCCGACGCCCATCGTGCCATCAGAGTAGAGCGTGTGCAGGTGCATGTCCGCGCGCCCGCGTGGATCGCCGCCGCGCGGCCGGCGCACCGCTCCGAGGTTCATTGCGCCTCCCCGTCAGCAAGATCGGGCCAGAGCGGCTGAAAGGTCGCCCACCACTGCTCGGGCATGGGCGCGATCAGCTCTTCGAAGCGCCGCGCCATGGCGTCGGTGAGGGCGGCGACATCATGCTGTCGATCGCCGGTGAGCGGAGCCTCGACCGGGTAGGCCCGCCCCCGGAAGCGCTCCTGCCCGACGCGCCAGCAGGCGGCCGCCACGAGTGGCCGACCGGTGAGCAGCGAGAGCGCAGCGGGGCCGGACGGCAGGGTCGTCGGGTGGCCGAAGAGCGTGGCCGGCAGCCCGTTCCCGGCGAGATCGCGGTCACCGGCGAGTGCCACCATGGTGCCGGCTCGCAGCGCGGCGATCATCGGCCGGCGGGCCTTCGCGAGTGGGATCAGGGTGACTCCGCGTCCCGTCCCGCGCCGAGCCGTCATGAAGTCGTGGATCTCGCGAGGCTTCAGCACCTCCATCGGTGCGACCGCATGGATCCCGTTCGACGCCAGAAAGGTCCCGTACGGCTCGAAGTTTCCGAAATGGATGGTGGCCACCACGGCCCCTTCGCGCAGGATCGGTCCCCAGTGGTCCCAGTCGTCGGCGACCACCATGCGGCCGATCCGCTCGACCGAGTAGTGCGGGATGCGCAGCACCTCGAGGTAGTAGCGGGCGTGGGCCACGAAGGCATCGCGCACCAGCCGCCGGAATGCCGGCCCACGGCTCGGCCGGCCGGTCGCCGCGGAGACCCGCGCGAGCTGGTCGGTCACCAGCGCCCGGCGCTCATCGGCGAGTCGATGCCATACCCGCCCGACCAGATCAGCCAGCGCGTACGCGAGCGGGCGAGGCAACGAGATCGCGACGATATCGGCGGCACGCAGGCCGAGCCGAAGCAGGGCACCGCGCATCACGATGGCCGCTTCGTCCAGTCTTCGCCACGACGCGCCATCTCCAGGGCGTCACGCGCGCTGGCTCGATCGGCGTCGGTCACCGGCCAGATCGGTCGGAACATGTACCACTGGCCGGGGTCTGCCGCGATCACCCCGCCCAGCGCGTCCGCCAGGGCCTGGGTGGCGCGATAGATCTCGGCCGGCTCATCGCTGGTGGCGCGGATCAGTGGCAGGCCGCGTGTGCGAAACGACTCATCGGCCTGGCGGGAGCATGCGACGGGAAGCATCGGCGCCCCCGACCGTGCCGAGAGCGCGGCCGGCCCGGAGGGGAAGGTGGTGGCCTCGCCGAGGAATTCGACCGGGACGTCTCCTGCCCGGTATCCGCCGTCGCAGAAGAGGACCAGGTTCTCGCCGCTCCGCAGCGCGCGGATCAGGCCGCGCAGCTTGCGCCAGCCGATCAGCGTCAGGCCGTGTCGTGCCCGGATCTTGACGAGGTGGTCGTAGAGACGGCCATAGGTCGTGTCATCGGCGACAACGTGGAGCCCATAGCCGTGGCGGTGCAGCGCCGGGGCGATGAGGTCCATGCCGCCCACGTGGACGGTGCACAACAGGACGCCGCGGTCATCGGCGCGGGCCTCGACCAGCAGTTCCAGGTTGTCGATCTGGACCAGCTGCTCGACATCCTCCTCCCGAAGATCGGCCAGCCGCATCATGTCGACGAGGTACTTGGCGTAGTTGCGGAACGCTCGTCTCGCGGCACGACGAACGGTGCGGTGATCCGCCGGCAGGCCGGCGGCGCGGGCGAGGTTCTCACCGACCACGACGCGCTTTGCCGCAGACAAGTCGTAGGCGGCGTTCCCCGCGGCCGAGGCGATGCGCAGCACGATCGACCGCGGCAGGAGGTTGATGAGCCGTTCCGCCACCCGGTAGGCGGCGTAGGTCAGCAACTCGCGCCTGCGCTCCGAGCTGGAGGCGGACGATCCGCGGGACGAGGTCTGCGGCGGCGAGCCTGCCGGTTGGTCGACCACGGAGGACGAGGCTGTCACGGTCTCGATGGGAACCGGGTTCAACCGGCGCCGGTCGCGGCCTTCGACCTGCTCACCGGCGCCTTGCGCAGGGTGACCTTCGGTGGCGTCTCCGTCCCGTCCAGCGTCTCGTTGTCCTCCCCGCGGATGAAGGCCTCGACACGCTCGCGGGCGACGTCGTCATGGATCTGTCGCGGTGGGCTCTTCATGAAGTAGGACGATGGCGCGACCAGCGTCCCAGCCAGCCCGCGATCGAGGCCGAGCCGCAGGCAGCGAATCGCATCGGTGATCACGCCCGCACTGTTCGGCGAGTCCCAGACCTCGAGCTTGAGCTCCAGGTTGAGCGGAACATCGCCGTACGTGGTCCCCTCCATGCGGATGTGGCACCACTTGCGGTCCTGAAGCCATGGCACGTAATCCGACGGGCCCACGTGCACGTTGTCCTCGCCGATCTCGTAGTCGAGCATCGAGGTGACCGCGTTGGTCTTGCTGATCTTCTTGGACTCCAGCCGCTCCCGCTCCAGCATGTTCAGGAAGTCGGTGTTTCCTCCGAAGTTCAGCTGGTAGGTCCGATCGATGCGCACGCCACGATCCATGAAGAGACGGGTCAGAACCCGGTGGGTGATCGTCGCGCCGACCTGGCTCTTGATGTCGTCGCCGATGACCGGCAGGCCGCGCTCGGCGAAGCGCCGTTGCCAGTACGGCTCGCGACCGATGAAGACCGGGATCGCGTTGATGAAGCCGACACCGGCCTGGAGCGCCTGCTCCACGTACCACTTGGTCGCCTCCTCGCTGCCAACCGGCAGGTAGGAGACCATCACGTCAACCTTGCGCTCCTTCAGGATGCCGACGACGTCGGCCGTCGGGCCGGGCGCCTTCTCGATCACCTGCGACAGGTACTTGCCGAGCCCGTCATGGGTCATCCCGCGATCGACGGTCACCCCGGTATGCGGCACGTCGGAGAACTTGATGGTGTTGTTCTGCCCGGCGAAGATCGCCTCGGACAGGTCCCTGCCGACTTTGGTCTTGTCCACGTCGAACGCGGCGACGAACTCGATATCGCGGATGTGATACCCGCCCAGGTCCACGTGCATCAGCCCCGGGATGAGGTCGCCCGGCTTGGCGTTCTCGTAGTACTGCCGCCCCTGGACGAGAGACGAGGCGCAGTTCCCGACGCCGACGATGGCGACCCGGATCTTGCCGTCTGCGGGTCGATGTCCGTTGGTCGATCCCTTGCCGTTGGTAGCCACGCTGTCTTACTTCTCCCTTGTCGTGTCGCCGTCGCCGGCCGCGAGCGTCTGCTCGTCGAACTGGCGCCAGACATGCCAGATGCGTTGAACCGTGGTCGCCGCCGAGAGGACGGCGATGATACCGATCGCCACGATGAGACCGATGCCCAGGCCGAGGCCCGCGAGGGCGATGCCCGCGACGATCAGTACCAGCCGCTCGGTTCGTGGGGCGAGGCCCACCGATGCGGTCAGCCCGATCCCCTCCGCCTTGGCCCGCGTATAGCTGACCATGAAGGATCCCGCGAGGGCGGCCAGCGTCAACAGGACGGGGCCGACCGGGTCGGCCGTGGCGCGAAGGTAGTATGCGACGATCCCGCCGTAGAGGGTGGCCTCGGCGGCCCGGTCGAGCGTCGAGTCGAGGAAGCTGCCGAAGGCATTCGCGCCCCCGGTCGCGCGGGCGAGGGCACCGTCGACCGCGTCGAGCAGTGAGCCGACCACCAGGACCGCGGCCCCGGCCAACAGAAATCCCGCCGCAACGAGCACCGCGGCGACGACGACCAGGAGGAATCCGGTCACCGTCACGGTGTTCGGCGTGATTCCGAGCCGGACCGCCAACCGAACGACCGGGGCCAGCACCGCTCGGCCGACCTCCTTGACGCGATCGGAGAGCAGTGAATCGCCTCGCCGGAGGTCTCGGGTCTGCGGATGGCTAGCCGACATCGTGCACCTCGGCTGTCGTCGAGCCGCGTGCGACACCGATGCCGGACGTGCCGCCGACAAGGCGCGCCTCGATCTCGTGGAGCTCCTCGAACGCCGCGGCCTGCAGCCGGCAGATCCTCTCGCGCCCCTGGCGTCGCGTCTCGACCAGTCCGGCCAGGCGCAGGATGCGCAGGTGCCAGCTGATGAGCGGCTGCGACAGGACAACGCGCGCGGACAGCTCATTGACCGGCATCGGCCCGAACTCGGCGAGCAGACTGATCACACGGAGCCGAGTTTCGTCGCCCAGGGCGCGATAGAGCGTGCGCAGGCGGCGCAGGTCGCGCTCGGCATTGGTCTCAAGGGTGAGCGTCATCTCGTAGTGCTTCTTTATCAAATGCAGATTGATATAAGCGGATGCTTATGATAGGAACAGGACACCGGTGCCGTCAAGGGGGGTGATAGACTGGCCGCCCAGTCGGCCCTTGCGGCGACCGAGGAGGTGCCACCTGACGAGCTCCACGCCTGACGCGCTGTGGGCCTCGCGGTCGGTCCGGGTGCTCCGCCCGGCGGCGGTTCTGGCCTCGGGGATCACCCGATCCGTGCGTGGCGTGCGCCTGCTCGACGATCTCGAGCTGTCGGTCGGAGTCGGGGCACGATTGCTCCTCGTCTCTCGGCCCGAGGGATCCGCCTCGCTCCTGCTCCGGATCCTGGCCGGTCTTGCGCACGCCGACCGCGGCAGTGTCCGGCTGGCCGGCGTGTCGCGTGCCGATGACTCGGCCGGCGGCTGGGCGCGGCGCATCGGGTACGTGGGCGCCGCCGCGGGGATCTACGCCTGGATGACACCGGCGGAGGTGCTCGAGCTCGCGGGTCGGCTGGCCGGCTACGACCGAGCCGAGCGGCGCCGCAAATCGGATGCGGCGACGGAGCGATACCGCCTGGGGGCGAACAGGGACGCCCCGATCCGCCGCGGAGGGCCCGCCCTGGCGCAGCGGACCGCCCTGGCGGCGGCCATGCTGACGGATCCGGAGGTGCTCCTCCTGGACGATCCGCTGCGGTCAGTGGAGGTGGAGGAGCGGAGCCGGCTGCTGGCCATCCCGGGCAAGCGGCGCACCGTGGTGCTGGCCAGTGCGTTTCCTGCGGCCGAGGCAGGCCTGGTGAACCAGGTCGCGCTGGTTCGGGACGGGAAGCTGGCGCTGCACGTCCAGGTGCGCGAGCTCGACGCGCGGGGCCTCACCCTCTCGCTGCGCGGTATCGAAGCGCTGGCCGGCCTCAGCGAACCGCCCGCGGCGCCAGCGAGGGTGGCCGCGCGATGAGCCGCCTCCTCGCGTTGGTCGGCCTGGCCGTGCACGAGCTCTGGATCAGCTATCGGCTCCTCCTCCTGCTCACGCTGCCGCTGCTCGGTGGCCTGGCGGTGGGAGCCATCCCGGCGGAGCTGGCCGGGCTTCGTGCCGTCGACGGGGCGGCGCGTTGGTATGCGATCTCTCTCTGCGCATCGGTCGGCATCGGGGCAGCCGTCGTGTCCGGAACGCTGGCCGCCGAGCGACGCCGCGGGACGATCGCCTGGCTGGCGGTGCGTGCCGTGCCGCGGTCGAGCGTCCAGCTGGCCTGGTTCATCGTCATGGGTGGGGTGATGGTGCTGGGCATCACGCTCGGCGCCGCGGCCGCATGGTTCACCGCTACCGAGCGGCTGGCTGAGGTATCCGACGCCGCGCCCATGGTGGCGGCGACCACCGCTTCGGCTGCGGCCGCGCTGATGGTGCTTGCCGCAGCGATGGTCGTCGGAGCGCTGCCACTGGCTCCCGCGCCGGCGAGCGCACTGTCGCTCCTTCTTGGCGTGGGGACGCTCGCCGCAACGGTCGTGGTGCCGCTGACCGCGCCGCTGCCGACGGGAGGATTCGGACTGCTGGCTGACCTGTCCCGATCGAGTCGTCCGATCGCCGACGCGCTCCAGTCGACCGGGACGGCGCTGGTCGGCGTCGCCACCCTCCTCGTGCTGGCCGTGCTCACCCTCGATCGCGCCGACCTCTGACGTCAACAATGAGCGAGCCGACCGCTCCAATCCTGCGGCCCGTGGCCGCCTGGACCGTCCTGGTGATCGCCTCGCTGGGTGTCTTCCTGGGCGGCGCGGAACTGATGGTGGTGGCGATCGCGCTGCCTTCGATCGTGGTCGACTTTGGGGGCTGGGCGGACCTGGCGCGGACCAGCTGGATCGTGAACGGCTACCTGGTCGCTTACGTGGTCGCGATGCCGCTCGCTGGCCGTGCCGCGGACCTGTGGGGCGCACGGCGGCTGTACGTCGTGGCGCTCCTCCTGTTCTCCGCCGGCAGCCTGGGCGCTGCCCTGTCGCGCTTCGCCGGTCCCGAGGCGGGGATCGGCTGGCTGATCGGTGCCCGCGTCGTGCAGGGCCTCGGCGGTGGGGCGCTCGTGCCGCTCTCGATGACGCTGGCCAGCCACCTGTTCGCCGGCCGCGCGCGCGCCACGGCGCTGGGAATCGAGGGGGCCGCCGCATTCGTCGGCATGGCCGTCGGTCCAGCCTACGGCGCCTGGGTGCTGCTGAATGTGTCCCTGCCGGTTCCGGGGCTCGACCTGGCCGGCTGGCAGTGGATCTTCTTCCTGAACGTGCCGGCCGGCCTGATCACCCTGGTCCTGCTCTACGTTGTGGCGGGCGGGGTCGAGACACCGCGGGCCCGAGGGCGCCTGGACCTGGTCGGCGGGCTGCTCGTCTCGGTCACCCTGCTCCTGGGGGTGGGCGCCCTGTCGCTTGCCGGGCAGCGGGGCTGGGGAGATCCACTCATCGCGGGCGGACTGGCGGCGTCGGCGATCACGCTGGTCGCCTTCGTGGCCCTGGAGCTCGGCCGTCGCTGGCCGCTGGTCGACCCGCGCCTCTTTCGCTCCGTCGAGTTCTCGGCCGCGAACGCGGTCAGCCTGCTGACCGGGTACACCCTGGCGACCATGATCATCGGCGGCCCGGTCTTCGTGAACCGCGTGCTGAACACGGGGCCCGACCAGGCAGCCGCGGCCCTCACTGCGCTCAGCCTCGCGATCGCGGGCGGGGCCCTGGTGGGCGGCGTCGCCTCGGGACGGATCGGAGAGCGGCTGCCCACCTTCGCCGGCGTGGCCGTCAGCGCGGTCGGCCTGTGGCTTGCACTCGGCTGGGAGGTCGGGACCGAGCTGTCTCGCCTCCAGCGCGACCTGGCGCTGTTCGGCGTCGGCTTCGGGCTGACCGTCTCGCCGCGCGCCACCGCGGCGGTCGAGGCCGCGGGCGCATCGGCCTACGGGGTCGCCAGCGCCATGATGCAGATCACACGGACGATCGGGATGAGCGTCGGCCTTGCGCTGTTGACCAGCATCGGTCAGAACCGGATCGACGAGCTGAACGCGTTGATCAACGATCCGACGCGACGCGACGCGCTGGTGGTGACCCTGGGGCACCCGGAATTCGTGGGGATCGATCCACGGGGAAGCCTGGCGCTGATCGACCTGCTCGAGTCCTGGTCGCGCGGCGAGGCTGCGGACGTGCTGCGGCTGGTATTCAGCCTCGCCCTGGGCGTGGCGGTGGCCACGCTCCCGGTGGCGCTGGGCGTGTCAGCTCGGAATCGGAGCCGACCGAACGGCCGACAGGCGGAGTCCTAGAGGATCGGCTCGGCCACCACGACCAGCTCGCCCCAGTTGCGGTTGTAGCCCTGGCTCGTCTGCAGGGTGAGCCGCTCGTGGTCGACCGGCTTGGTCCACCACACGCCGGCGCAGCCGGGAGGTGCGTACAGCATCGCGGGGGGCAGCTTCCACGCGGCCTCGGCGCGGTCGTCGGGGCAGCTCACGTTGGGGTGGATCTCCGTGACCCGGTAGCGCAGCACCTGGTCGTCGGACATGAGGATCTTGACCTCGGCGCCCAGGAGGACATTCCAGAGTGGCTTGAACAGGTTCAACTGGGCATGCGCGAAGAGATAGCTGGTGGTGCCGCGTCCCGGCTGTGAGCTCTCGCGCAGGATGTAGGCACCGTCGTGGGGAGGGAAGTCGTCGTGACCGGGGAGCACGGCCTGCATGACCGGGATGTTGATGCCGACCGACTCGATCTGGATCTGCGCCGCAACCCAGTCTGCCGGGATCGGCGTCGGTGAGGGAGTCGGGGCGTCGGTGGGCGCCGAGCCGGTCGGACTCGGACTCACCACGGCGACCTGGCTGCTCGGGTCGGGGATGTCGGGCAGGCTCGGGCTGGGGCGCGCGTCGAGGTCCAGCTGGCCGACCAGGATCAGCCCCACGCCCGCGACGGCAAGCAGCAGCGGCAGCGCGATGGTCGGAGCGGAGAGGCGCCTCATGCGCCGGAGTCTAGCAAGCGCGCTAGAAGAGGCTCGCGACCGAGGCCTGGAGGAAGGTGAGCACCGGCTCCGGGAAGAGCCCCAGGGCCAGGACGGCGACCACCGAGATCGCCAGCGCAGCGACGCCGAGCGGCGAACGATCGATCGGTGCCGGCTCGGCCTCGGGGTCGCGCATGTACATGTAGACGATCACGCGCAGGTAGTAGAACGCGGCCAGCGCGGCATTCAGGGCGATCGCCACCGCGAGCCATGCGACGCCGGCATCGACGGTCGCGATCAGCACGTACAGCTTGGCGAAGAAGCCGACCGTCGGCGGGATGCCTGTCAGCGACAGGAGCAGGATCGCCATCCCGGCGGCCAGCCACGGCGCGCGTGCGGCCAGGCCCGCGAAGCCGCCCAACCCGCCGAAGCGGCGCGGGTCGCGCTGCAGCATGCCGACGACCGCGAAGGCAGCCAGGTTCATGACGCCATAGCCGAGCACGTAGAAGAGGACCGACTCGATCCCCTGCGCGCGGATGTCGGGGTTCGTCGCGTGGGCGAACGCGGCCAGGCCGGCCAGGATGTAGCCGGTGTGAGCAATGCTCGAGTAGGCGAGCATGCGCTTCACGTTGGTCTGGGTGAGCGCCACGATGTTGCCGCCGGTCATGGTCACCACCGCCAGGATCGCCATCACACCGAACCAGTCCGCGCTCATCGGGCCGAGCCCCTCGGCGAAGAGGCGCACCAGCAGGGCAAAGGCACCGAGCTTTGGCCCAACTGAGAGAAAGCCGGTGATCGGCGTTGGCGCGCCCTGGTACGCGTCGGGGGTCCAGAAGTGGAACGGCACGGCGGCCGCCTTGAAGGTGGCGCCCACGGTCAGCAGCCCGATCGCCAGGATCCCGGCCGGGCCTGCCGCGTTCGCCAGGTCGCTCATCCCATCGATCCGCGTTGTCCCGGTCAGCCCGTACGTCCAGCTGATCCCGAAGAGCAGGATGGCGCTGGCGAACGATCCGAGCAGGAAGTACTTGAGACCGCCCTCGTTGCTGTACCGATCGGTCTTGTGGAAGGCGGTCATCAGGTAGGCGGGCATGACCATCAGCTCGAGGCCGATGAAGAGTGTGATCAGGTCAGCGCTCGAGGCCAGCACGAACATGCCGATCAGGCTGAAGACGAGGATCGCGTTGAACTCGCCGAGCGGCAGCCGGCGCTGCGCCAGGTAGGAGGGGGCGAAGAGCGCCGCCAGGATGCCGATGACCACGGTCGCGGCCTTGAAGAAGACCGACAGGTCGTCGACCACGTAGAAGCCCTCGAAGATGCGGTCGTTGACGCCCCAGACCGGGATGCAGGCGGCGCCGACCAGGACAAGGCCGGCCACGGTGATGGGCGTCAGGATCCACTTGCCGCTCGGTGGCAGGAACAGGTCCACGGTGATGATCGCCAGCACCAGGAGGACCAGGATCAGCTCGGGGAGGAGCGGGGCGAGGTCGATCAGCTGCATCGGTCCGTCCTCACCACGGCAGGCTGAACGAGGTCAGCCCCTGCGAGGATTCGATCGCCTCGATGATGCGATCGACCGGCCCGCTGATCGCATCGAGCACTGGTCCCGGGAAGACGCCCAGCGCGACGACCAGCACGATCAGCGGCGCCAGCGCCAGCCACTCGTTGCGGTTCATGTCCCTGAGCGACGGCCACCAGCGGCGCATCCAGTCCGAGGGAACCGCGAAGAAGACGCGCTGGAACATCCAGAGCATGTATACCGCGCTCATGATCACCACGAGCATCGTGGCGGCGGCCACCCAGCCGGAGTACTGGAACGCGCCCAGCAGGACCAGGAACTCGCCGATGAAGCCCGACAGGCCGGGCAGGCCGATGCTGGCGAAGGTGAAGAGGCCGAAGATCGCGGCGTACTGCGGCATCCGCGCATTGAGGCCGCCCATGTGCGCGATCGCCCGGTCGTGGGTGCGCTCGTAGATCACCCCGACCAGCAGGAAGAGGGCGCCGGTGGTGATGCCGTGGCTGATCATCTGGAAGATGGCGCCCTGGAGCCCCTGGACGTTGAAGACGAAGGCGCCCAGCGTGACGAAGCCCATGTGGCTGACCGATGAATACGCGATCAGCTTCTTCAGGTCGGGCTGCACCATGCTCACCATGGCGCCGTACAGGACCGCGATCACGGCCAGGGCGATCACGAACGGCGCAAAGCTGACCGCAGCATCGGGAAGCAGCGGCAGGGAGTAGCGCAGGAAGCCGTAGCCGCCCAGCTTCAGCAGGACGCCGGCCAGGATGATGCTGCCGGCGGTGGGCGCCTCGACGTGGGCATCGGGCAGCCAGGTGTGGAACGGCCACATCGGGACCTTGATGGCGAACGCGAGGAAGAACGCAACGAACGCCAGCGCCTGGAGTCCGTCGGCGTAGCCGAAGCCGCGCAGCGTCTCGTAGCTGAAGGTGAACGGGTGCCCGGCCCCCGCATGCGCGATCGCCACCGCCAGGATGGCGACCAGCATCAACAGCGAGCCGACCAGGGTGTAGATCACGAACTTGACGGTGGCGTAGATTCGCCGCGGTCCGCCCCAGATGCCGATGATCAGGTACATCGGAATCAGGCTGATCTCCCAGAAGACGTAGAACAGGAAGAGGTCGAGCGAGACGAAGACGCCGAGCATGCCGACCATCAGCAGCAGCATCGCCGCGTAGTACTCCTTGACGCGGACCCGGATCGGATCCCAGGAGTAGAAGATGCTGACCACGCTCAGGACCGTGGTGAGCAGCACCAGGACGACCGAAAGCCCGTCCACGCCGAGCGTGTAGCGCATCCCGAAGGCGGGGATCCAGGAGAGATCCTCGCGGTACTGGAACTCCGCTCCGGCGGTGCTGTAGCCGAGCAGCGCCAGGCTGAACCCGAAGCTGGCGAGCGATGCCAGCAGCGCGATCCAGCGCACGGCACGGTGGTTATCGCCGGGGACGAGGAGCAGGACCACGACGCCGATAAGCGGCGAGAAGACGATGAGAGAGAGGATCGGCAGATCGCTCATGGCCGCAGCACCAGGTAGGCGACCAGCACCAGCGCCAGGCCGGCGGCCATCCCCAGTCCGTAGTTCTCGACGCGGCCGGTCTGTGCTCGCCGCAGCAGCCCGCCGAACCGTTGGGCGATCCACCCGGCGCCGTTGACCGCGCCGTCGATCACCTTGGCGTCGAACCACCACAGGGCGTTGCCGACCAGCACGCCGCCGCGCGCCCAGACGAGGCCGTACAGGTCATCCACGTAGTACTTGTTCAGGCTGGCCGCGTACATCCCCGGTCCGAGGCCGAACGGGATGCGGACGACGAAGCGCCGCGGCGCCTCCGGATCACCGACGTACCAGCGATGCGCCAGCCAGATCCCGGCCACCCCCACCGACGCGCCGATAAGCAGCAGCAGTCCCCCGATCCCGAACAGCTCGAAGCCGTGGTGCTCGCCGGCGGCGATCGAGCCAGAAAGGATGCCGGCGCCAGCCTCCTCCGCGCCGTGGAAGACTTCCTCCAGCCAGGTGTGGATGAAGCCGCCCTCCGGAGGAAGTCCCAGGACCAGGCCGATCAGCGCGGTCGGGACGGCCAGGATGATGAGCGGCCAGACCATGGTCGGCGCCGACTCGTGAACGTGGTGCCAGGCGTCGCGCGGTCCGCGCCACGCCCCGTGGAAGGTCATGAAGATCATGCGGAAGGTGTAGAAGGCGGTCATGAAGGCGACGATCACGCCGACCGCGTAGAACAAGTAGTAGCCGCGGTTGAACGACTCGGCCAGGATCTCGTCCTTACTGAAGAATCCCGCAAAGAGCGGGATCCCGGCGAGCGCCAGCGCCCCGACCACCATCGTTCGGTAGGTCCACCTCATGCGTTCACGCAACCCGCCCATGAAGCGCATGTCCTGCTCGCCGGACGCCCCGTGGATGACCGAGCCGGAGCCCATGAAGAGGAGCCCCTTGAAGAAGCCGTGGCTGACCAGGTGGAAGATGGCCGCCACCCAGGCACCGATCCCCAGCGCGAAGAACATGTAGGCCAGCTGGCTCACCGTCGAGTAGGCGAGCACCTTCTTGATGTCGTTCTGGGTCAGCGCGATCGCGGCGGCAAAGATGGCGGTGAAGACGCCGATGCCGGCCACCACCCACATGGCGACCGGGCTCTCCACGAAGATCGGGTTGGCGCGGGCGACCATGTAGACCCCGGCGTTGACCATCGTCGCGGCATGGATCAGCGCGCTGACCGGGGTGGGACCCTCCATCGCGTCCGGCAGCCAGACGTGCAGCGGGAACTGGGCGCTCTTGCCGACCGCGCCGGCGAAGAGGAGCAGCGCGATGACCGTCACGGCGGTCGGGTCGAGGCCGCCGATGCCGGCGAAGACCTCCTCGAAGTTGAGGGTTCCCAGCATCGTCCAGATCATCATGATCCCGAGGCCGAAGCCGAAGTCGCCGACCCGGTTGACCACGAACGCCTTCTTGGCAGCACCGGCCGCCGAGGGCTTCTTGTACCAGAAGCCGATGAGCGCGTAGCTGCACAGGCCGACCGCCTCCCAGCCGACGTACAGCATCAGGAAGTTGTCGCCCAGGATCAGCAGCAGCATGCTGAACATGAACAGGTTCAGGTAGGCGAAGAAGCGCCACAGCCCGCGGTCGCCGTCCATGTAGCCGATGCTGTAGACGTGGACCAGCAGGCCGACCGTGCTCACCACCAGGAGCAGCGCGGCGGTCAGGCCGTCAACCAAGAACGCGATCTCGATCTGGAAGTCGCCCGACACGATCCATTCGTAGACCGAGACGTGGTACACGTTGCCGCCGAAGACCACGTTGGCGAAGACGATCATGGAAAAGGCCCAGGCGATCCCGACCAGTGCGGTCGGCACCCACCAGGACCGATAGCTCGGGCGCGGGCCGCCCTCGACCACATGCCCGGCCTGTCCAAGCCCGTCGTTCATGTCGTCAGGGATCACCCCGTCGGCTCCGCTGCTGTTGGCCAGGTCGTCCGCGTGGCCGGCGTGCGGCGAGCTGAGCGCCTGCTCCTCCTCGGACGGGATGGCGCGGAACGCGGAGTCGTCGACCTCGCCGGAATCGTGCCCATCACCGCCGTGGCCTGCGTGCCCGCCATGGTCATCGGCGTGCGCGTCGTCGCCGTGCTCATCGTGGCCATGCGACGGAACGCGATCCAGCCGCGAACCTGCGAGCACGGCGAACAGGAAGCCGGCCAGCGGCAGCGCCGGGATGAGGGCGATCAACAGCTCGGTCGACATCGGTCTATTCCTTCAGGTCCGCGTACTGGTCAACCTCGGCCGTCTTGCGCGTGCGGATGATGGCGATCACCAGCGCAAGCCCGACCGTGGCCTCGGCAGCGGCCACCGCCATGACCAGCAGGGCGAAGATGGCGCCCGCAGGTGAGCCGTCGGGCGCGTAGGCGTTGAATGCGACCAGCGACAGGTTGACCGCGTTGAGCATCAGCTCGATCGAGATCAGCATCAGGATCGCGTTCCGACGCGCCATGAAGCCAAAGGCGCCGATCCCGAACAGGATCGCGGAGACGAGGAGGTAGCCCTGCAGCCCCATCAGTTGGCCCCCTCGTCGTCTTCGGGGCGGCGGGCGATGTAGATGGCACCGATGATCGCCACCAGCAGCAGCAGGCTGAGGATCTCGAAGGGCAGTGCATAGTCGGTGAAGAGCGCGGTGGCGATCGTCTCGACGCTCACCGCGGTGACCTCCAGGGCGCCGTGCCAATCGGTCTGGGTGACGGTGTAGCCGATCAACCCCACGATGATCAGCGCCACCAGCCCCGCGACCCAGACCTGCGGATGGAACGGGCGCGGCAGGTTCGCGTCGCCCGCCTGGGTGAGCATGATCGCGAACAGGATCAGGACGCTGATGGCGCCGAGGTAGATGAGCACCTGGGCGGCAGCCACGATGGGGGCGCCCAGCAGCGCATACATCCCCGCCAGCGAGCCGAAGCAGACCATCATCGCCACGGCGCTGTGGATGATGTTGCGCAGCGTGACGACCAGCAGTCCGGCACCGATGACGCCGACGGCGAGCAGGATGAAGAGGACGCCGGAGAGGTCCAGGGCTGCGGCTCCTGCTGGGTGATTGAGCGCTCAAACGGCCTCGCCGATCAGAGATCCGAGGCCGTATCCGATTCTAGCGCAGCCCGAGTTCGGCTTACGCCGTTGCCAGGGGGCCTCGCGGCAGGCTCCGGGCGAAATGCTCAGCATCTGAGCATATGGACAGGGATATGCCTCAAATGCCCTCGATTCGTCGCCGTTCCGCTCAGCTGCCGAGCATTCGGCCGGCATTCCACACCATCTCGGCTCTTGTGCTCAGATGCTGAGCAGCCATCCCTTCAGAGGCGAGCATCACCAGCCGAGGAAATGGTTGCCCACCTCATCAACTCCTACCTGGTGGGACGCTCCCGGTCGGACATCTCGAGGATGTCGAGCATGGGCAGATCGCGCTGGTATTCGCTGAACTCGAACTCCGGTCCGCAGCGCAGGGCGTCGTACGGGCAGGCATCGGCGCAGATGCCACAGAAGATGCAGCGGCTCATGTCGAGCTGGTAGGTCTCGAGGGTGCGCGGCCGCGGCATCAGGGCGCCGACCGGGCAGGTCTCCGCGCAGCGGCCGCACGACACGCACGGCGTCTCGTTGAGGGAGACGAAGTCCGCGGTGGTGACGAGTGAGTCGAAGCCCTTGCCGATGAAGTCGTAGCAGCCCGCACCCACGACCTCCTTGCAGACCTGCGCGCAGCGACCGCAGTCGATGCAGCGGGAGTAGTCGCGCAGGATGAAGGAGTGGGTCTCGTCGCGGCCGTAGCCGTGGTTGACGCCGACGTACGGGTTGTCCTGGATCGAGCGCTCGTCGATCGCCATGTTGAGCGTCGTCTCGTACTCGATCGCCGCCTCGCGCAGGTCGCAATGGCCGATCGCCTCGCAGGTGCACTGCAGGCAGCGCCCCGCCTCGGCCATCGCCTGGTCGCCGGTGTAGCCGTGCTCGTACTCGCCGAAGCCACCCTTGCGCTCGTCGGCGCCGAGCTTGCCCATCACCGCGCGCGGCTCCTTCACGTCGTCGGTGAACGGCACGATCGTCAGGAAGGAGGGCTGCGGCTCGGACACGATGCGGCGCACCTGCGGGTCGTCGAGGTCGTGGCCGCGCAGCCAGTAGTCGATCGCGTAGCTGGCGCGCCTCCCCTCGCCGATCGCCTCGACCACGGTCTGGGCGCCGTTGCGCACGTCGCCGGAAGCGAAGACACGCGGGACGCCGGTGCGGAAGATGTCGTCCTCGGCGACCAGGGTGCCGCGCCGGCTCACCTCCAGCTGCGAGCGGATCTCGTCCGGCTCGCTGTCGACCCAGGAGAGCTCAGGGCCCTGGCCGATGGCGCCGAGCACGGTGTCGCACGCCACGACGAACTCGGTGCCGGGCATCGGCTCCGGGCGGCGGCGACCCTTCTCGTCGGGCGCGCCGAGGCGCATCCGCTGGAACTCGACACCGGTCACCTTGTTGGCCGCATCGGTCACGACGCGGACCGGCGCCGCCTGGAAGATGACCCGCGCCCCCTCCTCGATCGCCTCGTGCACCTCGTCGGCGGCAGGCATGTCCTTGAGGTCGCGCCGGTAGACGAGCGTCACCTCCGCGGCGGACTGGCGGATGCTGGTGCGCGTGCAGTCGATGGCGGTGAATCCTCCGCCGATCACGACCACCCGCGCCCCCTTCAACGCCGGGATCGGCACGCCGCGAGAGCTGTTGTAGAGGTTCTCGAGGGCATTGACCACGCCGTCGGCGTCCTCGCCGGGGATCCCCATCTCGTTGGATTTGTAGCAACCGATGCCGACGTAGACCGCGTCATAGCCCTGCTCCAGGAGGTCGGCCACGTGGAAGTCCTTGCCGAGCCGCATGTTCGGGACGGAAGGTGGCGCCCAGCTCCCAGACGTGGTTCAGCTCGCGATCCATCCAGGCCTTCGGCAGGCGGTACTCCGGGATCCCGTAGCGGAGCATGCCGCCCTGCTCCGGATCGGCCTCGTACACGTCGCAGTGATGACCGCGCAACTGGAGGTAGTAGGCGGCGGACATCCCTGCCGGACCTGACCCGATGACGGCCACGCGCCGGCCGGAATCGGTCTCCTTCGGCCACGGCGTCGGTGCGGGGGCGTCCACCTCCAGCACCCGGTCGGCGCAGTAGCGGTGGCTGTCGCGGATGGCGATGGCGGTGTCCACCTCCTCGCGACGGCAGTGCGTCTCGCACGGGGCGGGGCAGACGCGACCCAGGATCGCCGGGAAGGGGAGCGAGCGCTTGAGGATGCGCGTCGCCTCCTCCCAGTTGCCGAGCGTGTTCTGCTTGAGATAGCCGGGGATGTCGACCCGGGTCGGGCACTTGAACTGGCACGGCGGCAGGCAGTACGCGTCGTGGTCGGAGAAGATCAACTCCAGGACCATCCGCCGGTTCTCGACCAAGCGCTCGGAGTGGGTGGTGATGACCATCCCCGGCTCGACGAAGGTGCCGCAGGAGATTGGCGTGCTCTCCTGGCCCTCGACCTCGACGACACAGATTCGGCAGGCGCCGAAGGCGGCCAGTTTCGGCTCGTAGCAGAGGGTCGGGACGTCGATGCCCAGGACACGGCAGGCCTGCAGGATGGTCTGGCCTTCCTCGGCCTCGACCTGCTCGCCGTTGATGGTGACGCTCACCTTGGCCGAGCCGGGCACCATTGGCCAGAGGGGAGCGTAGTCCTCCGCGCGGAGGGCCACGCCCTTCCCGTTCCCCTTCCCGTTGCCGTTGGTGACGAAGCTCATGGCCGGTGCATCCTACCTATGAGGCCGCCGGCCCGACGCCGGAGAGCGGCGCGAGGAGCGGTGCGACGTCGATGCCGCGGCACGAGCCGGCCGGGCACTCGCCGCGCTCGGCGTGGGCGCGGTACTCGTCCTCGAAGCGGTCGAGCGTGGTGAGCATCGGTCCGGGCGCACGCGATTCGAGGTGGCAGAGCGCGGTATCGGTCATCTTGCGCGACAGGTCGCGGAGCAGCAGCAGATCGTTCGGCCGGGGAGTCGCGGCAAGGATCCGGTCCAGCGTCTCGACCAGGCGCCTGGTGCCGATCCGGCACGGAACCGCCTTGCCGCAGGCCTCACGCGCCGAGTAGTCGAGGAAGAAGCGCGCGGTATCGACCATGCAGGTGTCGCTGTCGGTCACGAGGACCTGGCCGAGACCGATGCCCGCTCCCGCCTTTCGGAGTGGTTCGAAGTCATAGGGCGTGTCCAGCTCGCCGGCGCTGAGTGCGCCGCCGCCCGGCCCGCCGACGAAGACCGCCTTGGTCGTCCCGGAGCCGCCACCGGCGATCTTCAGCAGCGCGGAGAGCGGTGAACCGAGCGGCACCTCGGCCAGCCCGGGGTTGGCCACGCGGCCGTAGATGCTGACCAGTTTGGTGCCGGGGCTTGCCGCCGACCCGACAGCGCGGAACTCGTCGTTGCCGTGCCGCAGGATCCAGGCGGCGTGTGCCAGGGTCTCGGCGTTCTGGACGGTGGTCGGTGCGCCGCCGAGCCCGCGCTCGGTCGGGTACGGCGGCCGGATGACCGGCATGCCCCGATCACCCGCGAGCGCTGCCAGGAGTGCCGTCTCCTCGCCAGCGACCAGGGCAGCCGCACCCTCCCAGACGCTCACCGTGCAGGAGAAGTCGGTGCCCAGTACCAGGTAGCCGGCAAGGCGCGCCGCATCCGCCTCGGCCACGGCCGCGCGCAGTCGCTCGGTGGCCAGCGTCCAGTCGCGGCGCACTGCGATGATCGCCTCGGACGCGCCGGTCGCAAATGCGGCGATCATCAGCCCCTCGAGGACCAGGTGCGGGTTGCCCTCGGCCAGCGCGCGATCCCCGAGTGCCGTCGGGTCGGCGCCGATCAGGTTGGCGACCACCACCTTTCGGCCGCCGGCTGCGTCGCGCGCGGCTCGCCACTTCGCCGCCGTCGGGTACCCGCCGCCGCCGCGCCCGCGAAGCCCCGCCGCCTCGATCTGCGCCAGGGTCATCTCCGGGCCGAGCGTCTCGACTGCTCGCGTCAGTCCCTCGTAGGCGTGTTGCTTTCTCGCCCCGTCCAGGGTGACGCGGGACCCGTCGCCGACGCCCTTCAGCAGCCGGTGCTCGCCGCCAGGGAGGATGCGGATCTGTCCTGAGAGCGCCTGTCCGGTCACGCCGGGCGCCCCGCTGTGGTCGCCGCCCGACGTCGCTCGCCGACCAGGTGGCGCGCCTGATCCGCGGTGAGCGGGCCGTAGACCAGCGTGTCGATCCGAATCGCCGGCGCGAGCGTCCCCGCGGCGACCGAATCGCTCGTCTCCAGGCTGAAGGCGCCGTCGTCGGTCGATTCGCCGGGGGCGATCCCCAACTCCTCGGAGAGTGCCGCGAGCAGCGCCTCGCCGCCGGCGAAACGACAGGCAGTGCAGTTGCAGACGGTGATCACGTGCCCTTCGCCGGGGAGCAGCCGGAAGCCGCCCAGCCCGGCGGCGCCGAAGACCTGCGCCCAGTGGATCGACATGCTGTCACTCACCTGGCGCAGGGCACGCTCAGGGAGATAGCCGTAGCGCTCCTGGACCGCGGAAAAGATCGCCACGAGCGACTCGGGGCGCCCGCCGAAGCCGTCGATGACGCCACGCATCCAGCCGGCGTCGATCTCCTCGTCCCAGCGCGCCACGTTGCGCATCGGGGCCGCGGCCAGGCCCGCGCGCCGGTAGGCGTTGGGATCCTTGCGCTCGTCGTAGATCTCCGGCATGCCGTAGCGGATCCGGTTCCCCTCCGAGTCGAAGCCGCTCATGTCGATCGCCTCGACCGGGCAGACCTGGGCGCACTGGAAGCAGACCTCGCACTTGTGCTCGCCGAACGGATCGTAGATCAGGTCGAGGCGGCCACGCCATCGGTCGGGCATGGTCGGGCGCTCTTCGGGGTACTGGCTGGTGACCTTGGGCGCCCAGTAGTTGCGCATGGTCACGCGCATCCCCTTCAGGATGCCGGCTCCCGGGATCCGCATCGGTCTGCCGCCCTCCTACAGGTTCAGCCAGACGACCACGCCGGCCGTCACGATCAGGTTGAGCATTGCCAGTGGCAAGAGCACCTTCCAGGCCATCCCCATCAGCTGGTCGACGCGAACGCGCGGGAGGGTGGCGCGCAGCCAGACCGCCACGAACACGAAGAGGTAGCTCTTCAGGAAGAACCAGAAGATGCCGTACAGGGTGCCGCCGAATCCTTCGAACTGAGCGGGGAATGGCCAGGGGGCCAGCCAGCCGCCGAAGAAGAGGGCGACCATGATCCCGCTCATGATGAAGAGCGCCACATATTCGGCGAAGAAGAAGAAGCCGAAGCGCATCCCGGAGTATTCCGTGAAGGGTCCGGCGACCAGCTCGCTGTCGGCCTCGATCATGTCAAACGGGGTGCGGTTGATCTCGGCGAGCGACGCGATGTAGAAGATCCCCCAGCCGACCGGCTGCCAGAGGAGCATCCAGCCGTGGGCGAGCTGCCATTCGATCACTTCGCGGAAGTTGAGCGTGCCACCCAGGACCACCACGCCCACCACCGAGAGGGTCAGCGGGATCTCGTAGCTGACCATCTGGGCCGCACTTCGCAGGCCACCCAGCAGCGAGTACTTGTTGTAGCTGGCCCAACCAGCAATCAGCATGCCCACGACCGAGAGGCCGATGATGGCGAAGAAGTAGACGATCCCGATGCTGAAGTCGGCCGCGATGGCTCCCGGCGCCCACGGGATGACGAGCATGCTCATGGCCGCCGCCATGTAGACCATCCACGGTGCCATGGTGAAGGTCGTCCGATCCGCCTGGTCGGGCATGTGGTCTTCCTTGGCAAGGAACTTGAAGCCGTGGATCGTGCTCTGGAACATGCCCCACGGCCCGATCCGGTTCGGGCCGTAGCGCAGCTGCATCTGGGCGATCACCTTGAGCTCCATCTGGATCACCACGAAGGCGGTCGGCACGGTAAGCAGCAGCAACAGGGTCGTGGCCAGCAGGAAGCGGCCGACACCCAGCAGCAGGTCCAGATCCATCTACTTGTCCACCCCGCCCATCACCGGATCGAAGCTGGCCATCACCGCCATCGTGTCGGCGATCAGGCGGCCCGGCATCAGCTTGGGGATCGCCTGCAGGCTGATGAAACTGGGGTCGCGCATGCGGAACCGATACGGGTTCGGTCCGCCGTCGCTGATGGCGTAGACGCTGTACAGGCCGCGCGGCGATTCGACCGCAGCGTAGGCGCGTCCGGGCTTGGGGCGAATGATGCCGGGCACCTGCGCCTGGACCGGGCCGTGGGGCATCTTGTCCACGATCTGATCGATCAGGTGGATGCTCTGCTTGAGCTCCGCGACGCGCTGGAGGTAACGCGAGTAGACGTCGCCTCCCGACTGCGTGATCACGTCGAACTCGAGCTCGGGGTAGATCGAGTACGGATGTGCCTTGCGGACGTCGAACGGCACGCCTGAGGCGCGCAGGCTTGGCCCCGTGACGCCCAGGGCGATCGCCTCGGCGCCTGACAGGACGCCCATCCCGATGGTGCGACCGCGGAAGATCTCGTTGTCGGTCATGATCCGCTCGTTCATCTCAATCGTTTTCAGGACACCGGCCCGCCAGGTTCCAAGGCGCGAGAAGAACTCGTCGTTGGCGTCGAAGTTCACGCCGCCGACGCGGAAGAAGTTGAACAGCATCCGCTGGCCGCTGATGGCCGACAGCAGGTCGACCACCTCGTCGCGATTGATGAACCCGTACAGGATCGGGGTCAGGCCGCCCATGTCGAGCGCCTGGAAGCCCATCATCAGCCCATGGCTGAAGACGCGGTTCAGCTCCACGACCAACGCGCGGATGTACTCGGCGCGCCTGGGCGCCTTGATGCCGTAGAGCTTCTCGAAGGCGATCGCCGGCGCGTGCTCGTTGTGCATCGCCGACAGGTAGTCCATCGGGTCGACGTAGGTCATCACCGTTGTGTACGTGGCGTTCTCGCACAGCTTCTCGATGCCACGGTGCAGGTACCCCAGCACCGGGTCGATATCGACCACCACCTCGCCCCGGACCTTGACCACCAGGCGCATGACGCCGTGGGTGGAGGGGTGCTGGGGACCCATGTTGACGAGCATCTCGCCGTCGCCAAGGGTGTAGACCTCGCGCTCGCGCTCGGTCTGCGGCGGCCGCTCCGGCAGGCCGACCGACTCGAACCCGGCGTATTCCCCTCCGCTCGCGGGTGGCCGCGCGAGGCCCGCTGCGGCCCGCAGGCGCGTCTCCTCGGCGCGCTCGAGGTCGAGAGGATCGGGGATGCGCACCTCGGAGGTCACGATTCCGCCTCGGACGAGGTCGCGGCCTCCACGAAGTTGGACAGATCCCAGGTCTCGGGACGCTCCAGCGGGACGACGCCGGCGGCGGACGAGTCGGCCGCGTCGTCGGGCAGCAGGAAGTCCTTGCGCTGCGGGAAGCTGCGGTAGTCGGGCGACATGTAGATCCGCCGCAGGTCGCGGCTGCCGTCGAAGACGATGCCCATCATGTCGTACATCTCGCGCTCGTGAAAGCCGGCCCCCTCCCACAGGCCGGTGATGGTGGGGAGGTGCGGCTCTGTGCGATCGACGCGCGCCCGCACGCGGAGCCACGACGGATGCAGATCGGAATACAGGTGATAGACCACCTCGAAGTGCTCGGTCGGCCCGTAGTCCACTGCCGCCGCATCGGCGAGCATGGAGAAGTTGAGCTCCGGGTCGTCGCGGAGCCGCTCGAGCACCTCCACGTTGCGCGCTCCGTCGATGCGCACCTCGACCGTGTCCTCATCGGTCCAGACGGTCGGGGCGAGGTCTGCGAATCGGTCGAGGAGCAGGCGCACCAGCGCGCCGGCCGGCGCGCTCAGGTCACGTCTCCTTCCCAGTTGCTTCGCTGCGGGCCGCGGTCGACATACGTCGGCCACTCGCCGCGTCGCTGCAGGACCAGCTCGCGGAGCCGCAGCATCCCATAGATCAGCCCCTCCGGGCGTGGCGGGCAGCCGGGCACGTACACGTCGACCGGCATCAGCCGATCGACGCCCTGCACCACGCTGTAGCTGCGCTTGAAGCGGCCGCCCGAGGTCGTGCAGGTGCCCATCGCCACGCACCACTTGGGCTCGGGCATCTGCTCCCAGAGACGTACCAGCGGGCCCGCCATCTTGGTGGTCAGCGTGCCAGCCACGATCAGCACATCCGCCTGGCGGGGGCTGGCGCGCATCGGGAACATGCCGAAGCGATCGATGTCGTTCTTGCTGGTGGCGGTGCTCATCATCTCGATGGCGCAACAGGAGAGTCCCGACAGGAGCGGCCAGAGCGAGTTGGCGCGGATCAGGTCGAGCACGATGTCCGCCCGGGTGGGGATCACCTCGAGCAGGCCGTGGAAGCCGCCGCGCGGGTGCTCGGCCATCCCGAATTCGCGGAAGTCGTCGTCCCCCGCGAGGTCGGGGATGACGATGGGGCCGTTGGTCTCTAGCGCCATGTCAGGTCACCCTTGCGCCAGGCGTACAGCTCGCCGAAGAGGAGGATCACCAGGAAGACGCCGATCAGCACGATCCCCTGGACGGCCATCGCTCGCACGGTGATCGCCCACAGGTAGACGAACACGATCTCCACGTCGAAGGCCACAAAGAGGAGCGCGTACAGGTAGAAGGCGAGCCCGAAGCGCGACCAGGTGTCGCCGATGGTGTCGATCCCGCACTCGTACGGCAGGCCCTTCTGCGGACGACGACGTCGATGGGTGATCAGCCACGAGAACAGGATCGTGGCGAACACGAAGACCGATGTCGCAATGCCGAACCCGATGACGTAGAGCAGTCCGGTCTGATCCATGCCAGCTCCGTGGGTGCTCGGTGCGCAGGACCGATGCGTCCCACGCGATTGATGCTCGTCTCAGGCCGCCCTCGCAGACGCGCGAGCCGCCTCGGAAAACAGTCTAGCAGCCGATCCGGGGAGGCGGCAGACGCTGCGAGGCGAGGCGCTAACGGCCCAGCCACGCTGCGTCGACCAGGATGCGCAGCCCGTCGCTGACCAGGGCGTGTCCACCCAGCAGAACCGGGACCCCTGCGGCGGCCGCGGCCGCGGTGAGCGCCTTGAGCCACGGCGTGCCGATCGAGGTGGCGTCGCCGAAATCCGACGCGAAGCGCTCCTCATCCGGCGGCCAGGTGGCCGCGTCCGATGATCCGGCCAGGGCGGCCATCAGGACGCGGCTGTCCAGGATGACCGCGTCGCCGAGCGTCGTGAGCTCAGCGACCAGATCGGCGGGTCCGAGGCGCGTTACCCAGTCGGCAAGCAGCGAGCGTGGGGCATGGTCGGGCGCCGCGCGCATCCCGCGCTCCTCGATGAAGCACCGGACACGGCAGGCACTCTCCGTCTCGAGGTACGCCCAGGCGCTCGACGGGATCCTGCCCGCGACAACCACCTGGGCCTCGCGATCGCGGAGCACGTCGCCAAGCTCGGCGAGGTGGGGGATCTCCAGGCTGCGGCCGCCGGGTAGTGTCGCCATCTCCAGGAAGGCAGCCACCACACCTTCCGGACGCCGTGACGTGGGGAGGCGGTTCGCGAGGCGCAGCAGGGCCAGGTCGAGCGGCGTATCCACGTCAAAGCGCGACCAGGGGTTCGATGCGAGGTCCCGTGCGGTGAAGCCGGCCTCTTCGAGGCAGCGAACGGCCAGGTTGTCGCTCGGGCAGCGCTCGAGTGCCGCGATCGCCGCATCAAGGTCGCCGGCCACCAGGAAGGCGTCGGCGGAGTAGCGGTTGTTGCCCACCACCTCTCCCCGGACCGGAGTGCTCAGCGCCTCAAGCAGCGTGTCGTCGGCCAGGGCAAGCGACCCGGCGCCGGCGTAGCCCAGCGCATCCACCGGACGTCGCTCGCGGTCAGCGGCCGCCAGCGCCGCGCGGGCGCCGGCCCCGAACCAGCGTCCCCAGTGGAACCGGTCGCCGAGCGGTGGGTCGGTCGGGGCGAGCGGGGCCACCGCGCAGCCGAGCGCACCGAACCGCCGGGACAGCTCCGCGGCCAGCAGCCGCTGTCCGGTGTGGGCCACCGCCGCGTACGACCCGAAGGGCAGGTCGCCTCCGCCCCCCGGATCGACGACCAGCATCAGCGGTGCCGGCCGCTCAGCCGGCGGCATCCGCGCCTCTGGCACGGAGTCGATGGAGTTGCTGCACGTGCATCAGGTCGTGCACACCCGCCCAGAGGAGCCACTCCCCGCAGCGAAGCTTCCCGACGAGCGGATGCTCGAGCGGGCATGAGTCGGACTCGTGGCCGGCGATGGCGGCCGCCGACTCCGCCATCGATCGGCGGCTCTTGGCGAGCAGCGTCTGCAGCGTGGCGCGGTCCGCGTCGGGGGCGCCGGGCACGCCGGGGACGACCGCCGGAGCGTGGGACGGCCAGGCGCCGGATGCCGCCCAGGCGGCCGCTCGCGCGAGCCAGCGGCGGGCCCCGGTGGTGTGGGCGAACGTCTGGGCCACGTTCCAGTCTGCCTCACCGCCGGGCTCGCGCAGCATCCCGTCGGGGACCCCATCCAGGGCCGAGGCGAGCGCATCGGCGACCGCCTCCTGCTGGGCCAGCACCCGCTGCGCGGATCCAGGGCCGGCACGGCGGCGCAGCTCGCGGCGCGCTGCGCGGAAGTCGGTGTCGATCAGGCGCCAGACCGCGACCACATCGGGAGCGGCCGGCTCAACAGCGGCAAGCCAGTCCGGCGCCGCCATCGGTATCGGCCGGCGCGTGCGCTACAGGCGCTCGAAGCGCTCGACCGGGAGGACGAAGACGGTGGCTCCGCCGACCTCGACCTCGACCGGGTACGGCATGTAGAACTCGCCCGGCTCCATGATCGGCGGCATCGGGTTGACGAACTGGCGGCGGGAGTGGCAGTTGGCGCTGACGATCGCCAGGACGGCGTCCACCTGGTCGTCCTCGACGCCCACCAGGATGGTGGCGTTCCCCTGCTTGAGGAAGCCACCGGACGACTGCAGCCGGGTTGCCCGGAATTCCTTCTCCAGCAGGGCGTCGACGAGGGTGCCGGCGTCCTCGCTGTGCACGATGGCGGTCACGAGCTTCATGGTGCGGGGCTCCTCACGTCTGCATGGACGGTCGAGTGGTGGGCGCGGATCCGTCCGGGGCGATTATGCCGCAGGCGAGCCCCCGAAGACCAGCGGCTCGACCACACCGCGGATCGCGGCATCGGTGGCTGCCACGCTGCCCGAGCCGTCCACCACGCGATAGCGCTGCGGCTCGGCGGCGGCGAGGTCCAGGTAGGCGGAGCGAACCGTCTCGAAGAAGCGCACCCCCTCGGTGTCCTCGAACCGGTTCCATGCCCCGCGCCGCTTGCGTCCCAGCCCGACCTCGACCGGGACGTCGACCAGGATGGTCAGGTCGGGCAGCGTGTCGTACGTGGCAAAGCGCTGCAGGGCGCGGATCTCGGTCGGATCGATCCCGTAGGCCGCGCCCTGGTACGCGAGCGACGAGTCGAGATATCGCGCGCAGACGACGTGCTCGCCTCGCTCGAGCGCGGGGAGGATCAGCCGGGCGGTGTGCTGGGCGCGCGCGGCGGCGAAGAGGAGCGCGTCGGCCCGCGGGTCGAGGTCATCGGACACGTCCCGGAGGTGGAGCAGCAGGCGCCGCACCTCCTCCCCGACCGGGGTGCCACCCGGCTCACCGGTCAGCACCACGGTCTCGCCGCGCGTGCGCAGCCATTCCGCCAGGTGCCGGGCGGCGGTCGTCTTGCCGCTGCCGTCGGGGCCCTCGAGCGTGATGAACCGCCCCCGCCCCGGCGCGCCGCTCACCGGCTCAGCGCCACGCACGCCCCTCCTCGGGGAGCAGCTCGACGCGTCGGTTCGGCTCCGACCCACGCGACCGCGACATGAGGCTGTTGCGCTCCGCCATCTGGTGCTGGAGGCGCCGGATGTACGCGTTCTGCGGGGCGAGCTCCATCGGCGTGCCGCTCGACTGCACCAGCCCGATCGCCTCGGCGGTCTCGCGCAGCGCCGCATCCGAGGGGTCGGCCTCCAGGTCGAAGAGGCTGGCCAGCAAGTTCTCCATCTGCACCGCGGTATTCGTCTTCAGGACGTAGATCGGGATCCCGCCGGCCTCGGCCTCGCGCAGCGCGCTCGGCTTGCGGCGGTAGTAGTTGCGCAGCGTGACCACCGCATCGGCCTCGTCCAGCTCGCGTCCGACCGTGACCGGCACGCCCAGCTCGCGGACCGCCTGCTCCAGCCGCTTGCGGCTGACCCCGAAACCGAGCAGGTTGAGCGGCCGATGCGAGCCGCCGCGCCCCTTCCGAGGCCCGTCGCGGCGAGGTGCCGGCTCGTGGGCACGCATCGAATCGCGGAGGCTCTGCTCCAGCCCGCGGCGGGGATCCGATGCCTCCGATGCTTCGAAGCGCTCCCCGGTAGGATCCGGCTGCTCGCTCGCGAACCGCTCGCCCGGGAGAACGTGTCCGCCGCGTCCGGGCTCGCGTGCGGCTCCGCGGCCGGGCAGCGGCCGCAGGCCCAGCGCCCCGCCGCTCCTGCCTGCCCCGCGTCCGCGGCCGAATGCGCCGAAGCTGCCGGTCGGCTCGAGGGGAGCGAAGGCCGGGTTGCCGGCCGAGGTCTCGCTCAGTGCGTAGTCGTACTTCGTGGCGGCCCGGACTGCTCCGTCCTCGCGCCAGCGGGACTCCGGCGGGACCATGTGGCCGCGCAGGATGGCGTCGATCGTCTCCGCCACGTTGCGGTGCACGATCACGCTGTCGCGATCGACGATCTCGACCACGACGTCGAAGGTGGGGGGCGCCTTGCGCTCGAGCACCGTCTTCTGGGTGCCACGTCGGCGGGCCTCCTCGTCGCCCAGGGTGACCGAGTGGATCCCGCCGATCAGGTCGGACAGGGTCGGGTTGAGCATCAGGTTGTCGAGCGTGTTGCCGTGGGCGGTACCGACCAGCTGGACACCGCGCTCGGCGATGGTGCGCGCCGCGACGGCCTCCAGCTCGGTCCCGATCTCGTCGATCACGATCACCTCGGGCATGTGGTTCTCCACGCCCTCGATCATCACCGCGTGCTGCTCGGTGGGCGTGCGCACCTGCATCCGCCGCGCGTCCCCGATGCCGGGGTGCGGGATGTCGCCGTCGCCGGCGATCTCGTTGCTGGTGTCCACCACGATCACGCGCTTGCCCAGATCGTCGGCCAGGACGCGGGCCACTTCGCGCAGCATGGTCGTCTTCCCGACGCCCGGTCGCCCCAGCAGCAGGACGCTCTGCCCGTCCTCGACGATGTCGCGGATGATGTCGATGGTGCCGAACACGGCTCGTCCGATGCGGCAGGTGAGACCGACCACCTTGCCCGCACGGTTGCGGATGGCACTGATCCGGTGCAGCGTGCGCTCGATTCCGGCGCGGTTGTCGTCACCGAATGCACCGATATGGTCGATCACGTGGGCGATGTCGGCATCCACGATCTCACGGTCGAGGAGCACCTCCTCACCGTGGGTGAAGCGCGCCTCCGGACGGCGCCCGAGGTCGAGCACCACCTCGAGCAGGTCCGCGCGGTTGGCGAATGCGCGCAGGCGCGCCACGATCTCCGGCGGCAGCGCCGCCAGGAGGGCGTCGAGATCGTCGGTCGCCGCTTGTCGGGTCACGCTGGTTGACTTCCTTCTCATCCTGGCTGTCAGATCGCCGGCACCATGGCCGGTTGCCGGACCGCGGATCGGACCTCGCGGACGAGCATCGTCACTTCGCCGATCGGCTCGAACCCCGCCGATTCGGCAGCCGCCAGGCCTGCCGCCTCGTATGTTCGCACCGGAGCGATGATCCCCGCAGCCGCCGCGTCACCGCCGAGGGCGGAGAGCACGGCCTGCAGGAAGCGGCCCCCGTCGGTGCCGTCGCGGATGAGGAAACGCAGATAGTGCGGTCCCTCCCGGCTCGCTCCGTGCTGCGCAAAGGCGGCGAGCCGCTGTCCCTCGGGGGCGCCCCAGGCGTTCACCGCGCTGAAGTGGAGGAGCGGGTTGAGGCTGCTGCGTGGGACGACCCCTTCATGTCCCACCGGCTCCCAGTCGGCCGCGCCGTAGTCCTCGGTGCGGGCGACCGCCGGTGGCGTGGCGTGCGTCCACAGGTCGAAGAGGTGCCACGCATCGGCGGGACCGATCGACTCGAGCGATGGCCGCCCCGCATCCGCCGACGCGCTGCCGGGAGCGTCCCCGGGCAGGATGGTCCGCAGCCACGAACGTGCGCCACGCTCCCCATCCGGAGGGCGGTAGAAGATCTCCTCGGCCGCGTACGCCGCAAACCCGATCTGGCGAAACAGCGTCAGGTTCTCCGGAGCGTCGGAGCAGGCGGCATGGAACCGCGCGACGTTGTGCTTGGCGCCCTCCTCGACCACGGCCCGCAGGAGGGCGAAGCGCACCTCGGCAGCCATCGGGGCGTCTGCCGCGTCGAGCTCGGTGATCACCCAGTCGTCGCGATGCGGCTCCTCGATCGCGCGACACGAGCCGACAAGCTCGCCGTCTGCCTCCGCCACCAGGTGGACGGAGGGTGACCGCAGTGGCAACCACGACCGAACAAGGTCGGCCAGGCTGATGCGCGTCAGCGTGTCGGGCGGCGCGGGGACGCCGAGCGACCGCCGATGCGACTCCTCCGACAGGTGCACGCGCCGGGCTAGTGCCGCGAGGGCCTGGCGGTCCGCCAGGCGGGCCGGACGGATCAGGCCGGTGTCAGGGGTCATGCGCCGATCATCTCCAGCAGCAGACGGTGGACGCGCCGGTCCGGGGTCAGCTCCGGGTGAAAGGCGGTGGCCAGGATCCGGCCCTGCCGCACGGCGATCGGTCGCTCGTCGGCATCCCGGGCAAGCACCTCCACGCCGTCCCCCAGTTCGCTCACCACCGGTGCGCGGATGAATACCCCGTGCAGCGGCTCAGTTCCGAGCGCCGGCATCGACAGGTCAGCCTCGAACGAGTCGAGTTGCCGCCCGTAGGCGTTGCGCTGGACCGTCACGTCCAGGAGGCCCAGGACCGGCTCGTCGCCGTCGGCGATGCGTGCGGCCAGCAGGATCATGCCCGCGCAGGTGCCGAAGATCGGTGCCCCGCCGCGGGCGAACGCCCGGATCGGTTCGCGCAGGCCGTACCGGTCGATCAGGTTACGCATGGTGGTCGACTCGCCGCCGGGCAGGATGAGGGCGTCGAGGCCCACCAGGTCGCGCGGCAATCGCACCCCGACCGGTTCGGCCCCGATCTCGCGGATCGCATCCGCGTGCTCGCGCACGTCGCCCTGCAGGGCAAGGATGCCGACCCGTCGGCGGGGCAAGGCATCGACTACCGAGGGGGTCGCCATCGGCGCCAGCTGCGCCATCGGTCCTGTCGCCTCGCCTACCAGCCGCGCAGGGCCAGGCGTTCCTCCGCCGGGATCTCGGAGAGCTCCAGCCCATGCATCGGCTCACCCAGGCCGGTGCTCACCTCGGCCAGGATCTCGGCGTTGTCCCAGTGCGTGGTGGCCATCACGATCGCCCGGGCAACGCGCTCCGGATGCTCGCTCTTGAAGATGCCACTGCCCACGAAGACCGACTGGGCACCGAGCTGCCGCATCAGGCTCGCATCGGCCGGCGTGGCCACCCCACCGGCGGAGAAGTTCGGGACCGGTAGCTCACCCAGGGTGGCCGTCTGGCGCACGATGTCGAGCGGGGCGCGCAGCTCCTTGGCCGCGGCGTACAGCTCGTCCTCGCGCATGCCGGCCAATTCGCGGATCCCGCGCTGCACGGCGCGCATGTGGCGGACCGCCTCGACGACGTTGCCGGTTCCCGCCTCGCCCTTGGTCCGGATCATGGCCGCCCCCTCGCCGATCCGCCGCAGGGCCTCGCCCAGGTCGCGACAGCCGCACACGAACGGCACGCGGAACTCGTGCTTGTCGATGTGGTGCTCCTCGTCGGCCGGCGTCAGGACCTCTGACTCGTCGATGAAGTCGACCTCCAGCTGCTGGAGGATCTGCGCCTCGGCGATATGGCCGATGCGGCACTTGGCCATCACGGGGATGCTGACGGCGGCCTTGATCTCCTCGATCAGCTTCGGGTCGCTCATGCGGGCGACGCCGCCGAACTTGCGGATGTCGGATGGGACGCGCTCGAGCGCCATGACGGCGACCGCGCCCGCCTCCTGGGCCAGCTTCGCCTGGTCGGCGGTCACCACATCCATGATCACGCCGCCCGACAGCATGCGGGCGAGCCCGACCTTTGTCGTCCATGTGCTCGTCTCGATGGTGGCCAATGCAGCCTCTGTGATGCGAATTCGTGCGCGGAGCGGCGTCGACTCGGTGAGCCGCATCCGGCCATCCATTGTACTCGCGGCCTCGCACCGACCCGCACGTGGGAGCAGGTGGCCGGCCGTTGCTATCATTCGCCACCACGGAGGCGCGGATTGCTCAACGCTGCGGTACTAGTCCTCAACCAGAATTACGAGCCGCTCAACGTCTGCGACATCAGGCGCGCTTTCAACCTGCTCGGCGCGGACAAGGCCGAGCTGATCGCCCGCAATCACCAGGTGATCCACACGCCCACGCTCGCGATACCGGCACCATCGGTGATCCGCCTCGTCTACCTGGTGCGGCGTCCCCGCCCGAAGGTCAAGCTGAGCCGGCGGGAGGTCTTTGCCCGGGACGGACACGTCTGCCAGTACTGCGGAACGCACAGTCGCGACCTGACGATCGACCACGTCATGCCGCGCCACCGCGGCGGGCGCCACGAGTGGGAGAACCTGGTCGCCGCGTGCCGCGCCTGCAATCACCGCAAGGGGAGCAAGACGCTCGCCGAATCACGCATGTCGCTCCTCCGCGCGCCACGGGCCCCGCGGGCGGACGCGCGCTACCTGTACGGCACCTACCTCGCCGACGAGCGGAACGACGCCTGGCGCACCTTCCTCTTCATGGACGACGCCCCGCCGCAGCGCGCATAGCGCCGCCGGCGCGAGCAGCACCGATGCGCGACGGAGACTCCCTGGCGATCGCACTGCCGCCCGCTGTGTCGGCCGTCCTCGGCGGCCTGATCGCCGGCGGCGACGAGGCGGCGCTGGTCGGAGGCTGCGTGCGTGACCTGCTCCGGGGAGAGCGGCCGCTCGACTGGGACGTCGCGACGTCGGCACCCCCCGAGGTCGTCGCGGCGCGCTTCCCGGGCGCCACGTGGGACAACCGCTTCGGCACGGTGACCGTGCGGTCGACCGATGCCGGTACGAGGCTGGGCGATGGGGACGCGGGGATCGAGGTCACCACCTATCGGGTCGAGGGTGGGTACCGCGATCATCGGCGACCCGACGAGGTGCGCTGGGGACGCTCGCTGACCGACGACCTTGCGCGTCGCGACTTCACGATCAACGCCATCGCCTGGCTGCCCGACGGTCCTGCTCACAACACCGGTCGGCTGGTGGATCCGTTCGGCGGCGCCGCAGACCTGGAGGCGGGTCTCCTGCGCGCGGTCGGGGATGCCGACGCTCGCTTTGCGGAGGACGCGCTGCGACTGGTCCGTGCGGTGCGCTTCGCCGCGAGATTCAACCTGGCGGTCGACCCGGCGACGGAGGCTGCCATCCGGCTCGGAGCGCCGCTGGCGGCGAACCTCTCGGGCGAGCGGGTGCGAGACGAGTTGCTGCGGATCCTGGGCGGGGCAGATCCACCGTCGCTTGCTCTGCTGATGATGGAGCGGCTCGGCCTGCTGGCGGTTCTCCTCCCCGAACTCGCCGACCTCCGAGGCGTGCCCCAGAGCAAGGCGCTGGCGGGCGATGCGCTCGACCACTCGCTGCGAGCCGCCGATGCCCTACCTGCCAGTGATCCGGTGCTGCGCCTCGGCGGCCTGCTGCATGACCTGGGGAAGGCGACCACCCTCGCCGACGGCCACTTCATCGGTCATGAGCTGGCCGGCGCCGATTTCGCGGAGGCGGTGCTGCGGCGGCTTCGGGCCTCCCGCGCCGACCTCGTGCGTGTGACTCGCCTGGTACGGCAGCACATGTTCGCCTACTCCGCCGAATGGTCCGACGCCGCGGTCCGCCGCTTCGTGCGGCGCGTCGGCATCGATCTGCTCGACGACCTGTTCGCCCTGCGTGCGGCGGACAATGCGGCGTCGGGCGTCAGCGAGCCGAGGCGCGGCGGAACCGCCGAACTGCGGGCGCGCTGCCGGGCTGCGATCGCCGGCGACCCGCTGGAGGCGCGCCACCTCGCGGTCAGCGGCCACGACCTGGTCACCGAACTCGGCGTGCCGCCGGGGCGCCTGATCGGGCGCCTCATCGAGCGCCTCGTCGACGCGGTCCTGGAGGATCCGTCCGAGAACCGTCGCGAACGCCTGCTGACCCTGGCACGCGGCTGGGCGGCCGAGCCGACCGACAATCCTGGCGGGGTCAGGGGTGGCGGGGTCGAAGGTGGTGCGGCGGTGCACCACAAGGGCGATCACGGGGTGGCGGACCCGTTCTGACGCGCTGCTACAATCGGCGATCCGAAGTGCGTGCCCACGCCTCGACGTCCTGGAGCGGAGGATCCCTGCCCGCGATGACCGCCCACGCGCGACATGCCGCGCGGCTTGAACATCGACTCACCCATCCGACCGCTTCTCGTGCCGACCTCGAGGCGGCGGTGGCGCTCGTTCTTGAGCACGGCCTGGATGCGCTGACCGTCAGCCCCTGGCTGCTCAAGCACGCGCGGCGGATGCTCGCGCGATCCTCGGTGCGGCTCGGATCGGTGATCGGCTATCCCGGCGGTGGACAACTCCCCGCCGTGAAGGCATTCGAGGCCTCCCGGGCCCTCGAACACGGGGCGACACAGCTTGACTTCGTTCTGAACGCCGGCGCGCTGATCTCCGGGGAGGACGAGACGGTCGTCGGCGACATGCTGGCGGTGGTGGAGATGGCCCATGCGGCTCTCGCCACGGCGGGGGTCATCCTCGAGCCGGAACCGCTCACCGACCAACAGCTGCGGCGCGCCTGCAGACTCGCGGAGCGCGCCGGCGCCGACCACGTGGTCACCTCGCCCGGCGGTGCGGACGCCGCATCGACGATCGCGCGGGTCGGCCTGGTGCATGACCTGCTGGGAACGCACCTTGCCGTCAAGGCGGCCGGGAGGTTCGCGGCCATCGACGAGCTCGTCGCGGCGCGGTCGGCGGGAGCATCGGTCATCTCCACCGAGTTCGACCGCCGACTTGCGATCGAGGCTGTCGCCACCGTCGGCGTACCCCCGCACCCGCTGCGCGCAGCGGCCGGCTGAGCGAAGGCGAGGGCGGAAGATGCGCATCCTGGTGGTCGGCGGCGCCGGCTTCATCGGTTCCACCAGCGTGGAAACCTTCATCGAAGCCGGGCACGACGTGACCGTGTACGACGATCTGTCGACCGGTCATGCATCCGCGGTGGTACGCCCCGCCCGGCTGGTGCGCGGCCAGATGGAGGATCGTGCGCACCTGACGCAGGTCCTGCGCGAGGATAGGATCGAGGCGGTCCTGCATTGCGCCGCCAAGTCGCTCGTCGGTCAGAGCCTTCTCGACCCCGGCCTCTACTACCGCAACAACGTCGGCGGCGGCGTCTCGCTGCTTGACGCGATGCACGCCGCCGGTGTCAACCGCCTCGTCTTCTCCTCAACCGCCGCCGTGTACGGTGAGCCGCGCCGCGTCCCGATCGCGGAGGCCGACCGAACCGAGCCGATCAACCCATACGGCGCCACCAAGCTCGCCTTCGAGGGCGCGATGCGCTGGTTCGCGGCCAGCCACGATTTCCAGGCGATCAGCCTGCGCTACTTCAACGTCGCCGGGTCGACCGACCGCAATGGTGAGGACCACGATCCGGAGACGCACCTGATGCCGCTCGTCCTGCGGGTGGCGGCCGGCGAGGCGACGCACGTCCAGATCTTCGGCCAGGACTACCCGACCCCCGACGGCACCTGCATCCGCGACTTCATCCACGTCCGCGACCTTGCCGCCGCGCACCTGCTGGCCCTTGAGGCGACCGGAGAGGGCGACCCGTCGTTCGAGGTCTACAACCTCGGCTCGGCCGCCGGCTTCAGCGTGCGCGAGGTTGTCGAGGCGGCCCGCAAGGTGACGGGGCGCGCCATCCCGGCACGTGTCGTCAAACGGCGCAGCGGCGACCCGCCGGTCCTGGTCGCCTCGTCACGCCGGGCCCGTCGGGAACTCGGCTGGCAGCCGCAGCATTCCAAGCTCGAGCAGATGCTGGCCGACTCATGGGCGTGGAAACTGAGGCATCCGAACGGCTACGCGCGCCCGCAGCGGACCGATGGAGCCCCCGTCGATAGGCCGCCCTCTCGACCGGGGACGCCCGCTCCCGTCTAGCCGGCCGCCCGAACGCAGTCGGCGCAGCGACCGTAGAAGTCGAGGCGTGCGTCGTCGATCACGAAGCCGCGCTCGTCGGTCAGGCGCTGCACGATCGGCTGAACGAACGACTCGCCGATCTCCTCCACCTTCCCGCAGGTGCGACACGACAGGTGATGGTGGTGAGCCGGCTCGCAGGCGACGTAGGCCGAGACATGCCCGTCGAGCTCGAGTCGCCGGGCGACTCCGGCGCCGACGAGGGCATCCAGGCTTCGGAACACGGTCGCGCGTCCGATCCCCCGACGCCGTCCGGCCGCAGTCCAGACTTCCTCGGCGGTGAGCTGGCGACCAGCCGCGATGAGCGCCTCGGCGATCCGCAGGCGCTGGGGTGTCGGGCGCTCCCCGGCGGCGCGCAGGCGCTCGGACACCCCGGCCGCGCCGCTCACACGCTCGCCCCAATAACGCCGGCAAAGACCGAGAAGCCGTAGATCGCCGCCACGCCCGCCAGGGTCGCGACCACGATCCAGCGCGACCGGTCGGAACGGTGCGCCTCCGGCAGGAGCTCGGCCGCCCCGATGTACAGGAAGAAGCCGGCAAAGACGCCCAGCATCCCCCCGAGCACCTGGCCGGGGATCGGCAGCGCCAGACCCAGCAGCACGCCGAACACCGGTGCGATGGCCACCACGCTGACCCAGCGGTAGGCGACCGATATCGGCGTCCGCGAGGCAAGCAGCAGGCTGACGATTCCGATCCCGTCGCTGAAGCGGTGCACGATCACCACCGCACCGATCACCAGGCCGATGCCACCTCCCACGGCCAGCGCCGCAGCGACGGCGACGCCGTCCAGGAAGCTGTGCAGGCTCATCCCCGACGCCCCGATGATGCCGACATGGCGGTGCGCGGCGTCCTCGTGGTCGAGCTCGGCCGCCGTCTCGTGGCCGACGTGCAGCGTGGTCAGCTTCTCGATCGCGTAGAACAGGAGGAAGCCGACCGCCGTGAAGACCATCGCCAGGTCGAGCGAGCCGAGCTGCTCCACCGATTCGGGGATCAGGTCGAAGTAGGCTGCCCCGATCCGGATCCCGGCCCCGACCGCGATGATCACGCCGACCGAGGTCGTCGCGCGCAGCGCCAGGAGTCCACCCGCAAGGGCGGAGAGCAGCGCGCCGGCCGAGACGAGGATGGCGGTAAGGGCCATGGTGAGACTGAGTATCACGTCGTCCCGGCGGGTCGTCAACCCTCCCCGTGGTAGCATCACCTTCGAGTTCACCCCGTTGGAGCCCCGTTTGCCAGAAGCTGAATCTCCGCCCGCGCGCCGCCGACACCGAGCGCCGCGCCGCACGACCCCGGTCCCCACCGAGTCCGTCGCCCCCGAGTCCGCCACCAGCAACGGCGACGCTCCAGCCACCGACATCGACGCCGAGGCCTCCCCGCTGCTCGCCGCCGTGCTGGCCGCCCAGCGCAGCCACCGCTTCGGCGAGATCGAGCTGCCGGTCACCATCGCGCGGGCCATCGAGAAGATGGGGTTCGTCACGCCCACCGAGGTGCAGGCGCGGGCCATCGGTCCCCTGCGCGAGGGGAAGGACCTGATCGGCCAGGCCCAGACCGGTACCGGCAAGACCGCCGCCTTCGGCATCCCGATCATCGAGAAGATCGACCCGTCGGCCCGCTACGTGCAGGCCCTCGTCCTGACACCCACGCGCGAGTTGTGCGTGCAGGTGACCGAGGAGATCAATCGGCTCGGCGAGTTCCGCAACATCACCGCGGTGGCCATCTACGGCGGCTCGAGCATGGACCGCCAGATCACGGCCCTCCACCGCGGAGCGCAGATCGTGGTCGGCACCCCGGGGCGCGTGCTCGACCTGATCCGCCGGGGCGAGCTCCATCTCGGCAGCGTGCAGACGGTGATCCTCGACGAGGCCGACCGGATGCTCGACATGGGCTTCATCGTCGATGTCGAGACGATCCTGGCGCGCTGCCCGCGGCAGCGGCAGACCGCGCTCTTCAGCGCCACCATGCCGTACGCCATCCTGCGCATCTGCGATCGCTTCATGGACAAGGGCGCGGAGCACATCATCGTGCGCCCCGAGATGCGCACCGTCGAGACGGTCCGGCAGCTCGTCTACTTCGTCGCGGAGCAGGACAAGGTGGCGACGCTGATGGAGCTGACCGAGACGTTCGGCTTCGATCGGCTGCTCGTCTTCCGACACACCCAGATCGGCGTGGACCGATTGACCGCAACCCTCTCTCGCAAGGGCCGGAACGTGGCCGCGCTGCACGGCGGACTCAGCCAGCGGGAGCGCGATCGGACGCTTGCCGATTTCAAATCGGGGAAGATCCAGTACCTGGTGGCGACCAACGTGGCCTCGCGCGGCCTGGACATCGCCGACCTGCCGTTCGTCCTCAACTACGACATCCCCGAGGACGCCGAGACGTATGTCCACCGGATCGGGCGCACGGCGCGCGCCGGGCGCACCGGGACCGCCATCAGCCTCATCGGCGAATGGGACATCGCCGCCTGGGAGCAGATCCGCACCCAGGTCGGTGCCGAGATCGAAGAGGGGCAGCTCCGTCTCTACGATCGGCGCTGAACGTTTCGGCCGACCCCGCGCTAGGCTTCATCGGCATGCCTGATCCCGACGCCATTCATCCGCAGCTGGCCACCTACGCCGCCGTCGTCATCACCAGCGTCGACTGGCTCTTCGAGCCGTACTGGGCCGGCGACCGCCTGGTCGCACGGCTGGCCGATGGCCGGGTCGATCTGACCGATGAGGCCGGCGAGCCGGCTCGCCCCGAATTCGCCGAAGCCGCCGAGCTGCTGGCCGCCGCGATCGACGCCGATGCTGCGGTGATCGACGGGGTGTGGACCGCTCAGCCGTTCGTCGGTGACGGGAGCAGCGCACGGCGACTGGCCGAGACGCTCGCCGAGGAGGGGCTTGGCGAGGAGGTGCCGGATCCGGCCGAGCTTGAGACGCGTCGCGCGTTCGTGGCGTTCGACATCGTGGAGCTCGACGGGAAGTCCCTCACCGATGTCCCGTACCAGGAGCGCCGCCGCCTGCTCGCCTCGGTGGTCGCCGAGAACGTTCGGGTGCGCATCTCGCCGGCGGTCAAGCAGCCGCTCGGGCCCTGGCTGCACGCCTGGCGCGGCAATGGCTTCACCCACTACGTGGCCAAGCACATGAACTCGCGCTACCGGCCCGGCGAACGGGTCGATGACTGGCTGATCGTCTCGGCTGCGGCGGAGCGCGGCCCCACGATGGTCGGGCGCATGTTCGGCCAGCGGCCGCGGAAGCTGCGCCGGATCGAGGATTGACCCGGGCAGCGGCAGCCCCGCCCCGCCCAAGCCTGCGGAAGCTCGCCGCCGACCGGCGTGCCCGCCGGGTCCGTGTCGAGCAGGTGCTGGAGCAGCTGGGCGAGCGGTACCACCATCCACGCTGGGGCGGACCGCGCCTCGACGCGGCCGCCGAGCTGGTGCTCACGATCCTCTCGCAGAACACGGCCGATACGAACTCGTTCCGCGCCTTCACCGCGCTCCGCAAGCGCTACCCATCGTGGGACGCGGTGCTCGCCGCCCCGACCGACGAGCTGGTCGAGGTGATCCGCCCCGGTGGCCTGGCGCCGACCAAGGGGCCGCGTATCCAGGCGGTGCTAGCCGAGGTTCACGCGGAGACCGGCGGCACCTGGGACCTCTCCTTCCTTGGTGATTGGCCGCTCGAGCAGGCGCGCGACTGGCTCGTCTCCCTGCCGGGGATCGGGCGCAAGACAGCGGCGATCGTCCTGCTCTTCAACTTCGGCCGCCCGGCCCTGCCGGTGGATACCCACGTCCACCGCGTCGCGCTGCGGCTCGGCCTGCTTCCCCCGAAGACCGACGTGCTCCGGGCGCACGACCTGCTGGAGGCCGCGCTGCAACCCGAGGAGATGTACCCGTTCCACGTCGAGCTGATCCGCCACGGCCGCGACACGTGTCGAGCCCCGCGACCGATCTGCGGCCTCTGCCCGCTGACCGGCCTGTGCCCCTACTACGCGCAGGTGCTCCGTGGAAAGGCGGCGATCAATGCGCCACCTCGAGGGCTGCCGGGTGACGGGTCAGAGCCGCGTTACCACGACGAGCTGATCCATGGGTGGGCGCCGCCCGAGGCTCGCGGCTGAAGTCGGCGCATACTGCCGTCATGAACATCGTGACAACGCCCTACCTCCCCGGCCACCGCGTGGTGGAGGCCAAGGGCCAGGTCTTCGGCCTGGTGGTGCGCAGCCGCGGACTGGGCGGCAATATCGCAGCTGGTCTTCGCTCGATCATCGGTGGCGAGATCCGGGAATACACCGAACTGCTCGAGGACACTCGACGCCAGGCGCTCGATCGAATGGTCCAGAACGCGACCCTGATGGGCGCCAACGCGGTGATCAGCATGCGGTTCGACAGCAGCCAGCTGGGATCCACCATGAGCGAGATCGTGGCCTATGGCACGGCCGTCGTGGTCGAGCCCGACACCTCGGCTCCGCTGCCCCCGGTGCTCGACTGAGAAGAGGCGCAGACCGATGCCGTTGATCCGCACCGTGATGGGTGCCGTTGGCGTTGCACTGCTCCTCGGCGGGCTTGGCTGGGCGATGAGCGGGCATCGTGACGACGGCCTGGTCCTGATGGCGATCGGCGCCGGCGCCGTCCTGATCGCGCTCTTCGAGCGGGCGCGCTACGGTCGCGAAGAGCGGCCCACGCCCGCGTCTGCCGCCTCCATGCGCCGCACCGACGAGGCCTTCACCGACCCCACGACCGGCGAGCTCACCCGCGTCTGGGTCGACCCAAAGACCGGCACTCGGGAGTATCGTCGCGACGAATAGTCACGCTCGGGACCTGGCCCGACGCTGACACCTCCGGGTCGCCGCTGGTAAGACTCGGGCCCCGTCCGCGCCAGTTGCCGAAGTAGCTCAGTGGTAGAGCAACGGTTTCGTAAACCGTCGGTCGAGGGTTCGAGTCCCACCTTCGGCTCCATCCCCTCACGCTCATGTGGCAATCGGCGCACCGAGACCCCCCTCGCCCCCTTAGGTGGTCGTTTCCTGCGAGACCTGGCGGACTACGATGGCGCCGTGCCTCCCATGACCCGAATCGGATTGCGATCGCTGATCCGCGTTGCTGTGATCGTGCTCGCTGCGCTCGTCGCGTCGGTCGCGGGAGTGTTCGTGCTCGAGGAGAGTGCGGGCGTGCGCGATGGATCCCTCGTCTTCCTGCTGGCCGTGGCGCTGGTGGCGTACGTGCATGGAAGCTGGGCAGCGGTCGCCACCGCGCTGGGCGCCTTCCTCACCTACAACTTTATCTTTCTGCCCCCCGAGTTCACGTTCTTCGTGTCCGATCCTCAGCATCTTCTGACGCTTGGCTTGCTCCTGGTCGTTGGTGTCGCGATCGGGCGATTGACCGGCTTGCAGCGGGACCAGGCGCAGCGTTCGGAGCGCCGCGAGCGGGAGGCTCGCGCCCTCTACGGCGTCAGCCGGGCCATATCCTCGGGCAAGCACATGAGGGATGCCCTGCCGGCGCTGGTCAGCGGCCTGGCCGCCGATGTCCGGATGACCCGGGTCTGGGTAGGCCTCGGCTCGACCTGGGCGCAGGAGCAGGTGGTTGGGTCGACGAACCCAACCGTCGATGCCCGTGCGCCGGGTCCGCATAGCCTCCTGCGCCGCGGTCCCGACCAGGGACAGGTAGCGTGGGTCCGACTGAGCCCGCCAGCTGCTTCCGCAGGACGGAGAGACAGGCTGGCGCTCTACCGCCTCGAGCTTGTCGATGGCGACGAGACGATCGGTTCCCTTTGGGCAACGCGCGATCCCAGTCTGGCGCTCCCAACCGGTGAGGAGACACGGCTGCTAGCCGCCGCAGCGGACCAGATCGGGCAGGGAATCGTGCGCGACCGTCTCGAGGAGCAGGCCACCGAGCTTGAGGTTGCCCGACGTAGCGAGGAGCTGAAGGCGGCCCTCCTGGACTCCGTGTCCCATGACCTGCGCACGCCGCTCTCCACCATCCGTGCCACGGCGGGAACTCTTGCCGACCCAACGGTCGCGCTCGCCCTCGAGGAAGCTCGCGCCATGGCTCGCGAGATCGACGCGGAGGCCGCGCGCCTTGCCAGCTTGGTGAGTGGCCTCCTGGACATGAGCCGGATTGCGGGAGGCGCTCTTCAGACGAGCCCTGAGCCGATGCCGGTATCGGAGGTCGTTGAGTCAGCCTTGCACCGCGCGCGCGGTAGGCTTGGCCACCGGCTGATCCAGGTGGCGATTCCGGACGACCTGCCGTTGGCTGCAGTCGATCCGGTGCTAGGCAACCAGGTCATCGATAATCTGCTCGAAAACGTGAGCGTGCACACGTCACCCGATGCTCTCCTGCGCATATCTGCTGCGCGAGATGGCGAGGCCGTCAGAGTGCGGGTAGAGGATGCCGGGCCTGGAGTCCCGCCCGAGGCGATGGTCCACCTCTTTGAGAAGTTCTACCGCGTGCCTGCCCGGCCTCGAGCTGCGGGCCACGGGACGGGCCTGGGGCTTGCCATGGTGAAGGGCCTGGCTGAAGCGATGGGCGGATCGGTGGCCGCATCTCGCAGCGCGCTCGGTGGCCTCGCGATTGACGTGTGGCTGCCGCAGGCTGCCGTGCCACCGGAATGAGCGAGCGGCGGGCGAGCATTCTGCTGGTCGAGGACGACGAGCGGTCCAGGGGGGCGGTGTTGGCCAACCTGAAAGGGCATGGCTACCGCGTTCGCGGGGCTGCCGACGGCGAAGAGGCGTTGGTCTCGTGGGACTTGCGCCGCCCGGATCTCATCCTGCTCGACTTGGGGTTGCCCGGTATCGACGGGTTGGGCGTGCTGCGACGCATCCGACGCGACGCCACGACGCCGGTGATCGTTCTCTCGGCGCGCGGCGAGGAACGCCACAAGGTCGAGGCGCTCGACGCCGGCGCTGACGACTATCTGGCCAAGCCGTTCGGGATGGCCGAGCTCCACGCTCGCATTCGTGCGGCTCTGCGACGCACCCTGGCGCGAGAGGTCGACCCGAGCGGTGCCGCCGTGATCGGCCCGATGCGGCTGGACCCGGGCCGCCGAGTCGTGACGATTGGGACGGCAGAACTGCATCTCACCCCCCGCGAATACGAGCTGCTCAAGGTGCTCGTCGCTCATGCCGGCCGGGTGGTAACGCGCGGCCGGCTCCTCCGCGCCGTATGGGGCACGGACTACGCTGAGGAGGGCCACTACGTGCACGTCTATGTCGGCCAGATCAGGCGAAAGATTGCCGCACTGGACCCTGACGGCGCCCTCGCCGACCTGTTCGTGGCCGAACCCGGGGTCGGATATCGCGTGCGGAGCGCCGAATCGGAGGCTTCTTGAGCCTCTCTTGAGGACCGAGCCGTGCTCGACAGGCTGTTCCCTCTTGGGCTGCCCGTCACGCTGAAAGTATGCAAGCGCCGATGTTCAGCAAAGACGCGGGGCCGGATGCCAAGTATCAGTTCGATCTGGTACGCAGTGCCATCGCGCTCCTCGCCGGTGGCGGGGCACGCCGCGTGACGCTCGTGAATATCAGACTCAGCAAGGCCATGCTGCGCGAGGCCGCCGGGCTGGCCCGCGCCGCCGGAATACTCCTTCGCATTGCTCCGCATGGCGCCGCCTCCGACATCACGGTCGAGGCCAGCGGGTGACCGGTTCCCATGGAGACTGAACCAGGGGGCCAGACCCAATCCGACGACCTGCGCGAGCTTCGTCCGGCCCGTGGCGGTCGGCCGGGTGATCGGTACGTGCGCGTGGTGGAGCCGTTCGCCTCCGACTTCCGCCGTCGCGCGCCCGGCCACCTGGTCGCATCCGAGCGCGTGCTGACGCCCGAGAGCGGCCTGGGACGCCTCGCCGACGTGCTGCGGAGGGTCTTGATCGGGAGACGGATCGCCAGCGAGAAGGAGGCGCAGGAGCGGATTGGGCCGGTCAAGGGCCTGGCCGTCTTCGCCTCCGACAACATCTCGTCATCGGCCTATGCCACCGAGGAGATCATGCGGGTGGCGGTGGTGGCTGGCGTCGCCGCCCTGGCTGCCACGCTGCCGCTCACCTTCGCCATCGTGGCGGTGCTGCTGATCGTGGTCACCAGCTACCAGCAGACGATCCGCGCCTATCCGAGCGGCGGGGGCTCGTACATCGTGGCCAGCGACAACCTGGGGGTCGGTCCGGGGCTGATGGCCGCCGGCGCCCTGCTGACCGACTACGTCCTGACGGTGGCCGTCTCGGTGGCCGCCGGGGTTGCCGCCCTGACATCGATCTTCCCGGGTCTGCACGACCAGCGCGTGCTGGTCGGCGTCGGCTTCATCGCGCTCCTCTGGATCGGCAACCTGCGCGGCCTGCAGGAGAGCTCGAACATCTTCGCGGTCCCCACCTACATCTACCTCGTCGCCATCTTCGGCCTGCTCGCCTACGGCGGCTGGCTGGCGGTCTCAGGCTCGCTGCCCCCCTATAGCGCCCCTCTTGCATGGACGAATGCCGTGCCGCTGGAGGGACTGGGGCTGCTGCTGATCCTGCGTGCCTTCGCGGCGGGATCGGTGGCGCTGACCGGCACGGAGGCGGTCTCTAACGGTGTCCAGGCGTTCAGGGCACCGGAGGCGCGCAACGCCGGCCTGGTGCTGATCCTGATGGGAACGCTGTTCGCGACCATCTTCCTGGGGATCAGCTTCCTCGCCTCCCAGCTCGGGATCATCCCGGACCCGTCGGAGCAGGAGACGGTGATCAGCCAGATCGCCCGCACGCTCTTCGGCGGCGGCACGCCGCTGCACTACCTGATCCAGCTGTCGACCGCGTTCCTGCTGATCCTCGCCGCCAACACCGCGTTCGCGGGCTTCCCGCGCCTCGCCAGCATCCTCGGCAAGGACCGATTCCTTCCGCGCCAGTTCCAGTACCGCGGCGACCGGCTGGCGTACAGCTTTGGGATCATGGTGCTCGCCCTGCTGGCGGCAGGATTGGTGGCGGGGTTCGGCGGCAGCGTCACCAACCTGATCCCGCTCTACACGGTCGGCGTCTTCATCGCCTTCACCCTCAGCCAGTCCGGGATGGTCGTTCACTGGTGGAGGCTCCGCCACGAGGTGCGCGGCTGGCGCTGGCGGGCCGCCCTCAACGGCGCCGGTGCCACTGCCACCGGCGTGGTGGCCATCATCGTGGGGGTCGTCAAGTTCGCCCTCGGCGCCTGGATGGTGCTGCTGCTGATCCCGGTGCTGATCGGCCTGATGTGGGCCATCGGGCGCCACTACCGCAGCATCGAGTCAGCGTTGGCCGTCGACTGGACCGGCGCGGCCCTGCCTCGACGCGTCGCGCCCCGCGTCCTGGTGCCGGTGAGCCGGCTCGACCGCGCCACCCTGAACGCCCTCTCCTTCGCCAGCTCGATCTCGACCGACGTGACGGCGATCCACGTCGCGAGCGATCCGAGCGACGTGGCGCGCATGAAGGAGCACTGGGAGCGGTGGGGCGGTCCGGTCAACCTCGTCATCCTGGAGTCGCCGTACCGCGCGCTGATGGCGCCGCTGATGGCCTACATCGACGCGACCGATAGCGGGGATCCGGCGCAACCGACCACCGTTCTGCTTCCCGAGTTCGTGCCGCGCCACTTCTGGGAGTACCCGCTTCACAACCAGACCGCCTTTCGACTGAAACTTCGCCTCTTCTTCAGGCGTAACACGGTCGTGGTGGACGTGCCGTACCACATCGGGTAGCTGGCGCTGAGACCGTCAGATTCGATGCGCCCCGAGGGCAGGCTTCCAATCCGGCGTAACCCGATCAGCCTCTGGCGGGCAGGACGCGGATGCCTCGCCTCTCGCCTCGGCCCGCTTACTGACCGCCGTCTCTGTGCCTTCCCTGAAGAGGTGCGCGACGCGGCAAGCGCCAGCAAGGCCAAGTCGCACTCCGCCGACGACTGAGAATGCTCGCCTCGCCCACAATGTGATGGTGCGGCGCTCCCGCGGATCTCTCGCGCCACGCATCCTTGACCCCGTCCTGGGGCTGGTGGAGCGAGTCGACCGCAACTGCGGCGCATTCATCCCATCGACGACGACTCGGTGCTTGGGCTTCGAGCTCACCCGCGTCTGGGTCGATCGGGAGTACCGTCACGACGACGAATAGTCGACAGGACGACCGTATCCGACCGACCGCGCAGGCGTGGCTCGTGGAGTGATCCCCAGCCTGCCCCGTGGCATCGGTCCAGATCGGCTGGTAGACTCGGGCCCCGTCCGCGCCAGTTGCCGAAGTAGCTCAGTGGTAGAGCAACGGTTTCGTAAACCGTCGGTCGAGGGTTCGAGTCCCTCCTTCGGCTCCAACATTTTCGCGCAGGGAGAGGACGAATGGACTGGCAGGACCCCTTCCCGTGGCTCCTGTTCCTGCACCTCATGGCCGCGATCGTGGCCATCGGACCGAACTTCGCCTACTCCACGATTCGTGCCCTGGGGCGTCAGGAGCCGCAGCACGCCAACTTCGCCACGCGTGTCCCGCATGCGATCTCTGCGAGGCTCGTCTACCCGATCGGCCTGGTCATCCCCGCCACGGGCGTCGCCATGATCCTGGTGCTGGGCATCGACCTGACAAGCCGGGACTTCTGGTGGCTCGACATCGCGATCGTGGCCTACGCCGCCGTGTACCTGTATTCGTTCCTTGTGCAGCGCCTCATCATCGAACGGATCATCGAGATCACCTCGTCGCCCCCGCCCCCGGGTGCCAGCGGGCCGCCGGCTGAACTGGTGGCACTGGCCGCGCGCGCACAGCGCGGTGGCACAGCGATGCTCGTCGCGCTCTCGTTCGTCGTGTTTCTGATGGTGGTCAAGCCTCAGTTCTGACTAGAGGCAGTCACCGGTTGGTTGCGCGCCGGGACGTACCGATGGCATCGGCGGGTCGCAATCACATGGGACAGCGCCAATGTCCCATGAACCGCCGGTCGGCGACGGCAGTACCCTAGATTGACATCGAGCCCTGCGTGGCTCGGCATGCAGGCGACCCCGTTCGATTGGAGGCTCCGTGCTGGGCTACGTGATCCGCCGCGTCCTGTGGATCTTTCCGGTGCTCCTGATGGCCTCGATCATCACCTTCCTGATGATGCACGCCGCCCCGGGGAGCCCGTGGAGCCGCGAAGGGCGCCAGCTCGACCCGGTGGTCATCGAGCGGCTCAACGCGGAGCTCGGGCTCGATCAACCGCTGCCCATGCAGTACCTGGCATGGCTGGGTCGAATCGTCGTCGGCGACTTCGGCCTCTCGGTGAGCGAGCACCCGCTCCAGGTCCGTGGCGTGATCGGGAACAGTGCACTGCCATCGCTGCAGCTGGGGCTGATGGCGTTCGGTCTGGCGCTCATCGTCGGGCTGCCGCTCGGGATCGTTGCGGCCCTGAGGCACCGGACGGTGATCGACTATGCGGCCACGGGGGTGGCCATTCTCGGCATGGCGGCGCCCGCCTTCGTGCTCGGCGCCCTCTTCCAGCTGGTCTTCACCGCGGGGGACTTCAAACCTCCGGGTCTGCTGCCGCGCCACGGTTGGGACTCGCCGCAGCACTGGATCCTGCCCACCATCGCGCTCGCCGGACTGCCGATGGCCCAGATCGCCCGGTTCACCAAGGCGAGCATGCTCGAGGTGATCCACGCCGATTACATCCGCGTCGCGCACTCGAAGGGCCTCGAAGAGCGCTGGATCGTCACGCGCCACATGATCCGCAACGCGCTGGTGCCGCTGGTGACCATCGCCGGACCGATCCTCGCCATCCTGGTGACCGGCTCGATCGCCGTTGAGCTGATCTTCGATATCCCCGGCCTCGGGCAGCTCTACTGGGGCTCGATTCGCTACCGTGACTACGGAGCCGTGATGGGCATCACCGTCCTGTACGCCGGCTCGATCGCCATCCTCAACGCGGCGGTCGACATCGCGTACGGGTACATCGACCCGCGCATCCGCGACGGGTCGCGGGAGCCGGCATGAGCCAGGCGCGCACCCTGGAGGTCGCCACGGTGGATGCGCGAGGCCACGGCCGCGGGTACTGGACCGATGCCGTGCTTCGGCTGCGTCACTCTCCGTCGGGGATGGTGGGGTTGGTGATCGTGGTACTGCTCGCGCTGCTCGGCCTCTTCGGGCCGTTCCTGGCGCCCTGGGACTACCGAGTTCAGGACCTGCCCGGCATCATGGCAAACGACGCGCAGCCTCTGCCTCCGCTGTCGCCGGGGCACCTGTTCGGCACTGACCGGCTCGGGCGGGACCTGTTCAGCCGCACGCTCGACGGCGCGCAGGTCTCGATGACGGTCGCGCTCATCGCCCAGGTGGTGGTGCTCCTGATCGGTGTGCCGATCGGTGCCGTCGCAGGCTGGCGCGGCGGGCGCACGGAGACGGCGCTGATGCGCTTCACCGACGTGATCTACGCCTTCCCCGACCTCTTCTTCGTGATCCTCATCACCTCGGCCATCGTGTACACGCCGCTCTTCCGGCTGATGAACGGGCTGTTCATGGTCTTCCTGGCCATCGGCCTCGTCTCATGGGTCACCATGGCACGGCTGGTGAGGGCCCAGGTGCTGGCGATCAAGCATCGCGAATACGTGGAGGCAGCGCGAGCGCTGGGTGTGCCGGACCGACAGATCGTGCTGCGTCACGTCCTGCCAAACGCCATCGGCCCGATCATCGTGGCGGTGAGCGTCGGGATTCCGGCCGCGATCCTGGCCGAATCGACCCTCTCCTTCCTGGGGCTCGGTGTGCAGACGCCGCGCGCGTCGTGGGGGAGCCTGATCGAGGTCGGCATCCGCAACGCCGAGAGCGCGCCGTGGCTGATCATCCCGCCGATGGTCGCACTGGCGATCGCGCTGGCCGGCTTCACCCTGCTCGGCGACGGGCTGCGCGACGCGTTCGACCCGAAGACGAGCCGCCGCCGCTAGCAGACCAGCGGCACATATCATCACGCAATGGTCGACCGGCCCCGGATTGTGGTCACCCTGCACGGCCCCGAGCAGGCCGCGCTCGAAGAGCCGACCTGGGCGACATTCGACAACTACCTGGTTGCGGTGCATCGCGCCGGTGGCGATCCGGTCCCGCTCGACCCGGGCACCAGCGCCGCTGAGCGTCTCGCCGCGTTTGCCGTGATGGATGGACTCCTCCTCCCCGGCGGGGCCGACCTGGACCCGGGCCTGTACGGCGAGGAGCCACATCCGGCCGCGCAGGTCGAGGCGGTTCGCGACGACCTCGAGCTCGAGGCGTGGCGGGCAGCACGCCGGCACGGCGTTCCAGTGCTTGGCGTCTGCCGGGGCTTCCAGGCGATCAACGTCTTTTCCGGTGGTTCGCTGGTGCAGCACCTCGAAGGGCACGACACCTCGGGCCTGCCGGCGGCCCATCCGCTGCACCTCGACCCCGCTTCGCGGCTCGCGGTCATTCTCGGCGACGCGGCCCCGATGATCAGCACCGAGGTCAACTCCTACCACCACCAGGCGGTGCGGCCGCGAGATCTTGCTCCCGGGCTCGTCGCCACGGGCCTGGCGCCGCACCACGACGGAGACCTGGTGGAGGCACTCGAGGCGGCCGATCCGACCGACTGGCTGCTCGGCGTCCAGTGCCACCCGGAGCGGCCCGAGTTCATGGCTCCAGAGTTCGACCGGCTGTGGCGCGCCTTCGTGGACGCCGCTCGGGTCAGCTCAGGTCGACGTAGACGTTCTTGACCTCGGTGTACAGCTCGACCGCGTGCATCCCCAGCTCGCGCCCGATGCCACTCATCTTGTAGCCACCGAAGGGCGCCTCGGTGTGTACGCTGCTGTTGCTGTTGACCGATAGCACACCGGCCTTCAGCCCCTTGACCACGCGCAACGCCCTGCCGATGTCGCGGCTCCAGACCGAGCCCGACAGCCCATACGGCGTGTCGTTGGCAAGGCGGAGCGCCTCCGCCTCGTCGTGGAACGGGATGATCGCCACCACCGGGCCAAAGATCTCCTCGCGCACGATGCGCATGTCGGTCCGGCAGGCGTCGAAGATGGTCGGCATCAGGTAGGCGCCATTGTCGAACTCGTCGCCGGTCGGGGCCTCGCCCCCGTAGACCAGTTCGGCTCCTTCTTCGCGGCCGATGGCGATGTAGTCGGCCACCCGCTCGCGCTGGCGCTGGCTGATCAGGCTCCCCATCTCGGTCTTGTCGTCGGACGGGTCGCCGACCACGACCTTGCGCGTCGCCTCGGTGAAGAGCTCGACTACGCGATCGTGGACCGTGTCCTGGACGAAGATCCGGCTCCGCGCGCAGCAGTCCTGTCCGGCGTTGTCGAAGACCGAGTACGGCGACTCGGCCGCGAACTTCTCGAGATCCGCGTCGTCGAAGACGATGTTCGGGCTCTTGCCGCCGAGCTCCAGCGAGATCTTCTTCACGTTGCCCGCAGCCAGCCGCATGATCTCCTGCCCGGTCGTCGTCTCCCCGGTGAACGCGATCTTGCCGACACCGGGATGCCCGGCCAGCGCCGCGCCGGCGGTGCCTCCCGGTCCGGTGATGACGTTGACCACGCCTGGCGGGAAACCGGCCTCCAGGGCCAGCTCGCCGAGGCGCAGGGCGCTGAGCGGCGTATAGCTCGCCGGCTTAAGGATGGTCGCGTTGCCGGCCGCCAGTGCCGGGCCGAGCTTCCAGCTGGCCATGTTCATCGGGAAGTTCCACGGCACGATCAGGCCGACCACGCCGATCGGCTCGCGCAGGGTGAAATCGAGCCCCGGCTTGGAGACCGGGATCGTCTCACCGAAGACCTTGTTCGCCGCGCCTGCGTAGTACTCGAACACGAGGCTGACGCCGAGTGCCTCGCCGCGGGCGCCGGAGATCGGCTTGCCGACGTTGCGGCTCTCGAGCTGGGCGAGCTCCTCGAGGTTCTGCTTCACCAGGTTCGAGAGCTTCTGCAGGGTGCGGCCGCGCTTGGCCGCTGACCAGGTCGACCAGCCGCGCGGGTCGTCGAGCGCCTTCTGCGCGGCGGTCACCGCGCGATCGACATCCTCCTTGCCCCCCAGCGGGGCTCGCGCAAGCAGCTCGCCACTCGCCGGGTTGGTGACATCAAAGGTCTGTCCGTCGGCGGCATCGACCTGCTCGCCGCCGATGATCATCTTCACGTTGCCGAGCGCCGGCGCAGCGGCCGCGCGGGATTCGGTGGTCATGGGGAGCCTCACTTCATGGGCGGCGGATTGGGATGATTCTAGGCCGCAGACCGCCGCTAGAAGTAATTGACGCTGATCCCCCCGTCGATCACGAACTGCGCGCCGTTGGTCCACCGCGACTCATCCGAGGCGAGGTAGATGGCCGCGTTGACAACTTCCTCCGGCTTGCCGAAGCGACCAGTCGGGTTGCGGGCCAGGCGCAGCTGCTTGGCCGCCTCATCCTTGAGCAGCCACTCCATCAGCAGGGGCGTCTCGATCGGTCCGGGGCAGATCGCATTCGACCGGACGCCGCGGCCGCCGAATTGCACGGCCAGGGACCGGGTCAGCGACAGCACGGCGCCCTTGCTGGCGGTGTAGGCGTCCTGCGGGACGGAGCAGCCGAGCAGCGCCACGAAGCTGCTGACATTGATCACCGATCCGGAGCCCTGTTCCAGCATCCGCGGGATCGCGTACTTGCAGCCGAGGAAGACGCCACGCACGTTGACCGCCATCACCCGGTCCCACGTCGCGACATCGGTGTCGATGACGCTGTGGTCGGGCTCCGGCATGATCCCGGCGTTGTTGTAGAGCGCGTCGACCCGGCCATAGGTCGCCGTCGCGTGCTCGACCATGCCGCGCGCGCTCTCCTCGTTCGACACGTCGGTCTTCACAAAGGTCGCCTGGCCGCCCGCGGCGGTGACCGCGGCGACCGTCTCGTTGCCTGCTCGCTCGTCGAACTCGGCCACCACCACCCGGGCGCCTTCTGCCGCGAACATCTGGGCGGCGGTTCGGCCCATGCCGCTGCCGGCCCCGGTGATGATCGCGACCTTGTCGGTCAGTCGTTGCATATCGGTCAGCCTCGCTCCAGGTATCGCTCGCGGTCCCAGGGATGGACGATCGCGTCGTAGGTCTCCTGCTCGACGCGTGCCGCGTTGAGGTAGTGCGCCACCACGTCGGCGCCGAAGATGTCGACGGCCGCCTGTGAATCCTCGAGCTCGCGGATTGCCTCGTGCAGCGCGCGCGGCATCCGGTCGCAGCCGGTCGCGACGTAGCCGTTCCCCTTGTACTCTGCCGGCGGCTCGATCCCGCGCTCGATGCCGAGCAGCCCCGCCCCCACCACCGCGGCGTAGGTGAGGTACGAGTTCATGTCGCCGCCGGGGAAGCGGTTCTCGATGTGGAGGCCCGGCCCGTCACCGACCACCCGAAAGCCGGTCGTGCGGTTGTCGCGGCCCCAGACCACATTGACCGGCGCCCAGGAGGCGACCGCATAGCGCTTGTACGAGTTCACGTTCTGCGCAGCAAAGACGGAAAGCTCCCGGGCGTAGGCCATCATGCCGCCGAGGTAGTGGCGCATCGTCTCCGTCATTCCGTAGGGCTCGGCGCCCTCCTTCGCGAAGAGCGGCGTGCGCCCGTCGGGGCTCCACAGGCTCATGTGCAGGTGGCCCGATGACCCGGTCCAGGTGTGATCGGGCTTGCTCATGAAGGTCAGCCCGAAGCCGTTCAGCCAGGCGATCTCCTTTGCGCCGTGCTTGAACAGGACCGATTGGTCCGACATGGTCAGGACATCGGTGTAGTGGATGTTGACCTCGTGCTGGCCGGGGGCAGCCTCGCCCTTGCTGAACTCGACGGGGATGCCCGCCTCGGTCATCAGGTTGCGCAGCCTGCCGTGGATCGGCTCGCCCTTGGTCGCCTGCAGGAGGTGGTAGTCCTCGTTGTACTTGCCGAATCGCTCGAGGCCGACGAAGCCCTTCTCGTAGGCCTGCTCGTAGGTGTCGGTCAGCAGGTAGTACTCGAACTCGGAGCCGGCCATCACCGAGAAGCCCATGGCTGCCGCCTTGGCGACGACCTTCTTGAGGATGGTGCGCGGCGAGACGGGTATCTCCTGGCCGTGGTGATCCACGGTGTCGGACAGCACGATGGCCGTCTTCTCCAACCACGGCACCACGCGCATGGTGTCCCACAGCGGGTCGGCGATCCAGTCGCCGTAGCCGGACTCCCAGTTCATAAGCGCATATCCGTCCGGCGTGTTCATCTCCATGTCGGTGCCCAGCAGGTAGGTGCAGAAGTGGGCGCCGTGGTCGATCGCGCCATTCAGGAAGGCCTGGCCCTGGACGCGCTTGCCCATCAGCCGGCCCTGCATGTCGGTGAGGGCCACCACGAGCGTGTCGATTCGCCCGTCGCGCACCATCTGCTTCAACTCGGCGAGCTTCGGATGATCGCCCTGGTGGTCCTTGCTCATCGGTTCCCTTCGTCTCTCGTGTGCATGAAAGGTGGGCCGGCCGGATTGCCCGACCGGCCCACAACGGACGCCAGCGACCGAACTAGTCGCCGAACTTGCCAGCCTCGGACTCGAACTCGCGCTCGATCTCGCTCAACTCCTGCTCGCTTCCCTGGCGGCGCGGACCGGCGAACCGGGTCCGTGCCCACCCGAAGTAGTAGAGCAGCAGGAACACGATGAAGCCAAGGACCGTCCACAGGGCGGCCGGGTTCAAGGCGTACGGGAAGAGGAAGAGCGGAGTGATCAGGATGACCCAGATCACCGCGATCATGGCCATCGGTCGGCTGTAGCGCCCGAGGCTCCAGACACGCACGTTGCGCCACGATTGATCACCCCACAGGCCCAGACCGATGCACACCGCGTATGCCCAGTAGAGCAGCACGGTGCTGATTCCGGTCACGCCGGCGATCAGGAAGAACGGATCGCCTCCCAGGGCGTTGGTCAGGACATAGATCAGGGCGATCAACAGCCAGCTCAGGATGCTGATTGCGATGACCGAGTTGGCGGGTGTTCGGTAGCGAACGCTCACCTTCTTGAGCCACTTGCTCCCCGGCACCCCGTCGTCCCGACTGAAGGCGAACAGCATCCGCCCCGCCGATGCGATTGAGCTGAACCCGCAGAAGGTCATCGCGAAGGCGATGCCCACCGCGAGCAGGCCGCCGAGCTTGTCCAGGCCGGCACCCAGGTTGGTCTCCAGGATGTAGGCCACGCCGCCGCCACCGCCACTGTTCGCCAGAACGTCGGCGGGGTCGGTCATCTTGAGGGTGAGCGCGACGAGCACGATGTAGCCGACCACGGCAGACACCGCGACCGACAGGAAGACGCCCCAGCCGGATGCCATGCGGGCGTTGACGGTCTCCTCGGCGACATGCGCCGAGGCGTCGTAGCCGGTGTAGGTCCACTGGGCCTGCAGCAGGCTCAGGGCGAAGGCGCCCGCCACGCCGAACGGCAGCAGCGTCGCAATCGGGTCGCCGTCGGCGCTCACGCCGGCGGGCGCGACCGTGAACAGGAACCCAACGTCATGGGTTGCATTCGTCCCGAGGGCGAACAGCAGGATCGTGATGGCGGCCACGAAGAAGATGTGCCACCAGACCGACAGGTCGTTCATGAACGAGACAATGCGGGTGCCGGCGACGTTGAAGCCGATCTCGATGAGGATCAGCGCACCGGTAATCCAGATCGCGTTGAGCACTCCCAGTGTCTCCAGGTTCGGGTCGATCCCGAACACCGGGTTGAGCAGTGTCGCGGTCAGGTAGTACGCCGCCGAGAAGTTGATGCCGGCGACGATCGAGATCTGGCCACCCAGGTTCAGCCAGGCGGTCCACCAGCCCCAGTTCTTGTTCTTCAGGCGGCTCGCCCAGTAGTACAGGCCACCGGCCGTCGGATAGGCAGATGCGATCTCGGCCATGGTGGCGGCGATCATCAGCGTGAAGACCGTCACGAGCGGCCACCCGAGGCCGACCGAAGCCGGTCCGCCCAGGGCAAGTCCGTAGTTGAACAGGATGACCGCGCCCGTCAGGATCGAGATGATGCTGAAGCTGATGGCGAAGTTGCTGAAGCCGCCCATGCTGCGCAGCAGCTCCTGGGCATAGCCGAGTCCGTGTAGGTCGCGGACGTCCTGCTGGATGACGTCCTCGCGGGATCGCTGCGTCATGTGGAACCTCTCCTCCAGTGTCGGAATCGGCGCTGCGGCGGCCGCCGCGCGCACGGCAAGGATCGGGTCACGCGTGGGCGATACGGCGGGCGAGTAGGCGAACCCTCCTTCCACATGCGGACGGCGCTGCGCCGGTGTGAGGCGCAGCCCGGAAGGGAGCGCCCCGCGGGCAGTTGCGGGTCGGCCCACGGGACTATACGCACGTTACGGGGTCGCTGGGAAGGCCTGAAATGCGAGGGATCGCCAGCGGACGCCGGGCGGTCCTAGGAGCCGCTCTCCTCGCCCGATTCGGCAGCCGCGCTCGGCTCTTCGTCGGTCGCTTCGCCCTCTTCGCCCTCGGCCGCGGCTGCCTCCTCGCCCTCGACGGCGGCGACCACGATGGGCTCCTCCTCGACGCGTGGCGGGCTCACCTTGGCGACCAGGTCTGCGGGGTCATTGAGGATGGTGACCCCAGCAGGAACCGGCAGATCGCGGACGTGGATGGTGGCCTCCAGATCGGTGAGCGGTGACAGGTCGACGGCGATCTCGTCCGGCAGGTCCGCCGGCAGCGCCCTGATCTTGACGTGATCGATGGCGGTGAACAGGATCGCGTCCTCGAGCTCGACGACGGGGGCAGTCCCGGTGAACACGAGCGGCACGTCGGCCTGCATCTCATGCCGCAGGTCGAGCGCGTGCAGATCCACGTGCAGGGCCCTGCCGGTCAGCGGATTGCGCTGGATCGACTTGATGATGGCGCTCGTTGGCGCGCCTCCGTCCACGGAGACCTTAACGATGTTCGTGCGGCCGGCGGCTCGATAGAGCACCTCGAGCGCCTTGGCTTCAAGCTGCACCGGCTCCGAGCCGTGCGCCTTGCCGAACAGGACGCCGGGGACCATCCCGGTGCCGCGCAGGCGGCTGGTCTGCTTGCCGAGCACGCTGCGTGAGCTGACGGTGATCTCCAGGTCCATCGGTCTGACTTGATCCTCGATTGCTGGCGTCCGGGCATGCCGGATGCAGGTGAAACGCTTCAGGCGCGGGAGCGCATGGTACCAACGGACCGAGAGAGCGGCAAGGAGGCGATCCGGAGGTCGGGCTAGAATCGGTGGTCAATGGCTGGCACGATCATGATCGTTGAGGATGAACCTGCGGTCGCCCGTGGGGTCCAGGTGGCCCTTGAGCGCGAGGGATACGCGACCGTCATCGTGGGGACCGGCGAAGAGGCGGTCGCTCGATTCGCCGATATCGCGCCGGATCTGGTGCTGCTCGACGTCCGCCTGCCGGGGATCGACGGGTTCGAGGTCTGTCGCCAGTTGCGCCGCGAGACGCGCGCCCCGGTCCTGTTCCTGACCGCCCGCGCCGACGAGGTCGACAAGGTGGTCGGCCTGGAGATCGGCGCCGACGACTACCTGGTCAAGCCGTTCAGCGTTCGCGAGCTGGTGAGCCGAATCAAGGCGCTGCTGCGGCGCGCCTACGGCGAACTGGCCGACACGCAGACGGGCAGGACGCTGCGACGCGGCGACCTGGTGATCGACCTCGAGCGGCGCCGCGTCACCCGCGACGGCGAGCGGATCAGCCTGACCACGACCGAGTTCGACCTGCTGCGCCACATGGCCGCCAAGCCGGGGCGCGTCTACACCCGGACCCAGCTCCTCGAACTGGTGCGTGACTATGAAGCGCTCGAGGCCGACGAGCGCACGATCAACGTGCATGTCAGCCACATCCGCGAGAAGATCGAGCCCGATCCCGCCCAGCCTCGCTACATCAAGACGGTGAGAGGCGTGGGCTATGCGTTCAGCGAGGACTGACTCCGGGTCCGTCCCGACGCTCGGGGGCGTCCGACGGCGTCTCGCCTGGTTCCAGCAGCTGAATGCGCGCCTGGTGCTCGCCCTCGCCAGCGTGGCGCTGGTTGCGCTCCTCGTATCGGGGCTGTCGCTGAACCAGGTGCTCCCCGGCTATTTCGTCGAGCAGGCGGCCAGTCGGGCCCGCACGGCGGCCCTTTCGACGGCCCTCCTCCTCCAGGAGCAGGCGACCAGCGTGGCGACCACGCGCCCGCAGCTGCTCACCGTCCGGGAGCTGCGCGAGGCCCAGCTGCTGCGGCCCGTGGCCGAGACGGCAGCGCGCGCCCTGGCGCAGGGGACCGTCTCGTTCTACAACGAGGACGGTACGCTCGCCGCGCGCGCCGAGCCCGACGCCGCGACCGTCGAGGCGCTGGTCGCCGATGGCCTGCACCCGGATCCCGAGGTCCCGGACCAGGCGGTCTCGCAGCAGATCGCCATGCCGGACCTCTCGCCGCCGCTGAAATTCACCATCACCGTCTCGAACCCGTACACGTCGCGCGCGCGGACGCTCGATCGCGTGCGCGGCACCCTCTACCTGACCGGCCTGCTGGCGTTGATCGCCTCCGTGGCGGTCGGCGTTCTCGTCGCCCGGCGCTTCACCATCCCCCTGGCGCGGCTGCGGCGGGCGAGCAGCCGCCTGGCGCAGGGTCAGCTCGATGAGCGGGCGCCGCGCTCCACCATCGTCGAGGTCGACGACCTGGCCCACCAGTTCAACGTGATGGCCGACCGCCTCTCGGAGTCACTCCGCTTGCTCGAGGCCGACCGGGATCGGCTCCGGGAATTCGTGGCGGACGTGTCTCACGAGTTCCGCACGCCGATCGCCGCCCTGCGCGCCTTCACCGAGCTGCAGCGCGACGGCGACGTTGACGAGCCGACCCGGCGCGAGTTCCTGGCACGCTCCGAGGAGCAGATCAGCCGGCTTGACTGGATGAGCACCAACCTGCTCGACCTGTCGCGCATCGACGCCGGGATCTTCCCGCTCGACATGCGATCCGGGGATCTGCGCGACCCGATCCGCTCGGTGGTCGAGGCGCACGCCGAGCTCGCCGAGCAGCGAGGCGTGTCGCTGGCGATCGAGGTGCCCGCGTCGCCGGTGATCATCCGCTTCGACCGCGAGCGGGTGGTGCAGCTGCTGACCAACCTGGTCGGCAACGGGCTGAAGTTCACCCCGCGCGGCGGCGAGGTGGTTGCGACCCTGACCGATGCTCCCGAGGGGGCCATCGTGCTGATCCGCGACACCGGCCCCGGAATCACCGAGGCCGAGCTGCCCCGCGTCTTCGAGCGCTTCTTCCGGGGCACGAACGTGGGTGAGGCGCGGGCGTCCGGGAGCGGGCTGGGGCTGGCCATCGCCCGCTCGATCGTGGAGATGCACGGTGGGACGATCGACGTTGCGAGCGCGCCTGGACAGGGCACCGCCTTCACCGTGCGGCTGCCACGCACCCCGGAAGGTCAATGAAACTTCACGCGGCCGGCTCGCTGAGCGCAACCCGCGACGGCCACCATCGAGGGCACATGCCAACCAGCGAGGACCGATGAGCGACCAGGATCTCCCGACAACTCCCGATGCCGATGCATACGCACCGGGGGTCGAGGTGAGCCGCTACGGCCCGCCGCCCAGCCAGCCGAACCGACCGACATGGAGCGCGGCTCCCACCTGGTCAGCACCTCCGGCCGCGCCGCCTCCGTCGCCTGGGCGCCGCGGCCTCGGTCCGCTGTCGGTGATCACCATTGCCCTCGTGACGGCGATCATCTCCGGCTCGCTGTCCGCGGCGGCCGTCGCGAACCTGCTCCGGACGCCGACCGGCAGCGCGGTGAACGGGCCGACCGGCACCGCGGTGAGCCAGCTGCACCTCGACGAATCGAGTGCGGTGATCACCGCCGTCGCCAAGGTGATGCCCGCCGTGGTGACGATCACCGCGCGAACCAACGGTGGGGTGGTCGGCGGAACGAACGGTGTCGGCTCCGGATTCATCTTCGACCCCGACGGCTGGATCCTGACGAACAAGCATGTCGTGGACGGCGCTGACGAGATCTCGGTCCAGCTCACCGACTCGCGGGTCTTCGTGGGACGCGTGTACGGCATCGACACGCTGACCGACCTGGCGATCGTGAAGATCGATGCAAGCGGGCTGCCGGCCGCGCCGATCGGCTCGAGCGACGACCTGGAGCTGGGCCAGTTGGCGATCGCCATCGGCAACCCGCTGGGAACCTTCGAGAACACGGTCACCACCGGCGTCGTCTCCGGCCTCGGCCGCCAGATCCGGGCCGGTGACGCGCTCGGCACCTCGAGCGAGCAGCTCAACAACCTGATCCAGACGGATGCGGCCATCAACCCCGGCAACTCCGGCGGGCCGTTGATCAACAGCGCCGGGCAGGTGATCGGCATCAACACCGCGGTCAACCGCGATGCGCAGGGGATCGGCTTCGCCATCCCGATCAATATCGCCCGCCCGATCATGGAGCTGGCGCTCGCCGGAGAGCCGATCGCGCGACCCTGGATCGGGGTCTACTACGTGCGGCTGAACGCGGCGCTTGCCGAGGAGCGCGGCCTGGGCATCGACCATGGTGTGCTGATTGACGCGGCCGACAACGGTGCACCCGGCGTCTTCCCCGGCAGCCCCGCCGAGGCTGCCGGGCTCCGCGATGGCGACGTGGTGGTGGCCGTCGACGGGGTGCAGGTCGATGATCGGCACGACCTGGCCGCGCTCGTCATGCCGCATGCACCCGGCGACGTGGTGGTGCTGTCGGTCGTGCGTGACGGGGAGACGATCCAGGTGAGCGTGACACTCGGCACGCTCCCAGCCCAACGCTAGGAGGCGCGTTCCCGACGGCGCCGGCGCAGGCGCACCTCGACCGTCTCGAACTCGCCGGGCAGTGGCGCCTGCGGTTTGCGGACCGCCACCTCGACCTCGTCGACATCGAGTGTGGCCAGGACCGCGTCGGCGATGGCCCCGGCCATCGCCTCGAGAAGCCGGAACGAGCGGCCTTCCACAATGCCCCGCGCCAGGTCGAAGAGCGCGGCATAGTCGACCGTGTCGGCGAGGTCGTCGCTGGCCGCGGCAGGCGCGAGGTCCAGGGTCAACACGACGTCCACCTCGAACGGCTGGGCCGTCAGCTGCTCACCGGGGAGCGCGCCGTGGCGGCCGGCAAAGCGCATGCCACGCAGGGTGATCCGGTCCCCTGCCTCGGTCATGACGGCCTCCGCACGATGGCGTCGCTGATCCGAACGGTGCGCACCATGGCGGCAACGTCGTGCACCCGCACGATGTCGGCGCCGGCTGCGATGGCCAGCGCCACGCTCGCCCCGGTCCCCTCCAGCCGTTGCTCAGGCGGTGCGCCGTCGAGCAGCTCGCCGATGAAGCGCTTGCGGCTCGTTCCGACCAGGAGCGGCAGCCCGCCCAGCGCGGCCTTGAGATCGGCCAGGCGGTGGAGGAGCTCGAGCGAGTGGGACCGGGTCTTGCCGAAGCCGACCCCCGGATCCACGATCAGCCGTTCGCGGGCGACGCCGCCGGCCAGCGCCCGCTCGATCGCCTCGCGCAGCCACGTCACCACCTCGTCGAAGACGCCGCCCGGGTATTCGGCCACGTCCCGGTTGTGCATCAGCACCAGGTACGCGTCGGCCTCGGCGGCCGCTTCGATGGTTGCCGGATCGCGTCGCCCGGCCCATACGTCGTTGACGATCGTGGCGCCCGCCTCGAGGGCGGCGCGGGCGACCGTGCCCTTGGTGGTATCGATGCTCACCGCGGCGCGGCCGTCGAACGCGCGCGCCAGAGCCGCCACCACCGGGACGGCCGATGCGGCCTCCGCCTCCGCATCGACCGGAAGCCGCTCTCCGTAGAACTGCGCCGGCCGCGAGGATTCGGCTCCGACGTCAAGGATGTCGGCGCCCGCGTCGACGAAGTCACGCGCCTGCTCGAGTGCCGCGGCAACGATCTCCAGCTCGCTGCGCCCGGGCAGCGCGATGCCGTCGCCCGAGAACGAGTCGGACGTGACGTTGATGATCCCCATCACCAGCGTGCGCTCTCCCCACCGGAACTCGGTCACTCAGACCTCCTGCTCGCCGGTCAGCATCCCACGAACCGCGCCGACCAGATACAGCGAGCCCGCGACCACCACCGGCTGTTCGACGGACCGGCGCAGCTCGGCGGCGCGCAGCAGGGCGCTCGCCGGGTCGGCTGCAGCCTCGCCCGCGTCCGCGATACGCCGCCAGATCCGCAGCAGCGATTCCGGGCGATGCGCACCCGGATCGGCCACAGCGGTGAAGACGGGGATCGGCTCAAGCGGGGCGAGCGCGCGCAGCACGGCGGTGACACGCTTGCCGCGCATCGCGCCGAACACGAGCGGGAATCGGTGCATCCTGAGCTCGCCCAGAGCGGCCGTCAGTGCCCGGGCGCCGGCCGGGTTGTGCGCCCCGTCGAGCAGGACGCGCCCGAAGGGGGCGCGGTCGAGCAGCTCCATGCGCCCCGGCCATCGTGCGGCGGCAAACCCCTGCCGAATGGCAGCCTCGTCGACGCCGAGCGCCACGCCCCGCCGGTCGGCGTCCTCGACGAGCGCGTCAAGCAGGGCCAGGGCGACGGCCGCGTTGGCCGCCTGGTGACCTCCCAGCAGCCCCACCTGCAGGGCGGGAAGCTCCCCGAATGGCGTCGTCGCATCCAGGATCACCCCGTCCCAGTCGGCCTGGCGCACGACGGCCCGGTATGGACGCCCCGATCCGGCCAGTCGCAGTGGGACGCCCAGCGCGACACATCGGTCCCGGATGGGGTTGAACCCACGTGAGCCGGCGCCGGTGGCGGCAAGGTTGCCCGGCTTGATGATCGCCGCCTTCTCGGTCCCGATCGCCGCGAGGGTCGACCCGAGGTGCCGCTCGTGGTCGTGCTGGACGTTCGTGATGACCGCGACACCCGGATCGAGTACGTTCGTGGCGTCGAGCCGGCCACCCAGTCCGACCTCCACCAGCACCAGGTCGAGGTCGCTTCGCGCGAGCTCGGCGAACGCCGCCGCGGTGAGCGCCTCGAACTCGGTGGGTGCACCCAGGCGGGAGGTAACGGCGTCGATCGCCGGCAGGACCGAAGCGACTGCCGCCGCGAAGCGTTCCGCGCTGATCGGCCGACCATCGATCGCGATCCGCTCGCGATAGGCCACCAGGTGCGGTTTCGGCATGCTCCCGACGCGCAGCCCCGCGGCACGCAGGACGGCGAGCGCGAGCGCCACCACGCTGCCCTTCCCGTTGGTGCCGCCGACGAGCGCCCCCCGCAGGCCTCGCTCCGGGTGATCCAGTTCGTCGAGGAGCGCGGTTATCCGCTGAAGGCCAAGGCTGATCCCGAATCGCCCGCGCGAGCGGAGGGCCTCGACTGTGGCTTCGTATCCGATGCCTGCCGTGTCAGGCGCCCTCGTCCTCGAAGAAGACGCAGTCATGGAACTGACCGGTCATGCACAGATCGGCGACGTATCCGTTGTCGAGGTGGACACCGCCACGCAGGTCGCAGCGGTTCACCATGCCGTCTTGCTTCATGAGCATCCGGAGCACTCCCGGTGAGTCGGTCCCGACGCGATCCCTCGCCCCGTTGGTCAGGTAGAAGTGCGGGCAACTGTGCCGGCGCTTGCCGGTGTAGCCGAGTGGCACGCCCCGGCGACCGACGTGAACGGTGAGCGGCTCGGGGGTCGCGGCGAACCGCTTCTCGGCGATGGCGCAACGCCCCGGTTCACAATCGATCTCGTTGTGGCAGCAGGCGCGCGCGGGACCGACCCCCTCCACCGCCCACAGCTCCCAGCAGGGGCGACGCAGGATGAATGCGGGGCAGCGGTAGCGGACGGCCAGGTCGCAGTTCTCGACCTCCCAGCACATGGTGCGCCGGTCGTCGGCGCGCCGGTCCGGGGCGAACGGATCTGCGGCAAGGCGCCGGTCGGCGCCGACACGGCGTTCGGTCTTGATGATCACGGCCGAGAGTGTAGTCGCTGGGCTGGGCCGGGAGTCAGAAGACCCCCGCCCGGGTGGGCGGCGGTCACATCGGCGCCGCGGAGCACCTACGCCAGAAATTCGCGGAGTCGGTCCTCCATTGCCGCCTGCGGCATGTAACCGACCAGGCGGGCGGCCTCGCGGCCGTCCTTGAAGACGATCAGCGTCGGGATCGAGAAGATGCTGTAGCGCATCGCCAGCTGCTGGTTCTCATCGGTGTTCACCTTGGCCGTGGCGACCTTGTCGCCATGGGCCTCGCCGAACGCCTCGACGACCGGCGAGACGAGCCGGCATGGCCCGCACCACGGTGCCCAGAAATCGACGAGCACCGGCTTTTCGGAGTTGAGGACCTCGGCCTCGAAGGTCGCATCGTCGACCATCATCGCGGCTGTCATGTGGGTGCCATTGACCTCCCGGTCGGACTGCGTATCTCGGACGTCGATCGTAGCACTCGATGGCGCGCCGGGGGATTTGGCGGACGACTAGGCCGGGGTTGAGGGGACCGGAGTCTCCGGAACCGGCGTCGGCGTCGGGACCGGGGTCGGTGTTGGCGTCGGGACCGGGGTCGGCGAGGGGCTCGGCGAGGGGGTCGGGCCCATGGAGAGGACCAGGTCCACCTGGCTCCCCTTGCCGACCGTTACGCCCGCCCCTGGCACGGTGCTGATCACGGTGCCAGCCGGCCGGTCGTTTGGCTCCTCGCTCACCGCACCCAGCGCCAGGCCCGCCCTGTCCAGCGTGGCTGCTGCCTCCGCGCGGGTCTGACCGATCAGCACCGGAACGTTGACCTCCTCCGCGCCGTTGCTGACCACCACCGTGATGGTGTCGCCCTTGGCCACCGTTTCGTCGGCGGCGGGATCGGTGGAGATGACCCGGTCCACCTCGACCTCGTCGTTCGGTTCGCGCACCACCCTGAGCTTGAGGTCCAGGCGGCCCGCCTCCTCGCGGACGCCGGCGATCGGGTCGCCGACCCAGTCCGGGACGGTCACCGCGGACGCGGACGGGATCGGTGTCTGGCCCGGGCCGAGTGCACCCAGCACCTGGGCTCCCAGGAACCCGATGGTCCCGAGCAGGACCACCGCGAGGATTGCGAGCAGCCAGATCCACCACGGCTGGCCCTCCGGCGGCGCTGATGGGCGTCGGGGAGGGGGACCCGCGCGGCGGTTGTCCCGGAGCCCGTATCCCGCGCCGGGTGCCGGCGTGCTGCCCGCTCCCCCCACCGCGGCAAGGTCCGAGGGAAGCGTGACCCTCGGCGGCACGTACACCGTTGGCTCCCCGGAAGCCGGGAGTGGTGCGGCCTGGGGCGGCGGGGAGCCGATCGCCGATGCGACGCCCGCGACCCCGGCGCCTGCTGACCCGGTGTCCGGCTCGGCAGCGTGCGGATCCTGCCGCCAGACGCGCATCGCCTCGGCAAACGAGCCGGCGTCGGGGAACCGCTCGTCGGGGTCGCGCGCCAGGGCGCGCATCACGATCGCTGACAGACCCGCGGCAATGGGCCGGTGCGTTTCGGGCGGCAGCGGGTCCTCGTTAAGCCGCTTGAGCGCCACCCCGGCCGCCGAGTCGCCCTCGAACGGGCGGCGCCCGGTGAGCATCTCGTACAGGACGATGCCGAGCGAGTAGACGTCGCTGCGGCCGGTCACGTCCTGGCCTCGCGCCTGCTCCGGGCTGAAGTAGTGGACCGACCCCAGCGTCGTGCCGGTGACCGTCATGGAGGTCTCGCTGACGGCCCGCGCGATGCCGAAGTCGGTCACCTTCACGTCATCGTCGATCAGGATGTTCCCCGGCTTGACGTCGCGGTGGATGATCCCGCGACGGTGCGCCGCCTCGAGGGCGGACGCGACGCCAATGGCGATGCGTACCGCGTCGTCGACCGAGAGCGGGCCGCGCTCGGCAAGGACGGTAGAAAGGTCCTGGCCGTCGATCAACTGCATGACGATGAACTGGCCACCGCTCTCGGCATCGGTCCCGTAGTCGTAGACCGGCACGATGTTGGGATGCGAGAGCGATCCGGCGGAGCGAGCCTCCTGCTTGAAGCGAGCCGCGAAGCCGGCGTCGTTGTCGAATTGGGGGCGCAGGAGCTTGACGGCAACTTCCCGGTCGAGCTGCTCATCGACGGCGCGCCAGATCGTGGCCATCCCGCCCTCGCCGAGCGGCGCAATGAGCCGGTAGCGCCCGCCGACCATTCGCCCGATCATCTCCACCGCCGGTCAGTCTCGCAGGTCGAGGCTGCGGACGTAGGCGCGGAACTCATCGGCCTCGTCCGACTCAAGACTGAGCGCGACGTTGGCCTTCAGCCAGCCGAGGCGCGTGCCTGCGTCGTGGCGGACCCCCTCGAATCGGTAGCCGAAGACCGGCTGCTCCCGAGTGAGCGCGCGCAACGCGTCGGTCAGCTGGATCTCTCCTCCGGCGCCGCGCTGGGTCGTCTCGAGCTTGTCGAAGATCTTGGGCGACAGGATGTAGCGTCCCAGCACCGCAAGGTCGGACGGCGCCTCGTCGACCGGCGGCTTTTCGACAAGGTCCCCGATCTCCACCAGCCGATGCTCCTCGCGCACCGGCGCGACGATGCCGTAGCGGCTCGTATCCTCCCGCGGCACCCGATGCAGTGCGATCACCGAGCCGCGATGCGCGCGATGCTGCTCGATCAGCTGACCGGTCACCGGCGTGCCCCCCGGATTGAGCATCACGTCGTCGGGCAGGAGCACCGCGAACGGCTCGTCGCCGACCAGCTCCTTGGCCATCAGCACTGCGTGTCCAAGGCCGAGCTGCTCCTTCTGGTGGACGAAGGCGATGGTCCCCACCTCGGTGATGCGGCGCACCGCGCGCAGCAGCTCGATCTGGCCGCGGTCCTCCAACCAGCGCTCGAGGGCGGGGTGCGAGTCGAAGTGCTCCTCGATGGCGCTGCGCCCTGACGCGATGACGATGATGATCTGCTCGATCCCCGAGGCGACCGCCTCCTCGACCGCGTACTGGATGATCGGTCGGTCGACCAGCGGCAGCATCTCCTTGGGAACCGCCTTGGTCGCCGGCAGGAAGCGGGTGCCGAATCCGGCCGCCGGGATGACGGCCTTTCTCACGCGCGCAGTGATCGGATCTCTCCTTGAGCAGGTTCGCTACGGTGCCCGGTTCGTGGGGCCGTTGGGGTCGCGCTCGCCGACGGGGCGGGTCTCATGCGGCGCGGTTGCGTGGTTGCCTCACGGGGGAGTGAGTATACCAACGGCAGGCCGCGCGACCCTTTCGGCGGGTCACGACGCTCCGGGACGCTACAATCTCGGCCCGATGATCAAGTCGCTGATCCGCACCTTCCGTGGCCCCAGCCGCGCCCCCGCGATGGCCTACATCAGCCGTCCGCTGCCCCGCCGGCTCCTCGACGAGCAGGTGGTTGCCGCGCTGGAGATGGCGTTCGCGGCAAGTCCGGATCCAGAGAGCCTGGTGGAGACCCTCCCGCCCGCGCTGCGGGCCGTCACCGGAAAGACCTACCAAGTGCTCGACCGATCGACCGGGGACGTGACCGGTGCGTACCGCACGGTGCAGGTGATGATCCGCGACGGCGAGATCGGGCTGTGGCCCGGCTATGCGGCCCGCGCCTACCCGATGCTGGAGCCGACCAGGCGCTCCGAGGCGACCCGCGCCGCCATCGCTGCGGCCGATGGGGCCCCGAGCGCCGACGCCCCGTCGCCCACCAACCCGGTCGGCAAGCCGGGCTGGAAGCCACCGGCCCCGCTCCCCGGCGACGAGGAGGCGTAGGTCGTGGGCCGCCAGAACGTGCCGCGCGACCAGTGGCTGGACCTCGGTGCCGAGTGCCCGCATTGCGGCGAGCGGGTCACCGAGGAGATGGTCTACTCGTGGCGTCCCGTGCCAGAGGACCCGAAGCTCCTCCTGCTGTGGTGCCCCGACTGCGGGGACCGGGTCGAGATCAACCACGTCTGACGCGCTTCACACCCGCGCTGGATCTCGAACATCTCGGGGTGCTCATAAAGAGCCTGACAAGGGAACAAGACGACCAGAAGAAGCGTCTTTGCCCTGCGTAGCCCCGCTTGGGGCCGATGATCGGAACTTGTCCCCGATGGAAGGATGGAACTCCGATGGAGCGGACGACCTTGCATGCCACCAGACCGAGCGCGAGGACAATCTTTGTCGCTCTTCTCGCCGGGCTCGTCGTCCTAGTGCTTCTGTTTCCCGGGAGCGGTAATAGCGCGCAGCCCCCGACGTGTTACTCGACGTTTGGCTGGGTCGTGCCGTGCGACGCATGGGTCTCATGGGTCGCCGCAGCGGTGGCGGCTGGGTTCGTCGGCTTGCGCCTGTCGATGAATGTCCGCCGCCGACAGTGAGTCGGGCGGGGCTCAAGGCAACGGGAAGCGCGCAGGGACTCAGCCAGCCGCCGACCTGAGGAGCTCCAGCAGTCACAGGGTGGTGCCCCCAACCGGATTCGAACCGGTGATCTCCACCTTGAAAGGGTGGCGTCCTAGGCCTCTAGACGATGGGGGCGCGAGCAAACCGCACGGTCTGACCGCCGCATCCTAACAAGGTGTCGCCACCGCAGCCGTCGCGGTCTCGACCGCGACGCCGGGGCTACAGGTAGAAGAGGATGATCAGGATCGCCGCACCGGCCAGCGCGACGGCGGCGAGCAGGATCATCACCCCGCCGCCCACCGCGATCGCCAGCGCCATGCCGGGACCTCGGCTGCGGTAGGCCCGCTGCGACCAGATCCAGCCCTGCGCGAAGAGGAAGACGCCGACCCCGGCGGCGATCAGGGAGCTTCCCAACATCGCCAACACCGACAGCCCGGAGTCGTCGCCGGCGAATGCCAGCGCCGTCAGGGCGGCTGCGATCAGCAGCGCCACCACCCCGATCACCACGTTCCGAGCGAACGGATGCATCTAGAAGTCCGAGTAGCGCTCTTCGCGCCACGGGTCGGCCGAGTTGGAGTAGCCGTTGCGCTCCCAGAAGCCGGGCCGATCCTCGCTGCTGAACTCGACGCCGCGCAGCCACTTGGCGCTCTTCCAGAAGTACCGGGCGGGGACGATCGCTCGCAGCGGATAGCCGTGCTCCGCCTCGAGCGGCTTCCCGTCGAAGTCCCAGGCGAGCAGGGCGGCCGGATCAAGCGCGATCTCAATCGGCACATTGCTGGTGTAGCCGTACTCGGCGTGGAAGATGACGAAGCGCGCGCTGGAACGGGGTTGCGCCACCTCGGCGATGTGCGTCATCGACACGCCCTTCCACGTGGTGCCGAGCTTCGACCAACGGGTGACGCAGTGGATATCGAGCGTCGTCTCGCTGACCGGCAGCTGCCGGAACTCGGTCCAGTTCAGGGTGAAGGGCGTCTCCACGTCGCCGAAGACGCGGAAGTCCCAGCGCGACAGGTCTGGGTATTCGGGGACCCGCCCGAAGTGCAGCACCGGGAACTTCTCGGTCAGGACCTGGCCCGGCGGGACGCGCTTGGCCATCTCCGGATCGATCACCGGCTTCTGCCACTTGAACATGCCACAAGCGTGCATGGACCGATGGGGCCCGTCAAGGCGTGCCTCCAACCGCCGTCAGCACCTGGTCGAGGGTGTCGACGATCAGATCGGCCTCCTGGGCCGTGGCGCACAACGGCGGGCGAACCTTCAGCACGTTGCCCTGGCGACCCGTGGTGCCGATCAGGACGCCCTGCTCGCGCATCTGGTCGCGGACCTGCGCCGCGACGTCGCCGGCCGGCCCGCGTGTTGCGCGGTCGACGACCAGCTCCACGCCGGTCATCAGGCCGCGACCCCGGATGTCGCCGATGACAGGGTGGCGCGCCGCAAGATCACCAAGCGCGGCCCGCAGCCCCTCTCCGACCACGCGCGAGCTCTCCAGCAGGTTCTCGTCGTCCAGGATGTCGAGCACGGCCAGCCCCGCGGCGCAGGCAACCGGGTTGCCGCCGAAGGTGCTGAAGAACTCGGTCTCGGCGGCGAATCGGTCGACGATGTCGGCGCGAGTGATGACCGCGGCGATCGGATGGCCGTTGCCCATCGGCTTTCCCAGGGTGACGATGTCGGGGGTGATGCCCCAGGCGGAGAAGCTCCACAGGCCATCGCCGCCACGCCCGTGGCCGGCCTGCACCTCGTCGGCCACCAGCATCGCCCCGGCGGCGCGGGCACGCGCCAGCATCGGCGCCAGGTGCGCGGAACCCGGGGCGAAGATCCCGTCCGAGGTGAAGAGGGTGTCGAGGTAGAGCGCGGCCGGCCGGTGGCCTCGCTCCGAGAGCCGAGCGACGGCCAGGTCGATCTCGGTCGCGGCCCGCTCCCCCGGGTCGGCGAGCTCGCGGTAGATGCCCCGGTAGGCATCGGGCGGCGGGATCGTCTCCACGTGCGCCGGCTGCTCGCCGCGCGGCCACTCCGACGGCGAGAGATCGGCAATGGCGGCGCTCACGCCGTGGTACGCCCAGGCGTTGACGATGGCCCCGGTCGCGCCGCTCACGATCGTCGCCAGCCGCCAGGCGAGGTCGGTCGCCTCGCTTCCCGAGTTCACGAACATGACCGTGTCGAGCCCCTCGGGCATGGTCGCCACCAGTCGCTCCGCGAGCTCAATCGCCGCCTCGTGCAGGTAGCGCGTGTTCGTGTTCAGCGTGGCCGCCTGGTGGGCGATCGCCTCGACCACACGCGGGTGCGAGTGGCCCACCACCGGCACGTTGTTGTACGCGTCGAGGTAGGCGCGGCCACCGGTGTCGAACAGCCAGCTGCGCTCGCCGCGGACCAGGTGCAGCGGGCGGCGGTAGGTGAGCGGTGAGAGGGCGCTGCCCAGGACGCGGCCCCGGCGTGCGATCAGCTCCGCGGTGCCGGCGGCTCGCCATCCCGGTGCGGCCAGCGGAACCGGTCGTGCGGCGGTCGCCAGGCGGCGCCCCGCCTCGTCAACGCCGACCGCCTCGAGCTGTTCGAGCAGCCGCCAGGCCGGATCGGTCCAGCCGGTGATGTAGGCGTTGTCGGGGTACTGCCGCGTCCGCCACTCCGAGATCAGGATCGTCTGCACCATCCGCGCGGCGAGCAGGTCACCGAGCAGGTCCGCCTCCATCTGCTCGAGCGGCGTCACCGAGGTGTACCCGCGCAGGAAGGCCTCGGCGACCTCGAAGATGTCGTCCCGGCCGCGCAGCAGGGACTGGAGCGTGGCCGAGATGTCGGCCACCAGGGCGGTGTGGGCCATGTCGCCAAAGTCGATGATCCCGGTCACGCGTCCGGCTTCGTCGAGGAGCAGGTTGTCGAGCGTGGCGTCGTCGTGGATGACCTGTGCCCGCAACGTCGCGTACACCGGCAGGACCCGCTCGTCGTGGCGCTTCAGGGCTCGCGCCAGGAGTGCATGGCGCCCCGGCTCCTCGACCAGCGCGTGATGCTCCCGCATGGCGGGGATGTGCTTGAGGTCCCACCAGATCGCGCGCCCCGCGGACGGATGGAAGAAGCCGCGCAGCGCCCGACCCAGGCGCGCCACCGTGACGCCGATCCCCTCGATCGACTCTACGCCAAGCTCGGTCGCATCCACGTTGCGCCCCGGCAGGGCCGGCAGCAGGCGAACCAGGTGCGCGACGCCGTCGGCGCCCCTGACGAGGCCGACAGGTCCGCCCTCGAGCGTCTGAACTCCCACCGGGACGGGGAGCGACGGGTCGATGCGCGCCACGTGCTCGACCGCGGCGACCTCCATCTCGACCACCCCCGGCTCTTCGCCGGCGTTGGAGACCTTCAGCACCCAGCCCGGGTTGGCCGCACCGGTCGGATCGGTGATGCGGAAGTTCTGGTCGCGCTCGCTGACCAGCGGGCTGGCCCTGCCGGCGATGCCGAAGGTGGTCCGGACGATGTCCTCCGCCTCGGCGACGGTCAGGCTCGGTGGATCGATCCCCAGGACGCCGGCGGTCTGCATGAGGCCGATCGTACACGCCGGTAGACTCGACGGAGGATGGTCCGCTCCGCACCCTTCGCCGAGTTCGCCCGCGTCGCCGATGCGGTCGCCTCCACCACCTCCAAGCTGGCGAAACGCGACGCGCTGGCGGCGTACCTGCGGGCGCTGGCGCCCGACGACCTGCAGGCGGCGGTGACCTTCTTCGCCGGACGCCCGCTCCCGGGAGCCGCCGATCGGCTGGGCCTCGGCTGGGTTCAACAGTCGCAGTCACTCGCCGCCGCGGCCCAGGCCGACCCCGCGGCGCTCCACGCGGCCTACCTGCGCCACTCCGATTTCGGCGACGCGGCCGCCGAGCTGTTGGCGCATGCGGCCCCCACCGGCCATCCTCTGACGCTCGGAGCGGTCCGCGACGCGTTCCGGGCCATGAGCGAGACCTCTTCCACCGAGGCGCGCGTGGCGGAGATGACGCGCCTCTTCGAACGTGCGTCGCCGGAGGAGGCGCGCTACGCCGCACGGATCGCGGCGCGCGAGCTGCGCATCGGCCTGCGGGAGGGGCTGCTGGAGGAGGCGATCGCCGCTGCCTTCCAGCGGCCGCTCGGTGCGGTGCGCCAGGCGCACATGCTGCTCGGCGAGCCCGGGGAGGCGGCCGCGCTGGCCAGGGACGACCGGCTGGCCGAGGCCGCGCTCCATCTCGGCCGACCGATCCGCTTCATGCTCGCCACCCCGGTGGCCGATGCCGACGAGGTGATGCGCCGGGTCGGCGACGAGGCGTGGATCGAGGACAAGTACGACGGCATCCGCGCCCAGCTGCATCTCGTCGCCGGCGAGGCCCCGCGCCTCTTCTCGCGCGACCTCAACGAGATCACCGCCTCGTTCCCCGAGGTCGCCCAGGCGGCCGCCGGCCTGGCGCAGAAGATGGTGATCGACGGGGAGCTGGTCCCGTATCGGTCCGGATCGGTGCTCGACTTCGCGAGTCTGCAGACGCGCCTTGGCCGGGTTGCGCCGAGCCCCGAGCTGATCGCCGAGGTGCCGGTCGTGCTGGTCGCATTCGACCTCCTGCATCTGGCAGGTCGCGACCTTCTGGAGGTGCCGCTGCGTGAGCGCCGTGCCGCGCTCGAGGCGCTCAGTCTGCCCCTGCTGACCGAAGGTCGGTTCCTCCTCTCGCACCTCGCGGCGGCGCGATCGGCCGACGAGGTGGAGCGTCACTTCGACGATGCCCGTGAGCGCCGCAACGAGGGCCTGATGGTCAAGGACCCCGATTCGGTCTACCAGCCCGGGCGGCGCGGGCTCGGCTGGCTGAAGCTGAAGAAGGCGCTCGCCACGCTCGACTGCGTGGTGGTGGGGGTCGAGTGGGGCCACGGCAAGCGGCGCGGCGTCCTCTCCGACTACACCTTCGCCGTGCGCTCGCCCGACGGCGAGTCGCTGCTCACCATTGGCAAGGCCTACACCGGCCTGACCGATGCGGAGATCGCAGCCATGACAGAACGATTCAAGGCCACGACGCTCCAGGACTTCGGTCGCTACCGGACCGTCGTCCCCGAGGTGGTGGTGGAGATCGCCTTCGACCGAATCATGCGCTCGAAGCGGCACGACTCAGGTTTCGCGATGCGCTTCCCCCGCATCGTCCGCATCCGCGATGACAAGGCACGGGCCGAAATCGATGACCTCGCCACCGTGGAGAAGCTCTTCACCGCACAGGCGAGCGGCCGGATCCTGCTGGCACGTGGGCCGCGCGGGGAGATGGAGCGCATCACCGCCACCGGTGAGACGGATGGGGACTAGAGCCGCTGAACGCTGCGACGCGCTGGTAGCATCGGGTCATGAACGCGTTCGCCGTCGATCCGTTCGCTGTCTCCGCGACCCGTTCGGTTGCGGTCGACGTCTACACCGCCGCGTACCGGGTCTCAGGCCAGACGGTGACCCGTTTCGGGCGCGTCGCCGACATCGTCAACCAGATCTCCTCGACGCACCTGGTGATCGACGAGGCCACCGTCAGCGAGTACACGGATCCGACCGCCACGATATCGGCCCAGCAGGTGCTGGTGACGGTTGACGAGATCCTCTTCCTGATGGCCGCCGAGACCGACGGCGCCGCTCGCCCGGAGATGCGCATCCAGAAGCGTGCGGTACGGGCGCAGCTGGGGCTGCCCCCGTTTCGCCTCACCGGAGCGGTGCACGTGCCGCAGGGGAGCCGTCCGGCCGACGGGCTGCTCAACGTTGGGGAACGCTTCCTGGCGATGACCGAGGTGACCATCGCCTCTGGGGTGTACCCGGAGCTGGCACGCACCGCACCGGCCGTGGCGATTCAACGCCAGCGGGCACACGTGCTGCTGGTGACCGACGACGAGCAGCCCGACCAGTTGCTGGCCGACGTGCTTGATGCGGCAACCGCTGAGCGCTGGCTGAAGCCCCGCGAGAACGACGAGGCGGGCTGACCGGCTACGCGCTCTGGGTCGTGGGTGCCGCCGACGGGCTTCGCGATTCCGCCTCGCCGGCCTCCAGGACTGCCTCCACGAACCGTCCGACACGCTGCGGATCCATCCGCTGCACGCGCCCGATCAGTTGGGCAAACCACGGGGCGTTGTCCGTGGTGACGACCTCGAGGTCGGGCTCCTCCAGGACGATCCGGGAGTGCGGCCGCGGGAAGGCGATCGCCCCGGCGACGGGGATCGGCACCCCTGGGAGTACCGTGCCCGTCCAGCGCGTCACCGCCTGCACCACCGCCCGCGCGTCCAACGACGGGTTGGTGATGCATGGCACCCATCCGGCGCGGGTCCGCGTGTCCTGGTCCCAGCTGAGCCCGCGGACGCGGTAGCTCCCGTGCCATCGGCGCGCGATCACGGCGCGCACCCCCGGCGGGCCGACCAGCAGGGCGGTCAGGTCATCAGGGACGCCGGGCAGCCGCGGGGAGACGATCAGGACGTAGCTGTCGTCGAACGCCGGAGCCAGCAGCCGCACCAGGTCATCGCCGCGCTCCCGTGTCCTGCGTCGGCCCGCCGAGAAGGCACGCAGTGCGATGGCGCAGCCGACGCCAAGTCCGAGCGCAGCCGACAGTGCGAGGAGCGCGACCGGGGCCGGGCGTGACGTCGGAATGATCGACATCAGCGCCAGGGCGGTGCAGCCCACGATGAGCATCAGCAGCGCCAGGATCACCGTGCTGCGGGTGGCGCTCCGGGTCCCCACGGGTCGAATCAGACGCATCGAGCTCCTCCTGCTACATTCGACACATGCCAGAGACCAGTACCGTTCTCGCGACGTTCGGGGATCCGGCCGAGGGGACGCGGGTCGACGCCGCCACCGGCTCGGGATTCACGATCACGCTCGACTCGGCCGCCGGCGGCGCATCGCGGGGAGGGCCTGGCCCCACCGAATCGATCCTGGCGGCGCTCGCCGGGTGCACTGCGATGGATGTGGCAAGCATCCTGCGCAAGAAGCGGCAGCATGCGACCAGCTACCAGATCGCCGTCTCCGGCGAACGGGCGGACGAGCATCCCCGGGTCTATACCCGAATCGTCGTCGAACATCGCGTGGCGGGCGACGTCGAGCCCGAAGCGCTGCGCCGATCGATCGAGCTGTCGGCGACAAGCTACTGCCCGGTCAATGCCATGCTCTCGCGCGGTGTGACGGTCGAACATCGGTATCGTCTTGTGCGCGAGGGACGCGACGAGGTGGTGGCCCTGGTGGTCACCACCGGCCCACAGGGTCCGCAGCTCCCCTGACGCCATCACCCGGCGAGTGTCGCTGCGGCGGGCTTTCGGAGGCAATGGCGGGATGGTCCTGCGCGCCCCGCGTCCTTTCGTCGAGATCGGTCCCCTTGCGTCGTCGGTGTACCCTTCCCGGCCATGGCACGCTCAATGTGGCGCGGGGCGATCCAGTTCGGGCTGGTGACGATCCCGGTCAAGCTCTACCTGGCAACCGAGAGCACCTCGATCGGCTTCAACATGCTGCACGCCGATTGCCTGAATCGGATCCAGATGAAGATCTACTGCCCGCACCACGACGAGGTGGTTCCCCGCTCCGATACCGTGCGCGGGTACGAGTGGAGCAAGGGCCGCTACGTGGTGATGACCGACGCGGAGATGGACGCCGTCCCGCTCAAGACGGTGCGCGCCATCGAGATCGAGATGTTCGTGGACGCAAAGCGCGAGGCCCACGAGGCGCAGTTCGTCAAGCAGGCCTACTACCTGGAGCCCGATCCGATGGGTGCCAAGGCGTTCGAGCTGCTCCGCCAGGTGCTCGCCGAGCAGGGCAAGACGGCCATCTGCAAGATCGTGCTGAAGGACCGCGAGCAGCTCGCGGCGCTGAACCCGTTCGACACCACCATGCTGCTGACCACACTCCACTGGCCAGACGAGGTTCGCTCGCACACCGAGCTCAACCTGCCGACCGAGCCGATCGCCGTGAAGCCCGCCGAGCGGGCCATGGCCGAGCAGCTGATCGCCTCGATGACCGGTGAATTCTCGCCGGCCGACTACCGTGACGACTATCGGGCGGCCCTCATGTCGGTGATCGAAGCCAAGGTTGGCGGCGAGGAGCCGGTGCCCGCCCAGCGTGTCGAGCCGACCAAGATCGGCGACCTCATGGCGGCACTCGAGGCCAGCGTGGCTGCCGCCCGCGAGGCGCGACGGAGTGCTGCCGTTGAGCCGCCCTCGGAGACCGCCGACGCCGACCAGCGGCCGGCGCGCCGCCGCCGGTCCGCCTAGCACCGCGTCGTGGCCGCCGAGCAGCTGCCGCTGCCGGTTGCGCCGCGTGCTCCGACTGGCGATGGCCAGGCGCGGCGTCTCCCGGCCCGCATCTCGCCGATGCTGCCATCGGCGGTGGCGTCTCCGTTTGACGACCCCGACTACCTCTTCGAGGCGTGGTGGCCCGGCGCTCGGGCGATCGCGTCGTGCGAGCGCGGCCTCCTGCGGCTGCAGGTAGCCGGCATGGCCGACGCCGAGGCGGCGTTCCCGGAGCTGGCCACGCTTCCCGCCCAGCTGGCCGAGGACGGCACGATGCTCGACGGCACGCTCCTGATCCTCGACGCCGACGGGCGTCCCGACGCCGATCTGCTGCGGCAGCGACTTGCCGGACTCGGTCGTCCCGGGCGTCCGGCCTATGTCGCCAGCGATCTGCTGTGGGCCGGCGGGCAGTCGGTGCGGCTCAACGCCTTCCGTGTGCGGCGCGCATGGCTCGAAGCGATCCTGGTGCCCGGCGACCGCGCCACGGTCGGGCGCGCCTACCGTGGCGACGGCACCCTGCTGGCGGAAGCGCTGGCCTCGATGGGCGTTGACGGCATCTCCGCGCGGCATCTCGGAGCCCGGTACCGGTCCGGCTTCGCCGGCGACGCGTGGTTGCGCGCCCCCATCGCGCCGGCCCAGCCGCGCCCGCGTCCAACGCTGGCGCTCATCCTCCGCCTGCCGCTCGGCGAGTAGCCCAGCGGCTCAGCGGCCCGTGTCGCGCTCACCGAGCAGCCTGAGGGCATGCTCGAGCTTGGTGAGTGGGTCCCGCTGCAGCCCGACGACATCGAGGAGCGCGGCATCGAGCTGCGCAACCAGCGCATCGTCGGGCGCCTCGCCGGCCCGGCACTCCACCTCCACCACCATCAGCCGGCCGCGCGCCTCGCCGTTGCGCATCACCGTGACCTCGTCGAGCGACAGGAGCCCGATCCGTCGAGCGCCCGCCAGGACGACCCGCTCCCGGCGGTGCTGGAGCAGGCTGAATCGCTCGACGAGGCCGAGCCGGGAGGCCGCCGCCTCGCCACCCAGCGCCACGAGCAGGTCACGAGCGGGGGAAGGGGGCCATCTGCCGAGGCTCGTCTCGGCCCCGGCCGGACCCTCGACCTCCGGACGGAGGTGGAGCGCATCCCCCGGCTCGTGGCGCGCTGGTCCCTTGAGCGACAGCGTCGTCAGCTCGCCGCGGGTCCGCAGCCGGCATGCCCAGCCCGCCGCGGCCAGGCGCAGGTCCGGGGTATCGAGGTAGCGGTCGAGCTCATCTACCGAAGTGCGTCGGCCCGAGCGCGACGGGTCCGAGCGAATCGACGCCGACGAGCGCGCGCAGCGGTGCAACATCATGGGCGCGGTACTTGAGCTCGACCTCGATCGGGTAGTCGGTCCGCGTCACTCGGCGTAGCGGGCCGCGGCACCGCGGGTCGCGACAGCGACGGCCTCGCGCAACGCGGGCGGCTCGAGCACCTCGACCGCGTCGCCCCACGACAGCACCCATGGCCGGATCTCGACGATGCCAGCGACCGTCACGGTCAGCTCGAGCCGACCGTCGGGGAGATCGGCGATCCGCTGCGATCGGTGCCAGATCGACTCGCGCACGCGCTGCGCCACCGAGGCCTCGAAGCGCAGCGTGACGGTCTCTGGGGCCGTGGTGTCCGACGACCAGATCCCCCACGAGTGCGCCAGCCATCGGTCGGGGTCGAAATCGGCGGGCACCTCGTATCGGTCAGCGGTCAGGGTCGAACTGAGGATCCGCTCCACCTTGTAGGTCCGCATCGCCTCAACGACTTCGTCAAAGCCGATCAGGTAGACCGATCGGCCGGCCGCATCGGGCTCCAGGAAGTAGGGTCGGACTCGCGCCCGCCTGCGCTCCCCACCGCTCGCCTCGTACGCGAACTCGACGACGCGACCGTCCGCCCACGCCTGCGCGACGTGCGCGAAGTTGCGGGCGAACGGCTCATTTGGACCGGCGCGACCGACCGCCAGCATCGTCGCGGCAACGTGCCGCGCGATCGGCTGGGGAAGCAGGTCGGCGAGCTTGGTGAAGGCGCTGACCACCGCCTGGTCGTACTCGTCGCTCCAGCGGGCGATCAGCCGCGAAGCGAGGAAGAGGACGACCGCCTCGGGAAGGGAGAGGCGCAGCGGCGGCAGGAAGTACTTCTTTTCGATCCCGTAGCGACCCTTGCCGGCCTGGAAGATCGGCATCCCAAGCTCATCTTCGAGGGCGCGGATGTCCCGATACACGGTGCGGGTGGTCATGCCCGTCAGGTCTGCGATCTCCGAGACGGGAACCCCCGCGTCGTTGTGCCCGCGGCTGTACAGGATCGATGCCACGGCCAGCAGGCGCGCCAGGCGGTCGCGCTTGCGGAAGCTGCCCTCGTCCCCGTCGGCGTCGCCCCAGCGCGCCCAGTCGTCGCGCTCGTCGCTCACGCCGCTCCACCCGGGTCAGGCCCGATGGCGGCCGGGCGGCTCGGGTCGGACGACCAGTCGCCCCAGCTCCCCTCGTACAGCTGCGCCCTGATACCCGCCAGCCGCATCGCCAGGATCGTCTGCGTCGCATTCACGCCCGATCCGCAGGCAGCGATCACGCGCCGGCCGTCCGCTGCGCCAAGCGCGCGGAAGCGGTCGACCAGGGCTGCCGGCGACAGGAGGCGGCCGTCCGGCTGGAGGTTCCCCGCCGCCGGGGCGCTCACCGCGCCGGGGATGTGTCCTGGTCGTGGATCGATCGGCTCGACCTCGCCGCGATACCGTTCGGGGGCGCGCACATCGAGCAGCAGCGTGCCGGGTTCGAGCCGGCGCGCATCAACGATCTCGGCGTCCACGACATCATCGGTCCGTGGCGCGCCGGCCGTCCAGGTGGCCTTGGGATGCGCCGGATGCGCCGTCACGAGGGTCCCGCCGGCATCGGTCCAGGCCGAGATGCCGCCGTCCAGGATCGCCGCCATACCGGGGTGACCGAAGTGTTCGAAGAGCCACCACAGGCGCGACGCCACCGTGCCTCCGGCATCGTCGTAGGCGACGACCGTGTGCTCGTCGCCGATCCCGCGCTCCGACAGCGCCCGCGCCAGTTGGGCCGGGGCTGGGATCGGATGCCGGCCAGGGCCAGATCCTCGCGAGGCGCTGATGTCGTGATCGAGATCCAGGAAGACGGCCCGGGGAATGTGGCCCGCCGCGTACCGCTCGCGCCCCGGTGGACCGGCGAGCGACCAGCGCAGGTCCACGATCCGCAGGTCGGGGTGCGTCGCGAGCTCGAGTAGCCACGCGGCGGAGACGATCGGCCCAGGCAGGGTCAGCACGACACCGATGATAGATCGGCCGGCGGGAGGACCTCAGCCGGGCGAGGGAGATCCCGAGGCTGGCTCGCTGACGCCAGGCGAGCCCGATGGCGCCGGCGTCGGCGTGGGCGGTGCCTCCCCGGGGAGACCCGCCAGCATCGCCAGGTTCTGCGCCGCATCGGTGCCGATCAGCAGGAACACGAACCCGTCTGCTGCCCAGGTGTAGATGAAGGTTCCGGCGGCGGTCGCGTCATCCTCCGGTCGGACCCAGACCAGGTGGTCGCCGATCGCCTCGAGCGTCCACGGCTCGCGCACCAGGCCGGCAATTCCCACATAGCGGCCCGCCTCGGCCAGGTGCGGCTCCAGGTCCGCGCTGGCGGGGAACGGCGGATCGACGCGCATGGCGTACAGGGAGAGGCGCGGCCGCTGCACGAACGCCACCTGGACCGATCGGAACCGATCCCCGATCGGTCCGTATACCGCACCGATGTCGCCCGGGGTGATCGAGAACTCGGTGATCGGCGGGATCTCGACCGGCTGTCCGGCAACCTCGGTCGGAATGAGCGCCACGAGCGCGGCGTCGGGCGAGTTGCTGAAGAGCGGTGTCGGAGCGGGCGTCGGCACCGGCGACGGCGTCGGGCTCGGCGTGGGGAGCTCGGTGGGGCTGGGCAACGGCGTCGGGCTCGGCGTCGGGGTCGCGGAGCAGGCCGCAACCACCATGGCCACCGCCATCGCACCGACAATCCCGACCTTGGGGCGGGCAGCGTCGGGACGGGTCATCGGCATGGGAGCGGCGATGATAGCACCGGCCCCCGCGGCCCTCGCAGTCGGCTCAGGCTCCTCCGCTGGCCCGCGGAGCGCGCGTGCGATCCCGCACCGACGCGGTCCGCTTGCCGGCGGGCCGCTTGACGGCAGTCCGCTTTCCCGGACCGCCCTTGCTGCGAGCATGCCCGGCGCCGACCGCCGCCACCACCGCCCCCGCCATGTCGGACCGTTCCGCAGAGCCTGGACCAGGTGCATGCAGCGCGGCTCGGGCGAGCTGGTCCAGCGTTCCGCGCAGGTCTCGCATCTCGCTGGGAACATCGGCTGCCGAGATGACGCGGTCGCCCCCGGACTGCTTGCCGAGGTAGAGCGCGGTGTCTGCGGCAGCGATCAGCCCGTTCTTGTCGGAGGCGTCGCCGGGAATGGTCGCCACGCCGATCGAGATGGTGATCGGTGATGCGTCCTGCGCGGTCAGCTTCGCAACCGCCACCCGGACCCGCTCCGCAATGGTTGCCGCGGTTACGGCGTCGACATCCGGCAGGACGAGTGCGAACTCATCGCCCCCGTAGCGGAAGACGAGGTCATCCGCGCGAGCGGCACCGTGAATCGCCACGCCGACCGCGTGGAGCAGTGCGTCTCCAGCCGGGTGGCCGAGGCGGTCGTTGTAGCCCTTGAACAGATCGAGGTCGAGCATCAGCAGCGAGACGGTTCGACGGTCGGTGGCGCGGCGCCTTCCTCTGCCGGCGGACGCGTCGCACAGGGCACCAAGGATGCGCTGGAACGCACCGTGATTCCCCAGCTCGGTCAGCGCATCGGTATCGGCCCGTTCGTTCACGGCGTGGTGTGCCTCTGCGTTGCGAAGCGCGATCGACGCCTGGCCGGCGAACAGCTTCACCAGTTCGAAGTCGTTCTCCGAGAAGTAGTTTTCGTCCGCGCCCACGCGCGAGATGTTCATGCAACCGATCACCTCTCCCGCGCTCACAAGCGGCACGACCGCCAGCGCCTCGGGATCGGCCGGCGTGCCGGGAATCTGCATGGCGCGAGGGTCGTGCAGCGCATCGTTGGCCAGGATCGGTTCGGCGTGATCGGTCGCCCAGCCCATCAGGCCACTGCCGAAGGGGACGACGTACCGCCTCACCTGCTCTGCGTGGCGCTCCCGGGTGAGGACCGGCGTCAGCACCCGGTTCACTGGGTCAGTGCGGTAGATCGACAGGTTGTCGTAGCGCACCACCGATCGGAGTCCGTCGGCGATCGCCTCGAGGACGAGCTGGCGGTCGAGGGTCGAGTTGAGCCGCTCCGTGATCTCGAGCAGTCTGCCCTGCGAGTTGAGCTGACGGGTGAGCTCGGTCGACTGGAGCTCGAGGCGGGCATATGCCGATGCGTTGGCGATGGCCTGGGCCGCATATCCGGCAAAGATCATCATGGTCTGAAGGTCGTCGGCGCTGAACTGGTCGATCCCCAGCTTCGAGAGCGCGACAACACCGAGCGCGCGGCCCTCGAAGACCATGGGCACGACGAGCATCGACTCCTCGATCTCGTCGGTCCCTTCGATGGTGTGCCCGCGGGGGTCGTGGAGCGCGTCATTGGCGAGGATCGGCTCGCCGTGCTCCGCCACCCATCCGGTGAAGGAACCGTCGCCGATGTCGACCTGCAGCGCCTCGCGGAAGTCGCCCTCCCCGAGGAGCCGATCAGTAAACGCGATCGGTTCGCAGATCCCACGCTCCCAGTTGGCCGAATAGACGCGGATGTCGTGGTACGCAGCCAGGGTGCTCGCCTCCGCGACGATGGCATCGGCGATGGCCTGGACATCGGTCAGCCGGTTGAGGCGCGCGGACAGGTCCTGGATCGAGCGCATGCGAGCGGCCTGGTCGGCGACCGACCGATAGAGGCGCGCATTGCTGATCGCGACCGCGGCCTGGTTGGCGAAGGCTTGCGCCAGGGCAATCTCGTCCTCGGGCCAGTCGCGGTCCCGGGTGTGGTACAGGCCGATGACCCCGACCGCGCGATCGTGGCTGACCAGCGGGACGAGGCAGGCGGTCTGGATTCCTTCATGCCGATAGACCGCCTGCAGCGCTCCGACACCCGGCCGCGCCCCGGCCTCGCGGATGACGCATGTGCGTCGCTCACGGACTGCCTGGACCCCCAGCGACGGAGTCTCCAGGGTGAGGCCCCGGACGGTGGCGAGAAACTCCTCGCCGATGCCACGCGAGGCGGCCACGTGGAACGGGTGGTCGCCCTCCTGGATCAGCCAGAGTCCGACCTTTTCAGCGTCGAAGAGTGATCGCGTGCGGTCGACAATATCGTCGAGTACCACGCTCAGCTCGAGCTGGCTGGTCAGTTCCTGGGTCACATGTCGAAGGGCCCGCGCCCGAGTCGCTTCGCGGCGGGCGCGGGCCATGGCTCGTGCCTGGCGCACATCTGCGGCGATCGCGGCGGCGACCGTCTGAACGAATGGGCGCCGCAGCGCGTCTGCGCCGGCCGTCTGCTCGATCAGGAGCGCCCCGAGCGTGTCGCCAGCGATCGTGAGCGGCGTCACGAGCACCAGGGGAGCGTCCCCCGAGCGTGGGAGGGTCATCAGCCCCTCGTCGCCGGCCTCGCCGGCGACGCTCAGCTTCTCCGGTGGTGCAACGTCATATCCGGCGTGCGTCTCGAGCCGAAGGTCGCCCTCGTCGCCCTCGCGGGCAAGGTAGATGGCCACTCGTTCGACGGGCAGGTGCGTGCGAATTGCCTCGATCGCTCCACGGCAGACCGCGGACACGTTTGCCGGCATGCCGCCCACGGCAACGAGGCGTGTCAGCACGGCCAACTCAGCGTCGCGCGTACTCGCTGACGTGGCTTCGCGCTCATCGGTGGCCGATCCCTCTGCCAGCAGCCGCTCGACGTCGCCGCGGCGGAACCGACGATCCCCGCGTGCATTGATCCGGAACGCGGGGAGGCGGCCAGCCTCGGCCCAGGCGCGGATCGTGTTCGGGTGGACGGCGAGCATCGCGGCAGCCTGCGCCACGCTGACGAGCACCCCCCGGTCCTCCCTGCGGTCGCTGTGCGGCTGTCCCATGGACTGCTCCGTGCTCGATCAGCACCCGTCCCAGCCCGACGCTGGAGCTTCTGGTAGGTGCCGTGCAGCGGATGGTAGAAGTGGTAGGGCGTCGCGGCGATGCCCCGTTGGTACCGTTCGGACACGGTACGACCAGGGCTCAGCGGCCCGCCACCAGGCTAATCCCCGCGACCATCGTTGCCAGCGCCACGGCCAGGAGTCCGAGCGCGAGCGAGGCCATCCCGGCCAACAGAAGGCGCGGTCTCCGCCCGCCGAGCACGCGCATCGCCTCATCGAGCTCAAGAGAAGTGATCACGTAGCCTCCCGGCGGCGGCGCCAGCGCGGTGCCGGCCTCCGCCGTTCGACGCACCTCCGCGAGCACCATGAGTCGCTCGACGACGCTGAGCCTGTGGGTGATGGCGCGGGCGGCGGTCGGTCGGCCCAGCTCCGCGGTGATTCGGGCGACCGCAGCGGCATAGACCTCGCCCAATGCTTCAGGAGGCCCCTCCCAGACGTGCGGAAGCACGACCAGGGGTTCGTGCGCGTCCGCCGGGTCGACGGTCAATGAGCCGTCGTGATCCCACAGCTCGAAGGACCGCGACTCGCGAAGGCGTTCGATCAGGCGCCAGCGGCCGCCCGGGAGTTGGACCTCGATGTCGCGATGGAAGGCCACGAGACGGTCGTCCTCGGCGGTGACGATCGGGTCGCCGCAGCGGATCCGACCGACCACGCGCACGGGGCGGCGCGGCAGCCCGGCGTCAGGTCCGACATCGAGCAGCCGCCCGACCTTGATCTCCCTCGCGCCGGCCAATCGTCGCGCCATGCCCGGTCGCGCCCCCGAGGCGCGCACCATGACCCACCCGGTCGCCACCAGCGCGGCGCCGGCGATCACAGCGGAGAGCTGGGCGGGGATGTCGAACAGCATGGCTCCCGATTATCGCCGCCGCGACGGTGGGCGGATAAGGGGCCGGTAAGCGAGCGCGCGGTAGCCTCGTCCGGGCTGCCGCCGGGGCAGCGATCCGACGCCAGCAGGGAGGGACTCGCAGCCACCGGAACATCCGTCGCTCCAAATGCCACGACACAGGGCCATGCCACGGAGGTTCCCCATGTCCACGTCGCGACGCGCTGCGGCGCGCCATCTCCCCGGCGCCGCGCGGCGCCTGCTCGTCCTGCTCTCCCTCGCGCCATTCGCGACCAGCCTCGTTATCGGTGTCGCGTCGGCTGGGCCCCCGCCGGCCGTCGTCCACCTGGATCCGGCCGGTGCCCGCGGATCGGGGGTGTCTGTCTCGTTGCGTCGCGATGAGCGGCGCGGCGTGGCACTCGTCGAGATCGGACTCCCTGCCTCCGCCCCGGGCGCGCGGGTCCTGGCAGTCGCTCCGGACGGGAGCTCAGCTGCGCTCGCGATGGCGGCAACCTCGCCTGGCGGGGAGCTGGCGATCGCGACGACCGATGGTGACCAGCTGCGCGTTCGTCTGCCCGGGGTGACCGCCGCCGGGTTTGCCCCCGCCGGCGACCGACTGGCCGTCATCGACGGGAACGGATCCCTGTGGCTGGTGGACGTCGACTCCGGCGCGTCACGTCGGGTCGGGGACGGGCCATTCGTCGGCTCGCCGACCTTCGAGTCGGACGGCTCGCTGCTGCTCCTTGCCGCCAGCTCGGTCGAGGCGCCATATCGGTCGCAACCGGTCGTCGTTGCCGTGGGCAATGGCTCGTCGACGCCCATCTCGGAAGACGAGCTGGTCTACGCCGTCTTTCCGCTCACCGATGGCGCGCGCGCGATCGTCGTCCACGAGCCCGGCGGGACGGTCGTAAAGCGGCTCCGTGGCACCGATGCGTCCATCCTCGCCGAGCTTGGGCCCGATGCCACGGGCGTGACCGTCACGGGCGACGGGTCCCGCATCGCGTTTCAGCGTGGCGACGCCGGCATCTTCCTTGTCGACCGACCGGGTATGCCTCCCCGCCGGATCAGCGACGGATCGGCTCCGACCCTCTCGCCCGATGGCGAGCTGCTCCTGGTTCGCCACGGTGCGGGGACCGAACTGCTGGCGGTGGACGGCACGCTGGTGGCCACGTACGACGGCGCCGCCGCCTTCATCGGCTGCACCGAGGAGTGCCAGCCATGACCCGCGTGCTGCGCGACATGACCGGATCGGTCCTCCTCCTGCCCCTGCTTGCCCTTGTCGGGGCGGGCGGCGCGGCCGCAACCGATGACTACACGCTTCCCTTCTACGACCCGGCGGTGACGCTCAGCTATGGCGTCGACCGTGATCCGCTGCTCAACCACCAGCTCGACTGGACGGGGCAGGTCTGGAACGACGGCGTGCCCCACTACGGACGCGTGTACGACCAGCACTCCGGGATCGACTACCCGATGCCCCTGCTGAGCGACCTGGCCGCCGCCCGGGACGGTGTGGTGATCGATCGTGAGGGAGGCTTCGGGACACAGCAGTTCGGCTCATTCGGCAATTTCATGCTTGTCGAGCATGCGGATGGCAAGCGAACCCTGTACTACCACCTCGCCAGCAGCTCCGACGGCGGCCAGGCCGCGAATATCGGGCAGTCGGTGGTTGCCGGGCAGCGCATCGGCCGTTCCGGCTGCAGCGGGATCTGCTATGGCGCCCACCTGCACTTCGAGCTGCTGGCCTGGAATGCCACCGCCCGCACCTGGGTCTCCACCGATCCGATGGCGGAGCGCCGCTGGACCACCTGGCCCGGGCGCGTCCCCTTTCTGGCGACCTACCTTCGCGAGAACAACGCTGGCACCGAGGTCGTCGGGCGGGGCAGGACGATCACCCACTGGGTCGAGTTCCGCAACGCCGGCGGCCGCACCTGGCGCAGCACCGGCATCCCGGGGAGAGCGGCGCTCGCCACCTGGAATCCGGCGTACCACAGCTCGCCATTCCGGGCTGGCGATTGGTCCGCCGCCTGGCTGGCGACGATGGTCGACACCGCCACGGTGGCGCCGGACGGGACCGGTCGATTCACGTTCGGGATTCGCGGCGGCCCTGCCCCTGGCAGCTACGTCGAGACGTTCAACCTGCTCTCGCAGGACGTGCGCTGGTTCGACCATGCCCGGCTCGGCTCGTTCTACGTGCCGATCGTGGTGAGCAACGTGACCCAGTGAGGGTAGACCGGCGGGGGACGGCGCCCGCCGCCCCGCGCCATAATCACGAGAAGGGGAGGACGTCGAATGCACCGATTTCGACCGATCACGGAATTGCTGCTCGTCACCGCGCTGGTCGCATGCACACCTGGCTCATCGCCATCGACGACGCGGTCAGCTCGTCCCTCGAACCCGTCGTCCCCGGCCGGTTCGTCGGCTGCCACGGCAAGCGCGTCCGCGGTCGTGCGTCGCGAGTTGCCGTCCGGCTTTCCGATCATCGCTGGCGCGGTCGCGCTTTCGCTGCCCACTGACGACCTGGGGCTTATCGCTCATTGGACAAGCGACGTCGTCGGCACTCCGGTGTACGACTTCTACGTCGAGCGCCTCCCGGCGGCCGGCTACCCGATCGAGGGGCTCTACCCTGGCGACGCGTTCGCGGTGATCCGCTTCACCGGGCCCGGAAACGAGATCTGGCAGCTGATCATGCAGACCACCGACCTGGCAACCACCGAGATCGAGGTGCGGCTCGACCGTCCCTAGCCGGCGGCGTCCGCGGCCAGGCTGGCCGGCTGAGCCGCGGCGACCCGAGTCAGCTCAGCGGGTTCAATCGAAAAGACCGCGTCGGGTAGCCCGGCGGCCGCCCATACGAGGTCGTGCTCGAGCAGGTGCGCATCGACGAGGACGGGCAGGGGCCGCGCATGCCCGAACGGCGGCACGCCACCGATCGCGAAGCCGGTCGCGGCCCGCACCTCGTCGCCATCCGCACGACGGACCACCTCTGCCCCGAGTGCTGCCGCGAGGCGCATCGGATCGAGCCGGTCGTTGCCGGCAACGAGGGCGACCACGGGACTCCCATCGACGAGGAAGACGAGTGACTTGACGATCTGCGACACCGCGCACCCGACCGCCCGGGCCGCGTCCTCGGCGGTGCGTGTTCCCTCCGGGAACCGGCTCACCGTGATCGTCAGGCCGGCCGCCATCGCGGCCGCTTCGACCCGCGCCACGTTCGGGTGGGTAGGCGGCGCGGAGGCATCGGTCATGGCCGGATCATGCCACGCGTGCTACGCTCGGCGCGACAACTCCATAGCGACAGGGGAGCGCGCGAGCGCTGAGAGTGCGGCAGGCCGCAGACCCTCGAACCTGATCTGGGTCATACCAGCGAAGGGAGTCGGTTTGAACCGTGCGACGGCGCGCCCCAACCAGGTGCGCCGTTCCTGATTCCGAACGGACCGATGCGTGGTCCGGCGCGCCCCGTCGCCCGTTGCCCAAGACAGGAGGAGCGTGCGGTGAAAGCGGTGGTGGTGGCCGGCGGTGACGCCCACCGCGGCGATGCAGCGCACCTGGTCGACGCCGACCTGGTGATTGCCGCCGACGGCGGGGTGCAATGGCTGGATGAGATCGGGGTGCCGCCACACGTGGTCGTGGGCGACCTCGACTCGGCCGACCCGCGGCTGATCGAGCGGCTCGAGATGGAGGGGGTACCGATCGAGCGCCACCCGGTCGACAAGGACGCCTCTGACGCCGAGCTGGCCGTTGGCCGGGCCGTGACGGCCGGTGCCGGCGAGGTGCTGATCCTGGGCGCCCTCGGCGGCGATCGCATCGACCACGAGCTGGCAAACCTGCTTCTCCTCACCGCCCCGCGGTGGCGCGGGCACAGGCTTCGGATCGTCCGGGGCTCGACCTCGGTCCAGGCGCTGGCCGCGGGAGAGCGGCTCGCGCTCGCCGGCGCGCCCGGCGACCTCGTCACGCTGCTGCCGATCTCCGGAGACGCCGCCGGCGTGTGGACCGAAGGGCTTCGCTACGCGCTCGCCGGCGAGACGCTCGTGGCTGGGTCGACCCGCGGCCTATCGAACGAGGTGGTGCTCGCACCGGCATCGGTTCGGACCGATGCGGGCAGTCTGCTGGTCATCGAAACGCCAAGGGAGGTCGGTCCGTGACGCAAGCCGAATCGCCCGCCGAGGGCTGGCGCCTCGTCGACGTGGTGGTAGCCGCCGTGCTGGGCGTGGCCTTCGGCGCCGTCTTTCAGGGTTGGAACCTGCTGTGGGCCGCGACCGCGCCGGCCTTCGCCGCCCTGCCACCGCTGCAGGGGCTGATCTACGGCGTCTGGCTGCTGCCGGCAGTACTCGTGCCGCTGGTCGTACGTCGGCCGGGCGCCGCGCTCTTCGGTGAGCTGGTGGCCGCGTCCGCGTCGGCGCTCTTCGGCGCGCCCTGGGGGCTGCTGACGATCGTCTACGGCCTGATGCAGGGGGGCGCCGCGGAGATTGTCTTCGCCGCCGGTCTCTATCGCCGCTGGGGGTTGGCGGTTGTCGTACTGGCGGGTGCGGCGGCCGGGGGAGCGGCCGTGCTCCTCGACCTCGCGCTCTACTACCCCGCCTGGGAGGCCGCCTGGCAGATCGCCTACGCGGCGCTCGTCATCCCGAGCGCGGCGGTCATTGCCGGTGTCGGTGCCTGGCTGCTCGTCCGCTCGCTGGCGCGCACCGGCGTTCTCGCCGGCTTCCCGGTCGGGCGCGAGCAGCCGCGGATCTGACCGGCTGATGACGGGGATCGCCGTCGAGGCCCGCGGCTGGGGTTGGCGGCACCCCGGCCGGCGCGACTGGGCTCTTCGCGGCGTTGACCTGCGCATTGCGCCTGGGGAGCGGGTGCTCCTCCTCGGACCGTCCGGCTCGGGCAAGTCGACGCTGCTTGCCGCGATGGCCGGGCTGCTGGCGGGCGGGGATTCGGAGGGGGAGCTCGTCGTGGATGGTCTCCCGCCGCGCGAGACCCGCGACCGCGTCGGGATCCTCTTCCAGGACCCGGAGTCGCAGATCGTGATGGCGCGCGCCGGCGACGAGGTCGCCTTCGGACTCGAGAACCGATGCGTCCCGCAACCCGAGATCTGGCCACGAGTCGACGGAGCGCTCGCCGAAGTCGGCTTCCCCTACGGCCGCGACCGCGCGACCGACGCCCTGTCCGGTGGGGAGCAGCAGCGGCTCGCCCTGGCCGCCACCATCGCCCTGCGCCCCGACCTCCTGCTCCTCGACGAGCCGACCGCCAACCTCGACCCCGACGGCGCCGCGCTCCTGACGGCGGCGTTGCGGCGCGTTGCGGCCGATGCGCCGTCGAGGACCCTGGTGATGGTCGAACACCGTGTGGCGGCGGCCCTCCCGCTGGTGGATCGCGCGGTCGTGCTGCAGGCGGGCGGCGGAGTGATCGCCGATGGCCCTCCACGCGAGGTCTTTGCCCGGCTGGGCGACGAGCTGGCGGCCGCGGGGGTCTGGGTGCCCGGCCATCCGCTGCCGCGCTCGCGACGCCGATCAGACATGGCGCAGGAGCCGCTGCTTATCGCCGAGGAGGCCGGCTACCGATACCCGGGCGAGCGCACGGCGGCACTTGGCGGCGTGAGCCTGGAGCTGCGCTCGGGTGAGGCGCTGGCGGTGACCGGCGCGAACGGCTCCGGGAAGACGACGCTGGCGCTCCTGCTCGGCGGCCTGCTGCGACCGACCACCGGGAGTGTGCTCGCCACGCCGCTCCTGGCCGGGGCCCTCGGGAGTGACCCCGGGCGGTGGTCCGCTCGTCGCCTGGCGGCCCGCGTCGGGTCGGTCTTCCAGGATCCGGAGCACCAGTTCCTGACCGGTCGCGTGGTGGATGAGCTGACGATCGGTCCCCTGCGGGCCGGAACGGAGAGCGCCACCGCCCGGGGTCGCGCGGACGAGCTGCTGGCACGCCTCCACCTCGCCCACCTGGCCGAAGCGAACCCGTTCACGCTGTCCGGCGGCGAGAAGCGGCGTCTCTCGGTGGCGACCGCGCTGGCAGCCGGGCCAGCGATCCTGATCCTGGACGAGCCGACCTTCGGGCAGGACCGGCGAACCGCGGTCGGGCTGCTGGATCTGCTGGCCGCGCAGCGCGATGCCGGGACCGCGATCTGCTTCGTCACGCACGACGCGGCCTTCGCCGAGGCGCTCGCCGATCGCACGCTGCGGCTGTCGTCGCCATGATCCGCTTCGCGCCCATTCGACCCGACGCGGCGGCCCCCCTGCCACGCGCGAACCCGATCGCCAAGCTGATCGCCGCGGTGGTCCTGATGGCCGTGCTCTTCGTCTCGGCCGACCCGCTCAGCGCCGCGCTGGTGCTCACCGGCCTGGCGGTCTGCGTCCCGCTCACCGGCGTGCGGCCGCGCGACCTGTTGGCGCGAACCTGGCCGCTCCTGCTGGCGGCGGTATCGGTTGGCGTGTTGAACGTGGTCCTCGGCTCGAGTGGTCCGGGTGCCGATGGCTGGTCTGCCGGCATCGGGCTCGGGCTGCGGCTGCTGGCGATTGCGCTCTCGGGAGTGCTGGCGCTGGTGACCACTGACCCCACCGACCTGGCCGATGCGCTGCAGCAGCAGGCGCGTCTCTCGCCACGCGTGGCCATTGGCGCGCTGGCTGCCGCCAGGCTCCTGCCGATCCTCGCCGCCGAGTGGCAGATCCTGCGACTGGCTCGCCGCGCCCGGGGCGTGGAGGCTGGGCGCTCGCCGATTGCCGCGGGCCGAATGGCGCTCGGGATGCTGCTCGCCCTCTTGGTTGGGGCGGTCCGTCGTGCCACCCGGCTGGCCACCGCCATGGAGTCCCGTGGCTTCGGCGCCGAGCCCTGCCGGACCATTGCACGACCGACCCGGATGCTTGCCGCGGATTGGGGCTGGATCTCGGCCGCAATGCTCCTTGGCTTCGGGGCTGTCGCGTTGAGCCTCGCCGCAGGCAGCTGGCGCTTCGTCTTCGGCTAGGGCACGAATGCAGCGCTGCGCTCTGCATCGGAGCACTCCGACGGGGATTCGACGATCCGGGCCCGATTTCGTGGCCTTCCTGCACAGTACGGAGAATCCGGCCGGGATACGGACTCATATCGGTCCGTGTGCTCGGATACCGAGCGGCCAACCGTGTCAGGCGCAGGACTGACGAAGGGGCCGGTCAGATCGCCGCTTGCGCCGCGGTGAAGGGTCCCAGCCAGGTCGGCTCGTACTGCGTGCCGACGTAGCGGGCCGGCTCGAACGGAGCCAGGGAGAGGGTACGTGCTTCGCCCTCGGCGATCAGCTCGGCGAGGAGCAGCCCCATGATCGGCGCGTAGGGGAGGCCGTGGCCGGTCAGGCCACAGGCAAGGTAGCCGCCGGGGACCGGCGTTCCGTCCTCGGCCGGGAGTCGTCCCATCATCGGGATCTCGAGCGATGCGAAGTCGAGCAGCCCCGCCCAGCAGCGCACGATCCGGGCATCGGCTGCCCCTGGGTGGAGGCGCCCGAGGAGCCCGGCCAGCAGCGGGGGCACCGCCGGCGTCACGTCCAACGCGTAGGTGCCGATCCCCATCTCACGGTCCGCCACCGCGAAGCCGCCGATCAGCACCTCGCCGCTGCGCAACTGCCGCCAGTACTCGTTGCATTGGTTCATCTGATACCCCGGGCCAAGGATCGGCGGGATCGGCTCGGTCACGCAGACGTGCTCGCGGATGGGGGTCAGGTTGGCGCGGATGTGTGGCACCAGGGCCGGGGTCCAGGCGTTGGTGGCGAGCAGCACCGCGCCTGCGCTCACCTCCCCGTGCGAGGTGGCCACACCGGCCACGCGGCCCGATCGCACGAGTACGTTCTCGACGCGCACCCCGGTCACGACCGATGCGCCGCGCGCCCGAGCGGCCGCGAGCAGCGCGTAGACCAGGTGGATGGGATGCACCTGACCATCGCGCGGCGTCCATTTCGCGCTGCGCACCTGGCTCAGGTCCATTCCGGGAGCGAGTTCACCCATCCGATCGGGCCCGATGACCTCCACCTCCATCCCCTCCGCCGCCTGGATCGAGGCGATGTGGCGTCCATCGGCCTCCTCGGACTCGGTGGTGAAGAGGTCGAGTGAGCCGGTGCGATCCCAGTCCACGCCACCGGGGAGGACTCCGTCGAGCTCCTCGAGCAGGTCGAGTGAACGCATCGTGTAGTCGAGGATGGAGCGTCCCCCGGCCCGCTGGACAAGCTTCGTCACCCGCGCGAAGTGCCCTCCCAGGCCGGCGAGGGCCAGCCCTGCCAGGCGTCCGCTTGCGCCGCTGGCGGGAGCATTGGCGTCGATCACCAGCGGTCGCATCCCGGCCAGCGCCAGTCGGTAGGCCGCTGAGGCTCCGACCATTCCCGCTCCCACTACGACCACCTCGGCCGTGGCCGGCAGCTCGGCGTGCGGGTCGGGGGCGAAGGCGATCGACTCGGGGGGCGGTGCGAACCGCGGGACGGCGCTCATCGGGAGCCGAGTGTACCCTCGTGGCATGCCCCGCTCCGAGGAGCTGCGCGTCCGAGCCGGTGAGGTCCATCTTGCCGGGGTGCTCACGCTGCCCGACGCACCACCACCGCCCGACCGGCGCGGTCGCTACCCGAATGCGCTCCTGCTGCCGTCCTGGCTGCCGCGCGATCGAGGGGGGCACTACGACCGGACCGGGCACCCGACCTGGTTCGGTCCCGCTCCGGTCGCTCCCGGCCTGCTGGAGCGCCTCGGCGACGCGTTGGCGGAGCGCGGCGTGGCGACGCTGCGCTGTGACGCGCGCGGCTGCGGTGTCTCCGAAGGGGTCTGGGAGGCGGCCGATCTGTTCACCCGGATCGACGACGCGCGCGACCAGCTGGCGGCCATGCGCGGCCACGGAGCGCTCGACCTGCGCCGAACCGGGATCGTCGGGCATGGGGAGGGGGCGACCCTGGCGATCGCGGTGGCCATCGCCGATCCGGTCATCTCGGCGCTGACCCTGGTGGGAGCCTCGGCTCGTTCGTGGCGCGACACGCTGCGACGCGCGGCTGCAACCCGCGGCCGCACCGGCACCGACAGAGAGCATCCACTGATCGCCGCCCTCGACCTGTGGAGCGAGGATCTGCTGGAGCGCGCCGAGCGACGCGAGGCCTCGTTCGAGCTGCGCCTGCGCGGTGGCGAGCGGGTCACCCTGAACCTGTCCGCCATCGAGCAGGCGATCCACACACCGTCGCTCGCGCTCATCACCATGCTGCATCGGTCGGTGACGCTGGTGCACGGCACGGCGGACGTTTGGACCGATCCGGCCGAGTCGGCTCTCCTCGCCGACGGGCTCCGCGCCGCCGCGCCTGACGAACCACGGCCGCGACTGATCAGCATCCCCGGCGGCGGGCACGACCTGGCCGAGGCGAGTGACACCGTCATCGGCGATCTGGCCGATGACCTGGCTGCCCGGTTGATGCCGGGGGAGCTGCCCCCGGTGCTGGTCGCGATCGAGGAGATGGGGTGAGGTACGATCCGCCCGTGAGTCTGCCGAACCCGGGCGACGCGGCCCCCGCATTCCGCATGACCGCCGACGACGGTCAGTTGGTTTCGACCGAGAGCCTCGCCGGACGGCGCTTCGTCCTCTACTTCTACCCGAAGGACGACACGCCCGGCTGCACCCGTCAGGCGTGCTCATTGCGCGACAACTGGGAACGGATGCAGGCCACCGGCGCCGAGATCTTCGGCGTCTCGGTCGACTCGGTGGCGAGCCACGTGAAGTTCCGCGCCAAGTACGACCTGCCGTACCGCCTCCTCTCCGACGTGGGTCACGCAGTCGCCGAGGCGTTTGGCGTCTGGGTCGAGAAGACATTCCTGGGAAAGAGCTACATGGGGACCGAGCGAACAAGTTTCGTCATCGGTCCCGACGGGCGGATCGAGCACGTGCTGCCGCGCGTCAAGCCAGACGAGCACGTGGACCGGCTCCTGGAGTTGCTCGCCGCATGATGTGGATCGCCATCGCCGTCGTCCTCGTCGCCTGGTTCGCCGGGCTCCTGCTCCAACTGGGTCCGCTGGTCAACCTGCTGCTCGTGCTGGCGGCGGTCCTCCTGGTGGTGCAGGTCATCAACGAGCGGGAGGAACAGGCGTAGTGGGGTGGGCCGGCCTCGCCTGGCGGGCGGCCCCGGTCGTCCTGGTGCTCGCCTGGCTGGTGGCCCTGATCGGCGGGTTCAGCGCCGGCGGCCTCGTCCACCTGCTGGTTCTGGGTGCGCTTGCCTCGCTTGCGTGGGACCCGACCAGGGGTCAAGCCGGCTAGTCCTCCGCCCGTCCGCGACGGCCGAGGTGTCGCGCCCATCGGCTACGCTTGCGGTCCGTGAAACTCCTGCATTTCGCCGACCTCCATCTCGACGCGCCCTTCGCCTGGGCTACCCCCGCGGTGGCACGAACGCGGCGCCAGAACCGACGCGAAACGCTGACGCGGGTGCTCGAACTGGCCGAGGCTGAGGCGGTCGACGCGATCCTGTGCGCCGGCGACCTGTTCGAGCACGACCGGTTCACGCCCGACACGATCGAGTTCCTGCGCGCGAGCTTCGCGCGGACCGATCGGCCCATCTATCTCGCGCCTGGCAACCACGACTGGTATTCGCCCCGAAGCCCGTACGCGCTGGCGGCATGGTCGTCCAACGTGCACCTCTTCACGGAGGACCGCCTCACCCCGGTCACGCTCGCGGACGGGCTGACGCTGTGGGGTGCCGCGCACCGTGCTCCCGCCAACACCGATGGCTTCTTCGCCGGCTTCTCGACCGATCGCAGCGGCATCCACCTGGCGCTGGCGCACGCATCGGAGCGCGGCGCGCTCGCTTTCCAGGAGTCGGGCAAGCAGCCGCATGCACCGTTCGACGCCGCCGAGCTGGAGGGGGCCGGGATCGCGCACGCGTTCCTCGGCCACTACCACGTCGCCCGTGATCGAGACCGCCACACGTATCCCGGCAACCCGGATCCGCTCGAATTCGGCGAATCGGCCGATCGGGGGGTGGTGATCGCCGTCGTCGCCGACGACGGAGGCATCACGCGGGTGCGCCATTCGGTCGCGGTGAGCGCCGTCCACGACGTCGACGTTTCGCTCGACGGCTGCCAGCATGCCGACGATGTCCGCGACCGCGTCGGGGCGGCGATCGCCGGTCTCGCGGGCTCGGTCCGCGTGACCCTCGCCGGCGAGGTGCCGGCCGCGTTGCCGATCAGCCCGCGTGAGCTGCAGTCACTCGGCGATCACCTCGACGGCCTGCTCGTTCGAAGCGGCTCCGTTCACCCCATGTACGACCTCGAGGCGATCCGCCACGAGGCGACCGTGCGCGGCCAGTTCGCGCGCGACACCGACGAGATCGAAGACGACGAGCGCCGCCGCCGCGTGCTGATCACCGGCTTGCGAGCCCTCGAGGGCCGCGCCGACCTCGAGGTCGCCTGACCGATGTGGATCGAGCGGGTGATCGCCCATGCCTTCGGGCCGTTTCAGGACGCGACGCTTGAGTTGGGCGAGGGGATGACCGTGGTTGCCGGTCCCAACGAGGCCGGCAAGACCACGTGGCACGCTGCCACCCGCCTTGCGCTCACCGGCCTGCGCCGCGGGCCGGGCATGACCAAGGAGGCACACGAGTTGATCCGCCGCCACCGCCCGTGGGACGCGCCGGAGCGATGGGAGGTCGAGGCGCGCCTGCATCTGGCGGACGGGCGCGCGATCGACATCATCCAGGACCTGGCCGGCAAGGTGGCATGCCGCGCCCGCGACGTGGTGCTGGGGGGCGACGTGTCCGCGGAGATCATCAACGACGGCACGCCCGACGCCAGCCGCTGGCTCGGGCTGGATCGCGATGCCTTCGCATCGGTCGCTGCGGTCAGCCAGGCGCAGATCATGGCCGTCGCCGACAACGCTGGCGCGCTCCAGGATGACCTCCAGCGAGCCGCCGCCACCCGCGGGACGGATGCCACCGCCGCGGAGGCGATCGACCAGCTGAAGGCCTTCCGCCGCGAGTCTGTCGGTGCCGATACCCGGGCCGCCGTTGGGCCGCTGCGCCGGGCGATCCGTGACCAGGAGTCGGCAGAGTCGGCGGTGGCGGAGGCGCGACGGCTGCACGCGGAGTACCTGGAGCGCCGAGCGAGCCTCGAGGAGGCCCAGGCGGGCCATCTTGCCGCGAGCCGCGTGCAGGCCGGCGTCGAGGTGGCGCGCGCGCGTCGCGAGGCGGAGGTACTTGTCCGGCGCACCGCACGCGCCCAGGAGCTCGCCGCCAGGTACCCGATCGCGCCGGCCGGCCTGGATACGCAGGACGCGCTGGCCCGCGAGGTCGCTGCCGCGCTGGACGGGTGGCGGCATCGTCCTCCGCTGCCAATGCTCGACGGTCCCGGCAGCGGGGCGCTGGCGACCCAGATTGCCGCGCTGCCCGCGCTGCCCGACGGCGATCGCCGGCCGCACCCCGAGGTGGTGGAGGCGTCTCGGTCGCTCGATCTGGCGGAGGAGGCGCTTCGGCTCCATCACGATAGTCCTGCGACGTCGGCCGAGGCAACGGCCCAGGCGCCGATCACATCAACCGCGAGATCGGGAACCCCCGGCTGGGCCATACCCGTGGCGGCCGGAGGGGCGGCAGCGGTTGCCGGTGTCGCCCTGCTCGCGGTGCAGCAGACACCTGCTGGCGTCGCCCTCGCCATGTTCGGGGTGCTGCTGGCGGCCTGGGGATGGTCACGGCGCGGTCCTGCTGGCGCGGGGGCGAACCCCGCTGCGGAGCGGCTTATCAACGAGCAGCAGGCGGAGGCGCGGCGGTCGACGAAAGTGGTGCTCGACGCTACCCTCCGCGACGCCGAGCAACGGCTGCGCCGAGCGCTCGTTGGCCGCGGGGCCGAGGTCAATGGGACGCTCCGTGCTGCCCTGACCGCATATGAGACCGCCTGCGCGGACCGCGCGGATCAGGCCGAGGCGGCCGCCGGCGGCGAAGGGCTGCGCCAGGCGCTGGCGTCCAGGAGCGCTCTCGAGGCGAGCGCCGACCAGGCACGGCAGACCGCCGCCGCCGCCGAGGTCGCGCTCCGCGCCGCCGCCACACGGGTCGGTGAACCGTCCGAAGGTACGGTCGAAGAGATCGACGCGGCCCTTGGGGCCTGGCAGGCGCGCTGGACGGAGGCGGTGCGCGGTGTCGAGGTCGCGATCCGCGAGTGGCAGGAGCTGGAAGGGCTGCTGGACGGTCGAAGCCTGGAGGAGCTCCGGGATGAGGCTGCTCGCCGCCGGGCCGCCTCGGACCGACTGGTCGAGGCGCTGGACGGTGAGCCGCCGTCCCTGGCAGCCGAGGTGGACCTCGAGGCAGTCGAATCGAGCGCGCGCGCCGCAACCGCGATGGCGAAAGCGACGGCCGACGCCCTCACCGGGGAACTGCGACTGACCGGCGCCGCGCTGCCCGACGTCGCCGAGGCCGAGGAGCGCCTCGCAGCCTCGCGCGCCGAACTGGCTCGCGTCACAGAACTTGCCGAGGTGCTCGACCAGACGCTCGACCTCCTTCAGGCGGCCGAGCGCAGGGTGCACCGCGACATTGCGCCCGTGTTGAAGGCGTCGGTCGAGCGCCACCTGCCGACGGTCACCGGTGGAGCGTACGACGAGGTTGGGGTGAACCCGCGGGATCTCTCGGTCGATGTGAAGGAGGCCCGCACCGGCCAGTGGCGTGACGCCAGGCTCCTGTCGGAGGGTACCCGGGAGCAGGTCTACCTCCTGCTCCGTGTCGCGATGGCGGAACACCTGGTGACCACCGCGGAGACCGCCCCGCTCCTGCTCGACGAAGTGACTGCGCAGGCGGACCCCGACCGCAAGCGCCAGGTGCTCGAGGTGCTCCGCGCGGTCAGCGCGGACCGGCAGGTCGTGCTCTTCAGTCACGACGCCGACGTGCTGGCCTGGGCCGATATCTCTCTGTCCGAGCCACGTGACAGGGTCGTCCGACTGGGTGGCTGGTAGGATTCGCCCGATCCCACGGCCATCCTGCCAGGCGAACCGATGCCCACCGACCGACTCCCCACACCTGAACGCGTCCTGGTCGTCGCCGCGCATCCGGACGACATCGAGTTCGGCGCGGCGGGGACGGTGGCGCGCTGGATCTCGGAGGGCGCCGAGGCCCACTACCTCCTGCTGACCAGCGGTGACAAGGGCAGCGATGACCCCGCCGCCGACCCGGCGGCCCTGGTCGCGACCCGCGAGCAGGAGCAGCGCGCTGCTGCGGCGGAGATCGGTGTGGCGAGCGTCGACTTTCTCGGTGAACCCGATGGCCAGGTCGAGTCGAGCCTGCGGCTGCGCGAGCGGATCACCCGCGCTATCAGGGCCCTCCGTCCCGAAGTGGTGATGACCCACGACCCGACCGTGCTGTTCGTGAACAACGAGTGGGTCAACCACCCGGACCACCGCGCCGCCGGGCTGGTGGTGGTCGACGCCGTCTTCCCGACCGCCCGGGACCCGCTGAACTTCCCCGAGCACCTCGCGGCCGGGCTCGGGGCCTGGAAGGTTGCGGAGCTCTTCCTGTGGAGCACCAACGAGGCCAACCAGTTGGTCGACATCGGCGCGACGCTCGACCGCAAGATCGCGGCGCTTGCCCACCATGCCAGCCAGTTCCGCGACTTCGCCGAGACGGACCGCTGGCTGCGGCGCGGCGCGGAGGAACTGGGCGAGCGAGCGGGATACGCTGCCGCCGAGGGATTCCGGCGGGTGATGCTGGCCAGATGACTCAATCAGGGGGGCGGGTGCGCTGGCTCGCCGTTTCTGTCGGTGCTGCCGCCCTGCTCGCGGCCTGCACCGCGACGATCCTGCCGTCGCCATCGGTGCCACCCCGCGTCACCGTTGACCGCGCCGCCGAGCACGAGGCCGCGCGCCGTGTCGCCGTCAAGTTCCTGGTCGCCTGGCGCGGCGAACGCTTCGAGCGGATGGTCGAGCTGCTGGCTCCGGCAGACCGCGACCGCTTCTCGGCCGATGCGATCACCGGCCTCCTGCGGGACTTCGCCGAGATGGCGGGCGTCACCCGTCTGGCGGCCGAAGCAGGGCCGGTCCTGGAGACGAGCCTGTCGCCGGAAGGCGCGATCGAGGGGCCGCGCCGGGCACTCACGATCCCGATTCGCCTGGCCTTCGAGACCGATCGATTCGGCCGCGTGGCGTTCCAGCGGATGTTGACGCTCACCGCGGGGGCAGAGGGCTGGGAGGTTCGTTGGCGCGCGGCGCTGCTCTTCCCCGCGCTCGGCGACGACGGAACGCTCGAGCTGGCCCGCACGCTCGGCACCCGCGGCCGGATCCTCGCAACCGACGGGACGGTCTTTGCGCAGGTCCGCGACGACGGCACTCGTGTCTACCCGCAGGAGTGGCTGGCCGGCCAGACGATCGGCTGGGTCACGCCGGCCGTCGAAACCGAGCTGCCGGCGCTCGGGGCCGACTACCGAACCGGCGACCTGGTCGGTCGCAGCGGCCTGGAGCGAGGTGCAGAGGCGCTGCTCCGCGGATCGCCGGGGTACGTCCTGTCGGCCGTTGCCGGTCCGGGCGTCGGCCAGGAGACCGAGCCGAAGCCACTCCTCGAGCGCGCACCGGTACCCGGCGCCGACCTGACCATCGCCATCCGCCCGGACCTCCAGCGCATCGCCGAGGACGCCATCGGCACATACCACGAAGCGGCGACCGCGATCCTCGATCCGCAGAGCGGCGACGTCTGGGCGCTCGCGTCGGCTCCACTCTTCAACCCCAACGCGATGGTGCTCGGCACCACCCTGGCCGGCGATCCGCTCCCCGTACCGAGCGCCTCGGCACGGCGCAACCACGCCGTGGATTCGGGCTATCCGGCAGGGTCGTCCTTCAAGCCATTCACCCTGCTGGCTGCACTGCGGACCGGCGTCGCCGATCGGGCGACCCGGATGTCCTGCAACGGCACCTGGGTCTTCGACGGCTTCACGTTCCGCAACTACGAGATGCACTCGCTGGGCAACAGCGTGTCGCTGACGACCGCCATGGCCTTCAGCTGCAACACCACCTACATGCCGCTCTCGATTCGCGTGTGGGACGCGGATCGGGAGGCACTGACCGACCTGATCGCCGAATTCGGCTTTGGGAAGCCCACCGCGATCGCCCACCTTGCCGAAACGCCGGGCATCCTGCCCGATGCCGCCTACTACGAGGGGAGGCCGCGCTGGGACGGCGGGTTCCGTCCCTACGGGCCGTTTGACCAGATCCAGCTGTCGATCGGGCAGGGTGAGTATCTCGGCAGCGCGCTGCAACTGGCCAATGCGTACGCCGCGTTTGCCAACGGCGGCACGCTGTGGGTCCCGCGCCTGGTGACCGAGGCGACGCTCCCCGATGGGCGAATTGTCGAGCGGAACACGACCCGGGTCGCCCACACCATCGAGCTCGAGGCAGACCACTGGGTCTTCCTGCGCGAGACGCTGCGAGCCGTCGTCGCCTCTCCGCTCGGCACGGCCTACTACGCGTTCAGCGGGTACGGTCTGCCGGTCGCCGGCAAGAGCGGTACGGCCGAGACCGGCACGCCCAATCCGGACGCCTGGTTCCCGGCCTTTGCTCCCGTCGACGACCCGCGGATCAGCATCGCCACCGTGCTCGTCAAGGTGCCGCTGGCGACCGGTGGATCGGACTCCGCGCCGCTCGTCCGGCGGGTGATGAGTTACTTCTTCGCCAACTATTGACCGGCGCATCATCGCCCGCCGCAGATCGGGCTCAATCTTCTTTGACACCACGCTCGCGGGGCGGGTAGCATCGGGCGGCCCGCTGACCCGTCCGCACACAAGGTGGAACCCGCACTGCGACGATGCCCGTGATCTCCGCGAACGCCATACCGCTCCGGTTCCAGACCGCCGAAGTCGGCGTCGACTGGTTGCAGTGCAACATCGAGTGCCAGGAAGGCTGCCCGGTCAATACCAACTGCCGCGGCTACCTGATGCTCGCCGCCGAGGGGCGCTTCGAAGAGGGCTACATCCTGGCGCGCGATCCGAACCCGGTGGCCGCAATCTGCGGCTACGTCTGCTCGGCACCGTGCGAGAAGGCGTGCCGGCGTGCCGACATCGACAAGCCGCTCTCGATTCGCGCCATGAAGCGATTCCTGGTCGACTGGCACTACGCCAACAACCTGCCCGACAACGTCGAGGTGGGGCCGCCGTCCGGGAAGAGCGTCGGTGTCATCGGTGCAGGCCCGGCGGGCCTGTCCGTCGCCAAGGAGCTTGCCAGCTACGGCCACCAGGTGCATGTCTACGAGGCGCTCCCCTCAGGCGGGGGCACGACCTTGATCGGTGTCCCGGCCTTCCGTCTGCCGCGGGACGTCATCGAGCTCGATGTCAACTGGGTCGCGAAGCATGGCGTGCAGTTCCACTACAACGTCGAGGTCGGGCGCGACATCACGCTCGACCAGCTGCGCGAGCAGCACGATGCGGTGGTCGTGGCGGCCGGCTGCATGTACCCGGTCGCCATGAACGTCCCCGGCGAGGAGATCGACGGGGTGATCTACGGGGTCGACTTCCTGAAGAAGGCGAACCTGGGCCAGGAACAATGGGTCGGCGAGCATGTGGTCATCGTGGGCGGCGGCTACACCGCCATGGACTCGGCTCGCACCGCGCTCCGGCTGGGTGCCAAGACGAGCACCATCGTCTATCGACGCGGCCCCGAGGAGATGGTCGTCGACGAGGAAGAGCAGCACGAGACACGTTTCGAGGGTGTCCGTTTCGAGCTCTTCTCCTCCCCGGTGGAGGTCCTCCCCGGCGCCGATGGGCGAGTCGCCGGGATGGTCTTCCAGCGCACCCGGCTCGGCCCGCCCGATGGCAGTGGGCGGCGCTCCGCCGAGGCGATCCCCGGCAGCGAGTTCACCATCACCTGCGACATGGTCATCCCCTGCACCAGCCAGGCGGCCGACAACAACGTCCTCGGCGAGTACGGCGCCGCGCTGAACCGCCACCTCGGGGTGACCAATACCCGCACCGTGGTCGCCGGAGGGTCAGTCTCGTCGTGGCGCAGCGCGCCGATGAATGGCTCGACCCCGGTTGGCCCGGATGGGAAGCCGTACAACGCGCTGAGCTTTGACTTCAGCCGCGGGTATGTCGTGACCGACGCCGACACCTTCGCGACCAGCCTTGACGGCGTCTTCGCCTGCGGTGACTTCGTGACCGGCCCGGCCACGATCATCGAGGCTGCCGGGCGTGCCCGACGTGCCGCCCGTTCGATCGACCGCTGGCTCGACGGCGTGCGGGGCGACGAGCTGGTGGAGTTGCCGGTCATCAACCGCGCGGTCGTGACCCAGGCGCTCGAGCATGACATGCCCGACCGGTACGAGGCGATCGAGCGGCAGCACATCCCGATGGCTCCGCCGGAGCTGCGTCGCGACTTCACCAGCCTGGTGGAGGTCGGCTACGACACGCGCAGCGCAATCAGCGAGGGGAGCCGCTGCCTGCAGTGCAACCACAACATCAACATCGACGGCCCGCGCTGTATCCTGTGCGGGCTCTGCGCCGATGTCTGCCCCGAGGGCGTCATCTACATGATCGACAAGGCGCAGGTCGGCGGCGACGACCCGGAGATTGGGCTCTTCCAGTCGTGGCCCCGGGGTATCGCCATGGTCATTGACGAGGAGCGCTGCATCCGGTGCAACCTCTGCGTCGAGCGGTGTCCCACCAACTGCATCACCATGGACCGTCTCGAACTCGAGCGGATCACGCCTGACGGGAAGGTGCTCTTGGAGAGTTACAAGGACAACATCCTGGGACAGGTCGGTCAGCAGGCCGGCGCGGCGGTGCGACGATGACCTTCCCGGGTCCGGGCGACCTCGTCCGCATCGTCAAAGAGTCATCGCTCTGGCGGAGCCTCTTCCGCCAGCCGTACCCGACCACCAGCCGCACCCGCGCGCTGGCCGTGATGAACAACGTCTTCCTGCACCTGCACCCGGTGCGGGTCAAGCAGCACGCCGTCCGCTACACCTACACCTTCTGCCTGGGCGGCGTGAGCTTCTTCCTGTTCCTGGTCCTCACCGTGACCGGCGTCTTCCTGATGTTCTTCTACGTGCCGTCGGTGACTCGGGCCTACCAGGACATCCTGTCGATCGAGAACTCGGTCGCTTTCGGGGCGTTCGTGCGGAACATGCACCGCTGGGGCGCGCACCTGATGGTGCTGACCGTCTTCCTGCACATGATCCGGGTCTTCTATCACGGTGCCTACAAGCCGCCGCGTGAGTTCAACTGGGTGATCGGGGTGGTGCTGCTCTTCTCGACCCTATGGCTCAGCTTCACCGGCTACCTGCTGCCGTGGGACCAGATCGCGTTCTGGGCCATCACCGTCGGCTCACAGATGGCGACCTACGCGCCGCTCATCTCCGATGAATCGAGCTTCCTGCTGCTGGGCGGCGTGCTCGTCGACCAGGGCACCTTGATCCGCTTCTACGTCATGCACGTGATCGCCTTCCCGCTGATCGCGGCGATCCTGATGGTCGTCCACTTCTGGAGGATCCGGAAGGACGGCGGCATCAGCGGGCCGGTGTGAGTTGACGAGGGACCGATGACCATCGAGAAGCGGCGCAACGCCACTGCCGACAAGAACGCACCGACCCAGGCACCGAACGTGCCGGTCGTCGAGCGCGGTTCCGGCCCGAAGCTGCCAGGCCCGCCCGGCGTTCCGGGCACCGAGCGCTTCCGCCTGCTGGCGTACGTCAAGCAGGAGTCGCTGGTCCGGGTCGACAAGCGTCCGGATGAGACGGTCCTGACCTGGCCGCATCTGCTCCGCGCCGAGTTCCTGATGGCGCTGCTGATCGGCGTCGTGCTGGTGGTGGCCTCGGTCACCATCTCGGCGCCGCTCGAGGAGATGGCCAACGCGGGAGTGACGCCGCACGTGGCCAAGGCGCCGTGGTACTTCCTCGGACTCCAGGAGCTGATCTCGTACTTCAACGCCACCGTGGCCGGCGCGCTGCTGCCGATCCTCTACCTGGTCGGCCTCGCGCTGGTGCCGTACATCGACCGGTCCCCGTACAAGGCGGCACGTGATCGCAAGACGATGTGGGTCTTCTTCATGTGCCTGATGGTCGGCGGACTGATCATCACCATCATCGGCTCCTTCTTCCGTGGCCCCGGCTGGAACTGGGTCTGGCCCTGGGACGGGATCTTCTTCACCCTATGAGCCAGCTGCCCGCCTACGGCGAGGTTCCCGGCCGCCCGGTCGGCGAGATGAGCCGGCGCGGCTTCATGCGCCGGATGCTCGGCGTCGGCGTGGCGATCCTGTCGGTCGAGTTCCTGGCCGGCACCGTGAACTTCCTCTGGCCGAACGTGCGCAGCGGGCTCGGGGGCAAGCTGACCATCGGTACGGCTGCCGAGATCATCGCCAACGAGCCTGCCTGGGCGACCGGCACGCCGTTCGCCTTCAACCGGGCTCGTCTCTTCTTCCTCAACGTCCCTGCCGCCAAGGGGCTGGTCGATGGTAGCGGGGTTTCGGTTGACGATCCAGGAGGGGAGGTTCTGGCCCTGTACCGCAAGTGCCCGCACCTGGGCTGCCAGATCCCGCCGCTGTGTGACCAGAGCAGGTGGTTCGAGTGCCTCTGCCACGGCAGCAAGTACACGATCCTCGGCGAGAAGCGCGCTGGTCCGGCGCCCCGCGGCATGGACAGCTTTGCTGTCGAGGTGGTCGAGGGTGCCTACGTTGTCGACACAAGCCGGATCGTGGGAGGCCCGCCCGAGGGCACCGTCACCTTTGACGACCGCGACACGGCGACCATTCCGCACTGCGCGGGCTGACCGATGAGATTCAAAGCGGTCGCCGTCTTCCTGATGGGTGGCATGGCGCTCTTCACCGCCTTCTACTGGTTGACCGACGGCGCTCGCCGCGAGTCCGAATTCCAGGCGCAGCAGACCGAGCTGATCGAGCTCGGGACCCTCTACTTCGGACCGGACGAGATCATCCACTCCGTCACGGTGTCCGCTGCCGGGTTCGAGCCGGCCGTCATCGAGATCGAGATCAACGCGTCGATCAACTTCACCAACACGCTCGGCTCCGAGATAACCCTGCGCGGAGCCGGATCGGCCCCCTTTGAGTCGGCGGTCAAGGCCGGTAAGCAGGCCAAGTCGCGGTTCCAATCCGACGGCGTCACGATGGTGACCGCCGACGGGGTGGCCGGAACGCTCGAGGTGACCACCGGACCCGAGTTCCTCAGCCCGCTGGGCGCCAACTGCGCCCGCTGTCATGGAGCCGACGGCACCGGCGGCGCCACGCCGTTGGGCAACCAGGCACCCAATCTGCACTCTCGCGCCCTGGCCAACAAGTGGAAGGCGACCGGTGGCGAGGTGGCCAACATCGAAGATGGCGCGCCACCGGTGCTCAACAACTACGTGAACTGGGCGATCCGCTATGGCGGCATCGTGGTCTCCGGCAACGCCAAGTCGGAGATGCCCGCCTGGGGCGCCGAGGGTGGGCTCACGCTGCACCAGATCGACGCGCTGACCGCGCTGATCGGCACCTGGGCCAACGAGGCCCTCCAGCAGCCGGTCGAGGGGGTCCCCGACACCGTGGAGGCCGGGAAGCAGGTGTACGTCGAGATTGGCTGCGTGAACTGCCACGGGGCCGACTACTCGGGCGTGGCAGGGACCTTCCCGTCCCTGCTGAACATCGGCAACGAGCCGGTGATCGACCTTCCCACACCCATCAGCGGCCTGGACAAGCTGCAGGCCGACTACGCCGCCAGCCCCCGGACCTTCCTCGAGCAGTGGATCCGCGACTCCGCGACCTACAACGGTGGCGCGGCGACCGGCATGCTGCCCTACCCGGAAGGTACCCTGCCGCCTGACGCATTGCAGGCGCTGATCACCTTCCTGCTGAGCCTGAAGCAGTAGCTGAACGATGACGAACTACACCGTCCCGCCCCGGCGCGACCTCACTTCGCGGGTCTTTCGAGAAGTCGATGACTTCGCCAGCTGGCTGCTCTTCGGCAGCGAGACCTGGCTGGTGGCGCTCCTGAAGGGCGTGCCGCTCTTCCTCTTCATCTACTTCGTGCTCGGCTACATCCCGAACTACGCCAACACCATCACCACGCTATACCTCGGCTTCAGCAAGGACGTCGGCTACCTGGTGGCGCAGGTGCTGATCGGCGGCCCGACCTTCACGCTGCTCATCGTCCTGGCGCTGTGGACGCAGGCTGCGCGCGGTCGGCGCGGATTCGCCTGGTCGCTGATCCGGTTCCTCGACGTCATGCAGTACGCCGCCACCGTGCTGGCGATCATCCCGTTCATGCTCTTCAACCTGGCAAGCGGCAGTCTCATCCCACTTCGGTTCCCGCTCCTGGCGCTGGGGCTCGGTGCCATGGCAGCTGGCGGCGGGGCGATGGGAATCGTCTACCTGTGGTTCGAGTATCGCCGCGTCAGCCGCCGTGAGGCGGAGGCGGCCGCGGCCGCCGGAGCGGCCTGGACCGCCGGCGGCTGAGGGCCGCCCCACGAGCAACTCCCGCTGGTTGGTTCTCCACGTCGCCTGGTCGGCGACCGTCCTGGCTGCCGCGACCGGCCTGATCCTGCTGGAGCTCGGTACACCCTGCCCGCCCGGCGGGCCTCTCAGCATCGGCGGCTGCGGCGCGGTGCGCCCCTTCGCGGTCGGTGTCGCCGGCCTCTCGGCGGCGCTGTACGTGACGGGGCTGAGTGGCGTGCTTGCCTGGGTTCTTGGTCTCCGTCGGCGCGGCGTCGCGGATGCCCGAGCCGCCCGCGACTGGTACGTGCTGGCCGCGCTGATCGGCCTGCCGGTGGCGCCCCTGCTGGCGTTCACCCTCGTCTCGGCCCTCCGCTAGGATGACTTCATGACCACCACGAATGCGGCAGCGCTGCGTGACAGCCTCGCCGGCATCGCCACCATCAGCGGCGATCGCCTGCAGATCACCGATGAATCCCGCTTGCGCCACGAACTGGTCGACAGCCTGGTGCTCGACGCGGTCTTCAACCCCGATGAGCCGCTGCGCGACGCCGCCCGCTGGCTGATCTGGAGCGCGTCCCAGGCACTCGGTTGCGGATCTGCCAGCATTCATGAGCTCTACATGGCTCGCGGCCGCGGCGAGATCGCGGCCACCGACTTCACCGTGCCGGCGATCAACGTGCGCGCGGCCGCGTATCTCACCGCACGGCAGGCCTTCGCGGCGGCCATGGAGCGCGATGCGGGGGCGGTGATCTTCGAGATCGCCAAGAGCGAGATGGCCTACACCGACCAGCGCCCCGCGGAGTACACAGCCGTGATCCTGGCCGCTGCCCTGCGCACCGGCTGGCGCGGCCCGGTCTTCCTCCAGGGGGACCATTTCCAGTTCAACGCCACCAAGTGGGCGGCTGACCCCGGTGGGGAGCTTGCCGGCCTTCACGAGCTGACGCGTGAGGCGGTCGCTGCCGGGTTCTACAACATCGACATCGACAGCAGCACGCTGGTGGACCTCTCCCTTCCCACCGTTGCGGCACAGCAGCGGGTGAACGCGGAGAACACCCTCAGCCTGACCGGGCTCATCCGCGAGATCGAGCCTCACGGCCTCACCACCAGCATCGGCGGTGAGATCGGCGAGGTCGGCAAGGTGAACAGCACCGAGGCGGAGCTGCGCGCCTACCTGGATGGCTACTACGGCATGCTCCACGGCACCGGCCTGCCGGGCGTGAGCAAGGTGAGCATCCAGACCGGCACCAGTCATGGCGGCGTCGTCCTGCCCGACGGCAGCGTGGCGCAGGTCGCGATCGATTTCGACACGATGCGCCGCCTCTCGGCGGTGGCGCGCGACGAGTACGGGTTGGCGGGCTGCGTGCAGCACGGCGCCAGCACGCTGCCGGAGGACGCCTTTGGGCATTTCCCCGTCAACGGAACCGCCGAAATTCACCTGGCCACCGGCTTCCAGAACATCCTGTACGACGACGGCGGCCTGCCAGACGAGCTGCGTTCCGAGATGCTCGAGTGGTGCGCGGCCACCTGCGCCGACGAGCGCAAGCCCGGCGAGACCGATGAGCAGTTCCTGTACAAGACGCGCAAGAAGGCGATCGGCCCGTTCAAACGCGACCTGTGGACGCTCCCCGCGGAGGCGGAGGCGCAGGTCGCCGCCAACCTGCGCGGCAAGTTCGGCCACCTCTTCGACCTGCTCAAGATCGCGGGCACGCGCTCGCTGGTGGACCGATACGTGACGCCCCCGGACCTCCGGCGCCCCCTGCCGGCCGCCCTCGGCGGCGAGGCGCAGGAGGCTGTCACCGCCGGTGCATCGGTCTTCGAGGACGACGGCTCAGGGGAGTGACCGCGACATGATGACAAGCCGCAGCCCACGGTCGACCTGGCTGGTGGGCCTGCTGGATGGGGCGCTACTCTCGGTGCCCGGGCTCATCTTCGGCATCCCCGGACTGGTCGTCGTCCTCCTGATCATTGGGCTCGCCTCCCTCATCTTCAGGAACCTGTTCCTGCTCTCCGGGATGCTCGTCGGCGCCGGCGGCCTGTGGTCGGCGCTGCTTGTGCGCCAGATCGTGCTCATCTGCACCGAGATCGATCGTCAGCCCGGCGACTGCGGCTCAGGCGGATTGCTGGCGTTCACCGCGGCTGCCGTGGGCGTCACGGTGCTCGGCGTGGTGCTCGGCGCCGCGGCGATGCGCCGCGGGGGTTAGCCACACTGCGGCGTTACCACGCATGGTGGTTCATGGACGCGCGGAACGCCCGAGACACCCCCCGGCCCCACGGTGCATGGTGGGAACGTACCAAACGACAGCCGTGGGGCATTCGAGCGGCCCTGAAACGGCGGATCTGTGCCGTTGAACCACCATGCGTGGTACGGCGACCGCCAGGACACGAAAACACGAAGAAGCCCCGGCGGCGGGCCGGGGCTTCAGGTCGGATGCGGGGGAGTAGTGCCTAGTGGCAGCCGCCCGCCTTTGCGGGGGAGCCATCGGTGTTGAACGAGCTGCCGCAGGCGCAGCTGCTCACCGCGTTGGGGTTGTTGATCGCGAAGCCCGAGCCCATCAGCGAGTCGACATAGTCGATCTCGGCGCCGGCCACGTGTTGGACGCTGAATGCGTCGATCACGATCGGCACTCCGGCATGGGTTTCGACGCGATCGTCATCGGCGATCTTGTCGTCAAAGGCCAGGCCGTAGCTGAAGCCGGAGCATCCACCGCTCTTGACGAAGAGTCGCAGCGCGGCATCGGCCTTGCCCTCGCGGGAGCGCAACTCCTGGACCTTGACGGCGGCCGCCTCGGTCATGCTGACCAGCAGCTCGGCGGCGGGTGCGGGGGCAGCCGACTGGGCCGACTGCGGCGTCGATTCGGTGATCGTCATGAGATCGGTCTTCTCCTCTGGCGCTCGGGGAGCCCCGTCGCTCGGATGGGTCGCGAGATTAGTTGCTGCGGAAAGTATAGCAGCGGCTCGTTCGCGCACCGCAATGGCACGATCGGGTGGTGCCCGCCAGGTGCCCGCCAGTTGCCCGCCAGGTGCACGCCGGGGTGCCCGGCGCAGTGCCGGCCCCGCGTCCTCGCGGGCAGACGAGTGCCGCCCGGCCGCTCCATCGGTACACTCAGCGCTGACCTCCCGCACACGAGGCACCGACAGTGAAGCTTGCCAGCCGAATGGGGCTGATCGGGACCGAGACCGCCTTCGAGGCCGCTGCGCGCGCGCGAGCACTCGAGGCGACCGGCCGCGACGTGATCCACCTGGAGCTCGGCGAGCCCGACTTCGATACGCCTGCGCACATCAGCGACGCGGCGTCGCGGGCCCTGCTCGACGACAAGATGACGCACTACACCGCCGCGACCGGCATCGCCCCGCTGAAGGTGGCGCTGGTGAACGACGTGAAGCGCTGGAAGGGGATCGACACCACCCCCGAGCAGGTGGTCGTCACTCCGGGCGCAAAGCCGATCATGTTCTACGCAATGCTCGCCCTGATCAACGAGGGTGAGGAGGTCATCTACCCGAACCCGGGCTTCCCCATCTACGAGAGCATGGCCCGATACGTGGGCGGCACGCCGGTGGCGGCGCCCCTGCGGGAGGCGAACGACTTCCGGATGGACGTCGCCGAGGTGGCGTCGCTGGTCACCGATAAGACCCGCATGATCGTCACGAATTCGCCCCACAACCCGACCGGCTCGATCCTCACCGACGAGGACGTGCGCGAGATCGCCCGGATCGCCGTTGAGCACGACCTCGTCGTGCTGGCGGATGAGATCTACGGACGCCTCCAGTACGAAGGCGAGCCCCTCTCCATTGCGACCTTGCCCGGCATGGCCGAGCGCACGATCACGCTCGACGGCTTCTCCAAGACGTTTGCCATGACCGGCTGGCGGCTCGGCTACGGGATCGTGCCGGAGTGGCTGGCGCCGTCGTTCTCACGGCTGGTGATCAACAGCGTCAGCTGTACCAACGCCTTCACCCAGGTCGGCGCGATCGCGGCGCTCACCGGACCGCAGGACGCGGCGCAGGCGATGCGTACCGAGTTCATCGCGCGGCGCTCGCTCATCGTGGAGGGTCTCAACGCCATCCCCGGGGTCAGCTGTGTCATGCCGCGCGGCGCGTTCTATGCCTTCCCGAATTTCAGCTCATTCGGACGGACCAGCAACCAGATCGCCGACCACCTCCTCTACGACGCCGGCGTGTGCGGTCTCTCGGGGACCGCGTTCGGCGAGTACGGGGAGGGCCACCTGCGCTTCTCCTACGCCAACTCGCGCGAGAAGCTGAGCGCTGCCCTGGAGCGGATCGCCGACTCCCTGGCAAAGCTGGAGCGCACCGGGCAGCTCGTCGGCGCATGACCACCATGCAGCAGCGGAGCGTGGACCACCTCTACGACGAAGCGGCCGCATCATTCGGGGACTGGGACCTCGTTCGCGAGGTGATCGACGAGGCGATCGACCTGGCGCTCAACTACCGCCAGTCCGGGCACCCCGGCGGCTCGCGTTCCAAGGTGCACCTCTTCCTGTCGCTGCTGCTCTCCGGCGCGATGCGCTGGGACATCCGACGCCCCTGGCGCCCCTTTGCCGACCGCTTCGTCCTCTCTGCGGGCCACACCGTCCCGCTCGTCTATGTCACGCTGGCGATCCTCAACGAGACGCTGCGCGCCCGTGCGGAGCGCGACCCGGATCCCGCCTTCGCCTTCCCCGACGACGGCCAGTGGGCGCTCACCTGGGAGGATCTCCTCAAGCTGCGTCGCCGCGGCGGGCTCGCCGGCCACGCCGAGATGGAGGGCAAGACCCTCTTCCTAAAGTTCAACACCGGTCCGTCGGGCCACGGCATGCCGCCCGCTGCGGGGGAGGCGGTGGCGCTCAAGCTGGCGGGGGCCGAGGAGGTCAAGGTCTTCGTCGTTGAGGGCGAGGGCGGCCTGACTCCGGGCGCCAGCCACGAGACGCGCAACACGGCATGGGGACTCGGGCTGAACAATCTCGTCTTCCTCGTCGACTGGAATGACTACGGGATCGATGACCCCGCCATCTCATCGGTCGTGCCCGGAACTCCGGAGGGTTGGTTCGGAGCCTACGACTGGCGGGTCACCGGCACCATGGAGGGATCCGAGTGGGCTCCGGTCACGCGAGCCGTGCTCGAGGCGGCGCGTGGCGAGAACCCGGAGCGCCGGCCATCGGTCGCCTGGTTCAAGACCCGCAAGGGTCGCGGCTACGGCAAGTACGACAACAAGAGCCATGGCTCGCCCCACGCTATGAACTCTCCGGAGTTCTGGGCGGTGCGCAAGGCGTTCATGGAACGCCATGGGGTCTCGTACCTGGGCGTGGATGAGCCGACGCCGACCGACGCGGCCGAGCGCGACGCGCAGGCGCGCCGCAACTTCGAGGTCGCCGTTGGCGTCCTGCGCCGCAACACCGCCGTGGTCGACGCCATCAGCGACCGGCTGATCGAGGTGGCGAAATCCGTACCCGATCGGGTCGAAGGCTTCAACCTCGACGACCGCGAGGCCAAGATCTTCGACGATCCACGCATCACCGACGTGGCCGCCTACCCCGCGGAGATGTGGAAGCAGCCCGGCGAGAAGGCTCCCAACCGCGCCGCCCTGGCCACCTGGGGGTCGTGGGTCAACGCCTTCGCCAGGGCGGAGTACGGGCGGCCGCTGGTGATCGCCTGCTCGGCCGACCTGGCCGACTCGACCAACATCGCCGGCTTCGCCAAGGACTTCGGCGAGATGCCCGGCTGGGGCTGGTACCAGCGCGACACGAACCCGCGCGGCGCGCTGCTGCCCCAGGAGATCACCGAGTTCACGAACGCGGGGCTGATGGTCGGCCTGGCAACCGTCAACCTGGCGTCAGACCCGATGAAGTCGTTCAACGGGTTCTGGGGCGCATGCTCGACCTACGGGTCGTTCTCGTACCTCAAGTACGGACCGATGCGCCTCTTCTCCCAGCTCGCCCAGGACACGCAGCTGAAGCTCGGCAAGGTGATCTGGGTGGCAGGCCACTCCGGCCCGGAGACGGCCGAGGACTCGCGCACGCACTTCGGCATCTTCGCCACCGGCGTCACCCAGCTCTTCCCGGAGGGGCACATCATCGACCTGCACCCGTGGGAGTACAACGAGGTGCCGGTCGTGCTGGCAGCCGCGCTGGCGACCGATGTCCCGATCGTGGCGCTGCATCTCACCCGTCCCGCCGTCGAGATTCCCGACCGCGCCGCACTGGGGATGGCCTCGCACTTCGAGGCGGCGCGCGGTGCCTACCTGATCCGCGACGCGCGGCCCGGGTCGCCTTCCGCCGGGACGGTGTACGTCCAGGGCACGGTCACCACTGCCAACGTGGTGAAGATCCTGCCCGACCTGGACAAGGCGGGGATCAACGTGCGCATCGTGGCGGCCATCAGCCCGCAGCTCTTCCGCCGCCAGGGGGCTGCCTATCGCGACAGGATCTGCTCCGCGTCGGACCGATGGAACGGGATGGCCATCACCAACCGCGCCTTCAAGCTGATGACCGATTTCGTCGACGGGCCGGTGGCCAAGGACTACTCCCTCTCATCGGACTGGGATGATCGCTGGCGGACCGGCGGCACCGTCGATGAGGTGATGGACGAAGCGCACCTCGGGCCGGGCCACATTCTCGCCGCGATCGAGCACTACGCCGCGGACCGCGAGGCGCGCCACGCGCGGCTGCGCGAGATCCTCACCGCGGTCGAGCGCGCCGAATGACGCATCCGTACGAGCACCGCCCGCCGCGGCGCCCGTCGCGGCTTGCGCGCCGCACCACGCCGCCGCCGGAGCATCCGGGACCGCCGAACCTGCGCTATCTGCTGTACGTGGGGCTCGCCCTGACGGCGGTGGTGGCCGCTCTGGCGGTGCCGTACATCGTCGGCTACCTGGTCCAGCTGGTCGGCGGCTAGGCGCGGGGTCGGAGCGGCGCCAGAAGCGCGGCGATCTCCTCCAGGAAGTCGGCATCGGTCTGGTCGTAGGCGGCCAGGTCGGACCCGTCGATGTCGATCTCGCCCACAACGCTCCCCTCGGCGAAGATCGGGACAACGATCTCGCTGCGCGTCGTGGAGAAGCAGGCCAGGTACCGCGAATCGGTGTTGACGTCATCCACGATCTCGGTCTCGCCCGATGCCGCCGCCGCGCCACAGATGCCGCCGCCGATCGGGATCCGGGTGTGCTCCGTCGCTTCAGGGCCGGTCCACGGGCCGAGCACCAGCTCGGTTCCGTTGGGGTCGACCCAGTAGATCCCGACCCAGTCGTAGTGGCCAAAGCGCTCGTGGAGCAGGTCGACTGCCTTCTGCGCGGCCGCCCCCGGACCCGGCGCTTCGGCGATGGCCGAGCGGATCAGGTTGAGCGCGTCGCCATGCTCAACGGGACGATCCTCGGCGACGGGATGGCTCATGCGCCCTCCATGGGCGGCGGACGATAGCACCTTGCCGTATCCGCTGGATCACTTGAGGATCTGAGTGTAGTGTGCACTTGTCAAACGGCACTCCACCTCTGCGGACAGGACCCCTGCGGCGAGCGAGTCCACTTGTGGCGAAACCTGGCGTCGGCATAGGCGCCAGTTGGACACGCTACCGCAGGCCGGTTGGTAGCCCTAGAGCGGCCAGCGAATCAGCAATCCAGCCCGCACATCGAGCATGGAATTCTTCGGGTGCGCTTGAAATCAACCTTCGCACCTCGCCGGTTCTCGTTAGTAGTGCGGCACCCTCATCAAGCCAGATCCACGACGCCCGATTCACTTCCATTGGTCTCCCGAGGATCTCGTGTGCCGCCTCAACGTCTCCACCGAGGAACATTGAGTAGGCGACGGCCTCCCAGACCTCAGGCCATTCAGTGAGTCGGTTTCGGCCACCGACCGAATCGGTGGCCCACAATGCAAACTTGGCGGGCGTCGCGGTCGAATGGAAGAGGGATGTCCCTTCGGACAGCACATATGACGCAAGAAGCCGTGCCTGCTCGGGGAAGTCCGCCAGCGGCCATCGCCTATGTCGGACAAGCCGATGCCAGAATGGATCCTGGAGATCTCCGACCTGATGGTGCGGTCGCTCCTCGCTGACGGTTCCGCCCGGTGCCGGGCGGAGGACACCGGTACATACGCGACCGGTTTCATGGGCCATCCCGCGGATTTGACGCGACCGTGCGGCGGCCGCACACTCGGCCCCGTCCATCATCGCCGCCCGTCGAGCATGCCGCAGACCACCATCTACGTCGCGCCCCGTCTCGGCGGAGCGCACGGATCTCCACCACCTGCCGTCGATACCGATGGGCTCGCGCGCCTCTTCGGCCGCAGCGCCGCGCTCGCCGGCGTCTCGCTGCGCATCGAGGCCGGGCGCACGGTTGCGCTGCTCGGACCGAACGGCGCCGGCAAGACGACGCTGCTGCGGATCCTGGCCACGGCGATCCGTCCGTCATTCGGGGGCCTCTTCATCGACGGGGTGGACGCGCTGCGGCATCCGGAGATCATTCGCACGCGCGTCGCGTACCTGTCGCACGCATCGGGCATGTACGACGATCTGACCGCGGCCGAAAACCTTCGCTTCGCCGCCACCATGCTCGGCTGGTCCGGTGCCGAGGTCGCGACGGTCGCCGACCGAGCGATCGCTGAAGTGGGGCTGGCGCCCGTTGCGCACGATCGCGTCGGCACCTTCTCGGCGGGGATGCGCAAGCGGCTCGCCCTTGCTCGTCTCCTCGTGGCGCGCCCGTCGCTCGTCCTGCTCGATGAGCCTCATGCGGCGCTCGACGAGGACGGGATGGCGCTTGTCGACCGGCTGCTTGGCCTCTGGCACGAGTTCGGGATCACCGTGGTGGTTGCCTCGCACCAGGCCGATCGCGTCGTTCGGGTAGCCGATGCGACGGTCCGCCTCCAGGCCGGGCTGGTCGCCGAGGTGAGTGGCAGTGGCGTGCGAGCGGGCGCGCTTGCGCCGCTCTTCCCCTCCCACGCGGCGCCGGTGGGGACGAGCCGATGAGTGCCCTGCGCCGCAACGCGAGCATCGCCCTGGCGATCGCGCGCAAGGACGCCCTCGCCGAGCTTCGGGGGCGGCAGGCGGTTGGCTCCACGATCTTCTTTGCGGCGCTGGTGCTGCTCCTCTTCGGGTTCGCCCTGGGTCCGGATTCGCGACGCCTCGCCGAGGCCGCACCCGGGCTCCTCTGGCTGGCGATCGTGTTCGGCGGTCTGCTCACCGTCGCGCGGCTGCACCAGATGGAGGCCGATGACGGGGCCCTGGAACAGCTGGCGCTCTACCCGGTCGATCGGCGCGCGGTGTATGCCGGCAAGGCGCTCGCCGGCGCCGGCGCGATGCTGCTGCTCGGCGGCCTGCTGCTCCCGGTGGTCGCCATCCTGTACGGGGTGCCACTGGGCGCAGCCTGGCTGCCACTGGCCGTGACCGTGATCCTCGGATCGGTGGGATTCGCGGCTGTCGGCACGGCCTACGCTGGACTCACGGTGCGGATGCGCGCACGCGAGGTGATGCTGCCGCTGCTCATGCTGCCGATCGTGGCGCCGCTCCTGCTCGCCGCGGTGAAGGCCACCGTTGCCGCCGTCGGGGGAGACCCGTTTGGCGAGCTTGGCGCGTGGCTTCAGCTGCTGGCCGGCTTCGACATCGTCATGCTGATTGCCGGCGCCGCCACGTACGGCTTCCTGCTGGAGGACTGATGAAGACGCGCATCCTCGGTTTCGCGGCGCTGCTCGCCGTTGGCGCCGCCACGATCAACGGGCTCTTCATCGTGCCCGCCGACCTGAACCAGGGTGACGCCCAGCGGATCATGTACCCCCACGTGGCATCGGCCTGGCTGGCCTACCTGTCGTTCGGGGTGACGGCGATGGCCGGCATCGGCTACCTGGTCCGGCGCGATCTGCGCCTCGATGCCATCGCGCTGGCCGGTGCGGAGGTGGGGGTGATCTTCACCGCGTTCGCCATCTGGGGCGGGATGATGTGGGGCCGCCCGGTGTGGGGCGTCTTCTGGCAGTGGGAAGACCCTCGTCTGACCACGACAGCCCTCCTGTTGGCGCTGTACGCGGGCTACCTCCTCTTCCGCCGCCTGACCGATGATCCCCACCGTCGCGCGGCCCGCGCAGCGGTGGTGGGCCTGATCGCCGCCATCGACATCCCGATCGTCCACTTCAGCGTGATCTGGTGGCGCGGCCTGCACCAGGGCCCGACCATCGGCGACCCGAGCAAGATCCTCAACCCGAGCGCCCCACCGCTCTTCGTGCTTGCCCTGATGAGCATGCTGGCCGCCTTCACCCTGGTCTGGGCGTACCTGATGATCCGTCGCTACCAGCTGGCGCGGACCGAGTGGCAGATCGAGGAGCACGGCCGGCTGGGCCGGATCAGCGCCGCGCGCCGCTCGTTCACCACCGAATCGATCGCCGAGGAGGCGGCGCCGTGAGCCACGTCTGGTTCGTGATCGCCGGCTACGGCGTCATCCTCGGCGGTCTGGCCGGGTACGCGATCGCGCTCGCGCGACGCCTGGCGCGCGCCCAGCAGGCATCGCTGCGGATCCGCGGGGAGGCGGAGTCCGGCGCCGCCATCACTGATCCCGGCGAATGAGCCTGGCCCGTCCCGTCCCGCCGCCCTACCCGTCGCGTGGGCCACGGTGGGGGATCCTCGCCGGGGTCCTGGCGGTGGTCGTGGTGATCGCCTACTTCGCCCTGTCGGGTATCGGCAATGCGCTCGTCTACTACCTGACGCCAACCGAGCTGTTGGCACGCGGTGACGCTGCGGTCGGGGAGACGGTGCGCCTCGGCGGGTTGGTGAAGGTCGGCAGCATCGTCGAAGACGGCCAGGAGCTCACCTTTGTCGTGACCGATGGGACGAACGAGATCCCGGTGCACAGCAGCACGCTGCCGACCCAGTCGTTCCGCGAGGGGATCGGTGCCGTGGTGGAGGGTGCGCTGGCTGCCGACGGGCACTTCGAGGCGACCCAGGTGATCGTCAAGCACGACGAGAACTACGTGGCGCCGTCCGAGGGCGCGCTCCCCTCACAGGTCATCGACCCCGGCACATGATCCCGACCCTCGGCCACCTCGCCGTCGTCATCGGTCTGGTGGCGACCCTGTATGCCGCCGGGGCCTTCGCCATCGCCGGGGTGCGCGGCGACCGGGCGGTGCTGGCATCGGCCCGCTACGCCATGTACGCGGCCTTCGGGCTGGTGGCGCTTGCCTGCCTGGCGATGGTCGTCTCGTTGCTGGCCCACGACTTTTCCGTGCGCTACGTGGCGCGCAACAACGCCACCACCACGCCGCCCTTCTACTCGGTCATCTCGCTGTGGGCCGCGCTCGAGGGGTCGATCCTGTTCTGGACCCTGCTGGCGACCGGCTGGGCGAGCCTCGTCCTGCATCGGTACCGCGACCGGCTGCCCGTGCTGATGCCATGGGTCGGCGTGACCCTGGCGCTCGGCGTCGCCTTCTTCTTCGCGGTGATGGCCTGGCCCGGCGACCCGTTCGTGCGCATCACCCCGGTCGGTGCCGAAGGCAACGGGCCGAACGCACTGCTCCAGAACCACCCGTTCATGGGGCTCCACCCGCCGCTCCTGTACCTGGGCTACACCGGGCTCGCCGTCCCGTTCGCCTTCGGCATGGCCGCGCTCATCACGCAACGCACCGATGATGCGTGGCTGGCGGTGGTGCGCCGCTGGACGCTGGTGCCGTGGATCTTCCTGACGATGGGCATCGTGGCCGGCGCCTGGTGGAGCTACGAGGTGCTCGGCTGGGGCGGCTACTGGGCCTGGGACCCGGTCGAGAACGCCGCGCTGCTGCCGTGGCTGACCGCCACCGCGTTTATCCACTCCTCGATGGTCGCGGAGCGGCGCGGGACGCTGCGCACCTGGACGCACGCGCTGGTGATCGCGACCTTCGTGCTGACGCTGGTCGGCACCTTCCTGACCCGATCCGGGGTGATCGCCAGCGTGCACTCGTTCACCGCGTCCCCCATCGGACCGTGGTTCGCCGTCGCCATCCTGCTGACCCTGGGGGTCGCGCTGGGGCTGCTCCTGTGGCGGCTACCGGACCTGCGCGACACGCGACCGCCGGGGGCCGTGGTGAGCCGCGAGTCGGCCTTCCTGTTCAATAACGTGCTCTTCCTGGGGATCACCTTCGCGGTCCTGTTCGGGACCCTCTACCCGATGCTGGTCGAGGCGGCCAGCGGCGCCCGCACCAGCGTCGGCGCGCCGTGGTTCAACCGGATCAACGCCCCGATCTTTGCCGCCCTCCTCTTCCTGACCGGGGTCGGCCCGGCGCTGCCCTGGGGCGGGACGTCATGGGCGACGCTCCGTGGCCGGTTCGCGCTGCCGGTGATCGGGGGCGTGGCGACGACGGTTGCTGCATGGGCGGTGGGGATCGTCGACTTCGCAGCGCTCGGCACGCTGGGCCTGGCCGCGTTCGTGCTGACCGTGCTCGGCGACGAGCTGGTCCGCGGCACCCGCTCCCGTTCCCGCTCGCGCGCCGAGTCGCCGCCCACCGCCCTCTGGCGCCTTGCCACGCGCAACCGCCGGCGCTATGGGGGGTACCTGGCGCACGCCGGCATCTGCGTCATGGCCGTGGCGATCGCCATCTCGGCCACGCTCGGCTCCGAGGCGAGCGCGACGCTCCGCACCGGCGAGACGATGAACCTGCGCGGCTACGCGCTCACCCTGGATCGACTCGTGACCGAGCCGCTGGCCGACGACGTGCGCGTGCGCGAGACCCGCGCCGAGCTGACCGTCGCCGGGCCGCAGGCTGGACCGATGACCGCGGCGCTGCGCGACTACCCCAACTCGACCACTGCCATCGCGACGCCGGGGGTGCGCACCGGACTGGGCGAGGACCTGTATGTCACGCTCCTCGCCTACGACGCATCGGTACCGAGCGCCACGCTGCGAGTATTCGTCAACCCGCTGGTGGTGTGGATCTGGGCGGGCGGAGCAATCGTGGCGCTCGGCGCCCTCTTCGCCATCTGGCCTGATCGACGACGCGACGCGCTGGTGGCGGCCGCTGCCACTGCGACGCCGGTATCTGGAGCGGCCTGACCGATGCGCCTGCCTCCGCTGCGCTGGCTCGTCCTCCCGCTCCTGCTGGTACCGCTCGCCTGGCTACTCTTCACCGGGCTGGGTCGCGATCCGCGCGAGATCCCGTCGCCGCTGGTCGGGAAGCAGCTCCCCGTGCTGGCCGGGACGACCCTCACCGGGGAGTCGTTCTCCTCGATGTCACTCCTCGGCACGCCGTTCATCGTGAACGTGTGGGCCAGCTGGTGCGTCCCCTGCATCGATGAGCACCCGGTGCTGATTGATGCGGCCACGAACCACGCCGGCGAACTCGCCGTGCTTGGCGTGCTGTACCAGGACACGACGGAGGCGGCGCGTGGCTTCCTGAACCGATATGGAGACGGTGGCTGGCCGACGTTGCTCGACCCATCTGGCCGCCTGGCGGTCGAACTGGGCGTGACGGGACCACCGGAGACCTTCTTCGTGGACGCGGATGGGATCGTGGTTGCAAAACGGATCGGCCCGCTCTCGTTCGAATTGATGGCCGGATACCTGGCCGACCTTGGGCTGTCCGAATGAAGGGGCTGGCGCTCCCCGTTGCAGCGGCGGCGCTGCTCGCGCTTGGGGCTCTGGTGGTGCTGGAGGTGCTGCAGCCTGCCCCGGCGTTGAGTCCCGCCGAGCAGTCACAGCAGATCGCCGCCGACCTGCGGTGCCCGGACTGCCAGTCGCTCTCGGTCGCCGAATCGCACACTGCCGCCGCAGGCGCCATCCGTGAGCAGATCGGCGAACTGGTGGCACAGGGGCAGACCGCCAACGAGATCAAGCAGCATTTCGTGGACCGATACGGCGAGTGGATCCTGCTGGCCCCGGCTGCCGCCTTCGCGTGGTGGCTGCCGCCGCTGGTGGTGGGCTCCGGGCTGGCTCTCTTCACCGCGTGGCTCGTTGCGGGGCGCCGCGCCCGGGCCGGGGCGGTCGAACCGAAGCCAGGGCTCCCGGCAGCGGACCGGCAGCGCATCCGTGACGAGATCGAGCAGCTCGATGCCTGAAATCGGCGAGTGGCTGATCCTGGCGGTGCTAGGGCTCGGGGTGGCCGCGCTGATTGCCAACCCCTTGCGCCGGCCCCGTGCGCTGGAGCACACCGAGCCTGACCGGGAGGGTCTGGTGCTGCGCCACCGGCTCGCCCTGGAGGCGCTGATCGACGTGGAAGCGGACCGCCGGGCCGGCTCGCTCGACCAGGCCGGCTACCAGCGGCAGCTCGCCGAGGAGGAGGCTCGCGCGGCCGACACGCTCGCCGCACTGGACGCGGCCGCACGGGTTGGGCCGGCGCCCGGCCACGGGGGTGGAACGCCGGGCGCGCGACGAGCGGCCGGCCGGCTCGGCGGCGGTCTCGCCGTGCTGCTGCTGATCGGCTTCGCCCTGCCCGAGCCGCTCGGCCTGGGCGAGCGAACGAGTGTGAACCAGCCGCTCGCAGACCAGATAGCCGCAGAGGCGGCGCGCCAGGCCGACATCGAGCGGCTGCTGACCGCGCTCGCAGCGAACCCGGAGGATCCCGCCACGCTCTCGGCGCTGGCGGACGCCTATCTCGCGGGCGGCGCTCCGGAGGACCTACAGAGAGCCGCGGTGGCGCTCCAGGTGCTCATCGCCATCGACCCCGGCAACACCTCGGGCTACCGGCGCCTCATCACCGCCTACCTGAGCGCCGGCGACCTGACCGATGCGCGCGCGGCGACTGACTCGTATCGCCAGCTGGTTGGCGACGACGACCCTGACGTCCCCTTCTTCCTGGGGCTGATCGCGCTGCGCGGCGGAGAGGCGACCGAGGCGATCGAGCAGTTCGACCGGTTCCTGGAGCTGGCGCCCGATGACGATCGGGCACCGATGATCCGCAGCCTGCGCGCCGAGGCCGCCGCAGGCTAGGACTCGGTCAGGACCCGCTCCAGGGTGCGCTGCATGGCCGCAAGCTCCTCGGCGGGGATCCGATCGAGGAAGTGCTGCCCGACGCCGCGCAGGTGCGTCGGTGACGCGACGCGCAGGCGCCGGTGGCCGTCATCGGTCAGGTGCGCCCAGGCGCCGCGTCGATCGGTCTCGCACGAGAGGCGCTCCACCAGCCCGTCGCTCGCCAGCCGGTCGATCAGTCGCGTCGCGCCACTGCGCGAGAGGAGCAGACGCTCAGCCAGCTCGTTCATGCGCATGCGCCGCTCATCGGCCCGGTTGAGAAGAAGGAGCACCTCGTACTCCGATAGGCCCATCGCCTGCTCGTCCTGCAGCTCCTTCTCCAGCAGCGTGCGGACCAGGTGATGGGCGTGCAGAAAGGTGCGCCACGCGTCGAGACGCGGATCGCGGGGCGAGGGGATCGCGGTTGCATCGGTCATTGACGACACAACGATATCATCGCGCGCCGCCGCCGGTGGTGTTCGGTGGCAGTCAGATGGCTCGCGGTAGCTCGATCCAGAAGGTCGAGCCGACCCCTTCGGTGGACTCCACGCCGACCGATCCACCGTGCGCCTCGGCGATATGCCGCACGATCGCGAGCCCGAGCCCGGCGCTCCCACCACCAACCCCGTCGTCCGCGGCATCCCGTGATCGCGACCGGTCCGTCTTGTAGAAGCGTTCGAAGATGCGTGTCTGCTTGGCCGCGGGAATTCCGACCCCGTCGTCCGCGACGGTGAATCGGACGCTCTGCGCGTGGGCCTCCCAGCCGATGCGCACCTCGCCGCCGGGTCGGCTGTACTTGACCGCGTTGTGCGCGACGTTCAGCAGCGCCTGTCCCAGCCGTTCGGCGTCCGCGCGCACGAGAACGGCGGAGCCGTCAACCGGTGCCGGGATGACGCGCACCGACACCCCGAGGTGATCCGCCACTGGGCCGATCCGCTCCGCTACGGCCTTCGCGACAACCGTCGGGTCAAGGTCCTCGATGGCGAGCGCCGTTTCGCCCGATTCGATCATCGACAGGTCGAGCAACTCGTCGACCAGCTGCGCCAGGTGATCAACCTCTCGTGCGATCTGGGCGGTGAAGTCGCGCGCCACCGGCGGATCATCGATCGCACCAGCAATGAGCGTCTCGGCGAGCAGCTTGATCGAGGTCAGCGGGGTGCGCAGCTCGTGGCTGATGTTGGCCACGAAGTCGCGACGGACCCGTTCGACGCGCCGGATGGTCGTGATCTCGTGCAGCGACAGCACCAGGCCGCCGTCCACCAGCGGGACCGCCTCCACGGCGAACTGGCGGCCTCCCGGCCGTCCGAGGTCCGCCTCGCCCGACGCCACCTGCCTCGATTCGAGCGCCTGCCGCGCCACCGCGTCGAGCGCTGCCGATCCGAAGGCGGCGATCAGGCTCATCCCGGCGACTTCATCTGCCGCGCGCCCGGCGAGCCGCAGGGCTTCGACTCCCGCGCCGAGGATTCGCAGCCGATCGTCAACGACGAGCAGGAGCATCCCCGCGGAGCGCTCCAGCAGCGCCTTGAACGCGGCCGCGTCGCGTGGCTCGTCGCCCACGCGTCAGTCCGCCCGCGGCGCGAAGGCGTAGCCGACGCCGCGCACGGTGCGGAAGTAATCGTGGCCGTCGCGCGCGCGCAACTTCGAGCGCAGCCAGCTGACATGGACGTTCACCGTCCGCTCGTCGCCGTCGTAGTCGAGGCCCCAGATGCGGGCCAGCAACTGGTCCCGTGTGAAGACGCGGCCGGGGCTCGCGGCGAGGTGGGCGAGCAGGTCGAACTCCTTCGTGGTCAGATGCATCGCGGCGCCGGCAAACGTCACCTGCCGAGCGGCCGGGTCGATCTCCAGTGCCCCCACCGCCAGCCGCTGGCCGGACTCCGACCCGGGCTCTGCTGAACGCCCGCCGCGCCGAAGGATCGCCTCGATCCGCGCCAGCAGTTCCGGCCGTGAGAATGGCTTCGCAACGTAGTCATCGGCGCCGAGTTTGAGGCCAACCACACGGTCGACCTCGTCCCCCTTGGCGGTCAGAACGAGCACCGGCACGGCGTTTCCCTCGGAGCGGATGGTGCGCAGCAGCTCGGTGCCGCTGAGCGCCGGCAGCATCAGGTCCAGCAGGATCAGGTCGAACCCGCCTGACCGCGCCGCAGCCAGTCCCTGTTCGCCGTCCACCGCGCTCTGTACCTCGTACCCCTCGCGATCGAGGTTGTAGGTGAGGGTCTGGCGCAGCGTACGGTCGTCTTCCACGACCAGAATTCGACGCTTCACCGCGCCGGGGCTCGCTCGATCAGGGGTTCAGGTCCTCCACCTGCCCGGTGGCGAGGAAGACCACGTCCTCGCCGATGTTGGTGACTCGGTCACCCAGGCGCTCGAGGTGGTGCGCGATGAACAGCATGTGGGTGGCCTGGCGGGCGCGCTCGGGAGCCCCTTCCATCAGCGCTACGGCATCTTCGTACACGCTGTTGTACAGGTGGTCGATCTCATCGTCTCCCAGGCAGACCTCGCGCGCCTCCTGCTCGCTGACGTCCACCAGGGCGCGCATCGCGGCATGCAGCTGGGACCCGCAGAGCTCCGCCATGCGCGGGATCTGCGGCAGGATCGGCAGCTCCGGCTCCGAGGCGAGCTGCTGCGCCAGCTTGGCGATATTGGTCGCGTAGTCGCCCATCCGCTCCAGCTCCGCCGCCGCGTGGTACAGGGCGAGCAGCTCGCGCACATCGCGGGCGACCGGGGCCTGGCGGGCGATGAGCCCGGTGATCTCGAGGTTGATCGAGCGCTGCAACTCGTTGACATCAGCGTCGTCCCAGCGCACCTGGTCGGCCAGCTCCACATCCCGATCCACCAGGGCGCGCCCGGCCCGCTCGATGGCTGCTTCGACCAGCGAGCCGAGGCGCAGCACGTCGTCCTTGAGCGAGTCGAGCGCTCGCTCGAAGGAGGCGCGCAGCGCTCCGTGGCCGTGATCGTGGTCGACAGCGTCCGTGGTCTGTACCGGCTCTTCGTTCATCGAGAAGCTCCTACCCGAACCTGCCGGTGATGTAGTCCTCGGTGAGCTTGTGCTCCGGGCGGGTGAAGACCTGCTCGGTGGGCGCCACCTCGACCAGGTAGCCGGCTCGATCGGCCCCCATCGAGAGGAAAGCGGTCACGTCCGAGACGCGGGCAGCCTGCTGCATGTTGTGCGTCACGATCACGATGGTGTAGTTCTGCTTCAGCTCCTGCATGAGCTCCTCGATGCGCAGCGTGGCCAGGGGGTCGAGGGCACTGCACGGCTCGTCCATGAGGATCACATCCGGCTCCACGGCGATGGCGCGCGCGATGCACAGGCGCTGCTGCTGGCCGCCCGACAGCGCGGTCCCCGGCGACCGCAGCTTGTCCTTCACCTCGTCCCACAGGGCGGCCCGCCGAAGGGAGCGTTCCACCAAGTCGTCCATCTCGCCGCGAAAGCCGGCGATGCGCGGGCCGAAGGCCACGTTGTCGTAGACCGACTTGGGGAATGGGTTTGGCTTCTGGAAGACCATGCCGATGCGCCGACGCACTTCGACCGGGTCGACCGCCGGATCGTAGAGGTTGACGCCGCGATAGAGCGCCTCGCCGGTGGTGTGCGCCGTAGGGATGAGGTCGTTCATGCGGTTCAGGCTGCGCAACAGGGTGCTTTTGCCGCAGCCGGATGGACCGATGATGGCGGTGATCATCCCCTTGCTGATCTGAAGGTTGACCTCGCGCACGGCGCGGAACGAACCATAGAAGCACGACAGGTCGCGAAGGGCGAAGACGACCTCGTCGGAAGCGGTCTCGCGTGCGGCAGCGCGTGTGGCTGTCTCCTCGCTCATCAGCCGTATTCTCAACCCTTCGGCACCGGCGGCGCCACCGGCAGCGTCGAGCAGGGCGTCCCCCGGGCCGACGGGCGCGAGCGGCGCGGGTGGAGCACCGGTCAGTGTCATCGGGTCACCACCTTCGCTCCAGCCGGTTCCGCAGGAAGATCGCCAGCGCGTTGACGGCCAGCAGCACAACGAGCAGCACGATGATCGCGGCATAGGTATCGGCGGCGAAGTCCGCCGGTTTGCGCGCCCAGTCGTAGACGGTGGTCGGCAGGGCGGTGTAGCGCCCCTGGATCGTCTCGAGCACTCCCTCGTAGCTGGTGGACAGGCCTCCGACGACTGCCCCGACCATGATCAGCGGGGCAGTTTCGCCGAAGGCGCGGGCCACGGCCAGAATGGTGCCGGTCAGGATTCCCGGTGCCGCGTACGGGACCACGTGGCTGCGCACAACCTCCCAACGCGTGGCACCCACGCCGAATCCGGCCTCGCGGATGCTGGCCGGCACGGCACGCAGCGCCTCGGCCGCGGTGATGATCACGATCGGCAGGACCAGGATTGCCATCGTCAGGCCGCCGGAGACGAGCGACTGTCCCTGCGCGTTGCCGGGACCGGTCAGTTCGCGGAGCGCGACCACGAAGACGGCCAACCCGAGCAGGCCGTACACGATGGACGGCACGCCGGCCAGGTTCCGGACGATCGTGTTGACCAAGCGGGTGCTCCAGGTATCGCGCGCGTACTCCTCCAGGTAGATGGCCGCACCGATGCCGAGCGGGAACGAGACGATCACCACGAAGCCCATCAGCATCAGCGACCCGACGATCCCCTGCGCCACGCCCGCCCGATCCGGGTTCGAGGACAGGTCGCTGGTAAGGAAGTCGAGCCCGCGCTCGAAGAAGACCGGAAGCCCACCGATGGCGATGACCGCCAGCAGCCATGCCAGGACCCCGAGTGTCAGCAGCAGCGCGACGGTCAGTACCCCCTCAAAGGCGAGGCTGCGCAGGCTGAATCCGCCGCCGGCCAGGGATCGGCGCACCAGCTCCGTTGTGGTCATCTGCGCCGGATCGGTCTCGCGCGCTGCCATCAGTAGCCCCGCCGCACGCGGCGTACGAATCGATCAGCCACGAGGTTGAGGCCAAGCGTCATGACGAAGAGGAGGAGGCCCACGAAGAAGAGGCTCGGGAAGGCGAGTGATGCGCCGGCGACCTGATCGGAGCCCGTGGCAAGGGCGGTCATCGCGGCGGTCATCGTCTGTCCCGGGCCGCATGGATTGATCGAGAAGAGCGAGCCACCCAGCCCGCCGGCCGCGATGGCGACCACCATCGTCTCGCCGATGCCGCGCGACAGCCCCAGGATCAGCGAGGCCACGATCCCCGAGACCGCTGCCGGCACGACGACCCGGATGCTGGTGTGCCGCTTCCGCGCACCGAGCCCGTACGACGCCTCGCGCAGCGAGCGGGGCACCGCGGTCATGGCGTCCTCCGCCACCGAGGCGATGAGCGGGGTGATCAGGATGCCGACACCGATGCCGGCCGCCGCCATGGTGAAGAGATCGGTGATGCCAGGGCAGATCCCATCCACCAGCGTGGGGGAGATGACGGTGAGCGCGAAGTAGCCGAGCACGACGCTGGGGATGCCGGCGAGGATCTCGAGCGCCGGCTTCATGGTGCGCCGCACTCGCGGCGAGGCGTACTCGGAGAGGTAGATCGCGGAGCCGAGTCCGAGCGGAGTGGCAACCAGCATCGCGATTCCCGCGATCGTCAGCGTGCCGGCGACGATGGTGGAGACCCCGTACAGGTCGCGACGCGGGAACCAGCCCCGCTCGAACAGCATTGCCGGGTCGACCCGTGCCAGGAAGTTGAATGCCTCGCCAGCCAGCGAGACGATGATCAGCAGGCTGATCAGGACGGAGGTCCCCGCTGCGGCAACGAAGATCGCGCGGATGGTCGACTCGCGACGCCGGCGCGCCGAACTGCCGCGCAGGTCGGCGGCGGTCAGGGCGCGGGGCTGGGCACCAATCGAGGGGGCCATCGGTCAGGCCCTAGCCTAGCGGCGGACGGGCATCAACGGCCGTCCCAGGCGGACCGCGTCGCGGTGATCTGGTCGGCCGGCGGGTCGACGTAGCCCACGTCCACGACCGAGGCGATCCCCTCGTCGGAGAGGTAGAAGTCGACGTAGGCGGCGACTGCGTCGTTCGCCGCGGCCCTCGCCAGGTTGACGTAGATGAAGAGTGGTCGGGCGATCGGGTAGGTGCCGTCGGAGACGGTCTCCGCGGACGGGCCGACGCAGCCGTCCCCCTTGTCGATGCCGATCTCCTTGATCTGGTCACCGGCGCTGTCGGCGAACGCCAGGCCGACCCAGCCCAACGAGCTGGCGGTCCCGGAGATCCCCCCGATGATGACGTTGTCGTTGGCCGATGCCGTGTAGTCGGGGCGCGTGGTCGCATCCTGGTCGCGAGCACCCGCGATCTTGCCGAGCGCGATCTCGACAAGGCTGTCGAATGTACCCGACTCCTCGCCGGGAGCGGTCACCGCCAGCGGCGCATCGGGATAGGGCGCATGTGACGCCCCGTAGTTGCTGCCGAACTCGGCGGCCAGGTCCGCTGCGAGGCTGTTCGCATCGGCCCAGGTCTCGAAGCCCTCGGATTCAGGGCCGAGCAGAGCGTAGAGATCCAGGAAGCTCAGGCACTCGACGGCGCTGTTCTCCGCCGAGGTGATGACCGAGAGCCCGTCGAAGGCGATCTTGAGCTCCACGTACTCGACACCGTTGTCGGCGCAGGCCTGGACCTCCTCGTCCTTGATGGCGCGCGATGCGTCGCTGATATCGGTCTCACCCTTGCAGAACTTGGCGAAGCCGTCCCCGGTGCCGGGTCCCTCGACCACGTAGTCGAAGTCAGGGTTCGCGTCCTGGAACTTCTCGGCGACCGAGTTGGAGATCGGCTCGACGGTGGACGAGCCGGACACGTAGATCTCGCCGGAGACGCCCGCATTGCCGCTTGGCTGGCCCGATGCAGACGGCGAGGAGCAGGCGGCGAGGAGCACGGCGGCAGCCGCACCCAGCACCAGGGCGGTTCGGGCCCCGGTCGTGAGTCGGGTCAAGGGGTCCTCCAGTGGTGGCGAAGCGAAATGCAGGGCCAAGGCTGGAGGCTCCGCGTCAACGGGACCAGAGGAGACGGTCAACGGCGCGTTAAGGAGTCGGCGCCACCGCGGCGGGCTATCCCAGGATCGGGTTGAGGATCCAGTAGGCGAGCGCGGCGGTCATTGCCGTCGCGGGGATGGTCAGCACCCAGGCAACCCCGATGTTGCGCGCCACTGCCCAGTGGATGGCGTTGAATCGGTCCGACGAGCCGGTACCCATGATGGCGCTGGAGATCACGTGGGTGGTACTGACAGGCATGCCCAACAGCGAAGCGCCGAAGATGACGCTGGCCGCGGTCGTCTCCGCGGCGAAGCCGTGGACCGGGTCGAGCTTGACCACCTTGGTGCCCATCGTCTTGATGATCCGCCAGCCGCCCGCAGCCGTCCCGAGCGACATCGCCGAGGCGGCAACGAGGATGACCCACAGGGGGACCCTGAACTCGTCGATGATGCCGGCGCTCAGGAGTGCGAGGGTCATGACGCCCATCGTCTTCTGGGCGTCATTGCTTCCGTGGCTGAACGCCATGAACCCGGCCGACACCACCTGGAGGCGGCGAAATCGGTCGTTCATCCTCTTGGGGTGCACGCGCTTGAACAGGTTGAAGATGAGGATCATGACCCCCAGACCAATGAGAAAGCCCGCGATCGGCGAGCTCACCAGCGGGATGACCACCTTGTTGAGAATTCCGTCCATCTTCCATGCGCCGAATCCTGCCGCGGCCGCAACGGCCCCGAGCAGCCCGCCGATGAGCGCGTGGCTGCTCGACGACGGGATGCCGAGGCGCCAGGTCAGCAGATTCCAGACGATGGCACCGGTCAGCGCGGCGGCGATCACCACCTGTCCCTCGAACTGCTGCTCGATCAGCCCGGAGCCGACCGTCTTGGCCACGGCGGTACCGGTCAGCGCCCCGACGAAGTTGGCGGTCGCGCTCATGGCGATGGCTACCCGCGGGCTGAGTGCGCGGGTGCTGACCGACGTGGCGATCGCGTTGGCGGTGTCGTGGAAGCCGTTGATGTAGTCGAACGCGACCGCCAGCAGCAGGACCGCGATCAGGATCGCGGTGAAGCCGTCAAGCATGCTTGACGACGATCCGCTCGATCACGTTGGCCCCGTCCTCGGCCGCATCGATCGCGTCCTCGAGCAGGGCGTAGACGTCCTTCCACTTGATCACTTCGATCGGGTCCTGCCCGTGCTTGAACAGCTCGGCCACCGCCTGGCGTGCAATCCGATCGCCTTCGTTCTCGAGCCGATGGATCTCGATCCAGTGCTGTTCGAGTCCCTTGAACTTGCGGAGCTTGCCGAGCCCCTCGACCAGCTGCTCGCACTGTCGGGTGATGATCCCGGCCTGCTGCTGAGCGGTCTCGGTGGGCGTCTCGATGCCGTACAGGATGCACGTATCGGCGACCTCCTCGATCAGGTCCAGGATGTCGTCCAGGCGGCTGATCAGGGCGTGGATGTCCTCCCGATCGAACGGGGTGACGAAGGTCTTCTCGAGCTTGTGGCCGATGTCGTGGCTGATCTGGTCGCCGGCATGCTCGGCGTCGAGCAGCTGGCTCGCGATCCGTTCTCGGTCGTCGTAGTTGCGGAAGAACTGCTCCAGCAGTCGGGCCGCGCCGAGGACGTTCTGGGCGTCCTCGACGAACATCGTGAAGAACTTCTCTTCACGGGGAATCAGGGGGATGCGCATCGGTCTCCGTCAGGTATCGGGCGGGAAGGGGCGCTGGGTGCGCGCTGGGCTAGGTTAGCGATTCCGTGCCGTCGCGTCGCGTCGCTTCGGAGCACCGCGCGGCGGCGGGTTGTGGTGCATGCGGGCACCAGAGGGGCCGGTTTTCGCCCCACGGCGGCTGTCGAGAGGCGCAGACTGGGCGTCCCTTCACCGCGTCGCGCGCCTGTGGGCATTCCGGGTGACGGCCACGGATGACGGAGATCTTGCCGATCCCACGGACGCCTTCAATGGCGCGAACGACTACGGCGATATTGCCACCGGCGATACCTGGAGTGGCGAGTTCATTTCAGTCCCAGACGACATTGCCCGCGGCACCTCGGCGGCGCAGCTGCAGGCGGGACTCGAGAATTGGTCGAACGCGAACAACGTGTTCCAGTTCATCCGGGTCGAAGACGTTGCCTACGATCCGCAGAACCCGCGCGTCATCTATTTCACCGACACCGGCGAGCGCCGGGCGCAGCCGGACGAGGATTTCGCTGAGGCCGCGCGGACGGGACGCCTCCACCGCGGGTCGTCCAGCTACACCGGCCCGTACGGTGCGGGTCGCGTCTTCCGAATGGTCCTCAATGCGGACGACCCCAAAGTCGTCGACGAGTTCTCGATCTTCTTGGAGGCGAGTGATGTCGGCATGAGGAACCCCGATAACCTCGCCGTAGGCCGCAAGAGCATCATGGTCCAGGAGGACACTTCCGACGCCAAGATCTGGCGGTACAACTTCACGAAGAGGAGTTGGTCGCACGTGGCAACGGCCACGCAGCCACCGGCTGAGACGAGCGGCATCGTTGATCTCTCACCGCGGTTCGGCTCTGGCTGGTGGGCGCTCGACGTCCAGTCGCACGTCGTGAACTACACGGACCCGACTACCTATTACTGGCCGGATGGGCCGGATGCCAACACCGACCCGGATCCCTACGTGAAGCGGCGTGAGGATGGGCAGCTTCTGCTGATGTTCATCCCCGCAAGCTGAGCCGCATGGGCTTCTGAATTCAGGGTGGGCCGTCCCGGAAGGGGCGGCTCACTTCGTTGCGTGCTGAGGCCACGGTGGAGCAGCGGCGACGTTTGCCGCCGAGGGCATCGGCCTGGTGAGGAGGGTGCGTGCTGTTCAACATCGACCTGGCCCGGATGGGGCACCGGCACGGCGACCAGTGGGTCGAAATGGCCCGACGAGCGACCACCCGCCTGATTCGCGCGATCCCGAGCGCCGGCTGCCCGGCGGGGAGCAGGTCTACAAGTGCGAGGGATGCGACGAGGAGGTCCGGATGATGCCTCCCGCCACGGCGGGCTGATAACCGACCACTTCGGACGCAGTGGCAGCGGCCGATCGAGCATCCGCAGCTCGTCGCATCGGGCGGCGACACCGGTCGCCAGACGGCGTTACGTCGGGCGGATGTTGTGGTTGGCGCGGAAGACGTTGTCGGGGTCGTAGCGTCGCTTGAGCTCGCGCAGTCGTGCGTAGGAGGGTGCCGGGTAGGCGTCGCTGACGGCATCCGTGCCCTCGTCGCCCATGAAGTTGACATAGGTCGCCGTCCCGTCCGCGGGCAGGTCGGCGCGGAAGGCTGCGGTCCAAGCCTCGTTGGCGGCCGCACGGGCCAGGCCCTTGTCGGGCGTGACGAGCCACAGCAGAGCGGGCCGATCGCGCCAGCCGAAGGCGGTCGCGTCACCTGGGACGCGCGCCATCGCGCCGCCGAGGACGCGAAGCTGGACGATCCCTTCGGGTGCGCCGGGTTCCGTGAGCCGGCGCTGGATCACGTCGACCATCGCGTCGTCGAGGGCGTCGAGGAACAGGGCGCGGCTCGAGATGGCCCAGGTCGGTCCCTCGTCGGGATCGGCCGGGGTGAACAGGTCCGGGTACGGCTTCCGGGTGACGGTGTCGCTGATCGGCGATTCGAGGGCACGCAGCGGCGCCAGCGCCCGCTCACCGGCGTCCGGCGGGCCCGACCACGCGACCGAGAGGTAGACGACCGGGCGTCCACGGTGCTCGTCGGGGATCGCTGGGTCGGGTGGTGCGAGCATGATGGTCGGCATTGCGGTCAGCTCGTCGGGGGCGGCGAGCAGCACGGGGACCAGGCTGCGGAGCACGTCGCGGGGTCGCCGGCAAGAGGATATCGCCCGCGAGGACGGCGCCCAGCGGGTGGAGCCGGAATTGCAGGCGGGTCACGACGCCGAAGTTTGCCCCCGCACCGCGGACGGCCCAGAAGAGGTCGGGTTCCTCGACGGCGCTGGCGATCCGTCGCCGGCCGTCCGCCGTGACGATCTCGACCGCGAGCAGGCTGTCGATCGTCATCCCGTGCTTTCGCACCAGCCAGCCCACGCCGCCGCCGAGCGTGATCCCGGCAACGCCGACGGATCCGGTGTCCCCGAATGGAGTCACGAGCCCGTACGCATGGGTGGCGCTCGTGTACTCGCCGGCGAGTACGCCCGCGTCGGCCCAGGCCGTCCGCTCATCGGCGTCGATCGCCACGCCCCGCATCGCTGACAGGTCCAGGAGGAGCGCTCCGTCGCCCGTGCTGTGGCCCCCCATGCTGTGGCCGCCAGCTCGCACGACCAGCGGCAGGCCGCGGTCCTGGGCATGCGCGACCACGAGGGCCACGTCGTCCGCGTCAATCGGGCGGACGATCAGGGCGGGATGCCGGTCTACGGCCGCGTTGTGGACCCGGCGGGCTCGGTCGTAGTCATCGGCGTCGGGCGCGATCACCCGGCCCCGAAACGCCGGGCCGAGCTCCGTTGCGCGCCGTGCGGTCTCCTCAGGCATCACGGTCGATTGCTCCTTTTCTGCCGCGCCGGTGTTGCCCGAATGAGAGAGGGCCGTGTGGGATTCGAACCCACGACACGAGGATTAAAAGTCCCCTGCTCTACCCCTGAGCTAACGGCCCGTCGCTGAGGATACCCATCGGTGCGGCCGATGGCGTGCGATCATCGGTCCATGCGACGAATCCTGCTGTGGATGGCGCGCAATCGATTCCTGAAGCGCACTCTGCCGCGCCTCTGGTTCGTGCGCCGCGCCACCCGCCGATTCATGCCCGGCGAGACGATGGAGGCGGCCCTGGACGCCGCCGAGGCATTCCGGCCACACGGGATGGGGGTCCTCTTCACGCGCCTCGGCGAGAACCTGACCGATCTGTCCGAGGCACAGGCGGTGGCCGACCACTACCACGACCTGATGCGCAAGATTGCAGCACGCGGCATGGATGCGCAGATCAGCGTCAAGCCGACCCAACTCGGCCTCGATCTTGACCGTGAGACCGCCCTCGGGCACCTGCGCGGCCTGGCCACGCATGCAGGTGAGATGAACGGGACGCTCTACATCGACATGGAGGGCAGTCCCTACACCGATGCGACCCTCGATCTGTACCGGTCGCTGAAGGAGACCCATCCCAACGTCGGCATCTGCCTGCAGGCGTATCTGCGCCGCACCCCGGCCGATGTGGAATCCCTGCTGCCGCTCCACCCGTCGATCCGCCTGGTGAAGGGCGCATACGACGAGCCGAAGACGATCGCCTTCCGCCGCAAGAACGAGGTGAACGAGGCCTACCACGGTCTCTGCGTCCAGATGCTGCCCCACGCCGCCCGCGGTGAGCTGCGGCTGGGGCTCGGCACGCACGACTCGGAGTTGATCGAACGCGTCGCCGAGTCGGCGCGCGGTGCCGGTTTCACGACCGACGCGATCGAAGTCGAGATGCTCTACGGAATTCGCCACGGCGAGCAGCTGCGCCTCGCGAAGGAGGGCTATCGGGTCTTGACCCTGATCGCCTACGGCGAGGCGTGGTACCCGTGGTACATGCGACGATTGGCCGAGCGCCCGGCCAACGTGCTCTTCGCGCTGCGCCAGATCTTCGGCTAGGTGCTGCGCGGCAAGGTCAACCGAAGACAAGCGCGGAGTTTCAAGATGCGAGTCCTCCTGGTCGGGGTCGGAACGGTTGGCGAGGCGATCGCCAGGATGAGTGCCCAGCGCGACTGGTGCGAGACGATGGTGCTTGCCGACTACGACCTGGCGCGGGCCACCGCGCTGCAGGCCCAGATCGGCGACACGGAGCGCTTCCCGGCCGAGAAGATCGACGCGGGCGATTCCGCGGCGGTGGCCGAGCTGGCACGGCGACACCGGGTCGACCTGGTGATGAACGCCGTTGACCCGCGCTTCGTCATGCCGCTCTTCGACGGGGCGCTCGCGGCCGGCGTCAACTACATGGACATGGCCACCAGCCTGTCGCGACCGCATCCGACCGACCCGTTCCGGCTTCCCGGCGTGAAGCTCGCCGATGAGCAGTTCGCCCGCGCCGGCGAGTGGGAGTCCGCTGGGCGCTTCGCGCTGCTGGGGATGGGCATGGACCCCGGCCTGACCGACGTCTTCGCCGCGCATGCCGCCAAGCACCTGTTCGACGAGGTGCACGAGGTGCACATCCGCGACGGCGGCGATCTGCACCTGCCCGGGTATGCGTTCGCGCCGGTCTTCAGCATCTGGACCACGATCGAGGAGTGCCTCAACCCGCCGGTCGAGTGGGACGGCGCAAAGGGCGACTGGATCACCACCGAGCCGTTCAGTGCCGCGGAGCAGTTCCCCTTCCCGGAGGGGATCGGTCCGATCGAGTGCGTGAACGTGGAGCACGAGGAGGTGCTCCTGGTGCCCCGCTACCTGAAGGGCGTGCGGCGCGTCACCTTCAAGTACGCGCTCGGCGCCGACTTCATCGCGAAGCTCCAGTTCCTCCACGACATCGGTCTGGACCGCGTGGAGCCGGTCAAGGTCCGCGGGATGGATGTTTCGCCCCGTGACGTGGTGGCCGCGGTGGTGCCCGATCCGATCACCCTGGGCGACAAGTTCCGCGGCCGGGCGGTGGTCGGCACCTGGGTGATCGGCACCAAGGATGGCAAGCCGCGCGAGGTGTACCTCTACCAGATGGCCGATGCCGAGGAGACGCTGCGCACCACCGGATCGCAGGTGGTCGGCTGGCAGACCGGCTTCAACCCGGTGATCGCCATGGAGCTGCTCGCCAGCGGGGCCTGGTCGGGAACCGGCGTGGTGGCCCCGGAGGCGCTCGACCCGGACCCGTACCTGGCGCTGCTGGACCATTACGGGATCCACCACGCCATGGTCGAGATGGAGCCGGGTGCGCACCGGCCAACCTAGCGGCATCGGCCTAGACTGGTCTCGAACACCCACCAGGAGATCAAGACCGATGAATGTCGATGAGCTGCTCAGTGGAGCACGTGACGTGATGACGGTGAAGCGCGTCTACGGCGACCCGATCGAGCGTGATGGCGTGATGATCATCCCCGCAGCGAACGTGGCCGGTGGCGGCGGTGGCGGTGGCGACAAGGAGAACAACGGCGGCGGCGGCTTTGGCGTGACCGCCTCGCCGGCCGGCGCATGGGTAATTCGTGACGGCGAGGTCGCTTGGGAGCCCGCGGTGGACGCCACGCGTATCGCCACGCTGGGCATGGTCGTGGCGATCATCTTCCTGCTCGTCGTCCGCTCGATCGCCAAGGGTCGCGCCAAGGTCAAGCTACAGGCCGCGAAAGCGCGGTAGCGGCTGCCCCCGAGTGACTCGCACCGGGCAAGACGAAAGCCGCCTGGGGGGAGGCGGCTTTCGTGCGTAACTGACGTTGGTTGCGGGGGACGGATTCGAACCGACGACCTTCGGGTTATGAGCCCGACGAGCTACCACTGCTCCACCCCGCGTGCCCGATGGTAGTCTCCGCCACGGTATCGGTCAAACATCCTCGAGGAGACTGCCAGGTGGGCGGCGACGAGTTCGGGCTGCGGGAGATCGGGCAGATCAGGGTGCAGGTGACCGATGTGGATCGGTCGGTCGCCTTCTACCGGAACGTGCTGGGCGTCCCATTCCTGTTCGCATTCCCCGGGATGGCGTTCTTCGACCTCGACGGCGTGCGGCTGATGCTGGTCGAGCCAGAGGGACGTGCATTTGGTGGCGAGTCGGCGATCTACTACCGGGTCGCCGACATCGGTCTGGCCGTGCGGACACTCGAGGCGCGCGGTGTGACCTTCGACGACCAGCCCCACGTGGTCCATCGGGACCCCGAGTACGACCTGTGGATGGCCTTCTTCCGCGATCCCGACGGTAACGTGCTGGCGCTGATGAGTGAGGTGCCTACTCGGTAGCGTCGGCTACAATGCCGCCGGGTTCGTGCGTGGCGCGGCCCGCACCGAACCGGACGCACCAATCCGCTGTTCCGCTGGAGGCCTGCACGCGCCGATGGCAGTGAATCCCAAGAAGCTGCGACCCTACGACGCTCCCGCTCGGCGTCGCATGCCGCTGATCCCCGACGGACCTGATGCGGCAGCTACGATCTTCCTGGTGGCCGCGATCGTCTGGTTGGTGGCGGCCACCGGCATCGGGCTCCTCTGGGCGGGGATGCAGCTCTTCCCCGATCTGCTGAGCCTGACGCTGAGCGTCCCCACCTTCAGCGGCACGCTGGACATCGTCATGAGCCCCGCCACGGTCGGCTCGGGGTTCTGGAACGCGGTTGTCTTCGGCTGGCTGAGCAACGCAGGACTGGGGGCGATCCTGTTCATCACTCCCCGTGTCCTCGGGCGGCGCCTCGCCGACGAGCAGGTCGGAGCCGCCGCGGCGGGCCTGTGGAATGTCGGCATGCTGGCCGGCCTGACCGCCATCTACGTCCCGTCGATCGCGGCCACAGGCAGCCTGGCTGAGTTCCCGCTGCCTGTCGACGGTGTCCTGCTGCTCGCCCTGCTGCTCGTCAACGATGTCTTCTGGCGGACCGGCATGTCGGCAGGCGACCGGAAGCCGTACGCATCGGTCTGGTTCTTCGGTGTGGCCCTGCTCGGACTGACGGTGCTGTACGCGGTCGGGACACTCGTCCCGCTGGTGGCCGAGGGATCGAGCTTGCTGTCCCTCGTTGGCGCGGCGTATGCCCGTGGCCTCGAAACGGTATGGATCCTGGGCGTTGCATTCGGGGTCCTGTACTACATCGTCCCGCGGGCAACCGGAAACGCGCTCCATTCGTCGGGCGTGGCGCTGCTCGGTTGGCTGACATGGGCCGCCTTTGCGGTCCTGGCGCCGCTCGGGGCTCTGGTCGACAGCTCCGTCCCGTTCGCCCTGACGCAGGCCGGCAACGCGGCCACCATCATGCTCGTGATCCCCGCCTTCCTTGCGATCGCCAACCTCCTGCTCAGCGTTCGTAACCGATGGGCCCTCCTCCTGTCGCCGGGCACGGTCCAGTTCGCCATGGTCGCGCTCGCCTTCCTGGCCGCCACCGCTCTGCTCGAGGCGCTCTCGGCGCTCGGATCGGTGCGCGAGCTGATCGGCGATACGGAATGGCCGATCGGCGTCCGCTTCCTCTCGTTCTTCGGCGCCGCGACGTTCGCGCTCATGGCCCTGGCTGACCACGCCTTTCCCCGGCTGTTGCGCCGCGACTGGCGCGGCACCATCGTGACCACGGCCACCCTGTGGGCCACCTTTGCCGGCACGGCGCTGGCGGGCCTGGCGCTGATTGCGGGCGGCGTGATGCACGGCTCGCTCCTCCAGGGCGGTGCTGGCCCCGAGGAGATCGAGGCGACGCTCTTCTGGACCAATGCAGTCGGCGGTGCCGGCCTCGGCCTGGTTGCACTCGGTGGACTTGCGGCCGCGGTCAATCTCTTCCTGATGTACACCGAGGGCCGGCGCGCGGAGTACACCGTCAGCTCGGCGGCCACACCGGCTGCGGCCGGCGCAGAGCTGTGAGCCGATGACCGCTCACCCGCCCATCGAGTCACGCACCAGCGGTGTGCCCGCCTGGGCGCTCGCCTTCACCGCGATCGTCCTGCTCGTCGGCGGCGCCTACTTCGGCACGAACCTCGGGGGCGAGAACCCGTCGGCCAGCGGAACGCCAGAGCCGTCGGGTGGCGGCTTCAACGCGGTCGCCATCATGGACGCAGCCGGCTGCCAGGCCTGCCACGGACCGGACCTCGCCGGCGTCGCCACCTTCCCGAGCCTCCACGGCGTGAAGGACGGCCCGGTCAGCGAGAACCTCACCGATCTCTTCGCGGCCAACCCTGACACCTGGGCCGAGCTGTGGATCGCCGGAACCGATCCCGCGACCTCAGATGCGGCGATGCGCGGCGGCATGCCGGCGTTCGCGGGCCCGCCGTACAACCTCTCTCCCGAGGAGATCGCGGCGGTAGTCGCGTACCTCAAGACCCTGCCGTGACCGATCCGGCCGATCGGCCGGCGCGCACCGTCCCGGTCCTCATCGGCGGGGACGAGATGGGGCGGATCGACGAGGCGGCCCAACGCCTGGGATTGAGTCCCGACGCGCTCATGGAGAGCGCGGGCGCGGCCGTCGCCGAGATCGCCCTGGTCGAGATGGCGAGCATCGCAGGGCTCGCTCCGGGCGCGCTCACGGTGGTGCTCTGCGGCGCGGGGAACAACGGCGGCGATGGGTTCGTGGCCGCCCGACGGCTGGCAGCGGCCGGCAGGCCGGTGGTGGCGGTCCTCGTCGGTGACCCCTCCCGGATCGGCGGCGTCGGCGGGAGCGCTGCGGCCCACAACTGGACGGTGCTTACAGGCGATGGCCTCGGCCGGGTCGTTGAGCCTCTTCGTGGCGCCCACGCCGGAGATGCTGCTTCAACTTCGGCCGCGCCTCTCCCCGGCGAGCGTGCTCATCGACGCCCTGCTCGGCTCTGGCGCGAGCGGGCCCCTGCGTGAGCCGATCTCGAGTGCGGTGGACCTGGCAAACGCGATCCGCACCCACGCCACCGCAGCGGGTCGGCCGTGTCGCGTTCTCGCCGTGGACGCACCGACCCGCATCGACCTGACGGATGGCTCCCGCTCCGATCCGGTGCTGGCCGCCGACCTGACCGTCACGTTCCACCGCGCCAAGGCGGGCTTCGCCCTCGATCCGGAATCGCGCCGGCTTGCCGGGCGCTACTTCGTTGCGCCGATCGGCATTCCCCTCGAGGCCGAGGAGGGGATCGTGCCCGACGACGGGGAGCATCCGCCCGCCCGCATCACGCAGGTGACCTGGCAACAGGCGACGGTGGGTTAGCTGTTGCTGCCTGGTCTGACGAGCGGCTCACCACGCGCACAGGCGGGGCACGATTCGGCCGGCCACGAGTCGATCTCGATCCGGCCCAGGGCTCCGAGCGGGCACCCCAGGTCGACCGGCCCCGTCGAGCGGTCGGCGATGACGGTGGCTGCCAGTGGGGCGACGCCCGCGCTCCGCACCGCGGAGGCTGTCTCGGCCAGCGACGCGCCGGTGGTCAGGATGTCATCGACCAGGACCACGCGCTCGTCGGACGCAACCGGCCAGCCGCGACGCAGCGCTCGGGTCCCCCGCTCCATCGGCTCGGCGAAGACGCCGCGCACGGTGCGCCCGAGTCTCGCTTCCAGCTGCCGGGCAGTCTCAAAGGCGAGGAGCACGCCGCCTGTGGTGGGACCGACCACCAGGGTCGGGTCGTGGCGCTCCAGCGCATCAGCCAGGCGCCGCCCTAGTTCGACGGCGAGCGCCGGGTACTGGAGCACGGCGAACTTCTCGAGGTAGCGGTCCGAGTGACGGCCGCTCTTGAGCTGGAAGTGCCCGCTGCGCAAGGCGCCGGCCGCCTCGAAGAGCTCTTCGACGGTGGCCGACCCGAGTGCCGCCCCGCGGGGCAGGTCCGAGCCGTAGGCGGCGGAGCGGGGCTGCATCGGGCTATTCGTAGACCGCGCTGAAGTCGACCGTCGGATAGCGCTCGGCGAGTGCATCGGTGACCCACTGCAGGATGTCGGTGGGGTCGTAGACGTCGGCGATGGTGCGCGCATCGGTGACGGTCAGGCCAAGGCGCCGAGGCTCGTCGTTGAGCACCGTGCCGGTCGGCATGTCGGACAGGTCGAGCGAGGTCTCGAAGCGCCCGTCGGAGCGGATGATCAGCAGGTCGGTCTCCTCCTCGAGCAGGACCAGGTCGCCGGTCTGTGTCAGCACCTCCTCGGCGTTGGCGATGAACTCGCGCAGCGCCTGCTTCTGCTGATCACCGATCTGGGTGCGATACGCGTCGGCGAGCTGCCAGAGGCGCTGGGCGGCGATCGTCTCCTGCTGCTCGCTCGGGAGGACGGCCTGCCAGTCGTCGTCGGTCGCCTCGCCGACCGACTCGTGCTGCGCCAGTTCATCAGCGGGAACGAGGTGGTTCAGCGGGTCGCGGGCGGCCTCGCCGAACCAGGACAGGATGTCGGCCAGGTTGTAGAGCTCGACCACTTCGCTCACCGCCTCGACCGTCTGTTCTTCGTCGTACCACTCGTTGTCCGCGGGGTCCTGGTAGGTGAGCCGCGTCGTCCAGGTCTGGTCGACCGGCTCGAAGACGAGATAGTCCTGTTCGTCGTCGACGAGCTTGATCGGCCCGATCTCGCGGAGCCGGTCCCGGTTGGCCTCGAGGAAGCGACGGAGTTGCTCCGTCGCCTCGTACACGAAGTCGCGCTTTTCGAGCTCGGCTTCGCCGGCCAGCTCGCGGAGCGCACTGATGCGCGGGGAGGTCACGGCTTGAACACCAGGTCGGGCCCCATCCGCTCCCGCAGGAAGATGGTGTGCTTGGTGTCAAAGACCGATTCCGCCACCTTGTGTCCCAGGCCCCGGGTCGTCGGGTCGGCATAGAGCCGATCGAGGACCGCGTAGTTGGGCAGGTCCATGATCAGCACGTTGTTCCACTCCGACCCCTCGGTCACGTTGTACCAGCCGACGAAGCGGATCCCGTACTCCTCCTCGTAGCGACGCGCGGTGCGCGGGAAGAAGTGGCGCATGCCGCGCTTGAAGAGTGCGTCGCGACCCTTCCGCACGTTGAAGAAGGTGACCATCAGCGGCATCAGGCACGACTCCGGCGCAGGTCGCGCGTCCGCTTCGGCTCACTGCTCATCTGGTGTCTCCTCTGCATCGCTGGTGATCACCCGGGGTGGCAGGGTAGCCGAACCTGGCGTGCGAGGGCGTCCGCGCCGTCGATCGGCAAAGAAGACACGGAGCAGGAAGACGCTGGTCATGCTCACGAAGAAGAGCAGGACCATGTCGATAAAGAGCAGGACGATCAGCAGCCAGACCGGCCAGCCGAAGGTGAAGAGCCCTACCGGGATGAGGAGCAAGATCCCGGCGAACAGGAACGCCTGCCAGACAAAGCAGCCGAATCCGGGCCCCTCGTTGGGGTCGAGCTCTTCGTTGGTGCGAATCGACATGCATCGCTCATTGCGGGGGCGTGGCAGCGGTCCGCATGGTCCCATATCCACCGCCCCGTCGCAGGCGGCGCGCCGGCCAGGAGGCGCTAGCTGATCGGGTCCAGCCCGTCGGCGTAGGTGATGCGGCCGCCTGCCACGGTGAGCCGCACCACGCCGGGCAGCTCCATGCCCAACAGCGGGGTGTTCGCCGAGGCCGATGCCAGGCCCGCCGCCGCGACGCGCCAGGTGGCGCTGGCGTCGAACACGACGAGGTCGGCAGTCGCGCCGACCCGCAGCGAGCGCTCCTCGCCGATGAGTCGCGCCGGCATCGTGGCCATCGCCTCCACCAGGCGTGGCAGGGTCAGGCAGCCGACGGCCACCGCGGCGAGCCCCAGCGAGAGGGCCGTCTCGAGACCGATCATCCCCGGCACGGCGGCGGCGAACTCGACCGCCTTGCGCTCCGGTGGGTGCGGCGCGTGGTCGGTCGCGATCGCGTCGATCGTGCCATCCGCCAGGCCGGCGAGCAGGGCCAGGGCGTCCGCTCGCGAGGGCAGCGGCGGGTTCACCCGGCACGCCGAGTCGTACGCCAGAGCCGGGTCGAGCGCGGTGCCAAATGGGTCCGCCGCAACGCCGGCCGGCTCCTCCCAGGCGAAGCCGCGGTCACCCGCGACCCAGGCATCGGTGCAGGCGAGGTGGTGCGGCGTGACGTCGCAGGTGACCCGCGCCCCCCGCGCCTTGGCGCGGCGGACCGCATCGAGCGCGACGCCGGTCGACACGTGGGTGAAGTGGATCCATCCGCCGGTCTCCTCCGCCAGGGCAATGTCGCGCTCGACGATCGTCAGCTCCGCGCTGGCCGGCCACCCGGCGAGCCCCAGGCGCGTGGCCAGGGGCCCGGCGCGCATCACCGCCCCGCCCGCCAGGCTGGGGTCCTCGGCGTGTTCGATGAGCGGCAGGCCGAGCGGCCCCAGGTACGCGAGCAGGCCGCGCGCGACGCGCCCCGAGGCGACCGCCTGTCCGTCGTCGCTGACGCCGGCGATGCCCAGCTCGGCCAGTTCGCCGATCTCGGTGATGCGCTCGCCTTCCCGGCCCCGAGTGGCCGCGGCCACGACCCTGACCCGACAGGCCGTGTCGCGCGCCCGGTGCAGGACCCATGCCACTCGCGCCGGCTCGTCGAGCGGCGGATCGGTATTGGGCATGGCGCATACCGTCGTGTAGCCGCCGCGTGCAGCCGCGCGCGCGCCGCTCTCGATCGTCTCGGCCCCCTCCAGGCCCGGTTCACGGAGGTGGGTGTGCAGGTCGCAGAGGCCCGGCGCCGCCACCAGGCCAGTTCCATTCATCCGCGGCGCGTCGGGTGGCAGCTCGGTGGAATCGACGATGCGGCCGTCGAGGACCGCCACGTCGCCGATGGCATCAGTCCCCCAGGATGGATCGATCACGCGCAATCCGGTCAGGGCAAACGTTGCCGGTGCATCGGTGACCGAGCCGAAGCGCCTCATGGCGCCAGCAGCGCGAGGGTGGCCATCCGGATGGGCACGCCGTTGCTCACCTGCGTGCCGATCAGGCTGCGTGGACCTGCGGCCAGGGCGGCCGTCACTTCCACGCCCTCGTTGGTGGGACCCGGATGCAGCAGCGGGGCGCCCGGCGCGGCAAGCCGCATGCGCTCTTCAGTGATGCCCCATCGCGCCGCGTACTCGCGGAGCGTCGGGACTCCACCCGCCGCCGCTCGCTCGAGCTGGATGCGGAGCGTCATGACCGCATCCACACCGGCCAACGCGTCCTCGAGGCGCTCGGCGACCTGTACGCCGGGCCAGCTCGCCAACGGGCCGACCCAGGCGGGTGGGCCGGCAAGCCGAACCGACGCACCAAGCATGGAGAGTGCATGCAGGTTCGAGCGCGCCACCCGCGAGTGCGCAACGTCGCCGACGATGGCGATCACCTTGCCCTCCAGCGTCCCGAGTGCCTCGCGCAGGGTGAGCGCATCGAGGAGTGCCTGGGTCGGGTGCGCGTGCGTTCCGTCCCCGGCGTTCACGATCCTTGCGCCCGTGCTGCGCGCCGCGAGATAGGGCGCGCCGCTCATCTCGTGACGCAGGACGATGATCGACACGCCGGTCCGCTCCAGGGTGCGCAGGGTGTCGGCCAGCGACTCGCCCTTCGTCACGCTGCTCGCCTCGATTGGCAGGTCAACCACCTCCGCGCCGAGTGCGGTGGCGGCCAGCTGGAAGCTCACCCGGGTGCGGGTCGAGGGCTCACAGAAGGCCAGTCCGACGATCTCCCCGGCGAGCAGGTGCGGCGTCGCCCGTCGGCTGCGCTGATCGCGAAGGTCGACGGCGAGGTCCAGGCAGCGCTCGATCTGGGCGCGCGACAGCTGGTCGACGTCGAGCAGGTGGCGATGGGGCCAGCGATCAGTCAACGGGGCAGCGGAGGGGGGCGCGCCGTCGGCGATGTCGAGCATGGCTGAGGTGACTCCTTGGCGGCCTCGCAGGACCGTCTTAAAGGGCTTGCGCGGAGTATAGCGCGGCGCTTACCCGGCCTCGGGACGGGTGATCACCACCTCGTCGGCACCATCGGTCTCGACCAGCCGGACGTGCACGATCTCATCGCTCGCCGTCGGGAGGTTCTTGCCGACATGATCGGCGCGGATCGGCAGTTCGCGATGGCCGCGGTCGACGACCACCGCCAGGCGCACCGCCCGTGGTCGCCCATGGTCGGTCAGCGCATCCAGTGCGGCGCGCACCGTGCGCCCCGTATAGAGGACGTCGTCAACCAGGACAACGGTTCTGCCGTCGGTCTCGGGCATCCCCTGGGTCTTGGTCACGATCGGCGCGTGAGCGATGCGGGTCAGATCGTCGCGGTAGAAGGTGATGTCCAGCGCCCCGACCGGCAGGCTCACGCCTTCGTGCTGCTCGATCAGCGCAGCCAGGCGGCGGGCCAGCGGGACTCCGCGGCTGCGCACCCCGACCAGGACCAGGTCATCGGTCCCGCCGTTGCCCTCGACGATCTCGTGGGCGATGCGGGTCAGCGCACGACGGAGCTCGTCGGCATCCAGGATCTGTCGCTCGCTCATGGCTGAACGAGTCTAGCCCGATGCGTCAGCGACCGATGACCGCAGGGCCATTCCACGGGGTCGGATCGGTACCGCCGCCAAGTTCTGTTGCGTCGCCGCCATCGAGCGGGACGCGCAGCAGGTGCGAGGACGGCGGGTCGCCGATCCCCGCCGACGGGAGCCCGATCGTCACGATCACGTCGCCGCCGTCGGCGGTGAAGATCACGTCGACGATCCAGTCCTGCTCACTGACGGAGCCCGACAGATTGGAGAGCCGCGAGTTGACGGTCAGCAGGCCGGCGCCGATGCGTCCGATGTACACGCCCTGGGCGTCCGGGTAGGTGCCCTGGCCGCCCTGCGGCGTTCCGTTCCAGGCGCCTCCCCAGAACGCGACCAGGTCGCTGTCGGGTCCCCAGCCGAAGAGGCCCGCGGCGAAGGCGGCGCCGCCAGGGGTCGTCAGGTCGGCAAAGAGCTGCTCGGCCCCGATCCATGGCGAGGCCGGGCCGCTGGAGCGGAAGTCACCGGAGACGTACGGCATGCCGCCGCGGGAGAAGGACCACGCCCAGCCTCCCGGCTCGAGGGCCATCGTCCCGCGCCAGAAGAGGGCGCGGTTGCCGTCGGGGGACACGAGGGGCATGAACACGCCCTCGATCCGCTCGAGATCCGACGGGTCGGCGCCCAGCGGCACGGCCTCGCTCCACGGCGCCTCGCCGGCGTGGCTCACCAGCAGCGTCGGTGTCTCGCCCGCGAGGAAGGAGGCCGCGAAGGCGTCGCCGCTACCGGTGACGGGGTATTGCTCCACCGTCCTGGTATCGAATACCCAAACGTCGGTGGTCCGGTCGTCGCGATCGTTTGCCGGACAGCCGGAGGTCGGGCCAAGGTCGTCGGCGACCAGCGTGTACGCCAGGTACGAGCCATCCGGCGACCAGGACAGCCGGTCGGTGAACGGGGCCGCCAGGGAGCAGCCGAGATGGATCGTGCTGCCCTCGGCGGGGCGCAGCGCCCATACCTCGTTCGCGCCGCTCTCACCCTTCTGGGTGATGTACGCCACCCACTCGCCCGTGGGCGACAGCGCGGCGGACAGGATCGGTCCGGAGGGTGCCTGCGCCTCGACCGATGCACCGGTTGCGTCGTTGACGAAATACAGGCGCGGCTCGTTGAACGGTTCACCGACCAGCGACAGGTAGCCGACCTGACCGGGCCCGAGGCCCACCGCCCCGGCCGGGGTCTCCGCCGGCGAGCCGCTCGCCGACGGTTCACCGCTGGTGGACCGCTCCCCCGGCACCGTCGCGGATGCAGACGGCGTCGGCGAGCCGCTCTGCCCAACGGGCCCGAACGGCAGGTTAGTGATCACCAGCACCGCCAGCGCGGCGGCCGCCACGGTGGCGAGTGAGGCGCCGGCAGCCACCAGCCCACCACCGCGACGCCACCACGGGCGCGGCGCCTGGCGTCCCGCCTCGATCCCGGCGCGCACCCGCGCCGAAAGGTCGCGCGGTGGCAGAACCTCACCCAGTCCCGCCACCAGCTCACGCTCGACCGTGAAGGCGTCCAGCGTTTCGCGGCAGCTCGCGCAGCCGGTCAGGTGGCGGTCGAGTTCAGCCCGTTCGGCGCGGGTCAGGTCGCCGGTCAGCGAGGCGCTGATCAGCTCGTCGGGGTGCGGTCCGCGTCGGGTGGTCATCGAGTGAATCCTTCTGCCGCCAGATGGCGGCGCATCTCTCCGCGGGCGCGACACAGGAGCGTGCGCACCGCGCCATGGCTCATGCCGAGCACTTCGCCGATCTGCTGGGCGCCCATCCCCTCCATGTCCGAGAGGAGGAGGCATTGGCGGTGATTCGCCTTCAGCCGCAGGAGCGCACGCTCAACGCGATCGTCGAGAACTCTCCCAACGACCTGTGCCTCGGGTCCGGGTCCGGGATCTGGGCGCCGGCTGTGCACGGACTCTTCGTCGCCCATCGGGACGAACCGGCGATGGCGGCGAATCTGGTCGATGGCGGTGTTGTTGGCGATCCGGTAGATCCAGGAGCGCGCCGCGGTAAGGTCGGTCAGGGTGTCGAGCTTGCGGTAGGCCTTGATGAAGGTCTCCTGTGCCACGTCGGCCGCGCGATCCGGGTCGCCGACCATGCGCAGGGCGAAGGTGTAGATCGGTCCGGCGAACTCGGCATACAGGTGCTCGAAGTCGACCGACCGTCGGTCATGGAGGCTCATCACCGTGAATCGCGGGCGAGCCGTGGGGAACATGCCATCGCACCGGTTGACGCACGGGCACGGCCACCTGTTACAGGGCCTCGGCCGGGGTGCCGCCCCGGAGGTGTCGTCGCAACACCTCGGCCGCGTATTCGGGAGCCGCAGGGTTGACCGCCAGCGCCGTCGCTCGCTCCAGATCCGGCAATCACCCGAAGGCGCGGGTGCAGCTCCATGTGCCAGTGAAATGTCTGGTCGAGCCGCTCGCCGACGGGGGCGGTGTGCAGGAACAGGTTGTACGGCGGGTCACCCAGCGCGTCGAGCGCCCGCAGCGTGCGCTGCAGCGTTGCGGTCGTCGCCGCGATGTCGTCGTCGTCGAGCGCGGTGAAGTCGGCGGCGTGGGCCCGCGGCACGATCATCAGCTCAAATGCCGATCGGCTGGCCGCAGGCGCGAAGACGACGAAGCGCTCCTCGGCGAGCACGAGGCGCTCACCCGACTCCTCCTCGGCGTGGGCCAGGCTGCACCACACGCAGTTGCGGCTCTTGATCACGTGGCGCGCTCCGCCCCCGATCTCCTCGGCCACCCAGTGGGGGACCTGCGGGAGGGCGTACAGCTCCATGTTCAGGTGGCTGCTGCGCGACCCCGCCTGCATCCCGTAGCTCTGCACCGCCTGCAGGTAGCGAGGCTCGTCGGCGGGGCGCTCCTCGGCGGCGAGCGCCCGCATGGTGTCCCGCAACGAGCGCAGCAGGTTCACCGCCAGCCGCGGCGGTGCGTCGGCGAGACGCTCGTGGTGGCCGCGCGGCGCCACCAGGATCTCCCACGAGCCGCTCGCGGCTGCGGCCTGCGAGAGCGACAGCTGTCCGGTGCGCTCTTGGCCGGCGTCGATCCGGTGGAAGGCGTCGCTGCGCAGCGTCACCCGGCGAACGGTGGTCTCCTCGGTCGCGTCCGCTCCCGCGTCTTCCTCAGGCGCCGGGTCGTCGTCGCAGTGCCGGCAATGGGTCCCCTCGATGGGGGTGGCCTGCATCGCAAAGGAGGCGTGTTCGAAGTTCCGATCGGTCACGACTGCCGACCACCACCCGGTCACCGGGTCGCGCCGCAGTTCGAACACTAGGTCGAGATCTCCCAGGTCTTGGGCCGGGCCAGCGCCTCCCACTCCTCGCGGAGCAGGGCCATGCGGACGACGTCATGGAACTGCCCGTCGGCGAAGTGGGCGCGACGCAGGACCCCCTCCGCGGTGAAGCCGGCCTTCTCGTACGAGCGCTGCGCTCGTCGGTTGGGCACGAAGACATCGAGTTCGATCCGCTCCAGGCGCAGCTGGCCGAAGCCGAAGTCGCACATCGTCTGCAGCGCCTCGGTACCGTAGCCGCGGTTCCACTCCCCCTTCTCGCCGATGCTGATCCCCCAGCTGGCGTTGCCATTCTCCAGGTCGAGGTGATGGAAGCCGCTCGTACCGATCGGACGCCCGTCCGCGACGAGGCAGATGACGAAGTGGTACGCCTCCTTGCCCTGACGCTCGAGCATGGCGGTGAACCACTGCTCCTCCATGGCCAGGCTGAAGGGCGCGCGCATCGACAGGTAGCGCGTCGTCTCGGCGTCGGCGAACCAGCGCACGAAGGCGGGCAGGTCCTCGCGCTCGGCCGGTCGGAGGTAGACCCGCTCGGCGCGGAGAACGGGCATCGGCGGCGTGTTGGGAGCGGACGATTCGGCGGTCGGCATCGGTCCACCGTTGCAGTAGGCTGAACGCTCCGCAGGATACAAGGAGATCTCGTCACATGGCTGCTGTCCGCACCGCCACCGTCACCTGGTCCGGGGACCTCGCGTCCGGAGCCGGATCCGTGAGCGCCGGGTCGTCGGATACGTTCACCGACCTGCCCGTCTCCTGGGCCTCGCGCACCGAACAGCCCGAAGGGCGCACCTCGCCGGAAGAGCTGCTCGCCGCTGCCCACGCCAGCTGCTACGCGATGGCCTTCTCGGGCGACCTCGGCAGGGCGGGAACGCCGCCGGAGCACCTCCACGTCTCCGCGGAAGTGACCTTCGAAAAGCTCGACACCGGCTGGACCGTCGTCGCCTCAACACTCACCGTTCTTGGGCATGTCCCCGGCTGCACCGAGGAGGCCTTCAAGCGCATCGCCGAGGGCGCCAAGGACGGCTGCCCGATCTCGCGTGCCCTTGCAGGGAACGTCGCTCTCTCCGTGCAGGCGACGCTCGAGACGCATGCCTGAACCGGAGAACCCTGTCTCGGAACCCAGCGCGCTCGCCGCGGTCGGCCGGGTGCTCGCGGCGGTCACCGGTGCTGAGTTCGCGTTACAGCCGGTGCTGGACCGGGTCCTCACGGAGGCGGCCGCGCTGTGCCATGCAGAGATCGGCTTTGCGTTCCTGCTGGAGGGCGACCTGTTCCGCACAGTAGCCGGCGTGGGTGCTACCGCCGAGCACTGGGACTACCAATTCGCCCACCCCTTCCCGGTGACCCGTGAGACGGTCGGAGGGCGCGTGGCGCTGACGGACGACGTGGTCCACATCGCCGATGTGCTGGCCGATGAGGAGTACAACTGGCCCGGGCAGGATGTCGGCGGCTACCGCACCCTGCTTGGCGTCCCGATCCACACCGATGCTGGCCTGATCGGCGCCTTCGGACTGGGTAGGACCACCGTTTCGCCGTTCTCCGAAGCCGAGATTGCGTTGGTCAGCATGTTCGCCGACCAGGCCGGGATCGCCATCCGCCTGACTCGCCTCTTGGCGGAGACCCACGAGGCGCTGGAGCGTGAAACCGCGGTCGGACAGGTGTTGCAGTCCATCAGCCGCTCTTCCTTCCGTCTCCAAGATGTGCTCCAGACCGTCATCGACAACGCGACGCGTCTTTCGCATGCCGATGAAGGCAACATCGTGCGCGAGGAGAACGGCCGCTTCAGGATGGCGGCGTACACCGCCGGGGTACCGGCCGAGTTCCGCGCCATCATCGATCGGCAGGATTTCCGACCCGAGCGCGGGACGATCACCGGCCGGGTGCTGCTGGAGCGCGGGCCGGTCCAGATCGTCGACGTGCTGGCCGACGCGGAGTACGCCAATCCCGACGTTCAGCTGGCGTCCGGGTTCCGCACGCTGTTGGCCGTGCCGCTTCTCCGTGAGGGAAGCGTATTCGGCGTGCTGATCGTCTGGCGGCTCGAGGTTCGCCCGTTCACCGAAGCCGAGATCGGTCTGTTGCAGACGTTCGCCGACCAGGCGGCGATCGCCATCGCCAATGTGCGGCTCTTTCAGACCGTGGAGCGGCAGCGCACCGAGCTTGCCCGCTACGCTCCACAGGTGGCCGACCTGCTCACCTCGCCAGAGGGCGAGCAGCTGCTGGCCGGGCACCGGCGCGAGATCAGCGCCATGTTCTGCGACCTGCGCGGCTTCACGGCCTTCGTCGAGACGGCCGAGCCGGAGGAGATGCTCCGCGTGTTGCGGGAGTATCACGCCGCTGTTGGCGAGCTGTCGGTGGCGGCCGGGGGCACGGTCGAGCACTTCGCCGGCGACGGGCTGATGGTCTTCTTCAACGACCCTGCACCGGTGGCCGACCACCAGCTGGTCGCGGTGCGCGCCGCCTGCGACGTGCGCGATCGGTTTGCAGTGCTGGCCGCCGGGTGGAAGCGGCGCGGCACCGAACTGGGGATGGGGATTGGGATCGCGAGCGGATACGCCACGCTGGGCCGGATCGGTTTCGAGGGGCGCTACGACTACGGCGCCATGGGGCTGATCGTTAACCTGGCGTCTCGGTTATCCGATGTGGCCGCCGCCGGCGAGATCCTCATCAGCCAGCGCCACTTTGCGGTGGTCGAGGGGAGCGTCACCGCCGAGGAACGACCGCCAGTCTCGCTGAAGGGCTTTGGCCGACCCGTTCCGGTCTGGGCGGTGGCATCGGTCAGGGGAGGTAGCGACTCCTAGACCACGATGATTCCGTTTGCGCCCGGTGCGTGGCCGGCGCGGAGGGCCGCCACGACGGCACGCGTCTGCAGCGGAAACGCGGCCCCCAGCGTAGGCGCCGCAACCGCCAGGGCGTCCCGGTTGGCCCGCGTGTCGGCCAGGACCAGGATCATGCGGTCCAGCCCCGCGTCCCGCTGCTTGAGGGCGGAGCGGCGAGTCGTTGCCTGGGCATCGGTCAGGCGGGTCTCCAGCTCGAATCCGATCCTCGTGTCGCCCACGAACGCGACAGCGTCGACCGCGCGCTGGTCGCCGGGCCCAGGCATGGGCACCTCGGTCTGCCAGTTAGTAGCGGCACCGGGGGCCACTGCCGCGCGCAGACGCTGGAGGAGCCGAACGTGGGCCACGTCCCGGACCGGCGCCCCGCCCGGGAAGAGGCGCACCACCAGGTCCAACCCCACGATGGCAGCCACGGTCGCGAGCTCTCGTAGATTGGCATTCCCGACGCCCCGTTCGACGCGACTGATGCGCGTCTGGGATATCCCTGACCGTCGGGCCACGATTCGCTGGTTGAGGCCGGCTGCATGCCGCCCCGCGCGCAGCGATGCCCCCACCTCGAGGGTCAGTCGCGCACCGCGTAGCTGTCCGCGCTGCGCCGGATCGTGACGAATCGGCACAGGGGTGAGGCTCGCAGGTCGGTCCTTACCGACGAATTACGCGCGCATCCCGCTGGCGCCGGTCATCCACGCCGGACGACACGCTCTGAGTCGCCGAGGAGGTCGTGCGACCGACGGTACCGCTCCGCCGGGCAGTCGGAGCGCCCTGGGACGCCAGGCGGATCAATAGGTGACTCAACGGGCTGCCCGCGGGCAGCCTCCACCCGACGGGTGGTCATTAGGACTCCGTGGCGACTCGGGCGGGAGGTGCGGCTGCCGCAGAATCCCCCGCGCCGCCCCCTGAGTCGAAGCCGAAGCCCCTTAGCGGATGGCGTCCACGATCCCGGCCTTGAGCCCCGCGTACCCCTCCAGGAAGTCGATCCGCTCGCGTCGCAGGCGCGCCACCCAGGCGGCGTAGTCCTCGCTCCGTCCGGTCCGCTCGTAGAGCCGGCGCGGCTGGAGCAGCTCGAGGTCGTCCACGCCCGGCAGTGCGGCGGCGACCTCGTAGCCGAAGTCGGGGTCACGCTCCCAGCTGATCGTCCCCTCCGCTATCGCCTTGACGATCGCGCCGGAGTGCTCGATCTGCACCTTCTTCGAGGAGGGATCCGCATCGGTCCCGCCGACCCGGCCGGTGTTGAGCAGGAAGACCTCGAAGTCGCAGCTGCTCATCAGCTCAAGGAAGCGGTTGGCCTGCTCTTCGTCGCGGTGCGGGTAGAACGGGTTCGTGCCGGGCACACGCAGCGACCTGCCCTCCTCCGCGGCCCCGCCGGCTGAGGTCCCCTGCGTCTCGCCGAGCATGAAGTAGGCGGCCGCCTGCTCCGAGGTGAGGCGGGCAACCGCCGGGATGACGTTGTCGTTGCGGTTGAGGATCAGCAGGTGACTGACCGGGCCGATCTCGCGAGGATCGCGCCAGATGCCCAGCGAGGACATCGGGAAGGTGGCGCGGCCGTTCTTGGTGTAGGACGTATCGAAGAAGTCGACCGGCCCGTCGGCCTCTTGCTGTGAGACGTTCTCGAGGTACGCGTCTGGCTTCACCACCGCGCCGTGAATGGCCGGCTCGTGGGCCGGGTCGAGGCCGAAGGTCTTGGCGAAGCAGCCGTTCTCGGTGCCGACCACCTTGCCACCCGCGAACAGACCGATGAAATCGTCCTGCACCGGCTGGCTGTTGTTCTGCCGCGTGAAGGTGGTTGTCGTCTTGCCGGTCCCCGACAGACCGATGATCAGCATCGTCTTCTCGCCGTCGTCGGTCGGGACGACCTTGCAGCCGGCGTGCATCGCCAGGCCGCCGCGCGCGTAGACGAGCGCATTCCACATGCGCAGGCCGCCCTTCTTTGACTCGCCGAAGTAGTCGGAGTTCATCACCCGCGTGACGCCGGCGGCAAGGTCAACGGTGATCAGCCGATCGTCGGGGTAGCCCGGCATCGGCAGGTTGGGGGTGTAGATGAGCGAGAACTCCGGTTCCCAGGCATCGGCCGGCATGTCCGGCGGGAAGAAGAGCTGCTGCTGCATACCCGCGATGTTGGCATTGGCCTCTTCGATGTAGAGGCGAACCCGCGATCGGTGCTCGGCGTCGTTACCGATGAAGCCATCCACGACCAGCATCCGCTGCCCCGCGACGTAGGCGTCCTGGAGAGCAGCCACACGGGCGCCCTCGGTCACTGAGATCGACTGACCGGTCGTGACGCTCGGCTCGTCGGTGACGAGGTAGGTCGATGCCTTGGAGCGGCTGACGACCCGCGTCTGGACGTTGTAATTGCCGAATGCGGTGCGCCGCGCCTGCGGCATGCGAGCGGTCAGCCGCTGCAGCTCCTCGGCGGCCGGGTTGTACTGCACCGCGCCTCCGGTCGGCAGCCGATGGCCATCTGGTCCCATGGGCGCGTTGGGGGTGGACGGTTTGGCGATCGTGGTCATGAGCGTCTTCAAACCTCTTTCCGGACGGCATGCGGGCACGCGGACATCGTTCGGGGGATCGTGGCGCCCGTCGGGGGTGGTCGGTGACATGGTACCAAGTCGGGCCCGACTGAAACCTTTCGGAGCCCATCCGTATCGAATGGGGTAAGGCCGCCATCTGCCCGGCGGCCAAATACAAACCAAGGAGTTCCATCACCGATGCCTATCACCGACCGACAGCGAATCCTGCGCAGCGCAGGCATGGCCGTTGCCGCGCTCCTGCTCGTGGGCGGCGCCGTCCTTGGCTCCCAGGCCGCCCTCTCCGGCGGGTCCGATGACTCTGCCGATGAGCTCCACAGCCAGTCAATTGACGCAAGCCAGGAATTCGAGGCCAGCGAGTCTCCGGAGGCCAGCGAGGCGCAGGACGCCAGCGAGGCCGATGACGACGCGAGCGAGTCGCCCGATGGGTCGCCCGAGGAGTCCAGCGAGGCCGATGACGACGCGAGCGAGTCGCCCGATGGGTCGCCCGAGGAGTCCGACGAGGCCGATGACGACGCGAGCGAGTCGCCCGAGGCGAGCGAATCCCCCGACGGTTCACCCGATGAGAGTGATCACTCCGGTCCGGGTGGCGGCGACGATCACAGCGACGACTGAGCGCCAGTGGCGCGGGTCGCGTGGCACGATGGACGCGTGGACGACCGGTTACTGGTGGACACCGTGCTTGACGGAGACCGCGACGCGTTCCGCATTCTGGTGGAGCGGGAGCAGGTCGCGGTCTACCGCGCATGCCTGCGGATCCTCGGCCGGCCGCACGACGCGGAGGACGTGGCACAGGAGAGCTTTGTGATGGCCTATCGGGCGCTCGGCAGCTACCGCGGCGATGGTCCGCTGGGAGGCTGGTTGATGCGGATCGCCACGCGGCACGCATTTCGCCGACTCGGCCAGCGACGCGACGCCGCGGAGCTCAATCCCGAGATCGGTCTCAGCGCACCCGGCTCGGATCCCCTGACGGCCCTGCTCTCCGGGGAGCGGGAGCGCGCTGTCCGCCTGGCCGTCGCCGGCCTCCGCGAGCCGTACCGCGAAGTGGTAGCGCTCCGATTCTTCGGAGAGCTGAGTCTCGACGCCATCGCCTCAGCGACCGGCCGCCCGTTGAATACGGTGAAGACGCACCTGCGTCGCGGCCTCGAACGGTTGCGCGCGGATCTCGGCCGCGAGGTGGCGGCATGAGCCGGACCCCGTTCGATCCCTCAGAGGTGGATGGAGGCTTGGGTCCTCGGGACCCCGCGGTGGAGGAGCTGGAGCGCTACGCCACGATCGCCAACGACCAGGCCCCGGGAGATCTCGCCGACCGGGTGATGAGCGCGGTCGCCAGCGAACCGACGCCGCGCCGCGGCCCGCTGGCGTGGCTCGTGGCACCAGCATCCGCCGGGCGCCCGTTCGCTCGATTCACCCGGGTCACGGCGCTGGCTGCCACGCTGGTGCTGGCCGTTGCCGGCGCCCTGTATGCCGGCGAACTTGCCAGGCTGGTGCGCGACTTCGGCGTCGGCTCTACTCCACGCCCCTCCCCGACCGAGTCGTTCGAGCCGAGCCCGTCGGAGAGCCCGTCGCCCACGCCATCGGTCACACCAGAGGCGTCCGAGTCAGAGAGCCCCGAGCCGACGGGCGCGCCGGGAAGTTCGTCGCCGCCGGCGACGCCCAGGCCGTCGACCGGTCAGCCGAGCCCAACCGAGAGCGAGGACGAATCGAAGTCGCCGACCCCCACACAGACCCCCGAGGAGACCGATACCCCCGAGCCGGCCTCGACCTAGCCGGGATCACTCGTTCGGCAGGCCGACCTCGGCGAGCACCTCCGCGCTGATCACCCCCAGGTCGAGCCGGCTGGCGAGCCAGGCGATGCAGTCACCCGGTGGCGTTCGCATCGAGGGCGTGCCCAGCGGCGTACAGGTCGGAGCTCGCCCCGCGCGACGATCCGGCGGGAACCGCGGTTGGGATCCTGGCGGTCGTGCACCGCCGCCGCCCGTAGCGGGTCGCCGGGTCAGCCCTCGCCGAGGCGCAACTCCCACAGATCCCCGAATGCCGCGGAGCCCGTCGTTCCCCCGAAGAGCAGGACGCGGCCGCGGTTCGGGTCGGCGATCATCTCCGCGCCGTAGCGCCCCGTCGGGCCGGTGCCGGCGGCGGCCATGAGCGTCGCCTCCCCCGTGCCGTCCTCCAGCCACCACGTTTCGGCAAGAACGCCTTCATCGGCTCCCTGGCCGCCGAAGACGAGCGTCCCCAGACCCCATCGGGCCGCTGCGTACCGGTTGCGATCCGGCGGGAGACCGCCGAACGGAGCAACGCGAGCCCACGTGTTGGACCCGGGCCGCGGGCCGACGGTCAGCTGCCACAGGTCGCCAAGCGCGGTCACGCCGGTCGTCTGGCCGGCGTACAGGATGAAGTCGCCGGCATCGGTCCACCAGCAGCCGTGCAAACAGCGGCTGACCGGCAGGTCAGCGGCGGGGGTCTCATCGGTCCAGGCGTGGGTCGAGAAGTCGTACGCCCGGGTATCGGCGAATCGCTGTCCCTCGCTGGTGAAGCCGTGGCTGATCCACAGGCGCCCGTCGGGACCGATCCCGGCGCAGCTGCCGTAGCGAGATATCGGCACGTCGCCGGTTGCCGCGAGCTTGGTCCATGTGCTCGCCACCGGGTCGAAGGCCCAAAGGTCGTTGAAGAACGTTGACCCCGCCTGACCGGCGAAGATCACCAGCCCCACCCCATCGACCCACGCGGCGTTGTGCCCGAAACGTGGCGCGGGTCCGGCAGCATCCACCTGCCGCCACGTATCGGCGGTCAGGTCGTAGGCCCACAGATCGTCGAGTGCGGCACCGGCCGTTGTGCGCCCCCCGAACAGGTAGGCGATGGCGCCGTCGGGGGACGCGGTCCAGGTGTGGTCCTCGCGAGCGGCGGGGCCGGCTCCGGCCGGCGCGAGGACGGACCATGTTGCCGGGACGGCCGTTGGCGACGCGGACGGGCTCGTCGAGGGTGACGCACTCGTCGTGGTCACGCTCGACGGGGTCAGCACGCTGCTCGTCGAAGGCGAGGGCGTCGCCGTGCACGCGACTACGACCAGGATCAACGCGAGCGGAACAGACGGCACCATCCCACGGGTCATGCTGGGCACGGTAGCGCACGGACATGTGGGGCGCAGGAGACATCCCGCGAGAATAAGTTCCCCCTTCCATTGGGAGGGCCACAGGGCTAGGATTACGCTTCGCCCTCTATTAGCCGCATGCGCGGCCCCGCACGTACGAACGAGGAGGATCCCCAGCTTGGATACCACTGAGTCACCTGCTCGCATGATGCGCGTTCGGCGCGCCCGATCGGTGGTCCTATCGGTCATCGGCCTTATCTTCGTCGCCGGTTGCGCCGCCGGAGGTGGCACCGTCAAGGTGACCCTCCAGGAGTGGTCGGTCGTGCCGGACAAGGCGGAGATCACGGCCGGATCGGTCGTCTTTGAGGTGACCAATGATGGTCCCGCCGACGTACACGAGTTCGTGGTCATCAAGAGCGATCTCGCACCCGGCGCGCTGCCGGTCGACGCGGATGGCGTGGTCGACGAGGCGGGCGGCGGGATGACGGTGATCGGCGAGATCGAGGACGTGGCGGTCGGAGCATCCGCCTCGGTCACCCTTGACCTCACAGCCGGCAGCTACGTCCTGCTCTGCAACATCTGGTCAGAAGATGAGCAGGAAGCGCACTACCAGGAAGGGATGCGGATCGCCTTTACGGTCAAGTAGGCGACCTGCGCGGCCGATGGCCGGGCGACCCGGGCGACCGGGCGTCCGGCCTCGCTGCTGCATCGGGCGGGCGTAGACTCGGCGCCATGTCCGCCCCGGCCGAGACGGTCGCCGTCCACCACACGCATCGGATCGAGCTCGATGCGGCTGTCGCTGACCTGCGCGGGCGACGCGCAGCCTGGGTTGCGGTCCCGGTCTCAGCGCGGATTGCCCTCCTCGACGAGTTGACCGACGGTGTCCTCCGATCCGCCGATCGCTGGGTCGCCGCCTGCCTTGCAGAAGAGGGGCTCGACCCGAGGGCACCTGCCTCCGCCGAAGAGACGCTCGTCGGCCCGTACCTCACCCTTCGGAACCTGCGGCTGCTGCGACGCGCGCTGGTCGATATCGAGCGCCACGGGGCCCCGCGCATCCCCGGCGGCACCCACACGCTGCCCGACGGCCGGGTTGCCGCCCGAGTCATGCCGGCCGACCGGTTCGACCGCCTGATGTACTCCCGCGCCACCGCCGAGGTCTGGATGCAGCCGGGCGTCACCCGAGACGAGCTGGCGTCAACGCAGGCGCTGGCATATCGGTCTCCCGATAACGGCGGGATCTGCCTGGTGCTGGGTGCGGGCAACGTCTCGTCGATTGCGCCGCTCGACGCGGTCTACCGGCTCTTCGTGCACAACCGTGTGGTGATCCTCAAGACCCACCCGACGCTGGCCTTCATGGGACCGATCATCGAAGAAGCCTTTGGCGCACTCATTCGCGGCGGATTTCTGCGGATCGTCCGCGGAGGGGCGGTCGAAGGCGCGCACCTGGTCCATCACCCCGACGTGGACGAGGTGCACGTTACCGGCTCCGACAGCACCTACGAGGCGATCGTCTTCGGCAGTGGAGTCGATGGCATGGCGCGCAAGCAGCGGGACGAGCCGATCATGACCAAGCCGTTCAGTGCCGAGCTCGGCAACCTGACGCCGATCATCGTGGTGCCCGGTCGCTGGTCCGAGGCTGGGATCGGCGTCCAGGCTGACAACGTTGCCTCGATGCTCACCAACAATGCCGGCTTCAACTGCACGGCCGCGCGGATGATCATCACGCCGGCCGGCTGGCGGCTCCGTCAGCCCTTCCTGGCTGCCGTGAGGGCACGACTCGCGGCGACGCCGGTGCGCAAGGCCTTCTATCCCGGCGCCGAACAGCGCTTCGATACGTTCCTCGGCGCACACCCGGAGGCGGAGCTCTACGGCGAACGGACCGATGGCACGTTGCCCTGGGCGCTCATCTCGGACCTCGATCCGGCGCGACGCGACGAGATCTGCTTCACCACCGAGGCGTTCTGTTCGGTCACCGCAGAGGTGCCGCTCCAGTCGGACAGCGTGCCCGACTACCTGGAACGCGCGGTGGCATTTGCCAACGAGTCGCTGTGGGGGACGCTGAACGCGACCCTCATCGTCGACCCCCGCGCGGCGGTGGACGCCAGGATCGGTCCAGCGGTGGAGCGGGCGGTGGCTGATCTGCGCTACGGCACGGTGGGCGTGAACCACTGGTCGGGGATCGGATACGCGCTGGGCGTGACCCCGTGGGGCGCATATCCGGGCCACCATCGCACCGATATCGGCTCCGGGATCGGCGTCGTGCACAACACGCTCATGTTCAGCCGTTCGGAGAAGAGCGTGGTGCGGGGCCCGTTTCGCCCGGCACCGAAGCCGATCTGGTTTGCCAGCCACCGCTCCGCGCACCGAGTGGCACGGCAGATGCTGGCGTTCGAGCGTCGTCCGTCGCTCTGGCGCGTTGCCGGGATGCTGCCGCGGGCGATGCGGGGCTAGCTTGCCGCCGGGACGCCCCCGACCTGGGTGGGGCTGCCGAATCGTCCGGGATCGAACGCATCGGGGATGACGACCTCCCGCCCGAGCACCAGGTCGGCCACGAGGCGCGCGGAGCCTGGACCGGTCGAGATGCCCCACGGCCCATGCCCGGCGCAGACGAAGAGGCCGGCGATGCCCGGCACCGCGCCGATGAGCGGTCGGCCGTCGCGCGCGACCGGCCGGGCGCAGACGCGGATCTCGGTGATCGGCGCCTCGTAGAGGGCGGGGACGAAGCTCGCACCTCGCTGCAGGATCCGCTCGACCCAGGGAGCCAGCTCAGGCTCGGATTCGAGGAAGGTGGATCCGGCGACCGACCTGCCGGCGGCGGTCATCAGGCTGAATCGTGGCGTGGTGGCGGGATCCTCGTGGGCCTCGATCACGGTAGAGACCAGGTGGCCGGCACCGAGCGCCTCGTCCATCTCCGCCTCCTCCAGGACATGCGCGGGCGGTCTCGGCATGGCGGTCTCCGCCACGACGCCCCAGACAGACCGGATCGGTGCCCAGAGGCCGCTCGGATCGATGATCTCCGACGTCCATGGCCCGCCCGCCACGAGCACCGCCCCGGCCAATTCCGTGCGCCCGGCCACGCGCACTCCCACGCAGACTCCGGACTCGATGGCGGGGACGGCGGCACGTCCCTGACGGATGGTGGCGCCGCGACGCTCGGCCAGCGTGGCCAGCGCATAGGTTGGTGCCGACGGCACGATCGGGAAGCCGGCCGTGATCCGGCAGGCCACCACGTCGGGTGCCAGCGTCGGCTCGGCCGCGAGCAGTGCGTCTCCCTGGAGGACCTCCGGCGCGAGGTAGGGATACGCGGCCCGCAGCTGTTCCGCGAGCAGCGAGACCACGTCGAGACGCCGGGAGACGAGCATGAGCCCGGCCGGCTCATCGGCCAGACGGAATCCAGCTTCGGGGAGCTCCGCACCGAGCGCGCGATACGCCTCTACCGTCCCGTGGTACAGGGGGACGAGGGCCGGATCGACCGGATGCTGAACGACACCGGAGTTGCGTCCCGAGGCGCCGGCAGCGATCGCCTCGCGCTCGTAGAGCGTCACCCGCGCGCCCTGCCCGGCGAGGTGGGCCGCGGCCGCGGTGCCGACCACGCCTCCGCCGATGACAGCCACGTCGGGGAGGCTCACGGCCGGACCTGCGACATCACCACGTGATGCTAGCGCGGCCCGCCGCGCCAACGCGTCACCTGACGCGGATCTGGTGATCCCGACACGCAGACGTATAGTGAGCGCCGTCTCAACCTCGCCCGCGAGGAACCATGCTCCAGGCTGCGAAGCCGACCTGCTTCCTGATCGCCGACATCTCCGGGTACACCGGCTACCTCGCCCAGGTGGAACTCGACCACGCGCAGGACATCCTGGCGGACCTCATCGGGGCGGTGGTTTCCGCGCTTCGGCCCAATTTCCGGCTGGCGAAGCTCGAGGGCGACGCGGCATTCACCTACATGCCGGCCGACCAGGTCGACGGGTCGATGCTGCTCGACACGATCGAGCGCTGCTACTTCGGGTTCCGCCGCCGGCGGCGAGATGTCCGACAGGCGACCTCCTGCGAGTGCAACGCCTGCACCCGGATCCCCGATCTCGACCTGAAGTTCGTCGTCCACCACGGGGCGGCCATCCTCCAGAAGGTGGCTGGCCGGCAGGAACTGCTCGGGTCCGATGTGATCGTCGTCCATCGGCTCCTGAAGAACGAGGTCGTCGAGAAGCTCGGCGTCGAGGCCTACGCCCTGATCACCCAGCAGTGCATCGATGTCACCGAGATCGACCCGGCAGCATTGGGGATGCAGGCGCACAGCGAGACCTTCGATCGGATCGGTGAGCTATCTGCGTGGGTTCACGACCTGGAGCGCCGCTGGCAGGAGGAGGAGGCACGCGAGCGCGTCTTCGTCACCCCGGAGGCCTCGATCGCGACCATCTCGATACCGACCACCGTGCCGCCGCAGTTGGTGTGGGAATTCCTGACCAAGCCAGGGCAGCGCATGACCTGGCAGCCCTGGGTGACCGAGGTCGCCATCAAGGGTGCCACCGGGGGACGCAGGGGCCTCGGCTCGGAAAACCACTGCAAGCACGGCAAGGACGCCGTCGTCGAGGAGATCCTCGATTGGCGCCCGTATGACTACGTCACCGACCGGACGATCATTGGCACGCCGGGCGGGGTGCTGAAGCTGCTCCACACCATCGAACTGGAACCCACCCCGACCGGCACGATCATCCACTACCGATTCGCGCCCAACGCCAAGCGGGACACCGCGCTCGCCACGCAGGCTGGAGACACGTACGAGGCGGCCTTCCGCTCGACCATCCCCACCCTCATCGCCCAGCTGGAGGCCGAGCTTGCGACGCGTCAGGCCGGCCGTGCCCCGGAGCCCGAGCTGGCCCAGCCCAGGCCCGGCGGCCCACTGTCCGGGATACAACCGCGCCTGATCGTGGGCTGACGACAGTCGGTTGAGCCGGGGAGGTGGAGCGGGAGACGGGGATCGAACCCGCGACATTCTGCTTGGGAAGCAGATACTCTGCCAACTGAGTTACTCCCGCTCGCAAGGCAGCCGCATTCTAGCGCGGCAGCTCCATCGGCCTCAACGGTCGAACCTTTGCCAGAAGGCATGCGTAGGCTTGGCAGGATGCGCTCCCGCCGCCTGACCCCCGTGCCCGGGCTTACGATGGCCCTTGCCGTCGTACTGGCCGCGTGCGCGGGTCCGGCAAGCCCCGGCCCCAGCGCATCAGCGGCTCAGTCGATCGACGTCCCACAGGCGATCGCCGGGACCGACATCCGACCCCACCTCGAGGCGCTGATGGAGATTGCCGCCGACAACGGCGGCCTCCGGACCGCTGGCACCCCCGGGTACGAGGCATCGGCCCAGTACGTTGCTGGGCAGCTTCGGCAGATGGGGTACTCGGTCGAGACGCCGGAATTCGAGATGGCCACCTACCTCGAGCTGGCCGGCGGCCTGGTCACCGTGGACGGAGGACCTACCTTCGAGACCGGCGACGACTTCAAGGCGATGATCTATTCCGCGTCGGGCGACCTCTCCGCGCCGGTCACCCCTGTGGGATTCGACGACGGACAGGACGGCGGGTGCGACGCCACCGACTTCGACGGTTTCGTTGCGGGCACCATCGCGCTCGCTCCTCCGGGGCACTGCTTCCGCCGGCAGGTCGTGCTCAACGCGGTGGCTGCCGGCGCGGTAGCGCTGGTGGTGAGCTACCCGCAGTACTCCAAGGGTGAGCCTCGCCGCCCGACCCTGCTATCTCCCGACGGGATCGACATCCCGGTCCTCTCCGCGACGGGTGAGGTGGGAGAAGCCCTCCAGGTCGCGGCCGAGGATGGGTCGCAGGTACACATCACCGTGACGACGCAGATCGGCCAGGCGGTAGTGCACAACGTGATCGCCGAGTCGCATGGGATTTCCGAGCGGGTCGTCATGCTGGGCGGCCATCTTGACGGCGTTCACGACGGGCCGGGAATCAACGACAACGGCTCGGGTCCGGCGGCCCTGCTGGAGATCGCGCGGGTGCTGGCCGAGGAACGCCCCTGGGCCCGCGTTCGCTTCGCCTTCTGGGCCGGGGAGGAGTACGGGTTGCTCGGCTCTCGCGACTACGTTGAGGGACTCGACGCCGACGGTCGCGCCGAGATCGCCGCCTACCTCAATTTCGACATGCTCGGATCGCCCAACTACGTGCCCATCGTCTACGAGGAGCCGGGTGCCGCGGCCGGCTCGCCGGAGATCGCCGACTTCCTGGTCGCATACCTCGAGTCGATCGGGATCAACCCGGAGCGCATGGATCTCGGCGGCGGATCCGACCACTACTTCTTCGGCGAGGCCCGCATCCCAACGGGCGGCCTGTTCAGCGGAGCCACCGAGATCAAGACCGATGCGCAGGCCGACGCCTATGGCGGCACGGCCGGAGAGGCGATGGACCCCTGCTATCACCTTGCCTGCGACACCGTCGAGCGGGTGAACCTCGACCTGGTCGCGTCGTTCGCCAACGCCGCCCTGGCGGTGACGCTCGCCATCGCGGGCGGCGAGCTTGCGCTGCCGTAGCCAACCTGTGCGCCGCGGTGCGCACTGGCACCGCCATCCGCCGCGTCGCGTTGACGGCGCGTCGCCGGACGGATAGCGTCCCAGCCAGCCGCCTAGCCACCTGAAGGAGTCCTGCATGCCACGCCGATCTGCCAGCCGCCTTGCCCTTGCTCTAATCGTCTCTGCCGTCGCCGCCATTGCTCCCGCGGCGGCGAGCGCGAAGCAGCCGGCCGGATCCGGTTCAGAGGCCGAGGCGCTGGTCTTCTTCCCGAACCCGGTGGCGAGCAGCGGCAACACGAGCCTGACCGACCGGAAGGATGCCGACTACGCGGCGCTCAACGACCAGCGCAAAAGCGTGACGCTGACCAATCTCGACGGCTCGGGGTACCTGCGCGGGGATTGGGCCTACGTCATCGGAGAGACCGGCGACCCGGCCTTCGAGCTCGATGGGACCTACGATTACACCCGCCACGACGGTCGCTTCGAGCAGGTGATGGCCTACTACTGGGTCACCCGCTCACAGCTCTACCTGCGGTCACTCGGCTTCGGCGTCACCGCCGGTTGGCCGGGCATCAACGACGACCAGCAGCGGGTGCGCATCAACCAGTGGGGCGTCGACAACTCCTTTGCCACCACTCACCCGCGCGATGAGATGCGCTTCGGCAAGGGGGGCGTCGACGACGCCGAGGATGGCGAGGTGATCCTCCACGAGCTGGGCCACCAGATCCACTTCAGCCAGTCGGAGACCTTCTTCAGCTCCACCGAAGCCGGAGCCATCAGCGAGGGCTTCGGTGACTACTGGGCAGCCACCGTCGTCGAGGTCGCATTGGCCGATGCGGGCTTCGCGCCATAGTTGGATCCGGCCTGCATCGCCGACTGGGACGCCGTGAGCTATACCGCCGGACCGATCCACTGCCTGCGCCGCCTGGACACCGGCCTGATGTACGCGGACATGAACGGGCGGATCCATCGTGACGGGCAGATCTGGTCGCACGCCCTGTGGAACCTGCGAACGGCGATCGGCAATGTCCACGCCGACACGGCCATCCTGTGGGCTCAGTTCGGCTGGACCGGCACGACCATGAGCGATCTGGCGGCGCGCATCGTCGCGCAGGCGCAGTCGCGATACGGACAGGGCGCGGCGGCCACGGCGGCGTTCCAGGACCGGGGCATCCTATAAGGCGGCGGACGTCGACACCGCGCCTACTTGCGCACTCCAAGAGCCTTGGCAATCGCCGGCAACGAGAGTGCCACGACCACGGCCAGCACCGCCGCCCACTGCCCTGACGAGATGGTCAGGAGCGTGGCCTTGAAGAAGAACGACGGCATGGCGGCCGCGTAGATCGCGAAGCTGATCGCTGCCATCCCGGCCACGATCAGCTCTCGCCGGCGCTGTTCGCGCTTCGTCAACTGGCGGCCCTTGAACGCCACGAAGGCGACCGCCACGGCGACCGCCAGGCCGATGACGAACGCGATGACCCGGATCGTGGTGACCTCGCCGGTCGAGGCATCGGTCGACGGGTTGAGGAGCCCCAGGACAACGATGTAGGTGCCGATCGCTTCGGCCGGCACGTAGCCGGCCACCAGCCGAATCGCGCTCTGGAAGGTCGAATCGGGCTCGGCGGAATCGCCCTCCGCCAGTCGGGCCATCGTGGACACGCTCATCTGACGCCTCCTTGACTCCGTCACGCAGCCGGCTGCGCCGGGACCACGGAGCGTGAGCATACGCGCGCAGGTCGCCGATGCCCAGACCCTAGAGGGCGCTGACAGCAGACTCCAGCCGGTCGGTTACGTTGCTCGCAAGGGCCTGGTTCCGACCGTTCGCCTTGGCGCGATACAGGGCCGCGTCAGCTGCCCGCAGCCAGTCGTAGGTGGCTCCGGTGTCGCCGCGGCCGACCACCGCCACGCCGGCGCTGGCACTGACCACGCCCCATGGCGCGTTCGCGCCGTGGGGGATCCCGAGCGCGGTGACGGCGTGCAGCATTCGGTCCGCAGCGGCCATCGCCGCCGCTTCGTCGGCCTCGGGCAGGATGGCCACGAACTCCTCGCCGCCAAAGCGATACACGGTGTCGGTCGACCGCTGGCCGAGGCATCTCGCGACGGCCTGCAGCGCCTCGTCTCCGACGACGTGGCCGTACAGGTCGTTGAAGCCCTTGAACCGATCGAGATCGACCATCACCAGTCCGAAGCCTCGACCGTGGCGAGCCAGCCGAGCGTGCAGCACGCCAAGATCCTCCTCGAGTCGCAGGCGGTTGCCCACCCCGGTGAGAGGATCGGTGCGCACCGTGATCTCCAGCTGGCGGTTGAGCTCGGCCAGCTGGGAGCGCTGGGTCTGCGTGCGCACCGCCAGGACGGCCGCGCGGCGCTCCGATTCGTATGCGCTCAGGCGCAGGCCGCCGATCAGTCGCAGAGCGACGATGCTCACCACGGCACTCATCGCGAAGCCCACGGCAAAGTCACGCCAATGCTCATCCGCGAAGCCCATGCCGGAGGGCGCAGCCACGGCGACGGCGAGCATCGCCGCGCTCAGCCCGAGCCAGCTGAGGTGCGTGCGCTGGCTCCACGGGATGAAGACAGCGACGCCGAGCGGGACGATCGTGAAGGTGGTCGCGGTCACGGTATGCGTGTCCGGGGCGATGGCCATCAGCAGCGCAGCCGCGCCAACCGCGCCGGTGGCGAGGATGAAGCCGGCGAGTTCAGGACGCCGCGCCCGCGGTCCCCGAAGATACTGCCAGACCGCAAGGGCCAGAACGGCCAGCGCCCCGTACACGAGAGCCGTCAGTCCGGCGTCCTGCGGATAGAGGACGGCAAGTGCCGCACCGATCAGCGGAGCGAGTCCGGCGAGGAGGAGCGTGCCGACGGACAGTGACGACCTGAGCGTCCGGCGCTGTATCACGAGCAGTCTCGGGGCGGATGCGGGCCGACCCTTCCGGGCAGTCGCAGCCGAGCGCATCGCGCGCGCTCGGGTCGCTGCGGACGCCAACGGACGAAGCACGCTCGCTCCCTGCTCGGGTCAGCCCTTCTTATAGTCCCACCGCGGGGGAGTGAGCCATAGGACCTAACTCCTACCAGGATCACGACTCGATCCTTCAAGCGGGGGGTCGCTACCTGCGGAGCAGCGCCAGGAGCGCGACGCGTGTGGTGGCGCGCCGGAGTGTGTCATGGGAACCCCGTTCGAGGGGCAGCGCGGTCAGTCCTCGTTCAGCAGGAGCCGCCGGTACGACTCGTAGCGATCCTCGCTGACCTCGCCGCCGGCCACCGCCGCGCGGATGGCGCAGCGCGGCTCACCCAGGTGCCGGCAGTCATTGAAGCCGCAGCCCCCAAGGTGTTCGCGCATCTCGGGGAAGCACCACGCCAGCGCCTCATCAGGGATCTGCCACAGGCCGAGTTCGCGGAGGCCGGGCGTATCGGCCACGGCGCCGCCGCCGGCGACCAGCGGGTGCAGCTCCGCCGACGTCGTGGTGTGTCTTCCCTTGTGGAGGGATTCGCTCACCTCGGCGGTCTCGATCCGGAGCCCGGGCTGGATTGCGTTCAGCAGTGTCGACTTGCCGACGCCGGACGGACCGGTCACGACGCTGATGCGGCCGGCCAGCCGGTCGGCCAGCCCCTCGACTCCGATCCCCTCGCGGGCGGAGACGTACAGCACCGGATAGCCGATCGCCTCGTAGCCGGAGAAGATCTGGCGCGCCGCGGCCATGCCGACCAGGTCGACCTTGTTGGCCACCACCGCGGCCTCGACCTCGTTGTGCTCGGCTGCAACCAGGAAGCGGTCGAGCATCCTGAGGTGCGGCATCGGATCGGCGCAGGCGAAGACCACCAGCACCTGGTCGAGGTTCGCCACCATGACGTCCTCTTTCCAGCTGCCGCGGGGACCGGGCTGGCGGCGGCTGAACTGGGACCGGCGCGGCTCGACCTGCTCGATGGTGCCGCTGCCGTCCGGGCGCGCGGTCAGGTGGACCCGGTCGCCGATCACCACCAGGTCGGTCCCGCTGCGCACCTGCTTGATGCGCCCACGGAGCTGGCACTCGACGGTGCCGTTATCGTCGGTTTGAACGGTGTAGAAGCCGCTGCGCGCTCGCATCACCGTGCCGGCGAGCAGCGGGGGAGCCGCGTCGGGCGCGGCCAGGGGGACGAGTTTCAAGGTGCCTCTCCACGCAGTTGGGCCAACGATGGGCGGGTGGAGCGCGCCCGAGGCCGCGGGGAGGGGCCGCTGCGGTCGGTCAGGACCGAGGAAGCCTCCCTGCCAGGCGGGGGCGCGCGATGTGAACGGTGGTCATCGGTGCGTCTCCTTTCGCCTGCGTTTCGGTTGACCGGTGCACGGTATCGGTCCAGTTGGCCCTGTGTCAACGGCAGACGGTGGCGACTACGATGGCTGCATGGACGAGGTCGCCCGGCGCTACCTGCTGCTGGGGCTGCGCCTGGCGCGGCATCGGCCGGACCTCGTCGGCGCGTATCACGGCCCCCGGGAGCTCGCCGAGGCAGTGGCCGCGGAGGAGCCGGCGCCCGCCGCCGAGCTGCATGCCGAGGCGATGACGCTGGCGGGCATGGCCGCGGAACTGCCCCAGGAGTCGCCTGTTGGCGCTCGCCGCTCAGCCTGGCTCGTCTCGCAGATGAAGGCGATGAGCGCGCTGACCAGGCGAATTGACGGCGAGGAGATCGGCTTCGTGGACCTTGCGGAGGAGCTCCTGGAGGTGAGCGCGTCCCTCGAGCCGGAGTCCACCTTCGACGCTGCGCACCGGATGATCGACTCGGCACTCCCCGGCGCGGGCACGCTGCGGGAGCGGCTCGATCGCCACGAGGCGAGCGTGATCATCCCGACTGGTCGGCTGTGGATCGTCCTCTCAGCGATGGTCCGTGTGATGCTCTCCCAGTCGCGGGCGCAGCTGTGGTTGCCGGAAGACGAGTCGATCGTATTCGAGGAGGCGCACGGCGAGCCCTGGGCGACCGAGATCCGCTACATGGGACGCGGCGAGTCGTTCGTCCGCGTGAATCGTGACCTCCCCGTGAGCCTGGGCCTCGTGGTCAAGCTTGCGGCCGCCGAGGGCTACCCCGGTTACCACGCGACGGCCGTGGTCAGGGACACGCTGCTCGTGGCGGCGGGCCACGCCGAGTTGACCTTGCCTGTCACGCCAAGCCCCCAGGCCGTCATCGCGGAGGGGATGCGCAGCCTGGCGCGCGAGGTGGTGATGACCGATGGTGAGCTCGGGTACGAGCTCGGCCTCGTTGCGCGGCGGGAGGGCCTGGCGGTCGACATCGAGGCCGAGCTGGTCGTGCAGCGCGCGCGAAGGCTGCTGGCGCCGACGATGGGCAACGCCGCGTTGGCGCTCCACAAGGACGAACAGCCGCACGACCAGGTACGTGTCTTCCTGCGTGACGTGGGACTTATCGAAGACGCGAGGCTCGACGCAACGCTGGCCCGGCTCGCGGACCCGCTGTGGGCCGCGTACGCGTTCACCCACACCGAGGGCCGGCGCCTCGTCGGGGAGTGGCTCGAGACGCACGGCCAGACATACGGGTACGGCCGACTGATGGCGGAGCAACTGACGCCGGGTCTGCTGCGTTGCGAGATGGGAGAGCCTCCATCGCTCTACCCCGACTCCTTCGCCTGATCGCGGCCCACTCCAGTTGACCTGACCGCCGTCATCGGGCATCATCGGGTCTAACACCGACCGCGCCAGTCGGGATTACACGCAGGAGACCGATGGCCATCCCCAACCCGGCAGTCGACAAGGTTCCCACCGGCTACAAGTACGGCTGGAACGATCCGGAGATGAAGCCCCTTCACCTCATGAAGAAGGGCCTCTCCCGCGCGACCGTCGAAGAGATCAGCCGGATCAAGGGCGAGCCGCAGTGGATGACCGACCTGCGGCTGAAGGCCTACCGCCACTTCGAGGCCCGGCCGATGCCGACCTGGGGCGGCGACATGAGCCAGATCGACTTCCAGGATATCTACTACTACGTGACCGCCACCGACAAGGCGGTGCAGTCGTGGGACGACGTCCCGGACTACATCAAGCGCACGTACGACCGGCTTGGCATCCCCGAGGCGGAGAAGAAGTACCTCGCCGGCGTCGGCGGGCAGTACGACTCCGAGGTCGTGTACCACAACATCCGCGCCGACCTCGAGAAGCTGGGGGTCATCTTCCTGGGGACCGATGAGGCCCTGGTCAAGTACCCGGAGATCTTCAGGGAGTACTTCGGCACGGTCATCCCGGCCAACGACAACAAGCTGGCCGCCCTGAACACCGCGGTCTGGAGCGGTGGCAGCTTCATCTACGTGCCCAAGGGCGTCCACGTCGAGCTGCCGCTGCAGGCCTACTTCCGGATCAACACCGAGAACATGGGCCAGTTCGAGCGGACTCTGATCATCGCCGACGAGGGTTCCAGCGTGCACTACGTCGAGGGCTGCACCGCTCCGTCGTACACCACCGCCGCTCTCCATTCGGCCGTGGTCGAGATCATCGTCAAGAAGGGCGCGCGGGTCCGCTACACGACCATCCAGAACTGGAGCCACAACGTCTACAACCTGGTCACCAAGCGCGCGGTGGCCTACGAGGACGCGGTGATGGAGTGGGTCGACGGCAACCTCGGCTCGCACCTGACCATGAAGTACCCCTCCATCTATCTTCTCGGCGAGCGGGCACACGGCGAAGTGTTGAGCATCGCCTTCGCCGGCAGCGACCAGCACCAGGATGCCGGCGGCAAGATCATCCACGCAGCGCCCAACACGACGTCGCTGATCACGTCGAAGTCGATCTCCCAGGGCACGGGCCGGACCAGCTACCGCGGGCTGATCAAGGTCTATCCGGGCTGTCACGGCTCCAAGTCGACCGTCCGCTGCGACGCGCTGATCCTCTCCGACGAGGCGCGCAGCGATACGTACCCGTACATGGAGATCGACGAGGAGGACGTCACCATCGGGCACGAGGCGACCGTATCCAAGGTCGGCTCCGAGCAGCTCTTCTACCTCATGAGCCGCGGCATGAACGAGGCCGAGGCGAGCGCCATGATCGTCAACGGGTTCATCGAGCCGATCGTCAAGGAGCTCCCGATGGAGTACGCGGTCGAGATGAACCGCCTGATCCAGCTCCAGATGGAAGGGTCGGTCGGTTAGCCCGATGCACGACCGGGTCCTTGCGCGCGGCCCCCGTCGGCCGTCAGCCCCTTTCATGCAGCACAGTTGCTGTGCAGCACTGTTGCTGTGCCGCACGAACGCTCTTGACACGCGTGGCGGTGGCCGATGACGGTGCAGACGCCCACCCCGCTTGACGCCGCAGCCGTTCGGCGCCTCTCCGCCGGTGAACCACAGTGGCTGCGCGACCTGCGCGACGCCTGGTGGCTCCGCGTCGAGGAGCAGCCCTGGCCGCTGAGCACCGAGGAAGAGTGGCGCCGAACGTCGCTCAGGGACCTGCCGCGCGACGGAGAGCTCCTCGCCGATCCGCCGCGAGCGGATTACGTCATGGATCCCGCCCTCGCCGCCCGCGGCGTGGTCTTCACCGACCTGGCGACGGCCGTGCGGGAGCACGCCGACCTGCTGCAGTCACATCTCGGCCGCCTCGACACCATTCCGGCGCAGACGCCCTTCTGGGCCCGATCGCTGGCGGCCTGGAGTGGCGGGACCTTCCTCTACGTGCCGAAGGGGGTGGAGGTGGACGGACCGCTCATCGCCTCCACGTCGCTGCCCGGGGGGTCATACACCTACCTGCCGCACACCCTGGTGGTACTCGAGGAGGGAGCCTCGGTCACGCTCCTCGAGGAGCTCACCTCGCCGGACGGCACAGCGACCTGGTACGGCGGAACCGCCGATCTCCAGGTCGGTTACGGGGCGCGGCTGCGCTACGCCAACCTCCAGCGGCTCGGCAACGCGGTCTGGCGGATCGGCGCCCAGCGGGTCGAGGTCGGCCAGGACGCTAACGTCACCACGCTCAACGCCGAGATCGGCTCGAAGGTCAGCAAGATGGGACTCGACCTGCGCATGAGCGGCAAGGGTGGCACGAGCAAGCTGCTGGGCCTGCTCGCCGCCGGGGACGACCAGCACATCGACATCAACAGCGTCCAGGATCTGCTCGCCAGCCACACCACCTCGGACCTGCTCTACCTGTCGGGCCTCTACGACCAGGCGCGGGCCGCCTTCTACGGTGTCACCCGGGTCCGTTCCGCGGCGAAGCAGACGAGCAGCTACCAGGAGTGCCGCAACCTGCTCCTCTCACCCAAGGCCGGCGCGGAGCCGATCCCCGTCCTCGAGATCGAGACGAACGACATCCTGCGCTGTGGCCACGGAGCGACCGCCGGGGCGATCGATCCGATCCAGCGCTTCTACGCCCAGAGCCGCGGCCTCTCCGCCGACCAGGCGGAGCGTATGATCGTGCGCGGCTTCTTCGAGCGAGTCGTGGCGCAGATCGACTCGGAGCCGATCAAGGCCCGGATCCTCGACGCGCTGGTGCCGCGCATCGGCGCCACCGACGAGGAGGCCGCATGACGACCGGGTTCGCCGCTGGCCTCCGTGCTGCCGATGTCGCGCCCGGGACCGTCGTCACGGTCATGATCGAGGGCCGGTCGCTCTGCGTCGGTCAGACGCTCGACGGACGCTGGGGCGCCATCGACGATGTCTGCACCCACGACGAGGGCGACCTCGGCGACGGCGAGCTGGACGGCACGGCCGTCGAGTGCCCACGCCACGGCGGACGTTTCGACCTCTTCACCGGCCGCGTCCTCGCGTTGCCGCCAGTCGTGCCGGTCCGGTCCTACGAGGTGCGCCTCGACGGCGACGACGTGGTGGTTGAACTGCCATGAAGCTCTCGACGCGCGCCGAGTACGGCATCCGGGTGCTTGTCTCGCTTGCGCATGCGGAGGGCGACAAGCCCCGGCCGCTGTCCGCCATCGCCCGCACCGAGAAGTTGCCGCATCCCTACATCGAGCAGCTGGTCGGCGACCTGCGACGCGCCGGCATGGTGACCGCCACCCGTGGCAAGTCCGGCGGCTACCGGCTGGCGCGTCCCGCCGTCGAGATCACCATGGCCGAGGCGGTGCGCGTCCTCGACGGGCCGCTCCTCGAGATGCCGTGCGGGACGCCCCAGAACCTCGAGGCCTGTTCCCGCCCGCAGGATTGCAGCGTTCACGAAGTCTTCGAGCGCCTCCAGGACTCCCTTGCGGGGACCCTGGGACGGCTCACCCTGGCCGACGTGGCGTCCGGCAGCGGGGGGCCGCCGTATCCGCCCGCCGTGCGACGCCGCAACCAGGCCGCCTCTCACGCCAACACCGCGCCGGCCACCACGGCCGCGACGCCGAACTAGAAGGAGCTACAGAGCAACGCATGACCGACCAGCTGGAGATCCGCGACCTTGAGGTGAGCATCGGGGAGAAGAAGATCCTCAAGGGCCTCACGCTGACGGTAAAGGTCGGCGAGGTGCATGCCCTGATGGGCCCCAACGGCTCGGGCAAGACGAGCCTGGCCTTTGCCCTGATGGGGCATCCCGACTACCGCGTCACCGGCGGCAGCATCACCTGGCGCGGCGAGAGCCTGGTCAAGGCGACGCCGGACAAGCGCGCCCAGGCGGGCCTCTTCCTTGCCTTCCAGTACCCGAGTTCCATCCCGGGCGTGACGGTGGCGAGCTTCCTGCGCAACATCTACAACGCGGTGCATCACCCGCGCCAGCCGCAGGCCGACGCATCGGACGGCGCCATGCCGAAGTACACCGGGATCCCGCTCGCCAAGTTCCGCAAGCTCATGGAGGAGAAGATGGCGCTCCTGCACATGGACCCCGGGTTCGCCTCGCGCTACGTCAACGACGGCTTCTCCGGCGGGGAGAAGAAGCGCCTCGAGATGCTCCAGATGGCGATCGTCAACCCGGTCATGGCGATCCTGGACGAGACCGATTCGGGGCTCGACATCGACGCGCTGCGCACGGTCGCCGAGGGTATCAATGCCACCCTCTCGCCGGAGATGGGGGTGCTCATGATCACCCACTACCAGCGCATGCTGAACTACGTGAAGCCGGGCTTCGTCCACGTCATGCTCGACGGCCGGATCGTGATGTCCGGCGGCGAGGAGCTCTCCCACAAGCTCGAGGCGAACGGCTACGACTGGGTTCGCGAGCAGGTCGGCCTGCCCGACGGCGCCGATGATGCGATCGTCGAGCCGGTGGCGGAGCACGTCTAGACTGGCCCAATGACGACAGAGACGGCGGTCACTCCGCGGGTCCCCGGGGCGTTCTCCGGCACGGCACTGCGCCCTGGCTTCCCGGTCTTCGACACGCTGACCGGCACCGGCAAGCGGCTTGTCTATCTCGACGCCGCCGCCAGCGCGCCGAAGCCGCGCCGCGTGATCGAGACCATGGCCGACGCCTACGGGCATCACTACGCCAACGTCCACCGCGGCATCTACGAGCTCTCCGAGGACGCCACCGCGCGCTTCGAGGCGGCGCGCGCCATCGTCGCGCGCTTCGTCGGCGCTGCGTCACCGCGCGAGATCGTCTTCGTCCGCAACGCTACTGAGGCGATCAACCTGGTGGCGTACAGCTGGGGCCGCGCCAACCTGCGCGCGGGCGACCGGATGCTCACCACGCAGCTGGAGCATCACGCCAACATCGTCCCGTGGCAGCAGCTCTGTCGCGAGGTGGGAGCCACGCTCGACTACGTCTCGATCACCGACGACGGCCGCCTCGATCCCGACGACCTGCGGGCGCACCTGGCCAACGGCCCGAAGCTGGTCGCGGTGGCCGGGGTGAGCAACGCGCTGGGCACCATCAACCCGCTGACCGAGATCGTGCGCCTCGCCCACGAGGCAGGCGCCCTGGTGCTCGTCGATGCCGCTCAGTCGGCGCCCCACATGCCGACCGACGTCGCGGCCATCGGCTGTGACTTCCTGGCGCTGTCCGGACACAAGATGCTGGGCCCATCGGGGGTCGGAGCGCTCTGGGCGCGCCGGGAACTGCTGGAGGCGATGCCGCCCTTCCTGACCGGAGGCAGCATGATCATCAAGGTCACGCTCGACGGAGCGGAATGGAACGAGGTCCCCTACAAGTTCGAGGCCGGCACCCCCGCCATCGTTGAGGCGATCGGCCTCGGCGAAGCGATCAACTACCTGACCGAGCTGGGCATGGACGCGGTGCGTGAGCACGAGCGCTACCTGTTCGAGCAGGCCTGGGCGGCTTTACGGGAGATCCCCGGCGTTCGGTTGCTGGGGCCGGACGATCCGGCGATCCACGCGGGCGTGATCAGCTTCGTGCTCGACGGCATCCATCCCCACGATGTGGCCACCGTCTTCGACCACGAGGGTGTCGCCGTGCGAGCCGGCCACCACTGCGCGCAGCCGGTGATGGCTCGCTACGACATTCCCGCCACCACCCGGGCCAGCTTCTACGTCTACAACGACACCGATGACGTCGAAGCGCTCGCTTCGGCGATCCGCGCCACCCAGCAGCTCTTCAGCTGATGGACAACCTGTACCGCGACTTCATCCTGGAGCACTACCGGAACCCCCACAACAAGGGATTCCTGGACCCCCACGACCTGCACTTCGACGATTCGAACCCGACCTGTGGCGACGAGATGAGCATGACCCTGCGCCTCGACGCCGGCGGCGAGACGATCACCGATGTCGGCTTCGACGGACGTGGCTGTGCCATCAGCCAGGCATCGGCCAGCATTCTGACCGACGGCCTGCGCGGGCAGAGCCTGGATCAGGTGCGCGCCATGAACCCGAAGGACCTGCTCGACGAGCTGGGCGTGCCGATCGGTCCCGCCCGGCTGAAGTGCGCGCTGCTCTCCTACAAGGTGCTGCAGGGCGCTGTCCGCGGCGGCGAGTTCGATTGGCCGGCCGAGGCCGAGGCGATGGCGGGATGAGCGCACCAGCCACCCAGCTACGCGAGGTGAGCGCCGAAGGGGCGCTCGAACTGGCTTCGAGGGGCTATCGGATCCTCGACGTGCGCGAGCCGGTCGAGTGGAACGCGGGCCACATCCCCGGCGCCACGCTGTTGCCGCTGGCCGACCTGCCGGCGCGCGCTGCCGCGGTGGTGCCGGACAGGGACGCGCCGCTGCTGGTCCACTGCGCGGTCGGCGCACGCTCGCTGCGGGCCGCGGCATGGCTCATCCAGAACGGCTACCGCGACGTGATCAGCATGCGCGCATCGCTGCGCGACTGGCGACAGTTGGGGGGAGCCTGGGAGGCGCCGCAGGAGCTCCTCACGCCCGCCCAGCAGCTCCGTTACAGCCGCCAGGTGCTGATCCCCGAGATCGGGCAGGCGGGACAGCGCAAGCTGCTCGACTCTCGTGTGCTCCTGATCGGTGCCGGTGGACTCGGATCGCCGGTCGCGCTCTACCTGGCGGCGTCGGGGGTCGGCACCCTGGGCCTGGTCGATGACGACGTGGTCGACGAGAGCAACCTCCAGCGCCAGGTGCTGCACACCTCGGACCGGGTCGGGATGGCCAAGACCGAGAGTGCGCGACTGACGCTGAATGCGCTCAACCCCGAAACGAGGGTCAAGGAGCACCGCGAGCGGTTGACCGCGGAGAACGTCGAGCGCCTGATTGCCACCTACGACGTCATCGTTGACGGGACCGACAACTTCGACACGCGCTACCTGCTCAATGATGCCGCGGTGCGCCTCCGCAAACCGGTCGTCCACGGCTCCATCTACCGGTGGGACGGCCAGGTGACCACCTTCGTGCCGTTCGCCGGACCCTGCTACCGCTGCATGTACCCGACCCAGCCGCCCGACGAGCTGGCGCCCGCCTGCGCCGTGGCCGGCGTGCTCGGGGTGCTGCCCGGGATCGTGGGCCTGATCCAGGCCAACGAGGTCTTCAAGTTGGTGCTCGGGGTGGGGGAGACGCTTGCCGGCCGCCTGCTCATGTTCGACGCGATGTCGACCGAGTTCAGCGAGGTGAAGGTCTGGCGCGATCCCGCCTGCCCGGCCTGCGGCGACGGAGCCCTGGCGTGAGGCGGCGACTATCGGCCATGCCGGCGCCTGCTCCTGAGTATTCGTGCAACAGTGCAGCACAGCAACCGTGCTGCATGAATGGGTCTGACAGGACGCTGGTCAGGCTGCGGCGGTGAGCACGGTACGCATCCCTCCAGTCCTGCGCGAGACGGTCGGTGGCAGCCGCACCGTTGACGCGGTCGGCACGACGGTAGCCGCGGTCCTGGACGACCTGTTCGCGCGCCATCCGGCCCTTCGAGACCGGATGACCGATGAAGGCCAGCTGTCCCGGTTCGTGAACGTCTACGTCAACGACCGTGACGTTCGCTACCGAGAGGGGCTCGACACATCCGTGGGACCCGACGACACGGTGATCCTGCTGCCCGCCATGGCGGGAGGGTCGAGCTAGCCCGATGCCGGGCGACCTGCTGGATGCGATCGGCGGCACGCCGACGGTTGAACTCCGGCGCCTGACCCCGTCCTCGGCGGTCCGCCTCTACGCCAAGCTCGAAGGCACGAATCCGACCGGGTCGGTGAAGGACCGCATCGCGCGGTCGATGATCACCGAGGCGCGCGCGGGTGGCGCCCTGCGTCCCGGTCAGACGATCCTGGAGCCGTCGAGCGGCAACACGGGGATCAGCCTTGCGCTGGTGGGCAGCCTGCTCGGCCACCCGGTCCGGATCGTCATGCCGGACAACACCACCGCAGAGCGCACCCAGCTGCTGAAGCTGTATCGCGCCGAGGTCGTCTACTCCCCGGGCGCGGAGGGCTCGAACGGTGCGATTCGCCTCGCCCAGCAGATGGCCGATGCCGACCCCACCCTGTACATGCCCTACCAGTACGGCAACCCCGCCAACCCGCGCGCACACGAGGAGACGACCGGGCCCGAGACCCTGGCCGCGGTCCCGGAGATCGACGTCTTCGTGGCCGGGCTGGGCACCGGCGGCACGCTGACCGGGGTCGGCCACTTCCTGAAGCGCGCGCGGCCGGGCGTGCGCATCGTCGCCGCGGAGCCGCTCCCCGGCGAGGAGGTGCAGGGGCTGCGTTCGCTCGACGAGGGATTCGTGCCACCCGTGCTCGACCGGGCCGTGCTCGACGATCGGTACCTCGTCAGCAACCGCGACGCACTCATCGGCCTCCGTCGGCTGATGCGCGACGAGGGGATCTTCGCCGGCCTGTCGTGCGGCGCCGTGGTGCACGTTGCGCTGCGGGTCGCGGCGGAGATGGAGTCCGGCAACGTGGTCATGCTCCTCGCAGACGGTGGCTGGAAGTACCTCTCGACCGACCTGTGGACGCGCGAGATCGACGAGCTGGAGACTGAGCTGGAGAGCTCGCTCCTGTGGTGAGCGACCACGGCCTGGTCATTCCGGCGGCGCTAGCGCAGGAGCTCCTCGCCCACGCCCGGGCAGAGCTGCCGAACGAAGCCTGCGGCCTCCTCTCCGGGTCGCTCGCAGACGGGCGCGCGACCGCATTTCATCCGACTCGCAACGCCGAGGCATCGCCGCTGCGCTACAGCGTCCATCCCGACGACCTGGTCCGGATCACCTTTGCCATCGAGGATGCCGGCGAGGACCTGGTCGCCATCTTCCACAGTCACACGCGATCCGCGGCGGTCCCGTCCGCCACCGACCGCCGTGCGGCGATGTACCCCGACGCGTTCTACCTGCTGGCCAGCCTGGCCGACGCCGATGCGCCCCCCGAGAGCGCGCTGCGCGCCTGGCGCATAGCTGCCGGTGAGGCGATAGAGGTATCGCTCCGCCTCGAATAGCGGCAGAATCGCGCGCATGGATCTCTGCGCATCGTGCGGTGCAGCGGTTCCGCCGACGGCGAGGTTCTGTCCGACCTGCGCTGCGCCGGTCAAGGTCGAGCGCGATTCGAGCGAGCGCAAGCTGGCGACGGTTGTCTTCGCCGACCTGGTCGGCTCCACCGCGCTAGCCGGGTCGCAGGACCCCGAGCGGACGCGGCTCACGCTGGAGCGCTTCTACGACGCCATGGCCGAGGAGATCGATCTCGCCGGCGGGACGGTCGAGAAGTTCGCGGGAGACGCCGTCATGGCCGCCTTCGGCGCGCCGGCCTCGCTCGAGGACCATGCCGAGCGGGCGCTCCATGCGGCGCTGGCCATGCAGCGACGCATGCGCGAGCTGTTCGACGAGGCGCTCTCACTGCGGATCGGGGTGAACACCGGCGAGGTGGTGGTCGGCAGGCCGCGAGAGGGGAGCTCCTTCGTGACCGGCGACGCCGTGAACGTGGCGGCCCGGCTGGAGCAGGCCGCGGCGCCCGGGGAGGTACTCGTCGGCGATCGGACCTTTGCGTCCGTACGGGGTGCCTTCGAGTTCGACGAACCCCGGGCCGTCGAGGCGAAGGGCAAGCCGGACGGCATTGTCTGCAGGCGTCTTCTGCGGGCGCTGTCCTTGATGCGCCCCCGAGGCGTGCTTGGGCTGCAGCGCACATTCGTGGGGCGGGACGACGAGATGCTGACCCTGGAGCGCGAATTGGATGCGGTGGCGGCCGAGAGGACCCCGCGCCTGATCACCATCCTCGGAGACGCCGGGGTGGGGAAGTCGAGGATCGTGCGCGAATTCTGGGAGCGGCTTGGCGCTCGCGAGCCGGAGCCCTTGCGGCGCACGGGACGATGCCTCGCCTACGGCCAGGGCATCACCTACTGGCCGCTGGCAGAGGTTCTCAAGGAGCACCTCGGGATCATGGAAAACGATCCCCCGGCGGCGCTCCTGGACCGGCTCGGCACGAGGCAGATCCTTGGCCTCACGCTCGGGCTTGATGTGGCTCACGGCCTCCATCCGCTCGCCGCCCGTGACCAGTTCCAGGATGCATGGGTCGAGTTCGTGGAGGAGATCGCCACGGAGCGGACCACGGTCATGCTCATCGAGGACATCCACTGGGCCGAGGACCTGCTGGTGGATCTCCTGGAGCGCCTCGTAAAGCAGGCTCGGGCACCGCTGCTGCTCATCGTCACCGGGCGCCCCGAGCTGCTCGAGCAGAGACCCGGGTGGGGGGCTCACCTAGCCGGTGCAACCGTCGCGCTCGAACCGCTCGCATCGAGCGATTCCACCCGAATGATCACGGACCTGCTGGGCAGCACGCCGCCATCGGGCCTGGATGCGGTGGTCGAGCGTGCCGAGGGCAACCCGTTCTTCGTGGAGGAGGTGCTGGCCACCCTGATCGACCGACGTCTCTTGGAGCGGACGAACGGTCTCTGGCGACTGGCGGAGCTTCCGCCCGACTTCCATGTGCCCGACACCGTGCAGGCGGTGGTCGCGGCCCGTATGGACCTGCTTGGAGCAGCAGAGAAGCAGGCATTGCAGGCCGCAGCGGTGATCGGCCGCATCTTCTGGGCCGGACCCGTCTACGAGCTGGTCGGTGGCGAGCCCGATCTGCGCGTGCTGGAGGCACGCGACTTCGTTCGCCGCCGTTTGGGTTCATCCATGGCCGGCGAGCGCGAGTACGCCATCAAGCACGCGCTCACGCGCGAGGTCGCCTACGACAGCCTGCCGCGGTCGCGCCGTGCGGGAATGCATGCGCGATTCGCCCAGTGGGTCGAGGCACGGGCCGCATCCCCGGATGAGGTGGCGCCAATCCTCGCCCACCACTACGCCGAGGCGGTTCGACCCGAGGACGTTGACCTTGCATGGTCCGGCCGCGAGCAGGAACTGGTTGAGCTGCGCACTCGAGCGGTCGAGTGGCTGAGCCGCGCCGCAGGGCTCGCCATCGGCCGGATGGAGATCGACGATGGCGTGGCGCTCCTGAAGCGGGCCCTTGAATTGGAGACCGATCCGCACCGGCAGGCATCGCTCTGGCGAGAGGTGGGGCGGGCGAGCATCCTGAAGTTTGACGGCGAGGCCTTCTGGACCGCCATGCAGCAGGCATTGGCGCTGACGGAGGATCGCTCCGTTGCCGCCGCAATCCATGCGGAGCTGGCCGTCCAGACGGCGTCCCGACGCGGGATGTGGATGCGTCGCCCGAGCAACGAACTGATCGCGGGCTGGGTCTCGCAGGCGCTCGATCTGGCTGCAGCGGGGTCGCGTGACCGCGCCAAGGCCCTGATCGCGGGTGGCCTGCTGGACACCCAGGGCTCGGTAGACCAGTTGCGCGAGGCGTTACTGATCGCAGATCAGCTCGAGGACCCGGATCTGCGTTCGCTGGCGGCGTATGGCCTGGCGCAGGTGGCCATGGAGCAGGGGGACTACGACGAGGTCTACGCGTGGTCACAGCGTCAGCTCGCGCTGCTACCCGCATTGCGCGACCCCGAGCGCATCGCATATGCCCTTGCCACGGCCCGGGACCTGACCGCCTACTGCGGCAAGCTGAGCGAGGCACGCGAGTTGGCCACTCGCTATGACGAGGTTGCGGCGCGGCTGTCCGCACATCATCGCCTCCACGCGGCCTTCCACTTCGTCTCCAACGAGGCGCTCGCCGGTGACTGGACCTCCGTTGCTGAGCTGAGCGGGCGCGCCGAGTCGTCATTCACCGCGAACGTGGCGACTCCCTGCGTCCTCGGCCCGTTGATGCTGCTGACATGTGCCCTGGCTCGTGTTCATCTGGGTGATGACGCCGAAGGGCAACGGCTGCAGGAGATTGCCATGGAGTTTGGGATGGAGGGATACGGGCTCCTACTCGATCCTGCGCTGCTCGCGCTCGACCTCGCCCGCGGCGACCACGACGCCGTCGAGGCCAAGCTTCTTGAATGGCAGCCCGATGGCCTGGGGGACGGCCTGGGGGACAACGAGGGGCTGATCGTGTGGCTCGATGCGCTCGTTGCCCTGGGTCGAACGGCGGAGATCGAGGAGAGCGCTCCCGGGCTTGCGATTCCTGGCAGCTACCTCGAGCCGTTCGCTCTGCGGGCGCTGGGACAGGCGCGTGGGGACGACGCGCTGATCGGGCGGGCGATCGCTCGATTCCGTGAGATGGGCCTCGAATGGCACGCAGCAACCACGAGTCAACTGCTGTCGACGTCGCGTGAGTAGGCCTGTGTCAGAACCCGGTCTCGGCACCGGTCCGGCCGACGTCGGCGCCTCGCCGCAGACCGCGCTGCGTGCGCGCCGGATTCATCGTGGACACGCCTTCGAGGTGGCGCTGACGATCGGGTAACCTTTCGGCGTGGCCGTCATCTCCGTTGCCGCCGATCGCCTCCCCGACAGCGTCTACGCCGGTCGCCTGGCACGCGCTGCTGCCGAGGCACGTGCGCGCAGCGTGGACGCGCTGCTCATCTCCCCCTCCGCCGACTACGCGTACCTGCTCGGTTACCGTGCCCCCGCGCTCGAACGACTGACGTGCCTGCTGATTCCGGCCGAGGGATCGCCGTCGCTGATCCTGCCGCGGCTCGAGGAGCCGCTCGCCCGACACGGGCTCGGCGCACTGGCCGATGGCCTGGAGATCGTGCCGTGCGGTGAAGGTGCCGACGCGGTCGGCGAGGTCGCGGCCCGACTGCCCGGCGCCCTGCGGGTCGCCGTCCAGGACCAGATGTGGGCCAGTTTCGTGCTTCGCCTGCGCGCGGCACTCGATCCGGCCGAGCTGGTCGAGGCGGGGCAGGCCATGAGCGCACTGCGGCGCGTCAAGGAGGCGTCCGAGCTGGACCGATTACGCGCCGCGGCGGCGGCGGCGGATGCGGCGATGCTGGCCATCACTGCGGAGCGCCTCTCCGGCCGCACCGAGGCCGAGGTGAGCCGCCGCGTCAACGACCTGTTGATCGAAGCGGGCCACGATACCGCCGACTTCGCGATCGTCGCCGCCGGACCGAACTCGGCCAGTCCGCACCATGGCCCGGGAGGGCGGGTCATCGAGGCGGGTGACGCCATCGTGCTCGACATCGGTGGGACGCGCGCGGGGTACTGCAGCGATACGACCCGCACCGCTTTCGTCGGCGACCCGCCGCCTGATTTCGCCGCCCTGTACGAGGTGCTCCGCCGGCGCAGGCCGCGGCGTGCGCCGCGGTCGGCCCGGGCGTGGCTACCGGCGAGATCGATCGCGCCGCACGGCAGATCATCGACGAGGCGGGGTACGGGGAGCAGTTCTTCCATCGGACCGGGCACGGCATCGGCATGGAGACCCACGAGGAGCCATACCTGTTCACCGGCAGCCCCGAGCCGCTGGTAGCGGGCAACGCCTTCAGCGTGGAGCCGGGGATCTACGTCGAGGGCCAGTGGGGCGCGCGGATCGAGGACATCGTGATCTGCACCGATTCAGGCGGGGAGCGCCTGAACACGACGAGCACCGACCTCTACCGAGTGGGCTAGGGCTGGTTCGGAGCGGCCTCGCGGTACGAACCGACCAGGGCGGTCAGCACGCCGTCGATGGCCGCGGTCGCTTCGCGATACGCGGCCGAGAGATCCGACAGGTCCGCCGCGCGCCGGCGGAGGTGGGCGGAGATCGCTTCGAGGACGGGGGTGCGGTAGAAGAGGAACGCCTCCACCGCCTCGGCCAGTGAGAGGCCCGCCTTCGAGGCCTCTGCACCGTACAGGGCGCCCATTCGCTCCGCTTCGCCGAGGAGCAGCGTTCGCTCGGAGCGCTTCCCCGCGGCCGCGTATTCCAGGACGAGATTGAAGGTGCGCTTTCCCCAGCGTCGGAAGTCACCGCGCTGCTCGGCGGAGAGACGTGCCTGCCAGGGCTGCGCCGCCTCGCCCCCGCGTGCGACGCGGCGATGGACATCCCCGGAGATGGAACCCGCCGAGCCGGTGAGTCGCTCCACGCCGTAACGCTGGCGTCTCGGGGCGTTGATCATCGACTCGAGGCTCGACCGCAGGAAGCGGCGATGCCCCCCGGGCGTGACGTAGCTCTCGACCTTGCCGGTGTCAGCCCATCGGCGCAGCGTGTCGGGCCCAACGCCCACCAGCCGGGCGGCCGCCCCGAGTGCCAGCCAGGGATCGTCGCTGGTCACGTGCCGCGCAGCTCCCCGGGCGTCACGGCGCCGAGCTCATCCCACAGGTGCACCATCGCGTCCATCCCGCCGCGGTAGTTGGCCAGCGGCATCCACTCGTTGGGCGAGTGGAAGTTGCCGTTGGGGCTGGCGAAGCCGACCATCACGCTCTTCAGGCCGAGCAGCGTGTCCATGGCCGCCACGACGGGGATCGACCCGCCGGAGCGGTGGAACTGAGGCGCCTTGCCGAACGCCTTCTCCAGGGCTCGGGCGGCGAGCAGGCACCCCGGATGGTCGAGCGGCGTGATCAGCGGCTGTCCCCCCTGGACGGGGGTGACCGCCACCTTCACCGTAGGCGGCGCGATCGCCTCCAGGTGCTCGACCATCGCCCGCGCGATCTCGACGTGGTCCTGGTCGGGCACCAGGCGCGAGCTGATCTTGGCCGCGGCCCATGCCGGGATGATCGTCTTGCTCCCCTCGCCCGAATAGCCGCCAGACAGGCCGTTGACGTCGAAGGTCGGCCGCCCGGACATCCGTTCGAGCAGCGTGTAGCCGCGCTCGCCCTCCTTTGGGCCGCTGACGCCGATCCGCTGTGCCCAATCGTCGGCGTCGAACGGCTGGGCGGCGTAGGCGGCACGGTCGGCATCGGTCAGATCGCGGACTCGGTCGTAGAAGCCCGGCACCGTGCAGCGGCCATCGGCGTCGATCAGCGACGCGAGCATCTGCACCAGCACGGTGGCCGGGTTGTCGACCCCACCCCCGAACTGCCCGGAGTGCAGGTCCTGCATCGGTCCGGATACCTTCACATCCCAGTAGGCGATGCCGCGCAGGCCGTAGGTGATAGCCGGGGTGCCGTCGTCATCGGCCATGTCGGAGTCGCTGACGAGGCAGATGTCGGCCTCCAGGAGCTCCGGATATGTGGCCACGAAGTGCTCTGACGGCCGGCTGTCGTGCTCCTCGTCCCCCTCGAAGAAGAAGCGCAGGTTGACCGGGCAGCCACCGGCCCCGCGGATCCAGGCCTCGGCCGCCTTGATGTGCATGAACAGCTGACCCTTGTCGTCGCCCGAGCCGCGGGCGTAGACGATGTCGTTCTCGTACCGCGGCTCGAACGGTGGCCGAATCCACTCGTCCAGCGGGTCGGTCGGTTGGACGTCGTAGTGGCAGTAGATCAGGACGGTGGGCTTGTTCGGGCCGGCGTGCAGCCAGTCAGCGGTCACGATCGGGTGGCTGCTCGTGTCGGTGAGGAGCGCATGGTCGGCGCCGATGCGGGTCAGCTCGTCAGCGACCCATTGCGCCGCCCGGCGGCACTCTCCCCGCATCTCGGGATCGGCGCTCACCGATGGGATGCGCAGGAAATCGTCGAGCCCCTTGAGATGCTCGTCGGCATGGTCGCGCAGATAGGCGAGGGCGGCATCTGCTCCGCTCGTGGATCTTGTCATTGGCCGATGATACGGTTGTGACCGGGAACCGATCGCACCCGCACCGCGTCAAGAGGCCGATGACCATCCGACTTGACCCGCCTGCTCGCCGTCGCCGCGCTGGTCTTGTTCGCCACGGCTGCCGCGCCGATCGCCCGCGTCTACGCATGCTCGTGCATCGCGTTCGATCCTGGTCAGGCGCACGCCCAGGCGCTCGCCAACGCGGACGTCGCGTTCATCGGGGTCGTGGTCGATGTTCAGGACGACGGGGCCACCGAGACCCCGTTCCTGAGTTCAGGCGACCCCCTCCGCTACACGTTCGTGGTGGAGGAGCAGCTCAAGGGGAGCACCAGCGCCCGGACGATCGTCTCGACCGCGCGCGACAGCGCTGCCTGCGGGGTCAACATCGGATTGGCGGAACGTTGGCGGATCTATGCCCACCATGATGGCTCGGGCGGGCTGACGACCGGCCTCTGCTCAGGCGACGAACTGCTGGCGCAGGGTGTCTACCTCCCCGGGGAGACGCCGGCCGCGTCACCGGCCGAGGCGGCCCCCAATCCTCCGGCCCCGTCGCCCGGACCGACAGTCGCCGGCGGCCTGGTGGCGCTTGCGGCGCTTGTCGCTCTGGCCGGGGTCGCCGCTTGGATTGTCATGGTCCGGCGGCACGGGAACCGGCCGGTCAACTGATCAGCCGCGTCGCGAAGCCGAAGAAGAGCAGGAGTGCCGCGGCCGGCAGGAACGCGGCGCCGCGCAGGAAGCGCGGCCAGCCGGCGCCTCCGCGAAACGCGTAGAGGGGAATCGCCACCGGGAAGAGCAGGATCCCGGCCGACCACGCCACGCGGGTCCGGAAGGTGATGTCGGGCCGGTCCTGCACGTCCAGCCAGTACGCCGCGATGGTGATGAAGCCGCCCACGGTGCAGATGGCGAAGAGCGCCCAGATGAACGGAAGCACGCCCCGATCCTAGCGCTACTCCCCGCGCTCGGCGCGCCGCCGCTCCAGGTCGGCTGGGCCGGTCAGCAGGTCGCCCAGGAAGCGCAGTGGCCGGCGACGCGGGATCTTCGGTTCGCGGCTGGGGAGCAACTCCTCAAGCGCGACTCGCACACGCCGCTCGAGGTCGTCGCGTCCCTCGCGCCCGCGGATGCCCTCGGTCGGGATCGGGTCGCCGAACCGGATCGCCACCCGGCTGCGAAACGCCATATAGGTGCTGCCCAGCACGGCGCACGGCACGATCGGCACCCCGGCGCTCGAGGCGAAGGCGACGGCTCCCTCCTCGAAGGGCAGCAGCTCGGACTCCCGAAAGCCGGCCGTCCCCTCGGCGAAGATGCCGAGCACGCCCCCGGATGCGAAGACCCGGCGCACTGCTCGGACCGCCGAGGTGAGATTGGTCTTCTCCGGGTTGTACGGGATCACGCCACCGAAGTAGGCCATCGCCCGGTTCTTGAAGCCCACGGCTGAAGTCGGTCTCTTTGGGACCGAACCAGCTGATCCGGGGCGACTCGGGGACGACGGCAATCAGCAGCAGCGGGTCCCAGCCGTTGTGGTGGTTCACGACCAGGCAGAAGGGTGCCGCTGGCCAGCGCTCGAGCCCCTCCGCGCGCACGTCGAACAGGAGGCGGAGCACGGCGCGGTCGAGCCAGCGCATGAACCGATAGCGCCCGGTGACCTCGACACTCAGCTCACGCGGACCGGTGCGTCGCGCCTGCTCGCCGACCTCGCTCATGTCGGGGCGGCGGGCGGCGCCGCCTCAACGCGGGTCGGATCGACCTTCGTCAGGGCGACAGCTGCCCCAACCACGAACAGTCGCACCCACCGCCATGGCGGCCCGTGGACCGATCGGGTCGCTGGCCACTGCTGCGACCAGGTCCTGGATCGGTCCGGCCAGGATGATGAAGACCGGGCCGGCCATCGCGGTTCCGGCGTTGAGGATCCCCATGTAGCGCCCGGCCGTCTCCTTGGGGATGACGTCGGCCATGAGCGCCCAGTCGGCCGACAGGAAGATCCCCATCCCGACGCCGAACGGCACCCAGGCTGCGATCGCGATGGCGGGCGACGGCGCGACCGTCACGCCGGCCAGCCCGAGGAATGCGACCAGGGCAGCGGCCCAGATGACCGGCCGCCTCCCGTATCGGTCGGACAGGCGCCCCCCGGGGATGGCCGCCAGCGCGGTCGAGACCCCCACGATGACCGTGGCGATGAAGACCGTCGAGTTGGCCTCGTCGGAGGAGAGTCCGTGGGAACGGCGGAAGTAGCCGAGCGCCACGATCGTCGCGTTGTACGCGCCCAGGAAGAGGAGGCGGACGACCAGCAGCCAGAGCACGTTGCGCTGCTTGAGGATGTCCCGGCCCCACGCGGAAAGGGCCAGCGCTCGCCACGACTGCGTCCGCGCCGGCGCGCCGGTCCCCTCCTGGACCGTCGTGATCAGGATCACCATCGTCACCACCTCGATCACGCCGAGCGCCAGGACCGAGACGGGCTCGCTCATGAAGTTCGGGCCCGCGGTCGCAATCCCGACGCCGGCAATGGTGCCCAGGGTGAGCATCAGCCCCATCAAACCGCTGGCGATGCCGACCTGGCGAGCCGGGACGAGGTCCGGGACGTACCCCTGGAACGGACCCTGCGCGAAGTTCGAGCTGACCTGCAGCAGGAAGTAGAACGCGACCATGGCCACGAACGAATTCGAGAAGGCGAGGCCCGCCAGGAAGACGACGTCGAGCAGGGAGCCGATGACGATGTACGGCTTCCGGCGCCCCCAGCGGCTCACCGTGTAGTCGCTGATGACGCCCACGGTCGGCTGGATGATGATCGGGGCGATGGCGCCGATCACGAAGATGACTGCCAGCATCGTGCCCGAGGTGGCTCGGCTGATGTCGTCGAAGCGGCCGGGCAGCACCACCACCCCCAGACCGCCCCAGATGGTCTGGATCCCGAACCAGTAGACCGACAGGGAGAGGAGCTGTCCCAGCGGCAGGTCGCGGCGAACTGGCTCGATGGCCGGTGTGGCGTGGGTCATCGTGTCCGCCTCCATGCCTGCACGACGCGGACGATACTCGGCCCGCTCCCCGTGCGATAGCACCTTGCCTGAACAGACCTGCGGTCAGACTGCGGTGCCGGGGTATCATCCGCCCGTGATTGACCCGATCGCCCTTCGGCTGGGCCCCCTCGAGATCCACTGGTACGGCATCATCATCGCCAGCGCGATCCTGGGTGCCGCGATGTTCGGCACGCGCGAGGTCCGCCGGCGCGGCGAGGATATCGATGCCGGCTGGTCGATGCTCCTGTGGGTGATCCTGTTCGGTGTGCTGGGGGCGCGGATCTACCACGTGATCCACGAGTGGGGGACCATCTACTCGGCCCACCCCGAGCTGATCCTGCAGGTGTGGAAGGGTGGCCTCGGCATCCCCGGCGCGATCGCCGGCGGCGCCGCGACGCTGTGGGTCTACACGCGCCGGACGGGCATGGCGACCGGCAGCTGGCTCGACATCTTTGCCATCTCCATCCCGCTCGGCCAGGCGATCGGCCGGCTCGGCAACTTCGTGAACCAGGAGCTGTACGGCCCGCCCACCGAGCTGCCGTGGGGGATCCCGATCGACGCCGCCCACAGGATCGGTGACTGGACGAACCTGTCCACCTTCCCGGTCGACACCACGCGCTTCCATCCGCTCTTCGCCTATGAGGCGCTCCTCTCACTCCTCACCCTCGGCGTCCTGGTCTGGGCGAGCCGTCGGTTCGCGGCGTGGCTGTACGACGGTGACCTGTTGCTCATCTACCTGATGGGCTATGGCGCGTCCCGGGCCTATCTGGAGACCTTCCGCGTGGAGAACTGGACGATCGGCGGCCTGCCGACCGCGATCTGGCTTGGGCTCGCTGCGGTGGTCATGGCCGGCGGCTTCCTGGTGCTACGGCACGCGCGCGGCTGGGGGACCCCGGGCGCGTGGATGGCGCGCCTCAGGGCGAGGACCGAGGCCGCCGCCGCGGGACCGGATGACGCCGCAGCGGACCCCGCGGAGGCCGACGCTGGCTGATCGGCCGGGCATCGCGCCCGATGTGACCGCGGCCATCGGCGGCACACCGCTGGTGGCGCTCGACCGACTGGCCTCGGGGCTGACGCCTCGAGTGGTGGCGAAGCTCGAGCACATGAATCCCGGCGGATCGGTCAAGGACCGGATCGCCATGCCCATGATCGAGGCCGCCGAGCGTGCGGGCCTGCTGATGCCCGGCGGCGTGATCGTGGAGCCGACCAGCGGCAACACCGGCGTCGGGCTGGCCATGGCGGCCGCCGTGAAGGGGTATCGGTGCATCTTCGTGATGGCCGACAAGCAGTCCGAGGAGAAGCGCGCGCTGCTGCGGGCCTACGGCGCCGAGGTCGTGGTCTGCCCAACCGATGTTGACCCGCAGGATGAACGGTCCTACTACCGCGTGTCGGACCGGCTGGCGCGCGAGACGCCCGGCGCCTGGAAGCCGGACCAGTACGCAACCCGGCCAACCCCGAAGCCCACTACCTGACCACCGGCCCGGAGATCTGGGAGGCGACCGCAGGGAAGATCACGCACTTCGTGGCGGGGATCGGCACCGGGGGCACGATCAGCGGCATCGGGCGCTACCTGCGCGAGCAGAAGCCCGACCTGGTGGTGGTCGGCGCCGACACCGAGGGGAGTGTGTTCTCAGGCGACACCCCTCGCGCCTACCTGACCGAGGGCGTTGGCGAGGACTTCTGGCCGGAGACCTACGACACCGCTGTCTGCGACCTGATCGTGCGGGTCTCGGACCGTGACTCGATGCTCACCGCGCGACAGGCGACCGCCACGGAGGGGATCCTGACGGGCGAGTCGAGCGGCACCGCCCTGTGGTCCGCGCTCCAGGTGGCTCGCACCATCGACGATCCCGAGGCGCTCTTCGTGGTGCTGCTGCCCGACTCCGGCCGCAACTACATCGGGAAGCTCTATAACGACGCCTGGCTGCGCCAGGTCGGGTTGCTCGGCACCCATGAGCAGGCCGCCGACTACGACTGGCGCTCGACGCAGGCCGGCGTCGTGGTGCGGCGGGGCCAAGCCAGGACGAGTTAGCGGCGCGATTGCGCCAGATACCAACGGGACTGGTGTTACGCAGCCGATCTGCCCGAATATGCCCCACCTACCAATGGGAGTGGTGTTAGGCGGGGAAGAACTCCTCCGATGGTCTCCGAAGCACCGGCATCACGCTCGGGCGGGTTGTCGGAGGTCGTCGAACGATGCGTCAGCTACGCCTAACACCACGGGGGTTGGCTCATGGGGATTCGCATTGGCTGGGCATGGCCGCGACCTCGGATAGCCTCTCTGCCGGCGGCCATGCGAACCTTCCCACGGACGGCCACGAACCTCCCCGCCGACGGCCGCTAATCGTCCCCGTCGACGGCCACTCCTCCCCACCTGCTTCACTCACCCTCGTCCAACGGGGGTGGAGGGGTGCGGGAGATGGGATGAAGCGAGTGTCGAGGTGATGGAGATCCTGGAGGCGTTCGACCTGACGGACAGCTACCGAGCAGCAGCGGCGCTGACTGGCTGCGACCACAAGGCGGTGCAGCGCTACGTGCGCGAGCGCGACCGTGGCCGGGGACCCGGCGAGACCGCGCAGCGCCGCAAGCGGATCGACCCGTTCCTGGCCCAGCTCGAGGAGTGGATCGAGCGCTCACGCGGCTGGCTGCGCGCCGACCCTGGGAGCTTCGACACGATCTTCCCCAAGGGCCTGGCCACCGCGGCCGTCGATCGGCTGCTGCACCACGCCCCGTCGTTGTCACCGAGGGCCAGTCGACGCGGCTCGCGGACGACCTCGACGACAAGGGTGTCCGGCCGCTCGTGGCACCGACCACTGGCGAACCCACTTGCTGAACCAGTGGTGCGGCCCGGCACACCTGCCCGAACGGGACCGATTTCATGCCAAAGGCCTCTTGCCTAGGCGGATGCCAACCGTTGACGCTCGGACGGTTCCTCGCATCGAAGGGAGAACGATCGATGAGATTCCAAGCACCCTTTACAAATGCGGCCAAGCCACGGGCCACCCTGTGGCTGGCTGTGCTGACGACAGCGGGCCTGGCGACTGCGTTGTTCGGGCCAGGACCCGCCCGAGGCGTCGGTGGCGACGAACTCGGCGAAGCGCTGCGATTCCGTCGGGATTTCGGGCTCTCCACCGACGTCAGCCAGGTTGAATCCCTCCTGAGCAGCCCCACTGCCTCGGCCGAATTCGGGACGCCTCTGACCGATGCCGAGCTGGCAGCCATGCGCCGCCGTGTCGACCTCGAGGACGGGCTGGTCCTGCTGGCGACCCACATCGACGCCAATCGCGGGAGCTTCGGTGGGCTCGCCCTCCAAGCAGATGGGGCCACCGTGGACGTCATGGTTGTCGATGGCACGGTCGTCGACCTGAACGCTCTTCAGGATCTCGTCCCGGCCGGGGCGCGCCTGAACCTCCGCTCGGTGACGTTCTCGGCCGAAGAGCTGGGCGGCGTCCAGGCCACAGTCGAGGAGGCGCTGCCCGAGCTGCAGCGCGATGGCTTCACCATCGCCTCGGTGGGCGTCGATGTCACGCTGAACCGGGTCGTCGTCGAGGTTGAGGATCCGTCTGGTGGGACCGTTGCGGCCTTCACTGAGCGGTTCGGCCCCGCAGTCACGGTGGAAGCCGGCAGGCCCTACACATTCGCTGCCTGCACCGGCCGATCCAACTGTGGCGCGCCGATGAAGGGCGGCCTCAAGATCCAGTCGGACAACGACTTCGTATGCACGTCGGGGTTCTTGGGTCGCACCGTCGCCGGTGGCGCCGTCTACCGCTACGTGCTTACTGCCGGCCATTGCCTGGACCCGAACTTCGGGTCGGGCATCGGCGCGACGTGGAACCATCCGTCGAGCCCCAACACGCCGTTGGGGACGGGAGCCTTTGAAGACTTCTACAGTGGGTCTTCGGCCGACATCGGCGCCATCAACGACAGCGAGTCCGGGGCCAAGAATTTCGTGTACACCACCAGCAACACGAGCTTCCTGTCCATCACCGGCAAGGTGACCAACAGCAACCAATATGTGGGCAGGAGCATCTGCCGATCCGGGCTGACCTCCGGCTGGGACTGCGGCGTGATCGTGCAGACCAACTCGACGTACCTGGTCAGCGGGGTCACACTGAATCACCAGTGGCTCACGAGCTTCGGTTCGGCGGGCGGCGACAGCGGAGCGCCGATGCTGTGCGGTGGGGCCTGCGGCATCACGTCGGCCACCAATGGAAGTCAGACCGTCTACTCGACCATCGATTGGATCGAGTCCGAGGCCGGACTACGACCCTGCTATTCGGCAACATGCGGTTGATCGAGATGGCCTGCAGCACGGTCCATCCGGAGCACGCACCCCAACTCGAGGGCTCGACGGTCAGAACCACGAGCCCTCGCGTCCGTCGGATCCCGTGCGCTACCGGAGCGCGCCGGGCCTCGTGGTCGTCTTGGCCCTCGGCAACCCAAAGCACCTCGGTCTACTAATCGCGCGGATCCGAGAGGAGGTCGCAATGAGAGACGTCGCTCTGTGCGTGCTGGCCGCGCTAACCCTGAGCGGCTGCGCCCCAGCAACGCCGTCACCCAGTCCTATTGACCGCGTCAGCGTTCCCCTCGTCACCGGCACGCTTCCGCCTGGCGCGTTTTGTGCGGGCGTGCAGTTGGTTGACATGCGGCTGACGTGGGACCGCGACACGGGCGAGGTGCTCCTTGAGCACACTGGTTCAGGAGAGGTCAGGCGCCCGGTGTGGGCGCCGGGCTACGCGGCCGTCGCGATCGACGGCGAACTGCAGCTCACCGCATCCGGCCAAATCATCGCCCGCGAGGGAGACATCTTCGAGACGATGGACGTTTGTGGTCGACCGGATGGCAGCGTCCTGATCAGTTCCTTCACCCTCCGAGGCGGCGGATAGTCTGCAGTTCGCCACTTGGTCCCTGGTTGGAAGCCAATAGCGACCTCCGAACGGCAGGCCAGTTCGCGTGACCGGGCGGCCATGGGCAGACTCCTGCCCGTGGGTCTGCGTCCAGACTTGAATCGCCTCTCATCCCTATCCCCGACGGACTCAGAGGGTGGGGAGGATTAGTGGCCCTCTCTGGGGATTCCTACTGACCGCCTATGGGAATTCCTGCTGTCCCTTGACACCTCTCTGGGCGCGGCGCGGTACCCTTGCGGCTCAAGTACCACGGAGTCGCTCCCTGAGATGACCAGCATCGTCCAGCCGCAGGCCGCAGCAGGCCCGCAGCCCACCACGGGGCGGGTGAATCACTGGATCGGTGGACGCCGCGTGGCGGGCGCCTCGGGGCGGAGCGGCCCCGTCTACAACCCCGCCACCGGGGAGCTGGCGCGCGAGGTCGACTTCGCATCGGTCGAAGAGGTGGACGCCGCGGTGGCCGCCGCCAAGGCTGCGTTCCCGAAGTGGCGCGCCACCTCGATCAGCAAGCGCACCGAGATCCTCTTCCGCATCCGCAACCTGGTCGAGGAGCACAAGGCCGAGATCGCCGCGCATCTGACCCGCGAGCACGGCAAGGTCCCCAGCGATGCCCTGGGCGAGGTGGCCCGCGGCGTCGAGAACCTGGAGTTCGCGACCGGCATTCCGCACCTGCTCAAGGGCGGATTCTCCGAGCAGGTGAGCACCGGGATCGATGTGTATCAGATCCGCCAGCCACTCGGCGTGGTGGCGGGCATCACGCCGTTCAACTTCCCGGCCATGGTGCCGATGTGGATGTTCGGCAACGCCATCGCCTGCGGCAACACGTTCATCCTGAAGCCGTCCGAGAAGGACCCGTCGGCATCGGTCTACATGGCTGAGCTCCTCAAGGAGGCAGGCCTGCCCGATGGGGTCTTCAATGTCGTCCATGGCGACAAGGTTGCGGTCGACGGGATCCTGAACCACCCGGACATCGCGGCGGTCAGCTTCGTCGGCTCGACCCCGATCGCGCGCTACATCTACGAGACGGGCACGAAGGCCGGAAAGCGCGTGCAGGCACTGGGCGGAGCAAAGAACCACATGCTCGTCCTGCCCGATGCCGATATCGGCATGGCGGCCGATGCCGCGGTCTCGGCCGCGTACGGTTCGGCCGGTGAGCGCTGCATGGCGATCAGCGTGGTCGTGGCGGTCGGCGACGTGGCGGACCCGTTGGTGGACGCCATCAGGGAACGCCTTCCCAAGATCAAGGTCGGCCCCGGCAGCGACGCGACCGCCGAGATGGGCCCGCTCATCACCCGCGAGCACCGCGACAAGGTGGCCTCGTACCTGGACAGCGGCCCGGCACAGGGCGCAGACCTGGTGGTCGATGGTCGGGAGCATCCGCTCTTCGCCGGCGACAAAGGATTCTTCCTGGGCGTCTCGCTGCTCGATCGCGTGACTCCTGAGATGGACTGCTATCGCAACGAGATCTTTGGGCCGGTGCTGGAGGTGATGCGCGTCCCGACCTACACCGAGGCGATGCGGGTCATCGACGAGAACCCGTACGCCAACGGAACGGCGATCTTCACCCGCGATGGCGGCGCCGCGCGCCAGTTCCAGTTCGACGTCAACGTGGGCATGGTGGGCATCAATGTGCCGATCCCGGTGCCGGTCGCCTACTACAGCTTCGGTGGCTGGAAGGCATCGCTCTTCGGCGACCTGCACATGTACGGGCCAGAAGGCGTCCAGTTCTACACCCGTGCCAAGGTGGTCACCTCGCGCTGGCCCGATCCTGCGACCAGCAGGGTCGACCTCGGCTTCCCGCGCACCCGCTGACCGAGGGGCGTAACTGGCGCTCGGAGGAGCGTGGTGATTCCAGGTACCGGCGCGGCTCGACCAGTCATGGTGCTCCTGCACGGCCTGGGGATCGACTCGGCCATGTGGCAGCCGCAGCTGCACGGGCTCGCAGGGCACATGGAGATTCACGCCCCAAACCTCCCCGACTTTGGCGAGGGCGACGCGCGCATTGGGTGGGTGCGAGCGGCCGCTGACCACCTGGGTGCGGACCTTGAAGCCCGCCGCCTCGGATCCGTCTATCTCTGTGGACTGTCGCTGGGTGGGATGGTGGCAATGGCTCTGGCGTCGCGCCGTCCGGCGGGCGTGCGCGGCCTCATCGTCTCCGGTGCCCAGGTGCGGGTATCGCTCTGGCTGCGGACGCTTCTGCTGGGCGTGGGTCGGCTCGTGCCTGAACGGGTTCTGCTATCGGGGACCAACCTGCCTCCACAGGCCGGCCCCGACCTGCGCGACGCGGAGCAGCGCTTCGCGCAGCGGTTGGGCAAGGCCGGCCTCCTGGTGGCCATGCGCACGGCAGCGGAGACCGATCTCACCGAAGACCTGTCGCGCATCACCTGACCGACCCTGGTGCTCTGCGGCGAGCGCGACAACCCTCTCAACCGGTCCGCGGCGCGACGCATCGCAGCCACGGTTCCCGGAGCCCAGCTGCGGTTCATACCCGGGGCGGGCCACGTCTGGAACCTCGAGCAGCCAGATCGCTTCAACAGCGAGCTGCTCCGCTTCGTTGACGCCGTCGAGCGTCGAGCCTGAAGCGGATTCCGCTGTCAGAATGGGGTGCAATGACTGACCGCATCGAGACGCTGGCCGTCCACGCCGGCGCAGAGCCCGACGAGCTGAGCGGCGGCGTCTCGCCGGCGATCCAGATGAGCTCGACGTTCCGGCAGGACGGCGTGGGGAAGCCGCGCGACGGCTTCGAGTACGGCCGCAGCGACAACCCGACGCGGCGGCGCCTCGAGGCGGCGATCGCGGCGCTGGAGGGCGGGACGCACGGCTTCGCCTATGCCTCGGGGCTGGCCGCCACCCAGAACCTGCTCTACCTGCTCGACCCCGGCGACCGGCTGGTGATGAGCGACGACGTATACGGAGGCACGTGGCGCCTCGCCGACAAGGTCTGGAAGCGGTACGGGATCCAGACCCACCCGGTCGATCTGCGCGACCTGGACTCGGTGGCATCGGCGCTGGCGGGCGGCGAGGGTCAGCCGGCGGCCAGGATGATCTGGATCGAGACGCCCACCAACCCGCTGCTGAAGGTGGCGGACATCAGCGCCATCGTTCGACTGGCGGCGAGCGCGGGGACGCTGACGGTGGTCGACAACACGTTCGCCACCCCGCTGATCCAGCGGCCGCTGGATCTCGGTGCGGACGTCGTCATGCACTCGGCCACCAAGTACCTGTCCGGCCATTCTGACGTGATCAGCGGCCTGCTGGCGACCCGCCGCGACGACCTCGTCGAGCGGCTGCGCTTCCACCAGAACGCGGCCGGTGCCGTGCCATCGCCGTTCGACTGCTGGCTGGTGATGCGCGGCATGCGCACGCTGGCGGTTCGCATGGAGCGGGCATCAAGGAACGCCGCCGAGATCGCCGAGTGGCTGACCGGCCGATCCGAGGTCAACCGCGTGTACTACCCGGGACTGGCCGACAACCCGCAGCGCGAGCTCGTCGCGCGCCAGATGCGCCTGCCCGGCGCCATGCTCAGCTTCGAGCTCGCCGGCGGCGAGGCGAAGGCGCGCCGGTTCGCCGAGGCGACCCGCCTCTTCGCCCTGGCAGAGTCGCTCGGCGCAGTCGAGTCGCTGGTCGAGCTGCCCGCGGCGATGACCCACGCATCCGTGGCCGGCTCACCGCTGGAGGTACCCGCCGGCCTGGTGCGCCTGTCGGTCGGGATCGAGTCGGTCGAGGACCTCGTCGCGGACCTGGAGCACGCACTCCGCGCATGACCGGCACGACACCATCGCAGCTCCCCGAGGAGGGCCCCACCGAGCTGGTCGAGGGGCGCGACGGCGAGCTGGTCGAACGCCTCTCGGGCGGGACCGCCACGCTGCTGCTGGTCTGGCTGATCGGGGTCGGGGCGGGCACCGCGCTGCTGGGCGCCTGGATCCTGGCCGCGCTGGTGCTCGACGCGCGTCTCACCGGGGAGCACCTCTTCGGCGCACCGGGACTGTATGCCGCCCTGTACGGCTCCACCGGACCGACCGTCCTGTGGCTGGCCGGCCGCGCGCAGGGCCACTCCCTGGGCTGGTTCGTCTGGACCGCGGCCAAGATCGGGCTGGTGATGGCCGCCATCCTCGTCGGCGGAGCGGTGCTGGTGGTGGCGGTCATGGGCTCGGCACCGGGCATCGGTTTCCCGTTGGTCGCCGCCGCGCTGGTCGGGGTGACGCTCGTCGCATCGGTCCTGTGGGGGCTGGCCACCTGGGCCGCCGATCGCTACATCGCCCGCGCGCGGGTGGAGGGCGGTCAGACCTCGTAGGTGCGGAGCGGCTCGGCGACCTCGACCTCGCCGTCGTAGGCGGCCCGCGCCTCGGAGAGCGCCCACTCGGTACCGTCCATGACCGGGATGTGGGTCATCAGCAGGCGCTTGACGCCGGCGGACTGCGCCGTCTCCCCGGCCTCCGACGGGAGCAGATGGCCGCGGCTCCCCGGCTCGGGGTCGTCCTCCTTCAGCGATCGCAGGGCCGCCTCACAGAGGAACAGATCGGCCCTGTCGGCGATCCGCGGCAGGGCGCCGCATGGGCCGCTGTCGGCTGAATAGGCGAGGACACGGTTGGGGTCCTCATCGGTCCCGGTGGCGGTGATCCGGAAGCCCCAGGTCCGCACGTAATGCTGCGTCTCGTCGGGTTCGAGGCGGAGGTTGCCGATCTCGATCGGGCGCTTTCCGTCGTGCTCCACGAAGGTGAAGCTCTTGTCGAAGAAGTTGGCGTAGCCCGCCCCAAGTGCGAGCTCGGCGAGCTGGCCCATGCTGCCGGGAGGCACGATGACGGTGAGCCGGTGCTTGGCCACATCGATCCAGGGGTAGCTGTAGCGGAGCGTTACGAGGTCGAGGCAGTGGTCGGTGTGCATATGGCTGATCACCACCGCGTCGAGCTCGTCGGGCGTGTTGCGCCGCAACAGCTGCGCCACGACGCCAGGTCCTACGTCGACCAGGATCCGTGAACCACCGCCTTCGACGAGGTAGCCGGCGCACGCCTCTCCGGGGTTGGGGCGGGCCGGACTCCGGCCCAGAACCGTCAGTCGCATGTCGGCGCCGTCAGGCCCGGGAGCTGCGTTGCGGGTCTGTCAACGGTGCGGGCAGTCGGCGAGGTCACGCGCCGCGCGCATCGATCGCGGTGTAGTCGCGCGCGGCTGCACCGACATAGACCTGTCGAGGTCGGCCGATCTTGGTGGCCGGATCCTCGATCATCTCCTTCCAGTGGGCGATCCAGCCCGGCAGACGGCCGATCGCGAACATCGCGGTGAACATGGTGTTCGGGAAGCCGATCGCCCGGTAGATCAGCCCGGAATAGAAGTCCACGTTCGGGTACAGCTTGCGTTCGACGAAGTACTCGTCGTGCAGCGCCACATCCTCGAGCTTCTCGGCGATCTCGAACAGCTCATCGCTGCTGCCCATCGCGTGGAGGACCCGATCGGCGGCCGCCTTGATGATCTTGGCCCGCGGGTCGAAGTTGCGGTAGACCCGGTGCCCGAAGCCCATCAGTCGGAAGTTGTCGTCCTTGTCCTTGGCGCGCGCGACGTACTTCGTCACGTCGCCGCCGTCGGCCGCGATCTGCTCCAGCATCTCGATCACCGCCTGGTTGGCCCCACCGTGCAGCGGACCCCACAGCGCGGTCATGCCGGCGCTGACGCTGGCGAACAGGTTGGCGTGACTGGAGCCGACCATCCGAACCGTGGAGGTGGAGCAGTTCTGCTCGTGGTCCGCGTGGAGGATCAGCAGCAGGTCGAGCGCCTCGGCGACCACCGGGTTCACTTCGTAGGCCTCGGCCGGCACGCTGTGCATCATGTTCAGGAAGTTGGATGCGTAGTCGAGCTGGTTCTGCGGATAGACGTACGGCTGCCCGATGCTCTTCTTGTACGCCCAGGCTGCGATGGTCGGGATCTTGGCCAGCAGCCGGTGGGTGCTGATCTCGACATGCTGCGGGTTGAACGGATCGTGGCTGTCCTGGTAGAAGGTCGACAGCGCGCTCGATCCGGCCGACAGCACCGCCATCGGATGCGCCTCCTTCGGGAAGCTGTCGAAGAAGCGCCGCATCTCCTCGTGGATCAGCGTGTGGTGCGTGATGCTGTCCACGAACTCGTCCAGCTGGCCGCGGGTCGGCAGCTCCCCGTAGATCAGCAGGTAGGCGACCTCCAGGAAGGTGCTCTGCCCGGCCAGCTGCTCGATCGGGTAGCCGCGGTAGCGAAGCACCCCGGTCTCGCCATCCAGGTAGGTGATGGCGCTGGCGCACGATCCGGTATTGCCGAAGCCGTTGTCCAGGGTGACCAGACCGGTCTGGGCTCGCAGCTGACCGATATCGATCCCGGCGTCGCCATCGGTGGGGCGTACGATCGGCATCTCTACGCTGCGCCCATCGTGGGTAAGAGTGGCGGTCTCGTTCGTCATCAGATCAGCTCCTTGACCGCGTCACGCTCCTCGAGGAGCTCGGCGAGCGTGGCATTCACTTTTGCCTGTGCCCAACCATTGTGCGTCATTCCCTGCACCACTTCGACGTGGCCCGGGGCCGTCGCGCGCAGCGGATAGCCGAAGACGAGTCCGGCCGGGACTCCGTAGCCGGTCTCGGCCGGTGCGGGAATCGCCGCGCTGAAGATCTCGCCGGTCGGCTGGGTGATGTTGCGCACCGTGTCGATCACCGCGTTGGCGGCACTCGCTGCGCTCGACTGGCCGCGCGCCGCGATGATTGCGGCGCCCCGCTGCTGCACGGTGGCGATGAAGTCGCCCTGCAGCCAGGCCTCGTCGCCGATCACCTCGGCTGCCGGCTTGCCGGAGATGCTCGCGTGGTAGAAGTCGGGGAACTGGGTGCTGGAGTGGTTTCCCCAGATCGCCAGGTCGCGCACCTCCTCGACGGCGACGCTCGCCCTCGCGGCGAGCTGCGAGCGGCCGCGGTTCTCGTCGAGCATGGTCATTGCGAACCAGCGGTCGGCCGGCACCTCGGGGGCGTTGGCCGCGGCGATCAGGCAGTTGGTGTTGCACGGATTGCCGATCACCAGTACGCGCACGTCATCGGCCGCGTTCGCTCCGATCGCGCGTCCCTGCGTGGTGAAGATGCCGCCGTTGATGGTGAGCAGGTCCTTGCGCTCCATCCCCGCCTTGCGAGGCACGGCGCCGACCAGCAGCGCCCAGTTGACGCCGGAGAAGGCCTCGTCGCTGTTCGACGTGCGCACCACGCGGCGAAGGAGCGGGAAGGCGGAATCTTCGAGCTCCATCGCCACCCCCTCGAGGGCCGGGAGTGCCGCCTCGAGCTCGAGGAGGTGGAGGTCGACCGTGGTCCGCGGGCCGAACATCTGTCCGGAGGCGATCCGGAAGAGGAGTGCGTAACCGATCTGGCCGGCGGCCCCGGTCACGGCTACCTTGACGTGGGAATCGGGCATGCGCCGAGTGTACCGCCCCGGTTCGAATCAGGCGGTCGCGATGAACTCGCGGATCTGCGCGCCGAGCGCGTCGCGGACGGCGCGGAAGACGGCGAGGCGCTCCGCATCGGTCCCGGTCGCCGCGGCCGGGTCGTCGAATGCCCAGCGCAGCACCTTCTTCGCGCCGGGGACGTAGGGGCACGCCTCGCAGGCCTCCTCGCAGACGGGGATCAGATAGTCCCAGGCCTGGCCGACGAAGCCGGCAACGGTCTTGCTGGTATGCCCGCGCAGGTCGATCTCCAGCTCGTCCATCACCGCGATCGCCTCGGGTCGCACCGCGGTCGCTTCGGTCCCTGCGCTGGCAGCCTCGAATCGGTCGCCGGCCCAGGCGCGCAGCATCCCCTCCGCCATCTGGGAGCGGGCCGAGTTGTGGATGCACACGAACAGGACGCGACGCTTCTCCATCTCGTACAGCCTAGCGTCCGACCAGGCAGCGGGCGGGGATTGGCTGTGGATAAAGCGGCAACTTCATCGCCAAGTCGGGGATAAGTGGGGTTGCGCTGCCCCACGACGGGCGCCTATTCTCTGGTTGTCCCGAAGGGGCAGCCAAGGGCACCCGAGATTGCATCAACGGACCGGCGGCGGTTCCTTCGGGACATTTCGTTGCCCCGAAAATCGGTGGGTCAGGCCTCTCGCAGACAGCATCGTCCGCGTCAGGCCCGTTCATGCACCCGTGCTGCACGAAAGAGTCCGACAGTGCGAGGGCGCCCGACGGTCGGCCCTACTGCTCCCCGGCCAGGTTGCGCTGCAGGCGGCGCACCACCTCGGCGGTCTCGTCCCCCGGATCATGGCCCGGCTCGGACGATGGGCCCGCGAAGGTCCCGAACTGGCGATCACCCGCATCGCCCAGCCCCGGCACGATGTAGCCGCGCTCGTTGAGCGCTCGGTCAACCGCACCCACGTGGATGTCGACATCGGGGTGGGCGGCGGACAGCGTCGCCACTCCCTCGGGCGCGGCGATCAGCGACACCTGCTTGATCCGCGCCGCCCCCCAGTGCTTGAGGATGTCGACGGTCGCCGCCGAAGACCCCCCGGTGGCCAGCATCGGATCCAGGATGAGACAGATCTGGACGGTGGCCGCATCGGGCAGCTTGTTGTAGTACTCGACCGGCTTGAGACTCCGTTCGTCGCGGTAGAGGCCGATATGCCACACCTCGGCCGACGGCATCAGCTCGAGCATCGCGTCGACCATCCCCAGCCCGGCGCGCAGCACCGGGATCAGGCCGACCTTGGGCGCCAACTCCTCCGCCGCCACCGGTTCGAGGGGTGTCTCGACGGTGATCGGCTGGGTCGCCAGGTCGGCCATCGACTCGTATCCGAGGAGCCAGGAGAGCTCCCGGACGAGTTCGCGGAACTTCTTCGGCTCGGTGGATCGGTCCCGCAGGAGCGCCAGCTTGTGGGCGACCAACGGGTGTCGGCTGACGTGCAGGTTGGGGTATCGGGTGGCGAGGTCCATTGGCGTCGATTCTACCCACTACCTCGATTGCCCCGGGGCTGGTAGGCTATCGGTCTCTGCACCGATTCGTCGCGCCCTGTGCCGGCGTAGTGCGCCCGCGACGCGAGGAAGGAGCCTGCAATGGTCTTCGGTACCAAGCGAGACAACAAGCCGGATTCCGACCTCCGCGAGGACGTGGTCGGCAATCTGTACCCCGACAGCTTCCCCAACGAGGCCGAGATGAGCCCCAGCCCGATGGACTATCGCCGGCCCGACCCCGGCAACGAGAGCGTCATCGATCCGCACGCCCGCTTCAACGGCAAGTACGTGAGCGACCGCGACCTGCGGATCGAGGGCGAAGCGACCGGCGAGATCGAGTGCTCGGGCACGCTGATCATCAGCCCCCAGGCAAAGGTGCGCAGCGCAATCAGCGCCGCCAACGTGATCATCAACGGCGATTTCGAGGGCGACGTCAACTGTGGTGGCCGCTTCGAGATCGGGTCGACCGGCCGGGTCAAGGGCAAGGTCAAGGCGCAGGTGCTCGTCGTCCGGGAAGGGGCCCACTTCGAGGGTGGCGTGATCATGACCCCCGAGGGCCGCGCCGCCGCTCCGTCTCCCCCCGCTCCAGCTTCCACGCAGCCTGCAGCACCGGCCAAGGGCGCCACGCAGCCCGCGGCAGGGGGTCAGGGGAGCGTCTTCGCCAAGGAGTCCGCGCCGCCGAGCGAGCCTGCCGCCACCGGTTCCGGCAGCAACTCCTAGCCAGCCGAGGTCACGCAGCGGCGTGGCCGAACCGCGTACCGCCGTCCTCGTCGAGGTTACGCGCGCGGAGCGGGTCGAATCGCGACATCGGGGTTCCATCGCGGTCGTCTCGCCGACCGGTGAGTTGATCGCCTCGACGGGCAACCCGGACGAATTCATTTTCCTGCGCTCGGCGGCCAAGCCGTTCCAGCTGGCGCCCTTCGTGGCATCTGGCGGCTTCGATGCGTACGACTTTCCCGGCCCGGTCGAGGCGCTGGCCATCATGGCCGCGTCGCATGCCGGGGAGGACCGCCACGTGCGCACGGTCCAGGCGCTGCTGCGCGCCGGCGGCCTGACCCGCGAGGTGCTCGCCTGCGGTGACGCCGCCCCGTCGGACCAGGAGACGGCCCAGCGCCTGGCGCGCGACGGGGAGCCGCCGAGTGCGATTCGCCACAACTGCTCCGGCAAGCACGCCGGGATGGCGCTCCACGCCAAGGCGGCCGGCTGGCCGGTGGAGACGTACTGGCAGCCCGACCACCCGGTGCAGCAGCTGGCCCTCGAGACGGTCAGCGTCCTGTCAGGCGTGCCGCCCGGGGAGATCGCGCTGGCGACAGACGGCTGCGGGGTGGTCACCTTCGGCATGCCGCTGCGCGGCCTCGCACTTGCCTTCGCCCGGTTCGCCGATCCGTCCGGCGTCGCAGACCCCGCCCTGCGGGGAGCCCTCGAGCGCATCCGGGACGCGATGATGGCCCACCCCGAGCTGGTCGCCGGCGAGCGCCGGGAGCGTGACACAGCCCTGATGCAGGCTGCGCCCGGGAGGCTCGTCTCCAAGGGCGGGGCGGAGGGGGTGCAGGCCGTTGCGGTCCTCGCGGGGGCTCGGGGCGCGGGGACCGGCGCGGCCGGACTGGCGCTGGCGATCGAGGACGGCGATCGGGCGCGGCGAGGGCGCGACGCCGCCACGGTCGAGGCGCTGCGCCAGCTGGATGTGCTTGACGCGGACGGACTCACAAGGCTGGCCGCCTTCGCCTCGCCGCCGATCCGCGACCCGCGCGGTGCGCGCTCCGGCGAGGTGAAGGCCGCGTTCCGCCTCGCCTGAGCTCAGCCCAGCCAGCCGCGGACCAGGTCCGCGACCCGGATGAAGAGGGGCGCCAGCACCAGCGACGGCAGGAAGTTGGCGACGCGCACCGGCTTGAGCTCCAGCAGACGAAGCCCCACGCCGAGCAGGATCAGGCCGCCGGCCGCCGTGATGGCCAGGATGGTCGGCCCGTCCATCACATCGGTCAGCAGGAAGGCGCCACCCGAGATGCCGCCCTGCACCACCAGCACGGTGATCGCCGACAGGTAGACGCCGGGCCCGAGTGCCGCGGCAAAGGCAATCGCGGCCACTCCGTCGAGCAGCGACTTCGTGGCGAGCAGGGTGATGTCGCCCCGCAGCCCGTTGTCGATCGAGCCGAGGATGGTCAGCGGTCCGACGCAGAAGACGAGGCTGGCGGTCACGAACCCCTCGGCGATTCGGCTGGGTGAGCTTTCGCCGCGGGTCAGGCGGCGCTGGAACCACGCGCCCAGCGCCTCGAGGCCGTCATGGAGGCGGAGCAGCTCTCCGAGGGCCACGCCGAGCAGCAGGGCGGCGAGCACGGCAAGCTCGTCGCCGGGGCGAGCGGCCGGGTCGGTGAAGATGCGCAGCGCCATCGACGACGCCACGATCAGGGTGAAGAATCCGAGGCCGGTGGTCAGGCTCTCCTGCATCCGCTTCGGCACGCGAGACCCGGCCAGCAGCCCGATCGAGGTGCCCACCAGCACGGTCGCGATGTTGAGCAGAGTGCCGGACAGGAACACGGGTACATTGTGCGCACATAGATGAGGACCACTGCACCGATGACAGGAACCGGGACCGTAGACGAATACATCGTGGCGTTCGACGACTGGCGCACCGACGCCATGAAGCGCATGCGCGAGCTGGTCAAGCAGGGTGCTCCGCACGCCACCCTGACGATCAAGTGGGCCCAACCGGTCTGGGAATGGAATGGACCGATGATCTGGATGAAGGCCTATGCATCACACGTGAACATCGGGTTCTGGCGCGGCGTCGAACTCGAGGATCCGAAGGCCGTGCTCGAGGGCGACGGCGAGAAGATGCGGCACATCAAGGTCAAGTCGGCCGATGAGATCCCGGCCGACGCGCTTGTCGACTTCGCACGCCAGGCGGTCAGGCTGAACACCGCAAAGGGCAACCCGACCCTGGGGTGAGGCGATGCCCACACAGCACTCCCTCCGCGAGATCCAGGTCCGAACGGGCCACCCCGACTTCCTGGAGCTCCCGTGGGCCGCACCCCTTGGGCGGTGGGCGCAGCTGAGCGAGCGGACGATCGAGATGCCGCGTGGCCTCTCGCGGCACGAGGTCGTCTTTCTCAGCTACGACCAGGCGGTGTACGCCTTCAAGGAGCTCACCGCGCAGGCCGCGGAGCGGGAGTTCGACGTTCTGCGGGCGCTGGAGGAGCGCGGGTTGCCGGCGGTCACGGCGGTCGGGCACGCGCGCGTGGCGACTGAAGCCGATGACGCGGAGGGGAGCGTCCTCATCACGCGCTTCGAGGAAGGTTCGCTTCCGTATCGGATGCTGTTCATGCAGCCAGGTCTGGAGCGCTATCGCGAGCGGCTGCTCGACGCGATGGTCAGCCTGCTGGTGCGCCTTCACCTTGGCGGCCTCTTCTGGGGCGACTGCTCACTCTCGAACACCCTCTTTCGGCGGGACGCCGGAGAGTTGCTGGCGCTGCTGGTGGATGCCGAGACGAGCGAGCTGCACCCGTCACTGAGTGACGGGCAGCGCGGGCACGACCTCGCCATCCTCGAGGAGAACATCGCCGGCGAACTGGCCGACCTGGCGGCGATCACCGAGCTGCCACCCACCCTGGACGTGTGGGAGACGGGCGACCAGATCCGGCAGCGGTACGAGCGGCTCTGGCAGGAGATCACTCGAGATCTTTCGATCCGGGCCGATGAGCGCTACCGGATTCACGAGCGGATCCGGGTGCTCGAGGGCCTCGGCTTCTCGGTGAGCGAGGTGCAGCTCTCACCGGTGCAGGACGGCAGCCTGGTGCAGATGCGCGCCATCGTCACTGACCGGGACTATCACCGAAAGACGATGCACGGGTTGACCGGGATCTCGGCGGGCGACCGGCAGGCCGCGCTGATGATCAATGAGATCGCCGAGCTGCGCGCGACCCTGCAGCACGAGGGGAGCCCAAGCGTGCCCATGAGCGTCGCCGCCTACCGATGGCTGACCGATCGCTGGCAGGTCGCCATGGAGCGGCTCGCCCCGGAGCGTGAGGCCGGCGGCGACCTGGCCGAGATCTACTGCCAGGTGCTCGAGCACAAGTGGTACCTGTCGGAGCGGGCCGGCCAGGATGTTGGCTTCAACGCGGCGATGGATGACTACCGCGCCCGGAACCTCGTCGATCCCCTGCTACCATCGCCAGACCGATGACGACGCCAGACCCCTCGCCCATCCGTGTCCGGATGGCGCCCAGCCCGACGGGGCCGCTGCACATCGGGACCGCGCGCACGAGCCTCTACAACTTCCTCTTCGCCCGCCACGTCGGCGGCACCTTCGTCCTGCGCGTGGAGGACACTGATGTCGCCCGCGGCACGACCGAGTGGGAGCAGGACATCATCGACAACCTGCACTGGCTCGGCCTGTCCTGGGACGAGGGGCCGCAGGTGGCCGGGGGCGAGGACATAGGTCCGTACGCGCCGTACCGGCAGAGCCGGCGCATGGACCTGTACGCCCGCGAGGCAAATCGGCTTCGCGAGAGCGGCGCGGCCTACGACTGCTACTGCACCCCCGACGAGCTCGACGCCGTCCGTCGCGAGCAGGAGCGCACCCACCAGCCGCCGCGCTACAACGGGCGCTGCCTGCGCCTGACCGATGCGGACCGGGCGGCCTTCACCGCGGAGGGGCGCCGCCCGGCGCTGCGCTTCGCGGTCCCCGCCGAGCACATCCGCTTCGATGACCTGATCCGCGGCGAGGTGGAGTTCGACAACGCGCTGCTGGGCGACTTCGTGATCGTGCGGGGCGACGGGATGCCGCTCTACCACTTCGTGGTGGTGGTCGATGACGAGGCGATGGGCATCACCCATGTCGTGCGCGGCGAGGACCACCTCTCCAACACGCCGAAGCACATCGCGCTCATCCGGGCGCTCGGCTACCGCGAGCCGACCTTCGGCCACATCCCGCTCATCCTCAACCCCGACCGCACCAAGATGAGCAAGCGCAAGTCCCAGACGGCCATGACCGCGTACCGGGAGCAGGGCTACCTGCCGGAGGCGATGGTCAACTTCCTGGCCTTCCTGGGCTGGTCGCCGGGCACGGAGGAGGAGATCTTCACCCTCGCCGAGCTGGCCGAGCGATTCGAGATCACCGAGGTCCACAAGGCCGGGGCGGTCTTCGACAAGGACCGCCTCGACTACCTCAATGGCGTCTACATCCGCGCCCTGGCCGATGCGGACCTGGCGACGCGCCTGCGCCCCTTCCTGCCCGATGCGCTGGGCGACGACCTGTTGCTGCGCCTGGTGCCGCTGCTCAAGGAGCGTCTCGTCCGCCTGGCCGATGCGACCGAGCTGGCGGCCTTCCTGACCGAGACCGATGCCGAGGTCGCCGCGCTGTACGAATCTGGGCTGCTGCTGGCCAAGGGACGATCCGCGACCGAGACAGAAGCGGCGTTGACCGCGGCGCGGGCCGCCTTCGCGGACGCGCCGGCGTGGGAGGCGGAGGCGCTCGAGGCGGTGGCGCGCGCCGCTGCGGAGGCCCACGGCTGGAAGGCGGGCGACTTCTTCCGGCCGATCCGGGTGGCCATCACCGGACGAATGGTTTCTCCGCCGCTCTTCGGCTCCATGGAACTGTTGGGCCGCGATCACTCGCACGCCCGGATCGAGGCGGCGCTGGGGCGGCTGCGCGCGTGACGACACCGGCCATCTGTCCTTCGTGTGGCGCCACGAACCTGCCCGGTTCGCGGTTCTGCTCGACCTGTGCCGCGCCGATGGAACCCGCAGCGCCAGTCGTCGAGACGCGCAAGACGGTCACCGTCCTGTTCTGCGACGCGACATCGTCCACCGCGCTTGGGGAGCGGATCGATCCCGAGTCACTGCGAGGGCTGATGACCCGCTACTTCGACGTGATGCGCGAGGTGATCGAGTATCACGGTGGCGTGGTGGAGAAGTTCATCGGCGACGCGGTGATGGCCGTCTTCGGCGTCCCGGTGGTGCACGAGGACGACGCACTGCGCGCCTGCCGCGCCGGGGTGGAGATCCGCAGCCGGCTGGCCGGACTCGAGGCTGAGATCCAGGCCGAGCGCGGTGCCACGGTCGAGTGGCGGATGGGGATCAACACCGGCGAGGTGGTGGCGGGAGATGGCGTGTCCGGACAGCGCATGGTGACCGGCGACGCGGTGAACGTGGCGGCACGCCTGGAGGCGGCGGCCGCACCAGGAGAGATCCTGCTGGGCGCCGACACCTACGCCCTTGTGCGCTCGGCGGTGCTGACCGAGGTCATGGAGCCCCTCTCGCTGAAGGGGAAGGCCGAGCCGGTTTCCGCGTGGCGCCTCACCGGCGTGTCGGACACGGTGGGGAGACACGCCCGGCCGTCGGACGCCCCGCTGGTCGGACGACGCCGGCCGCTGCGCCTGATGGACGACGCGTTCCACGACGCGGTCGAGGAGCGGATCTGCCACCTGTTCACCGTCCTGGGGGCCGCCGGAGTCGGCAAGTCGCGGCTGGTCGACGAGTTCATCGGCTCGCTCGGCGAGCAGGCCCAGGTCGCCTCCGGCCGATGCCTGGCCTACGGGCACGGCCTCACCTACTGGCCAGTCATCGAGGCGATCCGCGACGGCATCGGCATCGCGGAGGACGAGGTCCCCGACGTGGCGGTCGCGCGCCTTCGCGAGGTGCTGGCCAACGAGCCGGAGGCCGATCGGGTGGCGTCCATCATCGGCGCCCTGCTGGGCATTGCCGAGAGTCCGCCGGCGCCTGACGAGATGTTCTGGGCGATCCGCAAGACCTTCGAGGCGCTCGCTCGGCAACGGCCGCTGATCCTGGTGCTCGACGACATCCATTGGGGCGAGCCGACCTTCCTGGACCTCGTCGAGCACATCGCTGACTGGACCCGCGACGCACCCATCCTGCTGATCGCCATGGCCCGCCCCGAGCTGCTCGAGAAGCGCCCGACGTGGAGCGGCGGCAAGCGCTGGGTGACGACCATGCAGCTCGAGCCGCTGTCGGAGGTGGAGAGCGAAGAGCTGGTCGCCAGTCTGTTGGGCCGCGCCGACCTCCCCGCTGAGTTCCGGAGCCCACATCAGCCATGCCGCGGAGGGGAATCCGCTGTTCGTCGAGGAACTCCTCGGCAAGCTGATCGACGACGGCTTCCTGGTGCAATCGGGCGACGCGTGGGCATCGCACGGGGACCTGGGCCAGCTCGCCCTGCCGCCCACCATCCAGGCACTGCTGGCTGCCCGGCTGGACGGACTCGGGAACGAGGAGCGCACTGTGATCGAACGGGCCGCCGTCGAGGGCAAGGTGTTCCACCGCGGAGCGGTCACCGAGCTGGCACCGGAGCCGATGCGGTCGCAGGTTCGCGAACGACTGGCCAGCCTGATGCGGATGGAGCTGCTGCGGCCCGATCAGGCCTCGTTCGTGGGCGAGGAGGCGTATCGCTTCAGGCACCTGCTGATCCGTGACGCGGCGTACCAGGCGCTGGCCAAGCAGACGCGCTCCGAGCTGCACGAGCGGTTCGCGGCCTGGCTCGAGCGGGTGGCGGTCGACCGGCGACTCGAGTACGACGAGATCGTCGCGTACCACCTCGAGCAGGCTTACCGCTACCGAGCCGAACTCGGTCCACCCGACGCGCATGCGCTTGAGCTGGCGCTGCGGGCCGGCACCCTGCTCGCCGACGCCGGCGAACGGGCCGACGCCCGTGCCGATATCGCTGCTACCGTCGACCTGCTGAGACGTGCCATCGAACTGCTGCCGCCAGAGCTCCCACGAAGACGACGGCTGCTCAGCATTCTCGGCATGCGGACCTACGAGGCTGGCGGTGGGCCGGACGCCGAGCGGATCCTGACCGAAGCCATCACCGAGGCGGATCGCGTCGGCGACGAGGGAGCGAGCGCGCGTGCCGCGCTCATCCTGGCTGTAGTGCGCTCATCAACGCGATCGACCGAGATGTCGGAAACGCTCAGCGAAACGGAACGGCTGGCCGCCATCCTCGAACGGGTCGGCGACGAGGCCGGCGCGCGCCTGGCGCGGGCGTGGGCCCTGTTCACCCTGTTTGCCATGGGCCGGGCGGATGAGGCGGTGCAGCGAGGCCGAGCCATGGTCCAGCTCGGCGACGGCGATGAGCTCTGGCAGCGCGAGGGTCTGCAGGCGATTGGCGCGTCACTGGTCTACGGTCCGGAACCGGTCGAGCAGGCGATCGCATGGATCGGGGCCTCCATCGACCGCGCGGAGGGGGCGAGGTGGGCAGACCACGCCTTCGCTGGCATCGGTCGTCTGCGGGTCATCCAGGGGCGGTTCCCAGAGGCCCGCGAGCTGATTGCCCGGGCTCGCGCCTCGGCCGAGGATGTCGGTAATCGACACCTGCTGGCATCGGCCATCGGTGCCCTGGGCCATGTCGAGCGCACGGCCGGAAACGATGCCGAGGCAGCTCGGCTGTTTCGCGAATCATACGATGCCATGACGGCGACTGGAGACAGGGCATTTGCATCGACGATCGCGGGTGCCCTGAGTGAAGTGCTGCTCGACCTGGACGAAGACGGTGAGGCGTGGCAATTCGGAACAATCGCCCGTGACACCTCGTCGACCGATGACGTGGTGTCACAGGCCGGCGGCCGAGCGGTCCAGGCGCGGGTCCTGTCACGACGCGGCGACCACGACGCGGCCGAGGCGCTGGCGCGCGAGGCGGTCGAGATCATGGCGCGGACGGACTATCTCATTCACCACGGTGAGGTTCTCGTCCACCTGGCCCACGTGCTCCGGCAGGCCGGGAAGTCAGACGAGGCGCTGGCCGCGGCTCGCGAGGCCACCGCGCTCTACGAGCGGAAAGGCGCCACCTTCCTCGTGGACCAGACGGAGCGGCTGATCGAGGAGTGGACCGGCTGACGGACGAGCCTGCGGGCTAGCTGCCGGGAATCAACACGATCCGGCCCGCGACGCGGCCCTCGGCGAGCCGGTCGTGCGCTTCCGAAGCGGCGGCGAGCGGCATCCGCTCCACGGTCCATCGGATCCGGCCCCGCTTCGCCAGCCGCACCACCTCGCGCAGGTCGGCCATCGAGCCCCACGCGGTGGTCTGCAGGCTCGCCTCCACCGGGACGCGGTCAAAGCCGAACTCGAAGCGGCCGCCCGCCTCGCCGACGAGCGAGACGAGGCCGCCCGGTGCCACGTTGCGCACCGCGTAGTCGATCGTCTGGTCATTGCCGACGAAGTCAAAGACCACGTCGGCTGGCCCTCCGAGCCCCAGTTCCACCAGCTCCTCGTCGCCATCCAGGATGCCAAGGTCAGCCCCGAGCTGCTCGGCGAGGATCAGCTTGTCCGGACTCAGCTCGCGGACCGCTATCGTGAGCTCGGGCAGCCGGCGCAGGTACTGGAGCGCGAACTGGCCGAGCCCGCCGAGACCGATCAGCAGCACCCGCGACCCCGGCTGCAGCCAGACGGTGGCGCGCTGGACCGCACGCCAGGGCGTGACGCCGGCGTCCGCGAGCGGGGCCGCCTCGACCGGGTCAAGCTCACCAAGTGCCACCAGGTGGCGAGCGTGCGGGACGAGCAGATACTCGGCGTAGCCGCCGTCGGCCTGGAAGCCCGGTGAGCGGGAGCGATCGCAGCGTTGCTCCTCCCCGGCGGCGCACTGTCCACATGCACCGCATCCCCATCCGCCGAAGACGAGCACCGGGTCGTCGGTGTGCAGGCGCGCGCGGCGCAGTTCCGCCGTGGCGTCCGGTCCGCTGGCTTCGATCCACCCGGCGATCTCGTGGCCCAGGGTGACGGGGCGCTCGACGCGAATCCGCGAGGTCCTCGCGATGTGCAGATCGGTGTGGCACACGCCACAGCCTGCGACGCGGACGCGGATCTCGGATCCGGTCGGCTCAGGGACGGGGACCTCCTCGATGCGCAGAGGCTCCCCAGCGGCGTGACTGCGAACCGCGAGCATCGGTCTTACGCCGGCGGGTGGATCGCCTCGAGCAGGCGGGCCACCAGCCCCCGTGGCTCGACCCGCTCGACGATGTCCAGGATGGTCCCGTCGGCACCCACCGCGAAGGCGATCGGCTCGGCGTTGACGTTGCCGGCCTGGTTGGTGGTGGGAATGCCGAGCAGCTCGACCGCGGAGCGCCGCTCGTCGCAGAAGAGCGGGTAGGGAAGCTCCAGCTCGGCGATGTAGGCCGTCTGCTGCGCCACGGAATCGGTCGTCACGCCCACCACGGCCACGCCGGCGGCGCCGAGCCGCGGGCACGCCTCCTTGAAGGCCAGTGCGATCGCGTCACCGCGCTCCCGCGCCTCGCCCTTGAGCGAGGGGCCGGCGAAGAAGAGGAACATCGACGGCTGCCGGCCGACGTAGGAGCGCAGGTTCATCAGGTAGCCATCGCTGGCGCGCAGCCCGACCGACGGCATCTGGTCGCCCTCGCGGACCTTGAGGCCCGCCGTGGTGGAGGTCATGGACCGATTGTAGCGGCCGGCTCCGGCCGTCCGCCGAGGAGCAGCTTTCGCCCGGACCGATGGACGAGCCCGTCGCGCTCCAGCCCGGCCACGATCCGCGGATACGCCCCGCGGCCGATCATGCCCTGGGCAGCAGCGCCGGTGAGCGCGTGTCCTGGCGCGGCCGTCAGCGCGCGCAAGAGCGCGCCCCGCAGCTCGCGATCCGAGCCAGCGAAGGCCGGCTGGCGCGGGACGGGAACGGCGGCGGCGACGCCCCGCGATGGGCAGCCCTCCGAGATCGAACAGGCGTCGCAGCGGGCGGTCCGGGCGCAGACGCCGGCGCCGAACTCCATGGTCGCGTGGGTCCAGGCCGCGGCGTCGCCCCGATCGCCGGCCAGGGCCAGCGCATCGGCCAGCCGCTGGAGATCCCGAGGCCGCGCGGTCGGTTCGAGGCCAAAGCGGCGGATGAGCCACCGACGAACATTCGTGTCGACCACACCGATCGGCTGTGCGAAGGCGAGGCTGGCGACGGCACGCGCGGTGTACCGACCGACGCCCGGAAGCCGTTCGAGTCCCGCGACGTCGCGTGGCCACCCGTCAGCGGTGACCGCCGCCGCGGCGCGCCGCAGGGCCAGCGCGCGTCGGTTGTAGCCGAGCCCCGACCACGCGGTGAGCACGTCAGCCTCGCTCGCATCGGCCAGGGCGCGAGCCGACGGGTATCGGTCCATGAAGGTCGGGAACCGCTCCGCAACCCGCGACGCCTGGGTCTGCTGGAGCATCACCTCGCTGACCAGCACCGCGTACGGGTCGGTCGTGCGGCGCCACGGGAAGTCGCGGTGATCGATGGCATACCAGGCCAGGAGTGCCGCTCGCACGTGCGCCAGCGCGGGCGCCTCGGTCAGTCGGTTGGCCACCCCGGCAGGGTAGCGCAACTGTTCAGATGACTTGAACTCTGAATCGGGGCGGCTGCGCTACCGTAGGTGCCCGATGCGCTACCGACTGCTCTGCCTCGATGCCGGCTTTACCCTGCTCGCCCCACGGCGAACGCTGGGGGACGCGCTGCGTGGCGTGCTGGCGGAGCATGGCCACCGGGTCACGCAGGGGCAAGTACACCGCGCCTGGGAGACCGCCGACCGCTGGTTCTGGAGCGAGTACCACCGTCCCGGCAACCAGATCTGGGGTGATGACGCACGGATCGACGAGGTCTGGCGCCAGTACCACGGGTTGATGCTGGGCGAGCTTGGTCTGAGCGACCTGCGCGAGCGCCTTATCGACCTGATCCTCGCCGCGCAGTACGCTCCCGATTCCTGGGAGCTGTACCCCGACGTGTTGCCCACGCTCGGTGCACTGCGCGAGCAGTACGGCGACCGACTGCGGATGGGGATCGTCTCGGACTGGGGCTCGAACCTGCGCCCGATCATCACCGCGGTCGGACTGGATCCGTACCTAGACTTCGTGCTTGCGTCGGGCGCGGTGGGACTCGCGAAGCCCGATCCCGCCTTCTACGCTCTGGCGACAGCTACTGTTGGCGTTGAGCCCAACGACGCCGTGATGGTGGGCGACTCGCACTGGGGCGATGTGGAGGGAGCCAGATCGTCTGGCATGGAGGGTGTCCTGCTGCTGCGTCCCGAGTGGCGTTCCCGCCGCGATCCGGCACCGGAAGGGACCACCGTCATCGCCTCGCTGGCCGAGCTGCCAGGGCTGCTCGCCTAGGTCTGCCCACTTGGGGCATTGGAGACCACCGCCTCGTGCTCTGCCACCGCTCCGCGCGAACGCAGCTGGAGAAGCACGCCCGCAGCCACAATCAGCACGCCGCCGGCGATCTGGAGCGCCGCCGGCAGCTCGTTGAAGAGCAGCGCAGCCAGGCTGACGCCCACCACCGGCTCGAGCGTGGAGAGGATCGTCGCTCGTGGCGCGCCGAGCAGCCGGATGCCCGCGATGAAGCTGACCGTCGGTACCGCGGCTCCGAAGATGCCCGCCAGCAGCACCGGCCAGAGCGCGGCCGATTCGCTGAGCGGGTGGGCGACCGCGGCCAGCTGACCCGTCACCACGGCCACGGCCAGGTAGATGCCGGCCGCTCCGGTCATCGTCACGGCCGCCGCCTGTGGCCCCGGGATCGCCGAGAAACCGTACCGGGCGGCGAGCGCATAGAAGGTCTGGGCCAGCGCACCGACAAATGCGAGGCCAATGCCGAGAAGGTCGAGCGAGCCGAGTGCGCCACCACCGGCGACCACCAGGACGGCACCCGTCATCGAGATCGCCAGCGCAGCCCACCGCAGCCGGTCGAGCCGTTCCCCGAACCACACGGCGCTGATCAGGGCCACCAGGGCGGGATAGACGTAGAAGATCAGCAGACTGAGCGCGATACCGATCCGCACGAAGGCGATGAAGACCGCCAGGTTGAGGACCGCGTTGCTCACCGCGCCGCCGAGGGCAAAGCGGCGATCGCGCCGCGGCAGGTCGCGCCAGCGTACCGACGGCCCGTGGCCGGTGGCGCTGCGCAGCAGCAGGAAGCCGACCATGAGTGCAGCCCCCACCCCTGCGCGCCAGGTGACCATCGCCAGGCTGGTGACGCCCGCATCGTCGGCGAAGCGGGCGAGCGGGCCCAGGGTGCCGAATCCGGCGGCGGCCAGGATGATCAGGCCCGCCCCCAGCGCCTGCGGGGACGAGAGGATGCTGCCCCGGGGACCGGTCATCGCTTCGTGGCGGGGACGCCGACCGCTGCCTCTTCGGCATCGGCGAGCTCGAGGTCTGCGGCGAGCGTCGCCCAGCGGGCGCCCAGGGCATCGGCCCGGTCGCGAACCGCGTTGTGCCGGTCGATCAGCTCGCGAAAGGCGGCGTGATCGGCGTACGTGGCCGGATCGGCGAGGCGCTCGCTCAGCTCGACGAGCTCGGCGTCGGTGCTCGAGACCTGCGCCTCCACCTTTGCGACCTCCGCGCGCAGCTCGCGCGTGCGACGGAAGCGCCGGTTGCGCGCCTCCGCCTCTGTCCTCTTGCGTGCCGCCGCCTCGGTCGCCGACTCCCGCGCCCGCTGCGGTGCCGCCTCGATCCCCCGGGGCGTGACGATCCCCTCGACCGCACCGCGCGTCTCGATGTCGAGCCCGCGCTTGGCCGCGTAGTACTCGAAGTCGCCGGGGTACAGGGTGGCCGCCCCGCCGTTCACCTCGATGATCGCGTTGGCCACGCTGCGGATCAGGTATCGGTCATGGGTGATCAGCACGATCGTTCCGGGGAACGCGTTCAGCGCATCCTCGAGCACGTCGCGCGACGCGATGTCGAGGTGGTTGGTCGGCTCGTCGAGGCAGAGCAGGTTGGCCGGATCCGCCATCAGCTTGGCCAGCGCCAGGCGGGTCTGCTCCCCGCCGGAGAGTACCTCGACCTTCTTGTCGACGGCGGTACCGGTGAACAGGAAGGCCCCCAGCAGACGGCGCATCTCGGCGGTCGTCATCCGGGCAGCGACCCCCGCCAGCTCGTCGAAGACGGTGTTTGCCGGGTTGAGCGCCTCGATCTGGTGCTGCGCGAAGTAGGCGACCTTGACGTTGCTGCCCAGCACGCGGGTGCCACCCTCGAACGGCAGCACGTCGGCCAGGATCTTGAGCAGCGTGCTCTTCCCGGCACCGTTCGGACCGATGAGCGCCACCTTCTGGCCCCGCTCCAGGACCAGGTCGAGCCCCTCGTACACCGAGTGGCGGCCGTAGCGCTTGACGATCTTGTCGAGGGTGATCACCACCCGTCCGCTGCGCGGTGGCTCCGGGAAGCGGAAGCGGACGTTCTTGGTGCGCGCGTTCGGCACCTCGACCCGCTCGATGCGCGCGACCTGCTTGATCCGGCTCTGGACCTGCTTCGCCTTCGCCTTCTTGTAGCGGAAGCGCTCGATGTAGCGCTCGATCCGGGCGATGGTGCGGCCCTGCGCCTTGGCCGCCATCTCGAGCTGGGCGATCCGCTCGTCGCGCTGGTCGACGAAAGTCGGCGAAGTCGCCGACGTACTCGGTGAAGCATCCCGTGGTTCAGCTCAGCCGACCCGGTTGACCACGGCGTTGATGAAGTCGCGGTCGTGGCTGACGAGCACGACCGCGCCGGCGTAGTCGGCCAGGAAGCCCTGCAGCCACTCGACCGATGCCAGGTCGAGGTGGTTGGTCGGCTCGTCGAGCAGCAGGAGGTCGGGATTCTGGAGCAGCAGGCGAGCCAGGACGACGCGCATCATCCAGCCGCCGCTGAATTCGCCGACCTCCCGGCCCATGTCGGCCTCCGCAAAGCCCAGCCCGGCCATGATCCGTTTCGCCTCGGTCTCCAGCGACCAGCCGCCGAGCTGCTCGAATCGATGCTGCAGGCGGCCGTATTCGTCCATCAGCTCTGCCAGCTCGTCGGCGGTGGGCTCCTCGGCCATCTCGGACTCGATGTGGCGCATCCGGCGCTCGATGCCGCTCACCGCCCCGGCGCCGGCCAGCACCTCGGCCAGCGCGGTGCGACCCCGCGCCTGGGCGACCTCCTGGCGCAGGTAGCCGATGGCCAGGTCGCGGCCGCGGGCGATGCTGCCGGTATCGGCCTCCTGCTCGCCGGTCATGATCTCGAGCAGGGTCGTCTTGCCGGCGCCATTCGGGCCCACGATGGCGATCCGCCGCCCGGTCGTGATCTGCAGGTCGACCCCCTCGAAGAGGTGCTGCGCACCGAAGCTCTTGGCGACGCCGGAGAGGGTGATCAGGCTCATCGGTCCGTGCCCCCGACGCTGAGCCGGGCGCCGCTGGTGTCGAAGCGCAGCCGAGTGGCCATCCCCGGCACGCCGGTCGCGTTCCAGGCCTTCTCGACGGAATGGGCAGTCACTGGCGAGTCGCAGATCGCGATGACGCTCGGGCCGGCTCCGGAGAGCGCCGCCCCGGCCGCCCCGTGCTCATACGCCGCCGCGATGAGGTTCGCAGCGTGGGGGAAGAGCGGCAGCCGGTACGGCTGATGGAGACGGTCGTCCATGGCGACGCGCAGCAGGCTGGCGTCCGAGGTGACGACCGCGGTAGCCAGCAGGGCCGCCCGGGCGGCCGCCGCCGCGGCGTCGTGGTGCGGGACGCTCGGCGGGAGTACCGAGCGCATCGACGCCGTGCGGCTGCTCGTCGCGGCCACAAAGGCGACCGGAATCCAGGCCTCCGGCACGCGGAAGCGGCGCAGCAGGGGCGGCTCCCCCATGCCCCGCTCGACCGCCAGCGTGATGCCGCCGTAGAGCGCCGCGGCGACGTTGTCCGGATGGCCCTCCAGCGTCGCGGCCAGGGTCAGCAGCTCGTCGGCGCTCGGCGAGTGGCGGCCCACTGCCGCGCCGACCAGCAGTCCCGCCACGATCGCCGCGCCGCTGCTGCCCAGGCCCCGGGCGGACGGGATCATGCTGCTCACCTCGATGCGCCACGAGCCTGCGCCACCGGCCGCCCCGTGGGCGGCGCGCAGTCCCTCGCGGAAGGCGCGGATGAGCAGGTTCTCCTCGGGGTCCGCATCGGGCCCGGGTGCCCCTTCGCCGTGCGCGTTGAGCACGATCCCCGGCTCGTCGCCCTCGAACAGCTCCGCGCGCAGCTTCAGGCTCAGGGCGGCAGCGAAACAGTCGAAGCCGCTCCCCAGGTTGGCGCTGCTGGCAGGCACCTCGACGGTGGCGATCGGGCTGGGCATGGGAGACCGAGTATACGGACGCCCGGCGGCTTCACCTCGGCGTGGCGGAAGCAGCTCACCAGGTGGTTGTTGACTAGGCCGGCGGACCGTTCGGCTCGCGAGCTGAACCGATGCGTTGGTCAGCCCGTCGACCAGTCGGTTGCGCGGAGTTCGGATCTTGCCAGACGGGTGGCCTGGAATTCCGCCGTTTTCGTGGACGCCTCAAGAGCAGGCGGCGCCATGACCAGGATCTCGCCCATCTTCCTCGAGGGCACGGATCCATTCCCGCAGACGGGTCGCCTCGGCAATCGGCTTGATGGGGAGTGGTTAGAGCGGCCAGAGTTGCCGTGGACGGGAACTGCCCGGCCCAGTACCCCGAGGATCAACTCACGATTAACGTCTATGTCCCGCGTGACAAATGGCACTTGACCACGAAACCAGTGAATGGCGAACCTAGGGTCGGGTGGTTTCGCGCGGAGAAAGCGGTCTTGGAGCAGTGTCCGGTTGAGTGCTGGCTGGTCGCCTGGACCGCGGGAGAGGAGTGACAGATGGAGACCTCGAAACATCACCGACACACGACACTGGCCATCGCTGGCGTGCTTGCATTCAGCCTCCTGTCTCCACAGTTTGCCATGGCTGGTCGACCCGGGGTCGGGGGAGTCGAAGGATCAACAGACCCGGGTCCCGCCACTGACTCCTGAGCAACAAGCGTCCCGAGACGTGAGACTCGCTCAGGTGCAAGCCCTCATCAACTACGACCTCGGCGGCGGGATTACGCCCCAGGGTGTCTGCGAAGGAGGCGAGAACCCGCCGTGCCAACAGCTTCCTCCCAGCTCATACAGCCTTGCGACTCACGCGCGACATCAACATCGCTGGTTCTACTGCGGCGCCGCGGTCGTGCAGGTGGTGTCGAATTACACGCGGGGCTACACGTCCACGTCGACCTGCGGCGGTGACGGCTGTCCCGGAGGCACCAATAGGTATGACCAGCACACGATCAGCAACAGCTGGACCAAGACCGATCTGCATGGTGAAACCTGGCTCGGCGATCTGGTCGCTGGCTTGAATGGCGCGAGCATCAAGCCAGCTGGCTACATCTACGCCCACTGGACGAACCCGTCGTGGTCCGAGTTCCACAATGCCATCAAGGTCGACACGTATACCTGGAGGATGCCACTGGCTGCCCGCGTGGACCCGAAGCACACTGGATCGAACTACTACCTCGCCAGCTGGGCCAGCGCGCCCGCCGGCGACTATGGTCACTACGTAACATTGCGGGGCTACTCGGGCTCGTCACAGTCGACAGCCTACGCGTACTACAACGACTCCTCGGGCGGCGTTGACGAGCACACGGGCGTCGCCGTCCTCGGAGCCACCGGAGCCTTCTCCAACAAAAGCAACACGGTCTACCAGACCATGGTGAATAACACGACCGACGACAAGTACTACTTCATCTGGTGAATGTCGCGAGGAGGCCGATCGCCCTCGCGGTCGCAATGGTGCTGCTGGCCGGGTGCACCGTCTCGTCACCTTCTCCGTCCCCCGCGGCCAGCATAACGACCGGCTCGCCGGCGCCAGTCGCGAGCCCGTCCAGCCCGGCAGCCATCGAGTCCCCGTGGCTGCAGAGCGGCACGCTCGACCAGCAGTTCACCACCCCCGCCCTCGACTACCACAGCACGGGGACCTACCTCGTGTGGTCCTCGGGGGCCCGCGCGGATCCGGGCGCCAATGTCGCGCCCGACCTGTTCGGATCCGAGCCCGGCGGCCCGGTCAGCCTGCTCTACGACAACCCCAACCGCGACTCGCGCCTGGAGCTGGTCGGCGGCGAGGACCGCCGCATCGTGTTTGTCGAGGACAATCTCCGCGTCTTCGGCCCGGGCGGGTGGAAGATGTGGTACCTAGCCACTCCGGGCGTGACGCCAGAGCTCATCGACGAAGGGAGCGGGTCGCTGCCGTTCTTCGATCTGTCGGGCGCTCGCCTGGTGTGGACCGTGATGGGCGGGGAACCGACCGAGAGCCAGTTGTGGCTGCTCGATCTGGAGACCATGCAGCGCCGCCTCCTCCTGTCCGCGGACGCGGCCCTGACCCAGTACTGGTTTCCCTCGATCGACGGCAACCTCGTCGTCTACGGCACGCTCGAGCTGGCCCCCGATGGGCAAAGCGAGGAACGGCACATCTATCTGCTCGATGTCGACGGCGACATGACGCCGCGGCGCCTGGACGCGAGCCAGGCAGCATCTGGACTTGGGCCATCGGAGCCCGATATCCACGGCGATACCGTGGTCTGGAAGGAGTCCACCCTCCAGGAGAGCTTCGTCGTCCACGGGCGGCTGGTCCGCTACTCGCTGCGCACCGGCGAGATGGAGCCACTGACCCTGGATCCCAGCGGTCCGCGATACACCTTCCCGACCATCGGGAACCGCTACGTGGCCGCTTGGTCGGACAATGACCGCGCCCTATACCTGGCCGATCTGGAGACGGGGACCCCGCTGAAGATTGTCGACCTCGGGTTGATCGAGGAAGATCCATACGACAACGTCGGGCTTATCGTGGATCTGGTGGGTGATCTGCTGGCCTATCGGTACGGGCCCGCCAACGGAGACCTAGAGCTTCGCTGGATCGTCCTGCGCTGAGGGCATCTCTCCCGGCTCTGATTCCTTGTCGGCAGGCCCACCTCGGCGAACGTGCCCCAGCCAGCGTTAGTCGTCGGTCAGCTCGGCGTGGCGGAAGCAGTCGGTGGTGTGGTCGTTGACGAGGCCGGCCGACTGCATGAAGGCGTACACGATGGTCGGGCCCACGAAGCCGAAGCCGCGCTGCCTGAGGTCGCGTGACAGGGCGCGGGAGGCATCGGTCTCGGCCGGGACTTCGCTCATGGACGTCCACCGGTTCTGCACCGGCGCCCCGCCGACGAATGACCACAGGTAGCGGTCGAAGGCGCCGGGCGCATCGGTCAGGCGAAGGTAGGCCTGCGCGTTGCCGATGGTGGCCCGCACCTTGGCGCGGTTGCGCACGATCCCAGCGTCGGCCAGCAGTCGCGCGGTGTCCGCCTCGTCGTAGCCGGCGATGCGACGACGGATCCCAGCCGTCGAAGGCACGTCGATACCCGTCTCGCTTGCGCAGGATGGTGATCCAGGCCAGGCCGGCCTGTGCTCCCTCGAGATTGAGGAGCTCGAAGAGGCGACGGTCATCGTGGAGCGGGAACACCCCATTCGGTGTCGTGGTACGCCTCGTACAGTGGATCGGCGACGCTCCAGGCGCAGCGCGGCCGTGGGTCGCTGGCGGTGGACTCGGACACGCGACGCAGGGTACCAGCGGTGCGGCGCAGTCGGAAGGCGGCGTGTCATGATCGGGAAGTGAGACCAATGCGAGCGCGTGATCTGGGGATCGTGATCGGTACCTTGCCGCCCGGCGAGCACAACGCCATCACCGATGTGCCCGGCGTGCGGGTTGGCCATACGACCCTGATCTCCGGGAACGGCCCGCTGGTGGTGGGCGAGGGACCGATCCGGACCGGCGTGACGGTCATCCTGCCGAGCGACGGGGACCCCGGGCGCGAGCCGCTCTTCGCCGGCAGCCACACGCTCAACGGCAACGGCGAGATGACCGGCCTGGAGTGGGTCCGCGAATCGGGAATGCTGACAAGCCCGATCGCGCTCACCAACACCCACAGCGTCGGCGTGGTGCGCGACGCGCTGGTGGCCGCCAGCGTGTCGACGCCGGCCCGCCTCGGGACTCTGGTCGCTCCCGGTTGTCGCGGAGACGTGGGACGGCTACCTCAACGACGTGGATGGGCAGCACGTGCGCCCCGAACACGTCTTCGCCGCGCTGGACTCGGCCGCCGCTGGTCCCGTGGCAGAGGGCAACGTCGGCGGCGGGACCGGCATGAAGTGCTTCGCCTTCAAGGCCGGGATCGGCACCGCGTCGCGGCGCGTGCCCGATGCCGATGGCGGCTACACGGTCGGGGTGCTGGTGCAGGCCAACCACGGGCGCCGGGCGCACCTCGCGATCGACGGCGTGCCGGTCGGTCGAGAGATTTCCAACGCCGAGGTCCCTGGCCCGGACGTCCCGGCACCGGACGCCGGATCAATCATCGCCGTGGTCGCCACTGACGCTCCGCTGCTGCCCCACCAGTGCCGCCGACTGGCGCAGCGCTCCTCGCTTGGCGTGGCGCGCGGCGGGGGCGGCGGCGAGCAGGACAGCGGCGACATCTTCCTGGTCTTCGCCACCGGCAATCGCGGTCTGCGCCCCGAGGAGCACGAGGGCGCGCCGAACACTTTCCCGCTCAGCATGCTGAACGACGATCACCTCGATTCGCTCTACTGGGCCACCATCGAGGCGACCGAGGAAGCGGTCGTCAATGCCCTGGTCGGCGCCGAGACGATGACGGGGCGTGACGGGATCACCTTCCACGCCATCCCCCACGACCGGCTGGTCGAGGTGATGGACCGGTATGGAAGGCTTGGCTAGCGGCGCATCGCCTCGCGGATCGCGCCGGCAGCGGCACGGACGGCGGGCGTATCCGCGCCGCTGGCCACGACATCAGCGTCCTTGAGGCCGTGGCCGGTCAGGATGCAGACGACCACCTCCGACCGATGCAGGCTGCCCTCACCGGCAAGCTGCGCAACGCCGGCGACACCGGCGGCTGATGCGGGCTCGCAGAAGATCCCCTCCGAGCGCGCGATGCGCGACTGCATCGCCAGGATCGCCTCGTCGCTGACCGACTCGATCAGCCCGCCCGATTCGTCGCGGGCGGCCACGGCGCCCGCCCACGAGGCAGGGTTGCCGATGCGGATGGCGGTCGCCACGGTCTCGGGTGCCGCCACCGGAGCCCCATGGACAAGGGGTGCGGCGCCATCCGCCTGGAAGCCGAGCATGCGCGGGCGGCGCCCATCGGTCCTTCCGGCCTCCGCGTAGCGGTTGAATCCGGCCCAGTAGGCCGTGATGTTGCCGGCGTTGCCGACCGGCAGGGCGACCGCGTCGGGGGACGCGCCGAGCACGTCGACGATCTCGAAGGCGCCGGTCTGCTGGCCGGCCAGGCGATCGGGATTGATGGAGTTGACGACCACCGCGTCGCCAGCGTCCCCAATCTCGCGGACCGCCTCGAGGGCCGCGTCGAAATTGCCCTCCACGGCGATCAACCGCGCGCCGGCAGCGAGCGCCTGTGCCAGTTTGCCGCGCGCGACCTTTCCGGCCGGCAGGACCACAAAGCAGGGAATCCCCGCAGCGGCGGCGTAGGCGGCAGCCGAGGCCGAGGTGTTGCCGGTCGAGGCGCAGATCACCGCCCGGGCGCCGCTCGCTACGGCCCGGTTCACGGCGAGCACCATGCCGCGGTCCTTGAACGAGCCGGTCGGGTTGGTGCCCTCGTACTTCAGGTAGAGGCTGTCGAGCCCGAGGTCGGCGCCAAGCCGCCGCGCGTGGATCAGCGGCGTGGAGCCTTCTCCGAGAGAGATCGGGAACGTCTCCCCGGGGCGCGCCAGCTCGTCGCGGTAGCGCTCCAGGAGCGGAATCGGGTGCGTCATAGGCTTTCCGAGTATAGGAATCCTTGCGTCATGGGCGTAGCATCGGCCCAGACGCGCCACCGGCTCCGGCAGGCGCCACGCCCACTGGCCGGGTGACGCGTTACCTTCGGGAGGCCCGCATGCGACCCATCCTGCGACGCCTGGCATTCTTCGCGCTCCCGGCACTCATCCTGATGCTGCCTGCCAGCGCGAGTGCCTTTCCGCTGAGCAACTGCACCCTTGCGATCAACTCGTTCGATGCGGGCGGTGGGCCGTTGGATATGGCCACCGTGAACGCCACCGATGCGACGCAGGAGAACCCGTTCCTTGTCGACTGGGATGGCACGGTGCGGTGGGCCGGCACGATGGGTCCGCTGGTGATCATGGACCACAGTTGGGGCGTATCGGTCTTCAATGTCCCGACACCCCTGCGAGGCGGTGATCCGAATCACGGCGGCGACACCGATGGCGATGGCACCGTCACGGTCAAGGACACCATGCCGTTCCGCGTCACCGGCCTCTTCTTTGTGTCGGGGTCGATCTCCGGCAACGGCGGCTCGTGCTCCGGCAGCGGCTGGATGCAGTTGACCGGCGACCCCGTCGGCACGATCCCGTTCTTCGTGGGTCTGGCACTGCTGGTCCTCGGTCTCGCGCTCCTCTACACCGGATACCGAAGTGGCTGGGGCTGGGCGATCCTCGGCGGCCTGCTGTTCGGCCTGGGCGCCGCGCTGATGCTGGTCATCTACGCGCTGATGCTTGTCGGCTCGTGGACGCCGCTCACCGCCCTGGTGGTCGGGATCGGCCTCGGCGTCGTCGTCATCGTGGTGCGGCGCCGGCGAGCGGTGGCCGTCGTCGCGTGAGCTGAGGGGAACTACCCGGCGGCCAGCGCGTCGCGGACGATCCGCGCCTGTTCCGCGGCGTGCGTGGCCGGGTATCCCTCGGCGGGACGTGATCGCTCGGGGCGACTGATGTCGCCGAGCGGGATCCGGAACGGGACGAGGTGGCGGATCTTGGGCAGGACGAACTTCCGCGCGCCCATGTTCCGCGGCTCCTCCTGGACCCAGGCGACCCTCTCGACCTTTGGGTAGCGGGCCAGGACCGCGGCCAGCTCATCTGACGGGAACGGGTAGAGCCGCTCGCAGCGCACCAGGGCAAGGTCCGCGCGGGCGGCGCGCTCGGGCGCAAGCGCCATGTCGAAGTAGATCTTGCCGCTGCACATGATCACGTACTTCACCTCGGACGGGTCGCGTCCGGCCATGGCGGGGTCGTCGAGGACCGATGTGAAGGCGCCATCTGACAGGTCCTCGAGCGGCGACGATGCCTCCGGCAGGCGCAGGAGCGACTTCGGGGTCATCACCACCATCGGACGGAGGTCGGCGTGGCGCGCCTGGCGGCGGAGAAGGTGGAAGTACTGCGCGGCGGTCGTCGGGTAGACCACCCGGATGTTGCCCTCCGCCCCCAGCGCCAGGAAGCGTTCGAGACGTGCCGAGGAGTGCTCGGGTCCCGATCCCTCGTATCCGTGGGGGAGCAGCAGGGTCAGCCGCGAGGTTTGGCGCCACTTCGCCAGCCCGGCGATCACGAACTGGTCGATGATGATCTCCGCCCCGTTGGCGAAATCACCGTACTGCGCCTCCCACAGGACGAGCGCCTCGGGCGCCGTGACGGCGTAGCCGTACTCGAAGCCCAGGCAGGCGTACTCGCTCAGCGGGCTGTTGTGCATCTCGAAGCTGGCCCGCGCCCGCGTCAGCCGCTGGATGGGGGCGTGCGCAGCGCCGCTCCCTGCGTCGTGGAGGACGAGGTGCCGCTGGCTGAAGGTCCCGCGCACCGTGTCCTGGCCGGTGAGGCGGATCGGCGTCCCCTCCCCGAGGAGTGACGCAAACGCCAGTGCTTCCGCCTGCGCCCACTCGACGCGGCCGTCGCCCCCTTCCAGCGTATGCCGGCGCTTCTCCAGCTGTTTGGCCAGCTTGGGGTTGATCTCGAAGCCCTCCGGCCAGCGGTTCAGTTCCGCGTTCAGCTCTCTCAAGAGTGCTGCGTCCACCGCGGTGACGGGGTCGGGCGCCTCTTCCGGATCGATCGCCTCCGCGCCGCGGTCGAGCTGCGGCTCGGCGTGGGTACTCCGCACGGCCGCCTGCCGCGCCGCGAGATCCTGGGCGAACGCGGTCACCCACTCGTTCGCCTCCTCGGCCGACACGATGCCGGCCCCCACCAGCATGCCGGCATAGAGCTCTCGAACCCTGGGGTGCTCGACAATGGCGGCGGCCATCTGCGGCTGCGTGTAGGCCGGCTCGTCGCCCTCGTTGTGCCCGTATCGGCGGTAGCCGACGAGGTCGATCACCACGTCGCCGTGGAAGCGCTCGCGGTACATCATCGCCAGCCGCGCGGCCGCCAGGCAGGCCTCCGGGTCGTCGGCGTTGACGTGGATGATCGGGACATCGAAGCCCTTGGCCAGGTCCGATGCGTAGTCGGTCGAGCGCCCCTCGCGCGGATCGGTCGTGAAGCCGACCTGGTTGTTGGCGATCAGGTGGACCGTGCCGCCGGTGGTGTAGCCGGCCAGCCGCGCCATGTTGAAGGTCTCGGCCACCACGCCCTGCGCGGCAAAGGCCGCGTCGCCGTGGATGAGCACCGGAACCGTCCGATCCGGATCGGTGGTGGCGATCGGCCCGGTGCGGTCCGTCTGCTCGGCGCGGGCACGACCCTCGACCACCGGGTTAACCGCCTCGAGGTGGCTCGGGTTGGGTGACAGGCTGACCCGCAGTTCGCGCTCCCCGGTGGCGTAGGTGCCGTCCGCGCCGAGGTGGTACTTCACGTCGTCAAGCGCCCCGCGGGGAGCGCGCGCATCGGTGCCACCACGGCCCGCTTCGAACTCGGTCAGGAGCGCTTCGTAGCTGACGCCGACGATGTGGGCAAGCACGTTGAGCCTTCCCCGATGCGCGATTCCGATCACCACGTCGCTGGCGCCCGCCGCGGCGACGCCGGCCATCACCCCGTCGAGGGTCGGCACCATGGCGTCGAGCCCTTCGATGGAGAAGCGCTTCTGTCCGAGGTAGGCCTTGTGCAGGAATCGCTCCAGCCCCTCGACCGCGGTCAGCCGTCGCAGGAGCGAGCGCTGCTGCTCGGCGGAGAGCGGCTGGCGGTGAGCACCGGACTCGATCACGCGCCGCAGCCAGACCCGTTCGTCGTGGCTGGCAATGTGCTCGACCTCGTAGGCGATCGAGCCGCAGTACGTGTCGCGCAGCGCGGGCAGCGCCTCGGCGAGCGTCGCCCCCGCGACGTCGACGCGCAGCAGTTCGGCGGGGATGCGCGCCATCGAGTCGGGTGTCAGGCCGAGCGGCTCAGGGTCGAGCGCCGGGTCGCCGACCGGCTCGCTGCCCAGCGGATCGAGATGTGCCTGGAGGTGTCCAAAGGACCGATACGCCCGGACCAGCGCAACGGCCGCGGCAACCGCTCGAAGGTCGTCGTCGCTCGCGGTCGCCGCCGTCGGGGGCGCGGCGGGAGCGGCGGCCGACGCCGATGCAGGCAGACCCGCCCCGACCGAAGCGAAGAGCATCTCGTAGAAGTCGTCGGCGCCGCCCAGCAGTTGATCGATCCTTCGCAGGAAGGCGCCCGATTCGGCGCCCTGGATGACGCGATGGTCGTAGGTGGAGCTGAGCGTCATCAGCCGGTCGTCGGCGACGGTTCGGATTGCGCCGGTGGCCACGATGGCGCCCTGTCCGGGCATCAACCGCGCGACCGATGCGGTGGTGCCCAGCGTGCCGGGGTTCGTGAGCGTGATGGAGGCGCCGACGAAGTCGTCGGGTGAGAGGCGGTTGGCGCGGGCCTTCCCGACGAGCTCCTCGTACGCCGCGTGGAATCGCGCGAAGTCCATCGCGTTGGCGTCGCGAATGACGGGCACGACCAGGAAGCGGGCACCGCCGGACCGCTCGACGTCGACGGCCAGGCCCAGGTTCACCGATGTGGGATCGACCCGGTATGCCTGGCCATCGGCCTCGCCGAAATGGCGAATCATGCCGGGCTGCTCGACCGCCGCCTGGACGATCGCCCAACCGATCAGGTGGGTGAAGCTCACCCGCCTGGGCGCCATCCGCTCATTCAACTCGCGGCGCCGGGCCTCCAGGACTGCGACCGAGACGTCGCGGAAGCTGGTCGCGGTCGGCACGGCCAGCGAGGCGGTCATGTTCTGGGCCAGCCGCGCGGCGGGGCCCTTCAGCGGCGTCGCACCGGCGGGAAGCATGGCGACCGTCGCCGCGGAGGGCGCGGCCGCCGCCGCCGCCGCGAGGTCGGAGACCAGCTCCACGGGCGCTGCCTCATCGGGCGCCTCCTCGACGGGCCCGGCGCCGATCGGCGGGATGCGCGGCTGGAAGAGCGCGCGCCACTCCGGGTCGACAGAGGCTGGATCACGCAGGAACTGCTCCTGCATCTCCGCCACGTAGCCCGCGTTGACCCCTTCGAGAGCGTGCGCGATGCGCTCGGCTTCGTTCGGCTCGTCGGTTGGCATGGCGCCGCTAAGGATACGGGTCGGCGGATACCTCACGATGCCGGCGGCGCTGGGCGCGGCGGCCCGCAGCGGCGAATCGGTGCACGTTCCTGCCAGATGTGCATGGGAGGACCGCTAGGCCGATGGTTTGCCCCGATTCCCGCCAGATTGCCACTGGGGGACCGGTAGGCGGGTTGATCACCCGCGCGGGCGACGACCGGACTGGCCCCTGAGCACGAATCGGGAGCGCTGGGTGGCTCGACGGCAGGCAGGATCGGCCAAAGACACGCCTAGCGGTCCACCGGTGCAAGTCTGGCGAAGATGATGCCCGTCGCGCACGACCCGCGCCAGGATCTAGAGGGGCCGCCGAACCACGAGCTGGCTGCCGCGCGGACGCCCGACCTCGGCGAATCCGGCCCGCGTGAACATCGTCAGCGTCCCGGTGAACACGTTGCTGCTCGGTAGGCGTCCATCCGCGGCGTCCACCGGGTACGCCTCGAGCGTGGTCGCCCCGCGCGCCCGGGCGTGCGCGACCGCCGCCTCCAGCAGCGCAGTTGCCACGCCCCTGCCGCGCTCGGCCCGCGGGATCCAGAAGCAGACGACCGACCAGGTGCGCTCATCGGTCGCCTCTTCGGCGGGCGGGCCGATGCGCCGCGAGCGAAGAATGCGTCCGAACTGGGGACGCGGCGCGACGCTGATCCAGCCGACAGGCTTGCCGTCACGGTAGGCGAGCAGGCCGGGTTCGGAGCCCGCCTCGACCACTGCGTGCATGAGCGCCCTGTTCCCGGCGGCGCCATCCCGCACGCCGGTGCTGAACTCGTTGCTGGTCTGACGCCACCAGGTGCACCAGCAGTGGCTGAACGCGCCAGCCCGGCCGAAGAGATCGGACAGCTCCTGCCAGCGGTCGGCGGTGACCGGCCGAACCTCGAGGGTCACGCCGTCAGTCGCCCTCGCCGGACTCCGGTGACGCATTGTCTCGCGAAACCTCGGGCCATTCCGCGGGGTCGTGGCGCCGGGCCGTCAGCCCTCGGGCGAGCACGAGCACGCCGATACCGATGATGGCGACCGGCATCGCCCACTCGGGCAGTGGCAGGCGCCTTCCGCTGATCCCGATCACGCCCTCGAAGAAGACGAACCCGGCGGCGAAGAGGCCCAGCGCGGTGACGATCATCCAGAAGCCCTCGCGGGCCATCTTGACGTTTGCGCTGCGGGTCCCGTACAGGAGCATCCCGATGCCGCTGCCGCCGGGGCCGACCAGCGCCCAGGCATACGCCCAGCTCTCCCAGTGGTTGGTTGCGTTCTGGTAGAAGAGCACCAGGCCGACCATGGTCACGATGCTGCCGGCGATGACCAGCCCCTCGCCGCGCCGCTGCATCAGCCCCAGCGCCAGCAGGCCGGCGCCGGGAGCGATGACGTAGAACGGCCACGTCGCCTCACCGATGTCGATGTTCAGCTGCTGGCTGGCGAAGAAGACCAGCCCCACCACGATCAGGATGCCGCCCAGGACCGCTGAGCCGGGGTACCCCCTGCGCGGTTCGGGTGGAGGAAGATGCGCCCCGGGCTGCTCATCGGTCATGGAGTGATGCTACCGCCGGGCGCAAGCCCGCGTCTTATCGGGCGAACAGCGATGCGAGCACAGCGGCGTCGGCGTTCCGGCCGGTCAGCACCACCGCGACGCGACGATCGGCAAGGCCGCCGAGCCTCGCGCGCAGCGCCGCGATCCCCAGCGCGCCGCTCCCCTCGACCACCAGGTGGTGCACGCCCAGCGACCAGGCCATCGCGTCGGCGATCTGCTCCTCGTCCACGAGAACGACCTCGTCAACGAGCTGGCGACACATCTTCCAGGTGATGCTGTCGCGCTCGATGTTGCCGGCGACCCCGTCGGCCAGGGTCGGGGCGATCGGCATCGGCTTGGTGGAGTTCGACTCCAGGTAGGCGTACATCGGAGGTGAGGCCGATGGCTGGACCCCCACCAGCCGGAGGCCCGGCTTGACCGTCTTGGCCCACAGGCCGATGCCGGCGATCAGGCCTCCTCCGCCGATCGGCACCACGATGGCGTCGCACTCGGGCCAGTCGTCGAGGATCTCGGCGCCAACGGTGCCCTGGCCGGCGATGACGTCGGGGTCGTTGTAGGGGTGCACGTACACGGCGATTCCTGCCGTGTCGCGGCGCCGCGCCTCGGCCTCGGCGTCGTCGGAGTCGCGGCCGAACAGCTCGACCACGCATCGGTCCGATTCGAGCGCCCGCAGACGCTCCAGCTTGCCCGGGGATATGGCCTTGCCGACCAGTACGGTGAGCCGCATGCCGTGGCGAGCGGCTGCAGTCGCCACCGCGATCCCGTGGTTGCCGGTGCTGGCCGTCACGAGTTCCACGTCCGACTGCTCGGCGGCGATGAGCGCCACCTTGTTGTGTGCGCCGCGAGTCTTGAAGGAGCCGGTCGGCTGAAGCAGCTCCAGTTTCAGTCGAACCTCTGCGGCGCCGCCTTTGGCCGCGAGCGTGGGGGAGTCTTCGAGCGGCGTGTGCAGCGCGATCCCCTCGAGGCGCTTCCGGGCGGCAACGATATCGGCGAGGAGGGGGTAGCGGGGCATGCGGGGAGTGTATGCGCGTCGCCGGGCCACTCGCCCGGCCTGGGGTCCCGTGCCCGGGTCAGGCGGCGTCGGGCTCGGTGTGGGTCGTCGACGGGTCCACGATCGATCGCAGGCGTCGACTGATGCGCATGAGCGAGCCGAGCCGGTCTTCGACGCGCGCTCGCTCAACTGGCGTGGCCCAGTGGCGCAGCGTGTAGTCGATCTCGTGCTTGTGCCGCGTGGCGGTGGTGAACAGCTCCTCGATGCGCGCGCGCATCTCCTCGTCCGGCGCGGCGGCGAGCGCCCGCGGCCGCGCGTCGAGCACGTCGAGGTAGTACGAGGTGGAGAGCCGATCGAGATCCTGCCGGGCGCCGCTGGCCCAGGGCTCCGGCGGTCCGCCGAACCCGTACCTGCGCCATTCTCGGGTGCCGATTACCTGTGTCATCGGTCCTGGTTCGTCTCCGTTGTCGGTTGTTGACGGGCTGCCCATCGCCGACGACGGTACCGATCTGGACGCCTTTCCACCACTGGCCGTCCGGGCTATCGGTCGGCGTACCTATGGCGGCTCAGTTGGGCCGGCCGCCTCCGCCGCCCTCTCTGTCACCGCCTTCGGACCCGCGGTCGCGCAGATAGCGCTCGATATCGGCGATCAGCTCATCGCCCGACGGCGTTCCGGTCGCGTCCGCCACCGCTTCCATGCTCTCGACATAGGTTCGGGTGCGCTCGTCGCCGGAGGTCGCCGCATCGAGCAGGGCACGCGTCTCGAGCGCTCGTCGCCCGAGGTCGCCGATGGGGAGCTCGAGGTCCAGGTAGCGGCCGACGTGCTTGAGCAACTCGATCGCGGCTGACGGGTAGCTGCCCGAGGCGTAATGCGGGACCTGTGCGAAGAACCCGACCGCAGGGATCCCCGCCCCCGACACGGCCAGCTCCAGGACCGAGAGTGCCGCCGCCGGCACACGCAGGTGACCGATCGGCCCCTGGCTGACGCCAGCCGGCAGCAGCCCCGGAGCGGAAGCGGTACCGAGCACCGGCACAGGGCGGGTGTGGGCAACGGTCGCCGGAATGGCACCCATGCTCACCCAGCTGCTGACCTGCAGTTGCCGCGCCAGGCTGACGACATCGGCGGCGAGCTCGCGCCAGGCGTAATCCGGCTCCGCGCCGGTGAGCACCAGCAGGTCGCGATCGCCGATGCGTGTGGCGGTCAAGGTCAGCTCTGGCCACTCGAGGTCGATCAGCTTGCCGTCGATGATGTCGAGCGTCGGGCGCCGCGCGCGGAAATCGAACAGGCGGTCGCCGTCGAAGGTCGCGAGCAGCCTGCCATCCGTCGCGAGCTGCTCGGCCGCGATGGTGCCCGCGTTCCCGCCGTTCACCCAGCCATCAAGGGCGGCGATCAGGACAGGTGCTTCAGGGACGATCGATTCGTCGAGGTGGTAGAGCGGCATCCTCCAAAGCATAGGCCGATGCCGTTCGAGTGGCCCCCTCACCTGTCTTCGTCGGGTCGCAGCTCGACCAGCATGGCGACGATCTCCCGGATCACAGCGTCCTCCGCGGTTCGAAGGCCGGGCGGCGCGTCGACCTCCACCAGCATCGCGTTCGGATTCAGGGCGAGCCAGTCGGCCTGGAAGGCGATATGGCGCGCGAGCCCCTCCGTGCAGATCGCGGTGCCGAAATACCCCGGGCAGTCCACGTCCAGTTGCGTAGCCGTCAGGACGCGCATCAGGATCGTGGGAAGGGGGCGCAGGAGCGACTCGGTCTCGGCCAGCCACGCGCGCGTCGTCTCCGTGCCTCGGAAGTAGTCCTCCCGGTCCTCCCCGCCGAGCAGGCCGGCAACGGGCTCTCTTGTGACATCGGTCGACGGCAGGTTTGTGTCCAGGATGACCATCCCGGCGACCCTGTCCTCGTGGGTCAACGCGTAGTCAAGGATGATCAGGGCGCCGAGCCCCCCGCCCACCAGCACGTAAGGTCCGTGGAGCTCCGCGGCGCTGAGCAGCGTCGCCAGGTCGTCCACCAGCGCTGCGATCGTCTCAGGCGGGCGCGGGGCGGGATCGCTGTTGCCCTTCCCGGCCCGGTCGTAGCGGCAGACGGTGGTGTGCTCGGCCACACCGCGGGCGAGGCCCAGCGTTCCGGCGCGTGTCCCGACGATGCTGCTCGATTCGATCAGCACCACGGGGCTCCCCTCCCCGAGACACTCGATCCACAGGTTGCGTCCCCCAACATCGATCCTGCCGGTTGGGCCTGACGACGCGCCGCTCGGCACAGCGCATCCGCTCAACAGCAGCAGAAGCGCAGTGACGACAACGAGACGTCCGGACATCCACCCTCCGTCGGCAGGCCCGTATCGGTCCTTCATGGATGGAGTCCCGCCCCCCCTCCCAAGGTGACCGTCTCGGTGGCGAACGCCGCGCAGCCGAACCAGTGCGTTAGAGGGGCGTGATGGTGACCTTGTACTCCTTGATCTTCGGATTGGCGACCTCGACGAAGAGCTCGACCTTGTACTCGCCGAGCGCGTCCTTGTCGACCTGGTTGGCCGCGTCGTCCAGGGCTGCCTTGAGATCGATGCCCTTGCCCTTCTTCGGACCCTTCATGGTCATTCCTTTCTGATGCGGAGAGGGGCCACGTTACTCCGGTGTCCGCGCACGGACAACTGCATTTGGGTCGCGGAGGACGAGCTCCCGGTCGAGGAGGCGCCCCTCCTGTTTCCGTGCCGCGAGGTCGTCTCCGAGGCTCGAGGCGACTGTCTGCTCGAGAAGCGCGATAACGCGCAGCTCGCCGGCCAGCGGAGCGTCGTCCTTTCGGAGAGCGTCAGCCGCACCCCAGAGACGCGCCGCCTCGTCGAAGCGCCCGCTGCTCGCACTGACCCCCGCCAGTCCAAGCAGGCACTCAGCACTTGCCCGATCGTCAGGCAGCCCCGCGTAAATCTCGAGGCTTTCGCGCAACAGGTCCTGGGCGCGTCCAGGGGCACCGTCGAGGAGGGCCACCTCGCCGAGGACGCACAGGGCGGCAGCCTGATGCAGCGTGTCGCCGAGTTCGCGCGAGAGTGCCAGGCACTCCTCGAGCGCCTCATGCGCATGCTCGTGATCACCGGCCGCGAACGCCGCTTCGCCCAGGTTGTAGGCGGAGTCGACCACCAGGAGCCGATCGCCGAGTGTTCGACGCAGCGCCAGCGCCTCGGTGGAGAGCTGCTGGGCCCGCGCGTGTTCGCCCCGCGCGGCCGCCACCTCTGCCTGGAGTTGCATCACGGCCGAGGTCGTGCGCGCATCGCCAAGCGCAGCGGCGACCGTGCGAGCTTCGTCGGCGAGCAGGCCTGCACGGTCGACCTCGTCGCGGATGAGCTCGATGTTGGCCAACTCGCAGAGTGAGAAGACGACCTCGCGCTCGTGCCCCGTGTCCCTGAACAGGGTGTTCGCCTCGCGGGCGAGCGGACCAGCAGCGTCGTAGTCATGCTGCGCCATCGCCTGGCGAGCAGCTGTCCAGACGGCGAACGCTCGTATGTCCGCTGGAACGGCGCCCGGTAGTGAGAGACCCTGCTCGAGCCAGTGGCGCGCCTCTGTCACATGGCCGTGCGCGCGCCAGAATCGACCGAGCGACGACACGATGCCCAGCCCAAGCGGGACCTGCTCGGATTGGAACGCGTACGCAAGCGCTGCGCGCACATTGTCGAGCTCGAGCTCGATGCGTATGAGCCAGCCAGCCTGGTCCACGCCCTCGAGACCCGACTCGGCGCGTTCGGCAAGCTCGGCGAAGAAGGCTGCGTGCCGCTGGTGCAGCTCGCCCGCATCCGGGTTGGCGTCCAGGAGCTCGCGCGCATGCTCATCCACCGTTGCGAGCATCTGAAATCGGGGATCGATCCCCGCGACCGCCTCGCGTCGGAGGAGCCCCGTATCGATGAGCTCTGAGAGATCTCCGACGAGATTCTCGGAAGCCTGCCCGCACACCGTCTCGATCGCACCGAGCGTCGCTCCGCCCCGGAAGACTGCCAGCGACGCGTACAGCCCACGCTGCGCGGGACTCAGCAGCCGGTAACTCCAGTCGATCGTCGCGCGCAGGGTTCGTTGCCGGTCAGGTGCGTCCCGCGGGCCTTCCGTCAGGACACCGAGAGCGCGATCGAGCCGACCGAGGAGCCCCGCAAGCCCGAGCGCCGGCATACGTGCTGCGGCGAGCTCGATCGCGAGGGGAAGGCGGTCCACGCGATTGCAGATCTGCCTGAGGATCGCACGGTCGGCGTGCTCCTCCCGAAACGTGGGATCGGCTGCAGATGCGCGCTCGAGGAAGAGCGTGGCGGCATCGTCGTCGGGTAGCGGCTCGACGGCCACGACCTGCTCCCCGGAGATGCGCAGGCGCCCACGGCTCGTCGCCAGGACGACCAGGTCGGGAGCGCGCTGCAGGAGGAGGCCCAGATCTGTCGCAGCGGCTGCCAGGTGCTCCAGGTTGTCGATCACGAGCAGGATCCGCCTTCCGCTCAGCGCCTCCGCCAACGTCTCGACCCGCGGCCGCACCGTCGAGTCCCGGACGCCGAGCACGCGCGCGATTTCCGCCAGGACGAGGTCCGGGTCGTTGATCGGAGCGAGCGCAACGAGGTAGACCCCGTCACGGAACTCGTGCAGCGCGTTTCTCGCCGCCTCGAGGGCGAGCCGCGACTTTCCTGCCCCGCCAGTCCCCGTCAAGGTCAGCACCCGCGTGTCGCCGGCGGCGAGCTTGTCTGCGATGACCGTCAGCTCGATGTTTCGCCCCACGAGCGGCGTTGGGCTGGCGGGAAGGTTGGTCGCAAACGGCGTGCGGAGGGCCGCAAAGTCGCGCTCGAGCCCGGGAGCGAGAAGCTGGAAGAGTCGCTCCGGGCCAGGGAAGTCCTTTAACGCGTAGACCCCGAGGTCGACCGTCTCGGTGCCTGTCTCGGTGACGATCTCCCGTGTCGCCTCCGAGACGACCACCTGGCCCCCGTGGGCCACCGAGCAGATCCGGGCGGCGCGGACGACGTCGATGCCGACATACCCCTCGCTCCCGCGCTCGGGCTGTCCTGTGTGAATGCCGATCCTGACGCGCACCTCGGCACCGCTGGGCCAGGGCTGCGCGGCGAGCTGCCTCTGCATCTCGGCGGCGGCGTTGACCGCGCCGCCCGCGCTCTGGAACGCGACCATGAAGGAGTCGCCCTGCGTGTCCACCTCGCGTCCGTCGAACCGGGATAACACTTCCCGCAGCAGGCGCCGATGGTTCTCCTGGACGCCGGCATACTGGGAGCCGAGCCGGCGAAGGAGCTGCGTCGAGCCCTCGATGTCGGTGAACAGGAGCGTGACGGTTCCATCGGGGAGGTCGGCGCGCGGATGGCCGGGAGCTACCATCGGCTGAGTGTACGAGTCCCGTCGAGTCAGACGACCCGACAGAGTTATTCCTCAGCCCTGCCCGGGTCGTGATACGCTCAATGGGCGCTGTGAGTCAGGCCTCTGCCAGGTCGGACGCCTGATTCGAGTGCGAATGCGTTGGGGTGTGGCCAAGCGGTAAGGCGCCTGACTCTGGATAGTCCCGGGGCTCCGCCAGTGCTACGCGCTCGGACGCCCGGGAGATCCCGAGGAATCAGGCGCTCGAACAGGCGCGGATTACGCCTGGGCCCATGGCTCATCCTGCGAAACCCGCTTGCCATAGAGCAACCTACGGCTGCTGGGCCGGGTGCTCCAACTTCCCTGAATTCCTCTCCAATGCTTTCGATGGCTTCTTGGTCACGTAGGTCCGAGCCAACACTTCGTGACCGGCTCCCTTGGCCGATCCGCATTGGCCTTGGACCTGGACCCTTCGACACACCGACAGGACGGCATCCACCATCCCTTCACATGCCGCAGAAGGCACGCCGAATCAGGGTCCATTGGCTCTGGTAGTCCCGTCGACGTGTGCGGGACGATGTCGCTGACTCTCAGCGACTCCCGTTTACGTTCGTTGTGTTCGCAGTTGGCTGTGGAGATACGTGATGGCTATCAGCACGTACTCACGCTTCGCAACCTTCGCCGTCGCGCGCCGTTGGTTCGGGCGCGTCCTATCCTCGGCCATGGCATCTGCATTGCTCCTTGGGGTCACCGGTTCGGGCGCGGTGCAGGCGGAGTTGACGTCCGCCGGTGGGTGTTCGGCAAACTCGCTGCCTCAGAATGGGGCGACCAGCGTTGGCGGAGCCTCCATCACCGTAAGCAGTCTGGTTCTCCCTAAAGCGGCATTCGTGGCCGCGGACCCGACCTCGGCGATCCAAACCTCGAGTGCGACGGTGTTCGCGCCCTGGTGTGAACTGAGTGTTGCTGCGGTCGCGATTGGGCGATCGGCTCCCGAAGAGATCCCCGTTGTTGCCCAGTCGGGTGGGGCAGACTCTTACGCCACGGCCCTCGCTGACTTCCGAGCTTCTCAGGGTGCCGAGCTTGTCGCGACGCCAACGGCTCAGCTGTTTGGCGCACCTGTGGTCGGCAGGTCATATGTTCTGCAACTGCGATTGAGGGTTTCCGAGCCGGCAACGGTGGCCTTGTCGGAGTGGGTCGCGGAAGCAGGCGGCCACCTATGGATCGTGCGCCTCGGCAGCGAACTCCCGGCTACCTCGCAAGCGCCACTCGACATCGGTGGACTGGCGCAACTGTCGGTGGCGATTGCGCCGGATGGCGGTCCTGTGCCGAATCCGCCTACTCCTGAGCCCTCCGCTACACCTATGCTCGCCCAGCGGGAGTCCATTCCCGCGCAGGTGGTCCAGGGCAATCTGCCGATGCCGCCGTGGTGGAATGGTGATTGTGACACGGTGAATTACTCGGCAGAGATGGGCACGGATGCCTTTCGTCTGGGCACTGTAACCTACCTCGGCGTTGCCCCCTGCGGCCCTAGGTATAACGATCCGACTTTCCCAGGCGATCGACTGGTGCACTTCTTCGCGGGCGCATATGGGGAGTATGAGTGGGAGTGCGTTGAACTCTCCATGCGGTACCTCTACCTCGCGTACGGTGTCGCGCCATACGGTGGGCACGGGAAAGATGTCGTTTGGAACTACCCAGGCACAAGGCTGGTCAAGATCAGCAATCCCACAGCGGGACAGGCTCCCGTTGCTGGCGATGTATTGAGTTACGGTCCGCTGGAGCCCTATGGGCACACCTCCGTCGTTCAAGCCTCCAACGTGAATGGCAGTGGTAACGGCACGATTACTGTCATCGAGCAAAACGGTTCATCGACAGGCCATGCCGACCTGACCGTCTCGAATTGGACTGTCCAATCCAGCATGTCGGTGTCTGGCTGGCTGCACGACCCGGCAGGGAACCCACAGGCAAGCGCCGGTCCGGCGCTCCTATCCCAGGTGGGGACGATGGCGCGGATCTACCGCTGGACCTCCACAGGCTCAGCCTTCACTGGCCCGACCACAACCGACAAGGCGGCCTTTGATCTCAGTAGCGTCGGTAATCGGATGGCTTCGGGCGACTTCAACGGAGATGGCAACGATGACATCGCCGTCGCCTTCCAGAACGCAAGCGGTACGTTCTCATACCACGTTTGGACGTCGAGTGGAGTTGGGTTTGTTTATGCCGGCGTCTGGTACACCAGTGGCCAGTTCAGTATGTCCAAAGTGGCCGGCCGCCTGGCGGCCGGTGACTTCAACGGGGATGGTCGTGCAGACGTCGCCGTGATGTACGACCTTGGCAGCGGACTGACCCGGATCTACCGCTGGCTCTCCACCGGATCGGCCTTCGGCTCGCTCGTCACGTCGAGCAGCATCTCGCGCAGCGCGGCGTCCATTGGCGACCGATTCGCCGCCGGTGACTTCGATGGCGACGGCGCGAGCGACGTGGTCATAGCATCCCAGAACGACAGCGGGACCTTCACCTTCCTCGTGTTCAGGTCAGGACTGACATCAGCTGGTAGTTGGTACACCAGCGGACAGTTCTCGCTCTCACGTGTGGCGGGGCGGATCGCAGCTGGCAACTTCAACAACGCTGGCGCTGACGATGTCGTTCTCGGCTACAACAACGGCAATGGCAGCATGGGCATCTATCGATGGCTGTCGACGGGGACCGCCTTCAGCAGCCTCGTCACGACGCAGGCGTCGTCGCTGGATTCGGGCAGCACGGGTGACCGGATGGCCGCTGACAACGTCAATGCCACCGGAGGCGACGACATCGTCTTCGCGCAGCAGAACGCGAATGGGACATTCAGCTACCGGGTCTGGACAAGCGCCACAGTCAATGCCGGCACCTGGTACAGCAGTGGGCCCTTCGACTTGTACTACGTTCAGGGCCGCCTCGTTCTGGGGCAGTGGGATTCATGATATTGGATTCGAAACGTTGCCCCGAAGTACACCTCGGACAACTAGCAGCCAGCAGGCGCGTCCCCGCGGTGCTTCTGCTGGCCGCGGTTGGGATGCTCGCTGCGTGTAACAGCCCGGGTGATCGGAGCCCGACGCCTACATCAGCGAGCACCGCGACTCCGGGTTCGTCCTCTTCGGTGGAGCCATCGCCCGGTCGGTCGGCGACGTTCATCCTCCAACTTAGCACGTCGGTACCGCCGACGACCTCGTTCGGCCTCTACCTTCAAACCGATCCAGCGAGCATCGGGCAGGACGGCTTTGCCTTCTGCGGGCCAACCACGTACGACCCGAAGCCGTGCGACCCTTCGGAATCGCCCTTCTCCAGACGCTTCACGGGCTTCGAGGTTGGCACGACCTTGGTCTACCGTTTCGAGCTGTTTGACGGACCATCGCGAATTGAAGTGCTCCGCGAGGGCCGCGTCGTGTTCACCGGTTCCCTGACCGTTGAAGTCAGTTACCCTTAGCGAGAAGGGCCCCCTGGTTGCCGCCGCGGCCTAGCGAGATCGCGTAGACCACGCCCGTGGCGCTCGTCGACTAGGTGACCGCGAGCGTCGCTCACGCCCCGCACGCGGCGGTGTGACAGCCCGAAGCGTGTTTTGCACCGGGTGGCAGTAACGGCCAACGAGGCCGCTCGCCGGGGTCGAATCCGCCCGAAGCGGTGCCGGTTGTTGCGTCACGCGCATATTCGCGACCGATCCTCGGGTCTCGATGGCCGTTGCTTGCGCGGTGTGCAAAGGGGGCCCCAGAGGCTTGCCAACCGGCCTGCCCGGGACCGTCTGGTAGAATCGCCGCGCCTCGCTGGGGTGTGGCCAAGCGGTAAGGCGCCTGACTCTGGATCAGGAGATCGAAGGTTCGAATCCTTCCGCCCCAGCCAATCTCTTCATCCGGCAGGTCGCGGAGCGTCAATCCCCGGGCTGCTCCCAGATCACGGTCTCGCTCGCGAACGCCGCGTAGCCGAACCAGTTCGCGAGCGTCCGCCTTGCCTAGGCCGCCTCTCACCAACGCGACGCCGCTTGTCACGCTGCCGTGACCGCGGGATGACTACAACGGCCAAGAAGGGCGCTGAGCACGCGTGCAGGTGGCTGAATGGTCGCCTGGTGACGCTAATGGCCAAGAATCCGCCCTAACCTGGACGTTGTAGCCACCGGGTGGCTGCGGGGCGCGAGGGCGCGGCGGGAACTCGGTCGAGGGTCCGCTAGCCGGTGACGTGCTCCTCCGCATCGCCTGGATCCGCCTCGCCCGCGGGGTCGCCCGGATCCGACTCGGCAGCCGGCTCGGCAGTGGCCTCGGCAGGTGACTCGGCCGCGGGCTCGGTCGGAGCGGCATCGGGCACCGGAGGCGCTGGCGCCTCGCGGTTGGTTGTCTCGCGGTCCCGCAGCTGGCCGAGCAGTTGCTCTCGCCGGGTATCGGCCTGCGCACGCGCAATAGCCTCGTCGCGCTCCTGGGAGGCCCTGCGTTTCATCGTCTGCGGAGTCTACTCCGCGCAGCCCGTATTCCCTGCAGCCAGGGTGCTGGACGGCCACGTGAGGAGGTCGCCGGGTCCCAAGCCGGGGGGCCGGAGGTCACGCCAATATCGGTCCGCGCGGCACTCATCGGTCCGCACGTCTGCAGGCCACCATGGGCAGGCAATGGGCAAGTTGGAGGCCGTTCCGCCGTTCCCCGGGATCCCCGCCATCGTGGATGGGTCGGAGGCGATCGCCCACGTCGAGACGCGGATCAGCGAGGGCGCCTGCGCGTACCCGATCACGCCGTCGACCACCATGGCCGCGCTCTACCAGGCGGCTGTGGCGGATGGCAAGACGAACCTGTGGGGCACCCCGCTGCGCTTCCTGGAGCCCGAATCGGAGCATTCATCCGCCTCCGCTGCTGAAGGCTTCGCGCTGGCTGGGGGGCGGGTCACCAACTTCACCGCCGGGCAGGGACTGATCCTGATGAAGGAGGTCCTGTACGTCATCGCCGGCAAGCGACTGCCCGCCGTCTTCCACGTGGGAGCGCGGGCGCTGACCAGCCAGGCGCTGAACATCCATGCCGGGCACGACGACGTGATGGGCGTGGCCGACTGCGGCTGGGGGATCCTGTTCGCCCGCAACGCCCAGGAGGCCGCCGACCTGACCGCCATCGCGCGGCGCGCGGCCGAGGAGAGCGAGACGCCGATCCTGGTCTGCCAGGACGGCTTCCTCACCACGCACACCCTGGAGAACACGCTCCTCCCCGAGGACGAGCTGCTCCGCGACTTCGTCGGCGACCCGCGGGCCCGACTGCGCGACCTGTTCGATCCCGGACGAGGCGCTGATGACCGGCGTGGTCGCCAACCAGGACAGCTACATGAAGGGCCGCATCGCGCAGCGCGACTTCGCGCGACGCCTGGCCGAATCGCTCGACCGGGCATTCGCCGATTGGGGCGAGCGGACCGGCCGCCACCATGCCCCCATCGTGCCGTACCGCTGCGACGACGCCGAGACCGTCCTCGTCTCGATGGGCACCATCGCCGACACGGCGATCTCCGTGGTCGACCACCTCCGCGGACAGGGACGCCGCGTCGGCTGCCTGGCCGTCACCTCCTTCCGCCCGTTCCCCGCCGCACAGCTGGCCGCCGCCCTGCGCGACGTTCGCGCGGTGGCGGTGGTCGAGCGCACCGACGAGCCGACTGCCGCCGACAACCCACTCACTCGCGAGCTGAAGGCCGCCCTGGCCGATGCCGCCGTCGACGGCGCCCCGCTGCCGCGGGTCGTCTCGGCCTCCGCCGGGCTCGGGTCGCGCGACGTCTCGGTGGGCGACCTGGCCGCGGTCTTCGACTGGCTGGCCGATACCGACGCCATGCGCCGAAATCCGCGCGCGGTTCTCGGCGTGGTCCACCCCGATGCCCTGACCCCCGTCGACCTGGACCTCTCGCCGGCCGGCGCCTACAGCCTGCGCGGCCATTCGGTGGGCGGCTTCGGCTCGGTGACCACCAACCGGCTGATCGCCACCGTGGTGGCGGACCTGTTCGACCGATATGTGCAGGCCTATCCCCGCTACGGCTCGGAGAAGAAGGGGCTGCCGACCACCTACTACCTGACGATCGCCGAGGAGCCGATCCGCCAGCATGCGGAGCTGCAGCGGGTCGACTTCGTGCCGGTGAACGACGCGTCTGCGTTCCGCTACGGCGCTCCTCTGGCCGGCCTGGTCGACGGCGGCGCCCTCTTCCTGCAATCGGCCCTCACCGACCCCGAGGAGATCTGGGCCGCAATCCCGCCCGCAGCTCGTGCCGACGTCGTCGCGCGCCAGATCCGTGTCTTCGCGCTCGACACGGCCGCCCTTGCCCGAGAGCACGCTCCGCGCCCGGACCTCGAAGTTCGGATGCAGGGTGTCGCGCTGGTCGGTGTCTTCCTGCGGATCGCTCCGTTCGCGGCGCGGGCCGGACTCGACCGCGCGTCGCTGCTCGCCGCCGTGGAGCCCCGCCTGGAGCGCCTCTTCGGCAAGCGCGGCAGCGCGGTGGTCGCGGCCAACCTGGCCGTCATCGCGGCCGCCTACGACTCTGTCATCGACGTGACCGCGGCGCTCGGCTCGGAGCGCCACCCCGACGGGGACGGGCAGCTCCCCAGGCTGACCGGCGCCGATGCGCCGCTGCTCCTTGAGGAGGTGCTCCCATGAAAATGCGGGTGACCGGCCCGACTGTCGGCGAGTTGATGAGCATCGAGCCCGTTACGGTCGTCGACACCGAGACCATTGCCGAGGCAGAGCGATTGATGACCGATCGTGCGGTCACCGGCCTGCCGGTGGTCGACAATGTGGGGCGTCTGGTCGGGGTGTTGAGCCAGACCGATATCGTGCGAGCTCACGCGTCGGGCCAGCCACTTGCCAATTGGCCCGGCCTGGCGGTTCGCCACCTGATGACCGCCCCGGCGCTGACCATCCGGCTCGACGAGACACTGCTCACCGCCGCCCGGATGATGGAGCAGCACCACGTGCATCGGCTGGTCGTGGTGGCGCCGGACGGCGAGCATTCAATCGGCGTGATCTCGACGACCGACCTGGTCCGGGCGCTGGTCGAGATCCTGGAGGAGCTCGATGACCACTGACCTGCGCAAGGAGGCGGGCGAGTCGAAGGAGGCGCACGAGTCGCGGCTGAGCGCCACGCTGCCCCTCTTCGATGTCCACGGCTACGTGGACGACTTCAACCGCGCCATCGTCCCGGCCTACAAGCGCGGCGTTGCGGACGCGGAGTTGCCGGCGGATGCGGGCGTCGCGCGCAGCATCATCCCCCCGGGAACCGCCGCGGTCCGCGACTTCAGCCACCTTGCGCCGCAGATTCCCGAGCTCGATTCCGCTCGGTGCGTGGGCTGCATGACCTGCGTCAGCGCCTGCCCCGACAGCGCCATCATGGGGATCGCCCTGCCCGAGGCGCAGCTCGAGGGACTCGTCTCGACGTTCGCGGCGGCGCAGCCCGATCCGGAGCTTGCCGGTGCCACGGCGCGCGACCGCTTCGCCCGCACCACCAAGTACGCGGACGTCCCCGCCAAGCGCGGCCACGAGCCGGCCGGCTTCGGCATCTTCGTGGACCCGGTCCACTGCAAGGGCTGCGGAGAGTGCGTCGAGGTCTGCCACGCGCTCGGATACGACGCGCTGCGCATGGCCGACAAGGTCGCCCACGAGGCATCCGGCGAGTCCACGCTGGACCGATTCAGTCGTGACATGGCGCTCTTCCGCTCTCTCCCCCCGACGCCGGAGGCGTATCGGTCCGAGAAGGCGCTGGCCGACCTGATGCTCGGGGAACATGCCTTTGGCTACGTGGGCGGTGCCGGGAGCTGTGCCGGCTGCGGCGAGGCCTCGGCCATTCGCATGCTGCTGGCTGCCACACGACAGGTCCATGGCCCGAACTCGATGGGGATCGTGGCCGCCACCGGCTGCAACACCGTCTACGGCAGCACCTACCCGTACAACCCGTTCCTGGTGCCGTGGACCAACTCGCTCTTCGAGAACGCCCCGACCGATGCGATGGGCATCCGCGCGCGCTGGGACCAGGCGGGTCACCCGGAGCGCCGCATCTGGGCGCTGGGTGGCGACGGGGCGATGTACGACATCGGCTTCCAGGCCCTGTCGCGGATGGTCGCCTCCGGCGCCGATATCAAGGTGATGGTCCTCGACACGCAGGTCTACTCGAACACCGGCGGCCAGGCCTCCACCGCCAGCTTCGGCGGCCAGGTGACCAAGCTGTCGGCCTTCGGCCGCGAGCTGCACGGCCGGCCGGAGCGGCGCAAGGAGCTGGGTCGCATCCTGATCGGCCACGGGGAGGTGTACGTCGCGCAGACCACGCCCGCGCACATCAACCACTTCTACCGCGCGGTGATCGACGCCAATGCCTACCCCGGACCCGCGGTGGTGATCGTCTACACCCCGTGCCAGCCGGAGCACGGCATCGCCGACGACTCGTCGAGCGCACAGGCCAAGCTGGCCGTCACCAGCCGCGCCTTCCCGCTCTTCACCTACGATCCGCGGCGAGGCGAGACGATCGCCGAGCGACTGAGCCTGCAGGGCAACCCTGCGCCCAAGGAGGACTGGTTCAGCGCCCCGGACGGCATGGTTCAGGACTTCCTGTCATTCGCGCGCACCGAGGGCCGCTTCGCGCCGCACTTCACGAAGGACGGACCGAGCGATGAGATCCTGGCGACGCAGGCGGATCGGCTGGCCAACTGGCGCACGCTCCAGGAGATGTCCGGCACGCGCTAGGCCGCGATGGCGAGTTCCTCAACCGGGGCTGGGCGCCCGAACAGATAGCCCTGTCCAAGCTTGACCCCAAGCCGGAGGAGGATATCCGCCTCTGACTCGTGCTCGATCCCCTCGGCAACCAGGGCGATGCCCACCTCGTTCGCAAAGTGGACCATCCCGGCCACCAGGGCCTGGCGGGCAGGGTCATCCTGGATTTGGCGGATGAGCGCGATGTCGAGCTTCACCACATTCGGCTGCAGCTCGAGGATGTGACGCAGGCTGGCGAAGCCGGCACCGGCGTCATCGACCGCCAGTTCCACGCCGGGACCAAGGTCGGCAACGGCTTCCCGGACCCGTTCATAGTCGTCGATCGGCGATTCCTCGGTCACTTCGAGGAGCAGCCGGCCCTGGAAGCCTTGAATCAGCCCCTTGAGCCATGGAGCGGCCAGGTGGGCCGGGGATACGTTGATGCTGAGCCAGTGGCCGCCCGGAAGGCGCCCCGCATCGTGGAGCGAAGCTCCAAGGCATGCCCGCGCCAGATCTGCGTCCATGCCAACGGCCGCGGCCTCGAAGAAACGACGGCTGGGAGCCGCTCCGTCGGCGAACCGGGTGAGCGCCTCGTAGCCGACGATGGCCCGATCTCGGAGCCGGCGCACCGGCTGAAACACGATATGGAACTCGCGCCGCGCAATCATCCGGGCCAGGTTCCGTCGTGCCCCGGCTGTATCCGATCGCATCAGCAGCTGCTGCCCGATCAGCGCCGAGAGGACCGTCGAGTATTCCGTCAGCCACGGCAGCGAGTCGGCGATGCGTTCAGCACTACCCCGCGTCCAGGAGCCCGCCGCGAGGACCCCGATCGCCCGACCCCCGATGCTGAAGGGCACGTACGCCGATCCAACAAGGCCGGAGTCCAGGTACGTTCGCTCAAAGGCACTGGTATGGGTGTCGCGAGTCCAGGCTTCCACCCATGGCCCGTCGGCGGCCCGGCGGTACAGGTGCCGCGCGCGGGACCTCGGGAGAGCCTGTCCGAGTGAAACTGGCACGGATGAGGGCGCGACCAGTCCGAGCGGCACGCTTGTGTCGCGGTCCACCAGCGCATACACGATTGCGCTCTCGATGCTGGTGTGTTCGACGAGCAGCTCGCAGAGGGCCTGTGCCGTGGCTTCCACGGTCTCTCGCTCCTGAAACGACGAGAGAGCAGCGGCCGATCGCGCACGGTCCGCTCCAGCGTCGGCAAGGAGCCCCTCGGCGATCCGCTGGCTGGTGATGTCGAGCATGAGGCCGTGCACCATGGTCTCCCCGGTGTCGGGGTCGGTGACAACCCGTCCGCGGTCGCGCACCCACACAACGCGACCGTCTCGGTGGATCAATCGGTACTCGGACTCGAAGTCCCCGCCTCGCGCCTCTGACTGCGATAGCTCCCTCGCCGCTCGCGCTCGGTCTTCGGGATGAAGCATGCGCTGCCACATCCCCGGCGCCCGCGATTCCTCCGCGGTGTAGCCAGTCAGGTCCACGATCTGTTCCGAGACGAACACGGTGTTGCCACCGACGCGGTCCGTGTAGACGACGCCGGGCAACTTCTCCACCACTCGCGGTACCGCGTCGCCAGTGCCGCCCACGTCGGTCCGCGTCGACACGAGTTCGGTGATGTCGGTCATCACGCCGTGCAGTCCTGCGCGGCGACCATCCCCATCAAGCGATACTGCCGCCTCATCAAGAATCCAGACGACCCGCCCGTCACGGTGCAGCATCCGGTACTGCAGGCGAAACGAAGCGCCGGATGCAACGCCCGATCGCGTGCTCCTCGAGCACACGATCACGGTCCTCGGGATGAAGGCGACCATTCCAGAAATTGGATCGGCGCACCACTCGTCTGGCGAGTAGCCGAGGATCGTCTCGACCGCCGGACTGATGTAGCTGGCGGAGTATCCGGGCTCGATTCCGGCGATGTAGGTGATGGCCGGCACACGTTCAACCAGCATCCGGAACCGCTCGTCGGCTAGCTCGGCCGCTGCCGCGAGGAATTGGCGCTCGGCGTTGAACGCCTTCAGGCGCTGTGTGACCTCAGCCCAGGAGCCGACACCACCGTACCTGAGCGCGCCGCCTCGGGAGGCGAAGAAGGTGGCAAAGCGGTGGCGAAACATCCGTCGAAGGGCGGATGTGAGGGACGCTGCTGGAACCGGCTCTCGCTCCCGCATGGGGGTAGTGACCTTGGTACGGGCCAAGACCGTACCGCGGTCGTCGTCGGACGCCAATGGTACGGAATTCCCCCCGTACTGCCCTGAGAGCGGTGCGTCCCAGCGTCGTGCTCCCCCCGGGGGGGCCGAATGACCCGGCCACGACGGTCCCGAGGCACCCTCGAGAGGGCCATTGGGCACTGATGCGCATCTGCGCATATGTCGGACCATGTGGCCATGGAACCGATCTACGACCTCCAGGCTGAGATCCTCAAGACGCTGGCCAACCCCCGGCGACTGGAGATTGCGCACCTGCTGGCGGAGGGGCCGCTGACGGTCAGCCAGCTGGTCGCACAGCTCGGAATCGCACAGCCGAACGTCTCGCAGCACCTTGCGCTGATGCGCTCAGCGGGCGTGCTGGAATCCGAGCGAGACGGTCGCGAGATCCGCTATCGCCTCGCCGATACCGACTTCATCGTCGCCTGCGGGCTCATGCGCGCAGCGCTTCAACGACGCCTCGTGCGCCTCGCCGCGCTCTCGACGAGCGGACGCGACGTCCCCACACCGGCAGTGGCCGGCCAAAGGTAGGAACCGATGGAACAGAACCTCGCTCTCGTCCTCTTCTCCGGCACCGACGACAAGCTGAACGCAGCGGCGGTGATGACCGCCGGGGCGGCAGCCATCGGGCGGCCGGTGCACATCTTTCTGCAGTACTGGGCGCTCGACTCGTTCCGCGCCGACCGGATCGCCAATGACCACGGGCTCGCCCCGGAGGCCGGTGATGCGGGTCGCGACGCCGTACACGCACTGGCCGCCGCTGGCCAGGCACCCTGGCACGAGACCCTGCGCCAGGCCAAGGAGATCGGCGAGGTCGATATCCAGGCCTGCTCGCTCTCCATGGACCTGCTCCGCATCACCGAATCCGACCTCGATCCGCTGGTCGACGGCGTGGAGGGCGTCACCGCCTTCTGGCTCGCCGCGAGCGACGGACAGGTCGTCTTCATCTGACCCTCGCGAACGAAAGGACCGCACCGATGACTGTCACCACCAACGTCACGAAGACCGTCGACGCCCGTGGCCTCTCATGCCCGCTGCCGATCGTGAAGACGGCGCTGGCGATCAAGGAGATCGGCTCCGGCGACGTGCTCGAGGTCCTCGCTACCGACCCCGGCTCGACGAAGGACTTCACCGCCTGGTCGAAGACGACCGGCCACGAACTGGTCGAGTCGACCGTCGATGGCAAGGTCTTCCGCTACATCCTGCGCAAGAAGTGAGAGGCGCGACATGACCGCAACACTTACCAAGCCCGAAGAGCCGACCACCCTCGTCGAGGCACTCGATGAGCCGGTGGCGGACGGCGCTGTCAAGGTCAAGGAGCTCGTCATCGTCGCCGAGAGCGGCGACCTTGAGCGCACCTGGGCAACCACCATCCTGGCCAGCACGGCCGCTGCCGGTGAGATGAAGGTCTCGATCTTCTTCACCTTCTGGGGCCTCTTCGCTCTGGTCCGACCCGAGGTCCGGATCACCGGCACCAACTGGATGCAGAAGATGCTGGCCATCATGAATCGGCCTGGCATCAACCACGCCAAGCTGAGCAAGCTCAACTTCGCCGGCATGGGCCCGTGGATGATGAAGAAGCTGGCCAAGCAGTACGGCGTGGCCGAGCCACGCGAGCTGCTCGAGATGGCCCAGGCCCTCGGCGTGCGCCTGATCCCGTGCCAGATGAGCATGGACATGATGGGCATCACCGCCGACCAGCTGATCGACGGCGTGGAGCCGGCTGTCGGCGCCGCCGTGGCGCTGGAGCTGATGACCAACGCCGACGCAAGCCTGTTCATCTGAGCATCGAGAGAAGGACGGAAACCACGATGCAGACCCAGACCACTCCCATCACCCGCACCGTCGATGCTCGCGGCAGCTACTGCCCCGGACCGCTGATGGAGCTGATCCGCTCCATTCGTGAGGGCCAGGTCGGCGACGTCATCGCCGTCTGGTCGAGCGACGCGGGTTCCAAACTGGACATCCCCAAGTGGATCGAGAAGGCCGGTCATCGACTGATCAGCATCGAGACCCGCGAGGGCTACGACGAGATCCTCGTCGAGAAGCTGCGCTAGGAGGATGGCAATGCAACGAGTCGTCATCCTGGGCGGCGGCGTCGGGGGAACCCTCGTCGCCAACCTGCTGGTGCGCAAGTTGCGTCGCCAGATCGATCGCCAAGAGGCGACCGTCACGCTCGTCGACGAGAAGGGCGAACACCTCTACCAGCCGGGCTTCATGTACATCGCCATGGGCGGCGAGAAGGCGGAGAACCTCTCCCGCCCCGAGCGCAGCCTGCTCGACGATCGGGTCATCCTCAACGTCGCTCGTGCGGTGAAGATCGACGAGGCGAACAGCCGCGTCGATCTGGAGGACGGCGGCCACCTCGGGTACGACCAGCTGGTGATCGCAACCGGTTCGCGGATCGTTCCCGAGGAGATCGAGCACTTCGACACCGAGGCGCACCACTTCTACTCGGCGGCCGCGGCGCTCCGCCTGCGGGAGGCGCTCGACGCCTTCACTGGCGGGAAGGTCGTGATCGGGATCGCCGGCATGCCCTACAAGTGTCCGCCGGCGCCGCTGGAGGTGGCCTTCCTGATCGAATCCGAGCTCCGCGAGCGCGGTCTTCGCGACAAGAGCGAGATGCACTACTGCAGCCCGATCGGTCGTGCCTTCACGATCGAGAGCGTCAGCGACATGGCGACCCCCATCCTCGAGGAGAAGGGGATCGAGCTCCACACCTTCTTCAACGTCGAGACGATCGACCCCGCGCGCAAGGTGGTCGAGAGCCTCGAGGGCGAGGAGATGCCCTACGACCTCCTGATCCTGGTGCCACCGCACCGGGGCGCCAAGGTGGTGATCGACTCCGGTCTCGCGCCGCCCAGCGGCTGGCTGCCGACCGACCACCACACCCTCCTGGTCGGAGGCCGGGAGAACGTCTACGCGCTCGGCGATGCGACCGATCTGCCGCTCTCGAAGGCCGGCTCGACCGCGCACTTCGAGGCGCCTATCGTGGCGGAGCGAATCACCGCAGCCGTGCAGGGGCGTGAGCCCGACGGGAAGCATGCCAACTACACCGGCAAGGTGATGTGCTTCTTCGAGGTAGGCGACGGCAAGGGGACGCTGTTGCAGTTCGACTACAACAACCCGCCAAAGCCGCCAAAGCCGAATCGCTTCTGGCACCTGGGCAAGATCGTCTTCAACAAGACCTACTGGCACACCGTGCCGAAGGGACGGGTCTAGACCGGAGCCCCCAATGACCGATGATGGGGCGGTGATCTCCACCCCTCCCCACTCGACCGATGCGGCGGCCGTGGCCGCCGCTTTCGGCGTCCAGCCGGCGAACGGCCTGACCGATGAAGAGGCAGCGCGCCGTCTCGCCGCATCGGGCGCCAACGAACTGGCCGAGCGGACCGCCCCGCCGCTGTGGCGGATGGTCTGGGACGCCGCAACCGAGCCGTTCATCCTGCTCCTGCTCGGCGCCGGCGCGCTGGCCGTCGTCCTCGGCGAGGTACGCGACGGGCTGCTGGTGATGATCGGTCTGCTGCCGATCGTGGCGGCCGACGTGGTCACCGGGTTCCGTGCCGAGCGTGCGCTCGAGGCGCTGCATGCCGCATCCGCCCCGGTGGCGCGCGTTCGCCGCGGCGGGCAGGCGCGCGACGTGCCGGCCGCCGAGCTGGTGCCTGGCGACGTGGTGCTGCTGCGGACCGGCGACGTGGTGCCGGCCGACCTGCGGCTGCTCGAGACGGATGCGCTGCTGATCGATCGCTCCGCGCTCACCGGTGAGTCCCTGCCGGAAGCGGGATCGGTCACCGCGGATGCGGTGGACAGTCCGCTCGCCGATCGCCGCTCGATGGCGTACGCGGGAACATCGGTCGTTGGCGGGCGTGGCCTCGGGCTGGTCGTGACCACCGGGCAGACGACCGAGATCGGACGCATCGCCGGCGGCCTGGCGGTGGTTGAGCGCCGGCGCTCGCCGCTGCAGCGCGAGCTGGATCGGCTGGTCCGCATCCTGCTGGTGGCTGCGCTCGCGCTGATCGCGATCACCGTGGGCCTGGGCTTTGCCCGCGGTCAGCCGGCCGGCGCGAACCTGCTGGCCGGGATCAGCGCAGCCATCGCCGCGATTCCCGAAGAGCCGCCCATCCTGCTGGCGGTGATCCTCGGTCTCGGGGCGTATCGGCTCCTGCGCAAGGGGGTCCTGGTTCGCCGCCTGAATGCCCAGGAGACGCTCGGCGCGGTGGACCTGATCCTGACCGACAAGACCGGCACGCTCACCGAGAATCGGCTCGCCGTCGTTCGCGTGGTCACCGCGGACGGACCGATGGACCCGCCGCGTGCCGCCCCGCTGCTGGTCGAGGCGCTTCGCGCCGAGGATGACGCCTGGCACGTGGCAGCGGGGGGCGTCGCCGGGCCATTCGCCCGGGCGATCAGCGAGGCGATCGCCGGCCCCGCGCCGATCCTCGATCCGACGGCGCTGCTCTCGTCGGCGGCACCGAGCGACGCAACGCCCTACTCAATGACGCGCACCGCCGGCGAGGAGCTGGCGCTGGGCGCGCCGGAGGCGGTGCTGGCGCTATGCGGGCGCGAGCGATCCGCCTGGTACGAGGCCGTCGCGCGAGAGACCGACGAGGGTGGCAGGCTCCTCCTCCTGGCGCGCCGCCTCGCTGGCGCGCAGTGGGAGCCCCGCGCCATCCTCGTCTTCGCCGACCAGCTGCGCGCCGACGTGGGCGATGCGATGGCGGTCGCGCGTGGGGCCGGCATCCAGACGATCGTGGTGACCGGCGATCATCCGCGCACGGCTGCCTCGGTGGCGCGCGACGCAGGCCTCGACACCGACCACGTCGTGACCGGGACCGAACTCGATGGCTGGGACGACGCCCGCCTCGCCGCGGAGCTGCCGGCCATGCGCATCGTGGCGCGGGCGGTGCCGGAGCAGAAGCTGCGCCTCGTGTTGGCCGCGCGGGCGGCGGGGCGCACCGTGGCCGTCACCGGTGACGGAGTGAACGACGCGCCCGCGCTGCACCGCGCGGACGTCGCGGTGGCAATGGGGAGCGGCACGCAGGTCGCGCGCGAAGCCGCCGACCTGGTGCTCGGTGACGACTCGTTCGCCACGCTGCTCGCCGGTCTGCGCGAGGGCCGTCGCATGGTCGAGAACGTGCGCAAGGGGCTCGTCTTCCTGGTCTCGACCCACATCGCGCTGCTTGGCTTCATCCTGGCAGCCACCCTGGTCGGCTACGGACAGCCGCTCCTGCCCCTCCAGATCCTGTGGCTGGAGCTGTTCATCGACGTGGCCACCTCGGTCGCCTTTGAACGGGAGGTTGAGGAGCCCGGCGCCATGCGCCGCCCGCCCCGCCCTCGCGGCGAGCCGCTCCTCACCACCGCGCTCTTCGGGCGAATCGTGCTGGCAGGCTCGTTCACGGCGCTCGCTGCACTGGCGGCCATGCAGTGGCACGACGGCAGCGCCGACCATGTCCGCTGGCTGGCATACACGGCACTGGTGATCGGCCAGCTGGTGCGTGCGTATTCCAATCGCAGCCTGTCGCTCTCGGTCTTCAGCCTGCGCACGAATGGCTTCCTGGTGATCGCCTGCCTGCTGGCAGTGGCGATCCAGGTCGCGATCCCGTTCATTCCGCCGCTGGCCGACGCCTTCCGCGCCTCGCCGCTCGACGCGCTGGAGTGGGGGATCGTGGCCGTGATCGCGCTGACTCCGGCGGCCGCGGCTGAGGCGATCCGGCGCCGTGGACACACCTGGGTGGCCTGACCGCTGCGTCCCGCTGGTCGCCTGCTCGACGGGCTCGGCCCGTCGTCAGGCGGTAAGTCGTTCCAGCGCGGCGAGCGGGAGCCAGAGCCAGTCGGGCCGGTTGTTCGCCTCGTAACGGACTTCGTAGCACGCCTTCTCGATCTCGAAGGCCGTACACAACCGTTCCTCAGCGTGCGTGAGGCCACCGTACCCGGACAGCAGGGCGGCGCGGGCCGCTGGCACCCACGAGTCAGGGAGCGGGCCGCCGCGGTCGCGGTGCGCGACTTGGGCTGCGTAGTCGAGCGACCGAAGCATCCCGGACAGGTCGCGGAGTGGCGATGCCGGCGCTCGTCGCTCGGCGAGGGTTCGCGCGGGCTCGCCCTCGAAGTCGATCACCGTGAAGCCGGTGCCCGTCCGCAGTAACTGCCCCAGGTGGTAGTCGCCGTGAATCCGGGTGGCCCGCGCCGTCTCGGCAGAGGCGATGGCCCAGAGGCGATGGCGGATGCCCCGCGCCACGGCCTGCAGCCGCTCGCTCGCCTCGCCGCCCACCACTGCGAGCGCTGCGAGGAGCTGAGTCTCGGCGGAAACGTGCCAGGCGGTCAGCTCCGCGTCCCATGCGGGGCGCGAAGGGAATGCAGCCAGCTCGGGGCGCGATGCGAGTGCTGCATGCAGCCGCGCCGTCAGGTCCCCGATCTGCCCGATCCCGGCCATCGCCGCCTCCTGCCGGTCTGCCGGGCCGGACAGGCAGTCCAGGACCCATTCCCACGCGTCACCAGCGGAGGGAACGAGCTGCTGCAGCATGGCAACTGCGCACGGTTCTCCGTCGGCCGGCAGGTACATCGCCCAGCCGTAGAGCAGCGGGGCATCGGCATAGCCGACCGCCGTCAGGAAGCTGCTGACCTCAACCTCCGGGTTCGCGCCGGGCTCCAGGTGGCGGTAGATCTTCAGGATGAGCCGGTCGCCGAGGATGACCGAGGTGTTCGACTGCTCGACCCGCAGGCGCCGCTCGTCCAGGTCAGCGACTGCGCCGCCGCCGCCTCCGCCAAGGAGCGCGGCCAGCGCAGCCGTCGGCTCGAATCTGAAGCTGCCGCGGTCCGCGCGAATCTCCCCGCCGGACGCGATCAGGCCGACTATCGACCGCCACACGCCCTCGCCGTCGTGCGGTTCACGGAATCCGCCCTCACCGCTGACGGCCGGGACGAGGTAGTGGCTCGCCACGCCGTCGGAATCGGTCGCGGTGAGTACCAGCAGCCAGGCGACTCCGTCTGGAAGGGGGGCCGCATCCGACACCTCCACACGATTCACCGCGCGCGACTTGCCGCGGAACCAGCGCTGCTCGGCCAGCCACCGCGCGGAGAACGACCCGGCCAGGCGGTGGCGTTGCGGGTCAGGACTCCGGCTGGGAGCCATCGGTCAGCAGGAACCAGTAGAACCCATGGGGGCCAAAGGTCAGCAGATAGGGGAGCTCGCCGATGGCCGGGAAGCGCACGTGCCCGACCAGCTCCACCGGCACGCGTCCGTCGTATCGGCGCAGGTCGAGCTCGACGTACTGCGAGAAGCGCGACAGGTTGGCCACGCACAGGATCGTGACGCCATCGTATTCGCGCAGGTAGGCGATCACCTGTCGATTGTCGGGGTGCAGGAACTCGATGGATCCTCGCCCGAAGGCGGGGTACCTGCGCCGGACCTCGATGACGCGTCGCATCCAGTGGAGGAGCGAGCCGGGAATCCGCTCCTGGGCCTCCACGTTGAGTGCCTGGTAGCCGTACACCGGATCCACGATGACCGGCGAGTAGAGGGCCGCTGTGTCCGCGGTGGAGAAGCCGGCGTTGCGGTCGCCGGTCCACTGCATCGGCGTTCGCACGCCGTTCCGATCACCGAGGTAGACGTTGTCGCCCATGGCGATCTCGTCCCCGTAGTAGATGACCGGCGTGCCTGGCATCGACAGCAGGAGCATGTTGAGCAGCTCGATCCGCCGGCGGCTGTTGTCGACCAGCGGGGCCAGGCGGCGCCGAATGCCCAGGTTGATTCGCGCCCTCCGATCGGCGGCATATTCGCTCCACATGTAGTCGCGTTCTTCATCGGACACCATCTCGAGCGTCAACTCGTCGTGGTTGCGCAGGAAGAGCGCCCATTGGCAGTCGCCGGGGATGGCTGGCGTGCCCTCCATGATCTCGACGATCGGCGTGCGGTCCTCCTTGCGCAGGGCGATCCAGAGGCGGGGCATGAGCGGGAAATGGAACGCCATGTGGCACTCGTCGCCGTCGCCGAAGTACGGGCGTGTGTCCTCGGGCCGCTGGTTCGCCTCGGCGAGGAGCATCCGGTTGGGGTAGCGCTCGTCCATCGCCGCCCGCAACTTCTTGAGCACGGCGTGGGTCTCGGGCAGGTTCTCCGAACTCGTTCCATCGCGCTCGACCAGGTACGGCACGGCGTCCAGCCGCAACCCGTCGACGCCCATGTCGAGCCAGAACTGCATCACCCGCGTGATCGCCTTCACCACCTGCGGGTTGTCGTAGTTGAGATCGGGCTGGTGGCTGAAAAACCGATGCCAGTAGTACTGCTGCGTCCCCTGGTCCCACGCCCAGTTCGAGGTCTCGGTATCGGTGAAGATGATCCGGGTGTCCGCATACCGATGATCGTCGTCGGACCAGACGTACCAGTCCCGCTTCGGGTTGTCGCGCGAGGAGCGCGACTCGATGAACCACGGGTGCTGATCACTGGTGTGGTTGACGACCAGCTCGGTGATGATGCGCAGGCCGCGCTTGTGGGCCGCGCGGACGAAGGTTCGGAATTGGCGACGCGTCCCGTAGTCGGGGTGCACATCGGTGAAGTCGGCGATGTCGTAGCCGTCGTCGCGCAGCGGCGAGGGATAGAACGGCAGCAGCCAGACGGCGGTCACGCCCAGGCTCGCGATGTAGTCGAGCCGCTGGGTCAGGCCCTCGAAGTCGCCGATGCCGTCGTTCGAGGAATCCGCGAAGGCCTTGACGTGGAGCTGGTAGATGATCGCGTCCTTGTACCAGAGCGGATCGTCAGCCGACGAGCGCTTGGTGGGGGCCTGTGGATGCGGCCGCTCCGCCGGGCGTTTCACCGTCTGAGTCACAGCCCAGAGGTTACCCGCCTTCAGCCGTTCTGGCGCGGCCCGGTTGCGTCGAGCACACCTGCGCGCCCGCTCGAGGAGTCGTGACGGCGCAACTGGATCGTACGAATCTCGGCGGGGCCGAGGATCAGGGTCAATACTTCGCCGCTGATCGCCAGTGGCTCACCGGGCTCACCGCGGAGGCTCGCCTCGCGCGCCTCGGTCAGGCCGCCGCGCACGACGACTTCGCGCGTTGCGGCAGACAGATTGACGATCCGCGCCTCCAGCCACCCGTCTCGGCGGCGCAGCGATGCCAGCGCAACCTGCTCGCCCTCCACGCTCACTGCGAGGTCACCGGCCCCGCGCGGCGGCCAGTTCACCCCAGGCGAGGCGCTGCCGGCGGCGGTCAGCAGGCCGTGCCTGTAGCGTTCCGCTGCATCGACAACCCCGCCATCGACCCAGCCACCGGCGTGGGGATAGAGACCGAATGTCATCCGCCAGGGGCCGCGCATCTGCGCATCCGGGATGGCGATCTCGGGACCGGCGGGATCTTGCCTGAAGGGATTGTCGTAGCGACTGATCCACCCCGTCGACCGGAGGATGGTGACCGCGAGCTCGCGCCCCTCATCGGTCAGCTCGTACTCGGACAGGTGGTCGAGCAGCACCGCCAGGCCCCCCGCATCGACCCAGCCATGCGCCGGGAAGGTTGCGAGCGGCTCCTCGCGGTAGCCGCCCTCGCCCGCTGTTCCCCGTTCTACCACCGCGAACTGGCCCTCGGCGCTCGACCGCTCGTCCCGCCGCGGAAGGGGAGCGTGGAAGCGGACGCGGTGATCTTCGCATTGGTTGTCGAAGGCCACCGTCACACGGAGAAATGGCTCACCCGCTCGCAGCTCGACTTCGGTGACGACCTCGGTTGCGGTGGTCTCGACGCTGCGGCCCGACCTGTCGGACAGGGAGCTTGCTGGCCACTGGTAGGTTCGAACGATCCGCAGTCTCCCCAGCACAGGTCCCTGCTGCCCGACCATGACCGATACGCCCTCGGGCGTATCCGCGAGGCGATCGCCCGGCGGCGCCCCGTAGTTGTAGGAGTCACCGACGTCACCGCCGTTCACGATGCGCCCCACCCCGGCGGCCGCGACTCCACCGGCCGTCTGGAGTTCCATCTCTCCGTTTGGCGAAACCGTGACGGTGATGAGGCCGTTCGTCATCGAGCGCTCGGATACAAACACCGCACCGGATGAGTCGGCGGTACCCTCGATCGCCCGGACGGCAGTCCAGCCAAGCGGAGGGACCGGCACGGACGCGGCGAGCCTCCGACGCGGCAGAGCCACGATGTGCGCGCGCCACCTCTCCCCGGGAGCCGCACGCATCGCGGCAGTCACCTCAGCACGCAGGCCGTCAACATCGAGTTGAGCGGGTTCGGGGTCGATGTCGACCGTGAACGTGATCGTGCGTCCGTCGATTCGGTAGCCGTTCCAGGCGTGATCGAAGATCTCGCGCCCGTGGAAACGGCGAAAGAGCTCATCGACCTGTTCGCCGCGCAGTTCTTCGTCGAAAAGGGTCCGCTTCTTACGCGCCAACTCCTGAGTCGGCAGGCGGGTGCCGTCAGGCAACTCAAAGGCCACGGAATCCCACTCCTCGGGGACGAAGAGGTCCGCCTCGACCAGACCGACCCGCGGCGCAGGCGTGGGGTTCAGGACGGCGACTGCCTGCTGCGGTACGCCACGGGCGACTGCGACCGCTACGCGGCGGGCCAGCGTGCCGGCAATCTGCTCCGCCTCTGCGAATCGCACGAGCACCTGGCGCACGACCGGGTCGCTGCTGCATCCGCAGATGGAGTCATGCGCCGAGTTCTCGATCACCTTTCCCCAGGCGAGACGCAGGAAGGCCGACGGCCATCCCTCAGGGGCGACGTGCAGGGCCGTCAGCGGCTCGGCGTAGCGCTCGAGAAGGGTCTCCGCCCGCCCGGCGGCCTGCTTGATGTCGATGCGGGCACTCGCCACCCCCATGAGAACGTTGGCGCGGGCTCCGGAGCGCATCTCTCCGCGCCAGATCGGATCGTGCACCGCCAGCGCTGGGGCCGAACCGATGTACTGCGCAAGGGTCGAGATCCGCATGGGTGGCGTCCCGGACAGCCCGTTGAAGCGGCTGACGAGCGCCACCAGATCCGGTGTCGGGGCGGTGTGGTCGGTGCCGTACATCGCCAACGCCGGGTCGCCGCCGAACCATGGGCGAGCCCAGTCCGTGAACCGCTCAGCCGCGGCGGCCAGCCCGTCTGGCACCGCGAACAGGGACGCGGCGTTGCCGTACCCGGCGGGGAGGTACTCGGCCCGCACCCAGGACCCGTCGGGCGCCTCCCAGCGGAAGACGTGGCGGTCCACTGCGGCTGGGACGCCTCGCCACACGACGGCATCGGCCAGCCCGGCACGTCGGAGGATCTGGGGCATCTGCGCGACATGGCCGAACATGTCCGGCAGGTAGCCGACCCGCATCGGTCCGCCGAACGCCTCACCGCGCTCCCAGCCCCGCTCGAGGTTTCGCACCAGGGTCTCGCCGCTGACCAGGAACTCATCCATGAGGATCTGCCATGGCCCGATGGCCAGTCGCCCGCTCTCCACGTAACGGCGGATAAGGTCCGCCTGCTCGGGGCGGATCTCGAGGTAGTCATCGATCGTCGCAAGCTGCCCGTCCAGGGTGAATGCGAAGTCAGGCCCGGCTTCGAGCATCTCGAGCACACGGTCGACGACCTCGACGAGCTGCATCCGGAACGACTGGAACGGCCGATACCACTCTCGGTCCCAATGCGTGTGCGGAACAAGGTGGATCGGAGAGTCACCGTCGCCGTTTCCGGATGTCATGTGAGCTTGAGCCTAGTCGGTCTTGCCAGGCCCGCGCCAACGGACTCCTACTTCACAGAGCCCGCGAGCAGCCCCTGGACGAAGAAACGCTGGAGGCTGAGGAACACGATCAGCGGCACGACCATGATCACGAATGCCGCGGCCGCGAGCAGGCTCCACTCCGTCGCGTACGTGCCCAACAGCTGGGTGACCTTGACTGTCATCGGCTGAATGGCGTTGCGTTGAGCGTAGACCAGCGCCATCAGCAGGTCGTTCCAGACCCACAGGAACTGGAAGATCCCGTACGCGGCGATCGCTGGAACTGACAGGGGCACCACGATCGTGCGGAAAATACCCACATTCGAGGCCCCGTCCATCCGTGCGGCCTCGATCAAGTCCCTCGGCAGGGTGATAAAGAAATTCCGCAGGAGGAATATACCGAACGGCAGGGCGTATGCGGTATGGGCGAGCCACACCGCGCCGTAGTTCGTCAGCAGGCCGGTCCCACTCTCGCGGAAGGCGGTGACAAGCGGGATGAAGCCGACCTGCACCGGCACCATCAGCATCGCGACGATGACGAGGAAGGTCGTGTCACGCAGTGGGAACTTCACCCAGGAGAGGGCATACGCGGCCATCGACGCGATGAGCAGCGGCAGCAGCGTCGACGGGATCGTGATGAACAGGCTGTTCAGGAACGCCCCTCCCATGCCCTCCGCGGAGAAGACCCGCTCGTAGTTTGCGAGCGTGAAGCGCGGCTCGAGCAGGACCGTCCACCATCCGGTGGCCCGCATGTCGGCGCTGGGGCGGAACGAGGTGATCAGCAGGCCGAGCGAGGGGACCAGCCAGACGAGGCCGATGAGCCCCAGGATGATGTGGGTCGGGCCCCGCCCAGCGATGCGCGCCAGGCGCCCGCTGATCGTAAGCGGCTTGCCGTCGGCAGTCGTATCACGGAGGGCTGTCACTACTGCACTGCCTCGGCTCGGAAGCGGCGGATATTGAAGATCATGACCGGCACCAGCAGCGCCAGCATCACCGTGGCGATGGCGGCGCCGTAGCCCCACTGGCCCTGTTGGAATGCACCCTGGTACATCGAGAAGGCCATCACGCGGCTGGATACCCCCGGGCCACCATTGGTCATGACGTAGATGATGTCAAAGAGCTTGATCACGTTGACGACGAGCGTCACGGCCACAACCGAGATGGGGAGGCTCACCATCGGCACGATGATGCGCCAGAAGATCTGCGCCTCCGTCGCGCCATCGACCCGGGCCGCCTCGAGGACTTCGTTTGAGATGCCCTTGATCGCGGCTGACAGGATGACCGTGGCGAATCCGACGGACGCCCATATGCCAACCACGATGAGTGCCCAGTTGACCGTGTCGGGGTTGCCGAGCAGGGCGACCGGCCCCGCGTCCGCGACGCCGAGGATCGCGTTCAGCAGCCCGGTCTGCTGATCAGGGGCGTAGACAAAGCGCCAGATGATGGCGAGTGATGTTGCAGCGATTGCCTGTGGCAGGAAGACCACGCTTTTGATGAGCGCCTCGTAGCGGACCCGGGTCGCCATCACGGCCAGGACCAGGCCCACGAGGACCGTCAGGGACACGTAGAAGACGATCCACAGCACGTTGTTCCACAACGCGCCTGACGGCGGGAAGCCGAGGCGTAGGAAATTCGGGTCCTGCGTGAAGAGCCGCACCCAGTTGTCGAAGCCGACCCAGTCGGTGAATCCGCCGCCCCGTCCGCGGTTGAAGCTGAGCAGGATTGTGGAGACGGTGGGGTACGCGAGGAAGGCCACGAGCAGCAGAACAGCCGGCGAGAGGAAGACCATCGCCGCCCAGGGAATCCGCGCGCCCACCTTCGACGGGCCCCTCTTCGAGGGCATCGCGGGTGGATTCGCCGTCGTCATGGGCAGCCGCTCCCTCCTTGTTGAGTCAGGAGTGTCGGGGGAAGGGCGACTCGCCCCTCCCCCGACCGAGTCTTACGAGGAGGCCCAGGCGGCCGCCGTCGCGGTCTGGAACTCCGCGAGGATCGGTCCCATCGCCTCGCCTCGCAGCGCGGACTGCAGGACGGCGCCGAGATCGGTGCCGGGGAGCAGGTCGGATCCGTCGAAGCGGACTGCCGTCGCGGTCGTAACCTGCTTTGCCTCGTTCTGGATGAGGATCGTCGGGTAGACGCTCGTATCCACGGCCTTGATCGGCGAGATGATCGTCCCGCCGGCGGCCCACACCTGACCGGCCTCGGCGGTCGTCAGGTATTCCATGAACGCAGCGACATCCTTGTCCTTGACCAGCGCCGCCATCACGTCGCCACCGTAGGTGACGAGTCCGGCGCCCTTGCCGTCGATGGTCGGGAAGTCGAACCAGTCGATGGCGGTGCCTTCATGGCCCTTGAGGGCCGGGTTGACGTCCGCGCCGGTGGCGATGCCGCCGACGAATCCGCCCTCGTAGAACAGCTCGGCCGACGGACTCGTGCCGAAGACCTTGGTGATGCCGTCGACGAAGGCGGTGGCGAGAGCGCCATCAACCCCACCGTCCATGTTGTCGGCGGTGTAGAGCTCGAGCATCTTGTCGATGGCGGTCTGCACCGACGGATCGGTCCAGTCGCCAGTGGGGCCGAAGAGCGTGTCATAGGCTTCCGGCCCGTTCAGCTTGAGGTAAATCATCTCGAAGATGTCGGTCAGGTTCCAGCTGTCGCCGGCGGCCACGGACCACGGCGTTGCTCCAGCGTCCTTGATGTCGCTGGTCAGCGCCAGGAGGTCGTCCCAGGTCGCGGGGGGTGCGGTCACGCCCAATGCCGTGAATCGGTCGGGGCTGTACCACATCGTCGCCTTCGAGTTCAGCTTGACCATGACACCGTAGAGATCGCCGTCGACAACGCCGACGTCAAGGATGCCGGGCGCGTAGTTGTCCGCGATCGACGACTGCGCGATGCCGAGGTCCGCCATCGAGATGAGTGACCCGTCGCGGGCCAGACTGCGCAGCGTCCCGATACCCGGGATGATCGCCACGTCCGGCGGATTGCCGCCGGTGATGCGAGTCCGCAGCACGGTTGCGTAGTCGGTCCGGTTGGCCTCGTAGGTGGCCTCAATGCCGGTCTTTTCGGTAAACGCTGCGAGCACGGCCAAGAATGCCGTCTCTTCAGCGCCGCCCCACAGCGACGTGACGACGATCGATCCATCGCCTTCGGGGACGTCAGTACCGCCACCGCCACCGCTACTGCTAGCGCTGGGGCCGGGGGTCGTGCTCGCCGTCGAGCACGCGCCGAGCACGAGCGCCACGATCAGCGCCGGTGCGAGTAGATGAAACTTCCGCATGGGTTCCTCCTATGACCGCCGGCGCTACCCGACGAGTGCCTGCTTCGTCTCCGGGTCGAAGACATGCAGTTTGTCGAGCGGGACTCCCGACTCGATCTGGTCGCCAGCCCGAGCACGGGTTCCCCACACTTGGTGCGGGTATTGGCGAAGTTCATTGAGGTTGCGCGAGACGTGGGCGTAACGCCTGCCGTCGGAAATCTGCAGGCCGAACTCGTGGACCGCGATCACGTCGGCACCGAAGTGCTTAGTGGACGGGGTCAAAGTGACTGTGGCTATCTCGCGCCCTCTGGGAGGCGGGTCGACCGTAACGGGGGCCTGATTGGCCCAGCGGTTCCGCTCCGTCAGGTCGCCCATGATAGCCGCCGGGCAACCCCAAGGCAATTCCTCCCCGAGTTAATGGCTTTGGTCAGCGACCTCCGTGAGGAGTGTCCAGCCCCCACAGGTCGCCGACCGTGAAGCCGTTGGGGAACGGGTCATCGGGATCCACCTCGAACTGCGTCCGGCCAGTGATCCAGGCGCTGCCGGCGAGTTGCGGCACGACCGCCCGGTACGGTCCGACGGTCGTCTCGCGCAGCAGCCGGCCGGTCCACGCGGTGCCCATGATCCCCTCGTGGACGTAGTCCTGGCCGATCCCCAGCTTGCCCCGGGCGTGCAGGACGGCCATCCGGGCGCACGTGCCGGTGCCGCACGGGGATCGGTCCAGCACGCCGGTGAACGACTCGGGGCGTGACCAGTCGAGCGTGCCGGAGCTGACCACCACGGTGTTCTTGCCGTGCGCGCCCGCGAGGGTGGGCGGCGCGGTCAGCTCGATGATGCTGATCCCGGCGATCTCCGGGTGATCGGGGTGCGCCACCGGGATCTGCTCCCGTGCCGCCGCCTTGACCATCTCGCCGAGCCGCACGATGTCGCGCCCCTCGTCCGGAGTGAGCTGCAGTCCGAGCGCTGAGGCTTCGACGATCGCGTAGAACATCCCACCCCAGGCGACGTCCACCTTCACCCGGCCGATCCCCGGCACCTCCACCGGCGCGTTCAGCTCGATGGCGAAGGCGGGCACGTTTTCGAAGGTGATGGAGGTCGCCTTGCCGTCGCGCACGTCCGCGCGCACCCGGATCAACCCCGCGGGCGCCTCCAGCGTCAGCTGGGTGATCGGCTCGGTGACCGGGACCAGCCCCTCGGCGATGAGCACGGTCGCGGTGCAGATCGTGTTGGAGCCGCTCATGGCCGGGTATTCGGCCTGCTCCATGATCACGAAGCCGGCATCGGCCTGCAGATCGGTGGGAGGCAGGATCACGTTGGCGCAGAGTGCCGGGTAGCCGCGCGGCTCGCGCAGCATCAGTTGCCGCAGCCGATCCCCGTGCTCGGCCAGGTGGTTGCGCTTCTCGAGCATGGTCGCGCCGGGCACGTCGTGGACGCCGCCGATGATCACGCGACCGGGCTCGCCGCCGGCATGGGCGTCGACGGCGGTAATGATCGGATCAAGCCTCATATCGGCATGGTGCCATGGCCGCCAGGGTTTGGCTGGCCTGACCCTTCAACCCCGGCGCTCACCCCCGCGCTTGAAGTTGCCGGTCACGCGAGCCATCAGCTGCTGCGCGTCGTCCTCGTCGAGATTCGTTACTCGCGCGAGGAACTGCGTCGCGACAGCTCCCTCAGCGTGACTGCCGCCTTGGAGCGGTAGGTCACGTGGATCTCCGACCCGCGGACGACGTACGCGAAGGGTCGGTCGGCAAGTCCATCGGGCATGCCGCGAGTGTGACGCGTAGCATCGGCCACGTGTCCGAACTGAGCGACCTGCTGGATGCTGCCGAGGCACTCGCGGCGCGGGGCGAGCCGATGGCGCTGGCCACCATCGTCACGACCCGCGGCTCAACGTACCGGCGGGCCGGCGCCCGGCTGCTGATCCCGGCGGATGGCGAGCCGATCGGCAATATCAGCGGCGGCTGCCTTGAGGGCGATGTGGCGCGTGTCGGTCGCGAGGTGTTGGCCTCCGGTGTTCCGCGCCTGGTCGAATTCGACCTCACCGCCGAGGATGACGCGGTGTGGGGCTACGGCTTGGGCTGCAACGGGGCCATGGAGCTGTTCATCGAGCCCACGCCGGGGGCGCTCGAGACCGTGGCGGCACTGCGGAGCCGGTCCGGTCAGTGCCTGGTGACTCCGCTCACCGGGCCGGACGCCGGCGCTCACCGCTTCGAGACCGATGGCGCCGCGGCCGCGGCGCTGCGCGACGGTTCACCGCGCGTAGCGGAGGCCTCCGGCGAGCGGGTCTTCTTCGAGCCGATGCTCCCGCCGTTTCGCCTGGTCGTCTGCGGAGCCGGTCACGACGCCATCCCGCTGGTCCGCCAGGCAGCCGAGCTTGGCTGGCGGGTGATGGTGGCCGATGTCCGACGCGCGCTGCTGAACGCCGATCGATTCCCCGGGGCCGCAGAGTTCTGTGCGGCCGATCCGGCCGAGGCAGCCGCCGCGCTGGCGCCTGACCAGCGGACCGCGGTGGTGCTGATGGGCCACAACTACCTGCGCGACATCGCCTACCTGGGCGCACTGCTGGATTCGCCGCTCGCCTACCTGGGAGTCCTGGGCCCGCGGGGGCGCACCGAGCAGATGCTCGGCGAGCTGGGTCGTCCCGAGGTGATGGATCGCCTCCACGCGCCGGCGGGCCTGGATATCGGCGCGGAGGGGCCGGACGAGGTGGCGCACGCCATCGTCGTGGAGATCCTGGCGGTCACTCGGCGGCGGACAGGAGGTCCGCTCCGGGAACGAGGCGCCCCCATTCACGGCGGGGAGCCGCCGGTCTAGGCGACCGGGACCGCGACCGCCTCTTCGAGGCGCTGCAGGAAGGCGGGCGCTCCGAGCCGCGTGAAGATCTCGCGTGCCTCGGTCGCCGCGGCGGCCACGTCGGGACTGTTCCCGCCGACGAACCGCACGTAGTCAAGCTGGCACAGAGCGAGATCGAACCACGCTTCGAGATCGTGCCATTGGCGGATTGCGTCGCGGTACCCGGCTGCCGCCTCATCGGCCTGGCCAGACAATGCCGCGATGCCGGCGTCCATGACGCGCACGTGGGCGTTGATGCCGCGGCCATGGCTTCCCACGGAGCGGAGGAGGTCGGCGGCACCGCGCGCCTGCGCTGCGTCGCCCGCCCACAGCGCCGCCCGGGCAGCCCCGTGCGACTCGGTGGTGACCCACCCGCCGTCCGTCGCCGCGGCCGCCGAGAACTCGGCGCACGCATCGGCGAAGTGTCCCTCCACCAGGGCGACCCATCCCTTGAGCGAATGGAGCGTTGCGGCGACGTTTGGCTCGTCCGAGGTCTGCGCGAATGCTTCGACGCGGGCCAGCTGTTCGGCGTAGGGGCGCCCGCGGAGCGCGTTCAGGACAGCGTGGTTGACATCGTTCTGCGCTTGGTCCGACGAATCGAGCTCGAGGGCCGAAAGGTCGGCGATGATCGCCTCGGCGCGGTCCCACTCACCGGCGTGGACGGCGGTGTCGACGATGTTGGCGCCCATCGAGGTCATGTGTTCCAGCGCACCGCTGCGCTTCGCCTCCTCGAACCCCTCCGACAGGATCCGCAACGCTCCCCTCGGATCTTCAGCCCAGAGCACGCTGCCCAGGTTGTTGCGCGCACGGAAGGCCGCGTATGACAACCCGTAGGAGATGCTCATCTCGAGAACGCCGCGCAGGCTGGCGATCGATTCGCGCAGGCGTCCGCCAATGCCGAGGGCAGTGGCCCTCGTGTTCAGCAGATCAGCGATTTCGGGGACCATGTCGAGTCGCTCGGCGAGTGGCAGGGCGCGGTCGGCCCACTCCACGGCCGGGGTCGTGTCACCGTGCATCATGTAGGCGCGAGATAGCGCTGCCCACACCGCCACGATGCTCGCGTCATGCTCGAGGTCTGAAAGCGCGGGCAATGCGGAGGTGATTTCCTCGATCGCCGCGGCCGGCTGTGCACCCGAGGCCAGCAACAGGCCCAGGCCGGCGATGGCCAACGCCTCGCTCGGCTTGTCGCCTGCCTCCCGAGCAGTGGCCATCGCCCGCCGGTGGTAGCCGTCCGCGGCTTCATAGCGTCCAGCCGCGCGAGCCGCCTCGCCGGCGCGTCGCAGGAGCAGCGACTGCTGGTCCGCGCCTGGGGTCACCTCCAGCGCGAGCTCGAAGAAGCGCACCGCCTGCTCGTGCGAGCCGAGCGCCGTTGCCCGCTCGGCGGCCCGGCGCAGCAGATCGGCGGCATGGACGCGGATCGGCTCGGCATCATCGTCTTCAGGCGCGCTGCGGTACGCGTCAAGGTAGTGCGCAGCGGTCGCATCCACGATCTCCTCGTCGTCCAGCGACTCGAAGTACCCACCTGCTGCAAGATGCACGACCTTGCGATCGCGCTTGGTCAGCGTCCCGTAGGCGACCTCGCGAACCAGGCCCTGCACGAAGCCGTACTGCCCGCGCTCCGGGGACTTGGGGTCCATGTCAAGCACCAGCAGTTCGCGCTTGACGAGCGTGCGCAGACGAGCTTCAAGGTCGTCGGTCTGCCCGGTGACGGCGGCCAGTGCACCGACGGTGAAGGTCTGGCCCAGGATGGAGGCGTACTGGAGCAGCGAGCGGTCGGTGGCATCGAGCGAGTCCATACGGGCCGCAATCAGCGCCTGCAGCGTGGCGGGGACCGCCAGCGCACTGAGGTCGCCGGTCGGCTGGTAGGCCCCGTCCTTCAGTTCCAGGCGCCCGTCCTGCAGCAGCATGCGCACCGTCTCGACGGCGTACAGCGGAATCCCCTCGGCGCGCGTCACGATCTGCTCGACGGTCGGCGCGGGAAGCCCCGGTACCAGGCTGGCCAGGATCGCCCGGATCACCTCGTCGGGGAGCGCCTCAAGCGCGAGGCTGGTGAAGTTGCGCTGGCCCGCGCCCCAGGTCGGGCGCCGGTCGAGGAGCTCTGGCCTCGCCAGCGTGATGATGTAGATCGCGTGGCCGCGGCTCCATTCGAGCAGGTGGTCGATGAAGTCGAGCTGACCCGCATCGGCCCAGTGGAGGTCCTCGAAGACCATCACGACCGTGCCCTCGCCGGCGACGCGCTCGAAGAAGGTCCGCCACGCGGCGAACAGTTCTTCGCTGCCGCCCGTATCGGTCTCGGTGATGCCGAGCAACTGCCCGAGCTTGGGCTCCATCCAGCGACGCTCCGCCTCGTCGGGGACGTAGGTTTCGAGCGTGCTGGCCAGCTTCGCCCGGGTGCTGGCCGCATCCTCGAGCTCAACCACGCCGATGCGGCCGCGGACCATCTCGCCGAGCGCCCAGAAGCTGATCCCCTCGCCGTAGGCCGGGGACCGGCCCTGGTGCCAGAGCACCGTCGCCGCGATGCCGTCGATGTACTTGAGGAACTCCCACGCCAGCCGGCTCTTGCCGATCCCCGCCTGGCCGATGATCGAGACCAGCCGGGCCCGCTTCTCGCGCGGCGCCGCGTGGAAGAGCTCCTTCACCAGCCGCAGCTCGGAGTCGCGGCCCATGAAGGGCGCCTCGAGCTGCTCGCCGCGACCCACGCCGCCGCGCTGCGCGACGACCCGCAGGGCCCGATACGCCGGCACCGGGCTGGCCTTCCCCTTCAGCTCCTGCTCGCCGGCCGGCTCAAAGACGATCGCCCTTTCCGTGGCGCGGAAGGTCGCCTCACCGACGAGGACGGTTCCCGGCGCCGCGACGGACTGCAATCGCGAGGCCGTGTTGACGAGGTCGCCGGCGACCATCCCCTGGTTTGATGCGCCAAGCGTGACCGCCGCCTCCCCGGTGAGAACGCCGACCCGGGCGCTCAGCTTCTGGTCATCGCTGCCCAGGCGGCTCACCGCATCCACCAGGTCGAGCGCCGCGCGAACAGCGCGCTCGGCATCGTCCTCATGGGCCACCGGCGTCCCCCAGACCGCCATCACCGCGTCGCCGATGAACTTCTCGACCGACCCGCCGTAGTTGGTGATGATCTCCTGCGCCACGCCGAAGTACTCGGTCAGCTGTTCTCGCACCGCTTCCGCGTCGCGTGACTCGGACATCGTGGTGAAGCCGACCAGGTCGGCGAACATGACCGATACGAGCTTGCGTTCGGCCACGCTGCTCGCCTGGCCGATCTCCGGTGCCGCGGCGCCGTTGGTGGTCGCCGTCGCCACGGGCGTACCAGCCGCTTGCAGGCCAACGCCGCATTCAGGGCAGAACTTGGGCGATCCCTCGTACGCAACGCCGCACGCTGGACATGCCTGCTGCATGCGAGCGCCGCATTCTGCGCAGAACTTCTGGTTTGGGCTCGCGGCGGCGCCGCAGGACGGGCACGACATTGGGGCGACAGCGTATCGCGTGCGGGCGGCGATGACCAGCCTGTCGCTGCAGGCTTCTACCCGCCGATGTAGCTCATCTCCACCTTGACCAGGCCGGTCGTCTCCGCCGAGCGAATTTCCGAGTACCGGTCCGTCCGTGCCACCCAGAGGGAGCGCAGGTGCGCCTCGAGGTCGGCGTCCGAGGCGTCGGCACGCACGAGCGCGCGCAGGTCATGCCCCGCAGTGGCGAAGAGGCACGTGAAGAGCTGCCCGTCGGCCGAGACCCGGGCACGGGAGCATGCCCCACAGAACGGCCGGCTCACCGATGCGATCACGCCGATCTCGCCCGCGCCATCGGTGTAGCGGTAGCGCTCCGCCACCTCGCCCGGATGCGTGGGAGCCATCGGTTCGAGCGGAAACTCGGCCCCCACGGTCTCGAGGATCTCGGCCGCGGTCACCACCTCGTCGAGCCGCCAGCCGTTGGAGTGGCCGACGTCCATGTACTCGATGAACCGCAGCACGCGCCCTGTCCCCCGGAAGCGACGCGCCATGGGGAGCACCGCATGCTCGTTCCACCCGCGCTTCACCACCATGTTCACCTTGATCGGGCCCAGGCCGGCCGTCTCCGCGGCGTCGATGCCGGCCAGGACGCGCGCCACCGGCACGCCGGCATCGTTCATGCGCATGAAGGTGTCGTCGTCATCAGCGTCGAGGCTGACGGTGACCCGACGCAGGCCAGCTTCCGCCAGGGCGCTGGCGTGCTCACCCAGCAGGACGCCGTTGGTGGTGAGCGTCAGGTCACGGACACCGGAGATGGCGGCCAGCCGCGCGACCAGGTCCGGCAGGTCGCGACGCACGAGCGGCTCGCCGCCGGTGAGCCGCACCTTCTCGACCCCCAGCCGCGTGAATACCGCCACCAGCCGCGCGATCTCCTCGAAGGTGAGCAGCTCGGCGCGCGGCAGAAAGGCATGGTCACGCCCGAAGAACTCGCGTGGCATGCAGTAGACGCAGCGGAAGTTGCATCGGTCGGTGACACTGATCCGCAGGTCGTGCAGCGGGCGTCCCAGGGTGTCGCGTGGGGCAGGGGGCAGATCAAGCTCGGGCATGGGCGCAGATCGTGACAGTCCGCGTGCCGATTGCCAAACGACGTCGCTTCCCGGAGGTCAGTTCTGCAGGCACGCGTTGGCGTAGTAGATCGGGATGTCGAGTGCCGCGTGCAACGCGACGGGCAGCAGCAACGAGCCGGTGCGCAGGGTGATCGCCCCGAGAGCCAGGCCCGCGGCAGCGGTGGCTGCCATCACCGGCAGCGGTGAGCCGGCAAAGTCGCCGCCCACGCCGTGGGCCAGGCCGAAGGCGGCCGCCTGGACCGCCATCGCCAGGAATGGTCCGCGCCAGCGCATGAGCCAATGGAGCAGGGCTCCGCGGAACACCGTCTCTTCCATCAGGGCATTGGCCATCGCGAAGACCAGGGCCGGGGCCACGGCCGCCAGATCGCCCAGGGCGACAGGCAGCGGCCCGAAGAATGGCTCTGCCACTGCTGGACCGATGAAGGTTGCCGCGAAGCCGACCGCCCCAAGGGCACCCGCGGCCAGCCCAAGCTCTCTCCGCGATACCCGCCGCAGGCCGATCTCCGCGGCCGTCGAGCCGAGCAGCCAGACGGTCAACGCCACAGAAGCCAGAACAAGCACCGCACCGGCAGCCCGGTACATGGCGAAGGGGGCGAGCAGATCCGCGCAGGTGCTGCCGTCCCGCGCGCTCGCCGGCAGTTCGACGCCACTCCACGCCATGCCCAGGACGACCAGCAGGGCGGCCGCGTAGGCGAACCGCTCGGATGCATGCGCTGCGGTGCCGATCCGGGCTCTCCACAGACTCGCCAGGAATCCGAGCAGTAACAGGACGAGCATGGGCGGCCGCAGCGCTTCGATTGCCGCCCCTGCCAGCAGCAGGACGAACGGGACGCCAGCGAGTACTGCTCGAGTGCGCCTCATGCCAGATGGTGCGTGGGCCATGACGCGGTTGGGGCTGATGGCCGAGGATACGTCGCTTCCGCTCTGAGCGTGGCAGGATGGCACCGATGGCTCCCGATTCATCGGCCCTGCTTGCCAGCCTGCGCAGCACAGTTGGCCCGGACCACGTCCTGACCGACGCCGACCTGCGCGCCTCATACGAGACCGACTGGTCACGCCGCTGGCACGGCGACGCACTGGCGGTCGTTCGACCGGCGTCGGCCGACGAGATGGTCGCGGTGGTGCGCGCCTGCACAGCCGCGGGCGTCGCGATCATCCCGCAGGGAGGCAACACCGGCCTGGTCGGCGGCTCAGTCCCGCGCAGCGGCACCCCACGGCAGCAAGTGGTGGTCTCGACGCTCCGCCTCCGCGACCTCCTGCCGGTCGATGCGCTCGCCGGCGAGGTGACGGTCGGCGCCGGCGTGACCCTGGGCGCGCTGCAGGCCCACGTTCGTCCGGCTGGGTTCGGCTTCGGGGTGGACCTCGGTGCGCGCGACTCCGCGACGATCGGTGGGATGGTCGCCACAAACGCGGGAGGCATCCACGTGCTTCGTCACGGCCCGATGCGAATGCAGATCGTCGGGATCGAGGCCGTCCTCGCCGACGGCAGCATCGTGCGGCGGCTGCCCGGCATGCTGAAGGACAACTCCGGGTATCACCTGCCGTCGCTCCTCGCCGGCAGCGAGGGGACCCTGGCGATCATCACCCGGGTGCACCTGCGGCTTGTTCCGCTCCTCCCCCGACGGGCGGTCGCGCTGCTGGCCCTCGATGACACCGCGGCCGCCGTGGCACTGGCCGGCGCCTTCCGCAGCGGCCTGCCCTCGCTCGCGGCCGCGGAGCTCTTCTTCGACGACGGGCTGGCCCTGGTGCTCCGGCGCGGGGGTGGGGAGTCGCCGTTCCGGGATCGATATCCCTCCTACCTGCTCCTGGAGGCCGAAGGCACCGTAGATCCGAGCGATGACCTGACGGCCGCCATCGACACCGCGGGCGAAGTCGTGCGCGACGCGGTGCTGGCATCGGATGGACCGGGCCGCGAGCGGCTCTGGCACCTGCGCGAGGGCCATACCGAGGCGATCAACGCGGAGGGGATCCCCCACAAGCTCGACGTGGCGCTACCGCTCGGTCGCCTCGCCGAATTCGTGGACCGTGTCCGCGAGGGAGTGGGGGAGGCGGCACCGGGTGCCGCGTGCTACCTCTACGGGCATGTCTGCGATGGAAACCTGCATATCGGCGTCATCGGTCCTCCGCCGGAGGACGAGGCGGTGGACGCAGCCATACTGCGGCTGACGATCGAGATGGGCGGCACCATCAGCGCCGAGCACGGGATCGGTGTCGCCAAGGTGGACTGGCTGGAGGCCCACCGCGGTGCCGCCGACGTCGCGGCGATGCGCGCCATCAAGCGCGCGCTGGATCCTGCCGGGACCCTCAACCCGGGTGTCATCTTCCGCGACTGAGGTGCAACCGAGGGCGAATCGCGGTAGGGTGGCCCACCACACAGAAGACGACAGGGAGAACACGAGATGGGCAAGTTCATGGATGTGCACAGCGGCTTTCACGGCGTCTCGCAGGAAGAACTGGTGAAGGCACACAACGGCGACCTGGCGATCGAGGCCGAGGAAGGCGTCCATTTCGAGACCGCATGGGGCGACCCGGTCAGCGGGAAGGTCTTCTGCCTCTCAACGGGTCCCTCGAAGGAAGCCGTGCAGCGCATTCACGAGCGCAATGGAATCCCCACCGACGAGATCTACGAGATCGCGCTCGAAGTCTGATCTCAGGGGAGGAGCAGCAGCTTCAGTCCGGCAAGCAGCAGCACGGCCGCGAGGGAGCGGCGCACCCAGGGCGCCGGCATACGGCGGCTGCCCAGCTCCGAACCGATCACGCCGCCGATCGCCACCGCCACCAGCCAGAGCGGCAGCGCTGACGGAAGTGAGCCGACGCTGGCGTAGTTGCCGGCCAGACCGGAGATCGAGTTGGCCAGGATGAACGCGGCTGAGGTGCCGGCCGCGAAGCGGGTCCCGGCCCAGCCCGCGGCGAGCAGCAGTGGGGTCAGGAAGATCCCGCCACCGGTGCCGGTCAGTCCGGCCAGCAGGCCGATACCCGCGCCGCTCGTCACCGCGGCGGGCATCGGCGCACGGGGTGCGAACTCGTCGCGCGGCCGCGCCGCCGTCCAGCCGAAGCGCGCCGCCGCCACCAGCAGCACCGCGCCCACCAACGGCCGATAGATCTCGCCGGGGAGCGTCAGCGCGCCGCCGAGAAACGCCGCGGGGACAGACCCCGCAAGGAAGGGGATCAGCGAAATCGGTCGGACGAACCCGGCTCGCCAGAAACGGAGCGTGACGATGCTGGCTACGCCGATGTTGAGGACGAGGGCGGTCGGCTTCATCACGTCGGGCGCCACGCCGGTCAGCGCCATCGCGGCCAGGTACGCCGAAGCGCCCCCGTGGCCAACCGAGCCGTAGAGGATTGCCGCCACCAGGAAGAGCGCGGCCAGCACCAGCGAATCCGGCGACAGCAGGTCGGTCACCGCCCGATCCTACGGCGTCACGGCTGCCAGATGCGCGTCTCCGGGCGGAAGATTGCCCACGCGAACCAGAACGGCGAATCGGCCACGACCGGGGCGAGTCGTCTGCCGGTCAGCGGACCCTCGGTCGCCATCCCGGTGAAGTCCCAGGTGCTGCCTGTCTGCAGGTCGCGCATGGTGCCGTCGCCGGCAGCCTCGAAGTCGAGCAGGTCGTCGTCAAGTTGCCGCACGAACGCGGCCGCCGAGCCGACTTCGTCGCCGCCGGCAACGGTGCTGCTGCCGAGCCCCGACACGACTCCCGGCGCGAAGATGATGACCAGCGGCATACCGCCGACCTCGTCGTTCACCACGCGTTCGGCCGCCAGGTCGGGGAATGGATAGGCGGCCGCCTCGTCTCCAAGCGTGACTGCGAGTACCCGCACCTTTGGCGAAAGGCGACCGTCCAATAGCGTCACGTCGTCGAGGAGAAACGGGCTGGTATCGATCCTGTCGTAGCCGATGTATGGGTTGCTCCCGTAGGAGCGACTGTGGCCGGTCTCTCGCGACAGCACCGTGCCCTCGGGGTTGCGTCCTGCGAACTGCTGCCAGCCCATCAGCTGCGACGGCAGGAACTCCAGCTGGCTCCCCGTCAGCTCGCCGACGATCGCCTGGCCGATGGCCTGCTGCCACCAGCTCTCGGTGGCTCGATCGAACATGACCATGTCCGAGTGGCGCAGCATGCCGCTGACGCCGAACTGGTGAAGCGTCCCGTCCAGCCGCCGGTCAAACACGATTGCGGTGTGGCACAGCGGACAGAAGGTGACCGCGATCGGGACGTCCCCCAAGGTGTCGTTGGCGATCTCGTGCCAGATCAGGATCTGGATCGGGTAGGCGCGTGCCTCGCCGTTGATCTCGACGGCGATCACCGGCTCCGCGGCTGCCAGCCAATCGACGTCCGCCACCCGCTCGTACTGTCCGGCGTCGAGCGCCGGGATTCCGTCCTTGCCGGGGCCGCCGCTGATGATTTCGGCAAGTGGGACCGAGTGGAGGGAGAAGTCGGTCTTCCAGCCGTCGGTGCTGAAGCGTGGCATGTCGTCCTCCGTTGGTGCCGCGGTTGGAGAGCTGGAGGCTGCCTGGCGGCCGGCCGGACCGGCGCATGCGGCCAGCACGACACTTGCCGTGATCAGCGTTGCGACAAGAAGACCGCCATGCACCCGGCTACCGTGGCAGGTGCACGAGCCCCGCGCTGTAAGGCCGCTGACGCGGCCAACAGGATCAGCCGCCGGCGGCCTCGATGAACAGGAAGCCCAGCACGCGGGCGACCGTCGGGAAGGCGTGGATCGTGTCGGCCAGGACGGTCAGGGGCGTCTGGAGCTTTACCGCCAGGACCGCTTCGTGGATCGCCTCGCTGGCGCCCGGTCCGGCAATGAAGGCGCCGATCAGGGTGCCCGCCGGGCGGTCGACCACGATCGTGACGTGCCCGGAGGCCTCGGCCGCGTAGCCCTTGGCGCTGGTCGCCAGGTCGGCGGTGAACTCCTTCGCATCGATGCCTCGAGCCTGGGCCTCCTCGAGCAGCAGGCCGACCGAGCCGGTCTCCGGATCGGTGTAGACGGCCCGCGGGATGGCCCGGTAGTCGGGCGTGACGTCGTCGCCCAACGCGATCCGTGCTGCCATCTCTCCCTGGTAGTGGCTGACGTGGGTATGCATCTCCGGCCCCGCAGGGTCACCTGCCACGTAGACGTCCGGCGCGATCCGGAGTCGTGCGTCCGGCGCGAGTCGGCCCGACGAGGCATCCACCCCGATCGTCTCGAGGCCCAATCCGTCAAGCGGGAATGCGCGCCCGATCGCGAGCAGCACTGCTGCTCCCTCGACCGTGCCGCCATCCTCCAGCACGAACCGATGCCCCCCGTTGGTACCCTTGCCGGCCTCGGCGCGCACGGCTCGACCGCCGGTCCGGATCACCACCCCGTCGCGCTCGAGCCCGGCCGCCACCGCAGCCGAGGTGCGCGGGTGGTCGCGCGGCAGGATCCGATCGCCGGGTACGACCAGCGTCACCGGTACCCCAAATCGCGCGTACGCCTGGGCGAGTTCGACCCCGGTCGGTCCGGCCCCCAGGATGAGCAGGCTCTCAGGCAGCTCGCGGGCGCCAGTGGCATCGCGGTTGGTCCAGTACGGGACCTCGGCAAGGCCGGGCATGTCGGGGATCCTGCTGCCCGAACCGACAGCGACGATGACTGCGCCGGCCTCCAACTCGTGCTGCACGCCGTCGTGTTCCACGATCACGCGCCCATGCCCGTCGAGGCGGGCGCTGCCGCGCATGGTGATCGCGCCCGCCGCGTCGAGGTCGGTCTTGTGGCGCGAGTCATCGGGGTAGTCGCGGTCCTCGCGGCTGATCATCCAGTCGCGGCGAGCCGATGCCTTCGGCCACTGATAGTCACCGCCTGCCGCGTGCACCGCTGCTGAGTGGAGCAGCGACTTCGAGGGCATGCACGCGAAGAATGGGCAGGCGCCGCCAAACAGGTCGCGATCGATAACGGCGACGGATGCGCCGCGCTTGCGGCCGACAAAGGCCGCCGCCTCGCCGGCGGCGCCCGCGCCGATGATCACCAGGTCGTATTGGTCCATGAATGCTCCACTCGGGGGGTGTCCTGCCCAGTCTGCCGCGGCCGGGCTGTATGGCTGCTGACTATGGCGGGCTGGTGCCATGATACGGACGATGCAGGCTATCGCCGCGAGTCGGCCCTCATGAAGCGCCTCTTTGGATCCGGCGCGTCGAAACGGCGGGACGCCTCGTTCCAGCCTCTCGCCGATGACGAGCTGCGCGCGGGGCTGCTCCGTGAGGTGGACCTGTTCGCGGGCCTGTCCGAGGACGACCTGAAACAGGTGAGCGGCAGTCTGCCGATGGCGACATGCAAGCGGGGCGGGCTGGTCAGCTCCCCGGACGATGACGACGAGCGGCTCTACATCGTCAAGAGCGGTCGGGTGCGGCTCTACCGGTTGACGGCCGATGGTCGCCAGCTGACCCTGGACATCCTGGACAAGGGTCGCGTGGTGGGCCGCATGAACTGGCTCGGTCAGCATCTCGCCGACACGTACGCGGAGGCGATCGAGGACGCACTCATCTGCAGCTTCACGCCGGCCGAGCTGCAGCAGCTGATCGACCGCCATCCCACCATCGGGCTCAACATCATCCGATACCTCTCGGAGCGTCTCGCCAGCTCGGAGCGCGAGCGCGAGATCATGGCCTACCGCTCCGTTGAGCAGCGGCTCGCGGCCCGGCTGCTCGACCTGGCCGGGCGCTTTGGGCAGGAGACCGATGAGGGGCTGGCCATCGATGCGCGCCTGACCCAGCAGGAGCTGGCCGACATGATCGGCACCAGCCGCGAGACCCTGGCGGTCACCGTCTCGAAGCTGCGGGAGCAGCGCGTCCTGGAGATGGCGAATCAGCGCGTGGTGATCCTGGACGGACCCGCGCTCGAGGCGCTGGCGGGCGACTGACGGCCGCGTGTTGGGCTGCTTACAGCGACACCGCGGGGCAGGCCGCAGGATTGCCGCATGACGAGTCCGCTCATCCGACGCGAGCTGGCCGGGCTGGCGCCGCAGGCGATGCTGCCTGTCCCGGCGGTCGACGCAGCAACCATGCTCGCGGTCGATCGCATCGCCACCGACGAGATCGGCCTGAGTCTGCTGCAGATGATGGAGAACGCTGGACGCGAGCTGGCGAACCTGGGCCGCACGGCGGCCGGCGGCGATGCGGCGGGTCGGCGCGTGGTTGTGCTGGCCGGTACCGGCAACAACGCTGGCGGCGGTCTGGTGGCGGCGCGGCGACTTGCCGGATGGGGTGCGTCAGTGACGGTCCTGTTCGCGCAGCCCGTGCTGCGCCTGCGGCCGGGGCCCTGCGCCCAGCTGGACAGCGTCATGGCCTCGGGCAGCCGCCTGGCGGTGATCGGCCACGATTTCACCCTGGCCGAGGCACGCCGCGAAGTGCGCGAGGCCGACGTCGTGCTCGATGCGCTGATCGGCTACTCGTTGAACCGCGCCCCCACCGAGCCGTACCAGCGCCTGATCGCCCTCGCCGCGGAGACGGAGGCCCCCGTTATCAGCCTCGACGTGCCGTCCGGGCTCGACGCCAGCACCGGGAAGACGCCCGGCGACGCGATCCACGCCGATGCCACGCTGGCCGTGGCGCTGCCCAAGCTCGGCACCCAGCTCGCGGAAGGTCCGCGCCTCACCGGCATTCCGTACCTGGCCGACATCGGCATTCCGGCTTCCGCCTTCCGACAGGTTGGGGTCGAGGTCGGGCCGATCTTCTCTGGCTCTAGCGTGGTTCAGCTGCCGAGCTGAGCCCTACGCGCCGCGCCGGCGTAGCAGGTCGATCACCAGGGCCGCGCTCCAGCTGAAATCGGGGCTCCCGTACCCGGTTCCGCCGAACGGGTCGAAGTACTCGTGAAAGCCCGAGCGCCTCACCAGCTCAAGGATGTCCTCCTCGATCTCGGAGGCCAGCTCGTCCTGCCCGTGTTGGCGAAGGCCGCGGGCCAGCAGCCAGTCTGCGTTGATCCAGACCGTTCCACAGTCCTCAGGCGCTGAGCTCGTGGCCCCCGATCCAGGTCCGGGACGGGCGCACCGAGCCCAGGTGCAGGGCGAAGGAGCCCTCGTGCTCGGCGTCCCAGGCGACGAGGTCGGCATCCGCGCCCTCGGTGATGATGCCGCGGCGGCCGTCCAGCCCAAGGGCCGCCGCGCCGCCTGACGTTGCCGCGGTGACCGCTTCCCCAACCGTCATGCCGAGCAGGGTGGCGCCCAGGCCGACCACCAGCGGCATCGCTCCCCACGCGCCAAACGTGCCGGCATTCGCGTCGCTGGCCAGGGCCACGGTGACACCGGCGTCGAGCAGCGCGCGGGCAGGCGGCATTCGATCGCGCATGACCAGCGCCGGCCCGGGCAGGAGCGTCGCCACTGTTCGGGAGGCGGCCAGCGTGGCCACGCCGGCGTCGTCGAGCTGCTCCAGGTGGTCCGCGCTCACCGCTCCGAGCCGGACCGCCAGCTCGGCGGCCCCGGTACGCGCCAACTGGTCAGCATGCATCCGGATTCCGAGGCCGGCGGCCGCAGCCGCGCGCAGGATCCGCTCCGCGTCGGCGAGCGAGAAGAAGCCGCGGTCGCAGAACACGTCGCAGAACTCCGCCAGGCCGGCTGCGGCCACGGCCGGGATCATCTCGTCGGCGACGACCGCGGTGTACTCAGCCGCTGACCCTGCCTCGGCCGGAACGGCGTGGGCTCCGAGAAGGGTCCGGACGACGCGGACGGGCAGCCGCTCTGCCGCCTCGCCGATCAGCCGCAGCGCACGCAGCTCCTCCGCGGTCGAGAGGCCATACCCGGACTTGCACTCGATGGTGGTCACCCCGCTCGCCAGCGAGGCACGCAGTCGCGCCGCAATCAGGGCGCGCAGATCGTCGTCCGACGCGGCTCGCGTGGCGGCCACGGTGCGCAGGATGCCGCCGCCGGAGTAGGTGGCGCCCTCCAACCGAGCAGCGACCTCATCGGAGCGTTCCCCGGCGAAGGCGGGGTGGGTGTGGGCATCGACCAGCCCCGGCGTGACCAGGGCGCTGCCGAGGTCGACTGTCAAGTCTGCCGGCGGCGTATCGGTCAGCGGACCGACCCAGGCGAAGCGGCCATCCTGGACGAGAACCGCCCAGGGAGCCGGCCCGTCGTACGGCCGGGGCGTAAGCAGGCGGCCGCGGCCTGTGAGGAGCAGGGTGCCATCGGACATCGGTCGAACCATACTCCGCCGCCTCAGCCGATCTCCGGCTCGGCCACAGCCCGGCGCCGAGGTTCCCCGCGGAGGCGCAGGGTGGCGAGCATGAGACCGACCAGGATCGTGCCTGCGCCCACCAGCTGGATTGCCGACGGGCGCTCGCTCAGCAGCACCATCGCCAGCAGGACCGATGCGACCGGTTGCAGGGTCAGCAGCAGGCTGGTGAGCGCCGAAGGCAACCGTGGCAGGGAAACGCTGATCAGCAGCCAGCCGACCACCTGCGACGAGATGGCCAGTGCCAGCAGCCAGCCGTGCGCCGGCCACGACGGGACCAGGTTCACTTCGCCGAGCGGAAGACCGATCGCCAGCGAGGCGATCGCACCCACCAGCGTGGCGTCGAAGAGCGGCCCCGCTGGCCGTCGCAGGTCGGCGTTCCCGCGGCGCAGCACCATCAGGAACCCGGCATAGGCGAGGCCGGTGAAGAGGCCGAGCAGTACGCCGAGGCCGGGATTGGCGCCGTATGCTCCCGTGCCGATCACACCCGAGATGAGGACCACGCCACCCAGGACAACCGGCAGGGCCAGCAGCGTGCGTTGTGGCGGCCGCTCGCCGAGGAGCAGCCACGCCAGGACCGCCACGATCACCACCTGGGTGTTGCCGAGCACGGTGGCCAGGCCGGCTCCGACCAGGCCGATGGTGTGATGCCACACCACCAGGTCGAGCGCGAAGAAGACACCGGCCAGCATCGCCAGCCATACCTGCGCCGCTGGCCGCGGGCCAAAGGCGCGACGCTCGGCAAGAGCGATCAGTCCGAGTGCAGGAAGCGCGTAGACGCAGCGAAAGATCGCCGCGGTGGCCGGCTCCACATCCGCGAGGCGCACCAGGACGCCGGAGAAGGCGATCGACATCGCCCCAAGCACGGCGGCCAGCACCGGCCGATGCGCCAGCGCGCCGAAGGGATTCCCGGTTCGTGCCCGGGCCGGTGCAGTCACCGGCGCAGACTAGCCGAGCCGACCCGCTGCTGGAGGGCTTGCCCCAGACGCCACCGCGCGCGACACTTGCGCGGCATGTCCGAGCTTCCAACCGGGACCATCACCTTTCTCTTTTCCGACATCGAGGGTTCCACGCGACTGGCCCAGGCCCTCGACGCGGGGTGGCCACCGCTGCTCGAGCGGCACCAGGAGATTGCCCGCGCCGTCTGGAGCGCCCACGGCGGCATCGAGGTGGGCACCGACGGAGACTCGTTCTTCGTCGTCTTCACCATGGCCAGCCAGGCGGTGGCTGCCGCGGCCGACGTGCAGCGCGTGCTGGCAAGCGAGCCGTGGCCGGCCGGCTCGGAGATCCGGGTCCGGATCGGCATGCACACCGGGGCCGGCCTGATCAGCGGCGGGACCTATGTCGGCCTCGATGTCCACCGGGCCGCTCGCGTCTCGGCGGCCGGCAACGGTGGACAGGTGCTGCTCACCGAGGCCACCCACGCGCTGCTGGGGGGCAACCTGCCGCCCGACACGGCGCTGAAGGATCACGGCGAGCACAAGCTCAAGGACCTTTCGCGCGCGGAGCGCATCTGGGAGCTCGTGATCGATGGGCTCCGCACCGACCTTGCGCCCCTGCGCACGCTCAACGCCATCCCCAACAACCTGCCTACCCAGCTCACCTCGTTCCTGGGACGGCAGCGAGAGCTGGCAGAAGCGCAACGGCTGCTGGCGGAGGGCCGTCTGCTCACCCTCACCGGCCCAGGCGGCACCGGCAAGACCCGTCTCTCCCTGCAGATCGCGGCAGACTCCACGGACCGCTTCCCCGACGGGGTCTACTACGTTCCGCTCGGTCAGATCGCCATGTCAGAGCTGGTGATCCCCACCATCGCGCAGGCGGTGGGAGTGGTGGACCCGGGCTCCCGGCCGCTCGATCGGCTGGTCGAGCAGATCGGCGAGAAGTGCGTGCTGCTTGTGCTCGACAACTTCGAGCAGGTGATCGACGCCGCGGCCCAGGTGAACGAGCTATTGGCGCGCGCGCCGAAGATCTCGGTGCTGATCACCAGCAGAAGCCCGCTGCGGGTCTACGGCGAGCGCGAGTACCCGGTCCCTCCGCTCGGCGTGCCGGATCCCAAGCACCTGCCCAGCCTTGCCGGCCTGAGCCAGTTCGAGTCTGTCGCCCTGTTCATCGAGCGCGCCATGGCGGTCAGGCCGGACTTCGCGGTGAACAGCAGCAACGCGCCGGCGGTGGCCGAGATCTGCGCCCGGCTGGATGGGCTGCCGCTGGCCATCGAGCTGGCCGCGGCCCGCATTCGCCTGCTCAGCCCGCAGGCGATCATGGAGCGACTCGGGGATCGGATGAGTCTCCTGTCGAGCGGTGCCCGTGACCTGCCGGAGCGCCAGCAGACGCTGCGCGGCGCGATCGCCTGGAGCCATGACCTGCTCGACGAGGTGGATCGCCGGGTGTTCGCCAGGTTCTCCGTGTTTGCCGGCGGCGCCACGCTGGACGCGGCGCAGACGGTCCTCTTCGATGTCGGCGAGGCCGGTGACGCGCTCGACGCGATCGGCTCGATGGTTGACAAGAGCCTGATCCGCCAGGAGACACAGCCGGACGGCGATCCTCGCTTCCGAATGCTCGAGACGATCCGCGAATTCGCCCTCGAGCAGCTGGTCGCCCGCGGCGAAGAGGAGGCGCTCCGCGAACGTCACGCGGCCTGCGTGCTCAGCTTTGCCGAGCGGGCCGCGGCTGAGGTATTCGGGTCCGATCAGGCCACCTGGCTCGACCGATTCGAGGCGGAGCATGACAACATCCGCGCGGCGCTGGCCTGGACATTCGCGCGCGACCGCGCCGAGACGGCGATGCCGCTGCTGGTGGCCTGTTGGCGCTTCTGGCAGATGCGCGGCTACCTGCAGGAGGCGCGCGAGCGGGCCAACCAGGTCCTCGAACTGCCAAGCGCGGCGCAGCATCCTGACGCACGCGCGGCAGCGCTCGAGGCGGCCGGTGGGATCGCCTACTGGCAGGCCGACCTCGAGGCGTCACGGCGCTGGTACCAGGAAGGGCTCGACCTGGCGCGCGCCAGTGGCGATGACCGGCGCATCGCCAACGCTCTCTACAACGTGTCGTTCACCTTTGCGCTGACCCGTAAGGACCAGGTGGCAGCCAAGCGCGTGGTCGAAGAGGTGCTGGAGATCAGCCGGCGGCTTGGCGACGAACCGCTGGTTGCCCGTTCGCTGTGGGCCCTGTCCAACACCATCTACTTCTTCGGTGAGACCGAGGGTCTCATGGAGGCGGTCGACGAGGCGCTCGCCATCTTCCGCCGCCTCGGGGAGCAGTACATGGTCGGCTGGACGCTCTACTCGGTGGCGCTCGGAACGCTGAGGAGTGATCCGGCCCGCGCCCAATCGGCCATGGCGGAGGGGCTGGAGATCTTCCGAGCAGCCAACGACGTCTCGGCCTACGGCCTCATCTTCGATGTCTGGGCGTCGCTGTACTGGCACCTCGAGGATTCGCGCCGGGCGATGATCCTTGCCGGCTTTGCCGAGGCGATCGAGCGGCGAGCTGGCGGCGGCCTGGCCGCCATCAACCGCAGCCTGCTGGGCTTCGACACGGTCGAACTGCTGAATGATCCCGCCCTGGCAGCAGCGTATGCCGAGGGGAGCCGGATGGACGTGGAGCAGGCGGCCGAGGTGGCGCTGAGCGGCGCCTAGAGTCAGCTCGGGGCGGCCAGGTCCCTTCGCGGGAAGACGATCAGCGCGTACGCCACCGGCACCACGATCGCCGCCGCCAGCAGCCCGAAGTCGAACAGGTCCACCGTCCCGGTGAGGATGTTCCCGGGTTGGAAGTGGTGGAAGAGCGAGTACTGCTGAGTCCAGGCAACGTCTCGCCACAGGGAGCCCAGGATCTCCAGGAAGTAGTTGAGCAGCAGGTAGGCCATCGTCACACCCAGCGCCGGCGAGTGGCGGTCGAAGGTCACCGATGCGGCCAGCCCGAAGGCGGCGAATGCCCCCCACATGAGCAGGCCGTTCAGGAAGACGAGCGGTACCTGGATCAGGTCGAGCTCGTCGCTGAGCCCCTGGACAGCGACCCCCGTCACCTGCCCGGCAAGGAGCGCGATGATGACCAGCGAGATGAGGATCACCGCGGCCGCGGCAACCGTCAGGTAGACCGTGCGGCGCGAGAGCGGCCGCGCCAGCAGCACCTCCAGCGTCCCGCGCTCGCGCTCGCCGGCGATGGCCGCCACCGTGGATCCCACCGCGAAGACGCCCACGAACGCGATCGTCATCGGATGCTGGAGGCCCAGGGTGAGCGCGCCCGGCAGCGTGAAGAGGCTGCCCGAGCCGAAGTTCATCAGCTCGGCGGGGATGACGCCCGAGTCGACGAGGCCCTTGAACGCGTCGCCGAAGGCTACGTAGATGACCGGCATGAGCATGCCCCAGCCGAACGATACGGCGATGATGGGGAGCAGCCGGGCTCGGTTCCAGCGGAGGGTCTGAACGAGGAGGCGGAGGTTCATCCGCGCACCTCCTCGCTGGCGTTGTCACCGGCGTAGTACTCGAGGAACGCCTCCTCGAGGCGGGCCGGCTCGATGGTCAGATCCACGAGCGAAGGCGAGGCGATGGCGCGCACGAAGCCCGATACATCCCCGAGCAGCGTCGCAGTCAGCCGGTCGCCATCGGTCTTGACGTCGGCGAGGCCGGGGATGCTCGACAGCTCTGGCGCGACGCCGCGCCAGAGCATGCTCACCTTGCGCTTGCGCCGGGCGAGCAGGTCGTCCACGTTCTGGAGTGCCATCAGGTGGCCCGAGCGGATGATCGCCACGCGGTCGCAGATGCGCTCAACTTCGGGCAGGACGTGGCTGGAGAAGAAGGTCGTCCGACCCTGGTCGCGCAGGTCGTCCATCAGCGAATAGAACGCCTGCTGCATCAACGGGTCGAGCCCCTCGGTCGGCTCGTCGAGGATCGCCAGCTCCGGATCGTGCTGCAGCGCCTGGATCACGCCGATCTTCTGGCGCATCCCCCGCGAGTAGTCGCGCACCTTGCGCCGCAGGACGGACGGGGGCATCTGCAGCCGCTCGCAAAGCTCCTCGCGTCGCACGGCGGGTGCACCCTGCAGGTCGTTCAGGTAGTCGAGCGCGGCGGCCCCGCTCATCGAGTCGTACAGCGCGATCCCGCCCGGCAGGTAGCCGGTACGTCGCCGGATCTCCACCGAGTGGTCGACGATGTCGAGCCCAAGCACACTGGCGGAGCCACTGGTCGGATGGAGGAAGCCCAACAAGGTGCGGATCATGGTCGACTTGCCCGAACCGTTGGGGCCGAGGAAGCCGAAGATCTCGCCGGGGCGGATTTCGAGCGAGAGATCGACCAGCGCCTGCACCGTGCCGTAGTGCTTCGTCAGGCCGGTCGTTCGGATCACGGCCGCCGGCTGCTGGTCCTCCATCGCGGGCAATCTACTACGCGCCGCCGCTGCGGGCGGTCAGCGGTTGACGCGCACGGCGCGCCACATCGCGCGGAAGTTCACGCGCTGCCCGTACAGGAGCACGCCGGCCGAGTAGATCCGCGCGGCGACCCACAGAGCGCCGAGCAGGAAGGCGACCATCAGGCCGCCGGCCACCAGCCACTCCCACGGTTCCATGGAGCTCAGTAGCATCCGGATGGGGAGCATGTACGGGCTGAAGAACGGGACCAGTGACGCGATCTTCACCCACGACGCCTCCGGCGTGTTCAGACCGATGAAGGCGGCGAAATAGCCGACCATGCCGACCATGAGCATCGGCCCGGTCGCCATCTGGACGTCCTCCTGCCGGCTGGCCATCGAGCCTAGGCCGGCGTACAGGGTGGCGTACAGCAGGAAGCCGCCGACGAAGAAGACGCCGAACGGCGCGAGCACCCACAGGTTGATGCTCTCCAGCGTTGCCCCGGCGCCATCGCCGAGCACCCGCTCCGCGATCACGCCCTGGAGCGCGAACCCGGCGCCCGCCGCCACGACCACCGCCGCGTACTGGGTGAGGCCAGCCGCGCTGTTGCCGAGCACCTTGCCGGCGAGGAGCTGCCGCGGCGTGGCCGCAGTGATGAGGAGCTCCATCACTCGGCTGCTCTTCTCTTCGGCAACGCTGACCGCGACCCACTGGCCGTAGGTGAGCACGGCCATGAAGGTCAGGATCACCATGATCATGGCCAGCATGTAGGTGGCGCCGAAGTTCTCCTCGGGGCTCTGCGCGTTCGGGTCAACGGGGGTCACCTCGAATGGCGTCGGGGCGAAGATCCCGGCCGCAGCGGCCGGATCGATCCCGGCGCGCGCGAGGCGGTCGCCGATGCTCACCTGCGTGGCCGCCTGTCGTACGGCGAAGAGCCACTGGCTGCTCGGTCCGGCCTCTGTCAGCATGTCGAACGAGAGTTCGCCGTCGCCGGCTCGGCTGACGGTCAACAGGCCCTCGAGGTCGCCGTCGCGAACGCGGCCGGCGGCCGCGGCCGCATCGCCCGCGCGAGTGATCTCCCAGCGTGTCCCGTCTCCCTCGCCGTCGAGAATGGCGCCCAGGGCGACCACGGCCTGCGACTCCGCCTCCGCATCGGTCGAGTAGACGGCCACCGCGGTGGTCTCGTCACCGGCGATGAGTCGCCCGGCGATGGGCAGCATTGCGATTCCCAGCCCGACGAGCGCCAGGACAGCGGTGACGATGACGAAGGTCCTGCTTCGCACACGCTGGCGGTACTCGCGCCGCGCGACCGTCCAGGCGTTGGGGAAGAGCCCGATCATCGGTCTGCGCCTCGGCCGCTGCCAGCCAGGTGTCGCTCCTCCTCGACCGCGGCCGGGCGCCCGACGTGCTCGATGAAGACCTCTTCAAGCGACGGATCGGCGATCTCGAAGCGGGTCACTCGTTCGCCGCGCGCGATGGCGGCCGCCAGGATGCTGCGCGGGTCCGCCCCGTCGCGCACCTGGAGCTCGAGGTAGTCCTCTCCGCGGCGAATGAGCGTTACCCCGGACAGCTGCTGGACCCAATCGGCGCCGTCCGACTCCTCGGTGGCCAGCCGCACCACCTGGCGCCCCATGGCGCGTTTGACGTCGCGGACCGTGCCGCTGACGACGACCCGCCCGGCGTCGACGATGGCGATCGACTCGCACAGCTCCTCGACCGTCTCCATCTGGTGCGTGCTGAAGATGAGCGTCTTGCCGCGGTCACGCATCTCCAGGAAGGCCTCCTTGAGGAGCTGCACGTTGACCGGGTCAAGGCCGCTGAACGGCTCGTCCATGATCAGCACGTCGGGGTCGTGGAGGATGGCGGCGATGAACTGGATCTTCTGCTGGTTGCCCTTCGACAGCTCCTCCACGCGACGGTCCCGGTAGTGGGGGATGCGGAAGCGCTCCAGCCATTCACCAACCTCCGCGGTCGCCTCCTTATCCGGGACACCGTAGAGCGCGGCGAAGAAGCGGAGCACCTCGATCACCGGCATGCGCAGGTAGAGGCCGCGCTCCTCGGGCAGGTAGCCCCACGTGCGGCGCGGGAGATCGGTGTTGGGCCGGCCCTGCCAGCTGACGCTCCCGCTGTCGGGCCGCAGGATGTCGAGCACGATCCGCATGCAGGTGGTCTTGCCGGCGCCGTTGGCACCCAGCAGGCCGAAGATGCGGCCCGGTTCGACGATGAAGCTGGTTGCGTCGAGCGCAAGCACCGGGCCGAAGCGCTTCGAGACGGAATCCACCACAAGGCTCATGGTTACCGTTAGCCTAGCCGACTGCACCGTGGCCCTCTGCTACACTTTGCCCCCGAACCGCCTCGCGCCGACCGCTGCGGCGGTTCTGCCGTGTAAGCCCACAGGAACACTTCATGAAGATCGCTGTCCCACGCGAAACCGCGCCGGGTGAGACGCGGGTCGCGCTGACTCCCCAGGCCGCCGCCGCGCTCATCGCCGACGGGGTCGAGATCGTCGTCCAGGCGGGTGCCGGCGAGGCGTCGTCGATCCCCGATGCCGACTTCTCCGAGGCCGGCGCGACGATCGCGACCGACGCTGCCGCCCTCTACGGCCAGGCCGATCTCGTCCTCCGGGTCGGCCGGCCGACCGACGAGGAGATCGGGATGCTGCGGCGCGGCACGATCCTGATCGGTACCCTGGGCACACTCTCCAATCCGGAGCTGGCCCGACGCCTGGCCGATGCCGGCGTGAGCGCCATCAGCATGGACGCCATCCCGCGCATCACCCGCGCCCAGAGCATGGACACCCTGTCGAGCCAGGCGACAGTCGCCGGCTACAAGGCAGTCCTGCTGGCCGCCGATCGGCTCCCCAAATTCATGCCGCTGCTGACCACCGCCGCCGGAACGGTCCGTCCCGCGCGCGGGATCATCATGGGTGCCGGGGTCGCCGGCCTGATGGCGATCGGCACCGCCCGCCGGCTTGGCGCCGTGGTCGAGGCGACCGACGTGCGACCGGTCGTCAAGGAGCAGGTGCAGAGCCTGGGCGCCACCTTTATCGAGGTCGAGATGACCGACGAGGAGAAGGCGGGCGCCGAGACGGCCGGCGGATACGCCGGCGAGATGAGCGACGACTACAAACGGCGCCAGGCCGAGCTGATCGCCGAGCGGGTCAAGGAAGCCGATTTCGTGATCACCACCGCGCTCATCCCCGGACGCCCGGCCCCGCGCCTGATCACCGATGCGATGGTGGCTTCCATGAAGCCGGGCAGTGTGATCGTGGACATGGCCGCCGAGGCGGGCGGCAACGTCGAGGGCACCGTTGCCGGCGAAGAGGTGATCAGCCACGGGGTGCGGATCATCGGCCTGACGAACCTCCCGGCGATGATGCCCGGCAGCGCCACCCAGATGTACGCCAGGAACATCCAGACGCTGCTCAAGCACCTGATCAAGGACGGAACCGTGACCCTCGACCTCACCGATGAGATCACCCGCGGCGCGACCATCACCCACGATGGGAAGGTCGTCAGCGAGCCGGTCGCCAAGGCGCTCGGCATCGAGGTGCCGCCGGCGCCGGAAGCACCCGCGAATGGGGGTGCCGCATGACCGAGGCGATCTCGGCGGAGGTCCTCCTCCAGGCGCTCTTCGTCTTCGTGTTGACCGCCTTCGTCGGGTACGAGGTGGTCAGCAAGGTGCCGACCATGCTGCACACCCCGCTCATGTCGGGCGCCAACGCGGTGCACGGCGTGATCGTGGTCGGCGCCATGCTGGTCGCCGCCAGCGCCGAGGGACCGCTGCGAATCGTGCTGGCCCTGTTTGGCGTGATCCTGGGCACCATCAACGTGGTCGGCGGCTTCGTGGTCACCGACCGGATGCTCGAGATGTTCAAGCGACGGCCCGGGGGCGAGTCGTGACCACCCTGGAGATCCTCACCTTCCTCGTCTACCTGGTCGGATCGGTCACCTTCATCCTCGGCCTGAAGTTCCTCGCCTCGCCGACCAGTGCACGCCGCGGCAACCGCCTGGCCGCGACCGGGATGGCCATCGTGGTGCTGTGGGTCTTCATCACCGAGTTCGTGCTGCGTGAGGGCGGCCTCTCGACCGTCTGGATCCTGGCCGTCGGCATCCCGGTCGGCACGGTGGCCGGCGTGGTCGGTGCGCGGCGCGTGCCGATGACCGCCATGCCGCAGATGGTCGCCATCTTCAACGGCGCCGGCGGCGGGGCGGCCGCCCTGGTGGCCGCAGCCGAGTTCCTGCATTTCGCCGGGGACGGCGGGGAGCTGCTGTCGGTCCCGTTCATGGTCGCGACGCTGCTCGGCGCGGTGATCGGCTCGGTCTCCTTCACCGGCTCGATCATCGCCTTCGGCAAGCTGCAGGGGATCGTCTCCGGCCGCCCCGTCACCTATCCGGGCGACAAGGTGGTCACCGGGCTGCTGGTTGCCGGCATCCTGGGGCTCGGCGTCGCACTGACCGTCGTCACCAACGACGTGACGCCGTTCCTCGTCTTCGTGGCGCTGGCCCTGGTGCTCGGCGTGGCGGCGGTGATGCCGATCGGTGGGGCCGACATGCCGGTGGTGGTCTCGCTGCTCAACTCGTACACCGGCATCGCGGTGGCGGCCACCGGCTTCGTGCTGGGCAACTACGCACTGCTCGTCGCAGGCACGCTGGTCGGCGCCTCGGGTGGGATCCTCACCCAGCTGATGTGCCGGGCCATGAACCGGTCGCTCTTCAACGTCCTGTTCGGCGCCTTCGGGACCGCAGGCGGGACCGCGGCAGCCGGCGCGGAGGGTGAGCAGGCGGCACGCGAGATCAGCGCCGATGACGCCGCCGTGCTGATGGCCTACGGCAAGAAGGTGATCATCGTGCCCGGCTATGGCATGGCCGTGGCACAGGCACAGGGCCCGGTCCGGGAGCTGATGGACCTGCTCATCGCAAAGGGCGTGGACGTCCAGTTCGCCATTCACCCGGTGGCCGGCCGCATGCCCGGGCACATGAACGTGCTCCTCGCCGAGGCCAACGTCCCGTATGAGCGTCTCAAGGAGATGGACGAGATCAACGACGACTTCGCCAACGCCGACGTGGCCCTGGTGATCGGCGCGAACGACGTCACCAACCCCGCCGCCCGGACCGATCAGAGCTCACCGATCTACGGGATGCCGATCCTCAACGTGGACCATGCGACCCATATCGTGGTGCTGAAGCGATCGATGGCGGCAGGCTTCGCCGGCATCGCCAACCCGCTCTACTCCGACCCCAAGACCGCCATGCTCTTCGGCGACGCCAAGGCGACGGTCCAGGCGCTGGTCTCAGGGGTCAAGCAGGCCTAACCCCTACTCGCCGCGTCGCAGGATCGCGGTGACCTCCTGGTCGCTCACGCCGTAGCGTCGCAGCGCGTGGCGCACCAGCTCGTGGCCGATCTCGCGCTCCGCGGTGACGATCCGCGCCACACCGAGCCGATGCAGCTCCGCCTCGTCCTGCGCGGAGTGCGCGCGCGCCACCACGTGGATGTTCGGGTTGCTCCGCAGCGCGTATTCGATCGCCTGTCGGGCCGCGAGCGCGTCGGGGACGGTGACCACCATCGTCCCGGCGTCCGACACCCGCAGCGCATCGAGGACCGAAGGCGTGCCGGCGTCCCCGTAGACCAGCGGCGCTCCGGCCGCCGACGCCGCGCGCACCATGTCGTAGTCCGCGTCCGCGGCCACCCACGGGAACTTCCTCCCCTCCAGGACGCGCGCCACCGTCTTGCCGACGTGACCGTAGCCGAGGATGACCACGTGCCGGTGCATTCCGGCGGCCGGTTCGGCCGGCCCGGGAAGCGGGGGTGCCGGGAAGCGCCGTTCGAGTCGATCGCCCAGCCGAGCGGCGAGGCTGGCCACCGGCGCGGCGATGACCACGGTCGCCACGATGGCGCCCATCGCCTGACTGAAGGTCTCCTGGCCCAGCGCACCGAGCTGCAGTCCGGCGGTGGCGAGCACAAAACTGAACTCGCCGCCCTGGGCCACCAGGCCGGCGGCACGCAGGGCGGTCCGGGGACGCTGACGCCCCGCGAGCGAGATGACCGCAACGGCGACCCCCTTGCCGACCACGATCAGGGCGATCAACAGCAGGACCATCGGCCAGCCGGCGATCACAGCCGCGGGCTCCAGCAGGATGCCAACCGAGACGAAGAAGATCGTGGCGAACAGCTCGCGCAGGGGAACCACCTCCCCCAGCACGCTGGCCGCCAGGTCCGACTCGGCCAGCGCCATGCCCGCCACGAATGCGCCCAGCGCCACCGATACGCCCAGCTGGGCGGCGAGCGTGGCCGTGCCGATCGCCAGGACCGCCACCGCGACGACGAACAGCTCGCGGGACCCGAGCGACGCGATCCGGGCCAGGATCCCGGGGAGGACGCGCGAGCCGACGATCAGCACGGCCGCCACCACGGCCAGGGCCACAGCCGTAGAGCGCAGCGCCTCGAGCGCCGGGTCGGCGCCGCCTGCGGCGAGCGCGCCAAGGACCACCACCAGCACCACGGTGAGCAGGTCCTGCACGATCGACCAGGCCAGCGCCAGTTTTCCGTGCGCGGTGGTCTCAAGGTTCGCCTCGCCGGCCACCTTGACCAGCACGACCGATGAGCAGACGCTGGCGACCGCCCCGAGGAAGAGCGATTCGAGGATGGGCCTCCCAATGGCGAGGGCGATGCCGGCGCCGAGGGCAATCGAGAAGCCGACCTGCAGCGGCGCTCCGACCAGCACCAGGCGACCGACCGATTGCAGCTTGGCGAGGGAGAATCGGACGCCGATGCTGAACATGAGCAGCGCCACGCCGATATCGGCCAGCGCCAGCACCTCTTCCCGGTTGGCCACGAAGCCTGGCGAGAAGGGCCCGACCACCAGCCCCGCCGCGATGTACCCGATCATCGGCGCCATCCGCAACCGGTGCGCCACGGCGCCCAGCAGCAGGGCGACGCCGAGCGCCGCCAGGAAGGTCAGGCCGAGGCCGCCGGTCATCGGTCTTCGGGCTGCATGGACCGATGATATCGGTCGCCCATCGGTATCCTTGCTCCCTGCGGGTCCATTCCGCACCACCAGGAGCAGTTGCACGCATGAATCGCTGGGTGATCCTTGACGTCGGAGAGACGCTGATCGACGAAACCCGGATCTGGTCGACGTGGGCCGATCAGCTTGGCATCCCGCGTCTCACGCTCATGGCGGCGCTCGGCGCCCAGATCGCCTGCGGCGGCCAGCACCATGACGTGTTTGCCTGGTTCGGCGTCTCCAACTGGCGGGACTGGGCGAGTTCCATGGAAGGCGCGTACGCCGGGTTCCAGCCCGCCGACCTGTATCCGGACGCCAAACGCTCGATGGCCGCCCTGCGCGACCGGGGGTACCGGCTGGCGATCATCGCCAACCAGCCCGCCCAGCGGACCGCCGAACTGCGCGCGCTGGGGGTCGAGGCCGAGGTGATGGCGATGAGCGCGGAGATGGGGCTCTCCAAGCCCGATCCGGCGTTCTTCGCCAGGGCCCTCGAGCTGATCGGTTCGCCACCGCCCGGCGAGGTCGCCTACGTCGGTGACCGCGTCGAGAATGACGTGATCCCGGCTGCTGCCGCGGGGATGCGGTCGGTCTGGATCCGCCGGGGGCCGTGGGGACTCATCCAGCAGCTGCCACCGGGGACAGCCCCTGCCCTGGTGGTGGATTCGCTCGACGAGCTGGTGGAGCGGATCGGCGAGGCGTGGGGCGAGGACCGACCCTGACCTAGTGCCGCTCCCCAATGCTGATGCTGCGCGCCAGTCGCTCTGCCGCGTTGATCAGGAGCCGCTCGGTATCGGCCATCGCCTCCTCGAGGGAGAGTGGCCGATCGATGATCGGCTGCACCACGTCGAAGAGGCCAGATCCGTCGAGTGCGGCTGCGCCGTGGCCGAGCGCCCCGCACAGCAGGACGACCGATGCGCCGGCGTGACGTGCCAGCGTGGCGACGCCCATGGCCGCCTTGCCGGCAAGCGTCTGCTCGTCCGCCCGCCCCTCGCCGGTGATCACCAGGTCGGCCCCGGCCAGCATATCGGCGAGACCGATCATCCCCGCCACCACGTCGATGCCGGGCTGCAGGGTCGCGGTCGTGAATCCGAGGAGGCCCGCCGCGGTGCCACCCGCCGCTCCGGCACCCGGGGTCTCGGCCACCGCGCGACCGGTTGATGCCTCGACGGCGCGTCCGAAGACGCTGAGCGCGGTGTCCAGCTCGGCGATCGCGTTCGCATCGGCGCCCTTCTGCGGCCCGTAGGTCGACGACGCCCCGGTCGGTCCGCACAGCGGGTTCGTCACGTCGGAGGCGATGACGATCTCCACCGAGGCGAGGCGCGGGTCGAGGCGCGAGGCATCCACCCGGGCCAGCTGGGCCAGCGCCGCTCCGCCGGGCGGCAGGTGGGCACCGTGGGCATCCTCGAAGCGCACGCCGAGCGCGGCGAGCAGCCCGGCTCCGCCGTCGTTGGTGGCCGACCCTCCCAGGCCGAGGAAGATCCGCTCGACCCCGGCATCCAGCGCGGCCCGGATCAGGTCCCCCGTCCCGCGCGTCGATGCGATGCGGACTGAGGCCGCTGTTCGCTCCGCCGGGGACAGGCGAGCCAGTCCCGAGGCGGTCGCCATCTCGATGAACGCTGCTCGGCCCTCGTCGAACCGGAGCCAGCCCGCGACGACCGGGCGCCCCAGCGGGTCGCTCGCGGACGCGGATTGGCGCTGTGCGCGGCCTCCCAACGCGGCCTCCAGGGCAGCCAGCGTCCCTTCACCGCCGTCGGACATGGGGGCGCGCACGATGACGTCGTCCCCTCGCGCGCGCTGCCAGCCGAGGGCCATCGCCTCGGTGACCGCGACCGAGTCGAGGGCGCCGCCGAAGGAATCGGGCGCCACGACCACGCGGAGCACGCCCCCGCTCATCGGCCGGGCAGCTGCTTGCGCCGCTCGAGGTAGGCAGGCACGGTGTTGATCGGGGGGCGCAGCTCATCGCCGATCTCGCGCACCTCGAGGTTGAACTGGTCAGGCCCGCGGTTGATCAGCTTCATGCCGCGCCCGACCTCGGTCAGCAGCTCGATGCGGTGTCGCTCCTCCAGCTTGCGGATCGCCGCCTGCAGGATCACGAAGGACATCTGCGACAGGTTGGCGAGTGGCTGGTTGCGGTGGACCCTCCGCTCGAGATCGACCTGGCCGATGCCGGAAAGGCCCACCGCGTCAAGGATGTCCACCAGCAATCCTGTCTCGACCGCGTAGCCGGTGAAGAACGAGACCGACTCGAGCAGCGCCCGCCGCCCGGCGTACTCGCCCGAGAGCGGCTGGATCATCCCCGACAGCTCGGGGAAGAAGAGGTTGATGAGCGGGCGCGCCAGCAGCTCGGTGACGCGGCCGCCGCCCTCGGCGATCAGCTGGTCACCCTCCTTGATCGGCCGCTGGTAGAAGCCCTTGACGTACTGGATGCGCGGTTCGCGGAGGAGCGGTCCGAGCAGCCCGAAGACGAAGCGCGGCTGGATGTTGCGGATATCGGTATCGATCCAGGCCACGATGTCGCCGTCGAGCACGTGCAGGCTCTTCCAGAGCGCCTCGCCTTTGCCGGTATGAGAGCCGACCTCGGGGAGGATCTTGCTGTGGCGCACGACCGGAACGCCGAGCTCGGCCGCGATCTCCGCCGTTCGATCGGTCGAGTCAGAGTCGATCACCACCATCTGATCAATCAGCGGCAGCTTGTCCATCAGCGGGCCCTTGATCCGGCGGATCACCTGTCCGATCGTCGCCTCCTCGTTGAGCGCGGGCAGCCCCAGGCTGATCGTCAGGCCGTGCCGCTCCTTGAGCTCCACGAGCTTGGCGACGTCACGAAACTCGCTGGCGTGGAACGTGTTCTCGGCGAACCACCGATCGACCATGGTCGGCAGCGAGTGGCTGAGCTCGACGTATTCGTCGGCGGCCGCCAACGATCCCTCCGCCGCCCGCAGCTCGTCGAAGGTGGCGAAGTCAGGGCTGGCCTTGGTCTTGACCACGATCACCGTCGGCTTGGCCTTTGAGGCGACCGCCTCCGCCACGATCCCGAACAGGAAGCGCCCGTCGGGCTTCGCGTTCGCCGGCTGCGCCGATGCGCCCATCACGACCAGATCGTGCTGCGCCGCCTCGCGAACGATCGCCCGGCGCACCGAGGCAGCCTCGACCAGCTTGCCAGTCAGGCGGCGCCCCTTGCCATGCTCCTCAACGAAGGCATCCAGCGCGGCCTGCTGCCGCTTTCGTGCCCGATCCCCGATCTTTTCGGGCACCACGTGCAGAACCACCAGCCGGGCGCGAAACCGCTTCGCGAGGTCGCGCGCGACACTCATCGCCAGCTCCGCATGCGGTCCGCCGCGGACCGGTACCAGGATCGACCGCACGTGCTCCAGGCCGCGCTGCTTGACCACGGCGATATCGCACGGCGATTCCCGCAGCACCGCATCGATCGTGGAGGTGAAGACCGGAGCATCAGCCTCGGTCTCGGGCGTGGCACGAGTGGCCCCGTGCGCCGCTGGCCCGCCCCAGCCGAAGATGATCAGGTCGGTGCCCTCCTCGCCGACCGCCTCGATGACGCCATCGGCCGCCCGCCGTCCGATTCGCACCATGGTCCGGATCTCGACCCCTTCCTCGTCGCCGAAGGTGAGAACGCGCTGAAGCAGCCGGCGCGAGGTCCGCGCCTGTATGGCGCCCTGCGACAGCGACACTCCCTCGGGGACCTCCACGATCCCGAGCGCCGTGATCTCGGTGGTGCGTCCCGCTCGGATGCCGGCGCCGATGCGCACCAGGTCACCCGCGGTGCGCGGGTTGGCGAGGGGAAGCAGGATGCGATACGGACTGCGCCGGGCCGGCATCAGCCGCCGCTCCGCGTGGCCTGCAGCTCCGACCAGCGCTTGACCAGGTACGGCTTCAGTCCTTCGAAGGCGAGCGCCTGCGCGTCGATCACCCGCTCGGCCTGATCGGTCGTCATCTCGAGCGTCTCGGCGATGAAGCCTGCGGTTCGCGCAAAGTAGAGCGGCGTCAGGGCGGCCAGCAGGCGCTCCTGGTCGATTCCGGGACGATGGAAGGCGACCAGCGCGTCGTACAGGCAGCGGATCCACAGCTCAGCGGGGAAGCCGAAGGTGGCCGGCACGTCGCACTCGACGCCCATCACCCGCTCCAGCTGCTCGGGGCCGAGCATCTCGCTCCAGGTGTCGACGTGGGTCAGGCGGGCCGCCTCGAAGTTGTCGATCAGCTTGGCGTGGTTGACGCTGATCTCCTCCGGCGCCACGACCCGCTCGAAGCCGTATTCGGGGATCGGGTGCGAGCCGCGGACCTTCAGCCAGCGGTCCGCGTAATGCCCCGCCATCTTGAACAGCGTGCCGACCACCTGGCGGAACATCGGTCCGAGGTCCGATGCCGGGTCCTTTGCGTCGTGGATCTTGGCGCCGAGTCGTGCCTGACAGGCGGCGAACCCCTCGTTGATGGCCGAGTGGGTCATCCAGATGTCGATCCCGAAGCGGGCGGTCAGTTCGTCGAAGGTATCGAGCTCCAGGTAGCGCTGCACCAGGTCGCCGCTGATCGCGAAGTCGCCGCCGATCGGCTGCCTGATGCGGGTCCCGTACAGCGCACGGGTGAGCGGGTAGGCGATGTTGTTGGTGATCGTGCCGTCGTACTTGTAGCGGGCGTACATCGGCGCCACGAAGTCGTAGCCACCCTTGAGGATCGGTCCGGCGAGCAGCTCGACCCACTCCGGGACGATGCTGCGAAGGTCCGAGTCGACCATCACCATCGCCTTCACGTCCAGCTCGCGGGCGACCTCGAAGAGCGCCCGCACCGCGGTCCCCTTCCCGCTCGTCCCGTGATAGGTGAAGCTGATGCGCTGGAGCTTGTGGCGCGGTCGGACCAGGATCACCCGTTCGATGTACTCGGGGCTCTCCGTGCTGATCGCAACGCGCGGCGTGTCGTCTGGCGAGCCGCCGTCGGAGTTCACCAGGATCGGCTTGAGGTCGGGGAAGTACTGCACCATGCCCGCGGTGGCAGCACGCACTACGTAGCCGATCGTCTCGGCATTCCCGAAGCTGGGGATGCCCACCATCAGGTCGGCGCTGCCAACGCGACGGACCTGGCTCAGGCCCTCGGCGTCCAGCGCGGACTGCGGCGTCGGGGTAGGAGGGGGGCTCAGCGGCAGATCTCCTTCGTGCTCAAAGGGTAGCACGCAGCCGGCCGGTGACCCCGCCCCAACCTTGCCCCGATCGAATGCGGACGACTACACTCACCGGGCACCGCGGAAGCGGGCGGGCCAGGGACAGGGCCCATATCCCCATCCCGAGGTGGAGACTGCGCGACATCGCGTGGTCTTCGTCGTCTGTTGTGGAGCGTGCCGTGAATCTGACCCCCGAAGAGATCACCCAGGGGACCTCGATCGGCGAGGTAGATCGGTTGCTGCGTGGCACCGATCCGATCCTCGTCGCGCCACCGACAGCCTGCAGCGACTCGCGGAGCTGGCGATCGAGACGCCGGGCTGCCGGGTCATATCGGTCGTCGACGACGAAGGGCCGACTGATCGGTCTGGTGCCGGTCCGGCTGCTGGTGAACGACATCTTCCTCAAGATCGTGCCCGAGGAGTTTCTCGGCGCCATCGGCGATGTTGAGGGCGCACTGGAGTACGCCCAGCACATTCGCGCGCGGGTCGCGGCGGACATCATGCTGCCGCCCACCTCGGTGCCACTCACCGCGACGGTGCGCGACGCGTTCGAGACGATGCACAAGGCGAGGCTCAACGGTCTGCCGATCCTCGACGAGGATGGGCGCGTGGTCAGCTACCTCGACCAACTGGAGCTCCTGCTGGTCTGGGTACGCGCGACCGGGCGGTCCGTCCTCCTGCGACCGGCCGAGACTGACGCGCCGGAGGGCACTACGTGAACCTCGAGGTGATCGTCGGGATCACCATCTTCCTGGTCACCTACGCCGTCATCGCCACCGAGCGGATCCACAAGACGATCGCGGCCCTGGCCGGCGGCGTGGCGATGATCCTGCTCGGGATCATCAGCCAGGAGGTGGCGTTCGAGCACATCGACTTCAACGTCATCTTCCTGCTGACCGGGATGATGATCCTGGCGGGCATCATCCGGAAGACCGGGGTCTTTGGCTGGCTGGCGGTCCGCGCGGCTCGCTTCGCCGGGGGTGACGGCTATCGCCTGCTGGTCGTGCTGAGCGTGATCACCGCGGTCGCCTCCGCCTTCCTCGACAACGTGACGACGGTGGTGCTGGTCGGGCCGATCACCCTCTTCCTGGCCGCCCGGCTCGGGGTCAGCCCCATGCCGTACATCATCAGCGAGATCCTGGCCAGCAACATCGGTGGCGCGGCGACGCTGATCGGCGACCCGCCCAACATCCTGATCGGCAGCGCGGCGCGGCTGGACTTCGTCGCCTTCCTGTCGAACATGACCCCGTTGGCGGTCGTCATCCTGGTCGTCTACCTGGTCGCCTGCCGATGGATCTTCCGCGGCCAGCTGAACATCGATCCGGAGATGCGCGACACGCTGCTGGCTCTCGACGAGCGGCAGATGATCACCGACCCGGTCCTGCTGCGCCGCTCCCTGATCATCCTGGGCGCGACGCTGGTCGGCTTCCTGCTGCACGGCCCGCTCGGGTACGAGCCCGCCACGGTGGCACTTGCCGGCGCCATCGTGCTGATGGTGGTGGCCCGCGAGGATCCGCACGAGGTCCTGCGTGACGTCGAGTGGCCGACCCTCTTCTTCTTCATCGGCCTGTTCATGCTGGTTGCCGGTGTGATCGAGATCGGCCTGATCGAGGCCGTGGCCGGCGCGATCATTGACCTAACCGGTGGCGCACTGGCGCCGACCGCGGTTCTGCTGCTGTGGATCTCGGCGATCCTGTCCGGGATCGTCGACAACATCCCCTACACCGCGACCATGATCCCGGTCGTGACCGAGCTGGCCGGCTCCACCGGGCACGCCGGGGATGCGCTGTGGTGGTCGCTGGCGATCGGCGCCGATTTTGGCGGCAACGCCACCATCATCGGTGCGTCGGCCAACGTGATCCTGGCCAGCCTCGCCGAGCGAGAGGGCCATCCGATCTCATTCACGACCTTCCTGCGCTACGGGCTGCCGGTGACGGTCGGTTCGATGGCCATCTCGACCGCCTACGTCTGGCTGCGCTACCTGATCTGAGCCGATGGAGCATCTGGCGGAGACACTGACCCAGCTCTTCGTCGTGCTGTTGGCCGCCAAGGTCGGCGACGAGGTCTTCAAGCGCATCCGCCAGCCGACCCTGATCGGCGAGATCCTGGGCGGTGTGATCGTCGGCCCCGCCGTGCTGGGGATCTACCAGGTGACGCCCGAGACCGAGCTGTTCGCCGAGATCGGCGTGGTCCTGCTCCTCTTCCAGGTGGGCGTCGAGACCCGGCTCGGGGACCTGCTGCGCGTCGGCGGCACGGCGGCCTCGGTCGGGGTACTGGGCGTCGTGCTGCCGCTTTCCGGGGGGCTCGTCCTTGGAGCCGTGCTCGGCTACCCGATCGAGGTGAGCGTCTTCCTGGGTGCGGCCCTGACCGCGACCAGCGTCGGGATCACGGCTCGCGTGCTCGGCGACCTGGGCGCCCTGGCGAGCCGATCCGGTCGCGTGATCCTGGGGGCCGCGGTGATCGACGATGTGTTCGCCATGCTGATCCTGGCGTTCGCCAGCGGCCTTGCGGCCGGGAGCGTCTCCCCCGGTCAGCTCGCCACGCTGGTGGGCCTCGCCGTGGCGTTCATCGGGATCGTGCTGGTGGTCGGCACGAGGGTGCTCCGCAGGCGGCCGTCGCTGCTGACCGACCCGGAGTTCGCGGCCACTCCGTTCCTGCCGGGGATGATCCTCATGCTCGGCCTGGCTGCGCTCGCCGCGGTGATCGGCCTGGCCGCCATCATCGGCGCCTTCCTGGCCGGAATGGTGGTGGGGGAGTCGAGCGAGCGGCACGCCCTCGAGGAGGAGGTGGCGCCGTTGGCCGCCTTCTTCACCCCGTTCTTCTTCGGCTTCATCGGAGCGCAGGTGGACCTCGCCGCGCTGGCGAACCCGGCCACGATTGCGCTGATGGTGGGCCTCACTGCCCTGGCGGTCGCCACCAAGTTCGCCGGCGCGTTCGTCGGGGCGCTGCGGATGGGGCGGGCTCGCGCCACCCTCGTCGGCTGGGGCATGGTGCCGCGCGGCGAGGTGGGGATCGTGGTCGCCGGCCTGGGCCTGGCCGTCGGAGCGATCAGCGGCCAGCTGTACAGCGTCGTGGTGGGGATGGCCGTGCTGACGACGCTGCTCGTGCCGCCGCTCATGGCTCCCCTCGTGCGCGCCGCCGAGCCGAGCGCGGCGGCCTCTTCCCCGGGGGAATAGTCGAGGCCCCCTCCGCGGACGGAGGGGGCCTCGCTTCGGCAGTTGCGGGAGAGCGGTTACTCGCCGCCCGGGGTGATCGCCACGGTTGCCTTCGTCCAGCCGGTGCCGGTCGCGTCGCTCAGCCCCTCGAGGGCCTTCGCGGCGAGATCGGTCCGGTACGAAGCGGCATCCGGGGCAGCGGTGATGATGCCGGCCTCGAGCGCGGTGTCCACGGTCTGCGACCAGAGGTCCGCGTCGAGCATGCCGATGCCGTCGGGCGACGGCCAGATCAGCGCGTTGATCTCGTTCATCATCCACTTCTGGTGGCCGGCGCCGAGCGTGCTGCCGTTGTCGACCACGAACTGCTCACACGCAGCGGCGTTGTCGCGGCAGTAGATCCAGCCCTTGAACGAGGCGCGCAGGAACTTGACCGCGACATCCTCGTTGTTGCCCTCGGCCAGCCAGGATGCACGCGCCCAGACGGCGTCCTGCAGCATGGCCGTGCCGACCTCGTTGTAGTCGATGACGTTGATGTCACTCGGCTGGAAGAGCTCGCCGGTATCGGGGTTCGTCGTCTCCAGCAGCTGGGCGTACTCGTTGTAGATCATCGCCTCGGCGACGTCGACGCAGTCGGTGTCGGCCGCCTCGCAGCCGTCGTAGGCGGCGAGCAGCTCGGCCATGCTGAAGCCCTGCGTCACCTGGGTGAAGTCCTCGCCCGCGACGAGGCCCTCCTTCAGGGCGGAGGCGATCACCTCCAGCTCGTTGCCGAAGCCCCAGGCCCCGACCTTCTTGCCGGCGAAGTCAGCGACCGAGGTGATGTTGCTTGATTTCCAGGAGACCGACAGCGTGCCTGCTCGCTGGAAGACCTGCGCGATGTTCACCAGGTCCGAACCCGCGTCGCTCTCACGAGCCTGGAGCACCTTCGGCACCCAGGAGAGGTTGAATTCCGGTCCATTTGGGGCGGATCCGACCACCTGCGGTGCGATGTCGGCGGCACCGGGGACGATCTCGACCTCGATCCCCTCGGCCTCGTAGTAGCCCAGTTCCTGGGCGGCGTAGTAGCCGGCGAACTGCGCCTGCGGGAACCACTGCAGCTGCAGCCGTACCTTGGCTGGCGCCGAACATCCGGCGAGCACCACGGCGGCGGCGAGCATGGCCACCGTTCCGATGCGGAATACCCTCATTGCGACTCCTCGACTGATGCATGGGCCCGTGGGCGGGCCGCCTCTCTCCGAACCCGGTGATTCTACGGGCGTCGCGTCGCGCCGGATAGAGGCAACTGCGCGGGCCGTCGCGCCTATGCCACCCGCTCGCCGCGTACCGATGGGTGCCACGGGATGAGCACCCGCTCTGCCCCCAGCACCACGAGGTACATGGCGATCCCCACCGCCGAGACGACCACGATGGCGGCCCAGGTCACCTCGAACGCGAGGGTGCTGGCGCTCTCCACCACGACCCGGCCAAGAGCCACGTTCAGCCCGCCGAAATACTCTCCGACTACCGCGCCGATCAGGCTCAGCGTCGTGCCGATCTTGAGGCCGGTGAGGAAGAACGGCAGCGCATTGGGCACCCGCACCTTGACCAGCACGGCCATCTCTCCGGCGGCGTAGGAGCGCATCAGTTCCAGTGACGACGCGCTGACCGAGGTGAGGCCGCGGAGGACGTTGATCATGATCGGGAAGAAGACGAGCGCCGCCGAGATGGCCATCTTGGAGTAGACGCTCTGCGATCCGAACCACTGGTTGGCGAGCGGCGCGAAGGCCACGATCGGGATGGCGTTCACCGCGATGCCCACCGGCAGCACGATGTCCCGTGCACTCGGGTAGCGGGCAACCGCGAAGGCCACCACCAGGCCGAGCAGCGCGCCGGCGATCAGGCCGCCACCGGCCTCCTGGAGGGTCGCCTGCGCCGCTGGCAGGATCTGGTACCCGGTGGTCCAGTTCTCGCCAAGCGCCCGCGCGATGGAGGACGGCGCGGGCAGGATGAAGGCACGGATCGAGAGGCCCCGGATGGTGGCCTCCCAGAGCGCGATGCCGCCCACGAACACCACGATCGCCGGCGCGTTGTGACGCAGCAGCGCGAGAGCGCGGTTCACCCGATCAGCCCCTCTGCCTCGGCTCGCTCAATCGAGGCGAGGGAAACGTCAGGCGCTCCGCTGCCCTCGCCGCGTCGCAGCGCCTCGCGGACCTCGGTCACCATCTCGAAGTAGCGCCGGCTCTCGCGCGTCTCGAGGCCACGCGGGCGCGGCAGGTCGACCTCAACGATCTGCGTGATCCGTCCCGGGCGGGCGCTCATCACCACCACGCGGCTCGACAGGAAGACCGCTTCGGGTATCGAGTGCGTAACGAACACGACCGTGATGCCGGTCTGCTCCCAGATGCGAAGCACCTCGGAGTTCATGCGCTCGCGGGTCATCTCGTCGAGCGCGCCGAACGGCTCGTCCATCAGCAGAATTGCCGGCGAGAAGGTGAGCGCCCGTGCGATGGCAACCCGCTGCTGCATCCCGCCCGACAGCTGGTACGGGTAGTGCCGCGCGAAGTCGGGCAGCTCCACCAGCTCGAGCATCTCCCGAACGCGGGCGTCGCGCTCTGCTCGCTCCTGCCCGGTCAGCTCCAGCGGCAGTCGCACGTTCTCCTCGACGGTGCGCCAGTCGAAGAGGACCGGCGCCTGGAAGACCATCCCGTAGTCGCGATCGAGACGCGCCTGCGGCGCGGGCTTGCCGTTCACGCTGACCGACCCCGCGGTCGGTTGCGTCAGGTCGCCGATCAGCCGCAGCAGCGTCGACTTCCCGCAGCCGGACGGACCGATCAGCGATACGAACTCGCCGCGTCGCAGATCGAGGTCGATCCCCGTCAGGGCGGTCATGGTCGCCCCGCCCGACAGCGCGAAGTCCTTCTCGACCCCGGCAAGGCTGACCACGGGCTGGTCGCTCATCTGCTCTCCTGTCATCCGGCTGAGGCCTCCGGCCGGCCGCGCAGGACACGCAGCTCGACCAGGCGCACGAGGCTGTAGAAGCTCACGCCCAGCAGTGCGGCGACGAAGATGGCGCTCCACAGCTTGGACGGATTGGTCACGTACTGCTGGTTGAACTCGATGATCGACCAGCCGAGGCCCCCCTGGATGGCGCCCGGTCCCTCCCCGATGATCGCGCCCACGATGCTGGCGGTTGCGGTGATCTTGAGGGCCGTGAACAGGTAGGGGAGCGAGGCGGGCAGCCGCAGCTTCCACAGGATGGTGCGTCGAGAAGCTGCGAAGGAGCGCATCAGCTCCAGCGCCCGGGGATCGGGCGAACGCAGGCCGCGGATCATGGCGATCGTCACCGGGAAGAAGGTCAGGTAGGTGGCGATGATCACCACGCTCATCACGTTGTTGCCGAAGAAGAAGACGATCATCGGCGCCAGGGCCACGATGGGGATGGTCTGGCTGGCCACGACGTACGGGACGAAGGCACGCTCGAGCAGCTGCGAGTGCACAAATGCCGCCGCCAGCGAGATGCCGAGCAGGCCCCCCAGCACGAAGCCGATTGCCGCCTCGCGCCACGTGTAGAGCGCCTTGATCGACAGGTGGACGAAGAGGGACTGGTCAGCGTTGCGCCGGTAGGGCCCGATCATGGTGTCCACGATGTCCCACAGATGCGGGAGGCCCTGGTCGTTGAGGACGTTGAACTTCAGCGGGGGCCGCCACTCCCAGCCGAAGTAGCGCCACGGGTCGCCGCCGATGAACTTGGCCGCCTCCCACGCGACCAGCACCCCGAGCAGGAAGAGCAGATAGATCCGCGCCCGCCCAAACCTCGATCGGCCGGGAGGGCCCGCGGCCGGAATGACCTCAGGCGATCGCCGCATCGGTCGCGTCGAGGGCTCGGTCGATGATCGCGAACCCTTCGCGCAGCTGCTCCTCGGTGATGCACAGCGGCGGGTTGGTGAAGACCTGGTTCCAGTGCAGCATGGTGTACAGACCGTCCGCCTTCAGCCGCGCGTCGAGTGCCTGCATCTCCGGCGAGGTGCCGTTGAAGGGCGCCATCGGCTCCATCGTCTCGCGCGAGCGCACCAGCTCGAAGATGCCGAAGAGGCCGATGCTGCGGACCGTCCCCACGCTCGGGTGCCGGGCCTGGAGGCCGGCCAGCAGCTCCTTCATGACCGGATCGAGGCGCGCGGCGTTGCCGACCAGGTCGTCGTCGCGCAGCACGTTGACGGCCGCGATCGCCGCAGCGCAGCTGATCGGGTGGGACGAGTAGGTGAGCCCGCCGAAGTAGACCCGCTCGTTGAAGTGCTCGGCGATCCTGGGGCTCATCGCCACCGCGCCGAGCGGCATGTATGAGCTGGTCAGCCCCTTGGCCATCGTCAACAGGTCGGGCACGACGTTCCAGTGATCCACCGCGAACCAGCGTCCGGTGCGGCCGAAGCCAGCCATCACCTCGTCGGCGATCATCACGATGCCGTGCCTGGTGCACAGCTCGCGGATCCCCTGGAGGTAGCCGTCGGGCGGGATCAAGATCCCGTTGGTGCCGGTGACCGTCTCCATGATGAAGGCGGCGATGGTGTGCGGCCCCTCGTACTGCATCACCTCTTCGATGTAGGCGAGGTGCTCCTCGACCGGCTCGGCCTCGCTGCGCGCCCAGCGCCATGGGTCGAGCACGCGGATGATCCCCGGGATGCCCGGCTCGTTGGCCCAGCGTCGCGGGTCGCCGGTGACACTGATCGCCCCGGCGGTCGCGCCATGGTACGAGCGGTGGTAGGCCATCACCTTCTGACGTCCGGTGGAGATGCGGGCCATGCGCAGGGCGTTCTCGTTGGCCTCGGCGCCGCCCAGCGTGAAGAAGAACCGATTCAGGTCGCCCGGCGTGACCTCGGCGAGGAGCTGTCCGAGCCGGCCGCGGACCTCGGTGGCGAACTGCGGAGCGGCGAAGGCCAGCTTGTGGGCCTGCTCGGCGATGGCATCGGCCACGCGCTTGTCGCCATGGCCGATGTTGACGCTCATCAGCTGTGAATTGAAGTCGATGTAGCGCTTGCCGTCGGGGTCCCAGAAGTGGATCCCCTCGGCGCGGTCAACAACGATCGGGTTGATCTTTGCCTGGGCCGACCAGGAGAAGAAGGTGTACTCGCGGTTGAGGCGCAGGATCTCGTCGGTGGTGAGCCGATCGGTGGAGGTGACGGTCATCGGTACCTCGAAGGCGCACGGCTTGTGGGGGACCGATTACACCACAAGCCGCGTGTCGCAGAGGGGTAGCATCGGTCCGGTGAACCTGCTGGAGCGCGAATCGCTTCTCGGAAGGCTGCACACCGTGCTCTCGGAGAGTCGCCGCGGGCAGGGGAGGCTGGCGCTGATCGGCGGCGAGGCGGGGATCGGCAAGACGAGCCTGGTCGAGCAGCTCTGTGCTGACAGCGCCGGCCTGGTCCAGGTGCTGTGGGGGTCGTGCGACCCGGTCATGCCAGCCCGGCCGTTCGCACCGCTTCGCGATATCGCAGATGAGATCGGCGGCCCGCTGCGTGCGGCGCTGGATGCGGCTGATCGCGACCGGATCCTGGAGGCGTTCCTGGCAATGCTGCGACGACCCGCGGGACCGGTCCGCCTGATCGTCCTGGACGATATGCATTGGGCCGACGAGGCCACGCTTGACCTGCTCAGGATCGTCGGACGGCGCGTGCGCAGCCTCCGCGTGCTCGTCATCGCGACCTACCGCGACGACGAAGTGGGCAGCCGACACCCGCTCCGCCTGGCGCTCGGCGACATTCCGCCGGGCACGCTGGTCGAGCTTCGGGTGCCACCCCTCTCGCCCGCCGCCGTCGCCGAGCTGGCTCGAGGGGTGGAGATTGATCCGGCGGAGCTTCACCGCAACTGACCGGGGTCTTCCGCCCCTAGCGCCGATTCGGCCAATCGCACACGAGCCGGGCTGGGCCGTCCAGCCCGGCTTCTTGGTGTCAGCCAGAAGGTCGCGTTCGCGCGCGCAGGATGGCATCGGCGGTGCGGTCGATATCGGCCTCGGTGGTCGACCAGTTGCTGACGCTGATGCGCATGGCCCCCATCCCGTGCCAGGTGGTGGTGCCCATCCAGGCCTCACCGCCAGCCTGCACGCGTGCCACCACTTCGCGGGTGAACGCATCGGCATCGCCACCGTCGCCAGGCGTGAAGCGCACGAGCACCTGGTTCAGCACGACGTCATTCAGGATCTCGACCCCGTCAGCAGCGTCGAGCCGCTCCGCCATTCGTCGGGCCAGCTGGGAACAGCGCTCGACCATCTCGCGCACCCCGCTCCGGCCGAGGGAGCGGAGGGCCGCGTAGACGATGAAGCCGCGCGCCCGGCGCGAGGAGTCAAGCACGTACTCCCAGTTGTCGCGGTGGGCGGCGTCCTGCATCAGGTACGCGGCTGTCGCCGACATCGCCGCGCGGTGTGCCTCGCGTCCCCGAACAGCGACGAACCCGCAGTCGTAGCCCGAGTTGAGCCACTTGTGCGCGTCGGTGGCCCACGAATCGGCGCGCTCGACGCCGGCGACGAGGTGGCGCAGCTCCGGACTTGCTGCAGCCCAGAGTCCAAACGCGCCATCGACATGGAGCCACGCGTTGGGGTGGCCGACAAGCGCGTCCGCCACCGCATTCGCCGGATCGAAGGCTCCGGTGTTCACGTTCCCCGCCTGGATGCAGACGATCGTCGGCATATCCGTGTCGAGCACCTCTGGCAACGCGTCCGCACGCATCCGCCCCTGCTCGTCGGTAGGGATCCTTGTCACCCGCTCACGACCGAGTCCGAGGTATTGCAGCCCGGCAAGCAGCGTGGAATGCACCTCATCTCCCACGATGACCCGGATCTCCGGTGCGCCGTACAGGCCGCGCGCCTCCACGTCCCAGCCGACCCGCTCGAGCACGGTATGGCGACCGACCGCGAGGCCCACGGTGCTGCCCAACGCCGCCCCGGTGGGGAAGCCGAAACTCGCATCGGCGGGCAAGCCGAGCAGTTCGAGCATCCACGGTCCAGCCACCAGCTCGGCGGCCGCGGCCGCCGGCGACAGCGGGTGGAGGTTGGCCGCCTGCGACCACGCGCCCGTCAGCCAGTCGGCTCCCGCCGCGGCTGGCAGCGACCCCCCGATCACGAAGCCAAAGTATCGCGGTCCCGCCGATGCCACCAGTCCCGGGTCGAAGTCGCGCGCCATCTCCTCGACGACCACCAAGGGGTCCTCCCCCCTTCAGGTAGCGGGCCGCCCAGCCGGGCCACCAGGCCGGCGTCATCGGTCTGTGCGCCGACATGGCGCTCGGGCAGCCCCAGGACGAATTCGATTCCCAGTTCCGCCGCCCGGCGCATGGCCCGTTCGCGCGATTCCATCGTCAGCCCGCGGGCGTCGCAGCGGCTGCGTGCAATGGCTCGCCGACCAGCTCGGCCAGCCGCTCGGCGATCGCCCACCAGTCGAACGACTCGGTGACGTCGGACGCCCGCACCGTAAGCAGCCGCTCCCCGGGGATGTAGGTCGGGATGATCCGGTCCAGGATCGTCTCGATCTCGTCACGGAACGCGTCGTTGGTGGAGCGCACCCCGTCGGCCAGCAGCGCCACATCGGGCAGCAGGCGCACGAACAGGTCGTAGGTGCCGGCCCACGAGCGGATGAGCGGCTCGACCTCGAACGGATCGGCGCCATCGGTCACCCGCAGGAAATACGCGAAGTTGTCGACCACGGACCGATCGGTCACGAGCACCTCGGCCTGATTTCGCAGCTCCAGCTCCTGCTGAATCTGCGCCATCAGCACCCAGAGCTGCGCCTCGGGCGTGGCCCCCTCATTGCGGCCCAGCGGGTTGAAGCGGATCACCTCGCGACCCACCTCGACGCTCCGCCCGGCCCGCCCGATCGTGCTGGCAAAGGCGTGCACCGCGTTCGTCTTGCGCACCGAATGCGAGCCGATGAAGGCGATCTTTGCGGCGTTCTTCCATGACATCGGTCAGCGCATTGTGCACGTCGGGGGACTATGCGATAAGGCTCCGCCGGACTAGCCTGCAGCAAGGAGGTTTGCGATGGTCCAGCCGATCGAGCGGATCCTGGTGCGTCACCTGGGGAGCCGTCTGTCGGTGCCACTCTTCCTGGTCGACTCCGAGGGCACGCTGGTCTACTACAACGAAGCCGCCGAGGGCGTCCTGGGTCGTCGCTTTGACGACGCCGGCGAGATGGGCTTTGCGGAGTGGACCTCGGCCTTCGCCGTGCGCGATGACAGCGGGAGTCCGCTGGATATCGATGAGTTGCCGCTGGTCAAGGCACTGCGCGAGCGTCGCCCCGCTCACGCCCGCTTTGACATCACGGGCCTGGATGGAGCGATGCGCACCCTGGAGGTCGCCGCCTTCCCGCTGCAGGGCCAGGGCGGCAGCCGGCTTGGTGCTGTCGCGCTCTTCTGGGAGACCTCAGCGTGACACGCCGGTGATGGTCCGGCTGTGGGGAACGCGCGGATCGGTCGCAAGTCCAGGCCCCGACACGATCCGCTACGGCGGCAACACGGCCTGCGTCGAGGTCCGCACCGACGACGCGCTCCTCGTGCTCGACGCCGGGACCGGCATCCGTCGGCTCGGGACGGCGCTGCGCGAGCACCAAGGCCGAATCGACCTGTTGCTGACCCATCTGCACCTCGACCACCTGCAGGGGATCGGCTTCTTTGAGCCGTGCTTCCGGGCGGACATCGAGTTGCACATCTGGGGTCCGCCATCCACGACCATGAATCTTCGGGAACGCCTGTCGCGATACCTGTCGCCGCCCCTCTTCCCGGTGCGCCTGCGCGATCTCGGCTCTCGAGTCTCGCTGCACGACGTGCCTGCCGAGCCCTTTACCGTCGGTTCGCTGACGATCAGCGCGGATGCGGTCATCCACCCCGACCCGACGGTCGGCTACCGCATCACCGGCGGGGGCCGGACGCTCGCCTACCTGCCGGATCACGAGCCCGCGCTGGGGGCCCCATCCTTCCCGCTGTCGCCGGGCTGGACCTCGGGGCACGGCGTGGCGGCTGGCGCTGACCTGCTGATCCACGATGCCCAGTACACCGCCGCCGAATATCCCGATCGGATCGGCTGGGGACACAGCTCGGTGGAGCACGCATGGGCCTTCGCCGTGCAGGCGGAGGCTCGCCGCCTCGTCACCTTCCACCACGATCCGAGCCATGCGGACGATCAGCTCGATCAACTGGTGGCCGACCTCCAGGCCCGCGATGGGCCGGAGGTGGTCGGTGGCGCAGAGGGGCTGGAGTTCACCCTCAACTGACCTTCGCCGCTGGCCCGCTGAGCGGTGTGATGCGCTGCTGCAGGTGTAATGTATCGGCTCCCTGACCCGACCGAACCCAGGAGGAAACGAATGGCGCGAATCATCCGCGCGGCCCTGTTGCAGGCCGACTGGACCGGCGACAAGGAGTCGATGATCTCCAAGCATGAGAAGTACGCGCGCGAGGCAGCCAAGCAGGGCGCCAAGGTGATGTGCTTCCAGGAGCTCTTCTACGGTCCGTACTTCTGCCAGGTGCAGGACCCGCAGTACTTCTCCTACACCGAACACATCCCGGACGGTCCCACGACCAAGCGCATGCAGGAACTGGCGCGCGAGACCGGGATGGTGTTGATCGTACCGATGTACGAGGAGGACTCGGACACGGCCGGGATCTACTACAACACCGCCGCGGTGATCGACGCCGATGGCTCCTACCTGGGCAAGTACCGCAAGACCCACATCCCGCACGTCAAGGGCTTCTGGGAGAAGTTCTACTTCCGCCCCGGCAACACCGGCTACCCGGTCTTCGACACCGCCGTCGGCAAGGTGGGCGTCTACATCTGCTACGACCGCCATTTCCCCGAGGGCGCGCGGGCGCTGGGGCTCAACGGCGCCGAGCTGGTCTTCATTCCTTCGGCCACGTCGCGCGGGTTGAGCGAGTACCTGTGGCGCGTCGAGCAGGTCTCGCATGCGCTCGCCAATGGGTACTACGTGGGGACGATCAACCGGGTCGGTATCGAGCCCCTTGGTGAAGACGACTTCTACGGGCAGTCCTACTTCGTGGATCCCCGCGGCCAGTTCGTCGGCGAGGTGGGGGACGCCTACAAGGAGGAGCTGCTGGTCCGCGACCTCGATATGGACACGATCACCGAGGTTCGGCAGCTCTGGCAGTTCTACCGTGATCGGCGTCCCGATGCCTACGCTGACCTGGTGCGCCCGTAGGGTGGGCAGATACGGGCGCCCGTTACTACGTGACGTAGTTCAACAGCGCATCTGCCCGCATCAAGCACCGAATAGCACGTGAACTGCGTCATGCCACTACCTCTCGTAGTACGGCGACACGCGGAGGGCTCCGTACGCGCTGATGTACTACGTCACGTGGTGCGGCGACACGCGCCGAGCTCTCCACGTGCCGATGAACCACGTCACGTGGTAAGCCGTGGAGGACAGGGGACGTAGATGGACTTCGGATTCACGCTCAAGCCCGATAACGACCTCGGACGCACCGTCGAGCTGACGAAGCGTGCCGAGGGAAATGGCTTCACGTACGGCTGGATCTTCGACAGCCACGTGCTGTGGCGCGAGCCGTACGTCCCGCTGACGCTGATGGCCCAGGCCACGACGGCCATGCGCCTCGGCACCTGTGTCACGAATCCCGCCACGCGCGAGCCGAGCGTCACCGCCTCGACCCTGGCGGTGCTCGACGAGCTGAGCGGCGGGCGGATGGACCTGGGGATCGGTCGCGGAGACAGCGCGCGCAGGGTGCTCGGCAAGCCGCCGACCACCATGAAGACGCTCGAGGAGGCGATCGGCGTCATCCGCGACCTGGTCGAGGGCCGCACCGTCAACTTCGAGGGCACCGACCTGGTCCTCCCGTGGACCGGCAAGTGGAAGCTCCCCGTCTGGGTCGCCGGCTACGGACCGATGGCGCTGGCCATGACCGGCCGCATCGCCGACGGACTGATCCTCCAGCTGGCCGATCCCGACCTGATTCGGTTCTTCGTCGCGCAGGTCCGCGAGGCAGAGGCAGGCGCCGGCCGCTCACCGGGCAGCGTTCGCGTGCAGTCGGCGGCCGCCGCGCACGTGGGCCCCCGCGAGGTCGGGCGTGAGCGGACCCGCTGGTTCCCCGCCCTGGTCAGCAACCACGTGGTCGACCTCGTGAACAGGTACCCGCGCGAGCAGCTGCCCGAGGCGCTGACCGGCTACGTCACTGACCGCACGGGGTACGACTACCTCCACCACGCCGAGGTCGGCTCGAGCAACGCGGCCTTCGTCGGCGACGAGGTGATCGACCGGTTCTGCTTGCTGGGCGAACCCGACGAGCATGTCGCCAAGCTCCACGAGCTCGCCGACGCGGGCGTGGACCAGTTCAACTTCTACCTGATGAACGGCGACGAGGAAGACCAGCTGGACCGATACGGCCGCGACGTCATTCCCGCCATGAACCGATAGGCGCGCGTGTCGCTGCGATTCGCCATCGGCGTGCGGGCGTTTATCGTCGTGGTGCTCGGTATCCTGTACTTCACCAGCGGCGACTCGTTCTACCTGGCCCTCGCCGCGATCGCGGTGCTCGGTGGGGCGTGGACCATCTACAGAGCGATGCGGAGTTGAACCCATGACCTCGACACGAACCCGTCGGATCGACCGAATCGGGGAGATCCATCGCGCCGTTCATGGCCTTCTTTACGGGGCCGTTCGCGAAGCTCAACGCCAATCCGGAAGTCGCCAACTTCGCGGTCGGTAACCCGCAGGACTTCCCGATGCCCGAGTACGTCAGCGCGCTCGCCACGCACCTGGAGCCGCGCCGGCGTGACTGGTTCGCCTACAAGGACAGCGAGCCGAAGTCGCGCATCGCCGTCGCCCGCGGACTCAGCGCGCGGACCGGCATGAAGTGGGATCCGGCCGACGTGGCGATGACCAACGGGGGCTTCGCGGCGCTGGCGGTTGCCATGCGTGCGCTGGTCGAGCCCGGCGACGAGGTGATCTTCCTCTCGCCGCCGTGGTTCTTCTACGAGTTCATGGTCCTCGCCGCCGATGGCGTTCCGGTGCGCCTCCACCTGGCGCCGCCCGCCTTCGAGCCCGACATGGCGGAGATCGCCGCGGCCATCACCCCGCGCACCCGGGCGATCATCTTCAACTCGCCGCACAACCCGAGCGGGCGGGTGTACCCGCTCGAGACGCTCCAGGCGCTGGCAACGACCCTGACCGATGCCTCCGAACGCATCGGTCATCCGATCTTCCTGATCTCCGACGAGCCCTACAACCGGATCCTGTTCGACGGCATCGCCTTCCATACGCCGGCCGAGGTGTACCCGCACACGGTGATCACCTATTCCTACGGGAAGCAGCTGCTGGCCCCCGGTCAGCGCATCGGCTACCTGACTGTGCCGCCGACCATGCCGGACCGCGAGGCATTCCGCGAGAGCATCTTCGTGGCGCAGTTCGCCACCGGCTACGCGTTCCCCAACGCGCTGCTGCAGCACGCCATCGAGGATCTCGAGAAGCTCTCCATTGACATCCCTGCCATGCAGGCTCGCCGGGACCGGATGGTCAGCGGGTTGCGGGAGATCGGCTACGAGACGACGGTACCGGAGGGGACCTTCTACATCATGGCCCGCGCCCCGATCGCCGACGACGTCGCCTTCTGCGAGCTGCTGGGCAGGCATCGCGTCCTCGTCCTGCCCGGCACGGTGGTCGAGGTGCCCGGCTGGTTCCGGATCAGCCTGACCGCAACCGACGAGATGGTGGAGCGGGGACTCCCCGGCTTCGCCGCCGCGTGGGCCGAGGCATCGGCCCCATGAGGCCGGCCTTCGTCGCCGGCTTCGGACCGATCGTGAAGGACGGTGCCGCGAGCCGCGCCTTCTGGGCCGATGGACTCGGGATCAAGCTCGAGGAGTCATCACCCGGCTATTGGACCAACGACGATCTCGAAGGTGTCAGGGCCTTCGCCCTGTGGCCCTTGTCGCAGGCGGCCGAGTCGTGCTTCGGGACCGATGCATGGCCGACGGATCTCCCCGAGCCCCAGGCCTGGCTTGAGTTCGACGTCGCGTCCGCCGACGACGTCGCGCCTGCTGCCGCCGAGATGGCGGAGCGCGGCTATCGGATCCTGGTCGATGCCAAGCTCGAGCCGTGGGGCCAGACGGTCAGCCACCTGCTCAGCCCCGAGGGGATCCTGGTCGGCATCGTCTACACCCCGTGGATGCACGAGAAGGCCTAGCCGGCGTACACCAACGACAGGATCATCAGCCCCTGACCCAGGTGGTAGGGGACGCGGGTCAGCAGCCTGCCCTGGCGGATGGGCGTCACGAAGCGATTCCAGCCGAGCACGCCGTCCGACGCGTACAGGAGCACCGCCCCGACTCGCGCGAGGATGAGGTCGGACTGCCCGGCGAACACGACCATCGCTGAGATGGTCGCGAGATAGGCCGCCACCGCGACGCCGAGTGCCGCGCCCCGTTTCCTGGCGGCGCCGAGCACGATCGGGATGCCCATGAACAGGCCGGCCAGCGCAACGAACACGAGGCCGGCGGCGACCGATTCTCCGGTGCCCTGGACCTGCAGCAGTCCCCCGATGTACGCCAGGTGAGCGAGCAGGAACGCCCCCAACCCGACCGCGAACCAGCGTGGCGGTGCGAGCAGCGCGACGTCACCCGCTGCGGAAAGGGCGAGGGCGGCCACGAAGAAGGTGCGCTGCTCCGTGTTGACCGGCGCGACCATCACCGCCGCGGCAAGGAGCAGCAGGATCACCGCCGGCTTGGTCACGAGCCCCACGCGCCGCCGGTCGCCCACGAGCGCGACCCAGTCCACCACGGCGATCAGGCCGGCCGCCGCCATCAGCCCTGCTGCGGTGGATGTCATGCCGCGAATCGTAGCCGCGCCCGCCAGATGTGCACCGGTCGCCGTCAAGCCTCAACAGGAAGGGGCGCCACCGAGTCAAGGAAGGCGGCGAACTCCGTGCCCGCTTCCCAACCGGCCGAGACCAGCTCGAGGTAGCGTCGCGAGGCGGCGACGGCCGCGAGGGCCTCATCGGTCAGGCTCCCGTCGCGCCAGGCGCTGTCGCGGGGATCGGTCGGGAAGCCGTGCTCGTCGGCCGATGCGCCCCGTGGGCCCGAGCGCGCAGGACCCCAGTGCTTCATGCGCAGGATCCGCGCGCCGTCTCGATCCGTGTGGGCCGTCGAGTAGGAGTCCTGCAGGCAATGGAGCAGCCGGCCGAAGGTCGCCCAGCGCCGCGGGCCGTCCGGCATCGCGAGGGCGCGCGAGTGGCAGTCGGCCATGAACGCGCGCATCTCTGCAACGCCACGCCGGGTCGTCGTCGAGGGCCAGGCGCGCAGTGCGTGGCGCCGCTGTGCGAACGGCAGTGCGGCGACCAGCAATCCGCGCAGCCCAAGATCCGGGGCTCGCACGCCGCGGATCAGGGCTCGCTGCTGGTCATCGGTCACTTGCAAGCCGGCCCAGGCGGCGCGGGTGATCGCCTCGTGTCCTTCTTCGCCGTTCAGCAGCGGAACGCGGACGGTCCAGGCGAGGGCGATGAGCAGTGGCAGATGCTCGGCCCCCCACGCCGCGATGTCGGTCATGCCTCGCATCGTAGCGACGCCTGTCAGATGTGCACCGGGGGACCGTAACGGGAGTCACGGTGGGTCCGCGTTCACCGCGCAGCGCAGATTCGTGCAGCGTCCGTGCTCAGCCCGGGGGCAGCCGGGCCCGAGTTCCGGCTGATTCCGCCCGACTGCTCGCCTAAGCGTCCCCCGGTGCAAGTCTGAGCGGATTCCGCCGCGAGCCGCCCGCCGCGAGCCGCCCGCCGCGAGTCGCCCGCCGCGAGTCGCGCCCGCCGCGAGTCGCGCCCGCGCCGCTGTGGCAACCCATTCACGCACCTCCGTCGCGGCGCTACCATGGCGACGCTCTCGCGCCACGCACCGACTCGCTCCCCACAAGCCACCGGAGGAACCGATGCGCACCCTGATCAAGAACGGCACGATCATCAACGCCGACGCCACGACCCGGGCGGATGTCCTGGTGGACGGCGAGACGATCGCGCTCATCGGCTCGGACCTGGCGGCCGAGGCAGGAGCCACCGCCGACCGCACCATCGACGCCACCGGCAAGTGGGTGATCCCCGGCGCCATCGACGTGCACACGCACATGGAGCTGCCGTTCGGCGGGACCGCGGCCAAGGACACGTTCGAGACCGGGACGCGCGCCGCGGCATTCGGGGGCACGACGACCATCATCGACTTCGCCGTCCAGTCGCGTGGGACGGCACTTCGCGACGGGCTCGACGCCTGGCACGCCAAGGCCGATGGCAACGCCTGCATCGACTACGGCTTCCACATGATCATCAGCGACGTCCGCGACGATGTTCTGACCGAGATGGACACGCTCGTCGACGAAGGCGTCACGACCTTCAAGCTGTTCACCGCCTACCCCGGCGTCTTCCTCTCCGATGACGGGGCGATCTTCCGGGCGATGCAGCAGACCGCGGGGAACGGCGGGCTGATCATGATGCACGCCGAAAACGGCCTCGCCATCGACGTCGTCGCCGGGCAGACCTTTGGCGCGGGCAACACCGATCCCTACTACCACGGAACATCCCGCTCGCCGGTGCTGGAGGGCGAGGCCACCAACCGGGTGATTCGGCTGGCCGAGGTCGCCGGAGCGCCGGTCTACATCGTCCACCTCTCGGCGCGCGAGGCCCTCAACGAGGTGCGCCGGGCCCGCGATGAGGGGCTGCCCGTCTTCGCCGAGACCTGCCCCCAGTACCTTTTCCTCTCGCTCGACGACATGGGCAACGGCTTCAACGGCGCCAAGTTCGTCTGCTCTCCGCCCCTGCGCCCGGCGGACCACCAGGAAGACCTGTGGCTCGGGCTCCTGAAGGACGACCTGCAAGTCGTCTCGACTGACCATTGCCCATTCGATTTCCACGGCCAGAAGGACCTGGGGGTCGGCGACTTCCGCAAGGTCCCGAACGGCCTGCCCGGCGTCGAGGACCGCGTGAACCTGATGCACTCGGGCGGAGTGGTCACCGGGCGACTGACGCCGAACCGATGGGTGGAGGTCATCTCGGCGGCACCCGCCCGCATGTTCGGACTGCCGCAGAAGGGCGCCGTGGGGGTCGGCCTGGATGCCGACCTGGTCGTCTACGACCCGACGCGTCGCCACACCATCAGCGCCTCGACCCATCACATGAACGTGGACTACAGCTGCTACGAGGGGATGGAGGTCACCGGCGGGGCCGATCTCGTCCTATCGCGCGGCAAGATCGTGGTGGATGGCGAGGAGTGGCTCGGCGCCCGGGGCGACGGCCGCTTCCTGAAGCGTCAACCAAGCCCATTCCTGAAGTAGCTGCGGCTATGCTCCAGCCGGCAACGCCCGAGCATGAGGAACCAGACCGATGAATCGCTCCCGCACCCTGGTCGCGGCAGGCCTGGCGGCCATCATCCTTGCCGCCTGTGGCTCGTCATCGGCGAGCCCGTCGGCGAGCCAGGCCGAGTCCGTGGCCCCCTCGCAATCCGCCGCCGAGTCCCCCGGCATCGGCCTTCCGTCCTTCAGCGCGGGCGTGGTCGCCGAGCTCGAGGCACTGATCCCCGACGAGATCGGCGGGGCGACCATGCAGAAGTTCAGCATGCGCGGCGACCAGTTCCTCACCTCCGGCCAGGAGGACGAGATCACCGCCAAGTTCCTGGCGGACCTGGGCGTGTCGCCGTCCGACGTGGCGATCGCGTTCGGGTTCGGCTTCGGTGCCGACTTCACCAGCGGCGCGGCGATGTTCGTCTTCCGTGCCGAGGGCGCGAGCGAGGATCGGCTGCTGCAGGTCTTCAAGGCGTCAATGGACGAGGACCGCGACGTCCCACTCGAGTGGACGACGGTGACGGTCGCGGGGCACGAGGTCGAGAGTGCGACCGACGCCGAGGCCGATGACCAGGCCATGTTCCTGTACGCCAAGGGCGAGCTGCTGTACTTCGTCAGCACCACCGACCCCGCCGCCGCCGAAGAGGTGATCGCCGGGCTTCCGTAGCCCGCCCGTGGTTGAAGCGACACCGCCACCGGCCGCCATCTTCCTGAACGAGGGGGCGAGCTCCGCTCGGACGAATCGGGTCCAGGCCGCCGTAGCACTGACGCGACGCGCGCTGGATGCCGACCTGCACATCACCAGCACCCGCTCGGTGGAGGAGTTGCGCGCCTGGCTCGAAGAGCGGATCGCGGGATACACGACCGCCGTGATCGTCGGTGGCGACGGCTCGCTGGGCGTGGCCTACAACGTGATTGGCGCCCTGCCGGACGGGCAGCGCCCCGTGCTCGGCTACATTCCCGCGGGGTTCGGCAATGCCACGGCGCATCTGCTCAACCTGCCGCGTCACCCTGCTGCGCTGGCTGCGCTGGTGGCGGTCGGCGAGTCGCGTCCAATTGACCTTGTTTCGGTGGACGGGCGGCTGGCGCTCTTCGCGGGGGCAGGCTGGGACGCCGTCGTGGCGGGGCGATACGCCGCGGGGGGCGCGAAACGGCTGCGCGGCTGGGGCGGCGCCGTGCTCGGTTCGCTGGGCGTGCTGCATCGGCGGTTTGCCGTGCGCGTCGAGGTGGATGGCACGGTCGTCCATGAAGGACCGATGGCCATGGTGGTGGCCGGCACGACTCCGTTCTACGGACGTGGGCTGCTCGTCAATCCCGGCGCCCGGACCGATGCCGGCCGGATGACGCTGCGCGTCTACCCAGGACCCGAGCCGCGGCTCGCGCTCGAGGCGGTGCGCTGGGCTGCCCATCGCCGGCCCGCCGCTGCATCCTTCCACGCGCAGGCTGCGGTCGTGACCAGCCTTGACGGCCGTTCAATCCCGGTGCAGGCCGACGGGGACCTGATGGAGGAGGCGGCCGAGTGGCGTTTCGCCGTCCGCCCGGCAGCGGTGCGGCTCATCGGTCGGTGGTGACAGCGGGCACCGGGATGTCGCGAAAGCGTTGCGAGGCGTTGCCGCCGCCGTTTAGAGTGGCGCCACTCAGCATGCTTTTGGGTCCCCGGGGGCCCGCCATATCTCCATAGCGGAGGAGCCCGATCTTGAGAAGCCTGCGTAAGTTGCTGGCCGTGTCGGCCACCGTTGCTCTCCTCACCTCGATGGCGACGCCGGTCGGGGCATACGTCCCGGCCCGGGAGCCAGAGCCACAGGCCGCCCCGCGGTCGGACAATCTGCCGAATCCGCTGGCCGACGCCCAGTTCGCAGCGCGTCAGAAGGCGCTGCAGCTCGTCGCGCAGGGAAAGGCGACGCCGGTCGGGCCGAACGACGTCGTTCGACTTGATTCATCGACCGCCGTTGCCCATGGCAACCGGAACGACCACAACTACGATTTCAAGAAGGGACATCAGTTCGTCGCGCTGTCGCGTGAGAGCGAGGACACGATCTGGACCATTCTCGGCGAATTCGGCGACGCGGTTCACCCGAGCTATGAGGCCTTCGGGACGGATCCGGGACCGTCGCACAATGAGATCCCGGCCCCGGACCGGTCAGTTGATAACACCAGCATCTGGACATCGGACTTCAACCAGGCGTACTACGAAGACATCCTCTTCTCGGGAAAGAGGGGTGACGTCTCGATGCGAAACTTCTACATTGAGCAGTCGTCAAATCGCTACACCGTGAACGGTACGGTCGAGGACTGGGTCACCGTTCCATACACGGAGACCCGGTACGGAGCCAACGTTTGCGGCGACATCGTCTGTTCCAATGTCTGGCGCTTTGTCCAGGACGAGGCAAACGTGTGGTACGCGAACGCGACCGCGACGATGACGGCTGACGAGATCGATGCCTACCTCTCGCAGTTCGACGTATGGGATCGCTACGACCAGGACGGCGACGGCATCTTCGACGAGCCTGATGGGTACATTGACCACTTCCAGGCGGTCCACGCCGGTTCTGGCGAGGAGACCGGCGGCGGGGCACAGGGTGAGAACGCCATCTGGAGTCACCGGTGGTACGTTCAGCTGACGTGCATCGGCTGCGGCGGCCCGACCGTGGACGGCACGGTGGTGCCGTACGGCGGCACGCAGATCGGAGACAGCAAGTACTGGATCGGTGACTACACCGTCGAGCCTGAGGACGGCGGCGTGGGCGTGTTCGCCCACGAGTTCGGGCATGACCTTGGCCTGCCCGACCTGTATGACACTAGCGGCAACACCGGTGGCGCGGAGAACTCGACCGGCTTCTGGACGCTCTACTCCAGCGGTTCGTACGGCAGCACCGGCAAGGCCAAGGACGGCATTGGCAGCAAGCCGATCCCGATGAGCGCCTACGAGAAGATCTTCCTGAACTGGTCGAACCTGACGGTCGTTGACTCGGCGGACCAATCCACCGTCAAGTTGGGCCCGTCGTTCTTCAACAGCAAGTACGCCCAGCAGATCCTCGTGCTGCTGCCTGATAAGTCGGTCGATTTCCCGCTGGGTGATCCGTACTCGGGCGACTTCCAGTACTTCTCCGGGTCGGGCAACAGCCTTGACAACACCATGACCCGGGACGTGACCTTGCCGCCGGGTCCTGTGGACCTTATGGCCAAGGTGAAGTACGACATCGAACCCGACTGGGACTATGCCTACCTGACGGTGGACGGTGTTCCGGTACCAACGAACCTGTCGACCAACACCAGTCCCAATGGGCAGAACTTCGGCGAGGGCATCACCGGTTCGTCGGGCGGCGCGTGGATCGACCTCACAGCCGACTTGTCGGCGTTTGCCAGCATGACGGTCAACATCGGCTTCGAGTACTGGACCGATGCCTTTGAGGCACCCGCGGGCCTGTTCATCGATGACATCGCCATCACCGGACAACCGCTTGACAACGCCGAGACAGACCCGGGATGGACGTACGGTGGGTTCGACAGGGTCGGGTCGATAGTAAGCCAGTCGTTCTTCAACGCCTACTTCGTGGAATACCGGACGTACGGTGGCTACGACAACGGGTTGAAGACCGGCCCCTACAACTTCGGATTCCTTGACAACCCAAACCTTCAGAACTGGGTCGAACACTTCCCGTACCAGGACGGCATGCTGGTCTGGTACTACGACGAGTCATTCGAAGACAACAACGTCGGCGACAACTGCCTCAATGGACGATGCGGTGGGCTGGTGCTGCCAGTCGACGCGCACCCGCAGTTGCTCCTCCAGCCGGACGGGCAGGTATGGCGGCCGCGCGTCCAGTCGTACGACGCGACGTTTGGATTCGATCGCACGGATCGCATCTGCCTTCACCGCGACAGCGTCAAGCGCTGCTACGGACGCTTGCGGGGCAACCCGAAATTCGACGATTCGAAGAGCTACTGGGTCCCGCCGAACCCAGCCATCGGCCACCTCGGATGGGCCAGCGTTCCGGTGCCCAACACCGGCACGACCATCCGCGTGAAGTCGATCGGCCACCAAGGCTCGTACATGACCGTGTACATCAACCACTGATGTTCCGAGTCTGAGAACTGGATCTCGCAGAGGCCCGCCGGTCCGCCGGCGGGCCTCTGCCTTTCCGCGGCGAACGTGGTTAACTGGGCCTTGTGACTCGACTCCGCGCCCTCATCGTCGCCAGTACGCTCGCCGCAGCGGCTGGGCTGGGCGCCTGCACGGTGCCGGCCGGGCCGACCGATAACCAGGGTCCCTCAGACCGGCCGACGGCCACCCAAACACCTGACAGCAGCCCGGCAGCGAGCAGCTCACCTGTCTTCCCGCAGGAATCGCCCCGGCCGCCTGTCTCTCCGACCCCGGAGATCCCTCCGCCGATCGACTAGCGGCTTAGCCGATCGCTCGCCGCACCTGGTCGAGAGCCGCGAACGCGGCCCGCCGCAGCCGCTGCTGGCCGCTGCCGTGAACGCGGACCTCGACCGTCGCCAGGCTGACGGCCCCTTCCACCGAGACACGAATGCGCGAGCGGCCGTGCGCGTCGGGAGCGAGCAGAGCCAGCTGGATGAGGGCGTCAGCAGTCAGAGTGGCGCCCGCGCCTCCGGCCTCCAGCACGCCCCCGATGAAGCCCGCGGCGCCGTCGACCACTTGGACCGCCGACAGGATCGCCATCAACACACCCTGCGTCCGCGATTCGGAGGTGGCGACCGTCGCCGCCCCGGCGCGGCCGAGCGCGGCGAGGGCGAGAGAGGCGAGGTCATCGTCATCGGTTCCATAGACGTGGTCGCCGAGCAGCGAAAGCGCCCGCGCCACCGGCGGATCCAGCGCCGCCGCATCGCCGCGGGTCGAGAAGCGGAGGTGCACGCCGTCGTCGCGGGCGTAGATGCCGGCCTCGACCCCATCCCCCGGCGTGGTCAGCAGGTCGTCGACCAGGTCGGAGATAGCCGACTCACCGATGCCGAAGGTCTTCACCGTCCGCGTATGCACCGGGCGCAGCGCGAAGCGCGCTGGCAGGCGCGGGGCGACCGCATCGGTCCACATGGCACGCATCTCCGACGGCACGCCGGGCAACAGCACGGTCACCGATCCGTCGCGGTCGACCCACCAGCCGGGCGCCGAGCCGAGGGGGTTGGCAAGCGGCTCGGCCGATGGCGATCAGCATCGCCTGGCGCAGGTTCGAGGTGGGCATCGTTCCGTAGGCCGCGAAGCGTTCGCGCAGCTGCGCCTCCAGCGCCGCATCCGGGCGCAGCGCTTCGCCGAGCGCGGCCGCGAGCGCATCACGGGTCAGGTCATCGTGGGTCGGCCCCAGACCGCCGGTCGCCACCACCAGGTCGGTGCGCCCGCGGGACTCCACGAAGGCTGCGGCGATCACCGCGGTGTCATCGGGCAGGTGGCGCGTGGAGCGCAACGGGATCCCGAGGCGGGCGAGCGCGGCACCGAGGAACGCGGCGTTCGTATCGGTCGTCTCGCCGGCCAACAGCTCCGAGCCGATGCTCAGCAGCTCCGCGGTGGGTCCATCGGTCGGCTCGGTCATCGGTCTTGCGAAAGTCTAGCGGTGAGCAGAGAAGCGGTCGGGCGCGTAGGATCGGGGCATGGCTGAATCAATGGTTGCCGGGACCACCATCACCCCGGACCTTCGTGAATGGCTGCTGCGCACGCTGCGCTTCCCGGTCATGGCAACGATCGGCAAGAGCGGGATGCCGAGCCTCTCGGTCGTCTGGTTCGACGTCGACCCCGACCGTGACGACACGATCCTGCTCAACACGCTGAAGGGGCGCGTCAAGGACCGGCACCTGCGCCGCGACCCGCGGATCAGCCTCTGCTTCGTGGACGGCACCGAGTACGTGACGCTCGAGGGTCGCGCGGAGATCGACGACGATGCCGAGCGCGGTGACGCGGGCATCTGGGCGCTCGCCCGACGCTACGGCCAGGGCGAGGGTTCGTTCGCGCCCGGGCACCGGATCAACATCGCGGTGCGCGTCGAGCGCGTCATCTGGCACCGATGAGGGCCGCGTGACGGCCCCGGTTGCCCCGCCGCCCCCCGTCCGCCTGGGGATGCTGGCCTGGAACCAATACACCACCTGGCCGGCCATGCGCGACGCTGGCGTCGCGGCGGATCGGTTGGGGTACGACGACATCTGGACCTGGGACCACCTCTACCCGATCGTCGGCTCCCACGAAGGACCGATCCTCGAGGGCTGGATGGCGCTCGCCGGCTGGGCAGCGGTCACCTCGCGTGCCCGCATCGGCCTGATGGTCGGCGCAAACCCGTTCCGCAACCCGGCGCTGGTCGCCAAGATGGCCACTACGCTCGATCACATCAGTGGCGGCCGCGCCATCCTGGGGATCGGCGGGGCATGGTTCGCCACCGAGCACGCCGCCTATGGGTTCGACTTCGGCGGGTCGCCGGGCGAGCGACTGCGCTGGCTCGATGAGGCGGCGCGGATCATGCGCGGCATGATCGACGGCACCGAGCCGTCGGGCGCGGAGTTCTACGCGACGAAGTCGGTCCGCAACGATCCGCCGCCGATTCAGGCGCGGATGCCGCTGCTGATCGGTGGGGGAGGGGAGCGCCGGACGCTGCGCACCGTCGCCCGGTACGCCGACATGTGCAACGTGGGCGGCGGCTTCGACAACATCAAGCACAAGGACGAGGTGCTGCGGGCCCACTGTGCGGAGATCGGCCGCGACGAGTCCGAGATCGAGCGCACCGCGGGGATGGGCATCTGCGTCATCCGCGACACGGCAGAGGAGGCGGAGCGCGTGGCGCTGGCCCTGTTCGCGGCCAACGGCAACGCCAAGCCCTGGTCCAATCAGCTCGTTGGGACCCCGGAGCAGGTGGCCGAGAAGATGCGGCCGTTCCTGGGGATCGGCTTCCGGCACTTCATCCTCGGCTTCCCCGGTCCGCACGACACGGAGACGATGGAGCGGATGATCACCGACGTGAAGCCGCTGCTCGAGGGAAGCTGACGCCCTTCGATCCGCGGTACCACGTGACGTAGTTCAACAGCGCGTCTCGCGCTCCTTGACTCGCCGGCGCGCGCTGCGTCACTACGGGAAGTGGTACGGCGACGCGTGAGACACGGTATCAGGGCTCCGAGACCCTCCCCACGTGCCGATGAACTACGGGACGTGGTATCTCCGCGATCGCCCGCGACTACGGCGGTGAGTGCTACTTGTGAGCGCGCGGCGGCCCAGGCACGCCCTCAACACGCGAACAGAACGGGAGGTAGTGCCGATGCGCGTCCACCGGCACCAATCGGCTATGCGTGCGTGAGCAGCACGTGACGCAATAATCGGGCGGGCGGCGGACGGCCGCCGAGGCAGGCAGCTCGCGCCAGCGCTACGCTCTCCGGGTGAAGGTCACGCTGCTTGCCGGCGGCACCGGGGGAGCCAAGCTGGCGCACGGCTTCCAGGCGGCGCTCCCCCCGGGCGACCTGACGGTGATCGTCAACGTGGCCGACGACACCGAGCGCTTTGGCCTCCTTGTCTGCCCGGACATCGACACCATCCTGTACACCCTCTCCGGCCTCGCGGATCGCGAGCAGGGCTGGGGCGTCCGCGGCGACACCTACACGGCCCTTGCCCAGCTCGAGCGGTACGGCGAGGAGGCCTGGTTCCGCATCGGTGACGCGGACCTGGCGACGCACGTCCATCGCGCCAACCTCTTGCGCGGAGGCCTCTCCCTGACCGATGCCACCGCCGCGATGACCGCCGCGCTGGGCGTGCCGAGCCACCTCGTTCCGGCGACCGACGACCGGCTGCGCAGCATGGTCCAGACCGATGCCGGCGAGGTCGACTTCCAGGACTACTTCGTGCGCCGACACCAGGCCGATGCCGTCCGTGGCCTCCGCCTGGACGGCATGGCGTCGGCCCGGCCGAGTCCCGCGGCGCTCGTCGCGCTGGCGGAGGCGGAGCTGGTGGTGATCGGTCCGTCCAACCCGATCGTCAGCATCGGCCCGATCCTGGCCATCCCCGGCATGCGCGAGGCCGTGCTCGCCGCGAACGCGCCACGGATCGGGGTGAGCGGGATCGTGGCCGGCAGGGCGTTGCGCGGACCGGCGGACCGGATGCTCGTCTCGCTGGGGCACGAGTCGAGCGCGCTCGGCGTGGCGCGGCTCTATGCGGGGCTGCTGGACCGCTTTGTGATCGACGAGGCCGATGCCGACCTTGCCCCGGCGATCGAGGGCGAGCTGGGGATCGCGGTCAGCGTCATGCCGACGGTGATGAGCACCGACCAGGACCGCGCCACCCTGGCCGGGGAGCTGATCCGCATCGGCGAGGGTATGCTCAACCGGTGAGCATCCGGATCATCGTGCCGCACCGCGGGCTGGCTGCGGCAAAGACGAGGCTCGCCACGATCCTGCACCCCGACGAGCGCATGAAGCTGGCTGAACGGCTGCTGGCGAGCGTCCTGAGCGTTGCCCGCCAGGCGTGCGACGACGTGGTGGTCATCTCTCCCTCCGCGGCGCTTGAGCCGATGGTGTCCGCTGCCGGTGCCCGCCTGGTGGCGCAGCACGGGATGGGTCTCAACGCCGGTCTCGAGGAGGCGCGTGCGGCCGCGCTCACGGAGGGCGTGACCACGCTGGTCGTGCTGCATGGGGATCTGCCCAACCTGGGCGCCGCCGACATCCAAGCGCTCCTCGACGCGCTGCCAGCGCCCGCCGGCGTGGTTATCGGGCCTGACAAGGCCGGGACGGGCACCAACGCGCTCGCCATGCAGCCGGCCGATGCCATTCGGTTCCGCTTCGGTGTCGGATCGCACGCCGCGCACCGTGCCTCGGCCGAGGCAGCCGGCCTGCCGTTCGCTACCGTAGCCCGTCCCGGGCTCGCCTTTGATCTCGACACGCCCGATGACCTCGTCCGCTGGATCGAGCTGGGCGACGCGGCGTGATCTCGCTCACCGCGCTCGACGGGATCCCAGAGGTCGTGCCGGGGGACGACCTTGCAGCGCTCATCGCGGCGGCGCTCGCCGCCGCGGACATCGGTCTGACCGATGACGACGTCCTGGTGGTGACGCAGAAGGTCGTCTCCAAGGCCGAGGGTCGCGTGGTCGAGCTGGCATCGGTCACGCCGCGGGACGAGGCTCGTGCGTGGGCCGCCAAGTGGGGGAAGGACCCGCGCCAGGTGGAGCTGGTGCTGCAGGAGAGCGTCGAGGTGCTGCGCATGGCGCGCGGCGGGCTGATCATCTCGCGGACGCGCACCGGGCTGGTGTGCGCCAACGCCGGCGTGGACATGTCGAACGTGGGCGGGGGAGAGGAGGCGGCCACGCTGCTTCCCCTGGATCCGGATGCCTCGGCGCGCGGGTTGCGGGCGCGATTGCGCGAGCTGACCCGCGCGTCGGCGGGGATCGTGATCAGTGACTCGTTCGGTCGCCCGTGGCGGAACGGGATCGTCAACGTGGCGATCGGCTGCGCCGGCCTGGAGCCGCTCACCGACCTGCGCGGCACCCGCGACGCCGATGGGCGGGTGATGAGCGCCACGGTGATCGCGGTCGCCGACGAGTTGGCCTCGGCGGCCGACCTGGCCGGCGGGAAGGTGGCGGGGCGACCGGTCGTGCTGGTCCGCGGCTGGAAGCGCGGAGCAGAGGGCGCGGCAGAAGCGGGGGACGGGCTGGCGGACGGGCCAGGCGCGGCCGCCCTGGTCATGGACCGCGCGCTCGACCTCTTCCCCTAGCCTCCGCGCATGATCCGCGTGGTGATGGTCACGCCGTGGCTACAACGGCCATCGGGCCGTCGTTCAATGGCCGGGGTAGCCACACCGCGCCCATTCGGCCGGGGAGTGACCGATCTGAGGCACAACTTGGCCGTTATAGCCACCGGGTGACTGCGTCGTGCGGCAGCCGGCGTGCCGCGAGGCTGCGACCCGCCGCAGCCCCTAGAGGGGTTGCAGGAAGAGGCTCACGATCTCGGCGCCCTCGACCCGGAAGTTTGCCTCCACGTGCATGGAAGGAGCGCCGGGTCGCATGATCGTCAGGTCGGCGATGTAGCTGGCGCCCATCGAGCGCCCGTCGTTCGCATACATGCGGAACCCGTCGCCGGCGCGCACGAACCAGCCGCCCACCTTGTCACGGCCGCGCAGGTTGGTGCGCTCATCGGAGCCGGGCACGGAGATGCCCAGCACCGCATGTTCGGCGAAGAGGTTGACCGCGGCGTCGCGACGGTCGTCGTTGATCAGCTCCATGAAGAGGTCAACGGTCTCGGTGGCACCCATCGGCCCAAGGATAGCCGACGCGCCCTTGCCGCCCAGACCGCCCATGACGCTCGCGGTTCCGATACCCTTTCACCGTTTGCGGGCCATCACCAAGGGACCCTTCGGCCGCGGACAACCGACCCGGATCGACTGCGGCGGGTCACTCTGCCGCCCAGATGAGGTGCCCCTGCCGTGACATCGCCCTTCGCGACCCTCAGCGCCGAGTTTCTCGCCGAGTACTACCGCGAGCATCCGGTCCATGCCAGCTCGCTCGGCCTCACCGAGTACGACGACCAGCTGGACGACCTGTCGGAGGGCGCCTTCGGGCGTCGCCACGCCTCGGACGAGGCCTGGCACGCCCGCTTCACGGCGGTCGACCCGGCGACGCTGACCTTCGACGAGGCGATCGATCGCGACCTGGTGGTTGCGAGCCTGCGCGAGCACGCCATCTACGACGAGTGGGACAACTGGCGCCGCAACCCGGACACGTACCTGAACCCCGGCCTCGACGGCGTCTTCATCCTGTTCCTGCACCGCATCCGTCCGGAGGCCGAGCTGGTCCAGGCTGCCAGCGCCCGGCTGCGCGGGATCCCCGCCAACCTCGACGCGGGTCGCGCCAACCTGCGTCCCGAGCTCGTATCGCCGTTGCTGCTGAAGCGCGCCATCGCCCAGGCGCGTGCCGGTGCGCACTACACCCGCGACCTGCTGCCGCCCCAGGTGGCCCCCGAGCTGCGCGCCGACCTGGCCGCCGCCGGGGCCGTGGCTGCCGATGCGCTCGAGTCGTACGCGACCTTCCTCGAGGAGATGCAGCCGAACGCCACCGGTGACTGGGCCTTCACCGAGGCGCGCTACAACGCCATCCTGCACGAGGCCGAGCTGCTCGACACCGATGCCCGCGGCCTGCGCGATCGCGCCCACGCCCAGATCGAGTCGCTGACCGCCGACATGCGGGCGACGGCCATGAAGATCGCCGGCCACGAGGACTGGCACGCGCTGGTGCTGGAGCTCAACGCCGATCGACCGGCCACTCCCGAGGCGATGCGCCAGGGGTACGAGGAGTGGACGGAGCGTGCGCGCGCCTTCCTGAAGGAGCACGGGCTCGTCAGCTTCCCGCCCGGCGAGGAGTGCGCGGTCGAGCCGTCGCCGCCCTTCCAGCGTCCCGTCCTGGCGGTCGCGTCCTACCAGGACCCGCCCCCCTTCAACGACTCGATGCGCGGTCACTTCTTCGTGCCGTACCCGCCCGACGAGGCGAGCGAGGCCGAGATCGCCAAGCGGCTCGAGTCGAACTGCTACCCGAGCATCCCGTCGACATCGGTCCATGAGGCCTATCCCGGTCATCACTGGCACCTGGTCATGGCCAAGCTCAATCCATCGGCGGTGCGCCAGGTCTTCGGGACCAGCTACTTCGCCGAGGGCTGGGCGCTCTACGCCGAGCGGATGATGCGCGAGTCCGGCTTCTACGACGATCAGCGCCACGTCCTGTACCAGTACGAGGCGACCCTCTTCCGTGCCGCGCGGATCGTGGTCGACACGAGCCTGCACATGGGCGAGATGACCCACGAGGAGGCGGTCACCTTCATGCTGGCCAACTCCTCGATGACCGAGCCGACTGCGATCGCCGAGGTGACGCGCTACTGCTCGTGGCCGACCCAGGCCAGCTCGTATCTGACCGGCTGCCTGGAGATCCTGCGCATCCGTGACCAGTTCCTGGCAGCGCGCGGGACCGATATCACCGATTTCAGCGCCCTTCGCGACTTCCACGATGCGATCACCGGCGCCGGCACGTTGCCGATCGCCCTTGCCGAGCGGGCGGTGATGGCAACCGCGTGACGACCGGGGCGACGGGGGAGATCGACCGCCTGGCGGACGAGTTCTGGGACGCCAGCCTGCAGGCCGATCCGGTCCAGGGCACGGCGTTCGGGGACAACCGCTACGGCGACCGGCTGCCCGACATCTCGGTTGCAGGGCGCGCTGCCCTCGCACGACGCTTCGAGCGGGCCTGCGGGCGCGCACGCTCGCGACGGCGGTGCCGGACGACCCGGAGGCGGCGCTCACCCGCCTCGCGCTGATCGAGGCGACCGACGGCGCGCTGGCCACGCTGGCCGCCGATGCAGTGGCCCACACCGTGGACGCCATGAGCGGGCCGCAGGCCTCGTTCATGGACATCGCCTCGTACCAGCCGCTGCGTTCCGGGGAGGATGCCGCCGCCATGCTCGGCCGCTGGCGGGCGATGAGCCCGTGGATCGACGAGCTGGTGGTGCAGCTGCGCCGCGGCCTCTCGGAAGGTCGCGCCCCGGTGGCCGGGTCGGTGCGCCGGGTGATCTCCCAGCTTGACGCCCTTCTGGCGCGCCCCGTCGAGGACTGGCCACTGCTGGAGCCGGTCGCTGCGACGCCCGCCGCGGTCGACGACAGCTGGGCCGCCGACCTCGTCGCGGCAATCCGCGACGGCCTGCGGCCCGCTCTTGCCCGCTACCGGGAGTTTCTCCGTGCGGAGGCCCTGGCCGCGGCGCGCGACGAGGATCGGGTGGGCGTCTGTCACCTCCCGGGAGGTGCGGAGACCTATCTCCGCATGGCACGGGCGCAGACAACCCTCGACCGGTCGCCGGAGGAGCTGCATGCCGTCGGCCTGGCGGAGATCGAGCGGATCGATGCCGAGATTGCGGAACTCGGCGGTCGCGTGCTGGGGACGGCGGACCTGGTCGCGACGCTGGCCGCACTGCGCGGGGATCCATCGGTCCATTTCTCGACCGCCGACGAAGTTGCCGCGGTCGCCGAACAGTCGCTGGCCCATGCCGTGGCCGCCATGCCGACCTGGTTCGGGCGCCTCCCGCAGGCCGCGTGCGAGGTGGTGCGCATGCTCCCGCACGAGGAGGAGCACTCGACCATCGCCTATTACCGCGACCCAGCCCGTGACGGGAGCCGGCCGGGGCGCTACTACATCAATACCTCCGCGCCCACCACCCGGCCGCGCTATGAGGCAGAGGCGCTGGCCTTCCACGAGGCGGTGCCCGGGCACCATCTGCAGGTGGCGATCGGGCAGGAGCTGGCGCACCTACCCACGTTCCGTCGCCACGCCGAGACGACCGCATTCGTCGAGGGCTGGGGCCTCTACTCCGAGCGCCTCGCCGATGAGATGGGCCTCTACTCCGGCGACCTCGACCGCATCGGGATGCTCAGCTTCGACGCCTGGCGCGCCTCGCGGCTGGTGGTCGACACGGGGATGCACGCGTTCGGCTGGCCGCGTCAGCAGGCGATCGACTTCATGGCGGCACACACTGCCCTGGGGCTCAACAATATCGCCAACGAGGTGGACCGATACATCGGCTGGCCCGGACAGGCCCTCGCCTACAAGGTCGGCCAGCTGGAGTTCCGGGCGCTGCGGACCGAGGCCGAGGCTGCGCTCGGATCGCGGTTCGACATTCGACGCTTCCACGACGCCGTTCTGGGCCACGGCGCGCTGCCGCTTGGCCTCCTTCGCGAATCGGTCAGGGCTGAACTGGGGCTGGGGTAGCGTCGCGCGCCGTACCGCGCGCCGTACCGCGCGGCACCGCGGTTCCGCCCCACGGATCTAACGATCAACCATCGGCCCATTCCGGCCCTTTCGCGGCCAGATAAGGGTCAGGAATCTCGCCCCGTGGGAATCGGGATACGTAACTCGGCCCTGCGTGATCGTTGGATCCGCCCGGTGGAACAAGCCAGGCGGCCCCGCCGGTCCCAGACCCCCGGGGTGACGAGCGGTCAGGCCAGGCGGGTGCGCAGCAGATCAACCGACGCGACGAGGTTCTCCGGTAGCTGGAGGACGCCCCCCGCAGACGCGGACGGGGCGGCCTTCCCGCCGAAGGCGACCAGCAGGTCAGGTTGTGCGCGACGGAGCGCCTCGGCAGTCCGCTCGGCGGGGTCGATGTCGGCGGAACAGATGACGCCGACCACCACCGCCCGCGCCGATGATGCCCGCGCCGCTTCGGCCCACTCGCCGGTGGGCAGGTCAGCACCCAGGTAGACCACCGGAAGTCCGGCGCGTCGCGCTATGGTCGCGAATGCAAGGGCCCCCAGTTCGTGGCGCGCCCCGGCCGGCAGACCCACGAGCACCGGGTGATCCCCAGCTAGTGGCCTCCTCGCAGCATCGAAGGAGGCCGCGAGGCGACGCAGCATGGCGTGGGAGGCGGCGTGTTCCCGGGCGACATCCAGCTTCCCCGCCTGCCACGCGTCGCCCACCGCAACCATCATCGGCATCAGGAGCGTCTGCGCGACCTGCTCGAACGAACCGCGGCCGAACGCCTCGTCGAGGGCGGCACCCATGCCGACCTGGTCCGCCGCCATGGCCGTGGCCACGAAGCGCGAAACCAACTCGTCGGCAGTGGCGGCAGCAAGGGGACCCGGTTTCGGTTCCTCGGCAGGTGCGCGCTCCGCGATGAGCTGCTGGACGGCCCCATCGGCCATGTCACGGACGGAGGCCGCCGCGGCGCTGGGCCCCCAGCCATCGTCGATCAGGCGTCGCATCGCCTCCAACCGGGCGATGGCGGCCTCGTTGTAGAGGCGGTAGCCGGCAGCGGTGCGGTCGGGCTCCACGATCCGGTAGCGGCGTTCCCACGCTCGGAGGAGCGGGATCGAGACGCCGGCGCGGTGCGCTGCCTGCTTGATTGTGTACATGGTTGGTAGACTCTACTCCGTGGACAATCACTTGACAACTGGTACCGACATGCCACATGATGCGGCAGCACCATGAACAAACACTTGACATTCACGCATCACCCCACCCGACCCGGCGAAGGCCGAGCCGATGGCTAGCCACCGCATCTCACGCCAGCCTGCTGATCGACCGACCCCTCGACGAGGTGTTCGCGTTCTTCTCGCGCCCGGAGAACCTGGGCCGGATCACGCCGCGCAGCATGGGGTTCGAGCTTCTGTCGACCGATACCCGCATGCGCGAGGGCCTGGAGATCGACCACCGGGTGCGGCCCCTGCTCGGCATCCCCACCGGCTGGCGGAGCCTCATCACGAACTACGACCCGCCGAACGGGTTCCGCGACATCCAGCTCAAGGGTCCGTATCGGTCATGGGAGCATCGTCACACCTTCGTCGCCGAGGGCGATGCGACTCGCGTGATCGACGAGGTCGAGTATCGGCTGCCCCTCGGGCCGATGGGCGAGCTGGCGCACGGCCTCGTGGTTCGCCCCCAGCTCGAGGAGGTCTTCCGCCATCGCGCCCGCACGATCCGCTCGATCTTCAGCCCGGCCCAGCCGAACGAACACCCGCTCACTGTTGCCGTCGCCGGGGGAAGTGGCTTCGTGGGAGGCGGCATCGCCGCCGAACTGGATGCCCGCGGCCACCGCGTCATCATCCTCTCCCGCGGGGGCGACGCTGCCCGGGGACCGCTCCCGGACCGGGTAGAGGTCCGGCCGGCGGACGTCATGAGCGAAGAAGGCCTCGTTGAGGCGCTCAAAGGCGCCGATGCCCTGGTCATCGCGCTCGCCTTCCACAACTCACCGATGGAGGCGCCACGTCGCGGACAGACCTTCATGGAGGTGGACGCCGCCGGGACTGAGCGGCTGGTCGCAGCCGCCCAACAGGCGGGCGTCAAGCGGCTCGTCTACATGTCCGGTGCCGGCGCTGCGCCCGATGCGGAGCGCCACTGGTTCCGCGCCAAGTGGCGGGCCGAGGAGGCGATTCGCGGGAGTGGCCTGGCCTGGACGATCATCCGTCCCACCTGGATCTTCGGGCCGCGCGACGTCTCGCTCAACCGGTTCATCGGTTTCGCCCGCCAGCTCCAGTTCGTGCCGATGGCGAACTTCGGAGGACAGCAGCTGGCTCCGGTCTTCATCGACGACATCGGCCGCCTTGCCGCCGACAGCCTGGTCGATCCGGCCGCCGATGGGCAGGTCTTCGAGATCGGGGGCCCCGAGACGCTGAGCATGCGGCAGATCATCGCGCGCGCCCTGCGGGTGGCCGGCATCCGGCGCGTCATCGCGCCCGGCCCGTCGCTGCTCCTCAAGCTGGCGGCCTTGCCGCTCAGCGTGCTGCCGTCGCCACCGCTCACCCCGGACGCTGTCGACTTCATCAATCAGCCCGCCACCGTGGACCTGGGTCCGCTGATGGAGCGCATGCCGCGCCGCCTGACGCCGCTCGAGGAGGGACTCGAGACCTACCTGGCGCGAGGCTCGGCGCCTGGAACGCTCGACTTCGACCTCAACCTGAAAGGGAGCCCATCATGACCTCCGCCTCCATAAGCACCACCGCATCCGCGCCGCTCATTCCTGCCGATCGCGCGACCTCGCTCTTCCGCTGGAATGCCGCGCTCACGCTGCTTCACGGCGTCCAGTTCCTGGCCATGCTGTTCCTGTCACTGGCACAGGAACCGATGGCCAGCTGGTCGGTCAGCTCCAGCTACCTGACCTTCGACAGCGCCACCCGCACTCTGCTACCCGCCACCCGGACGCTGTTCGAGCTGCCGATCGGCGTCGTGGTGGCCTCCTTCTTTGCCATGAGCTCGATCGCGCACTTCATGGTCGCCTTCCCCGCCCGCGGCTGGTACGAGCGGCGCTTGGCACGCAGGCAGAACCCGGCGCGATGGATCGAGTACGCGTTCTCCTCGAGCGTGATGATCGTGGTGATCGCCATGCTGACCGGCATCCGCGAGGTCGGGACGCTGATCGCCATCGTGGGCGCCAACGCCGCCATGAACCTGTTTGGCTGGAGCATGGAGGCCGCCAACGAGGGGCGTGAGCGGCCCCAGTGGCTGCATTACAACTTCGGTGTGATCGCCGGCATCGTGCCCTGGCTGGTGATCTCGGCGGCGCTGCTGACCGGGCTGACCGCGACCGATGCCGCCCCGATCCCCGGCTTCGTCATCGCGATCTACGTGAGCCTGTTCATCAGCTTCAACATCTTCGCGTTCAACATGGTCTTCCAGTTCCGGCAGATCGGCCGATGGCGCGACTACCTCCATGGAGAGCGCGCCTACATGCTGCTCAGCCTGTTCGCCAAGACGCTGCTGGCCTGGCAGGTCTGGTCGGGGACCCTGCGACCCTAGGCGCCACGCGGCAGGTGACGGGTGGCGGCCACTGGCGGTTGGTGGCGGTTCCACCCCACGGATCTAACGATCAACCATCCGTCTCAAATGGCCCCAAACCGGCCAGGTAGGAGCCGCGAATCTCTCGGGGTGGGAATCGGGATACCTAATTCAGCGGTGCTTGATCGTTAGATCCACCCGGTGGAACAAGCCCCCTCCTGGGGCGGTGGCGGGAGGGCCTCCGCTAGACCCCATCCGCCACTGACTCCGCGTCGCGCATGACGCGCAGGATGTTGCCGTTGGCCAGCCTGGCGAGGTTCTCCTCGGACCAGCCGCGTGCCAGCAGCTCGGCGAAGAGGATCGGGTAGGACGACACGTCGTCCATGCCCTGCGGCCAGAAGGTGTTGCCGTCGTAGTCGCCGCCGATCCCCACGTGATCGTGTCCCGCGACGCGCGCGATGTGCTCCACGTGGTCGGCCACCTCGGCCACCGCTGGGCGCGGGACGTCCAGGCTGTCGATCAGCTCTTCGGCCAGCGCCGCTCGCCCTTCAAGGTCGACGACGCCGGCCGCCCGGCGGTAGAACTCCTCGATCGCCGGGATCGTCACTGCTGCCGCCTCGGGACCGATGAAGCCGGCCACGAAGGTGACCATCACGACACCGCCGTTGCCCGGGATGCGCCGCAGGATCTCGTCCGGCACGTTGCGTGCCACGTCGCACAGCGCCCGGGCGGAGGAGTGGCTGAAGATGATCGGCGCATGCGTCGCGTCGAGCGCATCGGCCATGGTGGTGGGCGCCACGTGCGAGAGGTCGACCAGCATGCCGAGCCGGTTCATCTCGCCCACCACCTGCCGTCCGAACGGCGAGAGGCCGCCGTGGAGCTGCTCGCCGGTCGCGGAGTCGCCGATCTGGTTGGACGTGTTGTGGGTCAGCGTCAGGTAGCGCGCCCCGAGATCAGCAAAGGCACGAAGCGCCCCGAGCGAGCCCTCCAGGACGTGGCCGCCCTCCATTCCCAGCAACGAGGCGATGCGTCCGGCGGCCATGGCGCGCTCGACGTCATCGGCGGTGCGGCAGAACTCGAGGTCGTCGGGGTATCGGTCGATCATGCGCCGCGCGAGGTCGAGCTGCTCCAGCTGGAGCAGCGCTGGGTTGGCCGGCCCCTCCCCAGGGACGTAGACGCTCCAGAACTGGCCGCCGATGCCGCCGGCACGCAAGCGCGACAGATCGGTGTGTCCGCCGCCCGGGGCGTCACCCGCGAGGTCATACGCGTCGAGGTCGCCCGGTGCGGACTTCGAGGTGCGGATCTTCCAGGGCAGGTCGTTGTGCCCGTCGATCAGCGGATGACGGGCAAGCACCTCCCGGGCGCGGGCGAGATGGTCCTGCACGGAGGCGAGGATACGGCGTATCGACCGGGGTGGACGACAGGGGTGGACGACCGGCGTCGCCCCCGGCGCCCTACGGAAGCGGGATGCCGGTGAAGTCGTACTCGATCGAGACACCTGCCAGGGTCAGATTCGCGTAGCCGGCCTCGGACAGGTAGCAGTCCACCAGGTACGAGTACAGGCTGTTGTCGATCGTGGCGCTCGTGACGGTGGTGTCCTCCAGGACCTGGGCTCCGAGGGTGTCAGCAGGCAACGTGGCCACGTGCGCCATCTGCGTGCCGCTGCCCGACTCGGTGAGCAGCGGGAACCGATTCAGGCCGCAATCGATGAACGCGGTGGCGCTGTTGTCCTTGACGCCGACCTGGAAGCCGATGACCACCGCGCCGTCGGGGAGCAGCACCGGGCAGTTGACGTCGCCGTCACCGGCCGACAGCGTCATGTAGTTGCCGCCGCCGCTGATGCTGAACCCGGCGTAGAGCGGATCCATGGTTGCGCCGGAGCAGTTGTAGTGCCCGGGGTATGCGACATCGGAACGCACGAACGCGGTGCTGTCGTTGCCGTCGAGGAGCCCCGCGTCCCCGGCCGAGTCGGCGGTCAGCGCCGTTGCCGCGTTGACGACCGGCGTCTTCCCAACCGACAGCGCGCCCAGCCGGTTCATGAAGGCGGCCATCTGCTCGCGGGTCACGTTCGCCGACGGGCAGTAGTTGCCGCCACCGCAGCCGAAGGTCACGCCAGCGTCCGCGATTGCGCTGATGTCTCCGTGAAACGGGTTCGAGTCCGGCACGTCGCTGAAGTCGTGGTTGGCCAGGGCGCCGAGCGGGAAGGCGACGACGGCGACGGTCAGGGCGAGGACCGACAGGAGGCGGCGTGGGGCACGGTTCGGAGTCATCGGGGAGCTCTCCTTCGTTTGGGGTTCCACGGTGAATGGGCTCGGATCATCCGGCCGATGGATCGGTCAGGTCAATGCCCTGCGCGACGAGGGTAGTGACGCGCAGCAAGGCGTCGAGCGGGATGTCCCGGGCACGGCGCTCTCCTGCGTGCTCCGCGGGACCGATGTCCGGACGACGCGGTGGGGGATGCTGGGAGACCGGGGTCGCCCAGAGCGGGAGTCAGCACCCCCCCGTGCGGCCGGTCTGAATGGTAAACACGCTGGTCTCGGCCTCCTGGATCTCGTTCCCGTCACCATCGATGGCGCGGACCAGCCAGTAGTACTCGCAGGTCGGGGTCTCGGGGAGTGGCGACGGCGGATCCCAGAAGGTGGTGTCGCCCGCGACGTACTCGTCCACCAGGAGCGCCGTGAACTGCCAGTCCTCGGCGACGAGGATATGGAAGGACGTGGCCGGGCAACCGGTCTCGGGCGGCGTCCAGACCAGCGTCGGCGGATTCACGAGCACGATCTCGTACGCGTACGGGCTGGTCAGGTTCGGGCTGAGCACGGGGCACGGCGTGGGCACCGGCGTTGGGGCGACGGTGGGCCGGGCCGTGGCCGTCGGTCCCGGGGTCGCGCTGCCCGGCCGCGGAGTGGCGCTGGCACCGGTCGTCGGCGAAGCGAGCGGCGACAACGACGGCGAGAGGTCGGGCGTGGGTTGCGCCTCGGCCTCGGCGCTGACGGTGACCCCCACCGAGACCGGGTCGGAGAAGGAACCGTCCTTCCCCTCGACCACGGCGGTGAGCATGTGCTGGCCGAGCGACGGAGGCTCCCAGAGCCAGTTGACGGTTACCAGATCCGGACCGTTGACCTCCTGGGTCTCGGTCGGCACCGAATCCACCAGCCACCGGACACGGGCCACCCCGCTGTCGTCCGCGGCGTGGAGCACCACCGGGTAGGGCGCCAGCGGCAGCACGGCGCCCGGCAACGGCGCATCGAACCACGCGCGCGACTTCCAGGCCGATGCGGCCCAGGTGGCGGTGCTCGCCACCAGCACCAGCGCCGTGGCGAGCACCGCGACGGCAGCCCGCCGGCCGGCTCTCATCGGTCGACGCGGATCGGTCATTGCCAGGCGTTCCCGCTCAGCGTCTCTGTGCCAGATCCGCCCGGCGCGCAGTTGGAGCTCAGCGACCCGGTCACCGATGCGCCCTTCTGGAGCAGCGCCCAGGCGTGGTTGAACTGGCCGTTCCACTCCGCGTACTGCTGGGCATAGTGGTCGTTCCAGCCATCCGGCTCGAACCAGGTCGCCGGCTTGGTCATCCACACCTCGAAGCTGGTCGACTCGCCCGGTTGGAGGGTCGCGAACCCGACGCTGTTCGACAGGAACGGCTCGCCGCTGACCGTGCCCGACTTCTGCACGGTGGTCGGGTCGCCGCCGACCCACTTGTACTCGAGCCAGGACCAACCGGTGACCGTGCTGCTCATGTGCCCGGTGACCTTGCAGCTCACGTTGGCGGGCAGCGGCGCGTTGGTGCGGGTCATCGTTACGCTGAAGTGCGGCGGCTGGGCGAAGCCGCGGGGGTCGGGCTCGACGATGGCGCCGTACGGGATCGCCACGCCGGCCGACTTTGCCGCGGCCTCGCTGCGCTTGGCCATGATCTTGTTCACCGCCTCGTCGATGATCTTTCCGACCAGCTCCTCGCAGGACGGTACGCTGCCGCCGGTGGCGGCCGCCGCGCTGCACGCCTGGGCTACGAGGGGGAACTCGGCGCTGGCCTGCTCCACCACGAACTCGGCCACGTCCCCCTTCAGCGCTTTCATGGTCGAATCCCAGTCGGGGATCTCCGGCGGCACCCCGTACGCGGTCGCCACCACCTGCAGCGCGGTCTTGGCGATGGCCTTGCACGATTCCTTGCCGTTGTCGGAGATCTCATTGGCGATCTGCTCGCACGGCACGAAGGTGAGCACCACGTTGACCAGCTGGTCCTGCATCCAGGCGTAGCCGGTCGAGATGTAGTCCCAGGCGGTGCCGACCCACTCGGTGAACGCCTCGAAGGCGTCCAGCAGGTCAAAGCCTGAGTCGTCCGGCTCGACATAGCAGTGCACCGTCCCCACCGACCAGTCGGGGTCGTTGATGAACATCTGGGCGTAGATCTTCTGCGGCGCGGTCACGACGCGCACGCAGCGGCTGTACTTTGCGATCGCCCCGGTGGGGGCGTAGAAGGTCGCCGACATCTGGTAGGCGTTGGTGTAGGTCGGCGGCGGTGGCGGCGGCGAGGTGTCGATGTAGAACGGCTCGCCCGGCTCCACGATGTCGAAGTAGACCGAGTTGGACGCCGATCCGGCCGGGGTCTGCCCGATCATGGGGATGATCCGCACATACAGCACGTTGAGTGGCGGCGTGAGCAGGGCCAGGTCGCCGAGGGCGGCATCCCCGACCGAGGCGCCCGCCGCGGGCACGAAGGGCCCGCCCAGGCCGACCAGCACCGGCTCCACCGCACCGGAGGCCGGCGTGGGGGCCGGCGTGGCCATCCCCGGCAGGATCGGCGCCTGCACCACCTCGGTCACGACCTGCTCGTTGGCCCAGCTGTTGACATCGGCGATGCCGACCTTGGACGCATCGGTCAGGTACGGCTTGAAGTCGATGGTGAACGTCCCGCCGCTGGGATCGGTGGGCACGAACGTGTCCGAGTCGATCAGGAACGGCGGCGTCAGGGTGGTGCCCTTGCCCAGCGGGTACGGGGTGATCTGCCACAGGACGTGGGTCACCCCGGGCACCGACGTGGACCAGCGGAAGGTGCGGGATGCGGCGGTGGAGCCCGGCCCCGGCCGGTCGACGGAACCGCTCTTCCCCAGCAGCTCCGACTGCGGGTCGTCCACCACGTAACCCTTGATCAGGACGATGTCCAGGCTGGTGCCGAAGCCGAGCGCGAACTGGCTCGACCCGGGCAGGGCGCCGGAGTACAGCTGCTGCCCTCCCGGCGGGGCGTAGGTGCCCTTGCCGCGCGAGACCAGCGCGCCATCTCTCCAGCCCCACGCCTCCAGCCGCAGGGGTTCGGCACCGATGGGCGGCAGCAGGCCGGCCGCGTCGAGCTTGCCGCCGACCGGTTCGATGAAGGTCCCCGGGTTGTTCGGGACACGCTGCCAGGCGCCACCGTCGATCGACAGGTAGAAGTAGGCCCGATCGACCGGGGCGCCCAGCACCAGCTCGGTGCCGGCCAGGCGCGCGTCGCCCTCCCAGCCGTCGTGGCACTCGTCCGGCACCACCGCCGGCACGATGGCCGAAGGTGCCAGCACCTGCCCGTCATAGGCGGACACGGTGACGTAGTTGGTGCCGGCCAGCGCCTGGGTCTCGGTGGATACGATGCCGGTTGACGGCGCCAGGGCGGCCACGTTCAGGAACGAGAGGCTCCCCGGCGGCAGCACCTGCACCAGGTAGCCGCCCTCGGCGGTGGAGGAGTCCTGGGCACTGATCTGCAGCTTGCAGGCGTCCACCGTGACCGTCGGCTCCGGCGCCGAGAGCCCGGCCGGGAGCGTGACGGCGGCCATGATCCGCGACGATGCCAGATCCGCCGAGCCGGGCTGGCGGGCCACCGGCGCTTCGCCGGAGACGGGCACCGTGACATTGGTCGGGGCCTCGAACGGCTCGGAGGGGGAGAGCTCCGGGTTCCAGGCTTCGGCGAGTGACGTGTCGCCGCCGTGGGCGGCCACCACCTGGGCCAGGGTCTCCCCGGCGGCGCCGATGACCTCGATCACCCGCACCATGAGCGGCGCCTGGTCGTCGACGCTCAGGCGCAGGACCGACGACTCGCCGGTGCGTCCCTCGGCGTCGTAGGCACGGGCAAGCAGGATGGTCTCGCCGGTCGCGCCAGGGATCCACTCGAGCGGGATGCTGGCTGCCGGGCGCTGCGGGTCATCGGTCGCCTCCTGCGCCACCAGGTCCGGGCCTGCCCACAGTTCGACGCCGGCGATCCCCGCCAGCCCCAGTGCGCTGACAGTGACCGACTCGGGGAAGCCGACATGCGCCGAGCCGCTGCCGGCCCGGTTGAGGGAGACGACCAGCGGCGTCCCCGGCGGGTCGGCAGCCGCCAGGCCCGGCGTCGGCGATGGCTCCGGGGCGGCGGGGCCCTTGAGCGCCATGAACGCGATCACCCCGATCAGCAGCACGGCGCCGCCGCCCAGCATGGCGCGGTTGCGCACCCGGTTGGAGGCCGCGGCGGCGGTCACGGGGTCGTGCGCTGTTGCGGGTGTGCCGGGTGAGCGGGGACGTGGGCGCGCGCGAGTGCGGCGCCTGACTGGCGCGCCGAAACCGCCCTCGGGACGGGATGCCTGGCGGCTGGCGCGGCCGGCGTCACCCCATCCGACCGCACTGCGCGGCCGGAAATGGCCATGCCGCGGATTGTACGGGTACGGTGCAAGCCCCCACCCGCTACGGCGAGGTTGCCGCTTGCACCGCAAGAGTAGAGTTCCGGTGTTCGGGGGCTCGCGCGGAGGGATCTGATGGCCCGGCGATTCTGGCTCGCGGCGCTCGTCGCGGCGGCGATGCTCATCGGTCTCGTACCTGCAGCGCTCGCTTCACCCCCTCCGCTGCCTTCATCCATTGCCGCGGTCGGCGATTCCATCACCCAGGCGGCCAGCACCGGCGGCAGCCTCGGGACCGATTACCCGGCCAACTCCTGGTCAACCGGCACGAACTCGACCGTGAACAGCCACTACCTGCGCCTCCTGGCGCTGAACTTGGGGATCTCCGGGAAGAATTACAACCGATCGGTCTCTGGTGCCAAGATGGCCGACCTGAACGGCCAGATGCAGACGGCGGCCGCGCTGCAGCCGGACTACCTGACCGTACTGATCGGCGGCAATGACCTGTGCACCGATACGGCCGCGCAGATGACATCGGTCAGTGCCTTCCGGTCGCAGTTCGAGACCGCCATGGCCACGCTCGCATCCGGCTCACCGAACACCAACATCTACCTGAGCAGCGTTCCGAACGTGTATCACCTGTGGGAGCTGTTCAAGGGGAACGGCTGGGCCCGATTCATCTGGTCGCTGGGCGGCGTCTGCCAGTCGCTGCTTGCCAACCCGACCTCCACCAACCAGACCGATGTCGCCCGTCGCGCGGCGGTCGCGCAGCGCAACCTCGACTACAACACGCAGCTCGAGCAGGTCTGCGCGCAGTACGTGCGATGCCTGTGGGACGGCAACATCGCCTACACAACGGTCTTCACCAGCTCCGACGTGAGCGGCGACTACTTCCACCCGTCGACCTCGGGCCAGGCCAAGCTCGCCGCCGTGAGCTGGGGCGCCGGCTACTGGGCGGGTGGCGCGCCTCCGCCGCCTCCGCCGACGAACCAGCCGCCCACCGCGAGCTTCACCTATTCCTGCACCTACCTCGTCTGTGCGTTCGACGGCTCGACCTCGGCCGATTCCGATGGCAGCATCGCCTCGTACGCGTGGACCTTCGGGGGCGACGGGCCGGGGTCAGGTGTGACATCGAGCCACACATTCTCCGCGGCGGGCACCTACTCGGTGAGCCTGGTGGTGACCGATAACGGGGGCGCCACCGGGAGCACCTCGCAGTCCGTGGCCGTCTCGGCGCCGCCGGTCGCCCAGACGATGACGATCAGCGCCCTGGTCCCCAGCTCCGCCACCCGAAAGGGCGGGTGGACCGCCACCGTCACGATCACCGTTCGCGATGGGTCCGGTGCCACGCTGAGCGGGGCAACGGTGACCGGCGCCTGGACGGGTGGCGCGGGCAGCAGCTGCGCGACCGGGAGCAGCGGCACCTGCTCCGTGTCGGTCAACGTCGGTCGGAAGGCGTCGTCCATCACCTTGACGGTGAGCAACGTGTCCAAGGCTGGATATACGTACGCGCCGGGGAGCTTGACCTCGGTCTCGGTGAACCGTCCGTAGCGGTGACGGTTACCCCCGGGCATGGGTGACAATGCGCGCATGGGACTGAGACGCCTGCTCCTTCGGATTCCAGCGTTTCGGCCATTTGTCGAGCGCCGCTGGATCACCGACCCGGTCGAGCGCGACGTGCACAACGACATCGTGCGCGGACGCCTCGAGGCGCCCATGCAGAGCGAAGATCTGCCTGATCCGCACGACACGGCGGAGACGGAACCCCCGTCCTGATCCCTTCGGCCGTCATCGGCGACAATGGCGGTTCATGAGCCTCTTTTCCGGCCCGGCCACGAAACAGCGCGGTGCGCTGCTGCTCGCCGACATCTCCGGCTACACCAGCTTTCTGCAGGGCATCACCGACGCCCACGCGGAGCTCATCGCCGAACCCGATGAGCCGGCCCCGGTCTACTCCCTGCTCTCGAGCCTGCTCGATACGATGGCCACCGCCATCGCGCCGTCGTTCGAGGTGGCGAAGTTCGAAGGCGACGCCATCTTTGCCGTCGCCCCGGACGGGCCGGAATCGGTCCATGGCGAATCGGTGATCGCCTGCCTGCGGGCCTGCTACGCCGCCTTCGGCGAGCGGCTGGCCGAGGGTCGCGCCGTGCTGACCTGCCAGTGCAACTCCTGCTCGCTGATAAGCGGGCTCGATCTCAAGTTCGTGCTCCATCACGGCGACTACGTCCTGCAGCGCATCGTCGGGCGCGACGAGCTCGCCGGGCCGGCGGTGATCGTCGCCCATCGGCTGCTGAAGAACCATGCCAGCGACGTGATCGGACCGCGCCCCTACGCGCTACTCACCGACGCCGCCCTGGCGGCGCTTGACGTTCCCGCGTCGGAGATGCCCGTCCTGACCGAGACCTATGAGGGACTGCCGCCGGTTCCAGGCCACCTGCTCGTCCTCAACTGAGACAGCCGACGAAGTTTGAGTCGCCCACCGCCTCTCGGTGCCCATACCCTGTGAATGCGCCGGACTGACTGGCGCAGGATGCGGAAGAGGCATGGATACCGAACTCGTGGTACGAGCGCAGCGCGGTGACGAAGAGGCCTTCGCGAGCCTCGCCGTGGCCGCTGGTGATCGGCTCCATGCGGTGGCGCACAGGATCCTGCGCGACATCGACCTCGCCGAGGACGCGACGCAGCAGGCGCTGCTGAGCATCTGGCGAGACCTCCCGCAGCTTCGCGACCCGGCGCGCTTTGACGCCTGGTCGTATCGGCTCCTGGTGCGCGCCTGCTACGCCGAGGGGCGCCGTCACCGCCGCTCCGCGTCGAACCTCCGCCTCCTGCCGGCCGATGAGCCGATGGGCGCGGACGACACGAGCCTGGTCATTGATCGCGACCAGCTCGATCGCGGTTTCCGGCGGCTCTCCGTGGAAACATCGTGCGGTGGTGGTCCTGCACCACTACCTGAACCTACCCAGGCCGCTTTCACCAGGGTCCGGGCCAGGTCGACGAGCTCTGGGTCCTGAACGTGAACGCTACGATCGTGATCATCGACGCGATGTACCGCCCAAGCACACCGGCCGAGCTCATAGACGAGCTGCGGGCCATCGCCCAATCGGCCACCTTCGCCTGGTAGACGGCCCCATCTGGCCAAACGTCAGCATCCGCAACAAGGTGACCGGCGGCAACTGATCCGGCCGGTACCGCGTCTGGCCCGCCCGTCCCCTGTGACGGGCGGGCCTCTTTGTGCACGGGTCATTCACCGGAAGTCGCGCCGCCCGCGCCGCATGGTACGTACGGCTGCTCCGCTCGCTAGTGTGCTACCATGTGCGTCATGGCTGAACCCGTGCGCCGAGTGGGGATCCGCGAACTGCGCCAGAACCTATCGGTCTATCTCAAGCGCATCCAGGAGGATGGGCAGCCGTACGAGGTGACCGAGCATGGCCACGCGGTGGCGCGCCTGACGCCCTTGCCGAACGAGCCGATGTCGCCCTGGGATCAGCTGGTGGCTGACGGCCAGGTCGCACTGGCCACGGGCGACCTTCTTAACGTCGAGCCGCTGGCCCCGAGAGCGGGCGTGTCGCTGACCGAGACGCTGCTGCGGATGCGTGACGAGGAGCCGTGGTAGGCGACAGGCCCTGTTACCTCGACGCTTCCGCCGTGGTCAAGCTGATCATCGCCGAGCCGGAAACCGACGCGCTGCGGTCGTTCCTTGCGCGGGCCGGGAGTCCCGTTTCGAGTCGACTGACCGCAGTCGAGGTGACGCGCGCCCTGGCGCGTGTCGGGGTTGGCGTGGGTGGCGCGGATGAGCGAGTCCTGGCCGGCATCCACCAGGTTGCCATCAGTGACCCGATCCTGACGGCCGCCGCCCGGGCGAATCCGGCAACCCTGCGGACGCTGGACGCCATCCACCTGGCCACTGCGCTCGCGGCCGGGCCAGACCTTGCTGTGCTGGTCAGCTATGACCGGCGACTCACCGAGGCTGCGGCGGCGGCCGGCATCCCCACCGCCAGCCCAGCCTGACGGGCCCAACCGGCCAGGATTGAACCGATAGGCCGCCCCCAGACTCGCCCCGGCGACGGCCACTTCCCAAGTCAGCGGCTATGCAGATTGCGCGTCGCGAAATGAAGGAATCGAGGTCGTCTCCGCCCATACCGTATGAGCATGGATACCGATCTCGTGAAACGAGCACAGCACGGAGACAGCGATGCCTTCACGAGCCTCGCCGCGGGACTCGCTGATCGGTTCCTTGCGACCTCGAACCGGATTCTCGGGGACCTGAACCTCGCCGAGGACGCGACCCAGCAGGCGCTGGTGAGCATCTGGCGAGACCTTCCCCAGCTGCGCGACCCGGCCCGCTTCGAGGCCTGGTCGTATCGGCTTCTCGTGCGCGCCTGCTACGCCGAGGGCCACCGATCGCGCCTCTGGGCGCCGAATCTTCGTCTGCTGCCGGTTGACGAACCGATGGCGGCCGATCACGCCAACTCGATCATCGACAGGGACCAGCTCGAACGAGGCTTTCGGCGGGTGTCGCTGAAGCACCGGCTGGTGCTGGTCCTGCACCACTACCTTGACCTGCCACCCGACCAGATCGCCGAGGCACTCGGCATCCCGGTCGGGACGGTCGCATCTCGATTGCATTACGCGCTGCGGGCGATGCGCACGGCGATCGACGCCGACGCTGCCCCGACGTCGCGGGAGGTTGCGCAATGAGCACTGAACACGACGTCGCGCGCTCACTCCGGTCGTGGCTGAGGGAGAACCGGCACGAAGACGCGAACCGCGTCCTGGACGCCGTCCTCACCGAGGTCGACGCGACCCCACAGCGCCCAGCCGGATGGCTGGCGCGGAGGATTCCACTGATGAAGAACACGTTCCGAATTGCCCTGGCGGCCGTTGCCGTCGTGGTTGTCGCGATCATCGGGTACCAGTTCCTGCCCAGCTCCGGCACCGGCGGCCCGGTGGCGACGCCGACCCCGACACCGACGCCGACAGTGCTCGCCGTTGGAAGCTTCACCTCGCACGGCGCACAGATCGAACTCGATGCGACTGGAGAAGGCTCGAACGTGACGGGTTCGATGACCGCCGTCGATGAGGGCGGCGACAAGCCGGGCAGCTTCACGGTCGATCTTGCGTGCACCCGAACGACCGACAGCGGGCTGACCATGATCGGCGGACTGGTCACCGACTCGACGAATTACGACGACTGGGCGCCGGTGGGAAGCTACGTCGCGATCGTCCTCCAGCGGGGATCGCCAGTGAAGGCGTTTCTCCACTCCGAGGCCCCGGACCCGCTCCGTGCCAGCTGCCCGGCGTTCCTCGAGGGCATCCCCGATGAGGGGGAGCCAGGATTTGAGTCGAGCTATCTGGAGCCGATCGAAGGAACCATCGAGCTCCGACCGTAGCCAGTCCCGTAGCGAACTCCCTGAACGATCCCATCCAAGACCCACACGAGGGCGGCCCGGACCGGCCGCCCTCGTGTTTCGTACGCTCTGCGGAATGCGACTCATGGCGGGCTGGCAGCCCGCCCGCACCAACTCCCTCGTCCACGATGCGATGCCTGCGGGGCTCCTGCGCGGGCGGCCGCGACCGGGCCGCCCGCGAGTCTTGCCTGAGGAGCTTCGGCCCTTCACATCTCGGCCCCAGATTGAACCGTTAGGCTGCCCACACACTCTGTAGTCCGATCGCGTTCAGATCGGACGCGACGAGACACATCGGCCTTGGAGGGATGGGTGCACGCGGACCTGGTGGGCCAGGCACAGCGAGGCGATCGAGAGGCCTTCGACGCCCTCGCCCGCATGGCCGGCGACCGGTGCATGGCGATCGCGTTCCGAATTCTGCGCGACTTCGACCTTGCTGACGACGCCGTCCAGACCGCGCTGCTGACCGCATGGACCGAGATTCGCGCCCTGCGGAACCCCGATCGCTTCGAGCCGTGGCTGCACCGGATCCTGACCAACGCCTGCTATGCCGAGGCCAGGCATCGCACGCGCTGGACGGCGGGCATCCGGCTTCTTCCGGTCGAGCCCCTGCACGAGCCCGACCCCTACCTGACCGTGGACGACCGCGACCTGCTCGAACGGGCCTTCCGGAGGCTCACCGTCGAGCAGCGCGCGGTGCTCGTCTATCACCACTACCTCGGGCTACCACTGCCCGAGGTGGCGGATCGTATCGGTATCCCGCTCGGGACCGTCAAGTCCCGCATGCACCACGCCAAACGGGCGCTCCAGGCCAGCCTCGCGGCTGATGCCCGGGCGTCGTCATCCCAGGAGCGAATGGCATGAGCGCGCGCAAAGACCTCGACCGGCTGATCCAGTCCTTCCTCGCGGAGGGTCCGCTGGAGCTGCCCGACCCGTCGTACGACGAGGTGCGCGATCGCATGGAACAGAAGAGACAGCGGGCCGTCATCGGTCCGTGGAGGACACCAGACGTGAGCAAGTTCGTGAAGATGGGCCTGGCGGCGGCGGCCGTGGTGGTCATCGCCGTCGTCGGCTACAACCTTTTGCCTGGCTCACCGGCGCCGGGCGGTGAACCGAGCGCGACGCCGATGCCGACGGCCACGCCAACGCCGTCGGCATCGGAGGCGGCCGGCCTGCCGGTCGGTAGCTCGCACGTCCTGTTGGACGAAGGCGTGACGATGACAGTCACGATTCCGGCCACCGGCTGGGACGGGGAAGTTCGCGGTGGCATCCTTGTCAAGAACGACAACGTCGACGCACCGGACGGTGCGGGGATGATCGTGTTCACCGGCCCCCTGTACGTGTACGGGGACGCCTGCCAGTGGTCGACGACCCAGGCGGACACCCCGGCCACCACGGTGGAGGAGCTCATCGCCGCCCTGGCGGCGCAGTCGCCACGCAATGCTTCGGAACCGATGGATATCACGGTCGGCGGCTATGCCGGCAAGGAGATCACCCTCTACGTGCCGGAGGACGCGGCGTACAGCGCTGGCGCGTTCACCAACTGCGACCAGGGCTACTTCGGCAGCTGGGGGGGTCCCGCCGAACCGACTCCCTACCGATACTCCCAGGGCCCGGGGGCGATCGACGAGGTGTATGTCCTGGACGTGGACGGCGTCCTGATGGTGGTCGACACCCAGTACTACGCCGGCACCCCGGATGCGGCCGTCGACGAGCTGCGGGGCATCATCGAGTCGGCCACGTTCGCGTTGCCGTAACCCGATTTCGAGCAGACCGATGCGCGGGCGGCCCAGATGGGCCGCCCGCGCATCTCCCCCAGCAGGAGCTCCCCAGTGACCGTCCTTGGCACCTCCCGGTTCGTCGCACTTGTCGTCCTGACCGCGGTTACCGGCTGCGCCCCGAGTTCCTCGTCGTCCCCGTCGTCCCCGCCGTCGTCGGCAACGGGTCCCTCCGCCACGGAAACCCACGCAGGGTCGTTCGTCATCGTCGGCCGGATTGTGACCATGGCCGAGCCGGCTATCGCCGAAGCCCTGCTCATCGAAGACGGGACGGTGACCGCGGTCGGCACCCGGGCCGAGGTGCTGGCGCTCGCCGGCGACCGGGTGCCGGTCATGGACATCGGCTCCAATGTCGCGTATCCCGGATTCATCGACGCTCATTCCCACTGGATCGGAGATCGCGAGTACTACGACGGGGGCTCGGCCGCCGAAGCCATGCAGGCGGCGCTTTCACGCGGCTGGACCTCCATCGCCGAGCTGTGGGTGAACCAGGAGAGGCTTGCGGAGCTGAATGCGCTCGCCGCGGAGCGGGCGCTTGCGTTGCGGGTTGATGCCTACCTGGCGCTCAACGAGCCGGCACCCAGCGGACAGCATCTGGGCGACTGGTACACGACGCTCGAGCCCGGCCTGGTGACCGACAGGCTGCGCGTGCAGGGCGTGAAGATCACCCTGGACAACGGCTGGGGCACGATCTTCCATTGGCAGCCGGATGAACTGATCGAGACCATTGGGCGGGCGAACGAGGCCGGATGGCAGGTGGCTATCCACACCGTGAGCACCGAGGCCCACGAGATGGTCCTTTCCGCGTACGAGGCGGCGCTGGGCGCCAGCGGGCCAAACCCGCTCCACCACCGCATCGACCACGCCACCCAGGTGACCGATGACCAGCTGGCCCGGATGGTGGCCCTCGACCTGGCGACGGTCATCCACCTCGACGGTGCGGCGGCCGATTGGGTGCTGGAGGCGGACTACCTTGCCAACCTGGCGGAGGACACGGCGTGGCTGGCTCGCTGGCGAGACTTCGTGGATGCCGGCCTGCACGTGGCGGCGGCGGTGGACGCGCCGTGGATCTTCCCGGACTTCACACTGACCGATGACATCGGCCGGCCCATGGACCAGATCGCCGGCGGCATGGACAGCCGGGGCCGGTCGAACCCCGACACCCCGGAATGGGTTCTCGCTCAACTGCTTACCGCCGAACAGGGCCTGCGGGCCGTCACCCTCGACGCGGCGTGGGCACTCGGCGATGAGGCCTATCGAGGTCACCTCGCCCCAGGCACGTATGCCGATATCACCATCCTCAGCGGCAACGTATTGACCGCCTCGCCCGACGAGATCCGGCAGATGACCGTGCTGGCCACGATCGTCGGCGGGGTCACCGAGTACTGCGCGCTCGCCGAGGTGTGTCCCTAATGCTCAGGCGTCCTCGACGGCGATCCGGATCCGCTTGTTGATGCGGCCCTTGCTCTCGTAGCCGGTGACCCGCACCCGGCCGATCTCTGAGGTGCGGGCCACGTGGGTGCCGCCATCGGCCTGCAGGTCGAGCCCGGCGATCTCGATGGTGCGCACCTCGGGGATCCCCTCGGGCAGCAGGTTGACCTTGGTGCGGATCAGGTCCGGGATGGCGAACGCCTCGACGCGCGGCAGGTGGGCCACGCGGATCTCGCGGTCGGCGGCAATCTCCACGTTCACGCGCCGCTCGATCTCCGCCACCAGCTCGGCGGCCATCGTCTCGAATTCGAAGTCCATGCGGCCGGCCAACGGCTCCATGTTTCCGCCGGTGACCGATGCGCCCCAATCCCGCCAGACGACGCCGCACAGCACGTGCAGCGCCGAGTGGGTGCGCATCAGCGCGTAGCGCCGCTCCCAGTCGAGCTCCACCGTGACCTCCGTCCCGAGGGCGGGCGGCTCGGCGCCCTCCTCGAGCAGGTGCCAGATCGCGTCGCCGCTCTTCCGCGCGCCGGTGACGACCCACGCGGCCCCGGCATCGGTCCTGAGCCAGCCGCTGTCGGGGGGCTGGCCGCCGCCGCCGGGGTAGAAGACGGTCCGATCGAGCAGCACCGCGGCGCCATCGGTCTCGACCACGCGGGCCGTCGTGGAGCGTGCATAGGCATCGGTGTAGGCCAGGTTGTCGCTCATGTGCCGCATCCTAGCGGTGCGGGTGGCCGGGGTGTATTACGCATGGTGCTACTACGACAGCAATACCGGCGACCCAGGCTGGTTTCGCCTCTTCCGCATTACTTCCCGTGCTAACGCGACCCCTGGCGGGGCTGGAACTCGGCCACGAGGGCGATTCCGGTGCGGACATAGCATCATGAGTAATACCGCGGCGGATCCTGCGCTCCCGGCGAGGCGGTACCATGCCGCTGCCCCGCACCGATTGAGGTACCGATGGAATTCGCTGCGCTCGTCGACGAGCTGCTGGCCGACTTCTACCGACTCCAGCCCGCCAGTGCCACCGAGCTCGGCTTCCACGAGCACGACGACCGATGGCCGGACCTGACCGATGTGGGCCATGCGGAATGGTCTGCCTGGTTGGCCGCTGCCGAGGCGCGTGTGCGTGGTGTCGACCCGGCCGGGCTGACCCGCGACGAGGCGATCGACCGGCGGATCCTGCTCGACAACCTGGGCGCCATGCGCTTCGCCGCCGATGAGCTGCGCGAGCACGCCTGGAACCCGATCTCCTACGTGTATCTCTTCGGCGGGACGCTCTTCACCATGCTGTCGCGCGAGTACGCCCCGCTGTCGGAAAGGCTCCGTGCGGTGGCTGCGCGATTGCGTGCGCTGCCCGCGGCGCTGGACGGTGCGCGCGCGGCGCTCAGCGCTACGGGCGGGCGGCCGGTCAGCCGATTCCACGCGGAGAAGACGGTCGAGCGGATGCCCGGGGTGGCGGACCTGGTCGCGCTGGCCGTCTCCGAGGCGCAGGGTCTGGGCGATCCTGCGTTGCGCGCGGAGGTTCAGGCCGCAGCCGAGGTCGCCACTGCTGCGCTTGACGGATGGGTCGCCTGGGTGCGCATCGAGCTCGCCCCGTCGGCAACCGGCGACTTCCGGCTCGGCCCGGAGCTGTACGCCGCCAAGTTCCACCACTCCCTGATGACCGATCTCACGCCCGCACAGCTCGAGGCGCGGGCGCTCGCCGAGTACGACGCGGTGCGCGCCGAGATGACCCGCATCGCGCGGCGCATCTGGCCCGACTGGATGGGCTCGACCGAGCCACCGACCGATGACGACGCCGCGGTCCGTGCCGTGCTCGACGCGATCGCGGTCGACCACCCTGCGGCCGACGAGCTGCTCGACTACTGCCGCGCGGAGAACACGCGGATCGAGGCGTTCGTGGCCGAGCGCGATCTCATCGGTCTGGCCGACGAACCGCTCAAGATCATCTGGACCCCGGAGTTCGCCCGCGCCTTTGGTGGCGCCATGCTGATTCCGCCGGGACCGCTTGACCGGGGCCTTGACTCATTCTTCGCCATCACCCCGGTCAACCCCGAGTGGCCGCCGGAGCGCCAGGAGTCGTACCTGCGCGAGGACAACGCGCGGATGCTGCGGCTGCTGACCATCCACGAGGCGGTGCCGGGCCACTACCTCCAGCTGGCCTATTCAAACCGATGCCCGTCGCTGGTTCGCGGCATCTTCGGTTCAGGCGTGTTCGCCGAGGGCTGGGCGGTCTACATCACCCAGGTGATGATGGACGTCGGCTATGGCGCCGATGACCCGGCCCTGATGCTCGTCCACTGGAAGTTCTACCTGCGTTCGACCACCAACGCCCTGATGGACATCCGCATCCACACCGGCACCATGTCCGAGGACGAAGCGATGGCGCTCATGGTGGATGGTGGCTTCCAGGAGTTCGGCGAGGCGACCGCCAAGTGGGACCGCGCGCGCCTCTCCTCGACGCAGCTGTGCGAGTACTTCCTGGGGAGCGTGGGGATGCACGATCTGGAGCGCGAGGCGCGGGTGCGGGCAGCGGCCGCGGGGGAGGGGGCCGCCTTCGATTACCGGCCGTTCCTCGAGTCGGTGCTCGCCCACGGGACGCCGTCGCTGCCGGTGATCCGCGAGATTCTCTTCGGGGAGTAGCCATCCCGCGCCACGCCCCGTCCGCGTCCGTTGTTCCACCCGGCGGATCTAACGATCAAGGACCGCCCACTTAGGTATCCGGATTCCCGTGGGGCGCAATTCCATGCCCCAGATCGGTCGTTTTGGGCCCGTTTCGGGCACAAGGTTGTTCGTTAGATCCGTGGGATGGAACCTGGTGACCGCTGGTGCCCAGAGGCCCCTGGGTGCCCGTCAGGACCATTCGTGCAGCACGGTTGCACGGCTGCACGGTTGCACAGTTGCACGGCTGCACGGCTGCACGGTTGCATGAACGGTCCTGACAGAGTGCAGGCCGCGGCGGAGGCGGGCCGCAGCGCCCCTAACGCGCGGCAATCCCCAGGGCAAGGTCCAGGATCGAGGGCCCTCCCGCAGAACGGGTGAGCAGCTCCGGGACGTCGAACTGGCGCGTGGTGCCCATCACCACCAGGGTTACCCGCTCCTCGGGAAGTCGGAGCATCAACGTGGTGTACCCGCGCAACAGGCCGGAGTGGCCGTAGCCGGTCAGCTCACCGACGTGCAGCCGCTCGGCGCCGAGCCCCCAGCCCTCGGGCGAGAAGGCGAGCATTCGCTGAAGAATCTGGGGGCGGAGCACGAAGCCGCCATAGAGCGCATCGGTCCAGCGGACGAGGTCTTCGGCGGACGCATAGACCGATGCCGATGTCCAGAAGGCGCTCGCCCATGACGCATTGAACAGGTACGGGGCTCCCGGCTCGAGGGCGAAGGACGTGGCCGACAGGCCGAGCGGTTCGATGATCCGGTCACGCAGCTCGTCCACGAAGCGATGCCCGGTGACCTGCTCGATGAGCATGCCGAGGATCACGTAATTCGTGTTCGAGTACTCGAAGTCGCTGCCGGGCACGAAGTGCGACGGGCCGACCGCCGCCAGCACCTCGGGAGCCGACCAGATCCGGTCCGGGTTGGCGTTCATGGCGGTGCGCATGGGGGCGAGCAGGTCGGGCACGCCGCTCAGGTGCTGCATGACCTGGGCAACGGTCGCGCCATCGGCCACGGTGACCTCGGGCAGGTAGTCGGTCAGCGGCGAACCGAGGTGGATGCGCCCCTCCTCGACGAGCTGCAGGACGATCGCGGCGGTGAAGGTCTTGGTCACGCTGGCCACGGCGAACGGGTAGACGCCCTTCAGCGGCCCGCCCGCAGCGCCGGCGGTGCCGGCCACGCCGCTCCAGCCCAGTCGTCCATCGACGGAGAGCCCGACCGTCAGCGTTGCCAGCCCAAAGGACGTCCTGGCGCGGTCGATCGCTGCCTGGAGGGCGGCCGCGTCCTCCTCCGAGGCGTCGGTGAGAGTCGGCGGGCTCGTCGTCCCGGTGCCGATGCCCCCCGGGGAGTGCGAGAGCGGCGGATCCGACGGCTCGGGCTCCACCGACCGCTGGGCGGGCGATGACGCCACGGCTCCCGCCGGCGCGATCGTTCCCGGGGCGAGCGCAAGGCTGGCGGCAACCACCACCACGAAGGCGGCGGCGGCACCGGTCAGCCGGCGCATCGGTCGTCGCATCGGCCAAGCATATCGGTCTGTAGCATTGCGAACCGATGCTCCATCCTCGCGGCGGCTTCATTGCGCTCTCCGTCCGGAACTACCGGCTCTACTGGAGCGGCCAGATCGTCAGCCTGGTCGGCACCTGGATGCAGTCGGTCAGCCAGCCCTGGCTGGTCCTGCTGCTGGGCGGCAGCCCGATCCAGCTCGGCATCGTGCTGGCCCTGCAATTCGCCCCGTCGATGGTGCTCGCCCCGCTGGGCGGCGTGATCGCCGACCGGGTCGATAAGCGGCGCCTGCTGATGGCCACCCAGTCGGTGGCCATGCTCCAGGCGGTGGCGCTGTTTGCCCTCACCGTGACCGATGTGGTCCAGATCTGGCACGTCATGCTGCTGGCGCTGGCGCTCGGGTTCGTGAACGCGATCGACATGCCGGTTCGCCAGTCGTTCGCCGCGGACCTCGTGTCGCGGGACCAGTTGATGGGGGCGATCACCCTCAATTCGGCGAGCTTCAACCTGGCGCGCGTGCTCGGCCCGGCGGTTGCCGGCGTGACCCTCGCCGTCTTCGGGCCGGCCTTCAACTTCGCGATCAACGCGGTGAGCTACGGCGGCGTGCTCACCGCCCTGTGGCGCATGGATCCGCGCGAGATCCGGCGATCGCAGCGACCCGAGCGCCAGCCATCGGTCCGCTCCAGCCTCGCCGAGGGGATCCAGTACGCGCTGAAGACGCCCACCGTCCTGTGGCCGCTCGTCCTGCTGGGTGGGATCAGCCTCTTCGGCTTCAACTTCCAGATTCTGCTGCCGCTCTTCGCGCGCCTCACGCTTTCGATGGAGGCAGATGGGTACGGAGCGCTCTTCGCCGCGATGGGCCTCGGCTCGCTGATCGGCTCGCTGTCGCTCGCCTTCATCGGTACGCGGCGCCCACTCCTCGGCTTCATCCTGGGTGGGGGCGTGGGCTTTGTCGTCTTCGAGGCCCTGCTCGGCCTGTCGCGCAGCCCGTTCGCCGTCTATCCACTGGTCATGCTCGTCGGCCTGTCGTCGATGCTGATGATCAACAGCATCAACGTCATCGTCCAGCAGAACGTCCCCGACGAACTCCGCGGCCGGGTGATGGCCCTGTACGTGACCGTCTTCGCCGGCGCATCGCCGATCGGTGGCATCTTCATCGGCGTCGTGGCCGAGCTGTGGGATCCTCCCGCCGGCTTCCTCCTTGGCGCCGGCCTGTCCACGCTCTTCCTGGCGCTCATCGCCTGGCAGCTGCTCTTCCTGGGCAAGGGCAGGACCCATGAGCCGATCCCTCCGGCCCCTGCGTGACGGCCACTCCCGGTTCCTGCGCCCGTGGACCCGGTCGTCCGTCCGGGCCTCACGCTCGCCCTGCTCTCCTTGTCGCACGCGGTGATCCACGCCCAGTCGGCGCTCATGCCGCTGATCTACCCGATCGTGATCGTGCAATTCGCCCTCGATGCGCGCGACATCGGTCTCTTCATTGCTGTGACCACCGCGGTCGGTGGCTCGATGCAGCTGCTGTACGGCTTCCTCACCCGGGTCGTGGCACGCCCCGCCCTGCTGGCCGGTGGGCAGCTGGTCTTCGGGACCGGGCTGCTGCTCGGTGGGCTGGCCACGTCGATCGGTCAGCTGTTGGCGGCCGTGTCGCTGTCGCGGATCGGAGCGAGCCCGCAACACGTGGTCGGCAACGCGCTGCTGTCGGACCTCTACCCGAAGGAGCGCCGCGGCTTCGCCATCAGCGCACACATCAGCGGCGGCAACGTCGGCACGGTGCTCGTCCCGTTCGTGGGGCTGGCGCTGATCTCGGCGGTCGGCTGGCAGGCCACGCTGGCCCTTTTCGGGCTCCCGGCACTGGCGATGGGCACGCTCATTGCGCTGCGCGTGCGCGAGGACAGTCGCTCGTACCGCTCCGCGGCGCGTGACGCCGGCACGGTACGCGGCCAGTTCGGCGACGTGCTGCGCCGCCGCGACCTGCGGCTGATCCTGGGTGCCTCGCTGGTGGCGGCCGGCGGGCGTGGCCTCGACATCGTGGCGCCGTTCATGCTTCTCTACCTGCGCGGTCCACTCGGGATCGGGGAGGGGACGACCGCGATCCTGTACGCGCTCCTGCTGATCGGTGCCGTCGTAGGCCCGATCCTGGCCGGCTGGCTCTCCGACCGGTTCGGTCGCCGCCGCACGCTGGTCATCTACTACCTGCTGTCGGCCGTCGGGATCCTGGCCTTCCTGGGCGCCGGCTCGAACCTCGTCCTGCTGGTGCCGCTGCTGCTCCCCTTCGGCACGGCCGTCTTCAGCGAGTCGCCCGTGCTGCAGGCGTACCTGGCGGACCGGGCAGTTGGGCCCACACGTGACGTCGCGTTCAGCGTCTACTTCACCTTCGCCTTCGGGATCGGGGCCTTCTGGGCCTTCGTGATCGGGAACGTGGCGGCGACCTGGGGCTACCCGGTGGCGTTCGTGATCATGGCCGGCAGCTACATCGGCGCCGCACTGCTGGTGGGCCTGGTCCGGGAGAGTCGTGGAGGAGCCGATCCCACGGGAGGAGCCGATTCCACGGGAGGAGCCGATCCCACGGGAGCGCGCGCTACCACGTAGCGTGGTTCAACGGCGCGTGACGGCCCGATATCCAGGCTCTGATTCCACGCGAGTGACCGCTACCACGTAGCGTGGTTCAACGACGCGTGACGGCCCGATATCCACGCTCTGAGGGCCGGACTCGCCTTGGGCCACTACCTATCGTGGTATCTGTGACCAAGAACAGGTCAGTGGAGCGTGCCACGCGTGGATGAACCACGTGAGGTGGTAACCAGCCAGTACGCCGAGGGTAACGCGACCACGCGACCATGGCCGCGTGGATCAGTTTCGGCAGCGCCCGGCCGCCACCGGACGGTCGCGAGCGCGATACCTCGCAACGGCATTTGGGCGCGAGTTGCGGCTGGCGCGGATGACTGCGGGACTAACCCAGCGGGCATTGGCCGGCCTGGCGGGTCTGAGCCAGCAGGAGGTCAGCAAGGCGGAGAAGGGCGCGACCGACCTGTCCCTCAATGCCCGCAGCCGGCTTGCGTCGGCCTGCGGACATGAGCTCGGCTGGCGCCTGTACCCCGTCGCGACCGTCCGGTTGCGCGACTCGGGCCAGATGCGCATCGCCCAGGCGATCGTGTCCGCGGCGCATCCGGCGTGGCGAGCTCAGCTCGAAGTCCCGGTGGCTGCCGGCGATCGAAGAGCGGCCGACCTCGTCCTCACGGGGAACGCGGGGATCATCCACATCGAGATCGAGCGGGCGCTCGTCGATTTCCAGGCCCAGCTCCGATCCGCCCAGCTAAAGCGCGAGGCGCTCGCGGCGGCCGACGAACGACCGACCATGCTGGTCCTGGCCGTGCCGGACACGCGAACAAGCCGTGCTCGGCTGGCTCCGTTCGCAGCGCTGATCGTCCACACCCTGCCGGTGCGCTCGGGCATCGTCTGGCGCCATCTCCGAGCCGGGACGCTCCCGGCGGGTGACGGCATCCTGTTCGTCCGAGCAACGACGCGCGGCTAGAATCCGCGCCATGGTTGACGACCAGCACGAGCACATCGAGCCGGCCGCGGAAGCGGCCACCATCGAGAACCTGCTGCGCGAGGAGCGGACGTTCCCGCCGCCCGCCGCGTTCGTGGCCAATGCAACGGCCAACGACCCCGATATCTACACCCGCACCGCGACCGACGAGGGATTCCGGGCCTTCTGGGCGGAGGAGTCGAAGCGGATCGACTGGATCGAGCCGTGGACCGAGCTGCTCGACTGGCAGCTCCCCTATGCGAAGTGGTTCGTCGGCGGCAAGCTCAACATCAGCGTCAACTGCCTCGACCGCCACGTTGCCAACGGCCTGGGCGACAAGGTCGCGTACCACTGGGAGGGCGAGCCGGGCGACGCGCGCACCCTGACCTACCGCGAACTTCTCGACGAGACCTGCCGGATGGCCAATGCCCTCCGCTCCCTGGGAGTGAAGAAGGGCGACAAGGTCGCCATCTATATGCCGATGATCCCCGAGCTGCCGATCGCGATGCTCGCCTGCGCCCGCATCGGCGCTCCCCATAGCGTCGTCTTTGGCGGCTTTTCAGCGGACGCGCTCGCGGGTCGCATCGACGACGCGCAGTGCACCACGGTGATCACCGCCGACGGCGGCTACCGCAAGGGCGCGGCCGTGCACCTCAAGGCGAGCGCGGATGACGCCATGAACCGGAGTCCATCGGTCAAGCACTGTGTCGTCGTCAGGCGCACCGGCGACCCGGTCGACTGGGACCCAGAGAGGGACCACTGGTGGCACGAGCTGACCGCCGACCAGCCGACCAGCGCGGACCCCGAGCCGATGGACTCCGAGGATCTCCTCTACCTGCTGTACACCAGCGGGACGACCGCCAAGCCCAAGGGGATCATGCACACCACCGGTGGCTACCTGGTCGGCACCGCCGCCACGCATCGGCTCATCTTCGACATCAAGCCCGAGGATGTGTACTGGTGCATGGCCGACATCGGCTGGGTGACCGGCCATTCCTACATCGTCTACGGGCCGCTGGCCAACGCAACCACGGGGATCATCTACGAGGGTGCCATCGACTTCCCGGAGAAGGACCGATGGGCCCAGATCGCGGCGAAGTACCGGGCCACCATCCTGTACACCGCCCCGACCGCCATCCGCGCCCTGATGAAGTACGGCCACGACGAGTTCGCGCGCGACGACCTCTCCTCGCTCCGGCTGCTCGGCTCGGTCGGTGAGCCGATCAACCCGGAGGCATGGGCGTGGTACTGGAAGTACATCGGTGGCGAACGCTGCCCGGTGGTCGACACGTGGTGGCAGACCGAGACCGGCATGATCCTGATCACGCCGCTGCCGGGGATCACCACCACCAAGCCGGGGAGCGCCACCTTCCCGTTCCCGGGGATCAAGGCCGACGTGGTGGACGAGGCCGGCAATTCCGTCCCGCTGGGCGGCGGCGGCTATCTCGTCCTGGAGCGCCCGTGGCCGGCCATGCTGCGCGGCATCTACGGCGACCACGACCGCTACGTGGAGACGTACTGGAGCCGCTATCCGGGGCGCTACTTCGCCGGCGATGGCTGCAAGCGCGACGACGAGGGCTACTACTGGCTCTTGGGGCGCGTCGACGACGTGATGAACATCTCCGGGCACCGCATCTCGACCACCGAGGTGGAGTCGGCGCTCGTCTCGCACCCGTCGGTCGCGGAGGCGGCGGTGGTGGGTCGCACCGACACCATGACCGGCCAGGCGATCTTCTCCTACGTGATCCTGCGTTCGGGCTTCGAGGCCTCGGATGCGCTCGGGGCGGAGCTGCGCGAGCACGTCTCCGAGGTGATCGGCAAGCTGGCGCGCCCCAAGCAGATCATGTTCACGCCGGACCTGCCCAAGACCCGCTCCGGCAAGATCATGCGGCGCCTGCTGCGCGACATCGCCGAGCAGCGGGCGCTCGGTGACGTGACCACGCTCGCCGACGGGGGGATCGTCAACACCATCCGGGAGCAGTCGGGTCGCGGCGAGGACTGACAACTTTGCTACGATGCGCCCCGTGAACATCACCCGCACCCAGCGCGCCATCATCGCCACCGTGGCCGGTGTCGGCTGGCTGGCCTACATGATCGTCGGGCTCCAGCTGATCGACGCCATCGCGCCGACCAAGCACGGCGCCGGGCCCGAGGGGCTGGCCGCATTCATCGGCCTGGTGTCGGGCGTGTTCGTGGCCGGCATCGTGATGTGGGCCGCCTCCGACTGACGCTCAGCAGGCCGGGGCGTCGATCGGCCATCTAGGTCCCCTGTCTTCGACGGTCTACCACGTCACGTAGTTCATCGGCACGTGGGGGGCGTGACGCCTGTCGCGCTACTACGTGGGGTAGTACCTCGGCACGTCCGCGGCATTCCGCGTGTCGCCGTACTACGTGACGTAGTGCCATCCTGCGTTTCACGCGCTAATCGGCTGCCACCGACGGGCATACGTGCTGTTGAACTACGTCACGTGGTACCGCTCCCGGTACCGCTGCCGCTCACGTGGTACCGCTCCCGCAACCGCTCCCTAACCCGCGCCCGCACCGGCATCCGAGCTCGGCGGCACGCTACGCCAGGGGTCCCCGCACCGATGCGCCGCGCTCACCGCGCGGCGGTCCCTGCTTCCTACCGATCCGGGTGGTGGCGGTCCACGGCGGGGCGCAGCAGCCGGTCGTAGAGGCCGGGGCGCCGATCGGCCATCGTGTCCCACTCGTGCTCGCCGGGTCGCCGCCGTACGTGCGTGGCGCGCGCGGCCTCCGGATCGATCTCCCCGATGATCATCTCTTCCGTGGTGTCGCTCGCCATCGCCATCTGGTTTCCGTCGTAGTCGATCAGCAGCGAGCGGCCGATGAAGGTCACGTCGCGCTCGGTCCCCACCCGATCGGCGGCGAGCAGGTAGCAGTGGTTCTCGGCCGCGCGCGCCGGGGCGAAGATCCCCGGGTGGAAGTTCACGCCGACCGGCCAGTTGGTGGGCAGCGCGATCAGGTCGGCCCCCTCCAGCGCGCAGACGCGGGCCGCCTCCGGGAAGCGCAGGTCGTAGCAGATCAGCACGCCCAGCCGCAGGCCGGCGACCTCCACCACCCACGGGGCGTCGGGCCCGGGCGTGGCGAATCGGTCGATGCCCAGGAAGGGGAGGTGCATCTTGCGATACTTGAAGCGGCGTCCGTCCGGCGACATCACCAGCGCCGAGTTGAAGATCTCGTCAGCCTCGGCCTCGAGCGTGCCGCACACGATGGTGATCGCCAGCTTGGCGGAAAGGCCGGCCAGGAGTTCGGCCGCCACCACTCCGGCTCGACGGGCGACCGGTAGGGCCTCTTCGAGCGAGGTGAAGGCATAGCCGGTCGTCGCGGCCTCCGGCAGGACGACGAGACTCGCCCCGGCCTGCGCCGCATCGACCACCCAGCGCTCGATGCGCTCGAGGTTGCGATCGACCTCGCCGAGCTGCGGATCGATCTGGCAGGCCGCCACCTTCACCATCGGCATCGGTCTCTCCTTCGCGCTACCCTACGCCGGGCCATCTTACGCGGCCCACACGGCCGACAGGAGATGACCCATGCCCGATACGCCCCTGGTCAGCCCTTCGGACTTCGACTTCTGGATCGGCGAATGGGATCTCTCCTGGACCGACGGATCTCACGTAGTGCACGGACGCAACGTTATCTCCAGGGTGCTGAACGATCACGTGATCCTCGAGGAGTTTGACGGACGGCCCGGCGCCGATCTGCGCGGCATGAGCGTCTCGACCATCAGCGCCGAGACAGGCCTCTGGCACCAGACCTGGGTCGATGACAGCGGCGGCTACCTCGATTTTCGCGGCGGCCTGCGGGATGGCGAGATGATCCTGGTGCGCGAGGCCACCCGCGACGGTGCGACCTTCCGCCAGCGCATGCTCTGGACCGATATCGGCCCCGATTCGATCGAGTGGCGCTGGCAGCGCTCGACCGATGTGGGTGCGCCGTGGGAGACGGTCTGGGCCGTCAGCTACCGTCGAGCGGGGGGAGCGTGAGGCGCGTACTTCCCCTGGCCTTCGTTGGCCTGGGCCTGATCTGGGGATCGTCGTTCCTGTGGATCAAGATCGGGATCGAGGAGATGAATGCCGCAACGCTGGTGGCGTACCGGCTCACCGTCGCCGCGGCCGCGATGCTGCTCTACCTGCGCGTGACCGGGCAGCGGATCTCGCTGCGGCCGCGCGAGCTGGCGCCCCTGGCCGTGCTCGGCCTGATCGCGACCTCGCTGCCGATCTTCCTCATCAGCTGGGGCGAGCACTACATCGACTCCGGGACCGCGGCCGTCCTCAACGCGCTGGTCCCGATCTTCAGCCTGATCATCGCCGGCATGATCATGCGTATCGAGTCGGTCACGCTCGTCCGGGTGCTGGGGGTCCTGATCGGGTTCGCCGGCAGCGCCGTGCTCGCCTCGCGTGAGTTCGCCGCTCGCGGCGACGCGCTCGCGCTCCTCGGAGCCGCCGCGGTGGTCGTCGCCTCCGTCTCGTACGCCCTCGGCGGGATCTACTCGCGCTCGCGGATCCAGGGCACGCCGCGATACGTGGTGGCCGGCGGGAACCTCACCTTCGGCGCCATCTACATGTGGATCTACGTCCTGGCCACCGGAGCCGATCCGGCCCTGCCCACGCAGCTCGGGAGCATCGTGGCCGTGCTGTGGCTGGGCCTGCTCGGCTCGTTCTTCGCCTTCATCCTGTACTACTACCTGCTGACACACCTCGAGGCGACGGTGGCCACCATGGTCACGTACCTCTTCCCCGTGGTCGGCGTGGCGCTCGGCGTCTTCTTCCTCGGCGAACTGCTCGACACACGCCTGGTGGTTGGCACGACCCTGGTCGTCATCGGGCTCGTGGTGGTCAGCCTTCGCTATGATCAGATCGTGAGGCGCTGGGCGGGCCTTCGGGCCAGATGACCGAATCACGCGACGGCGAGCCGCGGGACGAGGAGCCGCAGGACGGGGACGAGCCGGTCACGCCCGGCGAGTCCGACTGGCCTGAGCGCGACCTTGGTGCCGGTGCGGCGGAGGACGAAGCGCCTCCCCCGAGCGTCGAGGAGGGGGACGCGTCGACCACCTTCTCGGTCGATGCCCTCGAGCGCAGGGGCTGGGACGTGCGACAGCACGGCGATCGCCGGCGGCCGACCACCGCGGAGCAGGCGGTCCCCTGGCTGATCGGGATCATCCTTGCCCTTACCGGCATGGTGATCGTGCTGCTGGCGCTCATCTTCGTCGGGCCCGACGGGGCCGGCGTCGGGCCATCCCCGACTCCGACCGTGCAGCCATCGGTCTCGATCTCCGTGGCGCCAACCCCTTCGCAGACCGCTGTCCCGACCGAGGTGCCGACCGCGACTCCGACACCGCCACCGACGTACGGGGCGCTCGAGATGGTCTACCTGAACCGGGCGACCGCGGCAGCCCCGGTCACCCTGCTGCGACGCGACTTCAGCACCACGACCGATCCGACCACGGTGGCACAGGCCGCGCAGGGCGTCACCGGCTACACGTGGGCACCGGATGGGCGCAACGGTGCGGCGATCATCGCCGGCGCCGTCGTGGCGCTCACGCCGGGCGAGGATTCGCGGCCGCTGGCGGAGTCGGCGAATGCCATCGCCTTCGGCCTCGACTCGGCCACCGTCTACGCCATGCGGGTCGTGCGCAACGGTGCGAACGATGACGCCACGCTGCTCGGGATCGACTTCGCCAGCGGCGATAGCGAGGCGATCGCCACCATCACCTTCCCCCACGTCGCCACCTTCCCCGACCCCGCCCTGCGCGAGTCGCAGTTCGTGGACGACGGCGGGCTGGTGCGCATCTACCCGACCCTCGACGGCAAGCTGATCATCTGGATCCTGGCTGCTCCGGCTGTCTACCGGATCGACCCGACCGATGGCGCGGTGACCGAGGTGGTTCGTCGCCCGATCCTCTGGTCGCCCGACGAGGAGTACCACCTGGACCTGATCGAGAAGTCGGGCACGGTCACCACGCTGGCGCTGCGCAACCGGGCCGGCTCCACGATCGCGGCGGTGGATGTCGCCGGCCTGGTCAGCCACGTCCGCTGGGCAGGCTCGAGCAACGAGGTCGTCTTCACCCTTGGCCGCAGCTCGCCGGGCGGTGGCGTGCGCCAGGACCTCTACGTCTGGGACCTGGTCCAGGGCAAGGCGCCGTCGCCGCTGACCAGCAATGGCGCCGCGTTCGGTGCCGAGTGGCTGGGCGTTCGCCAGGTATGGCTGCCGTGAGGGTCACCTGATGCCGGCACAGGAGATCGTCAACCCGATCGGCGTGGAGCTCGACGAGACCGCCCGCCGCATGCGAATCCGCTGGGATGACGGGCACCTCGGCGAGTGGAACTGGCAGACGCTGCGGCGCGCCTGCCCGTGCGCCCTGTGCGCCGGCGAGGGGAATCTGCCCGGAGTCGTCACCCTGGAGACCTACTTCAACCCGCAACAGACGACGGTTGAGCGGGTGAAATGGATCGGCCGATATGCCCTGGCGCCGATCTGGGCCGATGGCCATGACACCGGCCTGTTCACCTATCTGAAGCTGCGCGCCATGTGCGAGTGCGACGAGCACGCGGCCGAGAGCCAGGCGGGCCGATGAGCGCGTCCGGCGGCCTGCTGCTGGTCCATGCCCACCCCGACGACGAGGTCTTCAGCACCGGGGGCCTGATTGCGCGCTCCGTGGCCGAGGGGCGTCGGGTGGACCTCGTGGTCTGCACCGGCGGCGAGGAGGGGGAGATCCACGACCCCGACCTCGCCGAGGATGAGGCGCGGCCGCGGATCGCCGAGATCCGCGCTGCCGAGCTCGCCTGCTCCATTGCGCTCCTCGGTGGTGACGGCCCCGGTGAGCTGCATCTGCACAAGCTCGGCTACCGCGACAGCGGCATGATCGACACCGAGCCGAACGCGCATCCCGACTCGTTCTGGCAGGCCGACATGGACGAAGCGACGGGGCGCCTGACCGCGATCATCCGGGCCGCACGCCCCGCCGTGGTGGTCACCTACGACGCCGACGGGATGTACGGGCACCCCGATCACATCAACGCCCACCGCGTGGCGGTCGCCGCCATGCAGGCTTCTGCCGATCCGTCCCGCTTCCCCGGGGCGGGCGCAGCGCACGGGGTCGACAAGTTCTACGAGGTCGCCTTCAACCGCGACGCCTGGATCGCCTTGCTCACGGAGATGCACGGCCGCGGCATTCCGCTGCCGTGGGACTTCGACATGGACGCACTCACCGGCGAGGCCGATGCGTTGAACCCCACCAACGTGGAGGCGGCGCGGCAGGTGGTCGACCAGGTCGCGGCGGGGGAGGAACCGTCCGCCTTCGGGACCCCCGCGGCGGAGATCACCGCGATCGTTGACGTGGAGCCGTACCTCGCGCGGAAGCGGGCCGCCATGGCCTGCCACCGGACCCAGCTCCAGGATTTCGGGTGGGCGCTGGAACTTCCCGAGGACCTCCAGCGGCTCGCCCTGACGCGCGAGTCGTTCGTCCTGACCCGATGGCCGACCCGCGGCATTCTCGACGGCCACCGCGAGGAGTCACTCTTCGACGGGCTCCACTAGCCACGACCCGGTCAGCCGCGATCAGCCGCGATCAGCCGCGATCATCCGCGATCAGCCGCGATCAGCCGCGATCACCCTGTAGTCACCCCGTGCATACAACGGCCAAGATCACTCGCAATCCGCCCTCTGCATGGCCGTTTGGTCAGACCATGACTGCGGAGGCCAGGAATCGGTCCCTCCTTGGCCGTTGTAGCCATCGGATGACGATGGCAGTCAGGTCGCCACACCACGTACAGCACATGGCCTTGCGGCGCGCTACATGACGACAATTCCGTTCCCGCCCGGATCGCGTCCCGAGCGCAGCGCCGCCAGGATCGTCCGGGTGGCGAGGGGGAACGCTTCCCGAAGGACCGGTCCAGCCTCCGCGACCGCACGACGGTTGCCGTGCGACCCGGCAACGACAAGAATGATCCGCTGTATCCCCGAGTCGCGTTGCTTGCGCATCAGTGGCCGGATCTGTGCCTGAGCGTCTCGGAGCCGGCTGATGAATTCGTGGGCGATGCGAATCGCCCCCCGGGAGAGAACGAGGTCGAAGGCCCGCAGATCGGGCGGTGGTCCGACCGGCACCTCGAGCGCGATCGCCCATACCCCGGGCGCCACGATCTCACGGTATCGGTTCATCATCTGGAGCTGGCGCGCGTCGCGGAGCCGTCCGGAAGTCGGGTACAACTGAAGGCTCAGGCGCAGACCGACCGCAGCGGCGTGCGCCGCGAGATCCTCGACGGTGACGCGCCGCGCGGCGTTGCGCTCGACCCGCCCGATGGCCGATGGCGACCTCCGCAGTGCTCGGCCGATATCCGCCTGCCGAAGCCCGTCGGCGACCCGTGCTTCACGAAGGTCGGCGCCTTGCTCGGCCACCAATCGGCGAGCGAGGAGCCGCGCCTCATCCACCCGGGTCAGACGGTTTGCCACGGACCGATCATCCGGCCTGCAGCCTTACTACCCGGTTATCCCTGACGTTGCCCTCACCCCGTGCATACAACGGCCAAGATCACTCGCAATCCGCCCTCTGCATGGCCGTTTGGTCAGACCATGACTGCGGAGGCCAGGAATCGGTCCCTCCTTGGCCGTTGTAGCCATCGCGTGCCAACGCCGCCTGCGCAACGGCTGTCAGCCGGTCGGCCTGGCCGCGACGCGCCGCGACGCTAGTCGCGCTCGAGCACGACCAGCGGGATCGTCCGCTGCGCCCACTCCAGGTACGCCTCGTACCCCGGGTAGGCGGCATTCACGAGCTCCCACAGCCGCGCGTACTCCTGGCCATCGGCCTCACGGGCCCGTACCGCACGGCGCTCGCGCCGCACCTGCGCCATCGCCCCGGGATCTGCGCGCAGGTTGAGCACCCATGCCGGCACGTGCCGGCTGCCGCCGTTCGAGCCGACCACAACCAGGCGATCGCCATCGGGATACGCCCACAGCGCCGCGGTCCGTGCGCGGCCGCTGCGGCGTCCGGTGGTGGTCAACAGGATCGTGAGATTGCCGAGCGATCGGCCGAGCAGCCCCGCGCCACCGGTCCATCGGTACAGCGGTGGGTGCAGCAGCCGCGAGATCGGGTTCACGCCGGCAATGCCGACGATCCGGAACCAGAGGCGTTGCAGGCGTTCGCGCATGCCGCGCAGGGTAGCGCGGACCTTCCCATGACGGCCCGCGTTCGCTAAGGTGTCTCTCCCATGGACCTTGCCCCGGTCGCCTGCTCAGCCTGCGGCACGCCCAACGAGGCCAGCGCAAGGTTCTGCAACGAGTGCGGCGAGTCAATGAGCACCGCCTGCTCGGCCTGCGGCACGGCCAACGTGGCGGGCGCCAGGTTCTGCAATCAGTGCGGCACCCCCTTCGCGACCGATGCCGCCGCTGCGCGACCTGGCCCTGCGCCAGCCGCCACGGCGGCGACGGCCGAGCGGCGTCTCGTATCGATCCTCTTCACCGACCTGGTCGGATTCACCACCCTCTCCGAGGAGCGCGACGCCGAGGAGACCCGCGAGCTGCTGACCCGCTACTTCGAACTCGCCCGCGGCATCATCGAGCGGCACGGTGGGACGGTCGAGAAGTTCATCGGCGACGCGGTGATGGCCGTCTGGGGCGCGCCAATCGCGCACGAGGACGACGCCGAGCGCGCCGTACGCGCTGCCATGGAGCTGGTGGGCGCAGTCCCCGCCATCGACGCCGAGCCGCGCATGGAGGCCCGCGCCGGTGTGCTCACCGGGGAGGCGGCGGTGACGATCGGCGCGACGAACCAGGGGATGGTGGCCGGCGACCTGGTGAACACCGCCAGCCGGCTGCAGTCGGCCGCGGCACCCGGCACGGTGCTCGTCGGTGAGGCGACCTATCGAGCAGCCTCGACGGCCATCTCTTTCGAGCCGGCCGGCGAGCAGATCATGAAGGGCAAGGCCGCGCCGGTCCCCGCCTGGCGCGCCATCGCCGTGGTCGCGCGCCGCGGGGGATCGGGCCGAGCTGCGACCCTCGAGCCGCCGTTCGTGGGCCGCGACGAGGAGCTGCGCCTGCTCAAGGATCTCCTCGACACGACGCAGCGTGAGGGGAAGTCGCGCCTGGCGAGCGTCATCGGCCAGGCCGGCATCGGCAAGAGCCGGCTCACCTGGGAGTTCGAGAAGTACCTCGACGGCGTGGTCGACACGGTGTACTGGCTTGAGGGGCGCTCGCCGTCCTACGGCGAGGGGATCAGCTACTGGGCGCTGGTCGAGATGGTCCGCCGCCGGGCAGGCATCGCCGAGACCGATGACGGTGCCACCGCGCGCGCCAAACTGATGGCCACCCTGGACGAGTTCATCACCGATCCGGCCGAGCGGGGCTGGATCGAGCCCCGCATCGCGGGCCTGCTTGGGCTCGAGGAGTTGCCGAGCGAGGGACGGGAGGAGCTCTTCTCGGCGTGGCGCACGTACTTCGAGCGAATCGCAGCAGTCGCGCCCACCGTGCTGGTCTTCACCGATCTGCAATGGGCCGATCAGGGGATGCTCGACTTCATTGAGGACCTGCTGCGCTGGGCCCGCACGGCGCCGATCCTGGTGGTCGCCCAGGCGCGCCCCGAGCTGCTCGAGCGACGTCCGGACTTTGGGAGCGGCGTGCGCAGCGCGACACGCGTCACCCTCGAGCCGCTCCCCGACGATGAGATGCGAGCGATGCTCGAGGGCCTCGTGCCCGGCCTCCCCGCGCCGGCGCTGCGGCAGATCGTGGAGCGGGCGGAGGGGATCCCGCTGTACGCGGTGGAGACGGTGCGAATGCTCCTCGACCGCGAGCTGCTGGTCGCCGAGGATGGCCGCTATCGACTGAGAGGGGAGCTCCCGACGCTCGGCGTGGCCGAGACGCTGCACGCCCTCATCGCCAGCCGCCTGGATGCGAACCTGCCGGAGGATCGCGCTCTGCTGCAGGACGCATCGGTCCTTGGCCAGAGCTTCACGGTCGAAGCCCTGACCGCAGTTGGAGGCGTGGAGCCCGCCCTCCTCGCGGACCGACTCGCGCGACTCATCACCCGCCAGCTGCTGACGGTGGATGCCGACCCGCGCTCTCCGGAGCGCGGGCAATACCAGTTCGTGCAGGCGGTCGTACGCGAGGTCGCGTACGCGTCGCTGGCAAAGGCCGATCGCCGTGCCAGGCACCTCGCCGCGGCTCGCTACCTGGAGGGGATTGGGGACGAAGAGGCGGTCGGCGTGCTGGCCACCCACTACCTGTGGGCCCACCAGGCCTCACGGCCGGGAGCGGAGGCCGATGCCCTGGCCGCGCAGGCGCGGATCGCGCTGCAGGCCGCGGCCGAGCGTGCGGCAGCGCTCCATTCCAGTCGGCAGGCGGTCGGCTACCTCGAACAGGCGCTGACTGTCACCTCCGGAGTCGCGGACGTTGCGGCACTGCACCTGCGCGCCTCCGAATTGGGTGAGGCCTTCGACCTGGGGACGGCGGTGCCGCATGCCGAGGCGGCCCGCGAGCGGTATCGCACGCTCGGGGATGCGCACGGTGTGCTTCGAGCGGCGACCTGGCTCGGTCGTCATCAGACGAGCGGAAAGACGGAGCCGCAGGCGATCGCGACCTTCGAGGAGGCCCTGGCGGAGGCCGACTCGATCGCCGATTCGGCTGAATACGCTGCCGCGCTGGCCGAGCTGTCGCGGGTCTACATGCTGACAGGACGACAACTCGATGCGGTTGCCAGCGCAGACCGCGCGCTCGAACTGGGCGGCCCCCAGGCCGCGGTGCGGACGGTCGTGGAGGCCCTCATCAACAGGGGGTCCGCCCTGCTGAACATGGGCCGCATGGCCGAGTCCGAGGCCGTGCTCCGCGGGGCCATTGCCGTTGCGGATCGGCATGGGCTGATCCCGGCCGCCATGCGCGCCCGGAACAACCTGGCCGGCGTCTACACGGACGACGACCTGCGCGAGGGAGCGGACCTGCTGCGAGACGGATATGCCCTGGCGGTGCGCATGGGAAGCGCCCGACTGGCGCAGCAGTTCCTCATGGGGCTGGCCGGCGTCTCTATCCAGACCGGCGACTGGGGGGCGTGGATGGACGAGGTTGAGGCTATTGAAGAGGCCGAGACCCAACATGCGTTCAACCAGGCCAGCTTCGCCAACATTCGATCACTCCTGGCATCGGTTCGCGGCGACCTTGAACTCGCCGACGCCGAACAGGCAGCGGCCGCCGCAGCCGCCAGGTCCCTGGACAGCCAACAGGTGACCGCGAGCCTCGCCCTCACCGATGCATATCGGAACACCCTGTCCGGCGATTGGGCCGCGGCGCTGCACAGCGGGCTGCTGGCGGCCACGGACAGCAACTTCACCACGGAGGCTGCTGCGCTGGCTGTCCACGCCGCCGTTGGCGGTGACCTTCACGACGACCTGCCACGCGTCGTCGCGGCGCTCCAGGCCAGCCCGTACCGAACGAGGTTGAGCAATGCCGCCATCGCCAACGTCGAGGGTGGTCTTGCCGCCCGCGAAGGGCGCTGGGACGAGGCGCGGATCGGGTACCGGCAGGCGCTCGGGCTGCGCCGCCAGGCAGGCAACCTGCTCGAAGAGGCGATCACGGGGCTGGAGTGGGCCGCGTTGGCCGGGGCGGCCGATTCCGAGGCCGCGGCCGCCGGAGCCGCCGGCGAGGCCTTCTTCGTCGAGCGGGGAGGCGGGGAGGCCGCGGAACGCTTCCGGGCGGCTGTCGTGCCGGTGAAGGCGCGTGCATCGACCACGGGGACGGGCATTCCCACCCCTGCAGCGTCGCCCAGCGGAGTGCCCTCGACCTAGCCGCCGCCCCGTCCGCCCCGGCGCCGCGGAACTTCCCAACCGGGCTCTCGTTCGCTAAGGTGTCACTCCCATGGACCTTGCCCCGGTCATCTGCTCGAATTGCGGCACGCCCAACGAGGCGGGCCGCAAGTTCTGCGCCGAGTGCGGCACCAAGCTCGGCGTCGCGTGTGCGGCGTGCGGAACCCTCAACTCGGCATCGGTGAAGTTCTGCGGCGAGTGCGGGGCCACCATGAAGACCGATGCGGCGGCCGCCGCGGCCCCGACTGCGGCAGCCAGCACGCCGGCCACCGAATCGAGCGCGGAGCGACGGCTGGTGTCGGTCCTGTTCGCCGACCTGGTCGGCTTCACGACCCTCTCGGAGAACCGTGACGCGGAGGAGACCCGCGAGCTGCTGACCCGCTACTTCGACGTGGCGCGCGCCGTGATCGAGCGGCACGGCGGGACGGTGGAGAAGTTCATCGGTGACGCGGTGATGGCCGTCTGGGGAGCGCCCACCGCGCACGAGGACGACGCCGAGCGCGCGGTGCGTGCCGCCCTGGAGCTGGTCGCCGCCGTGCCCGGCATCGCCGATGGCAGCACCGCCATCCAGGCGCGCGCCGGGGTGCTCACCGGGGAAGCGGCGGTGACCATCGGCGCGACCAACCAGGGGATGGTGGCCGGCGACCTGGTGAATACCGCCAGCCGTCTGCAGTCAGCGGCAGCCCCCGGCACGGTGCTCGTCGGCGAGGCGACCTATCACGCGGCGTCCACGGCCATCTCCTTCGAGCCCGCGGGGGAGCAGACGATGAAGGGCAAGACCGCGCCGGTCCCTGCCTGGCGCGCACTGGCAGTCGTGGCGCGGCGCGGTGGATCCGGGCGATCGGAGCTGCTCGAGCCACCGTTCGTGGGCCGCGACGAGGAGCTGCGGCTGCTCAAGGATGGCTTCGAGGCGACCGGCCGCGAGCGCAAGTCGCGGCTGATCAGCGTCATCGGTCAGGCCGGCATCGGCAAGACCCGCCTCGCCTGGGAGTTCGAGAAGTACCTCGACGGCGTGGTCGATTTGGCGTACTGGCACGAGGGCCGCTCGCCGTCGTACGGGGACGGGGTCAGCTACTGGGCGCTGGTCGAGATGGTGCGGCGGCGCGCGGGCATCGGTGAGGGTGACGATGACGAGACCGTCCGCACCGCGCTCAATGCCATGCTCGAACAGTTCGTCCCCGATGCCGGCGAGCGGCGCCTGCTGACACCCCGCCTGGCCGGGCTGCTGGGCATCGAGGAGCTCCCGTCGGAGAGCCGCGAGGAGCTGTTCGCTGCCTGGCGCACCTTCTTCCAGCGGATGGCGGAGCAGGCTCCGGTGATCATGGTCTTCACCGACCTGCAGTGGGCCGACCAGGGGATGCTCGACTTCGTGGAGAGCCTGCTGACCTGGGCGCGCAACGAACCGATCTTCGTCGTCGCGCTGTCACGTCCCGAGCTGATGGAGCGGCGCCCCGACTGGGGAAGCAGCGTGCGCAGCGTCACCCGCGTGACACTGGAGCCGCTCGCCGACGCGCAGATCGCGGAGATGCTGGAGGGGCTTGTTCCGGGCATTCCCGCGCCCGCGCTGCGCTCGATCGTGGAGCGCGCCGAGGGGATCCCGCTGTACGCCGTCGAGACGGTCCGAATGCTGCTCGATCGCGAGCTGCTGGTCGCCGAGGACGGCCGATACCGCCTCACCGGGGAGATCGGTTCGCTCGGCGTGGCTGACACCTTGCAGGCGCTGATCGCCAGCCGCCTCGACGCAGCACAGCCGGAGGATCGTGCCCTGCTGCAGGACGCATCGGTGCTCGGCCAGAGCTTTACGACCGAGGCGCTGGCCGCGGTGGCGGGGGAGGAGCCTGCGGCCCTGGCGGAGCGGCTAGACCGACTCGTGCGCCGACAGCTGCTGACCGTGGATGCCGACCCGCGCTCACCGGAGCGCGGCCAGCACAAGTTCGTGCAGGCGGTCGTCCGGGAGGTCGCCTACGCCTCGCTGGCTCGTCCGGACCGCCGGTCGCGGCATCTCGCCGCGGCCCGCCACCTCGAGGCGCTCGGCGAGGAGGAGACGGCCGGCGTGCTCGCCAGCCACTACCTGTCCGCCCACGAGGCGTCCCGCCCGGGTCCGGAGGCCGATGCGCTGGCCGCCCAGGCTCGCGTGGCGCTGGTGGCTGCCGCGGACCGGGCGGCGGCGCTGCACTCGCACCTGCAGGCGGTCCACTACCTTGAGCAGACGATCTCCATCACCGCCGATCCAGCCGAGCAGGCGGGACTCTACCTCCGAGCCGCGGAGCTTGGCGACCACACCTCGGATTACGAGGCCGGCATCGGCCATGCTCGCGCCGCGCGCGACCTTTACCGCGGCCTGGGCGACCTGGCCGGCGTGGTCCGCGCCGCGACCTGGATGGGCCGCCACTACACGTCCTCGAAGGTGGAGCCCCAGGCGGTCGCCGTCATGGAGGAGACGCTGACCGAGGGTGCGGCGATCGACAGCTCAGCCGAGTACGCCGCCCTGCTCGCCGAGCTGTCGCGGGTCTACATGATGACCGGCCGACATTTGGAGGCCATTACGACGGCGGATCGCGCGCTCGCGCTGGCGGGGCCGCTGCGCCTCGTGCAACCGGTCGTCGAGGCACTCATCAACAAGGGGACCGCCATGCTGCATGCCGGGCGCGAGGTCGAGGGGGCCGCCACCCTGCGTGGCGCCGCCGCCGAGGCAGACGGCCACGCGCTGACAGCATCGGCCCTGCGCGCCCGGAACAACCTGCTGGGGGTGATCTCCGAAGAGGACTTCCGTGCTGCCATCGCCCTGGCCGAGGAGAGCTACCGGCTGGCCATCCGCCTTGGAAACCAGGGGTTCGTCTTCCAGTTCGTCGGACTCCTCGCCAGCTTCTCCTTTGACACCGGAGAGTGGGGCGCGTGGATGGACGAGATCCAGCTGCTGGAAGAGGGGGAGGTCGTGCCCCCCTTCTACGCCCTCTGGTTCGCCGCGCTGCGCGCCAGGCTGGCGGGCCTGCGGGGCGATCGAGCCGGCGCAGCGGCCGAGCGCGCAAAGGCCACCGAGATCAGCACCCAGCTCGACAGCCAGATCGTCACGGCATCCGGCAGCCTGCAGAACGGCTTCCTGGCCTACCTTGCCGGTGACTGGCCCGCAGCGGCTCGTCAGGCACTCGAATCCGCGTCCGATCCGAACTTCCAGACCGAGGGACCGGACGTCGCGGCGGCTGCGGCGGTTGCCGGCAACCTGGGCGATGCGCTGGCCGAGGCGATCCGCCTGTTGCGCGACCGGCAGACCGGCGGCCGACTGACCACGGCCATCCTGACCGCAGCCGAGGCGGGCCAGGCGGCTCGCGCGGGACGCTGGGACGAGGCCAGGGTTGGGTACCGCCGAGCGCTGGAGGCGAGGCATGACATCGGCGACCTCCTCGGTGAGGCCCTCGGCGGACTGGCGTGGGGCATGCTGGCCGGCGATCGCGACCCCGAGGCGGCTGCCGCCGGAGCCGCGGCCGAGCAGTTCTTCACCGAGCGCGGCGGTGCGGCCACGGTGGCCACCTATCGGGCAGCGTTCGTGCCGGTGCAGGCGGTCACCCCTCCCGAGCCCAACCGATCCGGGGCATCCTCGCGCAGTGCGGTGCCATCGCGGTGAGCAACCGCTCGATCGGTCTTGACGAGGAGCTCCACGCCTACCTGCTGAGCGTGGGCGTCCGCGAGCCCGAGGTACTGCGCGCGCTCCGCGACGAGACGGCGAAGATGCCGAACGCCGGCATGCAGATCGCGCCCGAGGAGGGCGCCACACTCGCCATGCTGGTACGCGTGACCGGCGCACGCCGGATCCTGGAGGTCGGCACCTTCACCGGCTACAGCTCGACCGCCATGGCGCTCGCGCTGCCGCCCGACGGACGGATCACCTGCTGTGACGTGAGCCGCGAATGGACCGATATCGCCCGCCGCGCCTGGACCGATGCCGGCGTAGCCGACCGCGTCGAGCTCCGCCTGGGACCTGCCGTCGAGACGCTCAGCGAACTGCTGTCGGCGGGCGAGGCGGGGAGCTACGACCTCGCCTTCATCGATGCCGACAAGGCGAACTACGACGCCTACTACGAGGGTGCGCTGCGCCTCGTCCGTGCCGGTGGGCTGATCACCATCGACAACGTGCTGTGGAGCGGTCGGGTGGCCGATCCATCGGTCAATGACGAGGACACCGTTGCCATTCGGGAGCTGAACGCCAAGATCGCCGCCGACCCGCGCGTCGACGTCGTCATGCTCCCCGTCGCCGACGGACTGACCGTCGCCCGCATCCGCTAGCCGGTCCGACTCTTCAGTTCCGCGCGTCGAGCGCCGCGAACCCCTGCCCGCCGAGCACGCGCCAGCCGATCCCGTCGTGCTGCAGGTGATAGACCGCCGGCATCGGCATCGCCCGGTGGAAGTCGTGGCCGACCGCGGGCTCCAGCGCCTGGAGGATGAGCGAGATCAGGTTGCCGTGGCTGCCGGCCAGGATCCGCCCGCCGGCGGCGTGGCGCGCCCGCAGCAGGTCGAGCACCCCCATCCCGCGCCGCTGCGCGTCTGTGCCGGACTCGGCGCCTGGGAGCGAGAAGTCGGGATCGGCCCAGGAGCGTGCCAGGAGCTCCGCCCAGTCGGCGCGCGGCCCCGCGTTCAGGCGCCGTTCCCGCAGGTCGTGCAGCAGGTGCGTCTCCATCGAGCGGCGCTCCGCGGTGGGGGCCACCGTCTGGACGGCCCGGGCGTACGGCGAGCTGTAGATGGCGCCGAGATCGTACGGGTCGAGCTCGAACGCCAGCTCGTCAGCCTGGCGTAGCCCCCGGGGAGTCAGCGGCCGGTCGTCGTCGCGCTCCTCCCAGCCGGGGCTCCACGGCTCGACGGGAGTCGCGTGCCGAACCAGGATCAGCTCGAGTGGCGCGAGTGTCACCGAGGGAACCAGGGGATGAATGCGCTCGTGGTGCGCATGTAGTCGGCGTAGTCGGGGCGGCGCTCGGCGATGGTGCGCTCCAGCATGCCGACGCCGCTGACGCGCACCAGCAGGAAGGTCATGGCCACCGGCGAGAGGATGCTCCACCAGCCACCGGCGGCGGCTGCGAGGGCAAAGAAGCCCCACCACTGGGTCGCGTCGCCGAAGTAGTTGGGGTGGCGGGTGAAGCGCCACAGCCCGCGGGTCATGCTGCGGCCCTTGTTGGCCGGGTTGCGCAGGAAGGCGCGTAGCTGCCAGTCACCGCCCGCTTCGAAGACAAAGCCGATGGTCCACAGCGCAATACCGATGGCGTCCAGCGGCGTCCATGCGGCCGGCCCGCCGGACTGCGCCGCCAGCAGCGGCATCCCGATGAACCAGGCGAGCAGCCCCTGCAGCACGAAGACGCGGTAGAAGGAACGCCACCACCAGCTCGGGCCGGCCGCGGCTCGCCACGCCGCATACCGGAAGTCCTCACCCTTGCCCGCGTTGCGCGTCGCGACGTGGACGGCCAGCCGCGTCGCCCAGACCGCCACCAGGAGGAGCACCACGGTCTTGCGCGCCGCCCAGCCGTCGGGGGTCAGCGACCAGTAGACGACAGCCTGCAGCAGGAAGGCAGGCCCCCACGCCACGTCCACGATGCTCGAGTTGCGCAGCGGCAGGCTGACCAGCCAGACCACGACCATGAAGGCGAGTCCGGCCACCAGCGCGGCGAGCAGGGGGTTGAGCATTGCCCCTGAGTCTGGCCGATCCGCGCGCCTGCCGCCACCGGTGCGCGGTCCGCTTGGCCGCTCCATGGCTCCGACCTCGCGCCCGTCAGGGGCTTTCATGCAACCGTGCATTCGTGCAACTGCGCTGCACGAAAGGTGCTGACGGGACGCGGGGCGCCTCCGTGCGTCGCCCCGCGCTGGTGCCGTCGCACCTGCTCCGTGCGCTCGGATGCGGAGCAGCAGACCCAGGAGCGCGCCACCCCCGCGCCCCAAAGTCCCTCCCCGCCCCGGTACCACTGGACCCTGCGCGACCGTAATCCGCGGCACCGCTCTCCGTTCTGTTGTTGTCATCGGGCGCGCCGCGCCCAGCACTCATACGAGGGAGCAGCACGCACCATGGACAAGAACTCCGACCGGGCACGCATCTTCCGCACCCTGACCGGCACCGCCACGACCGCGTTCGCAGCGCTGTTCATGGTGGGCGCCATCACCTTCGGTGCATCGGTCCTGCGACCGATGTCGGCGAATCTCGACGCCGACGCAAACGCCGACGCCACCACGGCGCAGGTTGACGACAAGGCAGCGGGCAACGGTGGCGGCGACGCCGACGACCTCGGCTTCGTGGGCGACGAGGAGAAGGACCTCCCCGATTGGCAGCCGTCCGACAAGACCGAAGCGCCCGAGCCGACAGAGAAGCCTGCCGAGAAGCCGGCCGAGCCCAAGGCCATCGACAAGCCGGTCGCCCCCAAGCCGACCGACAAGCCGGCCCCCAGCGGCGACATCCACCTGGAGGCATTCGTCAACGCCGACAGCCACAAGATCGTCGTCAAGTGGACCGCCTATGCCGGCGACTTCGAGAAGTACAAGCTGATGCGCTCCCGCGACGCCACCGTGACCTGGCCGGGTGGCGAGGACGACGAGCTGGTCGGCGTCATCGGTCCGGATGGAATGACCAAGTTCTATGACAGCGGCGCGCAGTGCGGCAAGGAGTTCCACTACCGCGTCTTCGCCGTCAGTCACGGGGAGAACGGGTACGTGGTCAAGGCCGCCAGCAACGTGGACGGGGCGTTCAACGAGTGCTCCGAGCCACCGGCCGATCCGAAGGCCCTCGGGTTCGAGGTCTTCCAGAACGGCGACGGCATCAAGCTTCACTGGGAAGCCTGCGGAGCCGATGGATTCGCCGCCTACAAGGTCGTGCGATCGGCCACCAACCCGAACCCGCTCTACCCGCTCAATGACGGGACCGAGCTGATCGGCGTGGTCGGTGATCCGGGAAGCACCTGGTTCGTGGACACGGCCGTTGAGCCGGGCCAGACGTTCACCTATCGGGTCCTGTCGATGGGATCCGGGCCGGACGGCTGGTACGTCCTGGGCCTGACCGCGGCCGTGACGATCACGGTCGAGTAGAGGCCGATGGCGTGCAGCGGCGGGGTGACGGTTGGCAGCATGAGCAGTACTGCCGTCCGGTTGCCCCGCCGCACCACCCTGCATAGCCTCAGCAACCGATGGATGGGCCGAACAATGGCAGCCACATGGATCGTGACCGGGAGCGGACCCTCGTGGACCGCGCCCGGTTCGACGCTGCCGCGTTTGGCGAGCTGTACGACTTCTACCTGCCACGCATCTTCGGATTCGTGCAACGGCGGGTGCGGGAGCGTTCCGTGGCCGAAGATCTGACCGCAACGACCTTTCAGCGCGGCCTCGAGGCGATCCGCTACCGCGACTTTCGCAACGACGCGTTCGGCGGCTGGCTCTACCGGGTCGCCGCCAACTCGATCGTCGACCACGTTCGCCACGGTCGGCGGCTGGTCGACCTGTCCGGGACCGATCTCGACGGGGGAGGCGGCGACGCCTTCGCCGCGGCACTCGACCGCGACGAGCTGCGGCGCGCCATGAGCGGCATCTCCGGCGGGCATCGCCAGGTGCTCGCGCTTCGCTTCTACGACGACCTGTCGGCCGAGGAGGCCGCCGCCGTGCTGGGCTGCTCGCGCGCCACGTTCGCGGTGAAGCTGCACCGTGCGCTCGCCGCCCTGCGCGGCGCCATGGAGCTGGACCGCCCCATCCCGGCGCGGGCCGTCACCAGTGATGCCCGGGAGACGATCGATGCCGTCTGACGAGCGCTTCACCTCCCTCGAGCGCGACCTGGCCGCGGCCGGCGACCGTGCCCGCTCCGCCGACTTCGCGTCGCGCCCGGACCGCGGCTTCTCCGAGGACCTGCGCGAGCAGTTGACCTCCCAGCTGCCGGATCGCGGCGCCGTGGAAGAGGCGCGCGACCGCGGCCACGGCCCGCGCGTCGGCTGGTCGCTGGGGCAGTTCTTCCGCGTCCCGCGCTTCGTGCCCGCACTGGTGGCCACCTCGCTCGTCTTCGCCGCCGCGGTCGGTGCACGGGAGCTGTACGTGGCGGTCGGGAACGGCGGGACGCCGACACCGATGCCATCGGTCTCTGTCGCCCCCTCGAGCGAGCCGTCGGCCCGCGAGAGCCTGAAGCCGATCGTGCTGTACACGTTCAAGCCGATCCCGACGTTCGAGCCCACGCCAGCTGCCACCGCGGAGCCCACGGTGGTGCCCACCGTCAAGCCGACGCTGAAGCCCACGCCGAAGCCGGTTCCCACGCCCGCGCCCACCCCCGTGCTTGGCAGCCTGTCGCTGTGGCCGACCACCTGCAACGGCGGCGTGGTCCTGAACTGGTCCATGTACGAAGGTGCTGGCGCGTTCAACCACTACACCACCCTGCGCAGCACCTCGGCGGAGATCCCGGCCGCCTACCCGCCGTCGGGCGGCGCGGTCGACCCGGGGACGACCTACACGACCTGGCCGGAGAAGACCTCGGCCTACGACATCGGCGTCGATGCCGGGGTGACCTACTACTACCGCACCATGGCCTTCAACGCGGATGACGGGGTGATCGCCGCCTCATCGGTCGCATCGGCGATGGGCAAGCCGGTGAAGGCACTGGGCGGGCTGGGTGCCGCGGCCGTTGCCGAGGGGACGAAGCTGACCTGGGCGCCGTACGGTGGCCCGGCCGGCTGCTTCGACTACTACAAGCTGGTCTACTCCGAGACCAATCCCGAGCCCGCCTACCTCGAGGGCGATCCGTACCTGGCCGCGATCTCCGACCAGGCGGCGGGGAGCTACACCAGCGCCGACCTGCTCTCGGGCCACACCTACTACCTGCGGGTCCAGGCGCTCCGCTCGACCGCTACCGGCGCCTTCCTGGTTGCCCAGACCGACGTGGCGACCTACCTCGTCCCCTAGCGGCTTAGAGCCCGCCCACCCCACCCGCGGTTCCACCGGGCGGATCTAACGACCAACCTTGGCCAAGGTAGGGGCCGGGATTCCCACACGGCACAACTTCTGGCCCCTATCTGCCCAAAAACAGGCCGATACGGGCCGCTCCTTGATCGTTAGATCCATGTGGTGGAACACGCCCATCGGGCGCGCCGAGCGGCTAGTGGAAGGCCCGATACAGGAGGGCCACCATCTGCTCCCGCGTCACGAACAGGTTCGGACAGTAGCGCCCCCCGCCACAACCGCTCGTGATGCCCGCGGTCGCCAGGCGGTTGATCTCCGTGCGGAACGCGTTGAAGGCGATATCGGTGAAGAGGTCGGGGGAGCCGCCTGCGGTCAGGTCCAGGGCGCGAACGAGGAAGGCGGCCATCTGGCCACGGGTCACCGTCCCCAATGGGCAGTAGAGCCCGCCACCGCATCCCGACGTGAGCCCGCCGGTCTCCAGCCGGTTGATGTCGGCACGGAACGGCGACGCGGCGATATCGGTGAACTGGTCGGGGGTGGCGCCAGCCGTGAGCGCGAAGGCGCGCACCAGGAACGCGGCCATCTGCTCCCGCGTCACCAGGGTCAGCGGACAGAACTTGCCGCCGCCGCAGCCACTGGTGATGCCGACCGAGGCAGCCCACGTGATCTCGACGCCGAACGGCGATGCCCCGATGTCGATGAAGCCACCCTGCATCGTCACCAGGTACGTGCCGCCCCCCGCGCCGATCACGACGTCGTGGCTCGCGCCGCCACCATCGGACCAGTTCTGGAATGTGTACCAGACCCCTCCCAGCAGTTGCGGGCTGGCCGCGCTGAGGGAGAGCGACGACCCGACGATCGCCGTCCCGACGTACGGCGTTGTGACCGCCGCTTCGCCCACGCCGACGGTGAGACCGGCCGGCGAGCTTCCAACCGAGATCGCCGCCGTCTTCGGCTGGAGCGAACGGCTCACCGTGGCCACTGCGCCGAGTGCGTCGGTGGCGCGCAGCCGCAGCTCCAGGTGGGACGGGTACTCGTGGTCAGGGGCCTCGAAGCTCCCGGAGGCGACGCCGTCCCACTCCTCGATGATGTGCTCATGGCAGGCGCCGGGACAGTGCTGCACCACCAGCGTCCAGTGGAGACGGTCGGCAGACAGGGTCCCCTCGTCGGGGTCGGTGGCGGAGCCGCTGAACGAGATCGCATCTCCGACGGCCCAGGTGAGGTTCGCCAGCGGCGTGGCGATCACCGGAACCGGCAGCCGGTTGCCCGGATGCAGATCGACCTCCTCGGTATCGGTCTGGGCGTTGCCATCGGTGACGCGCAGGCTGGCCGTGACCTCGCCAGCGGAGGTGTAGGTCCACGATGGCGCGACTGCTGTCGAGTCGTCGAACTGCCCGTCGCCGTCGAGGTCCCAGGCATAGCTGATCGGACCGAGCACGACGCTCGAGCCCGGATCCGTCGAACTGGACCTGGAGCGGCAGCGGGCCGGACGTCTGATCGGCCGAGATGACCGCCTGCGGACCCGCGACGCGAATGCGTCGGATCGCGCCGCCGTAGTCGACGTAGTACAGGTTCCCGTCCGGACCGATCTTGAGCATCACCGGATTGGAGGCATCGGCGAATTTGAAGATCGCGGCCGGATCTGGCAGCCCGTTGCCGCCGGCGGGCATGGCCCAGATGCAGTCGCGCGCGTAATCGGCGATGAAGAGCGCCCCGTTGTAGCTCGACGGGAAGCTGCTCCCCTGCGCGAAGGCGAGCCCGGCAATCGATGCCGTGCCGCCGGCCGTGCAGTCAGGATCGGTCACCGGGTCGCCGCGCAGGTAGCTGAAGTACGGCGCCTCGGTCGCCCCGAGCGTCAGGCACAGGTCTGCCGACTGGAAGGTCGACGGCCCGGTGGTCAGCCCCTCGCGGCACGGCCAGCCGAAGTTCAGGACCGATGCGGGCGTGGTGTCCACGATCCGGTCCACCTCGTCGGCCTTGGACGAGCCGACGTCGCCGACCCACAGCTCGCTCGTTCCCGGCCGGAAGGTGATGCGGAACGGGTTGCGCAGCCCGTGGGCGATCATCCGCCGCGCGTTCAGATCGGCGGAGCCGATGAGCGGGTTCCCCGCCGGCCCGGCTCCGGAGAATCGGTCGATCCGAACGATGCTCCCGTTGAGCGTCAGCGGGTCACCGGTCGTGCGCAGGTCCTGGGCACGCAGGGATCCACCCTCTGCGGTGGGAAGTGTCATCGAGCCGCCGACCCCGTCCGGAGGGTCGCCGCACGGGTTGTTGGGGAAGTTCGGGTCCGCGGCGACGCCCGCGTTCTGCTGGCCGTAATCGGAGAAGCTGAAGGACGCGCCGTCGCCGTGGCCGAGGTACAGCGCTCCGTCCGGCCCGACCGCCAGATCCCCGATCGAGTGGCTCGGGTACTGCTGGCACCAGTCCTCGAGCAGCACCTGTTCAGTTGCCAGGGCACTGCCTGCACCCTGGGTCAGGGCCGAGACCCGGCCGCTGACCACGCAGCCGTTGCCGGTCCCGCCGGGCGGGGTGGGGCATGGGTCCGTATCGGTGTCCGCGGTGCCCCAGCGAGGGGTCGGGCCGCCGATCACCCCGTCATGCGTGTAGCTCACGTAGATCCGTGCCGGACTCGGGAAGCCCGGGTCGATCGCCATGCCCAGCAGCCCGCGATCCCAGTAGTTGTGCACCTGGGTGCGCAGATCCGCCCAGAGCGCGCCAGACGTATCGGTCAGGGAGTCGAACACCTTGATGGTGCCGCGTTTTTCGGCCACGAAGATGCGCCCATCGGGCGCAAAGGCCAGGGCCGTCGGGTTGGCGAGGCCGCTGAAGACGAGGTCCTCCTCGAATCCGGGGAGTGCCGGGGTGCCGGCGGCGACCCGCGGGACAGTGAGCAACGCCGTGAGGGGCGCGGGCAGGTGCGGGCGCAGCGCCGCTGACGCGACCGGGGACGCAACGGTGAAAAGTCCCACGAGCAGGGCGGCCTGGATGACGAGCGCAACGATCCGGCGGGACAGGGCACAGTCCTTCCGAGTGCTGCTGACGACTCGGGCTCGCCACTGGCTCTGCGGGACCCAGGCAACCGTGGTACGGGTCCGCGCATCATCGCCGCCGTTCAGGCAGGGCGGTGATGGTCGCGGTTCTGACCCCTCCCGGTCAACCCCCGAGGACCGCACACCTCCGGTCCTCGCGGCCAGCCTGGCTCCGCAGCTCCGCTCCTCCGCTCCTCCGTTCCCCCGTTCCCCCGTTCCCCCGTTCCCCCGTTCCCCCGTTCCCCTCGGTTGTTCCACCGGGCGGATCTAACGATCAACCATTGCCCAGGTAGGGGTCTGGATTCCCCCGGGGTGCAACCACTGGTACCTACCTGCCCCCAAACCGGCCGAAACAGGCCTCCCCTTGATCGTTAGATCCATGGGGCGGAACTTGCCAGTGCCCGACACCGCACCGGCACCGCGCCGCCACGACCGGCAACAACAGGCCCAGGACCGATAACTCCCCGATAAGGTCGCGACCCCACCATGCCGCCATGCCAGCGGCGAACCGGACGAGCCTGATCCACGAGGCGACCCGACAGGCGCTCCGCGTGAATGACGACACCGGCCGGGAGCTGCGCCTCGCCCGGATCGCCGCTGGCAAGACGCAGCAGCAGGTATCGGCCGTCCTGGGCTGCTCGAAGTCCGAGGTGAGCCGCCGCGAGCACGGTCTCGTCCGCACGCTGAGCGTGGTCGAGGTCTCGCGGCACGCGGCTGCCGTGGGCCTGCGGTGCAGCGTCCGCTTCTATCCCGCGATCCGGCGTCCGCTCGACGCCCCGCAACTCGCACTCCTCGCGCGGCTCCGGCAACGAGCCGCGGCCAACTGGCGCTGGGAGCTCGAGGTTCCGATGCCTCGCCCCGGCGACCTCCGTGCCGCCGACGCGGTGCTCTCGACCACGAGCTGCCGAATCGTCGTCGAGGCGATCACACGACTTGCCGATCTCCAGGCCCAGCTTCGAGCGGCTCATCTGAAGACACGCGACCTCGCGGCTGATCGCACGATCCTGCTGGTATCCGCGACCGTTGCCAATCGCCGCATGATCCGAGCTGCCGGCCCGATGCTCGACGAAGCGCTGCCCCTCCGCACCTGGGAAGGGCTGCGCGCCCTCGCTCGCGCGCTGGATCCGGGCGCCGATGCACTGATCGTGCTGTAGCCCCGGGCTGCCAGCGCCCAGCCCGTCACCTGACCGGTTCCACTGGGCGGATCTAACGATCAACCATTGCCGAGCTAGGGGCCGGGATTCCCCCCGGACACAACTTCTGGCACCTACCTGGCCCCAAACAGACCGATACGCCCCCATCCTTGATCGTTAGATCCAGGGGGCGGAACCTTTACGCTTGCCCGCCCCCGCGGACGACCTGGGCGTATGACATCACGCCGATATCTCCCGGCACCGCTCCCGCGCCGGCGGCCGGGCCCCTGCATCAGGCCCGGCCCGCCAGGCGCGCGTGTCCGCCGGCCACGCCTGGCACGCAGACCGCCTCGCAGCCAACTCCCTCGCAGCCAACTCACCCGGCGGCCAACCCCCGGCCCAAGCGCATCGCCCCGCGACGCGACACGACCGCGCCCGCCCAACCCAACCCCCGACCACCTGACCCCGTCCACCCTGTCCACAGCCCCTCCACACCCCGTCCACACCGGAACGATGCGCGAAGCGACCCACTCCACAATAGGTAGCGCCCCTCACCGCGAGAACCCACCACATCTTGTGGTTTTGGGGTTGACGCGGCCGCGCCCCAGACGTACACTCACGCTCCTGAAAACGCGGCCGTGCCGCATCCGACCGTACACGTTCGGCTACCCTTCGCGCACGCTCCGCACACCGTTCGGCACCCCGAGACCCCACCCCGCCCACCCTCTTCGAGCACAAAGGAAGCAGCACCCATGGCACGCTCCGCGACCCCCCAGCAGGCGCCGGCCAAGTCCACCAACGGCAACGGTCACGGGACCAAGTCGGACGGGAATGGGCACGGAAACGGCACGAAGAAGAGCGGCTATCGACAGCTGCGCGCCGGGGAGAAGCGGACCTGGAAGGGACTGACCATCGAGCGCCGCTACACGCGAGCCGGGCGTCGATCCGTATGACACCGTCGAGTGGGACGTGCGCGAAGCGGCCATCACCAACGAGCACGGCAAGGTCGTCTTCGAGCAGAAGAACCTGGAGTTCCCCAAGGCGTGGAGCGCCCTCGCCACCAACGTGGTGGCCAGCAAGTACTTCCGCGGCCACCTCGGCACGCCGGAGCGCGAGCACAGCGTCAAGCAGATGATCGGGCGCGTGGTGGACACCATCACGCAATGGGGCGACAAGGACCAGTACTTCGCCACCCCCGAGGACAGCCAGGCCTTCCACGCTGAACTGACCGATATCCTCCTCAAGCAGCGCGCCGCCTTCAACTCGCCGGTCTGGTTCAACGTGGGGATCGACGAGCACCCGCAGTGCTCCGCCTGCTTCATCAACTCCGTCAACGACACCATGGACAGCATCCTGACCCTGGCCCACACCGAGGGGATGCTCTTCAAGGGCGGCTCCGGCACCGGCTCCAACCTGTCCACCATCCGCTCCAAGACCGAGGGGCTCAAGGGCGGCGGCTCAGCCAGCGGCCCGGTCTCCTTCATGAAGGGCTTCGACGCGTTCGCCGGGCGTGATCAAGTCCGGGCGGCAAGACCCGGCGCGCGGCCAAGATGGTGATCCTCAACATCGACCATCCCGATGTCGAAGAGTTCATCGACTGCAAGCTGGTCGAGGAGCAGAAGGCCTGGGCGCTGATCGACGCCGGCTACGACGGCAACTTCAACGGGGGCGCCGCGTACGAATCGGTCTTCTTCCAGAACTCCAACAACTCGGTGCGCGTGACCGACGACTTCATGGAGGCGGTCGAGAAGGACGCCGACTGGACCACCCACGCGGTCGTCAGCGGTGCACCGATGGAGACCACCAAGGCCCGATACCTCCTCAACAAGATGGCCGAGGCGGCTTGGGTCTGTGGCGATCCGGGGATCCAGTACCACGACAACATCAACCGCTGGCACACATCGGCCAACACCGCGCCGATCAACGCGAGCAACCCCTGTGTCACTGGCGACACCCTGGTTGCGACCGATGAGGGCTGGCGCCGAATCGATAGCCTCGTCGGCAAGAGCGCAAACGTGATTGGCGCCGATGGCCAACCGCACCCGGTCGACAAGATCTTCCCGACCGGCACCAAGCCGGTCTTCGAGCTGAAGACCAAGTCCGGCTATCGAGTTCGGATCACCGCCGACCACAAGGTTGCGACCACCCGCGGCGACGTCGCCGTCAAGGACCTTCGAGCCGACGACCGGATCTTCCTGAATGCTCCCGGCTTCGGTCGTGACGAGCTCTCCCCTCAGCTCGCCGAGGCGATTGGCCTGGCGGTGGGGGATGGCTACGTGACGCGCCAGACCATCGATGGACGCGAGTTCCGTTCCGTCATTCTCACGATGCATGCCAACGAGTTCGGTGTGCTGGAAACGGTTGCCCGGGAGGTCAACGAACAGAAGGCTGCGCTCCGAGCGGTAGGCTCGGTCGGTCGGCCCGATGCTGTTCACGTTACCCGTAGTTCAACCGGCTCACGCCTCGCCTTTGCGTCGAAGCCGGTCGTCGACCAATTCCTCAAGTACGCGGTGCTGGATGAGCACGCGGACGCGAAGCGCTTCACGGAGGCAGCGTTCTGCCTCGATCGAGACAGCGTGGCGGCCCTGCTTCGTGGCCTTTTCACCGCCGACGGGACTGTTGGAAACACCGGGACAAACGCTTATGTCGGACTTGACTCGACCTCGCACGAACTTCTTCTTCAGGTTCAGCGAATGCTCTTGGCGTTTGGCATCAAGTCGCATCTCTATGAGGACCGGCTGGCCGGTGCCTTGACAAAGCTGCTCCCCGATGGTCGCGGGGGCATGAAGGAGTACCCGGTCAAGCCGATGCACTCGCTTCGCATCACGCGTGCATCCCGTGTTCGGTACGAGCGGGAGATCGGGTTCGCACCGGAGAGTGCGAAGACGGACGCGCTGCGGCACCTCAACGACTCGGTGGGAACGTACAGCGACGAGCTCATCGACGCTTTCGGCTCCGTCACCCCGCTAGGCGACCAGCCGGTCTTCGACCTGACCGAATCCGTTACAAACCACTTCGTTACAAACGGTCTGGTTGTTCACAATTGCTCGGAGTACATGTACCTCGACGACTCCGCCTGCAACCTGGCGAGCCTGAACCTGATGAAGTTCGTCCGCGACGATGGCGAGTTCGACATCGAGGCGTACAAGCACGCGGTGCGCATCGTGCTGACCGCACAGGAGATCCTGGTCGACAACGCCAGCTACCCGACGCCGCTGATCGAGCAGAACTCGCACGACTTCCGGCCGCTGGGGATCGGCTACGCCAACCTTGGCGCGCTGCTGATGAACCGCGGCCTGGCCTACGACTCCGATGCGGGTCGCGCCTACGCGGCGGTCATCACCGCCATCATGCAGGGCGAATCCGAGCTGCAGAGCGCCCGCATCGCGCGCGACCAGGGTGGCCCGTTCGCCGGCTACGCGGTGAACCGCGAGCCGTACCTGCGGGTCATGAACCAGCACCGCGACGCGGCCTACCGCCTGGACCGCCAGTCGGTCCCGACCGACCTGCTCGACGCGGCGCTGACCACCTGGGACGACGTCATCGCGCTCGGCGAGAAGCACGGCTTCCGCAACGGGCAGGTGAGCGTGCTTGCGCCCACGGGGACCATCGCCTTCCTGATGGACTGCGACACGACCGGTGTCGAGCCCGATATCGCCCTGGTCAAGTACAAGAGGCTGGTCGGCGGCGGCTACCTGAAGATCGTCAACCAGACCGTGCCGCACGCGCTGCGCGAGCTGGGCTACGACGCCAAGCAGACCGAGGAGATCGTCGCCTTCATCGACGAGCACGACACCATCGAGGGTGCGCCGCACATCCGCGACGAGCACCTCAGCGGTCTTCGACTGCGCCTTCAAGCCGGCCAACGGCATCCGCTCCATCCACTACAACGGGCACCTCAAGATGATGGCCGCCGTGCAGCCGTTCCTCTCCGGCGCGATCAGCAAGACGGTCAACATGCCGGAGCTCTCGACGCCGGCGGAGATCGCGCAGGTCTACATCGACGGCTGGAAGCTGGGCCTCAAGGCGATCGCGGTCTACCGCGACAACTCCAAGCGCTCGCAGCCGCTCAACACCAAGAAGGAAGGCGGCGACGCGGTCAAGGTGGCCGATGCCACCTCGGCGGTATCGGTCCCGGTGACCCCCAAGCCGTATCGGCGCCGATTGAGTGACGAGCGCGCCAGCATCACCCACAAGTTCAACGTGGGCGGGCACGAGGGCTACCTGACCATCGGCCTGTACGACGACGGCACGCCCGGCGAGATCTTCCTGCGGATGGCCAAGGAGGGCAGCACCATCAGCGGCCTGATGGACGCCTTCGCCACGGCGATCAGCCTGGCGCTCCAGTACGGGGTGCCGCTGAAGGACCTGGTGGCCAAGTTCAGCCACCTGCGCTTCGAGCCGGCCGGCTTCACCACCAACCGGGATATCCCGATGGCCAAGAGCCTGGTCGACTACATCTTCCGGTACATGGCGACGAAGTTCCTCGACAGGGATGCGCAGGACAAGGTGGGGATCATCAATCGAGGGTCGCTTTCCGAACCTGCACCGATGGGTGGGGATGCGTCGCCGGATGCCCCCGCCGCTTCGGGCTTCGCGACCTCAGCGGCGGCGCCATCCGACACCGCTTCCTCACGCAAAGAGGCGGCTCCGGAAGGGGACGCTGCGGTTGCTGAGTCCACGGGTACCGCGGCGCCAGCTGATCCCAAGCCGTCGCTCATGGACGGGTTGAAGATCGTGGCGCAGAACGGGCACGCCAAGCGCGAGGAGCGGCTGGAGGTCGGGCAGGCGCCCGTCATCTTCGATACCGCGGACTCGCCGGCCTGCACCGAGTGCGGCTCGATCATGGTCCGCAACGGGAGCTGCTACAAGTGCATCAACTGCGGCTCGACGAGCGGCTGTTCGTAGTCCGGGCCTTGGCGGATAGCGTGGTGAAAGGCAACTACTTTGCTGAGATTCTCTCGGCCCAGGCAACAGCCATCAGCCGCCACCTCGCTCCATTCCAAATAGCTCCTTCTGCTCAGCGGGCCTGGAAAAGGGGCAGCCGACGGTGATCTTCGATACCGCGGACAGTCCCGCCTGCTTGGACTGCGGCTCCTCAACTGCCCCGCAACGGCACAGTTGATCATCGTAAGGCAGCGAGACAGTCGTCCAAGCGTAGGCGCACTGCGGTTATGCAGGATCGCTCCCGTTCGACGACCACTCTGTCGGCCTCTGGGCGACTTTCTCGCGTCCGGTGGGGACGTGCACGGGTCGTCCGAGTGGACGGAGCGGAAGTATGCCCGTGCGGAGTCGCTCGATCCGGTCCTTGGCGACCTCGACGTAAGCCGGATCGAGCTCGAAGCCAAGGAACCGGCGGTCGTGTCGCAGCGAGGCAATCGCGCTCGACCCGACCCCGACGAAGGGGTCTAGCACAAGGTCGCCCGGATTCGTGAGCGCGAGGACGCATCGCTCGACGAGTTCAACCGGAAACTGGGCCGGATGCTCGGTCTTCTCGGGGTGGTTCGCCTTCACGTTCGGGATGTCCCACACGAGGGACTCCCAGTCCTCCTCCACGATGGTCCAGATGTCGGAGGGGTTCTTGCCGAGCGGGTTGCCTGTGGGAAGGCCCTTCCTCTCGCCCTTGAACCCCCGCTTGCCGGGGTACTTGGACCGGACCCGAATTGGATCGAGGTTGAAGACGTAATCGGGGCTTTTCGAGAACCAGAGGATCGTCTCGTAGCGACCGGATAGACGACGGTTCGCATGGAGTCCATGTCCGAAGTGCCAGACCACCCGGTTCCGCAACTGGAACCCAGCCTCTTTGAAGATGCGGTAAAAGAAGATGTCGAGGGGAAAGACCTCGCCCTTCTCGACGTAGTTGCCAACCTGCCAGCAAACCGATCCCGAATTCGCGGTCTTTGCGAAGAGGGTCCGGGCGAACTCGCGATACGCCCCGAGGTACTGGTCCAGCTCCACCCGACGCTCGTACGACTTTCCGATGTTGTAGGGCGGTGAGGTCACCGTGAGCGCAAGGTCTCCGTCTTTGACGTCGGCGATCAAGCTGAAGGAATCGCCCTCTTGGATCGTATGGGCCGCGAGGTCGACCGGTCTGGCGCTATTGGTCGTCATCGATTCATCAGTTCACTTCCGCCGCCGTCTTCGACGCTGGCGCCGCGAGGGTGGCATCTGTCTCGCCATGGTCCGCAAGGTACCCTAGGGCAGCGCAAGGTACTTTGATCGTTTCCCACCGACCGTCACCAACGTCATTCGGAACGTGGGTGGCCACGATCGCGAGGTCTGCCACGATCGGAGTCCTCGCAGCGCCGACCCAGATCCTGGAGCTCCCAGTCGGCCGGATGGTTCACGGCGAACTCCCATTCGCTCCGCGGGAGATGGATGGCCTCGCCGCCGACCGACGACTTGACCTCGATGTAGTGGCGGCGCCACGTCTCCCGCTCCTCAGCGATGTCACCCGGACGCCAAGAGCGGACATCGTAGCCCGCCGTGTTGTCCTCGATCGCAACCCATATCGGCTCATGACCAGTGCCGGCGAGGAGCACCCGTTCGCGAGCAAGGCACCTCTCCTCGGCTGCGCGGCCGAGGGCGGCCAACCTGTCCGCGAGATCCCGTCGCGCCCATGAGCTGAGCGCTTCCCACCAGCGCAGCGCATCCGGGTCGTTGTCCAGCAGGCCACCAATTGTCAGGCACTGCCGCATGTTCTCATCGAGGGTCTCGAGCACCTTGGCGCGACCCAGGGGCACGATGCCAACCCATGCGGGCCGTGAGCGTCTGACCCACGTGTCTATCGTCTGCTGAAACGCCGCACGCTCCTCCGGCAAGGATGAGAAAACGTCCCAGCCGAATTCATCCGCCATTTCATTGGCCGATCCGTAGTCGAGCGACTGGTAGTACGCCTCGCCCTGCCGAAGGTAGGCCAGGGCGTCGTCGGGCGATTGCTCCTCTGCAACCATCCGCTGGCGGATGGCGACGCCGGCGTACAGGACTGTGGCGCGAAGGCTATGCGGCATCGCTCGCCCCTCTAGACGTCAACTGGTCGACGAGGTCCATGACGTCGTCCGCGGAGAGCCCATCGTCCAAGTCGGGGTCGGCAACATCGCTCTCAAGCGACAGCTTCTGGAGGTCCTCGTCCTCGAGCACCTGCCAAGCCTGTCGGACCTTGAGATCGAGGCGCCGACGAACAGACATGTCGATCGACCCGAGCCGGGCGGGTGCCGTGCTCTCGTAAACCCAGATACGGGTTACCGTTCCGGGCTCAAGCCCGAGACGATGGATCCGGTCGCGCGACTGGAGGTAGTGAGCGGCGTTGTAGGTCCGGCCAACGTAGATGGCGTCATGGCAGACATGATGCAGCGAGATGCCCTCGCCCCCGGCTGCCGGGTTCGCAACGAGAACCTGTACTTCAGGATTGGAGTGGAATTGCTCGACGATCCACTCGCGGGTGTCCTCCTCGGACACATCACCGCTTTCGACGCCTCCATGGATCGCCAAGGCGCCGAGGTCTTCGAGTCGGCTCATCATCGTTTCGATCGTGTGCCGGAAGGGCGCCCACAAAACGACCTTGCGCCCTTCGGCAGCCAACGTCCGGATGTGGGCCTCGACCGTCGCCATCCGAGGCGAGACGCCCTCCTCGAGGACAAGTCGGCAGATCGTACGGAACTCATCTGTCTCGCTGCGCCGGCCAACGTCGCCCGCCAGCATCGCCGTTACCGCTGCTTGCGGATCGATCGCGGCCTGGAGCAAGCGCATCACGGCGACACGCTGTCCAGGCGGAACCGCCTCAGCGATACCTGGCTTGTACGATCGGACGATATCGTCTCGAAGGATCGCGTAAATCAGGCGCTGTGGGTCGGACATGTCGACCGACGGGTACTCGACGACCGGTGGATCGAGTCCTAGTTCGTGTTTCGTTGTGCGGACATAGAACGGGCGGACGATAGAGCCCGGATTCATGCTCGCCGCGATCTGGATGCCCAAGCCGTGTGCTGGATACAGGAAGTCGAACTGTGGCGCGAGGTCGGAGATCGCGTTTGGCATCGGCGTGCCGCTCAGGATGTCGCGACGCGAAGCAAAGGCGAGCCGAAGGACAGCCGTGCCGGTCTGGGAGCCCGCACCCGCCTTGATACGGTGGCTCTCGTCGACGATGACGTGGGCGTGCGCCCGGGTGAGCAGGTCGACGATGAGGTCGACGCACTGGAGCAACTGGCCGTACGAGATCAACGCCCACATCGGCCTCTTGGCCAACCGCTTCTCGACGTTCGCGCGGCCGCCCGTGAGACGGGTGAAACCGGCTGGCGGATCGGCGAGGCAATCGCGGAGGACCTCGTCCCATGCCGGGAACGCGTTCTTGGGCGCGATCACAAGGAGCGGGCTGTCCGCGGGCATGCCGGCGAGATGGAGAGCAAGAGCCACGGTCGTCTTGCCTGCCCCGGGAACCGAGAAGTTGGCACCGTGATTGAGGCCGAGCATTCGTAGGACATCTCGGACCTGTTCGTCCTTGAGGGACCGCTTCTCAAGCGCCCAACCGCGTTCCACGAGCCGCGCCTCGACCGTCGTGCGATCCATGATGTCGGCCGTGCCCGAGGTGACGAGTCCGGCTTGCGCTTGCCGGACGGCAGCGATCTCGGCGACATAGGTCTGGAGCCGAGCAGTCGCCTCCTCATCGAATGAGGTCTTGAATCCGTGAATGGCGCTTGGAGGTGCCGTGATCGTCTGGGTGAGATGCAGGAAGGAGGGCCACGCAACCTTGATCGAGCCCGGTGCGATCACCGCGTCAGGGTCGATGTCCCGCGCGCGCCCCGCGAGTTCCGACCACGCCTCGTCGGCGATCCCGTCGCCGCGAGTGATGACCGCGGCCGCTTCTGTCCCGGTCACGGAGACCTGGAGGCTCATGCCTTCTCGATCTGCTCCAGAACCTCGGCGAGGACGGATTGCGCCGCTTTGAGACGCGTGGCCTCGATTGTCACCTTGACCTCGGGATGGGCTGTCAGCATTAGCTGGATGCCCTTGGCGATCTGCTCAAGCGAGCCCACCAACTGCGCGGCGGACGGCCCGATCGTCTTTGGAGTCCGCACCAGCAAGGCTTAGGCTCGACGCCTGCGAATGGATAGTCGTAGCCGTCTGTAGGAACTGGCCGCCACGCTTCTTTGCGCGCTTGAGATTGTCCATCTCGTCGAAGACGGCATCGGCGTACGCTGCCACGGTCGCAGAGTTGTTGGCGTTGCGCAGGTAGTCGAGCACAGCGTCCGACACCGCATCTGCCGCAGCGGGCAGTGCGGCGAGAGGGTCGAGATCGTCCGTCGCGCGCGCAGTGTCATGGGGTGCCGCGGAGATGGTCGCCGCCAACTTGTTGACCACGCCCTTCGTGATGTCCTCGATCACGAGCGCATAGTTGTACACGCGACCCCTCGCGAGATTCGCCTTCTCCGCAACCAGCGCGAAGAACACGTACCGCTCCGCCTCGATCCGCGAGGGTGCCGCAGTCGCGTGGCTCGACTGCCGAGTTACGAACGTTGTGAACGCCTGCCCATCGTCGCCGATCTCGGAGTACCGGCGTGGCGCACCGCGGTGCGCAAGGTATCTATCGGCCGCCTCGAGCGAAGCGAGCTTCGTCTTGAGTGCCTGCTGGCTCTGGCCCCACGACTGCGTGATGTCGGTCCACGCCATGGGCCTGTCGACCTGGCGCTTTAGGCCGATGGCCTCCTCGACCCAGCCATAGTCGAGCCGCAGTTCGGGCGCGACCTGCAGGCGGGTCTCGATGTACTCAATCTCGTCGTCATCGGTGTCGGCCGGCAGGATTGCACAGTCAATTTCGGCGAAACCCGCGAAGCGTTTGGGATCGGATGCGTAGAGGTCGCGCATTGCGGCAAGCCGGCGGTTGCCGTTGACGACCAACCCCTTGGTCGTTAGAACCAGCGGGTCCTGCTGCATGCCGGACTTCTGGAGTGCCGCGTGGATGTTCGCCTTATCCGCTTTGGAGAGGGAGAGCAAAAGGGTGTGCTGCGCCTGCTGCGCAACCTGGTCCTCTTGCCCGTTCTCAAAGAACGTGTCACTGAGATTGTGTTCGAGTGCGTACTCACCCTGACGAGCAAGCGTGCGCATGTTGACCATGCGGTAGATCGGCAGGTTCAGGGGGAGCCCTTTACGAGGAAGGTCCTTCATCCCGCCTAGCATCGGGACCGCGAACGTCGGGCCGATCGGGTCCTTCTGCTTGACTTCGCTTCGCGATCAGCGACCGACAGGACGGTGATCACGGCGGGCGTTGCGGGCATTGGTTCCCCTTACTCGAAACCGAGGAGCAGCACGGGCAAGCTGATGACAGGTGCGTAGAGGACGTCAAGTTCGTCCCTTATGCGACGGAAGTCGGCAAGGTTGCCGCCCATCTTCCGGGACGCACCGCTGTCTGGGACGATCAGCACGCCGCAGACGGCGCGATCCTGGGCAAAGACTGCCTCCATCTTAAGAAGATCGTAGAAGGCGCGGGCGATATTCCCTGTCTGGACCCGAAGGACGACGTGGTCGGGGTGCAGCGCATTGAGCGACGGGTTGTAGCCCTGCCGCACCGGTGCGGGCATCGCCCAGCCGTGCTCCCGCAGGCGGGAATCAATGTGCTTCTTGATGATGGGCGCGGAGCCCGCCTGAACCATTACAGCGGCCGCGTCGACGAGCGACCTGACGAACGTGTAGAGGTCCATCGACTGGAGTCGGTCCTTGGCGCCTCGGTGGTTGTACTCATTGGCAAGAATCACCGGGGTAAACCTCGCAAGGTTGCATCGACAGGATCGCAGAACCTGAATGCCATCAAGATGGCCTGCCAAGCGTGCAACCTACCACCGCCAACCAGTCCAGGTGTCCTCTAAAGGCCAGCAGCTGGGCACCGGTGGCATTGCCTGACTCGTCGCGGAAGATGACGTTGTCGTCGCGGTTCGAGTTGAAGGGCGGGTCGAGGTAGACCAGGTCGATGCCGGCATCGGGCAGGTAGCGGCGCAGGATGTCGAGGTTGTCGCCGTAGTAGAGGACGTTGGTCTGCATTAAGGGCGACTAGTCTCGCTCTCGCAACTGGTATTGATCTCGATCGTGGATCAATCTCGCCATCTCATCCACCCGCTGTCCGAGATTGACCATCGCCTCCGTGAGCTGCTCATCCTTAGCGACGTCCTGGCTGTACGACGTGAGGATCTCGGTCCAAAGACTCCTTAGGTCGTCCACGGCATCAAAGGCTTCATCCAACCAGAGGTACAACTCATGACGGCCCGCCCGGTCGGGGAACAGGCCTTCTTGCTTTTCGAGCCGTTCCCGGTGTTCCGATTCCCGTTCTTGGTTGTAGAACCGAAACTTGTAGGGACTCCGGCTTAGGTAGATTGTCGGAGCTTGTCGTCCCCGCTCCGGTGGGCCCCAGTACCTGCCAGTGCTCAGTTCGGGAGGCGCAGTAGCGAGATCCGCAATCGTTGTGTGGAGTGCCCTGGCGATGCGCGCAAGTGTGTCAAGGCGCGGTAGAGATCGGCCAGCTTCGAGCGCGCTCAGATTCGGGACGGCAATTCCAGTGAGTGCCTCAACGTCACGGAGAATCATTCCACGACCTTGGCGGAGTCTCCGTATAGCAGCTCCGATCTTCTGAGCGAGGTCGGTGTTCTCGAAGCCAACCTCATCAGCCAAGGCCGCCAACTCATCAGCTGTTGCTTCGAAATCACCCGTAGGGGCCATGATCTCGATAGCGTCGCCATCGGCAATGACTCTGACGTCCGTCGCGATTGGCCCGGTGGAGAACGGCATGTCCACGACTGCGTAGTCGGCCTCGCGCCCATCGGTAAAGGCAACGTGAATCACACGTTCCGTTTCCAGGCGGGCAGCGGAAATGGCAAGGTCCGAAGAGCCCAGCTGCGTTTGGCTACTCATCGGTCATGTAACCCAAGTTCTGAAGGCATGTCGCGAGACCGCGGTCGAGTTGCAGCCCACGCTCAGCGCGCTGATGGCTGATGTTCCACACCCCGAACTTACGACGCCGTCCATCGGCCCATACATGCACATGCAGATCGGCCATTCCGTGCGCAAGGCACTCGGCGAACTGATATCCACCACAAGTCACGATTCGACGCCCCAAGAGGAGTTCCCCTCCGCTTATACAATTCTATAAGGCGACCTGTCAATAGGCCACCAGCTGGGCATCAGTGGCATTGCCTGACTCGTCGCGGAAGATGACGTTGTAGTCGCGGTTGGAGTTGAAAAGCGGGTCGAGGTAGACCAGGTCGACGGTGGCATCGGGCAGGCAGCGACGCAGGATGTCGAGGTTGTCGCCGTAGTAGAGGAGGTTGGTGGCGAGGTCGGTCATCGGTCCCCCGCAGGACGTGGCTTAGGTGGGCACGAGAACCTGGGGAGAGGGTAGCAGCGGGGGCAAGCGACCATCGGCGGGTAAGCGCCCGGTAAGCCCGTTCAGGGCATCCTGTATGCGTGCCCAAGGTCAGAGATGCCCTGCGCAGGCTGCATGACGCTGGTTGGAGTGAGGTTCGCCGCCGGGGGAGCCATCGGCAGCTCCAACATCCGACCCGGGCTGGCACCGTTACGGTCGCGGGTCCGCCGAGCGACGATCTGCCGCCGGGGACGTGGCGCAGTATCCTGCGACAGGCAGGACTGGACGAGGACCGGAGATGAAATACGCCGTCGTGTACGAAGAGGCGCCCCACAACTGGGCTGCGTATGTCCCGGATCTGCCGGGCTGCGTCGCGACCGGACGGACGCGTGCCGAGGTTCAGCGTCGCATCCGCGAGGCCATCGGGCTGCACCTGGACGCGATGCGCAGTCGGGGAGAGCGCGTACCTGAGACGAGCGCGGCAGTTGAAGTTATCGACGTCTAGTCTTCGAGATCGCCAGGCCCACTAGGTAGCGTAGGTCGCGCCGGCCGATGGACTATGCGTGCCAAGTGTCGTCGAAGGCCAGCAACTGGGCGTTGGTGTCGTTGCCCGACTCGTCGCGGAAGGTACGTTGTAGTAGCGATTCGAGTTGAAGGGCGGGTCGAGGTAGACGAGGTCGACGGCGTCGTCGGGCAGGTAGTGACGCAGGATGTCGAGGTTGTCGCCGTAGTAGAGGACGTTGGTGGCGAGCTCGGTCATCGGTCTATGGGCTACCGAACTGCGTGGTCAGGCCGTCGATCATGTTGGGCACCAGGATCAACAGGATGATCGCCAGTGCGATGGCCAGCACGGCCAGGGACAGCGCGCTGCGGATCAGCCAGGCGACGAACTGGCGCCAAGGGGAGTCGCCGGCCATGCGCGGAGTGGGCCTGGTGGGTGCGAGCGACGAGCGTTGGTCATCGGTCCCCCCGAAGGGTTGGCCCAGGTGGGCGCCTGAGCCTAGGGAGAGGGTAGCAGCGGCGGCAAGCGGCCAACTGAGTGAACGGGTGAGCTGACGCCCTCGTGCCTCTGGCGACTCACCACTGCGGCTTCAGTGATCGTTGTCGCGGTGAGCAGTAGGTCGATACCCACCCACACCCGCGCAGAGCGGACGATGCCTCTGCCGGTGCGCACCTCGTAACGTCGCCTCGGCCGACGGACCCCAGCCATTCCGACGTGATCAAGCCGGTGAGTTCCCAGTGGCTTCGCCGAAGGACGCCTCGAACTCAGCAGCCAATTGACTGGCGCGCTCGCCGTCCACGAAATTCCCCTTCTGGCGGAAATGGTCCTCCGCTGCTCGGGCGACGGCCACAGCAACCTGGGTCTTACCAGCGGCCGCAAGAACCCGCGCCTGGGACATCCGTGCTTCGCCGCGGAGCGCGGGCCAATCAGTCGTGTCGGCCAGGCTGACCGCAGAATCAGCCAGCTGGAGCGCAACAATGATCTCACCGCGCTCTGCAAGAACCTCCGCTGGAACGCAGCGAGCAGGGACGATGGCGCTCACATCATCCGCTGACGTGGTCGCCTCGACCGGCTCTGCCTTCTCCATGGCTTCGTCGACGGCTCCCCGGGCGAGGAGGACCTGCGCCAACTGCGCATAAGAGGTCGCAGCCAAGGCGGTGCCGCCGGCCGTCTCTAGCGCCGCCGCGCCGGCGCGCAGTTCCCGCTCTGCGCCCGGCAGGTCGCCGGTCAGGCTGAGAACTGCGCCGGGTAGCTGGCCACTCGAGCCCACGCCAAGCTCGGCCTCAATCGTCTTCGCCTCGGTGAGTGCGGCGTGGGCCTCCTCCGCCCTGCCGAGCATTGCCAGCATCACGGCGAGGGGTTCCAGCGTTGTCGCTCGGAGAAGGCGGCCCTGTGGTCCGACTCTGTCCAGCTGCTCTCGAGCGGCCTGGATACCCTCGTTGGCGGGCACGGGTCCCCACAGGATGTACTCAAAACGGCGCTCGACTGCGTTCTCCTCGAGGATCGTGTCACCTGCCTCGCGGGAGGCGGCGATGGCTTCGTCGATGATCGCGAGGGCGAGGCCGCCGCGCCCCGCCGCAAAGTGCTCCTCCGCCTGCAGCTTGAGGGCCCGCGCCAGACCCTCGGCATCATGCAGCCGCCGGAGTCGCAGGATGATCTCTTCGAGCTCGGTGATCCGGCCGGGCGCTCCGATCGGATCTGTCCACGACAGGGCCCACAGCTCCTCGGTACGGGCATGTAGTTCGAGCACATCCTCGCCCGCTGCGCGCGCGCGCTCGCGGACCGATGCCAGTCGAGCCAGCACTACAAGGCGCGGCGTCATCGGGACCGTCGCGAGGACGAGCTCGATCTCCAACCGGCGACGCTGGTCTCCGGCAAGGTCGATGGACCTCTGGAGCAGCTGCCTCGCGGCTTGGTCCCCGCGCAGCACCGCCCGCCGACCTGCCGCGTAGAGGAACTCCGCGGCGCGGTTGCCGAGGGCCACCGTCCCCGGGTCAGGCGGTCCGAGCTCGCATTCGTATCGGTATGCCTGCTCGAGGTGATAGCCAAGGATCTCTTCGAATTCCGTCTCGCGAGCGCCGACCCGCGCCGCGAGCCATTCGGCGAAGAGTCGGTGCAGTGCCGCCCGCCTGCGCTTCGGGATGGAGCCGTAGGCCGCGTCCCGGACGAGCAGATGGCGGAAGCGGAAGGCGGCCTCGTCCACGAAGTCGGATCGAGCCGGGTTCACCCAGCGCTTGGCCGTCAGCTCACGGAGAGCGAGGGCCATGCTACTCGGCGTATCGGCAAGCGCCATTGCGGCTCCGCGATGGAACACCTCGCCCTCCACCGCACCGCCCTCCAGTGCCTGCCTGGGTGCAGCGGCCAGGCGATCGATCCGCGCGCCGAGGAGCGCGCTCAGCGTGTCGGGCAGGTGTATCCGATCTGGCGCGTCGCGGGCAACCAGCCCGGTCTCGCCGGGCTCGAGGTGACCCTCGTCGACCAGCGACGCGACGAGCTCCTCCGCGAAGAGCGGGTTGCCGCCGGCCTTCTCGATCAGGCGCTCCGCCAACCGTTGTCCCGGATCGGTGGTCGTGTCGAGGAGACCGCCGATGAGCCGATGAGCGTCGGCCGGCTCAAGCGGCTCCAGCTGCACGGGTTCGGGCCAGTCAGCATGCGTCTCCGCCAGCTCTGGACGTGCCAGGCAGAGAACCAGAACCGGCGCCTCCACGGTCGCGACGAGCTGACGCACAAGGTCGAGCAGCGATGGCTCTGCCCACTGGAGGTCGTCGATGACGACGACTGTCACCGCTCCGGAAGCCACCGCCTCGAGTAGCCGGCGGACGGCCCAGCTGATCTCCTCGGCAGGTGCCGCTCCCCCCGCCAGGCCGATCGCCTGGCCTACCCGCAGCGCCGCGACCTCCGCATCCTTGCCACCGATCAGCCCCTCCAGTTTCGCCAGCGCCGCCGGCGGATCATCCTCATCATGGATCGCGGCCGCGCTCCGGGCAATCTCGCCGATCGGCCAGTAGGTGATCCCCTCGCCATACGACAGACAGCGTCCGCGCAGGACGAGATGCGGGGTCGCCAGCCTCGCCAGGAACTCGGCGGCAAGCCTTGACTTCCCAACGCCCGCTTCGCCGATGACTGTCACCAACTCGGCCTGCCGACCGGCTCGCACACGGTCGAAGGCGGCCTGGAGATCGGTGAGCTCGGCGCGACGGCCGATCATCTCGGTCGCCGCGCGTTCCGCACGAGGGTCGATGGAGCGCACCGCCAGCAATCGGTAGGCGGGAATCGCCTCGGACTTGCCCTTCAACTCCATCGGCTTCGTTGCTTCGGCAAAAACTGCGTGGGCCACCAGCCGATGCGTCATCGGTCCGAGCAGGACCTCCCCGGGGGCCGCTGCCTGTTCCAACCTGGCGGCGACGTTGACAGCGTCGCCCGTGACCAGCGCCAGGCGGCTGGTAGCGTCTCCGGCTACCACCTCGCCGGTGTTGACCCCGATGCGGAGGCGCAGCTCCTGGCCGTGCGTGCGCGCCAACTCGACATTGAGCTCGGCCATCCGCTCCTGCATCTCGGCTGCTGCTCGGACCGCGCGCAGGGCGTCGTCCTCGTGGCTCTCCGGGATACCGAAGACTGCCATCACCGCATCCCCGATGAACTTCTCGACGGTCCCGCCGTGCCCTTCGATGGCCCCTCGCATCGTGTGGAAATACCGAAACATGAGCTCGCGGACGGCTTCGGCGTCGAGCTGCTCGCCGATCGCGGTCGAGCCCGAGACGTCGCAGAAGAGGAGGGTCGCGAGCTTACGACGCTCTCTCGCCGCCAACTCGAGGGCACCTGCGCAGCTGCCGCAGAACCGGGAGCTCTCGGGGTTCTGATGGCCGCAGGCGGGGCACGTACGCACAACGGGCATGGTGGTCGCCGCCCAACTCGCGGTCAACACATCTTGTGGAGTTGGCCGGGGCGCACGGTCAGGGAATTCGTAGATCTACAGGGCGAAGATCGATTCCTCACCATTGGCCGTGCCGCTTCCGGCCGGGTGATAGCGGTGGCCTTTTCCTATCGAGGAGATAGAATCCGTGTCATCTCCGCAAGGCCCGCCACGCAGCGGGAGCGCAAGCGCTATGACCAAGACAAGCGCCGGTTCGTCCCCCTACCCTGACGACGACGACATCGACCTCTCCGAGATCCCCGAGTTCGACTTCTCGGGCGCGGTCCACGTCGACTTGACGGAGTGGGCCAAGCGGGCGAAAGGTCACTTCTACGAAGTGAGCGACGAGGAGGACGCGCGCCGTACCGCAGCCGAACGGGAGCCGGGTCCGCTCCTCAAGAAGGCGTTGCGCCGAGCGAGGTAGTCGTCCGCCAACGGTCAAGGTTCGCTCCATACGCGGCGGGGCCCCGCGCATCGCGATAGGGGCAACAACCTACCAGCGACGGCACGCAAGTTCCGGTTGCATGTGCGACCTGGAAGCGCGCAGGATGCGCCAGTGACGCTGACATGGGTCCGGACGCGCACTCCCGCTGCCGCATCAGTGATGGCCGTCGTCTTCGCGATGTCGGCGTGTGCCGCGCCACCGGCCTCGGAAACGGGAAATCCGACCCGGTCGGCGGTTCAAACGGTTGCCGCGACCCCGTCGCCGAGCGAGGTGGCCGGCTTCACGCCACACGAGCCGCTGGAGCCGGGCACGTACACGTCCTTTGTCTTCGACACGCCACTTACGTTCACCGTGCCCGATGGGTGGAAGGTCTTCGAGGACGAGATCGGTGAGTTCGGCCTGGCATTGCTCGAGAATGATGGGCCGTGCCTCTGCATCTGGCGCGACGTCCGCGTGGTGGCGACCGGATGCGTGGAGGAGCCCCAGCCAGGGATCGGCATGGCGGCAGCGGAGATCACGAGCTGGCTGTCGAGCCGCCCGGGTCTCATGCCGAGCGTCCCGCGCGCAATCACCATTGGCGGGCTGGATGGCTACGTGGTCGATGTCCAGATGGATCCTGCGTGGACCGAAACATGTCCGTTCAGCGGTGGCGCAGCCGACCGTCCCGACGCTCATTGGGACGGGCATCAGCGAGGGCGTCCTGTGGGGTACAGGCCCGGATTCGGCCCAGCGCGTGTACATCCTCGATCTCGGCGGCGAAAACGCGGGCAACATCGCGATCAATGTCGAGGTCTGCTGCGGGGTTGAGTTCGAGGAGCGGATGGCAGCGGTGACGCCTGTCATCGAATCGTTCGCGTTCGCCGACTAGTCGCGGTTTGAGGTGAACGCGGTCGAGGGGTTGGGTCCCCTCGAAGTCACTGAGAACGAAACCAGGGGCCATCGCATTGCGGTAGACACCGTACGTGTCCGAGAAGGTCGAGGGGACGCCCGTCTTCCCGGGAGGCGTCGGCCACCGGCGGAGGACTGAGGATCAGGCCTTGCCGCGTGCTGCCCAGGCGCGGGCCGTCAGGTTGATTGAGCCGTCCGGCGATGGCCGAAGGTTGGTGGAGAGGCGGTCCCTGAGCGCGGTCCTGCGCTCCGCGTCGAGCGTAGCGAGGTAGGCGCCGGCGGGGCCCTGGCTGCCAAGGAACGGCAGCCAGTAGTCGTCGATCCCGGCGAAGCGGGTGGGAACCTCAATGGCCGTATCGGTCACGTCGGTCAGTCCGGCAGCGCGGAAGGCGTCTGCGAGCGCCCCGGCGCGTGAGATCGGGAAGCGGCGGCCCTCGTGCAGGTGCGCCGCCGCCGGGTCCAGCTCGGTGACGGCGTCCCAGAAGGTGCGCAGGAACTGCATTCCGTCGACGTAGTCCCAGACGTAGGCGGCGACGATGCCGCCGGGGCGCGCAACACGGCGCATCTCGTGCATGGCAGCCGGCTGATCGGGCACGAAGTTGAGGACCAGGCCCGAGGCGACGACATCGAACTCGCCGTCGCTGAAGGGGAGCGACTGCGCGTCGGCGACGCGCAGGTCGGCATCGGGGAGGCGCGTCGCGGCCGCGGCGAGGAAGGCCTCGGAGGGATCGACCCCGGCCAGCCGGGTCGGCGACGCGTGGGCTGCTGCGGTCGCCAGCAGGGCTCCGGTGCCGCAGCCGACGTCAAGCCACGATCCCGCCGGAGCGGCCAGCCAGCGGACGAACGTCTCAGCGACGGACAGGCTCCATCGGCCCATGAAACGGTCGTAGGCGGATCCCTGGTCCCAGCGGTCGGCAGGGTCGGTCACGGCAATCCCCCACGTGGTGATGGGCAGAGGGTTGTCCGGCGACTAGGTTAGCATCGGACGATGGCCAAACGGCTCTCCAGTCCAACTCTTGTAGGCCGTCGCGCTGAGCTGGAGCAACTGAAGGCGGCGGTTGACAGGGCCGCTGACGGAGTGCCCGGCATGGTGCTGGTCGCGGGCGAGGCCGGCGTGGGGAAGACGCGGCTGGTGGAAGAGCTGGCGGCGGGGGCCCGCGAGCGCGGATACCAGGTCCTCATCGGCGGCTGCGTCAGCCTCAGCGCCGATGTTGCTCCTTACGCCCCCATTGTTGAGGCGCTGCGACCGCTGACGCGAAGTGGCGCCGAGCCGGGCCTCGAGGCTGTTCTCGGGGCGCATGCCTCCAACCAGGCGGCCATGACCGCGGATTCGACCGGCATCTCTCCGGACTCGGGGCAATCCCGCAGGCTGGAACTCCTTCTCGGGATGCTGGGTCGGCTGGCGGCTCGGGCCCCTCTCGTGCTGGTCGTGGAGGACATCCAGTGGGCGGATCGGTCGAGCCTCGACCTGCTCGCCTTCCTCGTCAGGAACCTTCAGACCGAGCCGATCCTGCTGCTGCTCACCCTGCGGACCGATGAGCCCGAGTCCAGTCGCGAGTTCCTGCCATTCATCGCCGAGCTGAGTCGTCGTGGCGGTGTTGAGCGGATCGACCTGGCACGGCTCAACCGGGCCGAGGTCATGGAGCAGCTCAGCGCGATCGTGGGCGCGCAGGCCGCCTCCCCGTTGATCGAAGAGGTGTACAGCCGAAGCCAGGGAAACGCCTTCTTTACCGAGGAACTGTTGGCCGCCGAGTCGATAGCGGGCGACATGCCGCAGACCCTGCGAGATGTCCTGATGGCGCGCGTCGGAGCACTCAGCCACGAAGCCGGGGAGCTGGTGCGCGTCGCGTCGGCGGCGGGTCGGCGCTTCTCGGAGTCCATCCTGACGCACCTCACCGATGCCGACAGCAGCGACTTCCGCGTGGCCCTGCGGGAGGCGCTCGACCAACAGATCCTGGTGCGCGACGGAGATCCCGGCGCTGTGCGGCTTGGCTTCAGGCACGCGTTGGTCCAGGAGCTCATGTACGCGGACCTGCTGCCGAGCGAGCGAGTGCGCCTGCACGCGGCCTGCGCGCGCGCGATCGAAGAGGATCCGTCGGCAGCGTCGGATCCGGGGCTTGCGTCCGAGCTCGCCTACCACTGGCAGGCGGCGGAGGAGCCTCAGCGTGCACTGCAGGCATCGATCAGCGCGGCGGCCGCGGCGGAGGCGGCCGGAGCGCGGACCGAGGCCGCGCTGCAGTTCGAGCGCGCGCTCGATCTGTTGGCCGGGCTCCCGGGCGCAGAAGCCGGGTTGCCTCTTGATCGCGTCCAGCTGCTCGAGCGCGCAGCCGCGAGCCGGCTCGAAGATCCCTCCCGCGCCGTTGCGCACATCCGCGAGGCGATCGGGCTGGTCGATGCCGGGGCTGATCCCGGGCGTGCCGGGCTGTTGCAGGCCGCCCTCGGTCGCTACCTGTGGTTCAGCGGCGACGGTGAGGCGGCCCTCGCGGCATGCCGCGAGGCCGTACGGCTCGTGCCCCCGCAGCCGCCGAGCGTCGAGCGGGCGCGTGTCACCGCCGGCCTGGGCCAGATCCTGATGATTCTCGCGCACTCCGAGGAAGCGGTGCGCTACTCCGAGGAGGCGGTGCAGCTGGCGACGGCGAGTGGCGCCCGCGCGGTCGAGAGCCATGCCCTGAACACCCTCGGCCTCCTGACCGCCTACCTGCGCGATGTTGACGCCGGCCTGGCCATGTTGCAGCGCGCGCTCGAGATTGCAATCGAAATCGGCAGCGTCGACGACGTCGGCCGCGCCTCCACGAACCTACAGGATGTCCTGATCGTCGCCGCGGCGCGGTTCGACGAAGCGGGAGATATCGGCCTGGCGGCGCTTGACCCTGCCAGCGAGCCGAGCCTCAGCGGCGTCTGGGGCGCCCTGGCGCTCATCGATGTCGCGTGGGCTCGGTATCTGGGTGGGCGATGGGACGAGGCCATCGCCGCGCTGGACCGCGCCCGGCTGCAGCCGTCACGCGGCGCGGGCGAGATCGAGTGGGAGATCCGCTCTGCCCAGCTGCTCGTTGGCCGCGGCGAGTCCGATGAGGCCGGCCGCAAGCTCGAGCTGCTCGCCGGGATGCTCGAGGGCGCTGCCGACACGCAGTGGATCGCGCCAGCGACGGCCGCGCAGGCTGAGTTCGCTCTCTGGCGCGGCGATCCAGCCGAGGCGTTGCGAGTCGTAGATGAGGGGTTGGGACGGGTGGAGCCCTCGTTCGGCGCCAATGTCTCGCGCATCGGCCCCCTGCTCGCCCTCGGCACGCGGGCAGCCGCCGACGTCGTGGAGCGCAACCGGCGAGATCGGCCCGGCGCAGTTGTGGAATCGGCTCGCAGTCAGGCGGCCGTGCATTTGGCTGCGATGGTTGCCATCACGAGGTGAGATCGCCGCCCGCTGGCCGGCGCACCTGCGTCTGGCAGACCCGTACCTGGCCCTGTGTGAGGCTGAGTCGAGCCGCCTTGCGGGCGGGAGCGATCCCAGGGCCTGGGCACGGGCAGCGGGGTTCTTCCAGGCGTTCCCGCAGCCCTACGCGGTCGCATATGCGCGGTACCGCGAGGGGGAAGCGCTGCTGGCCGTCCGACGCCATGCCGCGGGGGCGCGTTCCGCACTGCGTGCCGCATACGCCACAGCGTTGACGCTCGGGGCGGCACCCTTGCAGGCCGCCATCGAGTTGGTTGCCCGTCGCGGGCGCGTGAGTCTCGGCGAAGGGGTCACTGCCCGGGGACGATCAACTGCGCCGGCCGGTCTCACTGCGCGAGAGTTGGAGATCCTGGCGCTGATGGCCGACGGCCTGACGAATCGGCAGATCGGTGAGCGGCTGTTCATCACCGGGAAGACGGCGGGCCATCACGTGTCCAACATCCTCGCCAAGCTCGGCGTCCACAACCGCGCCGAAGCGGCGGCCGAGGCGGTCCGCATCGGGATCACTCCGCCGCTGGCGTGATCCTGTTGGCCTCGTAACCGTTCACGCTGGGTGAGCTCGTTGGCTGTCGGCGGTCGGTGCGGCGTTCCACCCAACCCACGATAGCCAACCGCAGGCTCCGAATCCGCGCCGGAAGGGTCGTGCGCGGCCGTCCGTGGCGCGCGTCCGATGCCAGGCGGGAAGCATCGGCCTCGCGACGGAACTGGGCGGTGCGATCGTCGTGAATGATGCGGGCGCTGTAGTCGCTCATTGTTCGCTCCTGTCGTTTGGGGGACAGAAGCAGGGTGCGGCGCGCCGAGCGTGGGGGCATCGGGCGATCTCCCCATGTTCGAGCCGCGGAATGCCCCATTTCGTGCGTCATATGTTGTCGCAGCGGTTGGAGCTGAAGGGCGGGCCGAGGGGGACCACGCGGCCCAAATGGCAGCGTCGGAAGGTCGACTTCGAGGACAAAGACGGCGTGGAACAGGTGGATGAATTTCGAGAAGTTGCGTGAGCCACCGCAAAGGAACGTAGCCGCATGACTCCGGTCGGCGACCAGGGATCTCACCTTCTCTACATCCCAGATGTTTGCCGGTGCCGGAAAGGCCCTCGATGAGGTAATTCTTCCTGCCCATGTGCTGGGGAATACTCATCCCCCCTAACGTAGGCTCGCCGCGCCGAACAAGCGTCGAACGATGTCTGCTTGAATCGCATTCCCCACATCTCTATTCCTGCCTAGCATGGCCCCATGGGCGGGAAGCGAACGACTGCTCGGGCATTCCACGACGCCGTCGGAGTCGAGGACTGGCGGGTCCTGTTCTCTGGCGCCCACGCCTACTTCCGCGTCGGGTCGTTCGCGGAAGCAGCGAGGTTTGTGGCCGCCATCGCCGAAGTTGCGGAGGTTGTGGGCCACTTCCCCGACGTGGACGTGCGACCCGAAGGAGTCACAGTCCGGACCGCCTCCGGGGAGTACGGAGCTCTGAGCCATCGTGATGTCGAGCTGGCACGCCAGATTTCGGCAGAAGCTCGGATGTTGCGGATCGAGCCGGACCCGTCCCAGGTCCAGGTCGTGGGTATCGCGGTAGCACAGGATGCAGGCAGCGACGTGGGCCCGTTTTGGGCCGCAGCCCTCGGGTACAGGAGCCTTGGACCGAAAGAAGACGTCGTCGATCGGCACCGGCGTAACCCGCACGTGTCGTTTCAAAGCCTCCGCCCTCCCAAGCCGGGGCGTGGCCGGACCCACATCGACGTCAGCGTGCCGGCCGATCAGGCCGAGGCACGAGTCGCGGCAGCACTCGAAGCTGGCGGACGCCTGGCGGACGGTACGCATGTGCCCCATTGGTGGACACTCGCGTCGCCCGAGAACCACGGCGTCGACATCGCCGCTTGGCCGGACTTCGAGGACGACGAGGAGGACGGCTGATGCGAAGTGTGACCTTCTCGATGGGCGTCTCACTTGACGGTTACATCGTCGGGCCGGACGGCCGCTTCGACTGGACGGTGCCCGACCAGGAGGTCTTTCGCTTCTGGATCGACGAGATACGAGAGGTCGGCGTCCATCTGATGGGGCGACGGCTGTACGAGACGATGCTGTACTGGGAGACCACGGACCAGGATCCACCGCTCGACGACGCGGAGCTCGAGTGGGCTGCGCTCTGGAATCCGCTCCCAAAGGTGGTGTTCTCCACCACGCTGTCGGCGGTGCAGGGCAATGCCCGCCTGGCCTCCGGCGGCCTGGCGGAGGAGATCGAGCGGTTGCGAGCCGAGGCGGGGGAGGGCGACATCGCGATCGGGGGCGCGACGCTCGCCGCCGAGGCAGCCGCGCTGGGCCTGATCGACGAATACCGGGCCATGGTCTACCCGGTGCTGGTAGGCGGTGGCATCCCATTCTTTGCCCAGCGCGAGCGCCGGGTGGATCTCGAACTCGTCGAGACCCGCACCTTCAGCTCGGGAGTCGTCTACCTCCGCTACCGCGTGGCGCGCTAGGCGCGCGGCCGCGCTCAGGAGCGGGCTGCCCTGCCCGTATCCGGCCGGTAGCGACGCAGGGTGTCATCGGCCACGCTGTCTGGATCAGCCAGGTCGCCGCGGACCCGCCCAACTCTCGCCGGCAGATCGTCGGAGGCTGTGGCGCGGGACATGGCGCGGGTCGCGACGCCCTCGGCAACCAGCTGCGAAACGACCTCTCGGCCGACGTTGCCGGTCGCCCCGTCACCAGGATCACGGCTGCCCTCCGGAATCGGTATCTGGCATTGCCGACCGGGCCTACATCGTCATCGGGCTCATGAGCTGGAAGTAGTTGCCGTCGGGATCGGCGAGGGTGGCGATCCATGCGTCGGGCGCCTCGCCCGGCTGGTAGGGATCCCGGACCACCGTCGCGCCCGCAGCCTTGAACAGCTCGAAGTCGCCGTTCACGTCGGTGCTCTCGAGGTTCCAGAGCAGGCGTCCCGGCTGCGTGTTGGGGCCCTTGACCTGATCATGCGGCCCGACGGTGACAAAGCCGGTACCCAGCTGCCAGCCGTTGTACCCGCCCTCGCTCCAGCCGGGCGCACCGAAGAGCTTGGTGTAGAAGTCGGTCAGACGCTGCGGATCCTCGGATCCGATCAGGATGCTCGACAGGCTCAGGTTCACGCGACCTCCTCAGGTGATGTGACAAAGGACGGCGAGAGGGTAGCAGCCTTGCTGAGCCGGCCCACATCCACGTGGAGTCAGGCGGCGGGCATGCCAAATTCTGGATCGAGCCAGTCAGCCTCGCGGATAGCGATGGCTAGAATGCCAGGGAGATTGCCCGCATTCGCCGACTCGTTGAGGCGAATCGGGCAGAGCTCGAGGAGCGATGGCGTGACTTCTTCAGCGACTAGTCCTGTCCGTGCGACTAACGTCAAGGTGGGACGCGCTCACCTAGAGGTATCGCTCAGTGACGGACGAGCGGTGCGTGTACCGATCGCGTGGTTCCCGCGCCTGGCCTCCGGTTCGCCGGAGCAGCGGCAGCGGTGGCGCTTGATCGGACACGGCGTGGGGATCCGCTGGGAAGAGCTGGACGAAGATCTCTCGGTTGAGGGCCTGCTCCGCGCCTAGGACTCGTCAGTCGCCCACGAGCTCGTGCCAAGGCCCCATCAGCGTCTCGAGGTCATCGGTCGAGAGCAGATCGCCCGCCACCTGGGCGCCGACGGCGTCCAGCACCACTGGTGAGGCGTCGACCGCCGCCTGGGCAGGCGTGATGTCACGGCCGTATCCGGCGATCTGGAAGCCGCCCGAGAACCAGGTGTTCACCCACCGGGTGACCTCCTTCTGAGCCGCGCGCAATTCACGCTCGCGACCGCCGCGTTTCGCCGCCTCGAGCATCGCCTCGCGGGCCTGGTGGCGAGCGGGGTCATCCCCGGCCAGGCTTGCCAGGAACAGCGCCTGGCCCTGGTCCACCGTCTCGAGGCGTTCGAGCAGTTCGTCGACTTTGCGCTGGTTTGGACCGAACTCCTTCTTCATCCGATGCCGGCAATGGATCGCCAGCGCAACGCACCTGCGGCAAGGAGAACCGCTGCCAGGGTGCCGAAGAGTGGGATGTCCGTCTGGGGGGTGCCGCCGAGGTCACGCCCGACCACGTGGGACAAGGCGTGGAGAGCCGCCCCGACCCCAACGCCGAGGAGCGCAACGGTCAACCCGTCGGCGCGGCCGGGAACGCCTGCCAGAAGGAGCACAACTCCGAGCCCGATCTGGAACGCACCCAGGTCCTGCACGAAATGCTGGTTGTACGGCTCGAACGTCGCGATGGCCTCGAAGAAGGAATGTGGATCGACCATCGCCCACACCCCGACCGCGATGAAGGCGATGCTGCCAACGAGGGCGACGGCGCGCGGCAGGCGGGTCCCGAAGGTCGATGAGTCCTGGGATCCTGAACCTCTCACCTGAGTAGCTCGAGGTTGTCACCGTGGTCGAGGAGGTTGGTGGCGAGCTCGTTCATCGGTCTAAGCGTAGTCCTCGGGGACCTGGCCAATGACTTCCATGCCGTATCGCTCCGCGATCTTCGACAGGGCTTCGGGGTCCACCTCGCCGCGGGCGATCGCGGCACTCAGCTCGTCGAAGTAGCCGACCATGGCTGCCGGAGCGTAGATGTTGAGTTTCCGGCTCGGTTGCGTGCCGACCCGGAAGCCGTGGGGCACGCCAGCGGGAATGAAGATGAACGAGCCGGCGGGGCAGGCGGTCTCCTCGCCGTCGATGAAGATGATGTACTCGCCCCTGAGCACGTAGAACGCCTCGGCGGCGTTGTGGTGGATGTGGAGGGGTGGTCCGAAGCCCGGCGGTTCATCGGCCTCCAGGAGCGAAAAGGCACCGCCGGTCTGTTCACCGGTCGCCTTGAGGGACATGCCGAAGCCACCGAGATCGATGGCACGACCCTCGCCGGGCAACAGGATGATGGGCCGAAGAGGGGCTTCACTCATGACGGACGCCCGTACCGGGTGTCAGGGAACGAGCAGTGGTGGCGAGCTCGGTCATTGGTCCCCGCGAGAGTTGGCCCAGGCAGGCGCTTGAGCCTGCGGAGAGGGTAGCAGCGGGGGCAAGCATCACCGACCGGTAATCAAACGGTAAGGATGCGCCGGGCAGCCTGCGCCAGTGCCCAAGGTCAGAGACGCCCTGCGGAGGCTGCACGAAGCTGGGTGGCGGGAGGTTCGCCAGACGGGGAGCCATCGGCAGTTCCAGCACCCCAGCCGGGCTGGAACCGTCACGGTCGCCGGTCCGCCGAGCGACGACCTGCCCCCTGGGACATGGCGAAGTATCCTGCGTCAGGCAGGACTCGATGAGGAGCGGAGATGAAGTACGCCGTCGTCTACGAGGAGGCTCCCCACAACTGGGCCGCGTACGTTCCGGATCTGCCCGGCTGCGTCGCCACCGGTCGAACGAGGGCCGTGGTCCAGCGCCGGATTCGGGAGGCGATTGCGCTGCATCTCGAGGCGATGCGCACCCGGGGCGAGGACGTGCCCGAGACGAGCGCCGCGGTCGAGGTCATCGAGGTCTAGTCACGTGCTGCTGACCGACCTGGACCCAGACCTCGCCGCAGCCGCCATCACCGCCGTCCGGCAACGCTCGCCGCGCCAGATCGCTGATGCGCTGATCAGTGCTGCCGCGCGGCAGGCCGGTGGTGCGGCTGGGGGTTGACCCGCTCCCACCCGATCGCCCCCTGGGTGAAGGTCACGCCTCCTAACCGCGACGCAGTCCGGACTTCTGAACTGCTCGGAAGCTGTTCCAGAGTTCTGGCATCGTCACCGGCGGCGGCTCCGTTGGCGCGTCCCAGCTCGCGATCAGCGCCAGTGCCTCCGCCTCGGTCACCTCGACAAAGGCACCGCCCGACTGCAGCGTGCCCTCGATGGCGTCGTCAAGACCCGTGGCGCCTCCATAGTAGCCATGGATACGCAGAGCGTTTTCGTTGGAGTACTCCAGCTGCGACACCTCGGGGCCGAAGATCTTGCCTTCGTCCCTGCCGATGTCCGTATCGAACCAATCGCTCCGGAGAATCGACCTGGCTTCGGCAAGGCTGGCGCCCTCACGTTCGCGGAACACGTAGATCGGCTTGAGGTCCTCGTCCTTCCGCAGCTGGACCCAGTACCGGCACGTGTGGCTCATCCGTGCACTCCTTTCGGCTCGACCGATGGCAGAAGTCAGTTGAGATTGGCGCCGATGTCTCCCCAACCCGGTGGGGTGTCCGCGGTGCCGGGGACGCCTGTCGGTGGCGCCAACTCATAGTCATTGGCGAGACCCCACTCCAGGGCTGCGCTGCGGAGCGCGGGGTTGCCGGCGTTGAGGTAGAAGGTGGCAAGAGACAGGTCGCCAAACTGCATCAGCGCGTCGCTGAGTGCCACCTCCGTCCCGGCCTGACCCAAGCCGACCAGGCCGTAGGCGATGGCCACCGTCTCTTTCGACTGGAGCAGTGGCAGCAGGCGGTCGATATGGTCGCCGAAGATCCTGGCGAGTGCGTCGGCCGCAAGCTCCCCCGTCGAGTTGAGGCTTGCACGCGGTGCCTTCAACCTATCGAGGAGGAACGCCTCGGCGCGGGAATCCCCGATACGTCCGAGCAGATACGTCACGAGATCCCGCGTGTTCTCGTCGCCAGTGCCAGCAAGGGTGAGCAGCGGATCCACCGCGGGGGCCCCGATCGCGACCAGTGCCTCGTCAGCGCTGTCGAATTCCATCTTGTCTTCTTGGAAGAGGTGCGCGCCGCTCACCTGGAAGAGCGACAGCTCGAGCGTCCGGACCAATGGCTCGACGGCACGAAGATCACCGATCTGCCCGAGCGCCAGCGCCATGCAGTCAACCGCTGGGCCAGACAGTGCGGCGATGAGTGTGTCCACCGCTTCGGTGGCCTTGCGCGTGCCCAGGTTGTAGGCGGCATCACATGCCGGCCCCTTGCCGCGCACCGAATCGTACTCACCACGTTGCACGAGGGAGATCAGTTCTTGCGTGCTCAGGTCGTCGTAGTGCACGGCACAACTGCTCGTGGTGGCGACGCCCAGGGTGATGATGGCCAACCAGACGAGCACGCGTCCAACTCGGTGCCCCCTCGCCTCAGACGGTGCGAGCATTGCGATTCTCCTCACGGGCCTGTGTCCACTTCCACTGTGAGCACTCGAACTGGCCCTGCGTCTAGAGGCGAAGGTCATCAACCACCGGTTCCGAGGCTGACGAGCTGGCCCCTGCGGGTAACACCCCGCCCCTCGCGAGCGTCCTATTGGTGCAGCCTCACCCATCTCCCGAGTGCTGCCCACCAAGGAGAAGCCGATGTTTCGCAGACTGCTTCCGGCGCTCGCCGCCGTGATGATGCTCTCCCTTCCCACGAGTGCCAGCGCCGCGCCCCCTGCCATCTATCACACCATCGATGGCCGCTTCGCCAGCGCCTATTTCACGAGCCTCGATGGCTGTCTCCAGACCGATGTCTGGGTCTCCAGCTCGGCCGCCACCTACGCACCGCAGCCCGGCGTCCAGGACAGCCTGAACAAGCAGGGCCTGACGTCAGTGCAGATCGTGGTCTACGACACCTGCAAGCCGATGGAGGGCAAGCACTACCCGATCGTTGCTGATTGGTTCTCGCAGACCCCTGATCGCCTCGTCGCCGAGTCACGCATGCGCGCTGCATCCCTCGACGTGACCCTGGCGATGACCGATTCGGTGTCCGGCGACACGGCGAGCGTGTCGGTCGATCTGACCTGGGTGGCCACTGCCGGAGCTCATCCCGATACGGTGCGCAACAACCACGTTCGCTTCCCGGGCGAGGGCATCGTGAATACGCACGACAACAACATCAACCTTCCGGCCATGGCCTGGGGGACCGTATGGCTGCATGGCGTCAACGTTGCGCCCGGGGCAGACGAGAGTGCCACGCTCGAGCAGATCAAGTCCTCGTGCATGGAGATTGCCTTCCCCCACTGGGCCGGCGACTCCCTCTTCTGTTTCGGGTTCTGACGTCCGCGAGGGCGAGTCCACCACGGGTCTCGCTCACCCGGGTTGTCGCACTAGCCCAGGTCCGTCGGCCTTGACGCCCCAAGCGCCTGAGTGACACACTACGAGCATGAGTGACACTAACACGCTTTCGGTGGGACCAAAGGGTCGGGTCGTGATTCCGATCGAGATCCGGCGCCGCCTCGGCCTCGAGGAGGGGAGCCAGCTTGTGGCCCTGGTCGAGGGAGACGCCGTGCTCCTCCTCCCTCGCGCGGCCCTCAAGCGGCGGCTGCGCGGGATGTTCGCCGGCGTGGGCTCGAGCATGGCGGACGAGCTGGTCCGCGATCGTCGCGCCGCCGCCGCGGAGGAGTCGCAAGTCCTGTGACCGCGGTGATGGACGCATCGGTCGTCCTGGCATGGCTTCAGGACGAAGCAGGGAGCGACGTTGCGGAGCGGCACATGGTGGGGGGGATCATCGGCGCCGCCAATTGGTCCGAGGTCCTGCAGAAAGCGCGACAGCATGGAGCTGAGCCGGGACTGGTGGCCCGCCTGTTGACATCCTTCGGGCTCCAGGTCGTCGACGTGACGGCGCAGGACGCCGAGCGGGCGGCTGACCTGTGGGTGTCCGGCACGGCGTTCTCGCTGGCCGACCGGCTGTGCCTCGCCCTGGGGCTGCGGCTCGGCGTCGCCGTGGTGACGACAGATGCCGCATGGCGATCAATGCCACGCGGTCCAAAGGTCATCCTGGCCCGTTGACAGGGACGGCCGCGTGGCACAGTAGTCGTTGATCTTGACATTGCCGCAGTCCGAGGAGATGCAACCGATGACCATGGCCACCAACCAGCCGTACGCCGCCCGCCTGGAGATCGACTACCCCGACAAGTTGGATCGGCTTACAACCTTCTTCCGGCTCATCTGGCTGCTCCCGATCATCGTCATCCAGGGCCTGGTGACCAGCGCGCTGTGGTTCGCCACCGTGCTGATGATCCTGTTTCGCCAGCGCTATCCACGCTGGTGGTTCGACTTCGCTCGCGAGATGGCGCGCTTTGGCGCGCGCGTTGGTGCCTACGCGGGGCTGCTCACCGACGCGTACCCGTCCACGACTGACGAGCAGTCGGTACATCTCGAGGTGGACTATCCCGACGTCGAACGGGATCTCAATCGCTGGCTACCGCTCGTGAAATGGCTGCTGGCAATCCCGCACTACCTCGTGCTCGCCGTGCTCTGGATCCTGGCCATCGCCGCGGTCGTGGTGGCGTGGTTCGCGATCCTCTTCACCGGACGCTACCCGCGGGCGCTCTTCGATTACGTGGTAGGTGTGGGACGCTGGACGCTTCGGGTGAACGCCTACGCGTTCCTGCTGGTCACCGACCGGTATCCGCCGTTCAGCCTTGCCTGAGTCGGTCACCGCGGACCGTCAGGACCACGTTTCCAGTCTTCTGCCCCGTCTCGACGAACCGACTCGCCTCGACCACGCTCTCCAACGGGTAGCGGCGATCGATGACCGCGCGATACTTCCCGTCCTCGATCAGCTTCTTGAAGAGGAGAAGGTCCTTCTTCGCGTAGCGGGCGATACCCATCTTCAGCTTCCTGCCCCTGGTCCACATCGTCGCCACCATCAGCAGCGGCACGTGCCACATGAAGCCCAGGTCGGTCTCGATGAACGTCCCGCCCGGCGCGAGTGAGCGTCGGCTGCGCCGGAACGAGTGCTTGCCGACGGAATCGAAGATCACGTCGTACCGCTTGCCGTTCGGGTGAAGTCGTCGACGGTGTAGTCGATCACCTCATCGGCCCCGAGCGACCGCACCAGCTCGACGTTCTTTGCCGTGCACACCGCGGTCACGTAGGCCCCGAAGTGCTTCGCCAGCTGCACGCCCGCGGTCCCGACCGACCCGGAGGCGCCATACACCAGCACGCTCCGCCCCTCGAGTGGACCCGCCTTCTCGAGGCAGACGAGTGCCAGGCTCGCTCCGTCGAAGATTGCCGCGGCCTCGTCGAAAGGCATGCCGGCCGGCATGAGCGCCACGGGAGCGGTCTGCCCGATGGAGATGAACTCCGCGTGTGCGTCGAAGCCCCTGCCGCCGAAGACGTGGTCGCCGGCCTTGAACTCGGTGACGGTCGCGCCGACCTCCTCGACCTCTCCGGCGAACTCCACACCCAGGATCCGCTTGGGGCGGAGCAGGCCGGTGAAGAAGCGGGACATGAAGGGCATGCCGCTGCGCAGCCCGGCGTCGGTCCGGCATACCGTCGTGGCGTGGATCTTGACGAGGATCTCATCAGCCTTTGGCACCGGGCGTTCGACCTCGGCGATCCGAAGGACATCGGGAGGTCCGTACCTGTCCTGGATGACAGCCTTCATCGGTTCATGTGGGTCTGATCTCGCGCACCTGCTGGACATCCAGGGCAGCGGTCCCGTATTCGACAACCGCGGCAGCGACGCAGAGTTCGGTGATCGCCTCGACATCGGTATTGGAGTCAATCGGGCGGGTTGTGAAGCCCGCGGGAAGGTCGAAGTCGGTGATGGCAGCCGCATTCATGTGGGGAGAGGGTAGCAGCGGGAGTGACGAACCCTCGTCAGGCTGAGGCGGGCGCCTCCGGCCAGAGGGGCTCCGGCACGGTGAATCCCAGGTCGCCGTCCCAGGAATTCCGCCCGGCGACCTCGTGCACGGGCGTCCGAGGGGCCACCCCCCAGCGGCCGGTCGGGTAGCCCATCGGGACGGCACCGTGCATGAACCAGCCCTGATCCTTCGGCACGCCCAGCAGGTCGAACACCTCGTCCGCCACGAAGGTCTGCATCACGCCGGTCAGCGTCGAGCCGATGCCCTCGGCGCGCGCTGCCAGCATCGCGCTCCAGATCGCCGGGTAGATGCCGCTGCCCTCGCGGGTGCGACCGAACCCGAGAAGCAGCAGCGGGACCTCCGCGAAGTGGCGGGCCAGGTGGTTGCCGGATTGGGCCGCCCGTCCGGCATCGGTATCGGCCTTCGCCATGTCGGCCGCGCTGATGCCGTACTGCGCAAACAGAAGGTCCCACGCCTTCGCGTACAGCGAAGCGAGCTGGGCCATGACCGCGCGGTCGTCGATCAGGATGAAGCGCCAACCCTCGCCGATGTGGGGCGCGCGGATGGCCGCGTCGAGGATTCGCCGCTGGGCGTCGAGCGGGATCGGGTCCGGCTTCATGCGCCGCATCGCACGCGTCGTGTACAGGGCCTCGTGGATCTCCAAGGTCGACCTCTCTGCGTGGGTGCGCTTACGCTGTAAGGTGAGCAGGCAGACGGTACGCTTACAGCGTAAGATTGTCAACGCCGATGACGAACCAGGCCGGACAGCCGACACTCGAAGCGCGGATTCCGCTCAGCCGGGAGCGGGTGCTGCGTGCCGCCATGGAGCTGGCCGACGAGGCCGGCCTCGAGTCGCTGAGCATGCGTCGGTTGGCGCAGCCGCTGGGGGTGGAGGCGATGTCGCTCTACCACCATGTGCAGAACAAGCACGATCTGCTGAGCGGGATGCTCGACATGGTCTATGCGGAGATCGAGCTGCCGGGCAACGATGCGGACTGGCGGTCAGACATGCGACGCACCGCCGTCTCCTTCCACGACGTCCTGCTGAGCCACGAGTGGGCATGCAGTCTGTTCATGGCTCCCCTGAGCGTCGGACCCGCGCGGTTTCGATACATGGACGCGGTGCTGGGCCGGCTGCGCAGCGCCGGCTTCTCGGCCGAGATGACGCATCACGCGTACCACGCCCTGGACAGCCACATCGTGGGCTTCGTCCTCTGGCTGCTGCCCTACCTTGCGTTCGCGCGGCAGGGTTCCGACGCGGCCGACGACATCCTGCGCAGCGTCCCGTTGGCCGGTCTGCCGCACCTGGCCGAGCACATCGAGGTGCACCAGGCGCCGGAGCGGGCAGGGGACGTCAGCGAGTTCGAGTTCGGACTCGGCTTGATCCTCGACGGCCTCGAACGGATGCGCGACAGCTCCTGAACCGCGGTGCGGTCAGGCCGGTGGCAGGCGCTCCTCGAAGACGAGCTCGTCGTAGGGAAGTCGCGCCTGCCCGGGTGCCGACTTCGGAAGCAGCGCCGCCGGCGACGGATGGCCGATCGCCATGATGGTCCGCACGAATCGCCCCTCCGGCAGCTCGAGGATCTCGCCAACCGCACCTCGCACCTCGCTGCGCACCCAGGTGATGCCGGCGCCAAGACCCAGGTACGACGCGGCGATCAGGATGCGCTCCGCGACGCGACCGTCGTCGTAGGCGTGGGAGAGCACGCGTTTCTCGTCCACCGGCAGCGCGATGGCGATCGCCGCGGCGGCGGTCTCCAGCGCTCGGGTCTGGGGCAGGCCCGCCTGCCAGAGGCGCCTGAGCGTGGACTCGTCCCGGATCACGATGAAGCGCCATGGCTGCGTGTTGCGGCTGCTGCCGGTCCATCGGGCAGCCTGGGCGATCGCCCGCAGGTCCTCGGCAGCCACGGCCTCGGTCGAGAACTCGCGCACCTGTCGGACCCGTACGAGCGGGCGGACGCGGTCGATCGGCGATTCGCTCATGACCGCAGGGTACTACCATCACGGCCGCACGCCGGAGGACACCCTTGACCGACTTCCTCGCCAACACGACGACCCTGCTGGAGCGCACCCCCAACGTGTTGCGCGTCCTGCTCATCGGTCTGCCGGAAGCATGGACCGATACGCCCGATACCGCCGATGGGTGGCGTCCACGCGACGTGGTCGGCCACCTGATCACCGGTGAGCAGAGCGACTGGATCAGCCGGACACGGCGCATCCTCGAAGACGGGACCGCGCGGCCGTTTGACCGATTCGAGCGCCATGCGATGCTCGAGCGCGATGCAGGCGTTCCCCTCGATGACCTGGTGGAACGCTTCGCTTCGCTGCGGGCCGCCAACCTGGCCACGTTGGCCGACCTGATCACCGATGCCGATCTCGACCGGCGCGGCCAGCACCCGTCGCTCGGCGAGGTGACGCTGCGGGAGTTGCTGGCCACCTGGACCGTCCACGACCTCGACCACATCGGTCAGATCCACGCCGGCCTGGCCGGCTCGCGCGACACCGATGTCGGGCCATGGAAGCAGTACCTCGGAATCCTGTTGCGGCGGGACGACCCGTCCGCGGTGCCGGGTTGAGCACCGGGGCTGCGGAACGCTTCGACGCCGTGGTGATCGGTGGCGGTCAGGCGGGGCTGGCCGTCAGTCGAGAGCTCCAGCAGAACGGGGTGGAGCATGTCGTGCTCGAGCGTGGACGGATCGGGCAGAGCTGGCGCGACCGCTGGGACACCTTCTGCCTCGTCTCCCCGAACTGGACCGTCCAGCTCCCGGATCGACCGTATGACGGCGACGACCCCGATGGATTCATGCCGCGCGATGAGATCGTCGCCTACCTCGAGGGATATCAGGCGGCGTTCGCGCTACCGGTTCGCGAGGAGGTCGCGGCGCTGTCGATCGAGCGGGGCGCCGACGGATTTCACATTCGAACGACGACTGGAGATCTCCACGCGCGTGCACTCGTTCTGGCCAACGGTGCCTTTCAGCGTCCGCATCGGCCCGCGGGGGCGGGGACGTTACCGTCGGATCTCAAGCAGATCGACGTCAATGACTTCCACAATGCGACCTCACTGCCGCCCGGGCGGATCCTGATCGTCGGCAGCGGCCAGTCCGGTTGCCAGATCGCCGAAGAGCTGCGCGACGCGGGTCGCGAGGTCGTCCTTGCCTGCGGCAAGGCAGCCTGGGTTCCGCGACGACCGGGTGGTCGGGATCTCTTCCACTGGCTCGTCGATTCCGGCTTCCTCGCGGCGCCCGTCGAATCCCTGCCGACTCCGGCGGCGCGACTCGTTGCGAATCCCACGGCCACCGGCCACGGCGGCGGGCATGATCTTGACTTCCGCACCCTGCGGGCCAAGGGCGTCATCCTGACCGGCCACTTCCTGGGGGCGTCCAACGGGGCGGTCACGTTCGCCGACGATCTGGCGGCGAGCGTCGCCTGGGGAGGCGAGCGCAATCGGGAGCTGATGGACCTCTTCCGCCGCACGGCAGCCAACCTCGGCTATCCGGCGCCCGACAACAGCCCCCCTGAGCCATTCGATCCGGAAGCGCCGGAGCAGCTCCCCCTCGACGGATTCGGAGCCGTGGTCTTCGCCGGCGGATTCCGGCCCTCATACCGGGAGTGGTTGCCGTGGCGTGAGGCGTTCGACGACCTCGGCTTCCCGATCCACCGGGACGGTGCGAGCACGATCGTGGACGACCTCTACTTCGTGGGCGTCCACTTTCTGCGTAAGCGCCAGTCGTCTCTGCTGTGGGGCGTGGGCGAGGACGCGGCGATCGTGGCGCGCGCGATCGGCGGTCATGGATCGCCGGTGTAGCGGAATCAGCACCTGATGGAGGAGTAGGTCGGTGCGCTGGCTGCAACGACATGCATGGTGGGGACTGCTGGCCATGAGCCTGGTGCTTATCGGCTTCGGGGTGACCGACATCTTCGTCGGGTCCGCGGCGGACCCGGGGATTCCGCTGGGGCTCGTCGGCCTGTCGCCAGAGGCACTGCGAGCGGAGAGCCAGGCGGGGTACCAGCTGCTCGACTTCTTCACCCGGTCCCAGGGCCTCGCGCTCCTGGCGTTTGGGCTTCTCGCGACGACGATCCTGCTCGTCGCCTATCGCGCCGATCAGCGATGGGCGTGGTGGACGCTGTGGTCGCTGCCCGCGTGGTCGGCCGGAGTCTTTGCCCTGTACCTCGTTGCTGGCGTGGATGCCTCGCAGCCGCCGCCCCCACCGATGGCCACGGCACCGTTCTTCACCGTCCTCGCAGCCGCGGCGCAGGTGGTCAGCGCTCCTCGCTTCTTCCGTCGCTGACGGACCAACACGGGCGTATCCTCTCGGCATGGATAGAAGTGCTCTGCTGGATCGGTTTCGCACCGGCTACGCCGATGTCGAAGCAGCGTTGGCCGGCGCCACCGACGCCGACCTTGATCGCCCCGGCCCCGCTGGCGGCTGGAGCGCCCGACAGGTCGCCCATCACCTCGCCGACAGCGAGGCGACCGCCTTCGTCCGGCTGCGCCGGCTGATCGCGGAGGACGATCCGGTGATCGTCGGCTACGACGAGCCCGAGTACGCCCGACGCCTCCACTACGACCGACCGATCGCATCGTCGCTCGCGGTGCTGGCCGCGGTTCGCGCGGCCAGTCTTGAGCTGCTCGAGTCGCTGACGCCCGCCGAGTGGGAGCGGCGCGGAACGCACTCCGAATCGGGCGCCTACTCCGTGGCGGAGTGGCTCGAGATCTACGCGGAACACGCGCACGGCCACGCCAACCAGATCCGTGAAGCCAGAGGCTAGGCCGTCACAACGCGAGCCGCAGGTCTCGCTTCGCCCCTGGGGCGCGGGCGACCTCGAACTCCTCGACCGGCTGATGGGCGATCCCCGCATGACCGAGCACTTCGGCGGACCGGAGACGCCGGAGAAGCTACAGGTGCGGCACGAGCGCTACGTGGCGATCGGCGGGAGCGGCAAAGGCGCTATGTTCGTGATCTGCGCCGGCCCCGATGGCGAGCCGGTCGGCTCGATCGGCTACTGGGAGCTCGACTGGGCCGGCGATACCGCCTGGGAGACCGGCTGGAGCGTCGTGCCCGAGTGGCAGGGTCGGGGGATCGCGACGAGCGCCGCCGTCCTCGTCCTGGAGAAGATCCGTGGCGAAGGGATGCATCGGTCCATCCATGCCTTCCCGGCCTTCGGCAACGAGGCGTCGAACGCGGTCTGTCGCAAGGCCGGCTTCACGCTCGTCGGTGAATGCGAGGTCGAATTCCCTCCGGGCCGGCCGATGCGCGCCAACGACTGGGTCATCGCCGGGCGAGGCGCCTAGGGCGTCAGGTCATCGGTCTCCATGCAGGGCGTGGCGGGCCTGAAGGGGGGAGCATAGTGGGTGGCACCTGCGGGATCGGATGTCGATTCTTCGGCCGCTCGTTCGTTGCATGGATAGGGCGCGATCCGACAGGGCGTCAACGTCGCCCATCAATGAGGAGATACGACATGGCCAACTTCCTGCTCCTGTTCCACGGCGGCAGCATGCCGGACAGCCCCGAAGAGGGCGCCAAGGTGATGAAGGCCTGGACCGACTGGTTCGCCTCGATCAGCGACTCGGTGGTAGACCTCGGGAGCCCGATCTCGCAGCGCCGGACCTTTGGCGCCAATGGACTGGTGAGCTCCGGCGACGCCAACTCGGCCACCGGGTACACCGTCATTCGCGCCGGCGACATCGATGCCGCGGTCGCGGTGGCGAAGACCTGCCCGGGAATGGAGGGCGGCACCTGGTTCGAAGTCGCGGAGCTGTCCGGGGGGATGTAACCCGGCTCGGCGAGTCGGGCTACAGCGTCCAGTAGTCGCCGCTGAGGCCGAGCGCCCTCCAGTGATCGAGCAGTTCCTGCTTGCCGGGTCGTGCGTAGTCGGGATCGAACTTGCCGCGGTAGATTGGCTCGCCCAGCGCGTGCACCTGGCCCGGCGTCAGCGACACGGCTGACTCGGCCGACGCGCACATGTCCGATGCGTCCCGGTGCTCGGGCGATGCGAAGAAGACCATGGTGTTCCCGCAGGTGGTGGTGATGTCGTCCCACCACCGAGTCGGAGGGAGAGCCAGGTAGATGAGCGCCTCCTGGGGATCGACCAGCGTCGCCTGGCCGCCGCTCATCTCGATCCGGATGGGCGCGGCGCAGTGGTGGCAGTAGGAGTCCACGCGCACGTCCGCGCCGAGCATCGCGTGGAAGGCGATCGCGTCCCACGAACAGTTCGCGAAGTAGGTCCGGCCACCGGTCGCGACCCTGAATGGCGTCGCTCCCGCGGCGAATGGAAACGCCATCAGGATCCGGGACGTCCCCTTGACCAGGGCAATGTGCCGCGCGGCGTCGAGGGCGGCAAAGGCTCCAGTCGCTTCGTCGCGCGTCAGCGCGAACTCGGTCATCACCTGCTCGATGACCGGCGCCACGGCGTGCTCGCGGAAGTGCTCGAAGATGAAGATTCGGACGGTCGCGGCGAGGTTCTCGGAAACCGTCATGCTCACCTCGACGATACGCGGGAATCCGCGACGGATTCCAGGCGCCAGACCTTCATCGGTCCCTTGCCCTTCACGTCGGTCTCTCCGCGCGACTCCAGGGTGGCCGCCCCGTCCAGCAGGATGGCCGTCGAATCCGCCACGATCACGCTGCCCGGCTCAGCCAGCCCGGCCATACGGGCGGCTGTGTTGACGGTGTCGCCCCACAGGTCGTAGGAGAAGCGGCGGCTGCCGATCACGCCGGCCACCAGCGGCCCGCTTGCGATACCAACTCGGACGTGCAGGGAGGGCCAGTCGGCGCCAAGTTCCTTGCGCAGGGCTGGCTCGATCTCGACGGCCATGGCGGCGGCAGCGCGCGCGTGGTCGACGCGCGGCTGGGGGACGCCGGCGACCGCCATGTAGCCGTCGCCCAGCGTCTTGATCTTCTCCAGGCCGTGGCGTGCAGTCAGGTCGTCGAGCGTCTCGAAGACGCGGCCGAGCAGCTCGACCACGCGCTCGGGCGCTGTCTGTTCGGCAAACGCGGTGAAGGAGACGATATCGGCGAACAGGACCGATGCCGACTCGTGGCGGTCGGCAACCATGCTGCTGCCTCCCTTGAGACGATCGGCCACCGAGGCGGGCAGCACATTGAGCAGCAGCTCCTCGGACCTGGCCGTGGCGGCGTCGCGCTGGCGCAGGAAGTAGACGAGGGTAACCATGGCGGTGAAGAGCGGTCCGGCGACGTCGATCACGAAGAAGCCGATGCGGACCGGCTCTGGCAGCGGCGCAACCGTGCGCAACAGCACCGGCTCGGCCAGGCCGCTCACCACCAGGGCCACGACCAGCATCCCGAACCACGCCCAGGCGGCGCGGTAGCCGTCGACGATCAGCACCAGGAGCACGGCGATGAACGACCACAGCACCACGGCACTGCCCTGTGCAAAGCCGCCCAGCGACCACTGGAGCAGGATCGGGAGCGTGAACATGGCGTACTTCTGGGCCGTGACCGCCACGCCGTGTCGCCCGGTCCGGGCCATGTAGACCAGCATCGCCACCGAGAAGATCGCGTACGTGCCAGGGATGGCAGCCGAAAGTGGGCGCCCGAGAACCAGGTAGGTCCCGGTCCAAACCGGGGAGAGGACGATGACCAGGCCGGAGACGAGGATGAGCGAGGTCTTGATGTTGACGGTGCGCGGGTCGTCGTCCGGGCGTGCCCCCCACTGCGGCACGCGCGCGATGATCTGGCCCAACCGATTCCTCACGCACGACACCATACCGTGTGTACGATGGCCGAGCCATGCGCTACGGCGTGATCCCCGAGAGCCTTCTGGAGCGTGCCCTGCTTGGGCTCGGCGTGATGCCGACAGCCATCAACGAGGCCTATGCTCCGCTCAATGCCCGTGCCATCGTGCTCGCCACCGAGCTCGGGGTGTGGGACGCCATCGGTTCCGGCGGCCTGACGGCGGAGGCTGTGGCAACCGCATGCGGGACGCATCCTGCGGCGACCGTCCGGCTGCTGAACCTGCTGGTGACCATGCGCTACCTGTCACTTGAAGGGCGCGAATACCGCCTGGCGCGGCACGTTCGGCGCTGGATGCTGGCCGATGCACGCGGTTCGATCCGCGACGTGATCCTCATGAAGCGCCTCGAGTGGCGCTGGATGGAGGGGCTCGAGGACTTCGTGCGCTCCGGCGTGCCGGTCGAGGTGCACGCAACCATGACGGCGGATGACTGGGGCCTCTACCAGCGCGGGATGCGGGCGCAGGCCGGCCTGATCGCCCCGCTGCTGGCGCGCCAGGTTCCGCTGCCAAAGGGCGCCACCGCCATGCTCGATGTTGGCGGGTCGCATGGCTACTTCTCGGTGGTGCTCTGCCGACGGCACGCCGGGCCTGCGGGCCGTGGTCTTCGACCTGCCGGAGGCGGTGGAGCACGCCGCGCCGCTCCTCGACGCGCGAGGGGATGGGCGACCGGGTGGTCCACCGGGCCGGCAACGCCCTGACCGATGACATGGGAGAGGCTGCCTACGACCTGGTCCTGCTTTTCAGCCTCGTCCACCACTTCGACGACGCCACCAACCGGCGGCTCATCTGGCGGGCCGCTCGGGCGCTCCGCCCCGGCGGCGTGATGGTGATCGGCGAGGCGCTGCGGCCGTCGTCGCCCAACGGTGGCGGGCAGCTGGGCGCCTTCTTCGACCTCTACTTCGGGCTCACCAGCGAATCGGGCACCTGGACCTTCGCCGAGATGGCGTCGTGGCAGAAGGAGGCGGGGCTCGCACCGCGCACCGGGATCCCGCTGAGATTCGCGTCGGAGATGGGCCTGCAGGTGGCGGACAAGCCGGGTTCTCGGTGACGAGGAAAGAGCCGGCCCTGGCGGGCCGGCTCGTTCCGGGCGGGAGAGGGTTCCGCCCGTGTCAGTCGCGAACGACCGGACGGGTCACGAACTGTCGGCCGACCAGCAGTCCCGCGCCGATCAGCGCGAGGATGCCCATGCCGACCAGCGGCAGGTTGCCGGAGGTGCGGCCCATGGCCGAGTCGGGGAGCACGGTGGCGTCCGAGGCCAGGACCAACTGAAGGGTCTGGTTCTCCAGCGAGCCGATGGCGAAGACGCTGTACGAGGTTCCGCTGGCCAGGTCAAGTGCCGGGGGATTCACGGAATCCGGGCAGGCGAGCGGGTCACTTCCGTCCACGCAGACCTTCAGGTCATACGACCCGCCGGGCAGCGCAACGTACGCGGTTGCATCGGGGTAGCTCAGGTTCTCGATTCCGGTGGGTGAACCGTCCTCGAACAGGACATCAACGGTGGGGGTGTCAGCGCTGAAGTGGATGACGCGAATCTTGGTGCTGTCGCTCATCGGGGCCGGGGCATCAACCAGGATCTTGGCCTCGATGCTCGCCAGCTCGTCGGTCGCGGCGATCGTGTACATCGCGCCGGCCGCAAGCGCAGCGTCGGCGACGTTGATCGGGCAGTTCGCCGGAACCATTGGGTCGCTGTTGGCGACGCATACCTTGAAGTCGTACGAGCCCGCTGCCAGCGGGATGTAGTCGGTGATGTCGCCGAATGCGAGGTCCTCGATGGCGAGGCCATCGTTCACATATACGTCGACGGCTGGGGTGTCGCCGGAGGCATGAAGGACGCGCACCCACGCACCGTCCGCGGCAGCCGCCGGCACAACGGAGACGAGAAGCGCGGCGGTTGCCATCAGGCCGACCAGGCTGGACTTGATCTTCGACCGGTTCATCGGGGGACTCCTCAACGTGTGGTGTAGAAGGTTTGTAGGGGGAGAGTAACCGATGTGCGGGAGGGTTGTCAAGGGTTTGTTTATGTCGAATCGACGCACTGAGGATGATGACCGCCAAGGTTTGTTCAGCCGGAGCCGGTACCTGACTTCGCGACCCTAGCCACGCATCGGCCGCGGCCCTACCATGCGCACGCCGATGGACGAGCGCCACATGGTCCCGTTGGAAACAGTCGAGGGTGCCCGTACCGCCGCGTCCGGCAACGAACGTGTCCTGATCGGTCTCGCGCTGCTGGCCCTCTTCGGCGCCGCCGTGATCATCGTCAGCAACCTGGTCGGCGTGGACCTGGAAGCCACCGCCTCAGCGTCGCCACGGCCGTCGGTCCAGTCGACGGGGACGCCGCGACCGACACGTTCGCCCGCACCGCTCCGCCAGATGATTCTGGAGCCAGGCGCGACCACAGGACCCGACGCGACCCCGGCGTTTCAACCGTACGACGAGATCTACTGGATCCGAGCCGAGGAGGATCTTGCTGTCAGGGACAGGACCTCCCTGGAGAGCGCGGTCAGGGACACGATCCCGTCCGGCGGCGTGGCTCTGGTCAGCCAGCCACTCGAGGCCCCCGCAGACGGCCTCGGCTGGGTGCGGCTCGAGTATCCCCACGGTGGCTCGTGGGTCGCAACGCGCGACGCCGGGCGTGATCTCATCACCAGCTACCGCCAGGAGCGCGTGGTGGAATCGGCCTGGGTCAGGGGACTGCTCGCGGGCCCCGGCGGCTTCGTGGCCACGGGCGCCACGGCCGGAAACTGGGCTGAACCTCGAGGTGTCGTGCTCGCCTCGTCGGACGGAGCGGCGTGGTCGGCGGCTTTCGATCGGCTCTCGCTCGCTGTGCAGGACAGCTCGGTCGCCTGGGGGCCGGTCGGCTGGCTGATGTTCTCCAGCGGCGCGGGAGGTCTGGACGCGCCCCGTATCAGCCGATCCGACGACGGCCGAACGTGGGAGGAGCTGGGCGTCCTGCCTCAGCGGTACTCGAACTTGTGCTGCTTCAGCCTCGTAGGATCCGACTTCGGCTACGTCATGGCCGGCCAGGACACCACTATCTGGTACTCCGCTGACGGGGTTGCCTGGCGCGAGATGTCGGATCTCCCGTGGCGGGGGGATCGGTGGACGTACGCCACCGCGGTCCCCGACGGGTTTATCGCCTGGGGCGAGAACGGGGGCACCCAGTTCGGCTCGATCTTCCAGGCCGCCTTCTCCATCGATGGGCGCGGATGGACCGCAGTCGAGGGCGGGCCGACCGACGGTCAGCCGCTCGTGGTGGCGGCCGGCAGTCGGATCGTGGGGATGGACGCCGATCCATCGGACGGGTCGGCGCGGCTGTGGGTCGGGGCGATCAGCGACGGGATGCTGACCTGGCGCCGCGCGCCCGGCGCGGATGTCGCATTCCGCGGGGCGCGCGTGTCCGCGCTGGTCTCGGACGGGGAGCGCGCGTATGCGTTCGGCTGGGACCACGCCACAGGGCGTCCAGCAGCTTGGGTCGGCGACGGGATCACCTGGAGCCGGGAGGCGCTGCCCGATGCATTCGAGGGAGTGCCCGGCGCGGCCGCTGCCGGGCCGACCGGTGTCGTGGTCGTCGGAGGCAGGCCGACGATGCGCGGCGAGAATCCCGTCTTCTGGCACCGCACGCGCGGTGGCGCGTGGCTTCCCGAACGCTCCCCGGTGTTCGCCATGGCGCAGGACCGACCGGCCGATTGCGGTGCTCTGCCCACGAATGCGCTCGAGCTGCAGTCCCGGGACCGTGTCTCGCTCATCACCTGCTTCGGCAACACGCCGATCAGCTTCCGTGCATGGGCCATGCCATGCGATTGGTGCAGCGCAGAACCTGACGAGAATCTTCAGCCCGCGTGGATGGGATGGACCACGACCAATACCCTTCTCTTTTCGCTTCTGGGCGGAGCGAGAACCGACTACACCATCCTGGAGGCGACCCTGTCGCCGGAGCTTGCCATGCTGCCTGAGTGGCAGGGGGCCTGGGTGGAGGTGACCGGCCACTTCGATGACCCCGCGGCGCTCACCTGCACGTACGCCCAACAGGACCAGGTCTGGTACAGCGGGACCCGCTGGATCATCGACGACTGCCGGCGACGCTTCGTGCTGGAGTCTGTGCGGGTCGTCGACGGTCCGTAGCGGTTCCGCTGGGTGCTGCGGCACTCGGCCCTCGAGCACGACCGCCGGCGCCTTCCCGAGCCCGTCTGTAGCCCGCAGGTCAAACGGCCGCCCAATTCGGGCGGCATGGCACTGACCACGGATCAATTCCACCCGCAGCATGGCCTCATCACGCCACGAGGCGAGGAGTCTTTCATGCGCATTCTGGTGGCGGTCGCGAGCAGACATGATGCGACCGCGGAGATTGGCGAGGCGATCGGTCGCCACCTGGCCGATGCCGGCCTCGAGGTGGAGGTGCTGGCCGCTGAGAGCGTCGGGGCGATGGGAGCCTACGACGCAGTCGTGCTCGGCAGCAGCGTCTACATGGGCGGCTGGCTTCCGGCCGCCACGAAACTGGTCGATCGATTCCAGATCGACCTGCGTGAGCGACCCGTCTGGATCTTCAGCAGCGGCCCGATCGGGAGTCCGGCGAAGCCGGAAGGCGACCCGGCCGCCACGATACGGATCGCCAGGACGGTCAACGCCGTCGGGCACCGGACCTTTGCCGGTCGCCTCGAGCGCGATCGGCTGGGCCTCGGGGAGAAGCTCGTTTCAGCGGCGGTTCGTGCTCCCGACGGGGACTTCCGCGATTGGGAGGCGGTGGCGTCCTGGTCTCGAGAGATCGTCGCCGAACTGGTGCGCGAGGCGGTCGAAGCCTGACTTCGGCTACGCCCAGACCGACACCAGCACTGCAACCACCAGCAACCCGACCACGTGGTAGGCGGCCGTGATGATCCACCAGGTCCAGGGCTCCGGCTTGTTCGGATCAAAGGTCGCCTCGGTCACCGTGAGCGGGACCGCAAAGCCGATGCCCACGACGAGCCCCAGCGTGAGTCCCTCGCTCAGCGTGTCCGATCCTGTCGCCGCTGCGAGCATCGCGGTCGCCACCGCGGCCACGATGTAGGCGACCAGCGGCACGACGTACGTGCTCGGCTTCATCTCGGGAGGCGCCGCCTCGGCATCCCAGCCGATCGATCGCTGCCACGCCTTGCCGAATGCCACCGGCGTGAACCAGATCGCCCCGATGGCGAAGTAGGCGACCCCGCCGACGATCGCCGGCAACCAGTTGACCTGTCCGAAATCAAGTGTCATGCGCGTCCCTCCTTCCATTCCGTCGTGACGGGCGGTTGTTGCGTCACTCTACTCCGCAACCCGTGCCTCTGACCTATTGACCCAGGCTCCTGCCCACCCGATGATGCTGCGATGGCGCGGAGGGGCGGCACGACGCGGACGGCCGCGCGGCTTGGGGTATCGGCGTTGGCCGCCGTGGGCCTCGCCGTCGCCTTCGCGCTCCTTGTCAGCGGCCGGCCGGACATCGGCAACCCTGACCTCGCGACCGTTGAGCGGACCATCACCGGCACGTGGGAGTCGGATGCCGCCAGCCGGGAGCAGTTCATCGCCGCCTTCAGTGACGAATGGGATGCCGCCACGGTCGAGAGCCTCCTGGACGAGTTCGAGGTCCAGATGCCCGTCACGGTGATCCTGGAGCTCGACGATGGTGCGATGACGATCTCGACGCGCGACGCGGCCGGTCTGGTGGTGGTACGAGACGAGGGCACCTACGAGTTGCGCTCAAACCACACGTTCGTGTACAGCGAGGGCATCTGCGACCAATCTCTCGAGTTCCGGTTGACCGGGGACGTGCTCGACATCGACGTGTCGGCGTACAGCTGCGCCACCGAGAAACAGGACCTGGCGATCGACGTGTACTTCCACCTGTCGGCGTTCAGCCGGGTGGTGGCCCCTTAGGGGACGCCTCGCCTAGGCGGCCACCGGGACGATGGCCGCGCGAATGCCGGCTTCGAAGGCCTGCAGATCGGCCTCCAGGATCTCCGGGCGCTTGGCGCCGACCACCTCGCGGATCGCCTCGACCACCGAATCGCGGCTGACCCAGCCGAGGCGCCCGATCAGGGCGCCCAGGGCGACCACGCTCACCAGCTTGTCGTCGCCGGCACCAGCCGCCAGCTCCGTGCAGGGGACGCGCAGTTCGTCGATCTTGGGCCGATTCGCGCTGGCGTCGCCGGTCAGCGACGCATTGGCGATCAGCAGCCCGCCGTCCGCAACTCGCGGCGCGAACCGGGCGAGCGACGGAGGATTCATCACGACTGCTGCGTCATACCGATCGACGACCGGCGAACCGATCTCTTCGTCAGCCACGATGACCGTGCACGAGGCGGTTCCGCCGCGCATCTCCGGGCCGTAGGAGGGGATCCAGAACGCCTCGAGCCCGTCGGCGATCGCCGCCCGGGCCAGGATCTGGCCGGCGAAGAGGAGCCCCTGCCCGCCGAATCCGGCGAAGACGACCGAGCGCTCCATCTCAACCGGCCTCAGCCGCGGCCTCAGGCGCGGCCTCGGCCGGAGCCGGCTGTCGCTGCGGTGCGGATCGGTCCACCAGGACGCCCAGCGGGTACACCTTCTCGACCTCGGAAAGGTGCTCCATCGATTCGGGTGCGGTCATTCCCCACCCGACCGGGCAGTTGGAAAGGATCTCGACGATCGCGAAGCCGGCGCCGTCCATCTGTGCCCTGCAGGCGCGCTTGATCATCGCCTTGGTCTTGCCGATGTGCGGCGGGTCGCTGACCGAGCCGCGCGCGGCGTAGGTCACGCCGGGCAGGATGGCGAGCATCTCCGTCATCGGGATGGGGAATCCGGCAAGTCCCGCCTCACGCCCGGCTGGCGTGGAGGTGGTGCGCTGGCCGAGCAGGGTGGTCGGGGCCATCTGGCCGCCGGTCATGCCGTAGATCCCGTTGTTCACGAAGATCGCCGTGATGAGCTCGCCCCGCCCGGCGGCGTGGATGATCTCCGCGGTCCCGATCGCGGCCAGGTCGCCGTCTCCCTGGTAGGTGAGCACGAAACTGTCCGGGCGCACCCGGCGGATCCCGGTCGCCACGGCCGGCGCCCGTCCGTGCGGCGCCTCGACCCAGTCGAGCTGCAGGTAGTCGTAGGCGAAGACGGCACAACCGACCGGGGCCACGGCGATGGTGCGCGGCGCCAGCTCGAGTTCCTCGAGCACCTCGGCGAGCAGGCGGTGGATGATGCCGTGCCCGCAGCCGGGGCAGTAGTGCGTCGAGCGGTCGGTGAGCAGCTCCGGGCGGGCGGCGATCACCCGTGGGGGAGTAGCGACAGCGGTCATCTGGCGCCTCCGGCGCGAGCGACTTCGTCGAGCCGCCGCAGGTCGGCGAGCACCTCGTCTGGCGTCGGCAGCATTCCGCCGGTTCGGCCGTGGAAGGCGACCGTGCAGCGTCCCTCGACCGCGAGCCTGACGTCCTCGACCATCTGCCCCGCCGAGAGCTCCACGACCAGCATGTCGGCCGGTCGCGACGCCAGCTCGCGCAGCTGCGCCTCGGGGAACGGCCACAGGCTTATCGGCCGGAAGAGCCCGACCCGGATCCCCTCCTGTCGCGCCTTCCTCACCGCCGAATGGGCGATCCGTGCGGCCGTCCCATAGGCGACGACCACCAGGTCGGCGTCATCGAGCTGCTCGTCTGCCCACCGAACCTCGTTGCGCGCGATGTCGGCGAACTTGGCCTGGAGGGCTGTGTTGTGCTCCTCGAGCCGCTCCGGCTGCAGGTGCAGCGAGCGCAGGACCCGGGGTGGGCGTCCATCGGCCCCGGTCAGGGCCCAGTCGAATTCCTGCCGCGGCGGGTGCCGGAATTGCGGCGCGATCGGCTCCATCGCCTGTCCCAGGATGCCGTCGGCCAGCAGGATGACCGGCGTCCGATATCGCTCGGCGAGCTCGAACGCGGTCGCCACCAGTTCCACCGCCTCGCCGATCGACGCAGGAGCAAGCACGGGAACCTTGTAGTCGCCATGGCCATGGCCCTTCACCGCCTGGAAGTAGTCGCTCTGGCTCGGACCGATGCTCCCCAGGCCCGGTCCGCCACGCATCACGTTCACCACCACGATGGGCGTCTCGGAGCCGGCCATGTAGCTCATCGCCTCGGCCATGAGGCTGAATCCGGGGCTCGACGAGCTGACGAGCACGCGCGCCCCGGTCGCCGCGGCGCCAAGACCCATGTTGATGGCGCCGAGTTCGCTCTCGGCCTGTACGAAGACCCTGCCGAGTTCCGGCATGCGTTTCGCCATCCACTCCAGCAGCTCGGCTTGCGGGGTGATGGGGTAGCCGAAATAGGCATCGCAGCCCGCCTGAATGGCCGCCTCGGCGATCGCCTCGTTGCCCTTCATCAGGATCCGGGCGCGCTTGGCACGCGTCGCCTCGTCGGCGGCGGCCGGGGCTCGATCAATGGTGGCGGTCATCCTGCGGCCTCCCGCTTGCGTGGGGCATAGACGGTGAAGACGGCATCGGGGCAGACCCGAGCGCAGAACGCGCAGCTGGTGCAGCTCGGGGCGTCGTGGAGCTCGATCGGGTGGTAGCCGAGCGCGTTGACGACGTCGCGGTCGAGCGCAAGCAGGTGGTACGGGCAGGCCGCTACGCACAGCTCGCAGCCTTTGCATCGGTCGCTGGCGATCTCGAGCGGCGTGAACGTCACCTCCCGCTTGCGGCTCGCCGATCTGGTGCGCGTGGTCACGCTGGCTGCACTCATCATCCGGAGGGTGCCCCCGCAGGCGCGACAGGGCAAGAGCCGAACGGCATCCCTGCGCCGGGACCTCGGTCGCTTGCCGGGCGGACGGACGCTCGCGATCCAGCCGACTCGACCCGCCGTCGGGGGTCTACTCGACCTCGCTGCCGGTGGTGATCCTCCGCCGCGTGGAGATCTCCACCGCCGCCTCGCGCCCCTCGTGGGCGGGGTGCTCGACCAGGGCGACCAGCCGGCTCGACATGAACCGCCCGGTGCGCACCGGCGTGCCGCCGCGCGTCACCTCGCTCACCTCGACCACGCCCCGCGCCGTGGTGACCTCGATCCGCCGTCCGGCGCGGGTCGCCTCGATCACAAAGGTCTGCGTCCCCTGGCCGGTGTCCACCACCGCCTCGACCCGATCGCCCTTCATGGAGGCAGCCTAGACCGATCCACCCGCGCGGTCCAGACCGGGCGTCAGGCGGCGTAGACCTCGGTCCCCTCGGCGAGGGTGAGCACCACCCGCGCGTCGCCGATCGGCCCGGCATCGGGTGCCCGCAGGTTCCGGTCCAGCACCACCATGTCCGCCGCCTTGCCCACCTCCAGGGTGCCGGTCACGTGGTCCAGGTGGTTGACGTACGCGGAGCCGATGGTGAACGCGGCAAGTGCCGCGTCGAGCGGCAGGCGCTCATCGGGCAGGAAGGGGGGATTGTGACGGGCATCGGTATCAACCCGCGTGACGGCGACCTCCATCTCGAGCAGCGGGTTGGGCGACGAGACGGTCCAGTCGCTGCCGCCGGCCAGGCGGGCGCCACTCCGCAGCAGGCTGGCGAACGGGTACTGCCAGGCGGTCCGTCGCGGGCCGAGGACGGGGATTCGCAGGTCGCGCATCTGGTCGTCACTCGATGCCCACAGGGGCTGCATGTTCGCGGTGGCGCCGATAGCGGCGAAGCGCGGGATGTCGGCGGGGTTGATCAGCTCGATGTGCGCGATGTGATGCCGCCCATCGGTGCGTCCGTTGGCGGCCAGGGCGCCCTCGATCGCGTCGAGAGCGAGCTGCACGCCGCCATCGCCGATGGCGTGGAAGTGACACTGGAAGCCGAGCCGGTCCAGCTCGGCCACGGCCGCCAGCAGCTCGTCCGGCGGAATCATGGGCATGCCGCGGTTCTCGGTGCGGTTGCCGTCGAGGTCGAAGTAGGGCTCGGTCAGGAGCGCGGTGCCGTTCTCGATGATGCCGTCCACGAAGAACTTGACGCTGTCCGCGCGAAACCGATCGGTCTGGGCTGCAACCGGCGTATCCCGCTCGCGGAGCATGTCGGCGATCTGCTCCGGACCGCGGCCGTTCTCCCAGAGCTGCGCGGCCACCACCCGCGCCGTGAGGCGCCCCTCGGCAGCCGCGCGGCGGTAGGCGGCCAGCTCGGCCGCCCGGACCCAAGCGTCCTGCCAGGCGGTGATGCCCAGCGAGTGGAGGTAGCGCTGGGCCTCGGCGAGCCCGGCGTCCAGGTCGTCGGCGTCCGGCGGCGGGATCAGGTCGTCGACCAGGTTTGCCGCCCCCTCGTGCAGCGTGCCGGCCGGCTCCCCGTTGGGGTCCCGCTCGATTCGCCCGTCGACCGGATCGGGGGTGGCGGCCGTGATACCGGCGAGCTCGAGCGCGCGGCTGTTGACCCAGGCCGAGTGGCCGTCACGCGAGGCGAGGAAGACCGGTCGGTCGGGAACAACGGCGTCCAGCGCAGTTCGGCCCGGATTGCCGCCGGGAAAGGCGGGCATCGCCCAGCCGCTGCCGTTGACCCACGCGCGATCCGGGTTCGCGGCGGCATACGCCGCGATCCGCTCGGAGTAGGCGCGGGCGTCGCCGAGGTCGTGCAGGGCGCACAGCCCGGCGGCCAGACCCGCCGTGGATCGGGTGGACGTGCGCGTCCTGGAATCCAGGGAGCAGCGTCTCGCCTCCGAGCGCGATGCGGCGGGTCGCCGGTCCGGAGAGCGCCTCGACCTCCCGCCGACCTCCGACCGCCACGATGCGACCGCCGCGCACGGCAACGGCGTCGGCCGCGGTGGGGTGCCCCGTCATCGTCTCGACGGTGGCCCCGCTGATCACGAGGTCGGCGAACTCCATGCCCCGATGCTACCCTTACCGGCAGCCACTCACCCCCGCGGGGCGCCGGCGCCGAACACACTTCGCCGCCCGGGCAGCACCCGCGACCACGTCAGGAGCCCTCTTCCCGTGCACCGATTCAGCGAGCTTGCCGTTGCCAGGCGCAGCGTCGTTCTCCTCCTCGCCGGCGGCCTCTTCCTGGCCGGCCTCCTCGCCTGGGGGAGCCTGAAGCAGGAGCTCGTCCCCGACGTCGAATTCCCGATCGTCACGGTGATCGCCCCGTACCCCGGCGCCGGTGCTGCGGATGTCACCGAGCAGGTGACCAAGCCGATCGAGCGCGCGATTGGAGCGATCCCTGGCATCGACACGATCCAGTCGACATCGGCCAACTCGATCGCCCTGGTGATCGCCGAGTTCGACTACGGGACCGATGTCCGCGAGGTCACCTCGCTGATCGAGGAGAACCTGGCCACCGCGGGGCTGCCTGCATCGGTCCAGCCGCAGGTGACGCCGTTCAACATCAATTCGACGCCGGTCCTCTTCAGCTCGATCAGCGCCACGAGCGCCGATGGCCTGGAGGCAGCCGCCCGGATCGCGCGCGAGGAGATCGTCCCGGAGCTGTCCGCGATCTCCGGCGTTGCCGCGGTCGAGCTCACCGGCGGCCTCGAGGAGCGGCTGCTGATCACGCTCGACCCGGTCAAGCTGGCCGATGCCGGCATCTCGACCCAGCAGGTGATTGGCCTGCTGACCGCCAACAACCTGACCTTCCCCGGTGGCGGCCTGAATACCGGGGAGCAGACGATCCCGGTCACCACCATCGGTCGCTTCACCTCGGTCGCCGAGGTCCGCGACCTGGTGGTGGGGGTCCGTCCGCCGCCTGACGGCGACACCACCAGCCCGCCCTACGCTCCGGTGCCGCTCACGCTCGGTGACCTCGGCACGGTGGACGTCGTGGCGCAGGCGACGACCGGCTACGGCCGCAGCGACGGCCAGCCGGCGCTGAGCCTCACGGTCTCCAAGACGCAGGATGCCAATACCGTCGAGGTGGCGCAGGCCGCGCAGGCGCTGCTCGACGAGATCGCCGCGCGACACACCGATTCGCTGAGCGTGTCGACCATCGCCGACCAGTCGGTCTTCATTATCGACTCGCGCGACGGCCTGCTACGCGAGGGCGGCCTGGGCGCCATCTTCGCGGTGCTCACCATCTTCCTGTTCCTGTTCAGCCTGCGCTCCACCTTCGTGGCCGCAGTGAGCATCCCGCTCTCGCTGCTGATCGCGCTGGTCGGCATGCAGTTGAGTGGGATCAGCATCAACATCATGACCCTGGGCGGCCTGGCGGTCGCCGTTGGCCGCGTCGTGGACGACTCGATCGTGGTGCTCGAGAACATCTATCGCCACCGGGCGCTGGGCGACGACCGGATGACCGCCGTGCTCCGCGGACCCCGCGAGGTGGCCTCGGCGATCACGGCCAGCACGCTCACGACCGTTGCCGTGTTCATGCCGCTCGGTTTCGCCGGTGGCTTCATCAGCCAGTTCTTCCTGCCGTTCGCGCTGACCGTCACCTTTGCGCTGGTCGGCTCGCTGTTCGTGGCCCTGACCGTGATCCCGGTCCTCGCCTACCTGTTCATGGGGCGCGTCAGCACCGCGGTGGACGAGACCGGCGAGCCACGCAACTCCCTGTGGGTGCACGCCTACGACCCGACGATCCGATTCGCCCTCCGCAACCGGTGGACCAAGCTCGGCGTGGTCGCCCTGTCGGCCGCCCTGTTCGTCGGCTCGCTGGTGCTGGTGCCGCTGCTGCCGACCCAGTTCATCAGTTCGGGGTCGGAGAAGATCCTGCGCGTTACCGTGGCGCCGCCTTCAGGAGCCAGCTCGGCGGCCGTCCTGGAGCGGGCGATCGAGGCGGAGGCGATCCTGCTGGACGACCCGATGGTCGAGCAGATCCAGACCACCGTGCCCGGTGAAGGAGATACCGGCTTCCAGACGCTCTTCGCGGCGCAGACCGGGCGGCCCGCCAACAGCGCCGTCCTCACGGTGCGGCTGGACTCCACGGTTGACCTGGTCGAGTACGCGGTCAAGCTCGCCGAGGATCTCGACCCGGTACGCGGGGACGGCTTCGACGTGGCGGTTGGCCAGCAGGGCGGCGGGACGAGCAACGCCCTGACGGTGATCGTCACCGCCAACGACCCGGCACAGGTCGAAGTGGCCACCGCCGCCCTGATGGAAGCGCTGGGCGACCTGACGGGTTTCACCAACCTGACCACCGACCTGGTCCGCGCCGCGCCGGAGATCCAGGTCCGCGTCGATGCGAACAAGGCGGTCGCGCTCGGCACATCCGCGGCCCAGATCGGGGCGGAGGTGCGCGGCGCGCTCACGGGGCAGACGGTCAGCCGCATCCAGTTCCCCGACTCGAACCCGATCGACGTGGTCGTCCGCATCGACCCCGCCGCGACGGCTTCGCTGGCGGACCTCGCGGCGCTGCCGGTCGGCACCATCGCCCGGGCGCCGCTGGGTACGGTCGCCACCGTGGAGCAGGTCGAGGTGCAGGGCACCATCACCCGCATCGACCAGGCGCCGTCGGCATCGGTCAAGGCGGAGATCACCAGCAAGGACACCGGTGCCGTGTCGGCATCGGTCCAGGCCGAGATCGACGACCTGAAGGCGTCGGGGGCGATCCCGCCAGGCGTCAGCGTGGAGCTGGCCGGGGTGTCGCAGCAGCAGGCCGAGGCGTTCGGCGGACTCTTCGCCGCCATGGGTATCGCCGTCCTGCTCGTCTTCGTGATGCTGGTCTTCACCTTCAACTCGCTGATCACCCCGTTCATCATCCTGTTCAGCCTGCCGCTGGCCACCATCGGTGCCTTCCCGGCGCTGGTGCTGACCGGCCGCCCGATCGGGGTGAGCGCGCTGATCGGCTTCCTGATGCTGATCGGGATCGTGGTGACCAACGCGATCGTGCTGCTCGACCTGGTGGAGCGCTTGAAGGCCGATGGGCACTCGACCCGGGACGCACTGGTCGAGGGTGGCAAGACCAGGGTCAGACCGATCCTGATGACCGCCATCGCGACCATCCTGGCGCTCGTGCCGCTGGCGGCAGGCTTCAACGAGGGATCGATCATCGCCGCCGAGCTCGGCACCGTGGTGATCGGCGGTCTGCTGAGCTCGACCTTCCTGACGCTGATCGTGGTGCCGGTCGTCTATTCGCTGGTCGACGGCGCGAAGGCGCGGATGCGCCGCCGCCCGTCGAGCCTGGAGGCCGCTGTCACGAACTGAGGCCGGCAGCGGTCCTGTCTGTGTACCGTGGCCATCTTGGGAGCGACAACGACGAGGACCGGCGACCGATCGTTGACTGACGCCGATTTCGGCGAGCAGTTCAGCCTGATGCGTGGCCGGCTGCTGGCGATCTGCGGCGGGCTGGTCGGGGCCGACGAGGCGGAGGACATCGTGCAGGAGACCTACCTGCGCGCCCGACGCAATCTGGGCACGATCCGTGACCCGGCTGCGCTCGAGGGTTGGGTGACCCGCATCGCGGTCAACCTGTGCTACTCGCACCATGCACGCGGTGGGACCCTGCGACGGCTCCTCCCCGCGCTGCTGCCAGCGCAGACGCACCAGGGCGGGGATCTCGGTCTGCGCGATCTTCTCGAGCGGCTGCCACCGCGCGAACGCACTGTCATGGTCCTGCACTACGGACACGGCTACGCCTTCGACGAGATCGCCCGGCTCCTCTCCATCTCCCCGGAGAACGCGCGCAAGATCGCGTCGCGCACCCGGCGCAAGCTCGCCGCCGAGTGGCGGAGGTCCGGATGACGACCCGGTGCGAGCTGGCCGCCTCCGTCTTCGATGCCGCGCTCGACGGGGCGCTGACCGACGACCAGCGACTCCACGCCGAAACGTGTGACGCCTGCCAGGCTGCGCTGGCGCAGGTGCCGAGCTTCGACCGACAGCTGCGCGCCGCCGCCCAGTCGTTGGCTACTGCACCGCTCCCGGCGAGCGCGCTGGAGGCCGGCCGCGTGGCCGGCGCACGGTTCGACATGGCGTCGGCGCTCCGGCTGACCGCAGCCGCGTTGGTCGCCGGAGTTGTCCTGCTTGCCGCGCAGGCGGGCTACCTCCGTGTCGGGGCACCCCCGACGGCGTCCGTGTCTCCCGAGCCGGGGTTCCGGCTGCACATCGTGGTGCGCAACTACCGACCGACCGCCGAGCTGCTCGAGGTGACCTCGGGGACCGGACCCGGAGCGGTGAACCTGGAGATCCCTGTCGCGGGCTGTCGCATCGCGTACATCGCGGTCCCCCTCGGAGGCACCTGGAGCGTGGTTTTCAACGGCCAGCGGGAGGCAGCCGGCCCCGCGTCGCCGGTCGCCGGCGAGGTGAGCCAGGACCTTTCGGTTCGGATCAGCCGCCCGATTGCCACCACCCAGGTCTTCGATGGGATTCCCGAGGAGGCTTCGCTCGGGGCCGATGCGCTCGCTGCCGCCGTGCTCAGCCCCTGCCGGTAGCGCCTGTCACATTCGGAGCCGGTCATCGGTCTTGCTGGTGATGATCGCCCGGACCGCTATCGGTTCCGTTGTCCGCCCGCCGCGTTCATGGCGTGGCGCTCTGATCGTGGGCGCGCTCGCCCTAACGGCCTGCAGCCCGGGCGGCCCCGCGTCCTCGGCCAGCTTCCTCCCTGCCACCGAGGCCGGGTCCCCCTCCGTGGCGGTCTCCGCCACGCAAGTGCCGGATGCGGTCGAGACGGCGAATCCGCCGCCGTCCGGCCACCCGGCGACCGCACAGTTCACCATCGGCCGCCAGCCGTGCGGTATCGCGGTGCATGAGTCGACCATCTGGGTGACCGATCTGCGCCGCAACGAGATTCTCACCATCGATGCTGCGACCGATACGATCCTCTCGCGCACCAGCACCGGCTCGTCGCCGTGCGCGATCGCCTACCGGGACGGCTTCGTGTTCGACGCTGAGCGCAACGTCCGGTTCCTGGTGAAGCGCGATGCTCTGACGCTGGCCGAGGTCGGCGAGGCACTGGTCAGTCGGGGTCAGATCTGGGATGTCGACGCCAGCGTGGATTCGATCTGGTTCGTTGATCGCGATTCGGGGCGAGCCGTCCGCGTGGACCCTGAGACGCACACGTCGGTCGCGGTGGTGGAGGTGGGAGCGCCGGCCTCGGGGATCGCCATCACGGCTGGTGCAGTGTGGGTGGCGGCCGAGGGCGTGGACGAGGTCGTGCGGATTGATCCGACCACGAACGAGGTGGTCGCGCGCATCGCATCGGGCGATGGACCGCTCTGGATCGCCGCCGACGAGTCCGCCGTGTGGGTGACGCATGTGGACGGCAGCCTGGCCAAGATCGATGCTGCCAGCAACGAGGTTCTGCTGCGCGTCGAGTTCGGCGGGCAGCCGGGGGAGCTAGCCATCGCCGCGGGCTTCGTCTGGGTCACAAACCAGGAGGGCGGCCTGCTCAGCAAGGTCGACCCAGCCTCAGGCGAGATCGTCGGCTGCGTACGCCATCTACACCGGCCTGGCGGTGGTCCAGCCGGGGCCGGCGACCTGTGGGTGACCGGCTACACCAATGGCCTGTTGTGGAGAGTCCCGACGACCCTTCCTTAGGGAGCCACCGGCACCAGTACCGGTCGTGCCCACGAATTGGCCTTGGCAGCGCACGACCAGAGCGGCGGGATCGTTGTAGGCGCCGGGGTACAGCGGGTCCGGTGACCAGTGGCAGGTGCCCGCCGCCGGGTCGTCGTAGTGGCCGGTCAGCCTCACCCATTGCTGCTGGTCCGGAAGAGACAGGAGCGACGGATGCCGCGCGGCTGAGCCGCACCCGGCGTACGGCGCTTCGAAGGGCGTGAGCATGATTTCGTACGTGGCCCCGATGCTCACGAGCCACGCGGGCTCCCAGGTGCCGGGGGAGTAGCCGCCGCATCCGTCGCTGGCGGTAAGCCAGCCGGTGAACGTGATCGGTGTGTCGCCGAAGCACTCGGCTGCGACCGAACCTGGGATCGCCATCCAGTCGACCTGCGTCGCCGGGAGCCCTGGGCAGCTGCCGATGACGGACGTCTCGACCACGCCGAGCACGGGATTGGTTTCGCCGCTCCAGGTGAGGCCGTCAGTTGAGTGCCACAGGACCGGGTTGGCACCAGCGGGCGTCACTACTCTGCCGATGCCGGCAAAGCCAGCGTCGCCGCCCGCGATGGCCCATGGCATCACGCCGCCGAACCGCGCGTCGCCACCCACCTCGCTCCACGTCGCTCCGTCCGTGCTGCGCCACAACCGGGCAGGTACGCCCGACCGGTCGTAGCCGCTGAGCAGAAGAGTCGAGCCATTCGAGACCAGCGCGGTAAGCGCGGTGGAGGCCAGCGTTGCTTCCGCCAACGTCTGTCGCGTCCAGCTCAGCGTCGGCCCTGGGAGCGTGGCGCGCCACAAGCTCTGTGCGCCGGTCGCGTAGTCAGTCAGGACCGCGACGACGCGGTCGCCGACGACCGCGACGTGCGGAGCGTCATTGGCTGAACCGGGGAGCGACGCGCCGGTGGAAAGCCAGCCGCGGCCATCGGACGTTGCGAACATGCGCGTCGCGGTCGCATCTGTCACCCAGAGCACGAATCCCGATGGAACGGCATTGACGCCCCATCCACTGACATGCTCCGAGGAGGCACTCACCGGGAAGCCAGACGGTCGCCACGCCTGGCCGTCGACGGAAAAGTAGGTGTCGTACCAGCCACCCGATCGAGAGTCGACCACGGTCATCAGGTAGCCGGTCGTGGAGGCCTCCAGGCCGCTGGGCACGACCCCGGGGTGATCAAACGGCGGGAGCTGTGTCCAGGAGAGGCCATCAGCGGATTGCCAGAAGGTGCCCGCGTCGCTCAAGGTTCCCGCCTCAGTCTCGCTCCACGTTGCCGTGACGAGGATCCAGCCGGAGGATCCCCATGCGGCGCCGCGAATGTTGGCGGCCGCCTCTGCGGGCAGCGAAGTGCGCTGCCATACACGGCCGTCGCTCGACGCCAGCAGCACCGGACGCTCCGGCTCGTCCGAGCGTCTGGGCTCCGATCCCCACGCCAGGAAGCCGTTCGGACCGGCCGCGACATCCCAGAGATACCCGGGTGTGTTGGTGGGTAGCCTGCTGCGGAGGTCAAGGTAGGGATCGGACGGCGGTCCAGCCGAGACCCATCCGACCACGTTGTCGCGGCCGAGAACTTTGTACCACTCGTCGCCGTCCGCCTCGACACCCGCGGACATGATCTGAATTACGTAATCGGCATGGAACGCGGCGATCGGGGTTCCGGAGAGCCCGGGCTCCGAACGGACGCGAAGGTCATCCACGAGGACGATGGCGGCGAACGGTCCGAGATACTGCGCCGATGGCGTCGCGTCGGGCGTCGGAGTTACCTGCGGAGACGCCGAGCCCGAGGCCGAAGCCGATGGCTCGGAGGAGTCGCTCGCCGATACCGAGGGCGAAGGCGACGGTGAGGTCGAATCGGCCAGTGGCCGCGCCAGGATGAGGTTCGCAGCCAGCAGGATCGCGACACCCATGAGCAGGGCAGCTCCACCCAGGACGATCGAGGTCGTCAGACGCTTGTCGGGGGCAAATCGCCCGGTCATGCGGCTCACAGTATGGGTCTGCCACTGCGGCAGGACTACGGCTGGAACCTTGCGCATGGCACGTATCGAACGCGTGTGCTATGCTCCAGACTCCCTCGGGCTCCTCAGGCGCACCGGTCTGCGCCTCGGCATTTCCGCAAGACCCCGATTCACCCCTCGCCCTGACCGGGCCCCGCTGCAAGCGGGAGGGCCTCGTCAGGAGCTATACCACCGTGTCATTCAGTCAACTCGGGCTGACGCCCGATCTGCTCCGCGCTGTCGCGGATTCCGGCTACACCGAGCCGACCCCCGTTCAGCTTGAAGCGATTCCGCATGTCCTCGACGGCCGCGATCTGCTGGCCGGCGCCCAGACCGGCACCGGCAAGACGGCCGCGTTCGTCCTGCCGATGCTGCAGCGTCTGCACGCCTCGCGTGTCGGCGACTGGCGCCACATCCGCGCCCTCGTCCTCGTCCCCACCCGCGAACTCGCGATGCAGGTCGAGGAGAGCGTCCGTACCTACGGCGCCCACAAGCGCATCCGCTCGACCACCATCTATGGCGGCGTCGGCTTCTTCCCGCAGGTCCGCGCCATCCGGTCCGGCCCCGAGATCGTGGTCGCCACCCCGGGACGCCTGCTCGATCACGTCGGGCAAGGGACGATCGACCTGTCCCGCATCGAGATCCTCGTCCTCGACGAGGCTGACCGGATGCTGGACATGGGCTTCATCCGTGATATCCGCAAGATCATGGCGCTGCTGCCCGTCCGACGGCAGAACCTGCTCTTCTCGGCGACCTTCTCCGACGAGATCCGTCGCCTCGCCGACGGCCTGCTGGATCGTCCCGCCTTCGTGCAGATCGCCGCGCGCAACAAGCCCTCCGAACTGATCGAGCAGGTCATCCACCCAGTCGATCGCGAGCGCAAGCGCGAGCTGCTCAGTCACCTCGTCATGTCGCGCAAGATCGACCAGGCGCTCGTCTTCACCCGCACCAAGCACGGTGCCAATCGGCTCGCCGAGCAGCTCGAGCGCGACGGCATCGCGGTCGCGGCGATCCACGGCAACAAGAGCCAGCCGCAGCGCACCCGTGCGCTCGCCGATTTCAAGGCTGGGCGGGTCACGCTGCTGATCGCCACCGAGGTGGCGTCACGCGGCCTGGATATCGACGCGCTGCCCCATGTCGTCAACTACGAGATGCCGATGGTCCCCTCCGACTACGTCCATCGCATCGGTCGCACCGGCCGGGCCGGCATCGACGGCATGGCGGTCTCGCTGGTCTGTGTCGATGAGGCGCCGCTGGTCCACCAGGTCGAGCGCCTGCTTGGTCGTCCGATCCCGGTCGAGGTGGTGCCCGGCTTCGAGCCCAACCGCGACATCCGCCCCGAGCCGATCCGCCTGCGGACCGGGCAGGGAGGGGGACGGCCGATGGGCCGCGGCCGGCCGGGCGGCGCTCCACGACACCACGCCAACCCCGCTCCGGCGCGCAACCACGCCAGCGTCGGCCGCTGGCCGGTCGCGTCGGGCACCACCCACGGCGGCGGACCCCGCCGCGACACCAGGCGGAGCTACGGCCGTGCGCGTCCGTAGGCGTGGCGGCGCGACCAGAGCTGCGCCCCGGGTGACCCTTTCCGCCACGGGCGCACGTCGTCGGAGGTGGGCGTCCTCTCGACGGCCGCTCGAGGCTTCGCCGGAGCCCATCCGCACCGTGCAGTTGCTCGCTCGCAGGACGCCCGCCCCGTCGTAGACTCCGCTGCCACCGACCGACCAACACATCACAGCGAGGTCAACGCAGCCGATGCCCGAGCTTCTTCCCTGGTTCCTCCTCGTCCACGTCCTTGCCGCGATCGTCGGGCTGGGACCAACGTTCGCCTACCCCCTGATCGGTGCGATGGGCGGGCGCGAGCCGGAGCACGCGAACTTCGCCACCCGCGTCTCACTCTCGATCAGCGAGCGGTTTGCCGTGCCTCTGGTCGCGGTCTCCGGCTTGACGGGCCTCGGCATGATCTGGGCCGGGGAATTCGATGTCTTCTCATCCGAGTTTCGCTGGCTGCTGGTGGCGATCGGGATCTACGTCGTGACCTACGGCTTCGCGCTCTTCGTCCAGGTACCCGCGGTGAAGCGGGTGGTCGCCATGACGAGCGGCGGGCCGCCTCCCGGCGCCGCCCCGGGCGCCCAGGCAGGGCCACCTCCTGCGTTGCTCGAAGCGATCGGCGCCGTCAAGCGCAACGGCATCCTGCTGATGGCGGCGTGGACGGTGATCGTCCTTTTGATGGTGGTCAAGCCGACCTTCGGGACCTGACCGAGACGGGCCTGACCTGAACGATTCGGCCGCGCATCGCCTGCAATGCCGAGCGTGAGTTCCTGCCCCGGATCCAGCAGGGTCAGGCCCCCCGGAAGGCCGTTGAGGAGCCGCCAGAGACCTTGAACCGCCTGGGTCTGCGGCTCCACCGCAATGGCGTCGCCGCGACGTCAATGCGAACCGCGGGAGATCGGCCATTCCGCGCGCTCCGTGGGCGTAGGATCGTGATGACGGACGGCCGCGATGCGGCCCCCTCGCCGGCGGGAGGCCGGCCGGATGCTTCGGGAGTCACGGCATGGCCGGTTTCACGCCGTTCACCAAGAACTACCGCGATCTGTCCGACGAGAACGGATACCAGTTCGAATTCGTGTGCGACATCTGCGGCAGCGGCTATCGCAGCGAGTTTCAGCGTTCGGCGCTGGGAAGTGCCGGTTCAGTCCTGCAGGGTGCCAGCAACGTTCTCGGTGGCCTCTGGGGCGCTGGCAATGCGGCGCGCGGCGCCAAGAACTTCATGGACAAAGGTGCCCGCGACGATGCCCTGAAGAAGGCGGCCAACGAGATCATGCCGCTCTTCACGCGGTGCCCGCGTGACAGCCGCTGGGTCGACGAGACCTGCTGGAACGAGGCCCGCGGCCTGTGTGTCTCGGATGCACCGAAACTTGCCTCGGAGATGGAGGCGGAGCGGGCATCGGTCGAGCTGAGCCAGATGCGCGAGACGATGCGCGAGCAGCAGGTCTTCTCGGGCGACGTCTCGGCAAAGGCCACGGTCTGCACCAATTGTGGGAAGCCAGTGGGATCGGAGAAGTTCTGCTCGAACTGCGGGACGCCGACGAGCCAGGACAAATGCGCCAGCTGCGGCAACGACCTCGCACCTGGCCTACGTTTCTGCGGCAACTGCGGCCGGCCGACCGGGGCCGCGTAGGCGGTATCAGACCGTAACGAGCGTTCCGCAGGCGGTGCAGAAGCGAGCGCCCGGGGCCAACGGAGCCCCGCATCCCGCGCACGGCCGGGCATGCGTGACCGTCTGATCCACTGGCTCCGGCGATGCCACTGGCGCCTCCGTCGCTGACGCCGGGGACGGCGACGGCGCCTCATCGGCCGCCGTCAGCGAGGTCCCGCATTTCGGGCATGCGATCCAGCTGGCCTCGACGATGGTGCGGCAGGTCGGGCAGCGACCGGGGGCGAACGGGTCAGCCACCCCACAGTGGGGGCACGCGCGCACGTCGCGCTCGATCCACTTTGCGCAGTGCGGGCACGGATGCTTGAACGTCGGCATGAGGCTCCTCCTATGACCCTCCCGTGTCGTCGGGCGCATCGTCGGACGCTGCCACGATGACATCCTCCTGCGCCGCGCGCCCGGGCCATTCGGCGGCATCGTCGCGTGCGCTCATGTGCCAGTCGATCAGCTCATCGAGCGCGGCCGCCCAGCGGGGCGGGTCGGAATGCACCAGGCGCGCGACGAACCGTCGGCGCGCGGCGGCCAGCGACGGCAGCGACGCGAGCGCCAGTCGGTAGTGGCCGTATTCGGCGCTTGCCAATTGGCGATCGGGGAGCGCCATCGGCTCGCGCAGGAAGCGCGCATCAATCAGCGCGTTCGAGACTTCGGAGACGGCAGCCGGCAGCGCCGGACCGAGCGAGGAAGCGGGTTGACCGGCAAACTCTGCCCGCGGCACGACGCGGAACAGATACGTGGCGTGCGCCCCGGCGCTGACCAGCTCGAGGGCCAGCAGGTTGCCCGGCAGCGCCACGAAGAACCAGGCCTTCGCCTCCGTGCCGCCCGGAGATACCGGGGCCAGCGAAAACCAGCGCGATGCGGCGGAGTCAGCTGCGTTGCCACGCTCCACCAGGGATCGGTAGCCTTCCGCGAAGGTCGGCTCGCTCAGAACGGCCGCCTCGAGCGTGTCGGTGTCGTCGCCGAGATCGTCGGTCGAGGCAGGGCGGCCGTCGACGAGCAGCGAGGCGAGTCGCTGCCGCGTGCCGAACGGAGCATCCTGCAGCAGGGCACTCACCAACGCGGCGGCATCTGTCGTTGCCCCGTCTCGCAGCCGGCTGAAACGCTGGGCAAGGCGGGCCACGGCAGATCCGAGGCCCAACAGCTCTATGGCCGGCGCGTCGCCTGCTCGCTCGACGCGGAGCGCTCCGGCGCCGGCAACCTCCACCACCGCCCCGATCTCGGAGCGGCGCAGGTGCACCGGGTCACGGCTCTCGTCCACGGGTACGAGTTCGGCCGCCCACGGCTGGAACGCAAGGTCGGCAACGCCGTGCTCGGTGCCGATCCGGTACTCGACCATCTCGAGTGGATCGGGGTCGAGCCGCACCATCCGGTCGCGCAGCCGCTGGCGGGTGCGGCGCTCGCGGAGAGCCCGCTGCAGGCCGCCCTGGCGCTCGCCGAATCGGTCGAGGCAGACGCGGGTCGCCCCGTCGCCGTCGCCCAGCACCATGAGGAGGGTGCCCGGCTGCGCCACCAGGGCGGCGATGTCGCGATACGCGCCGATCAGGGGGGGAGCGCCCGACGTCGCCAGGCTGAAGGTCTCGTCGTCGAGGGTGACCCGTACCGGAGCGGAGGCAGCCTCGGCTTCGGTCGTGCCAAGGACCCGCATCTGTCCATCAAGGGATCGCGCGCTGCCGGCCACGATCCCAATCCTATCGGGTCGGCGCCAGCCCCCGAGACCCTACGCGGAAGCCGGGCGCAGGCTCTCGGACCGCTCGCAGACGCCGTCGAGCATGTGGATGATCCGGTCGCAGACCGATCCGACGGCCGCGTCATGGGTGACGAGCACCAGGGTCTGTCCGCGTTCCACGTTGAAGCGCCGCAACATCTCCAACACCTCGTGACTGCGCGCCGAGTCGAGGTTGCCGGTCGGCTCATCGGCGAGCAGGAGGGTCGGCCGGTTGACCAGTGATCGCGCCAGCGCCACGCGCTGCTGCTCGCCACCGGAGAGCTCCATCGGGCGGTGGCCGTGACGTTCGGCCAACCCCACCCAGTCGAGTGCCTCCATGGCGGCCGTTCGAGCCTCTGCGTTGGGGACGCCCGCGTACTCACCGGCCAGCGACACGTTTTCCAGGGCCGTGAGCGTGGGGACGAGGTTGTACGACTGGAAGACGAAGCCCATCGAGCTCGCGCGCAGCCTGGTCCGCTGCCGGTCCGACAGGTCGGAAACCTCCTGCCCGTTGAAGCGCAGCTCTGCCGGAGGTCCGCCGTTCGCATCCGGCGCATGGAGCAGGCCGAGGATGTGCATAAGCGTGCTCTTGCCGGATCCCGATGGACCCATGATCGCCACCATCTCGCCGGCATCGATGTCGATATCGACGCCGCGCAGCGCCTCGACCTGGTTGCGGCGGCTCATGCGGTACGTCTTGCGCAGGTTGCGCGCCTCGAGCAGGCGTCCGTTGGTGGTCATCATTCGTACCTCAGCGCTTCGACCGGGTCGAGACGCGCCGCGCTCCAGGCCGGGATCACCCCCGCCAGCATGCCGAGGATCGTCGAGAAGGAGAGCGCGAAGATGGCCGTGCCGGGTGTGAGATCGAACAGGATCGTCCCCGACGAACGGCCCGCCTCGTTGGCGAAGACGACCACCGCGGCGCCGAGTCCCAGGCCGATGAGACCACCAACGAAGCCGATCAGTGCCGCTTCGGCGACCAGCTCCCGGATGATCCGGCCGCGCGATCCGCCGATGGCGCGCTTGATTCCGATCTCGCGAGTACGCTCGGCTACCGACATGGCCATGGTGTTGATGACCGACAGGCCACCGACCACCAGGCTGATGATCGCGACGCCGATGATGATGGCGTTGAAGATGGCGGTCGCCGACCCGACCTGCTCATCGAACTCCGCCCCGGTCAGGGTGGTCACGTTGTCGATGGCCGCCTCGATGCGCGCTGCCAGCTCGGCCTCATCGGTCCCGGCCGTCGGGTAGACGACCACCTGGCTGATCAGGTCGTGCTCACTGATCGCGTCGCGGATTGGAACCGGCAGGGTCTCGGCGAACAGGTCCTGCGCCGCGGCCAATGGGATCAGGGCCGCGGAGTCGGGTGCGGTCAGCGTCGGCTCCAGGATGCCCACCACCTCGAACGGCACGCCGCGGATCTCGACCGTGCCCCCGATCGTGGCGTTCTCCTTGCGGGCCAGGTCGCTGCCAAAGACGACCACCCGGGAGCCCTCGTCCTCAGGCGTGATGAAGCGCCCCTGGAGAATGGTGATCGGGAACTTCTCGTTGCCGAGATCCGACCCGGCCACCTCACCCTGCACCGTTTCGGCGACGCCGAAGCTGCCGTTCGATTCGGTGTTGTAGAGCATCTGGATCTGCGGGACCGCCGCCGCAACACCCTCGAGGTCGCGGATCTGGTCAGCCGCCGAGATCGACATCGGGCTGATGCCGACGCCGATGGCGACGTTGGAGGCGTCACTCACCAGCACCTTGCCGGCGAAGTACTGGCTGCCACCCTCGACCAGGGCGTTGATCTTGTTGGCCATGGAGCTGAAGACGACCAGCGCCCAGATGCCAATGGTGATGCCAAGGATGGTGAGGGTCGTCCGCAACTTGCGGCGGGTCAATTGGCGAAGCAGGCGCAAGGATTCGTCTCCGGTGCTCGGATTGCCGATGGGTGGGGGTGAATCTTACCCAATCCCGCCGGGACGCCGGCGACTAGGCCACCCGTCGACGCAGGGTGGCCGCCGCGGCGACGATCATCAGTATCGTGAAGCCCGCCAGCACCGCGACGTCGCGCAGGATCACCTCGCTGGCCAGGTCGGCGCCCTCGAGCATGATCGCCCGCAGCGCCTCGACGGCGTAGGTGAGCGGCAGCACGTTGGAGACGACCTGCAGCCAGCCCGGCTCCGCCGAGACCGGCACGATCACACCGCTCAGCAGGATCTGCGGGCTGATGACGACCGGGATGAACTGCACCGCCTGGAACTCGCTTCGGGCGAAGGTCGACAGGAAGATCCCCAGGTTCACCGCACCGAGCACCAGCAGCGCCTCGACCAGAAAGATCAACAGCACGCTGCCCGCGTTGTACAGGTCCAGGATCCAGAGCGAGAAGAGCAGGATCTCCGCTGCCTGGAGCAGCGCCACGACGCTGAATCCGACCGAGTAGCCGACCACGATCTCGGTTCGGCGCAGCGGGCTGGCCATCAGCCGCTCCAGGGTGCCCAGTGAGCGCTCGCGCAGGAACGAGACCGATGTCACGAGGTACACGATGAAGAAGACGAGCAGGCCGACGAACGGGCCGCCGAGCAGGTCCAGGCTGTCGAGATCCGCGCCGCCGTACCGGTAGCTCACGATAGGCGCGAGCTCCGGGACGGTCAGCCCGCCGAGCGGAGCAAGCTCGCTGGCGGCCGCGACCATCGCCTGCTGGACCGCCCGGAGGGTGGCTGCGGATTCGCTCGGCTCGGTACCGCGCAGGTGGATGGCCGGGTCGAAGGCGCCGCCCCGCATCACCGAGGCGCTCAGGTCGTCGGGGAGCGAGACGTAGGCTGCCAGCTCGCCGGAGGTGAGCAGCTCCTCCGCCTCGGGGGCCCCGACGACGCGAGTGTCCACGAGGTCCGAGGCGTCCAGCTGCCGCACGATGGCCGCGCCGAGCGGGCCGGGATCGTCGTTCACCACGCCCACGCCAGGCAGGTCGCCGCCACCGCCAAGCAGCAGGGCGAAGATGCCCAGGATGACCAGGGGCGCGGCGAACAGGATGCCCAGGGTTCGATGGTCGTGCCGGAACTGCGCGAGCAGACGAGCGGTGATCGCCATGGTGCGACGCCAGCTCACGACGTGCCCTCCGCCAGGGTGAGGAACGCGTCCTCGAGCCGATTCGCCCCGGCAAGCGCCAGGAGGTCGGCCGCGGATCCCTCGGCCAGCAGCCTGCCCCCGCGGATCATCCCCAGTCGATCACAGCGCTCCGCCTCGTCCATCACGTGGCTGGAGACGATGATCGTTGTCCCGCTGGCTGCCATGGCCCGGAACCCGTTCCACAGCTGCACGCGGAGCTGCGGGTCAACGCCCACCGTCGGCTCGTCCAGGAGCAGCACCTCTGGCCGGTGGACGACCGCACAGGCGAGGGAGAGGCGCGTTCGCATCCCGCCGCTCAGGGTGGCCACCACCGCGCGCCGGCGGTCCTCGAGTTCCACGAAGCGCAGGGCGGCCTCCACATCGCCGCCGCCGTGAATGCGTGCGAAGAAGCGCACGTTCTCTTCCGCGGTAAGGTCGCCGTACAGGGCCGCGGCCTGGGTCATGTACCCGATGCGCGACAGCACTTCCCGGTCGGGCATCCGCGTTCCGAGGAGGGTGACCTCCCCCTCGATTCCGTCGACCAGGCCCAGGATCGCCCGGATCAGCGTCGTCTTGCCAGATCCGTTCGGTCCGAGCAGGCCGTACACCTGGCCGCGCGGCACGCGCAGGGTGATCCCGTCGAGGGCCTGGATCTGCCCGAATCGCTTGCGCGCCGCGCCGACGTCGACGGCGAATGCGGTCTCTGCATCGGCCATTGACGCCAAGAATAGACACCCCGCCGGGGTATTGCGGCCGCGCGACGCCCGGCTATGATCAGCCGAGTGCGATCCACGCCGACGCCGTCGGACGCCGCGAGGAGGATCAGACGTGAGCCACCACGAGAAGAAGGAAGCCAAGCCCGCCAAGAAGGCGACGCCCGCCACCAAGAAGGCGGCGCCTGCAAAGAAGAAGAAGTAACGCAGGCGGAGATTCGAGCAACGAGGGGTCCACAGGGGCCCCTAGACCTGCTCCATGGCCTGCACGGGATCGCCCAATCGCACCGCCAGCCCCATCGGACAGGCGACGCCGGTGCCGTGATCAGGGCAGTAGCCGTTCGGGTTCTTGGCCAGGTACTGCTGGTGGTAGTCCTCGGCAAAGAAGAACTCCGGCGCGTCGACGATCTCGGTCGTGATCGGTCCATAGCCTGCCTTCGTCAGCTCGACCTGGTACGCGTCACGTGACGCCTCGGCGGCCACTCGCTGCGCGGGGCCGTGGGTGAAGATGGCCGACCGGTACGACGTGCCGTGGTCATTCCCCTGGCGCATGCCCTGCGTCGGGTCGTGCTCCTCCCAGAAGCGCCTCAGCAGCTGCTCATAGCTGACGACGGCAGGGTCGAACACGATCCGGACCGCCTCGGCCTGCCCGGTGCGCCCGGTGCAGACCTCGCTGTAGGTGGGATTCGGCGTGAAGCCGCCCTGGTACCCGACGGCGGTGACGATCACGCCTGGCATCTGCCAGTACATCTTCTCCGGACCCCAGAAGCAGCCCTGGGCGAACTCGGCGGTCTCGGATCCGGCCGGATACGGACCCTTCAGCGGCTGGTCGTTGACGAAATGGCGCTCAGCGGTGGGAAGTGGCTCGGCTCGGCCGGGTAGCGCGTCGGCTCGATCAGGCAGGGCGGAGTTGCGCCCAAGATTTTGGAACATGGCGCGAGTGTAGTCCGCGGTTGTGACGCCCACGTGACGGACCGATGAAGAACGCGGTCACGTCTCGTGGCCGCTGCCGGCTCAGCCGCCGTCCTCGTCCAGCAGGATGGCCCGCAGCAGATCGGTCGCGGTCAGCACGCCGATCGGCGCCCCCTCTTCGTCGACGACCACCACGCGGTGATAGTGCCCGTCGAGCATCAGGCGAGCCGCCCGCTGGACGCTGGTGGCCATGTGGACGGTGACGGCGGGACGGGTCATCAGGTGGTGGACCTTGACGCGGTCCCACGCTGCGCCGATCAGCTCGCTCGATCGTGCGTTGAGCAGGTCGGTCTGGCTGATCACCCCCACCACGGCGCCGTCGGTTACCACCGGCAGGCCGCTGATTCGGTAGCTCTTCAGCAGCAGCTCGGCTTCGTGGACTGTCGCTTGAGCGTCGATGACCACGGGATCGGCGGTCATCAGGTTTCCCACCTTTGGGGTCGTCGCGCGCGGGCTTGCCGTTCTCGCCATCGGTCGCACCTCCTGCGGTCGAGCCTGACCGATGCCGCAGGCACGAGATATGGCCGATCGGCACGATCCGCCCGTGCCGGCCGTCCCAAACGCTCGGGATCAGACGGGGGGCAGCCAGCAGCCGGGCGAGGGGGCCCCGCCCGGCTGCCAGGAGATAACGTAGTCGAGGTGTGGCGCTAGGCCGGCGCTCCGGATTCGGAGCGATTCTCGCCGGAGAAGAACCAGCGCCGAAGCGTCGGTGAGAACATCTGGCCGACGGTCGCATCGAGGCCCATGTAGTTGCCCGCGCCGATCACGGCCAGCCCAAAGGTGACCACCGCGTAGGTCAGGTGCTGGTTCACGATGCCGTACTGGAAGTCCCAGGCCGCGAAGAAGAAGAACATCATCATCAGGGCGCCCATCGTCGCGCCAAAGCGGGTGAGCAGCCCGAGGATCAGGCTGACCCCGATCCCGATCTGTCCGTAGGGCACCAGGAAGTTGACGATCGTCATGGCGCCATCGTTGGCAGCCAGGCCCGTCCAGAAATCGTGGGTCGGGTTGAACGGACCCTCGGCTCCTGCCGCCACAAATGGCCAGCCCAGAGTGCCACCGGTCCCGAACTGCAGGAATCCACCCGCCGACCAGGCCTCATCTCCGGCTCCGAGGACCTTCTCAAGGCCAGCCCAGAGGAAGATGACACCGATCACCAGCCGAGCGAAGCCGACAAATGCGAGGTATCTGCCTGTGACGTACATGTATGGTCCTCCATCCCATTGATCCGGCTGGCCCGTGCGTGGCGACACTCGGATCTTGTGGGGCAGGGTACAGCGATCGCCCGATATCAAGCGGTCCATCCGGCCCAAATCCGGTGGGCCACTCGGCCGGAATCGATGGGCGCACGCGGTCCGGGACGGCTACCGCCGTACGCGACCGGTCGCGAATGGCTCCCCATGCCCCGGCACGACCGTGTCGGCGGCGGTCAGGATCCGGCGTCGGCTGACCTCGAGTGCGGCCTGGTCATCGGCCAGCGGATCAATCTCCGGAGTCCGGTCGCCCCGCCACCAGGCGTGGGTGCAGGCAACAACCCCGTCATCCGTCTCCACCAGGAGCGTCGCGTCCTCCTTCGTGTGACCCGGGGTCAGCATCAAGGTGGCGTGATCACTTACCCGATGACCGTCCCCCGGATGATCCAGCCACTGATCGCCGCGGTATCGGGCCCAGAAGTCCACCACCTCGGCGTTCGGGAAGAGGGCGATGTTGATCGTGTGATCGGGGTGGTGATGCGTGATCACCACGTGGGTCACCTGCTCCGGCGCCACCCCGTGCGTCCCCAGCGGGGCGAGGATGAGATCACGGTCGGCCACCATTCCCGGATCCACGACGATGATCGCTGAGCCGTCGATCACCAGGCTGACCGTTCCTGCGACTCCGTCGTCCCGAACGTAGCCGGTGTGCAGGAGATGGAAGCGAGCGGACACGCTCGCAGTCTAGCGGGCGCCGGCTCGGGTACGATCGACGCATGACCCTGCCTCCCGAGGACCATCGGCTCCAGCCCGACCACGCGCCGACGCCCTTCAGCGCTGCCCAGATCCGCGACGGGTGTCCCGCCGGCCGGACCATTCGGGTCCGCCGTGAGGCGCCGGGCGACACTCCGACTGACCGCGTGATCCGTTTCGTCGAGGTCGACGCCTACGGCGCAGTGCAGGAATTCCAGCCGGCCGACCCGGAGGATCGTCCCGTCGGCGAGGCCGCGAAGCGCCGGTCGAGCTGGCTTGAGCTCCAGAGTCATGCGTCTCAGCCAGCGGTTGCCACCGCGATCGACGAGGTCGATCTCTCGTTGCCCTTCGGTGTCGAAGCGTGCTGGCGCTACACCGTGATGAACGAGGAGGGGAGCACGATCTTCTGGTTCGCAAAGCGGCTGCCAGGGATGCCGGTCCAGGTGGAGGAGTGGATCGGCGAAGCACGTGTCAGTCGCACGGTGATGGTCGCCAATTCATTCGGCGGCGCATGAACGCTCCGCGGCTGCGAGGCGTAGCAACTGTGTCGCATGAATCGGGTCGGCCGGCCCGCCACGGTGACGCTCGATGCCCCGCCTGCACCCTGGCGGGGCATCGTTGCATCCCATCTCGGGGATCGGCTGTGGATAATCCGTCGCGGCCACCGAAAAGTCGGGGATAAACCGGGTTGCCTCGCCTGGCGGCTGGCCGCTATTCTCTGGTTGTCCCGAAGGGGCAGCAATACCGGATCATGAGATTGCATCAAGGGTTCCGGTACCGGCGTGGCGGTCTCGCACCGCGGCGTCGGGGCAGTTCCTTCGGGACATTTCGTTGCCCTCATGGAGGGGTCCATCCCGATGACCGATGAGTCCTGGACCGTCGAGATCGACCCTCCGGTGCTCCTGCCCGGCCGCCCCGTGTCGGTCTCTCTGACGTACACCCCAAAGCGGGATCACGACGGCCGTGGCGTGCGGGCCGTCCTGCGATGCCGTGAGCGATACCGCTACGACCGCACCGAGTCGGATGGCAAGACGACGCGTACCGTGACCCACACCGCCGTGGCGGAGATTGCGCGCGTCGAGGTCGATCTCGCCGGACCGCAGCACTTCGTGCGCGGGCAGGCGTACACGTGGCACGCCGCCTTCGAGGTTCCCGGCCTTGGACCCGCCACCTTCGAGGGTGAGGCGCTCCGGTGCGACTGGACGGTGGAAGCCAATGTCGACGTGCCGATGGGATTTGACCCTCGCGTCGAGCGGAGCGTCAAGGTCGCGCAGCCGATGGCGCTGCTGCGCGCCGGCGTCGTCGACACCGGCCAGTACGGCCTCTTCGAGGAGGCTCCCGTCAACCTCGACGCGCGCCCGGCGCAGGTTCGCCTCGAGCCGGTCCCGGTGTCGTTGCAGTCGGCGTTCGAAGGCTCATTCACCGTGGAGACCGGTGACCCGATTGCGGTTGAGGAGGTGCGTCTCGAGCTCCGCGTGCGTGCGCAGGTCACCGTGTCGGGGGGACATCACGAAGAGATCGTGGTCTGGCGCGGCACGCTCGAACCAGGCCCGGGTGATTTCGGAGGGGCGCTGACGTCACATCCGTTCCGGGGAGACGCGGTCGGCGCGTGGCTGCCCACGATCGACCTGCCGCATGGCCGCGCCCGCGGTCGCTTTCACGTGATCCTGGCCCGCGACTGGGCGCGCGATACCCACTACGAGCGCGACGTGGCGATCGCGACCACCGCGGAGCTCTAGGACCGGCTCCGCTCGACGCGCGTCGAATCGACCGCGCTCGCGGTGGAGAGGATTTCGACCGGCCCGAAACCCTCGGCCTCGAGGCCGGCGAGCGAGTCACGCATCTTGGTGTGTTGTCGTCGGACGGCGGCCGGCGGCACCTGCCGGTCCGCCCGTGCCGCATTGCGGCGCAGGCACACGTCGAGCGGGAGGTCGAAGACGATCGCAACCGATCGCCGATCATGCCGGCGCGCAACAGCAAGCAATCGTTCGCGTGCCCACCGGTCGACGTTGGTGGCGTCCACCACCGTCAGCCGCCCGCGGGCGAGGCGCAGGGTGAGGGCCGTGTGGAGCAGTTCGAAGGCTGCATCGGTCGCCGATTGGTCGTTCGGATCGTCAGCCACCAGCGCACGCATCCCATCCGAGGAGAGAGCCTCGGTCGGCGCGAAGTGCCGCGCCGCGAAGGTCGACTTGCCGGCACCGCTGGGACCGATGAGGACCACCATCGCGTCGCGCGGCAGCGTCAGGCTCACAGTCCGTCACTCCATCGGGTGAGTGGGTCGAGCAGTGCCGGCCCTTCGTTGCGCACGTTGTTCACTGCCGGCGAGACGGCGTACGCGGTCAGCAGCTCCGTCGCCGCGGGGCGAAGGAGTGAGCGCAGGTCCTCGGCCGGGGTCGACTCCGCCAGCCAGGCATCCCAGTCGCCCGGATCGAGGATGACCGGCATTCGATCGTGTACGCGCGCCACCAGTTCATTGGCGTCGGTGGTGAGGATGCTGCAGGAATAGAGCCGCTCCGCCGTTTCGGGGTTCCGCCAGACCGCCCACAGCCCGGCCAGGGCGAGCGGCTCGCCATCGTCGCGGCGGATCGCGAACGGCTCGGAGCGCAGCGTCCGCCCGGTGGTCGGATCGCGATGGCGGCGCCACTCGTAGAACGCCTCGGCGGGCACGATGCAGCGATGACGGCGGAACGAGGTTCTGAAGGCCGGCGAGGTCTCGGCCGTCTCCGACCGCGCGTTGATCAGCCGGGCGCCATCCTTGATGCTCTTGGCGTAGAAGGGGACCAGCCCCCATCGAAAGGTGTCCACGACGCGCTCGCCATGGTGCTCCACGACGGCAGCCACCTGGTCGGTGGGCGCAACGTTGAACTGCGCCTCGGGCAGCTCGGCCGCGGGACGGGCGTGGAAGATGCGTGCGAGCTCCTCAGCGGAGCGCGGCTGGGCAAAGCGGCCGCACATCGGCTCGCCCCGCGCGACGGGCGGCCGGTCAGGCCTCCGACGCGGCGCACTCCTGGCACATCGACACATCGGGGATCGGCGGCTGCGGGGCGCCGGTCGCGCGAGGCAGAGTTCGTCCGCAGAGGGTCTGCTCGGTGTCGCGGGCGAGGTGAACCTTGGAGAACTGCCGGTCGGGCAGACGCCAGGTCACGTAGCGTCGGTCGTTCGTAGTCGCTGTCATATCCATCCTGGGCTGGGCTGGGCGGTCGCGCGGACCGCAGACGGGGTCCCATAGTTTGACGGAAAACCGCCGCATTTACAACCGCCCAGGCTTTGCGGCGACGACGAGCGCGGCCAGCCGGAGCGCGGCATCATGTGGGCATGACACGCATCGGCATCCTTACCGGCGGAGGAGACGTACCGGGGCTCAATTCGATCATCAAGAGCGTCGTGTACCGCTCCACTGAGCTCGGTTGGGACGTCCTCGGCATCCGGCGCGGCTGGAAGGGGCTCACCCACCTGCAGCAGGGCCCCGAGCTCGATGGCTACTCCACCTGGCCGCTCGACCGGCGAAACACGCGGACCATCGATCGGACCGGCGGAACGGTGCTGCACTCGTCGCGCACCAACCCGGCGCGGATGAAGGCCGACAACCTGCCGGACCACATTTCCGCGGATCGCCTGGCTGCCATGCAGACCGATGAGGGCCGCTACGACCTGACCCCGGTCGTGCTCGACAACATCGCTCACCTTGGCCTCACCCACCTGGTGGCCATCGGTGGCGACGACACGCTGGGCTATGCGGATCGCCTGGGCCGGGAAGGCGTGCCGCTGGTCGCCATCCCCAAGACGATGGACAACGACGTGCAGGGGACCGAGTACTGCGTCGGCTTTTCGACCGCCATCACGCGGGCCAAGGAGCTGATCAACCGTCAGCGGACCACCCTGGGCAGCCATGAGCGGATCGGCGTGTTTCGCATCTTCGGGCGCAACAGCGGCTACAGCGCCTGGTATGCGGCGTACGTCACCTCGAGCCGCTGCGTCATCCCCGAGGCGCCCTTCGCCATCGACCAGCTGGCCACGCTGCTCACCGAGGATCGCGCGGCCAACCCGAGCAGCTATGCGCTGGTGATCGCCTCGGAGGGAGCCATCTGGACCGGCGCCTCGGTCCAGGAGGAGGGCGAGCCCGACGCCTACGGGCATCGGCGCAAGGTGGACGTTGGCGAGGCGCTGGCCGCGGAGCTGGGGGCGCGGACGGGGATCGAGACGGTCCACTCCGACCTCACCTACGACCTGCGCAGCGGCGACCCGGACGCCCTCGACCAGATGGTGGCCAGCACCTTTGCGAACGTGGCCGTCGACCTGCTCGTCGACGGGGTCCACGGCCGCATGGTGGCGATTCGCGACGGCAAGTACGCGCACGCTCCGCTGCCGGATCCGGCACTGGGCGCTCGCCACATCGACGTGCCGGCAATGTACGACACCGATCGTCTCCGCCCGCGCTACGCGGATCGCCTTGGGATGCCGCTCCTCCTCGGGGCATCGATCGGGTCCTAGCGTCCCGCGCGCGGCCCGTTTGGCCGACCCGATTTGGGCCATTCGGCCCTGCCCTGCGTCGAGTTCTATCGGCCACGCTCTGGCGAACCGCATACCGGGCCGCGCTCCGCCAGCGCCACGATCAGATCCGAGGAGGCAACAGCCCCATGCACCCTGCTATCGGACCTCGGCACGTCGGCCACCCGTGCACCAAGGTCGATGGGCAGTAGCCGATGGTGGAGCACGACCGTCCGCGCTTGATCGACGACGACCGCGCAGGCGTCGCGCGCCTGGCGCTGTCGGTCCCCGCAGCCGTCATGCGTCGCCGTGCGGCGGCCGTGCTGGGCGCAGAGCGAGCGGCGTGGGCCGGTGCACCCCTCGAGGGCGCGGTGCACGCCGGGGAACGCGACCGGCATCTCCTGGACCTGGAGCTTCGGGTCATCGAGCACGCGCCGCGGATGGCGTTTCGGAAGGCGGCATACGTGGACCTGGGGCCACTCCGGGGAGGCGGGCGCGGTCCCCTCAGCATCGGCATCTCCTGGCGCGCCGCCGGGCTGGCGCCGCTCTTCCCGGTCTTCGCCGGGACCCTGAGCTGGGAGAACGGGGAGCTTCAGATCGTCGGCGCCTACGCACCCCCCGGCGGCGAGATCGGCCTGGTGGCCGACCGCCTCGTTCTCAACGTCGCGGCGCGTGGGACCGCTCGCTGGCTGCTCACGCGCATCGCCTCGGTGATGCGAGGGGAGACGGTCTAGCTCGGCGCCTCGACTACTCCTCGAGCGTGAACCCCGGCGGGAGCACCTGTCGCAGGGCGCTCACCACCGCCTCCACGTCCGCATCCGGCGGCGCGAGCAGGACCAGCGCGCGGCGTTGGCGCTCCGCCACGGACGTGACGGGCGGCTCCGCCTCGCTTGCGGCACGCAACGCCAGGTCGCGACGCAGGGCAAGCCCGTGGTACAGCGCCACGGCCCCGGCCGCCACCAGGGCACCGATCGGCATTGACAGTTCCAGGAACCCAGAACCGATGTCGGCTCCCAGGAGGCTGCCGAAGAGCCGGTACAGCACGTACGCCAGGCTGCCCAGGCTGATGATCACGCTCGCCGCGAGGATGACCAGCAGGAAGCTGCGGCGGATCGTCGAGGCCGCCTCGACCGCCGGGTCGGCACCGTGGCGCGCCTGGATCGGCCACCAGCGCCAGACCCAGACCGCGAGCCCGATGAGCGTGAACGGGACGAAGTTGGCGAGTTCGGCCCGCCAGAAGCCTGATCCTCCCAGCGTCCGCGATCCACCCACCGCGACGTCGATCAGCAGGCCAACGAGCCAGCCGCCGCCGACCGCCGCGAACGCCAGCCCAACGAGTGCGCCCGCATGCAGGTCGAGGCGGGTGGCGACGGCCTGGCGCGACGGATCGTCGGCCTCGAGCGCCTCCACGTGCATCCAGCGCTGGTGGAGCCACCATGCGACCGCCCATGGGACGGTACTCACCACCGCGACGGCGACCGTGCGCAGCAGATCAGTCGCACCGAGGTTGGGGTCGATGGCGTCGGTCGCGCCCAGGACGGGGATCAGGACAGCCCGGACGGCTTCTGCAGTCAGGCGGACCACCGAGAAGGCGCCTGCGAGAATGACAGAGACAAAGAAGGCGAGACGCAGCCGAGCGGCGCGCTCGCTGGTCGCGCGCCAACCGGAGCTGGTGAGCAGCCTGCCCGCGTACCACCAGTGGCCGATCCAGGCGATCGCCCAGACTGCGAGAAGGCTAACTGTGTCGGCAAATGGATACGAGCGGTACTTGTCCACCTCGACGCCCGAATACGGCCACACCGTCTCGCCTCCATAGGCGGCCAGGTCGCCGAAGGCCTGCAGCGTGATCATCAGCCCCGTGAGCGTGGCGCCGTAGAAGTACACCCGCGGCAGCCAGGCGGCCGCGCCCTCAAGCGGACCCCGTGCCAGGTCCCGCCGCCGGATGGCCACGTGGTATCCCCACGCCGCTGCGGTGACCACCAGCGTCGCCAGGGAGCGGGTCGCGTCGGTGTAGCCGTAGTACTCGTCCGGTGGGCGCGGCAGGAAGCCGAGGACGAACTCGCGGACGAGGTCGCGGGCCGCGAAGGCGCCCACGCTGAGCAGTACGATCATCACCACGGTCAGGTAGAGCGCTCGAACGGTGGAGCCGCGTTCCTCCTCGGCATTCGGCCGCGCGGGGTCGAGGCCGCGCTCGGCGAACCACCAGTGGATCAACCAGACGGGAAGGCCGACGCCGATAAGCGCGCCCGCCAGGCTCAGCTGCTCGCGTCGCCCACCGATACCCCCGCCGCCCACGCCGAGTGCGCTCAGGCCGACCTCCACCAGCGTGATCAGCCCGTAGACGAGGAAGCCGAGGGTGATCCCGCTCAACAGGTAGACGTACAGGCGCCGCACGGTCTGCATCGGAGTACTCCTACTTTGGATTGTCGATGTAGGTCGGGTCGAGCCAGATGAGCAACTCGTCAATCCGCCAGCCGTCGGCGTCACGAACCATCGGCAGGTATCGCATTGAACGACTCACGTTCTGATTGAGACCGTCGCCGTACAGCTCCTCCACAGTCACGGGCACAACAGTCCGATCCCCTTGGGACGAGGCGTCGCCGATGGAGATGCGCCGCTCCGGCCCGTTGGGAGGCATGCCGTAGGCCAGGAATTCATCGGCCGCGCGCTGGTAGTCCTCCAGGGAGGTCGTTGCGCGGACGCGTTCGCTGAGGAAGGCGTATGCGGTCGGGATGTCGCGATCGTTCCAGGCGCCGACGTAGCCCTGCACGGCGGCCTCCGCAGAATCGGGCGGGAACTCCTGCGGCTTGGGATCGCCGGCCACGAGCACGACCACCACGGTCACGGCCACGAGCGTGAGGACGCCGCCCACGATGGCGAGCAACGATCGGTTCGATGACATGCCGCCAGCCTACATTCGGTGCACTGCGGTAGAACTACGGGAGGTCGCGACGGGCCCGATCCTGCCCGCACGCGGCCACGAACGCGGACCACAGCCGCTCGAGGACGGGGGGTGACGATTCGGTGCGCTCCGGGTGACACTGCACGCCGATCAGCCAGCGATCGGGATCGACCGATTCCACGGCTTCGACGAGCAGCCCTGCGTCGGGATGGGGCGCGGTCGCGGCGATTCGAAGGCCCGGAGCCAACCGATCCGGCGTCACCGCCTGGTGGTGGTAGCTGTTGACCTCAACGCCGTCCGACTCGCCGACGATCATGGCGAACCGCGTTCCGGGCACCAGGCCGAGCGGATGGCGGGTTACCTCCGGCGACGGATACGGCTGGCTCTCATGGCCCTCGAGGTGCTGCACAAGCGACCCCCCCGACAGAACGTTGAGCATCTGCATGCCGCGACAGATCCCGAGCACCGGCACGCCCGCATCGGTCGCCGCCCGGTACGCCTCCGCCTCGAGCGCGTCGCGCCCGACCTCAACCCCGCGGCTGCCGCCCAGGTGCTCCCCGTAGCGGGCGGGATCCAGGTCCGCGCCTCCGGTGAGCAGCAGGCCGTCCATCGAACCGAATGCCGCGCGGCGGTGCTCGTGGGGTGCGCCCTCGTCGAGGGGCACGGGGATCGCTCCGGCGCGTTCCAGCGCCTCGGCGTAGCGCCCATTCTTCAGGCGTGCCAGATCGGCATCTGCGACACGCGTCGGATCCGCCACGGTGAGGACGATTCGCGGGGGATCCATCGAGGCCATCCTACGCCCGCCGCATCCAGCGGCATGCCCTTGACAGACGGTCGCATCGCAGCGCATAGTTCGACCACCGCTATAGCGAGTCACGCTATAGCGGTGATCGAGCGAGGACCCAACATGAGCGATGAGCCGGACACCGATCTGGGCAGGTTTGCCGAGCCGGCGCTGCTCGTGCTGACCAGCCTCGCGGCGGGAGCCAAGCACGGCTACGCGATCATGGGCGATATCGCCGACTTCAGCGGCACAGCCATCGGCCCTGGCACGCTCTACGCCGTGCTCGCCCGCCTGGAGCGACGCGGACTCATCGAGCCACTCCCCGAGCAAGAGCGACGGCGACCGTACCGCCTCACCATGGCGGGGGAAGCGTCGCTTGCCTCGCAGTTGACCGAGATCCGCCAGTTCGCATCGGTGGGGCTTGCCCGCCTGGACGGTTCGACAGGCTGAACGGACAGACCGATGCAGGCACCTGCCACCGCCACCCGACTCGTCCTGCGCGCCTACCCGCGCGCCTGGCGGCAGCGCTACGGGCCTGAGATGCGCTCGCTGGTCACCGATCGGCGCCCCGGCTGGATTCGACCTGCTCGACCTGATCGGTGGCGCGCTCGATGCGCGCTTCCATCCACGGCTGGCGGTGCCTCGCCGCGTGCTGGTGACGGCCGCCGGTGCGCCGATGCTGCAGATGGCAACGCCGAGTCCCGTTCAGGCGTCGTACGGTGTCGTCAGCGGGCCGCCCATCAGGCAGCTCAGCCGGCGGAACTTCATGCGCCGGGCGCTGGGTCTCGGGTGCAACCCTGCTGTCGATCGAGTTCCTGGGCGGGATGGTGGCCTTCCTCTGGCCGCAGATCCGGGGCGGCATCGGCTCGAAGTTTCGCGTCGGCACCATCGCCGAGATCCTCGAGAAGCAGCCGTCCTTCGCGAACGGGTGGCCGTTCGCGGTCGGGGCCGCGCGATCGTTCCTGATCAACGTGCCCGCCGCGAAGCAGCTGGCCCTGGGGCAGGACGCATCGGTCCTGGATCCCGGCGCCGACCAGTTGCTGGCCCTGTGGCGAAAGTGTCCGCACCTCGGTTGCCAGGTGCCCGCGCTGTGCGACGAGCTGAAGCGATTCACCTGCCTCTGCCACGGGAGCACCTACAACATCATCGGCGAGAAGCTCAAGGAGGGCCCGGCCGCGCGGGGGATGGACCGATTCGCGGTACTCATCGACGACGAGGGGGTCGTCATCATCGACAGCTCGCAGATCACCGCCGGCGCGCTCGACCGGCAGGACGCGGAGGCCCTGGCCTTCGTTGATGCTGCCCCCTACGACGTCAAGTGTCGGTGAGGGACTGCGCTAGACGACGTTGACCTCGCGGAGGGGCTCGTTGCGGTCGATGCGCTCGTACCCCAGCGGCCGCATGTCGAGCGTCTCGTAGTTGCCGGTGGCGATCCACTCGGCCAGCGCTCGTCCCGCGGCGGGAGCCTGCTGCAGGCCGTGCCCGGAGAAGCCGTTGGCGAACAGGAAGTTGGTCACCTGCGGATGGGGACCGATCACCGCGTTGTGATCGAGCGTGTTGACCTCGTAGTGGCCGGCCCAGGCGTCGAGCAGACGGACCGACTCGAAGGCGGGGACGCGGTGGGCCATCCCCGGCCAGACGACATCCTCGAACCAGGTCCGGTCAACGTCGAGTTCGAGCGTCTGGGGGTCAGCCTGATCGCCGCGCGGTGAGGCGCCGGCAATGTAGTTCGGCCCTTCCGGCCGGAAGTAGACACCCGACGGGTCGATCACCAGCGGCGATCCCTCGACACGGGTGCGGCAATCGAAATGGAAGACCATTCGCTTGCGCGATTCGACCGGCAGGCGCAACCCGGCCATGGCGGCGACCATCCCCGCCCTCGGTCCGGCCGCGTTGACCACCCAGTCCGCGGCGATCCGGCGACCATCGGTCATGCGGACTCCGGTGGCCCGGTCGCCGTTGCGCTCGACCTCGGTGACTTCGCCGGCCAGGTACTCCACGCCGACCAACCGCGCTTTGCGGCGAAACGCCTGCAGAAGCGCGTAGGCATCGAACCAGCCCTCGTCCGCGAGGCCCAGTGAGCCGGCCGCCAGGTCGTCGACCCGCAGCCATGGGAAGCGGGCGACCAGTTCGGCGGGGGAGAGCAGCGCCACGGGCACGTCGTGGGCGCGCTGGATCGCGTGATTCGATTCCAGGATCGGCAGGCCCGCAGGCGTCGCGAGGAAGAGGTAGCCGCCCTCCACGAAGTCGATCTCCGGGTCCGCCTGTCCGGGCACGCCGAGCCAGTCGCCCAGGTGCTTGATCAGGTCGACGCCGAAGCGGCTGATCTCGATGTTCAGCGGCGTGCTGAACTGGAGACGGATCGAGGCGGCGGAGAGTGTGGTTGAGGCGGTGCGGTAGGTGAGGTCGCGCTCGATGACCACGATCCTGCCGGTCCAGTCGGGGCGCTGGGCAAGAAAGGTGGCGACCGAACTGCCGACGATGGCGCCACCGATGATGACGACGTCGGCGCGGTCAGGTGGGTCCACGGGGCGATGGTATCGGTTCACCCCGTCCCCGGGGCGGGGCTTTGCCGCGACGAAATCGGTCTGTCCGGGCGCACCGCCAAGGCCTACACTGCGACTCCCCATGGCCACCAAGCCGGTCATCCTCACCGTCGACGACGACCTGCCCGTCCTGCGTGCCGTCGAGCGCGATCTGCGCACGCGCTACGGGCAGGACTACCGGATCGTGGCTGCCAACTCCGGTGCCGAAGCACTCGAGGCTGTCCGCCAGCTCACCCAGCGGGGCAGCGCCGTGGCGGTCCTCCTGTCGGACCAGCGGATGCCACAGATGACCGGGGCCGAGTTCCTGGCAGCAGCACTCGAGCTCCAGCCTGATGCGAAGCGTGTGCTGCTCACGGCCTACGCCGATACGGACGTCGCCATCCGCGCGATCAACGAGATCCGCCTCGACCACTACATCCTCAAGCCATGGGATCCGCCTGAAGAGAAGCTCTACCCGATCCTGGACGACCTCCTCTCGGACTGGAGCGCCACCTTCCAGCCGTCGTTCGAGGGGCTGAGGCTGCTCGCCGGACGCTGGGCACCGGGCGGGCACCAGATCCGCGACTTCCTGACGCGGAACCAGGTCCCCTACGCGTGGCTCGACCCGGTCGAGGACGAGGCGGGACGTCGGCTGGCCGCCTCGCTCGAAGGCGGAGTCGCCGGCGATCCGGCGATCCCGGTGGTGCTCTTCCCCGATGGGACGGTGATGCGTGACCCCACGACGCGCCAGATCGCCGAGCGTGTTGGGCTCCAGGTCAAGGCCGTGCTGCCGTTCTACGACATGGTGATCGTGGGAGGAGGCCCGGCCGGGCTGGCCGCCGCGGTCTACGGGGCAAGTGAGGGACTGAAGACGCTGCTCGTTGAGCGCGAGGCGCCGGGAGGACAGGCAGGAACGACCAGCCGCATCGAGAACTACCTCGGCTTTCCGGCTGGCCTCTCGGGCGCCGACCTGGCTCGCCGCGGGCTGGCCCAGGCGCGTCGCCTGGGCGCCGAGATACTCAGCTCCGACGAGGTGAGCGGGATTCGACGCGAGGATCCCTACCGCGTCGTAACGCTGACCAGCGGCGCCGAGATCAGCTGCCACGCGGTCGTGGTATCGACCGGGGTCAGCTATCGCCAGCTCGAGCTGCCCGGAGCGGCGGAGCTGGCGGGCGCAGGGATCTACTACGGCGCGGCAACCACCGAGGCGGCCCTGTATCGCGACCAGGAGATTGGCGTCGTCGGTGGCGGAAACTCGGCCGGCCAGGCGGCCGTGCATCTCGCCCGATTTGCGAAGCGGGTGGTGCTGATGGTGCGCACCGCCGAGCTCTCGGCGATGAGCCAGTACCTGATCGACCAGATGGCGGCCATTCCCAACATCGACATTCGCTTCAACACGTCGATCAGCGCCGTACATGGCGAGGGCCACCTCGCATCGGTGACGGTTGCGGGGCCCGAGGGGGACCAAGAGTTGGCCCTGGCGGCGCTCTTCGTCTTCATCGGTCAGCAGCCTCGTACGGAGTGGCTCGAGGGATCGGTGCTGCGCGACCAGGGAGGCTTCGTCATCACCGGCGCGGCACTCCTCGAGGACGGAAAGCCGCCAGCGGGCTGGGGGAGCGCCCGTGAGCCATTCCTGCTTGAGTCGAGCCTGCCGGGCGTATTTGCGGCCGGGGACGTGCGACATCGGTCGGTCAAGCGGATCGCCAGCGCGGTCGGCGAGGGAGCCATGTCGGTGCAGTTCGTCCACCAGTACCTCGCGGGACTGTAGGCCGACGCGCCGATGACGCTTGAGGCGCTGCGCGCCACGCCGCTCTTCGCGGAGCTGCCGGAGGAGTTCCTGGAGCGCCTCGCCGCCAATGTCGTGCCGATGCAGCTCGCCGCCGGCGAGTTGCTGATCACCGAGGGAGACCAGGCCGATGACCTGTTCGTGGTCGTCTCGGGTGAGCTCGACGTCACCAAGCGTTCCGGCAACGCCGAGATTCCGCTGGCGCGGGTCGGACCCGGGGCGATCCAGGGTGAGCTTGCCGCGCTCGAGCGAGGCCGACGCATGGCATCGGTCCGCGCGCTGACCCCCGCCGAGGTGCTCCGCATCCCGTACGCCGCCGTCCGAGACCTGCTCTCAGGCGGGCCTGATGCCGCTCTCGGAATCATCCGTACCATCATCGTCCGCCTGCGTGGCATGGAGTCGACCCTGCGGCAGCGCGAGAAGCTCGCTGGTCTGGGAACCCTCGCTGCAGGACTGGCCCACGAGCTGAACAATCCCGCCGCGGCCATTCGTCGCTCCGTAGAGGAGCTGGCGCGCGCCATCGACGAGCGCAACGAGCTGCACCCACCACACGAGCTGATGGAGCTCAGGCCAGGCGATTCGGAAGGACCGATGGACGCGCTCGCGCGGTCCGACGCGATCGACGAGCTCGGCGAACTGGTCGGCGACGCCGACGCGGCGTCGGCGCTGGTGGATGCAGGATGGGACGTCGAGCAGTTGCGCGTCGCCTTCCGCGACCTCGATCCCGCCGCGGCGCGCGATGCAGCCAACTGGCTTGCCGCATCGGCCAAGGTGCAGGGCCTGCTGGCAGAGGTGCGCATGGCCGGCGATCGGATCAGCGAGATCGTGGCGGCAGTGAAGGGGTACGCCTACCTCGACCAGGCGCCGGTGCAGCGCATCGATGTGCGCAAGGGCCTCGACGACACGCTCGTGATCCTGCGGCACAAGCTCAAGGCCGGTATTGACGTCACCCGCGACTACGACCCGAACCTCCCCGAGATCGAGGCGTTCGGGAGCGAATTGAACCAGGTCTGGACCAACCTGATCGACAACGCGGCGGACGCCATGGGCGGGAACGGCACCCTGGACCTCCGCGCCGAGCGGACCGATGCGGGGGGTGTCCGGGTATCGATCTGCGACTCGGGACCTGGCATCCCTCCCGACGTGGCAGCCAAGATCTTCGAGCCGTTCTTCACCACCAAGCCGCCCGGCGTCGGCTCCGGGCTGGGCCTGCACATCAGCCACAACGTGGTGGTCCGCCACGGGGGCCGGATGGACGTCGAGACCGAGCCGGGACGCACCTGCTTCGTCGTCACCATTCCGCCGACGCTGCCCGCCGCACGGCCGGTCGAGGCCGATGAGCGTGGCGCCAGAGTCCCCTCGCCCGATGGATGACTGGCTCGTTCTGGCCCACGTGGCTGCGGTGCTGGGGCTCATGCTCGCGCACGGCGTGCACGCAACGGTGATGTGGAGATTCCATGGCGAACCCGACCCGGAGCGGGCGCTGGCATTCTTCGAGGTCGTGCCGAGCACCGCCCTCATCCGGATCCTGCTGGCGGTCATCGTGCTGACCGGCGCGGCTGCCGGCTTCGCCCGATCGTCGTGGGGGCAGGGTTGGATCTGGACGTCTCTGGTACTGCTGGCCGTCATGAGCGAGGCGATGCGCCGCTGGGGCGGCGGCTATTACGGGCTCGTCCAGGCAGCGGCCGAGAAGGCGATCGCGGATCGCGCCCTCGACGCGGGCTCGTCCATCTGGCAAGACGAATACGACGCGGCCCGGTCGAGCTGGCAGGTGGTTGGCGTCTCGATCATCGGTCTCGGAGGACTGCTCGTCATCCTCTGGCTGATGATGTCAAGCCGTTCTGAGCAGGGGGCCGGGTACCAGGACCCGGCGAGCGTCGCACTGGCGCGATTGCCCTCCTGACTCGGACCAGTACCTCCGGGGTAACCTTGCGGTGCGCAGGTGCACCGCTTTCGCGCCGACCACCGCACCCGACTGCCCCAGGCCGCCCCATTCCGCCCGCTTCTCGCCCCCCAGAGGTACTAGGCAGCGGCGGTACCCGGTGCTACGCTTCCGGTCCGATTCTGTCCGACGAGTCAGATTGGCGACCCATTCGGACGTAGCACTTATCGCCGATTCCGTCATTCGGCGGCAGTTGTAGCAACCAGGGAGGCGTACATCGCGTGAACACTTTCGCACGCACTCGCAGCAAGGGGATCGGGCTTCCGACCCTTGCATCCATCGGCATCATCCTCGCATCACTCATGCTGGGCGCCACGGTGTCGCGGAGCGCGGCCACCGACCTCCAGCCGGCCGCCTGTGAGCGACCGCTCGACGTGGTCCTGATCATCGACCGCTCAGGTTCGATGGACCTGGTGACCGACGGCCAGTCCCGCCTCGGATGGGCCAAGGACGCCGCGAACAACCTCGTCACCGCCCTCAATGACAATGGTGGCGTCGGGGGCACCGGCCTGCACCAGGTGGGACTCACCACCTACGGCAACCGCGACAACAGTGACGGCGTTCCCGCCGGATTCACCCGCGACCTTCAGATGGGTGGATCGGACGCGACGGCCGTCCACAACGCTATCAATGCCTACTCCGACACCGCGGGCACCGGCAACACGCCGTTCCGCTTCGGCATGGCTGATGGCTTCGACAACATGCTCGACGGCGACCGGACCGTGGTCGACGGCGTTGCCGTCCTCCAGGTCCTGATCTTCCTTTCCGACGGTCGACCAAACCCCGACAGCCTTGACCCGGGGTCGCGTCCATCGACGGACGACATCAACGCGTACCTGGCCGCAGCTGACCAGGCGTATGGCATCGCCATCGGGCCCGACGGCCAGGGCGAGCCGCTGAGCGAGCCGGACCTTGACCTGATGCACGCCATCTCGAACCCGGACCCGGCCAACTTCCGCCACGTCGTTGACGCGGTGAGCCTGCCGAACCTGTTCAAGGACATCGCCGAGGAGCTCCTCTGCGGCGACATCCAGATCGAGAAGATCGCGGAGCCCACGGAGCTTCCGTTCGGCGGCGGCCCGGTGACCTACACCTATGCCGTACAGAACGCCCAGGACGGCACGCCCTTCGAGAACGTTGTTGTGGAGGACGACCGTTGCGCTTCGGTTAACTTCGACGGCGGAGACGACAACGACGACGGCCTGCTGCAGTTCGGCGAGGTCTGGAACTACTCCTGCACCATGGAAATCACTGAGGACACGACCAACACGGCCTGTGTCGAGGGTGAGTTCGTCCAGTCCGACGGCGCCACCGACACGGCCTGCGATGAAGTGACCGTTACGGTTGGGCCGCCACCGCCCGGCGAGCCGGACATTCACATCAGCAAGAGCCACGACGCCGGTGACGGCACCGTGGAGCCTGGGACGCTGGTCACCTACACCTACGAGGTGGAGAACACGGGCGACGTCGCGCTGCTGAATGTTGACGTGATCGACTGGATCAGCGACAGCGACAACGAGGTTGCCTGCGAGCCAGTGGAGCGCGGGGACGACATCGACGGCAACGACGACGATGTCCTCGATGTCGGCGAGATCTGGGGCTTCTCCTGCTCGACTGAGCTCAAGGTGACGACGGAGAACACCGCGTGTGTGACCGCCGACGTTGCCCAGAGCGACGAGAGCATCGAGGACTGCGACGACGAGCAAGTCGAGGTCTCTCACTCGCCCTCGGCGTCACCGACTCCGACCCAGTCCGCCGAAGGGAGCGTTGGAGCTGGCACCGGTACTCCCGAGGAGTCGCTGCCGGACGGGGCTTTGAGCCTGTCAGGTGGCGCCGGGGCGCTCCCCACCATCTTCTTCGGCTTCGTCCTGGTGGCTTCGCTCGGCTCGCTGGCCTACGCCAACGTGCGTGCCACGCGCCGCCGTCTGTAGGTAAGCTCGTCAGGCCCCTGGTCAATCCAGGGGCCTGACCTCGTCAGTCTCGCGGGCCGCCAGGGTCCGCGAGACATCACCAGCCCCCCTGGCAGGAACGGGGTACGGGATTTGCGTCCTGTGCCCCGTTTTCTGATTTCCGGGGCTTGACACCATCGTCCGGCGCTTCTACTGTCCGCGGCTACAGGTGAATACGGCGACGATCGGGACGAGTACCCGTTCAGGCGAGCCCACAGGGAGTCGGGGAGAGTGAAACCCCGGCGGCGGCGCGAACGGCGAATGGACCCGGGAGCTCCGGCTGAGAACGCGTCCGGCATCGATCTGGCGCAAGTAGCGACCGGCGGAGAGGCACCGATAGCGAAGCCGAGATCATCGTTTGCACCGTGCGGGCCGTGATCGAATGAGCCCGGGTGAGAACACCGGGGAACAAAGGTGGCACCACGAGAAGACCCCCTCGTCCTTTCAAGACGAAGGGGTTTGTTGTTCTCAGGAGGTCGCCGTCATGTCCGGTTCCCCGCAGCGTCGGTTCATGCTCCCCGAGAGCGAGCTGCCGACCCACTTCTACAACATCGCAGCAGACCTGCCCGAACCACTTCCGCCGCCGCTCCACCCGGGCACCCGTGAACCGATCGGCCCGGCCGACCTGGCGCCGCTCTTCGCCATGGAGCTGATCCGCCAGGAGGTGAGCACCGAGCGGTTCATCGAGATCCCCGAAGGCGTGCGCGAGGCGTACCGCATCTTCCGGCCGTCACCGCTCATGCGGGCCGTCGGGCTGGAGCGAGCGCTCGATACCCCGGCGCACATCTACTACAAGAACGAATCGGTCTCTCCCGCCGGCTCCCACAAGCCGAACACTGCCATCGCGCAGGCCTACTACAACAAGGCTGAGGGAGTGACGCGCCTCGTCACCGAGACCGGGGCCGGCCAGTGGGGCAGCGCGCTGGCGTTCGCCGGCTCGCTGTTCGGGATCGAGACCAAGGTCTACATGGTCCGCGTCAGCTACGAGCAGAAGCCGTATCGGCGCAGCTTCATCGAGACGTTCGGGGCGACCGTTGTCCCGAGCCCGTCGACCGAGACGAACGCCGGTCGCACGATCCTGGCCGCTGATCCGGACTCGACCGGCAGCCTGGGCATCGCCATCAGCGAGGCGATCGAGGTGGCGGCCACGCACGACGACACGAAGTACTCGCTCGGCAGCGTCCTCAACCACGTGCTGCTGCACCAGACGGTGATCGGGCAGGAGGCGATCAAGCAGATGGCCATGGCCGGCGAGGCGCCCGACGTGGTGATCGGCTGCGCCGGGGGCGGCTCGAACTTCGCCGGCATCGCCTTCCCGTTCCTGGCGCGACCGCCTGCAGCGGGCGTTCAGCCACGCGTTTCCTGGCGGTGGAGCCGGCCTCGTGCCCGGCCCTGACCAGGGGGGAGTATCGGTACGACTTCGGCGACACCGCGGGATCGACCCCGCTCCTCAAGATGCACACCCTCGGGAACGGCTTCCGGCCGGCCCCGATCCACGCCGGCGGGCTGCGCTACCACGGCATGGCGCCGATGGTCTCGCACCTCAAGGAGCTGGGCTTCATCGAGGCGCGGGCCTACGCCCAGAACACCTGCTTCGACGCGGCCCTGCAGTTCGCGCGCACGGAGGGGATCATCCCTGCGCCGGAGTCGAGCCACGCCATCCGCGCGGCGATCGACGAGGCGCTCGCGGCGCGGGAGGCGGGCGAGGAGCGCGTGATCCTCTTCAACCTCTCCGGCCACGGCTACTTCGACATGGCCGCCTACGACGACTACCTGGCCGGACGCCTGGTGGACGTCGCATACGAGCCGCAGATGGAGGCGGTGGCCGTCTAGCTGTGCGCAGTGACGAGGCGCCCCGCAGTGTCGGGCCGCGGGGCGCCTCAGCCCACGTACTACGCGCGGGCCAACTCCGCTGGCTCGTCCGGTTCGCCCTCGATGGTGACCCGCGGGATCCAGTCGAGGAACCGCGGCATCCACCAGTTCCAGTCGCCGAGCAGGGTCATCGAGGCCGGCAGGAGGACGCTTCTGATCACGGTCGCGTCGATGAACACGGCGACCGCGAGCCCCAGTCCGAGCTGCTGGAGGAAGACGAACTTCAGGGTCACGAAGACGGCGAAGACCACGACCATGATCGAGGCCGCGCTGGTGATCGTGGCCGAGGTCGCCGAGATTCCCGTGGCGACCGCAGCATGCGACCCAGCCCCGCGGTCGCGTGCTTCCTTGATACGGGTCAGGATGAACAGGTGGTAATCCATCGACAGCCCGAACAGGACCGTGAAGACGAAGATCGGAACCCAACTCTCGATAACGCCACTGGGGGTGATCCCGAGAGGCTCGGCCAGCCAACCGTCCTGGAATACGAGAACCAGGGCGCCGTACGCGGCCGCCGTGGACAGCAGGTTCAACACGATCGCCTTGAGCGGGATGACGATCGAGTGGAACGCCACGAGCATCAGCAGAAACGACAGGCCGAGCACGAACAGAAAGATCAGCGGCGTTCCGTCCGTGTAGACCTGGGTGACGTCCGCAGACACGGCGGCTCCGCCGGTGACGTAGGCACGTACGCCGGGCGTGTCACCGAAGACGGACGGGTTGAGTTCCTCACGCACCTCGCGGACCAGGTCCCGGTTGGCATCGTCGTTCTGGCCGCCGGCCATGGTGAACGAGACAGCGGCAGCCTTTCCGTCACGAGATAGCGTCACCTCGACCGGCTCGTTCAGCCCGTCGAGTTGCAGGCCCTCGACCTTGAGGCGTTCGATCGCTGCTTGCGTGCCGGGCTCATCAGCCTTGGTCACGATCACCGCCAGCTGAAGTTGGGTGCCGCCCGGCCACTTCTCGTTCAGCAGCTTCACCCCGGCGACGCCGTCGATCGAATCTGGGAACGCCGTGATGTCCGTGACACCTATCTTCAGATGGAGCACCGGTGAGCCAAGGGCGAGGAGGACGGCCGCCGACAGGATCGTCAGGGCGATGGGGCGGGCCATGACCGCGGTGACGAGCCGGGCCCAGAACCCCTCGCCCTCGTGGCGGCCCCCGCGCCGGTTCAGCCAACCGAGTGCCGAGCGACCCCACCGACTGATCGGGCCAAGCGGCAGGGCCACGGCGAGTCGCGGCAGCCAGGTCGCTGGCCGACCGAGATTGACTCGATCGCCCAGGATCGAGAGGGTGGCCGGGAGGAAGGTCAGACTGCCGATGACGGATACCAGGACCACAGATACCGTGGCGACCGCCATCGAGGTGAAGAAATTGATCCCGAGGGTCACCAGGCTGGCGAGCGAGATCATCACCGCCAGTCCGGAGAAGAAGACGGCGCGTCCGGCCGTGGCGCTCGAGGCCTCGATCGCCCGGCTGCGAGACCGGCCCCGTGCCCGTTCGACTCTGAATCGGGTGATCATGAACAGCGAGTAGTCGATGGCGACGGCGAGCCCGATGAGTACGACAAGCTGGGTCGCGTACGGGCTGACCGGCCCGACCAGCTGGCTGTAGAGGCCGAGTATCCCGAACGCCGCAACCAGGGACGTGATCGCGAGCACCAGCGGTACCACAGAGGCAACGACCGCGCCGAACGCGACCAGCAGGATGATCATGGTCAGCGGGATGGTGAGCTTCAGCGAATCATCGAGGCCCTCCGAGATCAGCCTGGTGATGTCGTCGCTGATGAACGTATTGCTGAGGACGTGGACGGTGAGCTCCGGGTGAGCGGTCCGCGTTGCATCGATGATGGGAAGCACCGGTTCCAGGAGCACTCGGACACGATCGACATCGCCCGGCACGCGCGCCGGGAACCGCACGGTCGTGCCATCGGCCGATACGAGGCCGGCCTGGGGTGGAGCATCGAACGGGTTGACGAGCTGGTCGAAGGTCAGGGTCGAGGTGCCGTCGATGACGGCCGCTGAATCGCGGAGGTGGGTGACAAACTCACCCACGGCCGACTGGAAGGACGGGTCCGCGGCGGCACCGGGGCCGCCCGCGACGACGAAGTAGAGCTGCTCGAACGGGTCGTTGGCGCCGCCCGCATCGAAGACCTCCCATGCCTCGGTCGCCTCGAGCTTCTGATCGTTCGGGTTCGCGCTGGCGTCTCCGGTGTCGATGCCGCCCATGGACAGGCTGCCGACGAAAAGCCCGACGGTAAGGACGAACCACAGGCCGAACACCGGCCAGCGGTATCGCGCACTCCACATGGCGACTCGGACGGTGGCGGGTTCGCGGGTCAGGTGATCATCGACATTGGTCGTCTTCAAGGCGAGTCTCCTTCAATCCCGTGGCTGCCTGTGGCAGCGGGAACTCTCCCGGCTCGGCAGCGGCCGGCGTCCTCTTCGCGCAGATGCCCCCGCGGCGTCAGGCCCGGGTACGACCTTCAGCCATCGCGCGCCAGAGCACGAACAGGCCGATGACGATGATGCCGACGTACCAGTAATCGAGGACCGCGACTGCATCATCCCCAATCAACAGCGCTCCGCCGACGACGGCCAGGATGCCGCCGGGGATCAGCGGCCAGAAGTGATGCTGGGCGACCCGAGCGATCGCACCGATGACCCAGATCGACAGGAACCCGAAGCCGAGGCCAAGGACGATGGCGCCGCTGGCTGCCTCGTCAGTCGCGAAGGTGAGACTCTCCGAGAGGATGATCCCCGTCCCGAGGCCGGTCATGATCCCGCCCGGGACCAGGAAGCCGTACTGGCGCGTGTAGGCGAAGGCACCCAGGAGTCCTACGCCGATGATCGCGACGATCCAGCCACCGATATCGGTTGTCGGCTTGAAGACCTGCGATGCGAGCCCACCGAGCCCAACCACGATGAGAATGATGGCTAGAACGTAGCGATTGTTTCCTTCCACCCGAACCTCCTTCCCGAACCTCGTTCGAACGGGACACGCACGACCCGACGCACCAGGGCAAGGCACCTCGGGGGCCGCGTCCTGCTCGGATGTTCGAAGGCGCAAACTTCACGTCACAAGGGCCAAAGGTCACAAAGCGGCATCGCGGACGAACGCAGGCTTAACGCGGTGCGCGGTGGCCATTGCATGGCACAAAAGAGCTCCGCGCATCGGGCCACCTTCGGAAAACGTCGGACGCGTCCAGGCGACTTGCTGGCGGGGTCACCGGGCGCTCAGGGGGAGGGAAAGACCGACGCCGTTTACGCGGTCGCCGGGGTCAGATCGTCCCGTCGCGACCTCCGCGTCAGCAGGCGCATGGCCGAGAAGATGACGCTCCATCCCAACCCCAGCGTCGCAACGGCGATCAGGCCGTATCCGAGCTCCGGGTAGGCCGCAACCAGCGATGGGAGCGGGAATGGGATCAGCTGCGACAACCCGAACAGGGAGACGACGGCGACCAGGTTCAGGGCCACGGTCAGGATCAGGGTCCATCGTCCGCGTCGCATGCGCCGCCGCCAGCCGAAGACGATCCCCAGAATCTGCAGGAACGGTGTCAGCACGATGGCCCAGTAAAGGAAGCGGGTCATGAACGGCGCCGAGATCGGCCCCGGCGTCGGCCCGTCGTAGAGCAGGTCCAGGACACCCCGGGCGATCCCATCGACCTGGCCTAACTGCTCGAAGCCGCTGGCATTGACCAGGAGCACGAACCCGAGGTCGTCATCGGGCAACAGCATGATGATGCTGTAGAAGTTGAACGGGTCGCCGGAGTGCATGAGCACCGGGCGTCCCTCCCAGGTGACCGCGCCCCAGCCCATGGCGTACCGGGCGTCCCTGCCCGGCACGTCGACAGCGGGGGCATGCAATTGGGCGATGCCTTCCGGCGAGAGGATCGCCGTGTCGCCGTATCGGCCTTCACCCAAGTGGGCGATCGCGTAATGAGCCAGGTCCTCGGCGCTGGCGATCAAGGATCCGGTCGGCGCATAGGCCGGCGGCACCGCCCTGTCGTTCGCGAAGACCCGGCCGAACATGTAGCTGTGCCCGTCGGACATGCCATCGGCCACCGCGGGGCCGCGGGACGTGAACGAGTGCCGCATGTCGAGCGGCCCGAAGATGTGCTCGGTCACGTAGTCGCCGTATGGCTGTCCGGCGACCTTCTCGACCACCAGGCCCGCGATCGAGTAGTTGATGTTGCTGTACTGGTGCATGCTGCCGACCGGCTGGGTGAGCTGCATCGAGTCGAGTCCGCGCACCGTGTCCTCAAGCCCTTGCTGACTGGACCAGAAGCCGTTGCCATCCCTCTCGGAGATGCCCGTCGTCTGGCGCAACAGGTCGCGGATCGTGATCTTCGCCGACGCCTCCTGGTCGGCAAGTCGGAACCAGGGCAAGTATCGCTGGACCGGCGCGTCCAGGTCGATCTTGCCCGCCTCCACGAGCTGCATCACCGCCAGGGCCGTAAACGACTTGGTGATCGAACCGATGCCGAAGGGGGTCTGCGGCGTGACTGCCCGCCCGGACGAATCGGCGATGCCAAAGCCCTGCGCATGGACGATCTGGTCACCTTGGACGACCGAAAGGGCGATCCCGGGGATGCCGAGGTCGTGCAGCTGGGTCGTGATGAAGATATCGACGGCCGCCAGGTTCGATTCCTGCACCAGCGTTGGGTCCGCGCTGACGGGACCGCCAAGCGGCGCCAGCAGCACAGCGGCACCCACCACGCTCAGGACCGCCGAGCGGATCCTCAGCCTCCGAGAGTGGATCGTCGGCTCCATCGAATGCCATCCCAACGCGCGCGGTGGTGTAGGCGCTTGGGCGCGCCCGATTCACCTGACCGGATGCTCGGATGCGCCTCCCCGTGGTGGACATGGCCAAAGGTCACGAAAGTCGCAATCCCGTGTCCGCAGGGATTCCCCTACGAGTCAGTTCGACTCACCAATTGCCCTCCACGCGTCGCTCTGTACTCGAGGACCAGCTCCCTCGCCCGCGCCTCGGCATGCTCGGGATACATGAGCTTGAGGGTTGTCGCGAGTTGGTGGGCGACGTGCGAGAACAGGTCCATCGTGCGCCCAAGCGCTACCCACAGGTCCTCTTCGTCATACCGGGCGAACGCGCGATCCAGGCCTCGAACTACCCCCGGATCGGCCCACTCTTCCAGAAACCGACCGCGGAACCATGGGTCTCGGCCGTTGGCCGCCGCATCCCATTCGAGCACGACCTGCAGGAGGCCCTTCAGGTGCCCATCGCATGACCCCTTCGCCCACCACAGTTCGCCCCGCCGCAGGTGCTTTGCCGTCCATACCGCGTGGTACCAGAAGTCTGACGCCGCCTGGTCGAGCGCCGCGGAAGTCGGTGGCACCGGCAGCACCGGTGGAGATGCCACGGCCAGAAGGTGCGTGGTGACGCCGTCCTTGTCCACCAGGACCCGGCCGCCGCGCCCGAAGATCAGTCCGGCGATGTCTGCAGGCCCCTCGCCAGATTGCGGAGCGGCGTTGGGATCCACGAACGCAAGATCCACGTCCAGGCCCCCGGCAAACAGGACGCGACGCTCCCTCACCCTCGGATCAGGGCTGATCTCGGTGAAGGTGATCCACGGCTCACCGAGTGCCGCCGTCCAGGCGGCGCTGGCAAGATACGGCTCAGGGTCGGTGCTCCAGATGACGATGTCGAGGTCCGCCCACTCGTCGGCCGGATGGTCATCGCGTGCCCGCGACCCGATGACGACGGCCGAACGGATGCTCGGCTCAGCCGTGGCCCAAGCTGTGAACCGTTCGATGATCCCTTCGTAGGCGCGTGCGACCTCGATCGCGCTCGTCATCGGACCGGCCGGCGGACGAGTGCCGCCCACCCGACGAGGAGCCCGAACGCCGCGACGAACCCCCAGCCGAGCCATCGCTCGAAGGCCGCGGCATCGGCGGGAGATCGGTCCGAAGACTGCGTGAACACAACGGCCTCCTCTCACGTCCGCGCGGCGATGCGGGAGGCGTGAAGGCAGCCACCCGCCGGCGGACGAGCCAAGCGTTTTGGCTGCCGGCGGTGCGCACGAGTGCCGAATGGCCCTTTCTAGATCGGAAGTCCAACCACCTGCTTCCGCGCCTGCGCCGGAGTCGAGCCACGCCATCCGGGCGGCGATCGACGAGGCGCTCGAAGCGACGAGAGGCGGGGGAGGAGCGGGTGATCCTCTTCAACCTGTCCGGCCACGGCTACTTCGACATGGCCGCCTACGACGACTACCCCGCCGGGCGCCTGGTGGACGTCGAGTACGAGCCGCAGCTCGAGGCGGTGGCCGTTTAGGTCCGATCCGGATCGATGGGCGCCCGGCGCGGAGCCGGGCGCCCATCCAGCTGATCAGGAGGAGCGGTCCAGCCGACGATGCGCCTGCGCGATAAGGGCGTAGCCATCGTCGTTGGGGTGGAAGTCGCCGTACGCGATGTGGGTGTAGGTGAGCGCGTCGTCGCCGATGACCGGGTACAGGTCGACGACCACTGCCCCCAGCGCCCCGCCGATGCAGGCCAGCAGGTCGTTCAGGCCAACGCGGTCGGGATGCACCTGGTTGGCGGCACAGTCGATGGTCAGGTCGCTGCCCAGCAGGGCGAAGTCGATCGGCACCTCGAACGGGCTGCCGGTGCCACCAAAGATGTTCCAGTAGGTGATTACGAACAGCTTCTCGGCGCCGGGGTCGGCGGCCAGGGCTGCCTGCAGGGTGCCGACGATCACCCCGTAACTCGCGTAGACGTTGCCCAGCGCCGCTGCCACCGCGGCCTGGCATGCAGCGCCTGCGGGATCGGTCGCGCATGGCGGCACGCCCAACAGGTCGCCCAGGTCGTTGCCGCCGATGCTGAGCGTTACCACCGCCACATCGCTGGTGGGGTCTGCAATGGCGCCGATGGCGGCCGTCAGCTGACCGCCGGCGATGAACGATCCGGTGTTCTCGCCGCGCACGGCGAGGTTGACCAGTCCGGTCGTGGCGGCGTGCGAGCCACCGTGGAAATATCCGTCCAGCCGCGGCACGTATGCCGTTCGGGTCGGGACCGAGGCCCCATCGCCCCAGGCCAGCGAGTCGCCCAACGCCAGGTAGATGGTGGGCTGCCTGGCCGCCACGCTGCCCGTGGTCACGGCCATGGCCAGGCCAACGGCGGCAAGGATTGTGATGACACGACGCATGGGAATGTCCTCCGCTGCTTCCCGCGGCCGGCCGGTCGCGGTGTTTGCGCCAGCATCGTTGAGGGCGGCTGCGGCAAACCTGCGGCGGAACTACGGCCGGACTGCGGACATGGATCCTCCCGGGACGAGCTCTGGGCGGGACCGTCCGCGACCCTGCCGCATCGACGCGAGGAGTAGGATGCCGCCATGGCGCGCGCGACGTGGAATGGGGCAGTGATCGCAGAGAGCGACACCTTCGAGATCGTCGAGGGGAATGTCTACTTCCCACCCGAGACGGTCAAGGCGGAGTACCTGCGCCCGTCCGACACGCACACCGTCTGTCCCTGGAAGGGAACCGCCTCGTACCACGATCTGGAGGTGGACGGCGTCCGCAATCCGAACGCAGCGTGGTACTACCCGGAGACGAAAGAGGCCGCGAAGAACGTGGAGGGCTATGTCGCCTTCTGGCACGGGGTGAGCGTCGAGCGCTGAGGCGCGACGACTACTCGCCCGTCAGTCCCAGGCCCTGGCTTCCCGCCATCAGGGTCAGGTTCCGGGCCTCGATCTGGTAGCTCACTGACGAAGCCTGCAGGATCTGCGTTACCGCGGCCTCCATCTGGCCCGCCGGCCCCTCGCAGAAGCGCTCGGTCAGGGCGACCCCGACAAACCGGATCGTCGCACCGCTCAGCGTGTACGTGCCGCCGCCGGAGTTACATCCGGTGTTCACTGCCACTGTCCCGTCGGCGTGGAATCGCAGCGTTGCCACGACGTCAGCCGGGAGGCTCGACACTGCGTCACCGTCGATGATCGAGACGACCGTCCAGGTCGGACCGACGAGCGCCAGATCCGGATCGGCGATCTCGCGGTCGAGTAGGGTGATCACCGTGCCCTCGTGGGTCAGGACCAGCCCGTCGCTGTCAAACGTGATGGTCGGGTTGGAACCGAGGAACTCGAAGAGCCACTCGTCCTGGGCGGAGCGCTCCTCGTCGCAGCCCATCTCGGTCATCGAGCCGCCACTGGCCACCAGATGCCCATCGGAGATCGAATAGTCGGCGCCATAGATGTTGCACCCGGCTGAGGCGCCCAAGTGCCCATCGTCCAGGGTCAGCCGGATCCTGGTACCTGCGACAAGTGGACGCGCGATGCCGTCCGTGGTAACCGATGTCGAGAGGAAGGTGCGCCCGTCGAGCGTCGCGCCCGAGGTCTGCGTGCAGGCGCTGAGCAGAACCAGCATCGGAAGAAGCATTCGCCCAACTGTCATCATGTCCCCATGACGCTTCGACCGCACGGTCGGTTCCCCGCCGGCGGTCCCGGGACGACCGCATGAAGTTCGGACTGCAGATCAGCAGCTTCACCTGGCCCGGTGGTCCGGAGGCGATCGGGCCGACCCTCGCACGCGTGACGCGTGCCGCCGACGACGCCGGTTTCGACTCGATCTGGGTAATGGATCACTTCTTCCAGATCCGCGGCCTGGGACCGCCTGAGGCGCCGATGCTCGAGGGGACCTCGGCGCTGGGCTTCATGGCAGCTCACTCGGACCGGGCGCGGCTGGGCTTGATGGTGGGCGGAATCCACTACCGACAGCCGGGCCTGTGGATCAAGGCGACCACCACGCTCGACATCCTGTCGGGAGGGCGCGCCTGGTTCGGGATCGGCGCGGCCTGGAACGAGGAGGAGTCTGCCGGGCTCGGCTTCCCGATGCCTCCGCTGCGCGAGCGCTTCGAGATGCTCGAGGAGACGCTGCAGATGGCCCACGCCATGTGGTCCGGCGGCAGTGGTAGCGGAGAATCGTTCGAGGGGCGGCACTACACGGCCACGCGGCTGCTGAACTCGCCGCAGTCGATCTCGCGGCCGCGGGTGCCGATCATGATCGGTGGGGGTGGCGAGAAGAAGACGTTGCGCCTCGTGGCCCAGTACGCCGATGCCTGCAACGTGTTCGGTGACGCGGCGAGGATCAGTCACAAGTACGCGGTGCTGCGGGAGCACTGCGAGCGGCTCGGTCGACCATACGAGGCGATCGAGCGCAGCACGCTGCAGTCGGTCGATCTCGATACCCAATCACCGGACCAGGTCGTCGAGCGCTTCGGGACGCTGAAGGAGGCGGGTGCCCAGCACATCCTGTTCAGCGTGCGCGGCGTGAATGACGTCGCCAAGCTCGAGCGGATCGGTGCGGAGATCCTGCCGCAGCTGCGGTGACCGGGCCTTAGCCGCGCAGCTCGGCCTCGACCTCGGCGATGGGACGAACGGACCGCTCTCCGCTCGCTCGCTCGGTGACCTCCACGCCGCCGGCGGCGAGGGAGCGCGGGGAGATGGTCAGGATGCGCGGCATGCCGAGCAACTCCGCATCGGTCAGCTTCACGCCGGGTGATTCGTCGCGGTCGTCGTAGAGGAGCTCGACGCCCGCATCGGTCAGGCGCCCGTAGAGCCCCTCGGCCGCTTCGCCGACCGCCGGATCACGTGACGCGCCGAGCGCCACGAGGTGAGCAGAGTACGGCGCCACCGATGCCGGCCAGGCGATCCCCTTGTCGTCGTGATGCGCCTCGACGATGCAGGCCATCGCCCTTCCCAGCCCGATCCCGTAGCTGCCCATCACCACCAGGTTGCGGCTGCCGTCCTCGGCGAGGTAGGTGGAGCCGAGCGCCCTGGTGAAGTCGGTGCCCAGCTTGAAGATGTTGCCGACCTCGATTCCCTGGCGCAGTACGACCGGCGACCCGCAGTTGGGGCAGGCGTCGCCGGCGCGCGCGTTGGCGATATCGGTCACCAGGTCAGGGGTGAAATCGCGACCGCTGTTCACGTTGAGCAGGTGGTAGCCGTGTCGGTTGGCTCCCGCGACCAGGTTCGGCGAGCGGGCAGCCAACTCGTCCATGACCACCGTCGTGCCGTGGGCTCCGATGGGTGACGCGTACCCCGGCTCCATGCCGGCCGCCTTGATCTCCTCGGTCTGCGCGGGCCGCAGGCCGCCGATCGCCTTCACCGCGTTGCCCAGCTTCGTCTCGTTGACCTCGAAGTCGCCGCGCACGATGGCGGTGATCAGCCGGCCGTCGCCGGTCACGAAGAAGGTCGCCTTGGCGGTTCGATCGGTCCCGACGCCGAGCAGCGCAGCCAGCGACGCGATGGTCGGCGTCTCCGGCGTGGCTACCTCCTCGGTGGGCAGCCGCTCCTCGGGAGCGGGATCCGGGGCGCCTACCGCGGCGATCTGCTGGTTGGCCGCATAGCCACACGCGTCACAGATGACCAGCGTGTCCTCGCCGGCGTCGTTGAGCGCCATGAACTCGTGGGCCAGGCTGCCGCCCATGATGCCGACATCGGCGCCGACCGCCACCGTCTCGAGGCCCAGGCGCTCGAAGATCTTCACGTACGCGGCGTAGTGGAGGTCGTAGGAGTGGTCGAGTCCTGCCGCGTCGACGTCGAGCGAGTACGAGTCCTTCATCACGAACTCGCGAACCCGGATCAGGCCGCCGCGTGAGCGCGGCTCGTCGCGGAATTTGGTCTGAAAGTGGTAGACGATGGCCGGCAGCTGGCGGTAGCTCTTGACCAGGTCCCGCAGGAGGTCGGCGACGACCTCTTCGTGGGTCATGGCCAGCACCATGTCACGGCCGGATCGGTCCTTGAAGCGGACCATCTCCGGGCCGATCTTGGCGTAGCGACCGGTCTCCCGCCACAGGTCGGCGGGGTGCACCACCGGCATCTCCATCTCCTGGCCGCCGATGGCGTTCATCTCGTCGCGGATCGCCTGTTCGATCCGCTGGCTCACCCGGAAGCCGAGCGGCAGCAGGGAGTAGATCCCGGCGCCCAGCTGCCGGACATAGCCGGCGCGCACGAGCAGCTTGTGCGACGCCATCTCGGCATCGGCCGGGTCGTCGCGAAGCGAGGTGAAGAAGAGCTTGGAGAGGCGCATTGGAGCGTGAAGGATAGCCGACCGGCTACGGCCCTTCGGGGACGCCGTCGCTGGCATCCTCCTCATCGGGGTGTGGCAGTGCATGGGCGAGCAATTCGGCCGGGCCTTCCCGCTCGTGTCCGTCTGCCATCCCGACCAGATGCTCGCTCTCCCGCAACGCGCCGACCGGCAGGATCGCCAGCACGAGGAGTCCGACCGACGCGAGCAGCAGGCCGTCCATGCCGAGCCACTCGGCCGCGCCACCTCCGGCCAGGCTGCCGGTGATCTGTCCCACGGCCAGGAAGACCGAATAGAGGCCCATGATTGCGCCCCGGTCTGCAGGGTGCGCCTCGCTGATATCGGCGAGCAGGCCGAGCGCGGCGGGGGTTGCGCCGGCCAGCACGAAGAGGCCGCCGAGCATGCCCAGCGCGAGGGGGATCTGACCCGCGAGCCCCAGCGACTGCGAGTGGTTGATCCCGAAGATGGAACCGACCATCAGCAGACCGCCGCCGATGCCGATCACGATGATCGTCGTCCGCCGGAACTGCTTGAACCGCCCGCCCCAGTACAGCACGCCCCCGACGAAGACGAGGAGCGCGACTCCCAGGCCCGCGCTGACTTGCGTGGGCGCGAACCCGCCCATCAATAGTTGGCCATCGAAGCGCGCGGAGGGCGTGCGCACCAGCTGGAAGACCGATTGGGTCGTCCACGAGCCGATGATCGCGTTGAGTGCAATCCAGGTCGGCGCCAGCAGCCACACGCTGCGGCTCGACAGGACATTTCGGTAGCGGGCCCAGTCGAAGGATGCCGGCCGCAGCTCACCCGGCTGGAGCGGCTGAGCCTCCCCGCCCGCCCGCGCGTGGCCGTGATCGACAAGGTCAGCGACGCCCCATCGGTAGATGCCGAACGAGACGCCGTAGATGCCGGCATTCAGCAGGAACGCAAATCGCGCGAAGAGCTCCCACATCGGCCCGGCCGCCACCGCCCCGATGCCGAGTCCCGCCAGCGTTGCAACTTCGAATCGGGCCACTGTCCTGCCCCGCAGCTGTTCATCGCGGCTGGTGGCGACGGCGATGTAGCCCAGGATCGAAGGAATGCTGGCGCCTGCTGCAGCACCCTCGAGCCAGCGAGTGACCCCGAGTAGAAAGAGATCCGTGGTGCCCGCAGTCAGGATCACCGCCACCGCCCCGAAGACCGGACCCCACTGCATCACCCGGTGCGCTCCGAGCCGGTCTGATAGGACCCCGAAGCCGGGCGACAGGACCAGCTCGGCGACGAAGTAGGTGGCGGTCAGCAGCCCGACCATGAAGGAAGTGACCTCGGGACCGCCGTGGTCGGGGAGCCCGGCCATGTAGTACAGGAAGAGGCCGCCCGTCAGGCCGGTGCTGAAGCGCAGCGTGAATGTGCCGGCGAGGACCGCGGCGATCGATCGGTTCACTGGGACGGAAGGTTAGCCGCTGACCGATCGCGGCGCGCGCGGCGGCCTGCTCTCGCCGCCGGGTACGGAAACGCCCCCGACCGGTGAAGGGCGGGGGCGTCCGATGGAGGTGCGGCCGTCAGACGGTGGCTGCCGGCGTCGCGAGTCCGAATGCGGCTTCCAGCTGCTCGGCCGGCCGGAAGCCGACTGCGGCCCGCGGCGGCTCGCCGGGAGCGAAGTAGGCGACCGTCGGGATGCTCATCACGCCGTAGTGCATGGCGGTGTGCGGGTTGGCGTCGACGTCCAGCTTGACGACGTCCACCGTCCCGGCGTACTTCTCGGCCAGCTTGTCGATCTCGGGGGCGACCAGGCGACACGGGCCACACCAGGCAGCCCAGAAGTCGACGATCACCGGCTTGTCGTTCTCGATAACGAGCTGCTGGAAGTTCGCGTCAGTTGCTTCTCGTACGTTGGACATCGGTCTGTAAAGGGTCCTTTCTGTGCTGCTTGGTCAGCGAGCGACCTGCTGCAGCATGCGATAGGCCTCAAGGATACGTTCATCCGCAAGGCGATAGAAGACGGTGTTGCCCTCCCGTCGGCTGGCCACGATGCCGGCCTGCCGCAGGACCGCGAGGTGCTGACTCATGTTGGGCACCTGGCACCCGATATCGCGCGACAAGTCGCTCACGGAGCGCTCACCCTCAGCCAGTCGCTCGACCACGCACAGGCGTTTCGAGTCGGAGAGTGCCCGAGCGATGATCGCCGCCCGATCGCGGAGGGATTCGGTGAGAGGCGTCGCGGTCATGACCCGATTCTCTCACTTGTTGCGCAACTACGCAAGTAGTCCGATCGTCCGGGTCAGGTCTGCGGGTCGGCGGGTGGCTCGATCGGCGGCTCGGTTGGTGGCACCTCGACGGTCCGGTGCACCTCGGTGGTTGTGCCGACCTGCATACGGCCCGGGGCGCCCGTGAAGCGCGATGCGGTGAGTCGCACCAGGCCCGCCCCGCCGAACAGGATGGCGAACGCCGGATAGCCGCCCATCAGCATGACCGCCGATCCGGCGACGAGACCTCCGCCGTACGCGAGGACGTAGCGCACCACGAAATGGCTCTGGAAGGCGATCACCTCCGGCCCCGTCGCAAGCCGGAAGAGACGCTCGTTCGCGGAGAGCTGTCCCGCCGTGTCGCCGGCCGCCATGGCCGCGGCGATCACCACCAGGACCACCGGCGCGTATGGGTTGGCCGGGTGCGCGGCGAGACCCAGCAGCAGGGCAAAGCCGCGCAGCAGCATCGATCCCCGGAGCATGCGCGAGGCCGAGCTGCGGGCCAGCCGCGAGCTCACGACCAGTGAAGCGAGCACCAGCGTGCCCGATGAGATCGCCGACAGCGCGATGGCGAAGCCAGGACCGGTGCCCAGCACGGCGATGGCGTAGACCGCCAGGAACGGCGCCAGCCCAGCGGACAGCGATGCGAGGGTGAGGACCCGCGCGAGCCCGCGCAGGCGGTCATCGTCGCCCTTCGTCCACGCCACCTGGCGCGGTACGCGCACCCTGCCCGGCGAGGGGATGCGGCGCAGGGCAAGGGCCGGGACGAGGCCGGCCACACCGGAGACGCCGAACGGGACGGCGTATGCCCATACCCCGATGCCGCTGACCAGGTTGTCCATCCCGAGCGCGAGCGGCATCAGGACGACCGACCCGATGCCGAGGGCGATTCCGGCCAGGCGCGGACCGACGACCCGACGCTCCGCGTCGGGGAGGATGATCTGGTACCACGATTGCAGCGAGCCGTAGGCGATGGCCCCGATCGATCCGAAGAGCCCGTTCACCACGGCAACGAGCGCGATCGTCACGGCGTCCGAGGCGATCCCGATGGCGTTGAGGGCAACGATCCCGGCGAGCAGCAGGCCGCGCGGCTCGGCGACCGCGGCGCCGATCACGACGAGGCCGCGCAGGTTGCCGTTCGTCCGGTCGAGGAGGTTCGGCAGCAGTCGCTGGCCCATGGTGCCCAATACAGGCAACACCGCCAGGATGGTGGCCAGCGCCGGGTGCGCCCCAAGCGAGAGGAGCAGCGGAATCACGATGGCCGGACCCGACAGCGGACCGATGAAGCCCTGTGCCACGGCCACCAGCCGGAACGGCCGGTAGCGGCGTCGCGCGAAGGCGCGCCAGTCCCCGACGGGTGCAGCGGGATCGGGTGTCACGCCCGGAAGCGTAGAAGAACGCGACAGGCTAGGTGTCGACAGGCACGCTGAGGATGCGGGCATGACGATTCAGATGACCTGCCCCTGGTGCGAGGACGAGCTCGCCTTCCTGGTTGACGAGACGGCCGATGAGCTGGTGTGCAGCGGCTGCGCAATGCGCATGCAGTTCGCCCCGGACCCATCGGTCACCTACAACCTGCTCTACGCGGCCGCGGCCTGAGGAGCGCCTACTCCGCGCGGCGCAGCTCCTCCGGGAGCGGGAGGTCGAGGCCCTCCAACAGGTACGCCAGCGTGCGCTGTTCGCGCAGACGGATCGCTGCCGAGCCACGCGTGCGATGGCGCTGGCCGCCGATGAGGACCAGTTCTACGGGTCGTCCGGCCTCCTCAAGGGCAGCCATCAGCCGTCTGCTATGTCGCAGGTGGACGTTCTCGTCGAGGCTGCCGTGGACGAGCAGGAGATCGCCGGATATCGCTGCCGCCTGAGCCGGCAGCGAGCTGTCCCGGTAGGCAGCTGCGTGCTTCCTCGGTTCGCCAAGGTAGCGCTCCGTGTACGCCGAGTCGTATTCCAACCATTCGACCACGGGCGCGCCAGCCACCCCGACGCGAAAGAGCCCTGGCTCACGCGCCATGCACATCACGGTCATGAATCCGCCGTAGCTCCAGCCGGTGATCGCCACGCGGTCAGGGTCGATCTCGCCGCGATCCGCAAGATCTCGTACGGCCGCCGCCTGGTCGGCAACCTCCACCGACCCGAGGAGTCCCCCCAGAGAGGCCTCGAATTCCGTGCCGCGGTTGTTCGTGCCGCGATTGTCGACCATCAGCACGGCCGCGCCATGTTGGCGCAGGTATTGCCGGAGCAGGTGCGACGTCACCTCCCATGACCGCTTGACGTACTGCGAGTGCGGCCCGCCATAGATCCAGACCACGCAGGGCGGGGGACCGTCCATGTCCGCCGCCTGATCCGTCGGCCGGTAGAAGGCCGCGTGCAACCTCGTATGTCCGTCGGCCGCTGTCAGCTCCAGGAACTCCGGCGGGTCGAGCGCCGCGGTCGCGGCCGTCACCGAGGGCGCCCAGATCACGATCGGGGCGGCGTGCCCACGCGAGTGGACGCTGACACGCGGTGCGTGTTCCGGATCCGAGAACGTGTCGATCCAGCGCATGCCATCCGGCGACGCCACGATCTCGTGCCAGCCGGGCTCCTCGGTGAGACGTTTCGGATCGGTCACCGGCAGCTCGGTGTCGAGGGGGACGGCATACAGGTGCCGCTCAAGGACCTCGTCGCGCGTCGCGGTGAAGAGCACCTCGTTCCGATCGACGTTGACGCTCGCCACGCCGGTAACCATCCAGGGGCCGGCGGTGAGGACACGCTCCAGCTCGCCGTCGGTGCCGCGCAATTCGAGGTGCCGGAACCCGCTGCGCTCGCTCGTGGTCAGGATCCGTCCATCGGCGAGGACTCGCGTGGCGTGGTCCAGGTTGACCCATGGGTCCGCGTGCACGACCCACAGTTCTCGCGCCGAGCCGCCGGACGAGACCCGCCACCAACCAAGTGAGCGCTGGTCGCGCGGCATGATCCCGACCAGCCAGCCACCGGTCGGGGCAGCCACGACGCGGGCCAGGTAGTGATCGGCGGAGATGGGCAGGTCCACCCTGGTGGCCGGATCGGATTCCAGGGTCGCGATCCGCAGCTCGACCGAGGCGTTCGGGCCACCCGCGAATGCGTAGCGATGCGACTCGGACTCACCTCCTGCACCACCCTCCGCCACGTCGAACGGCGCAATCGCGCGCTCATCGACGTGCGCGAAGGCGATGGTCCGCGAGTCCGAGCTCCACCAGAGGCCGTCGAAGCGGTTGAGCTCCTCGGCGGCGATGTACTCGGCGAGGCCGTTGGTCACGCCCGGCTCTGCGTCGTCGGTCAGGCGCCGAGGAGCCCCACCGTCGACCGGCGCGACCCACAGATCGCCGTCAATCACGCAGGCGACCCACGTTCCGTCCGGACTGAGCGTGGTGCCGGCCGCGCGCTCGATTCCGGCGAGGGGGGCGAGATCCAGCCAGGGACGCCCCCCACGGGCCACCAATACGCGCTCCGCGAGTGGTACGAGGAGCGTGGGCTCAGCCGCGTCGGTGGCCCAGGCGTGTGACGTAACCCCGAGGTCGGTTGTTCGCGTGCGCTCCCGCCGCAGCCGCTCCTCCAGCCCGAACCAGTCTTCCCGCACGGTCCCCGCCGCCGCGCCGACGATCACCTGGCGTTCCCCGGAGTCGAGGTCGTGGTGCCAAAGCGACCGGACCAGTGAGCCGTCCTCGCTGTGGAGGTAGGTGACGGCGCGGTTGCCCGGCACGAATGTCACCCCCGCCGGATGGTCCATCCCCGGAAGCGGCAGGCGGGACAGGTCGTCGAGCGTCAGGCACCGACTCATCGGCGCGCCAGGATCCCGTCGAGCGGCTTCTTCTCGATCTCCGGCACGGTTGCGTCGGGCGCCGGGTAGCCGACCGGGATGACGACGTAGGCACGTTCGTTCTCCGGGCGACCGAGGAGATCGCGCAGGAATCCCATCGGGTTGGGCGTGTGGGTGAGGGTTGCCAGGCCTGCATGCGTGAGCGACGCCAGCAGGAAGCCGACCGCGATGCCAACCGACTCGCGCACGTAATAGTGCTTGACCTTGTGCACCCGACCGTCGGCATCGGTCCGGAGCCCGTAGGCGTGCTCGAAAATGACGATCAGGTAGGGCGCATCGGTCATGTGCGGCTTGTGCCAGTCGGTTCCGAGCGGCTCGAGCGCGGCCAGCCATTCCGGCGACATGCGGCGCTCGTACGACTCCTGCTCCTCCGCCTCAGCCGCATTGCGAATGCGCTGCTTCGTCTCAGGGTCCTCGACCACGACAAAGGTCCACGGCTGCTGGTTGGCGCCGCTCGGTGCGGAGCCAGCAGCCCGGATCGCGTTCTCGATCAGCTCCCAGGGCACCGGCTGTCGGGAGAAGGCTCGGATCGACCGCCGCTGGCTCATCACCTCGGTGAAGCGACGCGAGGCGTCTCGCTGCTCTGCTTCGCTCAGCTTCGGGGCGACGTACGGGACCGGTCGGTACGGCATGAACCGATGATAGGGCCGCGGCTCAGGCGACCTCGATCTCGATCGTGTCGATCCGATCACCGGGGTTGCGATCGCGCTGGGGGTCACGCTCGCGGATGGCGAGCAGGACGTCAAGCCCATCGGTGATGCGCCCAAAGACGCTGTGCTTCCCGTCCAGGTGCGGCGTTGCGGCGTAGGTTATGAAGAATTGCGAGCCGTTGGTCCCCGGGCCGGCATTGGCCATCGACAGGACCCCTGGTCCGGCGTGTCGGCGCGCCGCGGAGACCTCGTCGCGGAAGGTGTAGCCCGGCCCTCCGGTGCCGGTGCCGGTCGGGTCGCCGCCCTGGGCCATGAAGCCAGGGATCACGCGGTGAAAGGTGGTGCCGTCGTAGTAGCCGGCGCGCGCCAGGTTGATGAAGTTCTCCACGGTGAGCGGCGCGTCGGCGGCGAAGAGTTCGCAGGTCATCTCGCCCCGCTCGGTCTTGACGCGGGCGGTGTAGGACCTGGTCAGGTCGAGCGTGCCGGTCGGGGGCGTCGGTCGGTCGGGCATCGAGTCTCCGCACTGTGCTGCTTGGGTCAGACCGATCCTAGCGGAGTGGTGTCATGTGAGCCTACTGCTCGACGTCGATCACCAGCCGGCTGGGATTGTCGAGCGCAAGCACCCGCAGGCAGGCTCCACCGTTGAGGCCGATGTACCACGTGGTGACCGCCTCGAAGTCACCGCCTCGGACCAGGTGGGCGAGGCGAGGGAAGCCCGGCGTGAAGCTGTACGGCCCGCCGTAGGCGACTACACCGTCGGGATCGGCGCCGCTCGCGCCGGTCATGGTCACCCGGAGGAAGGCGGTGCCGATGACCACCACCGGCAGTCCGCTGCCATCGGCGTAGAAGGGCGGCAGCGCCGCCGCCACGGTGACGGTCGGAATCCCGGAATCGAATTCGAAGACGACCCGGTCGTACCCGTCGTGGGTGCCGATGCGGACGTCGGTGATGGTCGCTCTGGGTGTCGTAGCGGCGAGGCCGGTGCTTGGCGCGCAGGCAAAGCCCGGAAGCTCGGCGCTCGGCTCCGCCGTGGCGGATTCACTCGGGGAGGCGGTCAGGCCCACCGTTGGTTCCGCGGTCGGCTCGGCGCTGGCGGTCGGCTCGGCGCTGGCTGAACCCGGAATCGAGCTCGGCTGCGCGCTCGCCGTTGAAGCCGATGGCGAACCGGCGCCAGCGCACCCGCCGAGGATGGCCGCTGCCAATGCGACACCGATGGCGTTGAGGCGCCTGCGGTGGTGGCCATTCGTCATCGCGAAATCCTCCTGCACGCTGGTGTGCGTGTCGCAGTCAGTCTAGGGGTGGTGCCATGCGCCCGTCTGACGAGCCGGATGCCCGTTTCCGTTACGCCCCGGCGGCGTCGATCCGCTCCGTGAGCAGCCGCTGCTCTGCGGGATTGTCCGTCAGCCCCAATGCCCGCCGGTCCGCGTCGCGCGCCTCGTCGCGGCGATCGAGGCGGCGGAGGAGCTCGGCGCGGACCGCGTGGTACAGGTGGTACCCGTCGAGCCGGCCGGCCAACCGGTCCACCTCCTCCAGCGCCACCGCGGGGCCTTCCACCTCGGCCAGCGCCACTGCCCGATTGAGCGCGACAACCGGAGAGGGGCGCGCGTCCATCAGACGGTCATAGCGGCGCACGATCTCTGCCCAATCGGTCGCCGAGTAATCCGGCGCTGCGGCGTGGATGGCGAGAATGGCCGCCTGCAGCTGGTACGGGCCGAGGCGTCCCAGTCGCTCAGCTCGATCCAGGATCTCGATCGCGGCACGGATGCCGTCGCGATCCCATCGTGATCGGTCCTGGTCGGCCAGCCGAACGAGCGACCCGTCCGCGGCGAAGCGTGCGTCGGCGCGGGCAAGGTGGAGGAGCATGAGTGCCTGGAGCCCGCGCGGCTCGGCCTCGTCCGGCATCAACTGAACGAGAAGCGAGGTGAGCCACGCGGCGTCGGTGGCCAGCTCTCGCCGCTCGGCGGCATCGCCGAAGCTGGCGAGGTAGCCCTCGTTGAAGATCAGGTAGAGGACCGCCAGTACCTGCTCGAGCCGGGCCGGCAGTTCGGCGTCATCGGGCACGCGGTATGGGATGCCGGCGTCGCGGATCTTGCGCTTGGCGCGGGCAAGGCGCTGGGCGACGGTCGCCTCCGGCACCAGGAAGGCGCGGGCCACCGCCGGTGTCTCGAGGCCGCCGACCACGCGCAGGGTGAGTGCCACCTGCGCCTCGCGGCTCAGCGCCGGGTGGCAGCAGGTGAAGAGCAGGCGCAGGCGGTCGTCGGCGCCCAGCGGTCCGTGGGTGTCGACAGGTCGATCCATCTCGTCGGCCTCTGCCTTCATCTGGGTCAGCCGGGCGCGATAGCGGGCGTCGCGCCGCAGTCGGTCCACCGCGCGCCGGCGCGCGGTGGTCATCAGCCAGGCGCCGGGGTTACGTGGCACGCCGTCCGTCGGCCAGTGCTCCAGGGCCGCCACGGCGGCGTCCTGGACGAGCTCCTCGGCGAGATCCCAATCGCCCAGGATCCGCACCAGGGCCGCGACGAGTCGGGTGCGCTCCTCGCGCAGGACGCGATCAAGCGACGCCCCGACCGTTGCCCCGACCGATGCGTCGCCCGCCACGCGCCCCAGCTATTCCTCCCGGACCACGACCGGACGGATCTCCAGCACGTCGGGTCCGGGCCACGACGAGGCGAGACGGATCGCGGCATCGAGGTCGGGCACTTCGAGGATGCCGTAGCCGCCCACCATCTCCTTGCCCTCGACGAACGGTCCATCGGTGATCGTTACCTCGCCGTCCGTGCTGCGACGGACCGTCGTCGCGGTCGACGCCGACTGCAACTGGTGCCCCTCGAGGATCTCCCCGCTCGCCGCGTGATCTCCCCACCACGCGCCGATCTGCGCGTAGAGGGCGCCCTGGTCGGCCTCGCTCATGTGGTCCCAGCCGTCCTCGGCGCCGCCGATCAGCATCATGTACTTCATCTGCGTCTCCTCGTGTCCCTGCGTGGCGCGCCCTTGAGTTGGCGCTCATTGTGACGACGAACGGTGGGTGCCGGATTCGACAGGTCGCGTAGCCGGGTGGACGGTGCGGCACAATGCGCCGATGACCAGCACGGGCCGTCCATCCACCCTGGCGGTGGCTATCGCGCTCGGCACGGTCTACATCCTGTGGGGTTCGACCTACCTGGCGATCGCCTACGTGGTCGAGACGATGCCACCCTTTCTGGCCGGTGGCGTCCGCTTCGTCGTTGCTGGAGCGATGCTGATCGCCTTCCTGGTGGCCCGAGACCGCTGGCGCAGGCGCCGATCCGACGACGCTGCGCGGATCGCGGCGCCACGGGTGGTCGAGTGGCGGACCGCACTCATCGTCGGGACGCTCCTCCTGCTCGGTGGCAACGGCGGCGTGATGATCGCCGAGCAGACCGTGCCGTCGGGGATTGCCGCCGTGATCATCGCGACCACACCGATCTGGTTCAGCCTGTTCGATGCGCTGGCCACGCGCCGCGCGCCGAGCTGGCTGGCGATCGGCGGCGTGCTGATAGGCCTGGTGGGGGTCGCGATCCTGCTGCTCCCCGCGGAAGGGATCCAGCGCCTCGACCCCCTCGGGATCGGGATCCTGCTTGGTGCGGCCATCTGCTGGGCGTCCGGGTCGGTCTACGCGCGACAGGCTCCGATGCCGCGCAGCCGCCTGCTCGGCGCCGGCATGCAACAGGTCGCCGGCGGACTCGTCCTGCTGCTCGTGGCCACCGGGACCGGCGAGGTGGGACGGTTCGATCCCGCGGCAGTTTCGACCGAGTCCCTGCTGGGCTTCGTGTTCCTGATCGTCTTCGGCTCCCTGGCGGCCTTCAGTGCCTATGCCTGGCTGCTGCATCACGTCCCCGTGACCACGGTGGCCACCTACGCGTACGTCAACCCGCTGGTGGCGGTGGGGCTCGGAATCGCGTTTCGTGGCGAAACGCTTTCAGGGCGATCACTGCTGGCGGCGGCGATCATCATCGGTGCCGTGGTGGCGATGGTCAGCGGGCGCCCATCGCAGGCCGAGGAGCCCGGTCCGGGGCCCGAGGCGGCGGCCCTCGATCACAAGTCGGACGCTGGTCAGTAGTTCACGTCGCTGTTGCTGAAGACGCGGTTCAGGACGTAGGCGCCATCGGTCTCGGGGTCGATCAGGTTGGTCTGCGCCTGGAGCAGCATGATGTAGGGGTGCATCCGCGCCTGTGCGAGAGCGGTGCCACGGAACGCAAGCTCGAGCACCACGCCCTCCTGGGTCTGTTGGCTCCATTGCTGCCCGAACAGGAAGTTCCCGTGGCTGGCGATGGTGAAGTGCACGATCTCGTCGGGAGTGCGGACGAAATCGATCGGTCCCGACCAGTGCGTCCCATGACCGATCACATGGTCACAGCCCGCGGCGTAGAAGGTCGCCTGCTGGGCGAGTTGCGAGGCGGTGAAGTCGCCGTGGTACTCGGCTCCGCCCCACCACTGCGGCACGCAGAAGACAAGGTCGGACTGCGCACGTGCCCGCGTGACGGCGGTTCGCACGTTGTCGTCGGTGAGCCACGCCACCCCGGGGATCCCCGCCGCTGCGGCCTGTGAGCCGGGCACCTCGTTGAAGCCGACGAAGGCGAAGCGCAGCCCGCTGACATCGACCACCGCCGCGGCAAGGGCATCGTCAAGGTCGCGGCCCGCGCCGGCGCGTGGGATGCCGGCACTCGCGAACTGCTCGAGGGTCTCGAGAAAGCCGCTCGCCCCCCGGTCGAAGAGGTGGTTGGCAGCCAGCGTCACCACGTCCACGCCGTAGGTGTCTCGCAGTTGCGGCAGCACCGCCGGATCGATGCTGAAGACGACGCCGCCATTCACGCGCCAGTCGTCGACCACAGGACACTCGAAGTCGTCGAGCGTGATATCGGCGCCGCTCACCAGGCGCGCCACCGCCCCCGGGTCGCCCGCTGGCTCGGCATCGACGATGTTGTATCCGCCACCGACCTGGTCGAGCGGCACCGGGTTGGGATAGACCCGCAGGTATCGCGCACGGCCGCCGCCGAAGACCCAGTCCCAGCCCCTGCCGAGGGTGATCGCCTGGTATGCGACCCCGCGGTCGGGGCACGAATCGCCGAGGGAGATGAGGGTCCGGATCTCCGCTGCGTCATGCGAGATCCAGTCCGGTGGCAACAGTGTGGTGAGCCCGGTGGCAGGGTAGTCCGCCGCGCGGGCGGCAGGGCCTCCGAATAGATCCGCGCCGTCCACGGGGAGAACCTTGGTCGCCGGCTCGACCAGCCCCGGTGGCAGCAGCGCGACCCGAGTCGGATCCGCACGCAGCGCGGCGGCGATCTCCGTCGCCAGGGTGCAACTGGAGTCGGGGCTGACCCGGAGGCCGATGGCAGTCTGCAGGCCGCAGGGCATCATCAGCGTTCCGGCCGCGGCCATCTGCGCGAGCTCGGCCATGGAGGTGGTGGCCTTGAGGTTGGTGAATCCGGTGACCACCGCCAGGGGGAACTCCGTCGGCGGCACCGGGGTGGGCGACGGGCTCGGGGTCGGAACGGCGCTCGGGGTGGGCGGAATCGGGGTGGGCGTCGGTGCCAGGCTGCAGCCGGCGACGACCACGACCAGGCCGAGCGTGAGGAACGGCCGCACGGTGGGGAGCATCGGCTCGATGGTAGCCGACCGCGAACCCCGCCTAGGTGGCCTCGACCGGCAGATCGAACCAGATCTCGGTGCGGCCATCGGCGGACGAGGCGCCCACTGCGCCGCCGTGCGCCTCCACGATCTGGCGAACGATGGCGAGGCCGATGCCGCTGCCGCCGCTGGAACGGGCCCGGGAGCGGTCCACGCGGTAGAGGCGCTCCCAGATCAGGGGCAGCTCGCCGGCGGGGATCTCCGCGCCCGAGTTGGCCACCGCGCAGCGAACACTCGCGCCCGTGGACGTCAGCGTCACACGCACCTCACCGCCGTCATCGGCGTAGCGCGCCGCGTTCTGCATCAGGTTGCCGAGCACCTGGCCGATGGCGTCGGGATCGGCCAGCGCCGGCGGCAGCCGGTCAGTCGCGTCCATGCGCAGGCCGATCCGGCGGCGCGCCAGCTCGGGAGCCTGCAGCTCGGCGGCACGGGCAGCCAGCGCGGCGAGGTTGATCGCCTCGCGAGCCGGTGCGGGCGACTCCGACTCTCCGCGCGCCAGTCGATCGAGGCCCTCCACCAGGCGGGAGAGCCGGACGATCTCTTCGTGAATCGTGCGCAGCATCTCCGGTGTCGGCTCCACCACGCCGTCGGCCAGGGCCTCGATATAGCCCTGCAGGCTGGTGAGCGGCGTCCGGAGCTCATGGGCCACGTCCTCCACCAGCGCACGCCGAAGCTGCTCCACTCGTTGCAGGTCGGCGGCCATCTGGTTGAAGGCGTCAGCGATCCGCTGCAGCTCGCGGTCGGGTGCGGCAGGGACGCGGGCCCCGAGATCGCCCGCCGCGATGGCGCGTGTGGCCGCTGCCAGCAGGTCGAGCGGGCGAAGAATCCGACGCAGGAGCCACCATGCCGCCAGGGTCCCCAGGACGACTCCGGCGCCGGCACCGATCAGCAGGACCCGCCCCACGTACTGGTCGAACATCGCCTGCGCCTCGTCAGCCGAGAAGCCGCCCTCCATGGCGAGGTGCATGATCTGTTCGGCGCTGAAGCGTTGCACCGCGAGGATCATCACGATCGCCACCGTCACGGCCATGGCGCTGAAGATGCCGATCAGTCGCCATCGCAGAGAGCCCATCGAGCCCACGTTTCAGCGCTGCCCTGGCGCCAGAACGCGCTGCTCTACCGCGCCGACGAACTTGTAGCCCACCGTGCGAACGGTCGCCACAAAGCGGGGTGCGGCGGCCGGGTCGCCCAGCTTGCGTCGCAGGCGTCCGAGGTGAACGTCGATCGTTCGGTCGATGATGCCGGGGTCGTCGTTTCCGTGGAGGGCGTCGATCAGGTCGTCGCGGGACAGGACGCGTCCGGGTCGTCGCATCAGCGCAGTCAGCAGTCGAAACTCGAACGGCGTGAGGTCAAGGGTCCGGCCGTTCAGCCGGGCTTCGACCGCTCCCGCGTCCACCTCGAGGGGGCCGCTGACCAGGATCGCGGCGGCGGTCCCGTCGGAGACCTTGCGTCGCCGGAGCAGGGCTCGCACCCGTGCCATCAGCTCCCGAGGGGAGAACGGCTTGACGACGTAGTCATCGGCGCCGATATCGAGGCCGATCACCTTGTCGGGGTCGCCGCTGCGGGCGGTCAGCAGCAGGATCGGCACGTCGCTCGTTTCTCGAATGCTGCGGCAGACCTCGAAGCCGTCCAGGCCGGGAAGCATCACGTCCAGGAGCACGATGTCGGGTCGGGACCGCGCGACCTGCGCGAGGGCGGCCTCTCCGTCCGCGGCGAACACGGCACGGTGCCCCTCACGCTCGACGTACAGCCGCAACAGGTCACGGATCTTGGCGTCGTCATCGACGATCAACACGGAGGCCATCGGCCGAGAGTATGACCGGCGAGTGAAGGACCGATGAAGGTGACGATCCCATGGGGCCTTTGCCGGCGCGTTCTCCTCGTTCCGCTCCGTGATCAACCGACTGGCGACCGCCGCCATCACGTCGGGCTGTGGCGGGGGGCGACACTGCCCGAACCTGTTCGTCACGCGGGAGCAGATGGTCGCCTTCCTGTATCGGGCGCTCCACTATGGCGGAGCCCCGGACCGGTCCGGTCCGGTCGTGACGGGGACTGTCGAGTTCCGCCCCATGGATCTAACGATCAAGGGTGGGCCTGTTTCGGTCGGGGTGGGGGCAGATAGGGGCCAGGAATTGCACCCCGGGGGAATCCAGACCCCTACCAGGGCATTGGTTGATCGTTAGATCCGCCCGGTGGATCAGCCAAGGGGAACGGGGGAACGGGGCCGGGAGACGAAGCGCCGGCAGCGGCCCCAGGGGACGAAGTAGGTCGCCGATGCTCATGAAGTCGCGCGACTCGCCGACCGTGCCATCCAGCGGCAGCCGTACGAGGGTATTCATCCAGACCTTGAACGATCATTCCCCTATCAATGGTCTTCTGCATCTGTTGCCGTTCGTTTCAGGTAGCCGCTCGAACCTGAAGGTGGTTGGCTCGGCCACGCTGCGCCCGCAGGGCCCCTCTCTCGGCGGGAGTCTACAATCGGCCTCCATGACCGATTCGAACCGGCCCGCTGCTTCTGCACTCGGCTTCGGGGCCGGGATCTCCACCGATCACCTCGATGGGATCCGCTGGGTCGACTACGCCAACATCAGCTGGAACCCGGTCTTCTGCAAACGCTGCGACATCTGCATCGAGATCTGCCCCAAGAACACCCTGGTCCTGCGCAACGATGTCATCCTCGAAGAGGAGAACTGCATCCTGTGCGGCCTGTGTGAACGCTACTGCCCCGATGTTGCGATCGAGATGATCCCCGAGGCGGTAGCGGCCCACGCGGCAGGCGGCTCGACCAGTTCCACCGGCGAGCCCGCCTAGTCCATGCGCAAGCTCACCCAGGGCAATGAGGCGGTGGTCCGCGGTGCACTCGCCGCCGGCGCCGATTACTTCGCCGGGTATCCCATCTCGCCCTCGACGGAGGTGCTCAACGTGGCCTCCGGCTGGGCTGCACAGCACCCCGAGTTCCGCTTCCTGCAGGCGGAAGACGAGATCGCCAGCGCCAACGCCATCATCGGCGCAAGCCTGGCCGGTGCGAAGTCATTCACCGCCACGAGCGGTCCGGGTTTCAGCCTGATGCAGGAAGCGATCGGCTACGCCCAGAAGGTCGGCGTGCCGTGCGTCTTCGTCAACGTCCAGCGGGTGGGGCCGGCGACCGGCATGCCGACCATGCCCGGGCAGGGCGACATCATGCAGGTCAAATACGGCAGCACCGGGGACTACAGCCCCATCGCCTTCTACCCCAACGGGGTCGAAGAGACCTTCCGCCTGATGGTGGCCGCCTTCAATGCGGCCGAAGAGTCGCGCTCACCGGTCATCCTGCTGAGCGACACCTTCGTGGCGCACCTCAACGAGGTGGTCGACCTGGACGAGGTCGGTACGACGGTCTCGGTCGTGCCTCGCACAGTCGCTGCCCTGGGCCGCCACGAACCCGGCAACCCGCGCTTCTTTGCCGGCGTGCTCATGTACGAGCACGGGCCCGATGCCGGCGAACCGGCGACGGCCGATGGCGACGAATACCTGCGCCAGTTCTACGAGACGAAGCACCGACACACGGCGGTGGCGGAGCGCTACGCGCTGTACGAGCACGGCTGGAACGTTGACGCCAAGGCGCTGGTCATCTGCTACGGCATCGTCAGTCGGGTCGCGGCTCCGCTCGCGGCGGACTACGCCCTCTTCCGTCCGATCCGCATCCACCCCATGCTTGCTGACGAGATCCGCGCCATCGCCGACCGGTACGAGCAGATCGTGTGCATCGAGGCGAACGACGGGCAGTACGCCGACATGGTCGAGCTCACCCTTCGCAGGGAGGTGAAGCGCGTGCCGCTGCTCGGTGGTCGGATCAGCATCGAGGCCGTGCGCGAAGGCATGGGGCGCGTGATGAGCGGTGGCCCTTCGGAGCCGCCGATCCCTCCGACCCCCGCTGACCGTGCCGAGCGCTCACCGCTGGGGATCGGTTGATGGCCGAGCTGACCACGCTGGAGTCGCCCGGCCTTGATTTCAAGCGCCGCCTGAAGGTCGATCTCTTCCCGACCATCTGGTGCCCGGGCTGCGGGATCGGGACGATCATGATCCAGCTCGCCATGGTCCTCGAGGAGATGGGACTCGACGAGACCAACACCATCCTGGTCACCGGCATCGGCTGCACCGGGCGGATGGGCAGCTACATGAAGCACGAGAGCGTGTACACCCTGCACGGCCGCACGCTCCCGGTGGCCGAGGCGATCAAGACGGTGCGTCCGGAGATGAACGTGATCGTGGTCTCCGGCGATGGTGACACGGCCAGCATCGGCGGCAACCACCTGATCCACACCGTCCGCCGCAACGCGCGGCTGACCGTGCTGTGCAACAACAACGAGATCTACGGGCTGACGGGCGGCCAGACCGGGCCGACGACGCCAACCGCCACCAAGACCCTCTCCAGTCCGGGCGGCAATCCGAATTCGCCGATCAACCTGCAGGGCCTGATCCGCAGCTCGTCGCACGCGATGTACGCCAAGACGACGGTCTACCACCAGCTCCACATGCGCAACGTGATCCGCGAGGCGATCGAGCACGACGGGTTCTCGTTCGTGGACATCACCAGCCAGTGCATCGAGAACAACGGGCGCCGGATCGGGTTCGCATCGGCCAACGAGATGCTCACCTTCTATCGCAAGACGTACAAGCGCGCCCCGAAAGGCGCGCGGCAGCTGGCTCCCTTCGAGATCGGCGTCCTCTATCCCGATGGCCACCCGTCGGCGGGGGATGGCACCGTCGCATCGACCGCCAAGGAGTCGACGGCAGCGGCCGTCGCAGGTGGACCCGTGCCGGCCTCCGCACCTGTCCGCGAGAAGGCTCCGGCCAGTGACGAAGAGAAGGCACGCCGCCGCGCGGAATCGCAGAAACGGCTGGCGCTCATGTCGCGACTCGATCCGGCGGTGAAGCTCGATGTCGCGACCGGCAAGATCAGCCTGGCCGACGCCCTGCGGGCCGCGGGGATCGACCCCGACGCGGCACCCTGATGTCCACGCGGATCGCGCTCGACGGGGTCGGCGGCCAGGGCGTGCGCCTGATCGCCGGGATCCTGGGCGCCCTCCTCGCCCGGATGGGCAAGGAGGTCACCGTACTGTTCGACTACGACTCGTCCGTGCGTGGCAGCATGTCCGACGCCTTTGTCATCTTCAGCGACTACCCGATCAGCAACCCGGTGGTCGAGGAGGCCGACATCATGCTCAAGCTCGCCGACAAGGGGCATCCGCGCATCGCCGGGCGAATGGTCGTGACCGACCTTGGCCTCGGATCTCCTGGCGACGAGCAGATCCCATTCGGATCGCTCGGCTCGGAACACTTCGGCAAGGAGCTGTTCGGCAACATGATTGCGCTCGGTCGCCTGCTGCGCCTGGCGGAGATCGAACTCGACGACGATGCCATCCGCGACACGCTCCCCCAGCGCTACCAGGCTGAAAACCTCGCCGCGATTCGGTTCGGTTACCACCTGACCCGCGATGAGATTGACCGGCTCGCCGCTGCGGCGCCGCCCAGCCGCTTCGAGATGAACGACGCAGCCGCTCCGGGCCATCGGGCCACCGGCGTGGGTGCCGGCACGCAGTCGGCGCCGTCGCATACCGCCGAGACCGGCTAGCTCCCGAGGACGCCCAACCCGTCGAGCGCCGAGTCGAGGCGTCCGACCTCCTCGGCGTGGAGGGGACGCATCGGCGCCCGCATGCCGGGCCCGATCGGAACCCCTCGTCGGGCGAGCACATGCTTGACCGATGCGATGAACGGCTGCGCCTCCATCGCGTCGCGAAGGCCCGTCAGGCGTGATTCCGCCGCGGCGTCGGGCCGGTCGAGCGCGCCGCGGACCACGTCCGGGAAGGCGGCGGCCAGCCCGCTGACGGCCCCGAGTGCGCCGCGCGCCAGTGCCGGGACGATGAGAGGCTCCGAGCCCGACGAAGACGGGCAGGTCCAGCTCGAGGTAGGGAACGACCTTCTCGAACGGCGACTCGCTGACCTTCAGGCCGGCCAGGTTGTCCGCGCGCTGGCGGACGCGCCCGACCACGTCGATGGGGACCGGGTATCCGCTGCGCGCGGCGAAGGCATAGATGAAGAAGGGGAGCGGCGCGCACGCGGCGGCGGCGGCTACCAGGTGCTCGGTCAGCGCCGCCGCGTCGAGCGGGAAGTACGGCGGCGGGATCACCGCCACTGCGTCAGCGCCGATCTCCGCGGCGTGGGCCGCCAGGTCGACGGTGTCGGCGGTGGACTGCGCGCCTCCGTGGACGATGAGCATGCCCCGGACCGCCGCCCGAAAGACGACTGCGGCGCGCTTGCGCTCGTCCAAGGTGAGGAGGATCCCCTCGCCGGTCGTGCCGCAGGCGAATGCGCCGTCCGCTCCGTGGTCCTCGCCGAAGCGGACCATTGGCCATATCGCGGCCTCGTCGAGGCGGCGGCCGCCCTCGCTCAGTGGCGTCGCGACGGCCACGATGAGGGGTGTGCGGTTGAACTCCATGGCGGCCAAGGGTAGCCGGTTCCCCTTGCCGATGCGCCCCCGCGAGGGCTAGTCTGACGGCCAGCATGGCCGCCGCTCCGCTCGACCTGTCCACCATCCGCCGCGCGCCCAAGGTGCTGCTCCACGAGCACCTCGACGGTGGCCTGCGCTCCGCCACGTTGATCGAGCTTGCCGGGGAGATCGGCTACACCGGCCTGCCGACGCATGACCCCGGTGAGCTGGCCACCTGGTTCAAGCCCGCTCCCGGCGAAGGTGGCCGATCCCTGGTCCGCTACCTCGAGGCATTCGACCATACCGTGGCGGTGATGCAGACCGCCGAGGCGATCGAGCGCGTGGCGACTGAATCAGTGGAGGATCTGGCGGACGACGGCGTGGTCTACGCCGAGATCCGGTTCGCCCCGGAGCAGCACCTGCGCGAGGGGCTGACGCTTGACGAGGTGGTCGACGCCGCCGTCGCAGGAGTGCGGCGTGCCACCGCCGGCCGTCCGATCGTGGTCGAACTGCTCCTGTCCGGCATGCGCCAGGCGGCGCGATCGGTGGAGATCGCCGAGCTGGCGGTGCGACATCGGGATAGCGGGGTGGCCGGCTTCGACGTCGCCGGGCCGGAGAAGGGCTACCCGCCGACTCGCTACCTGGATGCATTCCAGCTGATCGCCCACGAGAACTTCCACTTCACCATCCACGCCGGCGAGGCGTTCGGCCTGCCGTCGATCTGGGAGGCACTGCAGTGGTGTGGCGCCGAGCGACTCGGGCACGGAGTTCGGATCGTGGACGACATCACCGTCGCCCCGGACGGACGCGTCACGCTCGGGAGACTTGCCACGTACGTGCGCGATCGACGGATCCCGCTGGAGATGTGCCCCACCTCCAACGTGGACACCGGGGCGGTTGCCAGCCTGGCCGATCATCCGATCGAACTGCTCAAGCGCCTCCGCTTCCGGGTCACACTGAACACCGACAACCGCCTGATGAGCCAGATCAGCCTGTCGGACGAATTCGCCAGCATGGTCACCACCTTCGGATGGGACCTGGCCGACATGGAGTGGCTCACCCTCAACGCCATCAAGAGCGCGTTCCACCCATTCGAAGGCCGGCTGCGGATCATCAATGAACAGGTGAAGCCCGGCTATGCGCGGCTTCGCGCCGAGTCCGCGGCCGCGTTCCACCGGGTGGATCCAACGATCACGGGTCGGCCTGGATGAGGTCGGAATTCCCTGGTGGGGCAATTCTTGGACCGCATCTCGCCCGAAATGGGGCTGAACTGGCGCTTATCGGTCCAAGGTTGATCGTTAGATCCGCTCGGTGGAACAGCCTCCATGGGAATCACAACTAGCCGCTGGTGAGCCCGGACGGGCGAGTCGCGGGAGTCATCGGTGTATTCTCAGGTCTGCGAACGACCCACCCTGCACGAGGGATCTCGAGACCATGACCTACGTGATCGTTGAGCCATGCGTCGGCGTCAAGGACGCGTCGTGCGTGGACGTCTGCCCGGTTGACTGCATCCACACCACCGATGAGGCACCGATCTACTACATCGACCCCGATGAGTGCATCGACTGTGGCGCCTGCGAACCGGAGTGCCCGGTGACGGCGATCTTCGCCGAGGATGCGGTACCCGAGCAATGGACGAACTACACGCAGATCAACGCTGACTTCTTCAAGCGCTGACGCTGCCGTGGTTCGGCTGATTGCCCTGTACAGCACGCCGGATGATCCGGTCGCCTTCGACGCCCACTACCGTGATGTCCACACCCCGATCATCCGCCGTTACCCGAAGCTGACTGATCTCCGCCTCACCAGGCCCGATGGGGTTGGCGGGCGGCCCCCGGCCTTCTACCTGATGGCCGAGATGAGCTTCGACAGCCGGGCGGATCTCGACGGGGCGATGGCCTCCGAGGCGGGCCGCGAGAGCGGACGTGACCTGCGCAACTTCGCGCAGGCGGGAGTCACCCTGCTGGTCGCCGATGAGGCGGCCGATGGCTGAGCCGAGCGCACCACTGCCGGTCGAGCCCGGGGCGCTCGGCTTCAAGCGGATCGCCTACGCGAAGGACGCCGATACGGGCGTGGCGACGGTCATGATCGACCGCCCAGCCGTACTCAATGCCTTCGACTTCCAGACGCTCCGCGAGCTCGGGCGTGCGTTCGAGGACGCGTCCTGGGACGACGCGGTGGCCGTGGTCGTGGTCACCGGCGCCGGGGATCGAGCCTTCTGCACCGGGGCGGACCTCGACGAGCAGGCGGAGATGGGCGCGGTGAGCGGGCAGTACTGGCGCTGGATGGGCGCCTTCATCGAGATGCACGACCGGCTGCGCAACATCGGCAAGCCGACGATCGCGCGGATCAACGGGGTCTGCGTCGGTGGCGGCAACGAGCTGCAGATGGCCTGCGACCTGTCCGTGATGGTGGACGACGCCTACATTCGCCACGTCGGGCCAGAACATGGTTCGGTCCCGGCCGGCGGAGCCACCCAGTGGCTGCCCCTGCTGGTGGGGGACCGTCGGGCACGCGAGATCGTGATGCTGTGTGAGCCGATCCGCCCGGTCCAGGCACTCGAGTGGGGCCTGGTCAGTCGGATCGTGCCGCGCGCCGATCTGGATGACGCCGTGGCGATGATGGCCGCCAGCCTGCGCGCCAAGCTGCCGGAGGCGCTCCGCTATACGAAGACCCAGCTGAATTGGTGGCGCGACATGGTGTGGGCGCAGACCGTGACCCACGCCCGCGATTGGCTGGCCATCCATTCGACGTCGGACGAGACACACGAGGCGGTCGCGGCATTCCACGAGAAGCGTGCACCCCGCTACGAGGAGCTGCGCCAGCTGGCCGGTGCGCCGCGGACCTGCTCCGATTGCGGGGCGACCGGACTTCCGGCCTCGCACGGGTTCTGTGGAGCATGCGGTGCGGCTCTGCCGGACGCCTTCGAGGCGATCCCGTGAACGACGAGCCGCTGGTGATCGTCGAGCGCGACGAGGTGCGCCACGTGGCGCTGCTCCGTTTCAACCGGCCCAGGCAGCTGAACGCGCTCAACGCGCAGGTGATGGACGAGCTGTGTCGGGCGCTCGAGGAGCTCGATGCCGACGAGGCGATTCGCTGCATGGTCGTCACCGGCAACGAACGAGCCTTCGCCGCCGGCGCCGACATCGGCGAGATGGCGACGGCCTCCCCGATCGACATGCTCCGCGGCAACCGGATCGCCCAGTGGGATCGCGTGCGGCGTATCTCGAAACCGGTGATCGCCGCCGTTGCCGGCTGGTGCCTGGGCGGCGGCTGCGAACTGGCCATGGCCCTCGACCTGATCGTGGCCGCCGAGAGCGCTCGATTCGGACAACCGGAGATCGACATCGGCGTGATCCCCGGCGCGGGTGGCACGCAGCGCCTCACGCGCGCCGTGGGCAAGAGCCGTGCCATGGAGATGGTGCTCACCGGGGAGCCGATCGACGCCCGCGAGGCGCATCGGCTCGGACTGGTGACCCGCGTGGTGCCCGACGAGTTGCTCGTCGAGGACGCGCTGGCCCTGGCCGCGAAGATCGCCACCAGGTCACCGCTGGCAACCCGCCTGGCCAAGGAGTCGATCAACGCCGCCTTCGAGATGGACCTGACCGAGGGCCTGGCGCACGAACGCCGCCTCTTCTACCTCCTGTTCGCGTCTGCGGATCAGAAGGAGGGGATGGCGGCGTTCCTGGAGAAGCGGAAGCCGGAGTTCACCGGGCGCTAGGCTCGAGGCAAACCGACGACTGCTCCTTCAGGGTCTCCTCCAGGCGTCTCCGCGCAGGCCCATCAAACGGCGGGACGGACCCGCGAAGCTCGCGCAGCAGGCGCGCGCGGCGCTCGATCCGCTCGCGTTCCTGGTGGAAGCGCTCGAGGTAGTCGTCCGGGTGCTGGTACAGGTTCATCATGGGACTCCACCGTGCAGAGAGGCTAACTGGTGTACAGCATAAGCCGGTTAGCCTAACCTGTCAAGTGGGCAGGCCGGTGATTCTGACACATCGGATAGCCTTGACATGTAACTCCCGTGCGTGTCATGGTGGTTGCATGAAGGAGAACTTGAAGGCACCGATGCCGGCGGTCGGCCACGGATCTCAGCCCGCTCCGGGCCGGCTCGAGGCGGTGCGGGCATTCATCAATACCGCGGACCTGGAGGCCGGGACCGACGAGATCGGATCGCCCGCGGCGCTCGCCGCCTGGCTGACGCGCAACGGGCTCATGGCTCGCGGCCGCCGCGTGACGGCGCAGGACCATGAGATGGCGCTCGAGCTGCGGGAGGCCCTGCGGGACCTGCTCGAGGGCAACGCCGACCGGGCGGTGGCGTCCGACGCGACGGTCCGCCTCGACCGGATCGCGGCATCGGTGCCGCTGCGGCTCTCATTTGCGGGCGGCATCCACATGGAGCCGGAGCCGGGTGGTGGGGGGCCAGCGCTCGGGCGACTGCTGGCCGCCGTCCACGAGGCCGCGGCGGATGGCACCTGGGAGCGACTCAAGGTGTGTGGGAACGACGAATGCCGATGGGCCTTCTACGACGCCTCACGGAACCGGTCCGGTGCCTGGTGCACCATGGCGATCTGCGGAAACCGGATGAAGGGGCGTGCCTTCCGGCGCCGGCTGCGGGCAGAGGCATGACCCGCCGTGCCGGCGGGCGGCCGAGTGCGTACCTTCGCCGCCTGCCCATCGGCGCGCGGCTGGAGCTCGGCGAGGTGGCCGACAGCGATCTCTTCCCGCTCGAGGGGGAGATCCTGGTCAAGCCGCTCGAACCGCCGATCCTGCCCGAGCCGCCGCGCCGCGGCGAGCCTGGTGGCGACCCGTGTGCGGCGTGCACCGGCACGCTCAGCAACTTCGTCGTCTGGCGCGACGAGCGGTGGGGCCTCGGCATCGCGAATGAGCCGAGCGGCCTGCCCATGGTGGCCGTCCTCCAGCCGCTCGCCCACCACGATCTGGAGGACCTGCCGGTCGACCTTACGGGCGAGCTCGGACCGATGATCCAGCGCGTGGCACGCGCGATCGGTCGCCTCGATACGGTCGGGCGCGTGCACGTCAACCGATGGGGTGACGGCAGCCAGCACTTTCACCTGTGGTTCCTGGCGCGACCGAGGGGGATGTGGCAGATGCGCGGCGCCATGCTCGCGGTCTGGGACGATCTGCTTCCCCGCGTACCCGACGAGGAATGGCGTGACGCGAGAGGTCGCGTGGCGGCAGCGATGGCCGAGGAGGGCGGGACCGTCCTGGTTGAGTAGAATCCGGCCATGCCCGATCCCGAGTACGAGACGATCCGATTCGAGCAGGCCGACGGCGTCGCGACCATCACCCTCGACCGACCGGACAGCCTCAATGCCCTGAACGCGACCATGCGCCGTGAGTTGCGAGCAGCGCTCAAGGCGGTGGCCCGCGACGAGACCGTTCGCGCGGTGATCATCACCGGCGCCGGGCGTGGCTTCTGCAGCGGCGCCGACCTCCGCGGCGGCGACGCGGAGCGTGAGTTCCGCCGTATCCTGACCGATGAGTACCACCCCGTGGTGACGGCCATTCGCGATCTGCCCAAGCCGGTGATCGCGGCGGTCAACGGCGTTGCCGCCGGTGCGGGTGTCTCGCTCGCGCTGGCGTGCGACCTCGTCTATGCGGCCGAGGAGGCGCGCTTCATCCAGGCCTTCGTCCGCATCGGCCTCGTCCCGGACTCGGGCTCGACGAGGACCCTGGTGCGTGCCCTGGGACGCCACCGTGCGGCGCAGCTCATCTTCAGCGGCGAGCCGCTCAGCGCGACGGAGGCACACGCGGCCGGGCTGGTGAACGTGGTCGTCCCTGCGGCGGAACTCGCCGCCGCGGCGCATGCGGCGGCGGCAGGGCTCGCGGCGGCCCCGACCACGGCGATCGGCTACGCCAAGCGGGCGATCAACCATGCAGAAGATGCGCTCCTGTCGGAGAGCCTCGCCATGGAGGCTGCGCTCCAGGAGCTCGCCGGACGCACCGCGGACCACGCCGAGGGGGTCGCCGCGTTCGGAGAGAAGCGGGAGCCGCGCTTCATTGGTCGCTGACCCGATCACGATCGCACGGGTGGGGGTACTGGGGGCCGGGACGATGGGCTCCGGGATCGCCCAGGTGGCGGCGGAGGCGGGCCTGCCGGTTCTCATCCACGATCCGGCCGCGGGAGCGGTCGAGCGTGCACGGGAGCGGATCGCCGGGTTCATCGGTCGCCGAGTCGAGAAGGGCCAGCTGACCTCCGACGAGGGTGAAGCCGCCGTGGGCCGGCTGGCGCACGCGACCGAACTCGAGGATCTGGCCTCGGCAGACCTGGTCATCGAGGCAGCGCCCGAGGATCTCGAACTGAAACGAGGGGTATTTCGCCGCCTCGACGAGGCGGCCGCCGATCGGCTTGTCATGCTGGCCAGCAACACCAGCAGCCTGTCGATCGCGAGCATCGCGGCGGCGACCGATCGGCCAGAGCGGGTCGTCGGGATGCACTTCTTCAACCCCGTTCCTGTCATGGTGCTGGTCGAGGTGATCGCCGGCCCGCTCACGGCACCGGCCGTGGCGTCCGCCACCGCCGATCTCGCGCGACGGCTGGGCAAGATCCCGGTGATGGCGGCGGACACGCCGGGGTTCATCGTCAACCGCGTGGCCAGGCCCTTCTATCTCGAGGCACTCCGGATTGTTGGTGCGGGGCTGGCCACGGTCGACGACGTCGACGCCGCCATGCGGGCATCGGGGTTTCGGATGGGGCCGTTCGAGTTGGTCGACGCCATCGGTGCCGATGTCAACCTGGCCGTCACCGAGAGCGTGGCGGCCGCCTTCCCGGGCGAGGCGCGCTATCGGCCACACCCGCTGCAGCGGGCACTGGTCGAAGCCGGTCGGCTCGGACGGAAGACCGGTGGGGGCTTCTACGACTACGCCGACGGGTCTCGTGGCGTCGCCTGGGCGGAGCTGGGGGCGCGGCGCGTGAACCTCGGAGTCCGACTCACCGCCGAGCAGATCTCGACGCGCATCGTGGCCAGCGTCGTCAATGAGGCCGCCTCCGCGGTTGAGGGTGGCGTTGCCACGCCGGACGCGATCGACACGGCCATGCGCCTGGGCACCAATTACCCGCTCGGACCACTCGCGTGGGGCGAGCGGCTCGGCCTCGGCAACGTGGTCGCGGCGCTCGATGCGCTGCACGCTGGGGCGCCGGACGGCGGCTATCGGGCGGTCCCGCTCCTGCGCCGCCTGGCGGAGCGGGGTGAGTCATTCTTCGAGGTGCGGCCGTGAGCGTGCCTCTGCCGCATCGGTATCGGGCGGTCGTCTTCGACATGGACGGCCTGCTGCTGGATACCGAGATCCTGTGGCATCGCGCCGAGATCGAGCTCTTTCGCCGGCACGGCGGCGAGTTCAGCTGGGAGGACAAGATGGCGGTCATCGGGACCAGCTTCGCCTTCACCGCGAACTACTTCGCCGAGCGGCTTGGCCGACCCGTGATCGAGGGGGAGGCGCTGGTCCGCGAGATGATCGAGATCATGCACGCCGAACTCCAGGCGGATGTCGAGGGGCGGCCCGGCGCCATCGAGCTGGTGCGCCGCCTCACCGGCCGGACGCACCTGGGCCTCGCGTCCAACTCGCCGAGGCTGCTGGTCGACACCGCACTCCGTACCGCCGGCCTCACCGGTGCCTTCGAGGTGATCGTCACGTCGGACGACGTTGAACACGCCAAGCCGGCACCCGACCTGTATCTCCTCGCCTGCGAACGGCTGGGCGTGGCTCCGTCTGACGCGCTGGCGCTCGAGGATTCACCGTCCGGAGTCGCCGCCGCAAAGGCGGCCGGGCTGACGTGCATCGCCGTCCCGCAGTTTGCCGAGACCGATGTTTCCGAGGCTGACCGCGTGATCGACTCGCTCGAGGAGCTGCTGGCCGAGGCATAGCCAGGGGCGGCTGAACCGGCGCGGCGGGTACACTCGTGTGCATGTGTCGCAGCATCAAGACCCTCCGGACCCTGGACGTTCCCGCTGCCGACGACGAGGTGCGCGCCGCCGCGCTCCAGTACGTGCGCAAGGTGAGCGGCTATCGCAAGCCGTCGCCTGCCAACGAGCGCGCGTTCGGCGCAGCGGTAGACGAGGTGGCTGCCGCCTCGCGCCGGCTCCTCGACGCGGTAACCGCCACGCATCCTGCCCGCCACACGGCATAGCAGGGGGGGCTCAGGCAGGGCTCCGCCGACCGGCCTCCTGTGCGGTCAACGAGTTTCTTCGAGATCGCTGTCCGCCCGCCGCATCGCTAGTGCCCGAGGCGATATCCGAGCAGCTTCGGCAGCCTCGCGACCAAGCGCACCAGCAGGCCGGGCCGGCGGCCGGCGTCATGGGCGTCGTCCTCGCGGATAAGGGCCTCGCGCACCATTCGGGCGCCGATGAAGCGGATCGGCTCGGGCGGCAGGATCCGCTGTCGATGACCGACCGGGGCAAGCCGTGCGATCGGGTCGTCGGGCTTGTCGACCAGTGCGGCCAGGATCCGGCCAGCCAACCGGCTCGGCCCCGCGCCGTTGCCCGCGAAGCCGTAGGCGTAGTGGAGTCGCCCGCCGTGACGTGAAGCGATCTCCGGGAAGCGGTCGGCGGTGATGTCGATCGGGCCACCCCAGGCGTCCTCGAATCCCACGTCGGCGAGTCCCGGCAGCAGGTGGCGGAAGTTGGCGATGACCCGGTCGATGGCGGCCTGCGAGTGCGTGAAGGTCCGCCCGATGCGCCCGCCCAATCCGGCTGCCCCGACTCCGGCCCCAAAGGCGATGCGGCCGTCGCGGGTGGTGCGGAAGTAGCTGATCGTGAACCGGGAGTCGGAGAGCAGTTCGCCGTTGGTCCAGCCCAGCTCGGCGAGGCGATCGGGGATCGGCTCGGTCATCACCATGTAGCTGCCCCAGGCCAGCGCCCGGGTTCGGAAGCCCGGCCATCCGGGAATCCAGGCGTTCACCGCGAGCACGACCTGATCGGCCGTCACGCGACCGCGCGGCGTCTCCACCACCATGCCGGTCCCGGTACGCCGGACCCGCTGTGCGGCCGTCTCCTCGTGGATCGTCACGCCGTGCTCCAGCAGGACGCGTCGCAGGCCGCGGGCGAGGCGCGCCGGCTGGATCGACGCCGCCGAGGGCATCATCAGACCCTCGCCGAAGGCGGGCGATGCGCACACGCGCTGCACCTCCTCGCGGCCCAGGCCGACCAGCTGGTCCGCGGCGCCCAGTGCGGCCAGTTGGACGAGCTCGTCGTCCCAGTCCCGTGGCCGCTTTGGAAAGGCGTTGACCCGCAGGTAGCCGCTCTTGACGAACCAGGCATCCACGCCGTGCTGATCGCACCAGGCGGCGGTCCCATCGACCACTTCGTCGGCGGCACGCGCAGCCTCGAGTGCACGCTCCTTGCCGTAGCGCCGCGCAAGGTAGGGGAGCTGCTCCCACCAGCCATGGACGAAGCCACCATTGCGCCCGCTCGGCCCTCCGCCGCAGATGTCCTGCTCCAGCAGCGTGATTCGTGTTCCCGGCGCCCGCTCGGCCAGGAACCACGCGGTCCACATGCCCGTATACCCGCCGCCGATGATCACCACGTCCGCAGCTACCTCGCCGACCAGCGGCGGGGCGGGCTGCGGATCACCCTCGAGCGACAGCGCCTCGCGCAGCCACCAGCTGCGCTGCCGACCCGGCGCGGGCGGGGGCAGAAGCGGGCGCGCAGCATGGATCGTCCTCATCGCCCGATGCTACCTCCGGGGCGGGAGCTCGTTGGTGCGGTGCTAGCATCGGTTCCGCAATGCGCCAGACCGATTCCGCTCGGACACCCGTCGTCGTTGATGGGCTGCGCACGCCGTTCGGCCGCTACGGCGGCGCGCTGGCGACGGTGCGACCCGATGATCTGGCGGCGCACGCATCCGCACCCTCGTCGAGCGGACCGGCGTGGACCCCACGTCGATCGATGACGTGATCCTCGGTGCCGCCAACCAGGCCGGCGAGGACAACCGCAATGTCGGGCGCATGGCATCGCTGCTCGCCGGGCTCCCGGTATCCGTTCCGGGCCAGACGGTTAACCGGCTGTGCGGCTCCGGGATGCAGGCGGTCATCGCGGCTGCCCACGCCATCGTCGCCGGCGACGGGGAGCTGTTCATTGCGGGTGGGACCGAGTCGATGACCCGCGCGCCATTCGTGATGGCCAAGCCGTCGGCGGCCTTCCCGCGCGGCGAGCAGCAGCTCGAGGACACCACGCTGGGCTGGCGCTTCACCAACCCACGCCTCGCCGACGCCTACTACCCGTACTCGATGGGCGAGACGGCGGAGAACGTGGTCGAGCGGGTCGGGGTGAGCCGCGAGGACCAGGATGCCTTCGCACTCGAGTCGCAGCGCCGATGGGCAGCAGCCGACGCCGCAGGGCGCTTCGCCGACGAGCTGGCGCCGATCGAGGTGCCAGGGGCCAAGGGGACGACAACCGTTGTCGGCTGCGACGAGCACCCGCGGCCCGACACCACGCCCGAGCAGATGGCTGCGCTCAGGCCGGCTTTCCGTCGCGATGCCACGGGTTCCGTCACTGCGGGAAACAGCAGCGGAATCAACGATGGGGCCGCGGCGCTGCTGGTGACCAGCGAGGCGCGTGCCCGTGACCTCGGCCTGCGGCCGATGGCGCGGATGCTCTCCTCTGCCGTGGCAGGCGTCGATCCGGCAACGATGGGGCTCGGCCCGATTCCCGCATCCCGGCTCGCTCTCGAGCGTGCCGGCCTGTCGGTCGGCGACATGGACCTGGTCGAGCTCAACGAGGCGTTCGCCGCGCAGGCGCTGCCGTGCATGCGCGAACTGGGGCTCGATCCGGCGAAGGTCAACGTGAACGGCGGGGCGATCGCCATCGGCCATCCGCTGGGAGCCTCCGGCGCCCGGCTGGTGGCGACGCTGCTCCACGAGATGCGGCGTCGCGGCGTGCGCTACGGATTGGCGACGATGTGCATCGGCGTCGGGCAGGGGATCGCATCGGTCTGGGAGTCGATTGAGTGACCGTCGCAAGGGTGATACGACCCACGGACCTGGTGGCAGGCCCGGCGACGCCCGGTGTCGAGCGCCTGGAGGCGTTCGCCGACGAGGGCCGCTGGGTCGGCTTCACGCGCACCGAGCCGGGAGTCGTCAGCGGATGGCACCACCACGGCGGGCACGACACCTACCTCTACGTGCTCTCCGGGGCGGCCAGGATCGAGCTGGCCGACGGTCAGACAGTGGAGGTTGGTGCGGGCGACTTCGCCCATCTTCCGGCGGGGTGATCCACCGCGAAGGGACGCCAGGGGAGGATCCGCTGGAGGCGGTGGTGGTCCGCATCGGCTCGGGGCCGCAGGTGTTCGCCGTCCCGGATCCGGAGAGCGTGGCCTGAGCTAGCCCAGGCGCAGCTGCGGCAGCACCTTCTCCCCGAAGGCGCCGATGAACTCGGCCTGGTTGCGGCCGACGTTGTGCAGGTGGATCTCGTCGAAGCCCATCTCGACGTACCCCTGGATTGCGGCCGCGTGCTCGTCGAGGTCGGCGGAGATGAGCATCCGGCTCTGGTAGTGCTCCAGCCGCACGAGCCTGGCGATGTTCGCGAAGTCCTCCGGATTGCGAATGTCCTGCTTGGGGAAGGGCATCCCACCGTTCGGCCACTCCGTCAGCGCATTGCGCTCCGCCTCCTCCTGCGAGGTGGCCCACGAGATGTGCACCTGCAGCTGCGTCTTCATCGCCGATGCGTCCTTGCCGGCTTCACGGGCGCCCTCGCGGAACTTGTCCCAGAGCATGGCGATCTTCTCGTCGGCGGCGCCGACGGTGATGATGCCGTCCGCGAACTTGCCGGTGCGCTTGGCGTTCATCGGTCCGGCGGTGGCGACATAGATCGGGACCGGCTGCTCGGGCCGCGTATAGAGCTTCGCGGACTCCAGGGTGAAATACTCGCCGTCATGCTTCACGACCTTACCGGAGAAGAGCTTGTTGATCACCTCGATCGCCTCGAAGAGCATGGCGCTCCGAACGCCGATCTCAGGCCACTCGCCCCCGATCACGTGCTCGTTGAGCGCCTCGCCGGCACCGAGCCCGAGCCAGAACCGCCCGGGGTACATGGCCCCCAGCGTGGCTGCGGCGTGCGCGATGACCGCGGGGTGGTATCGGAAGCCTGGGCAGGTGACCGCAACGCCGAACGGCAGGCTCGTCCGCTGCCCGAGCGCCCCCATGAAGCTCCACGCGAACGCGCTCTGACCCTGTTGCGGAGTCCAGGGATGGAAGTGCTCGCTCACCTGGAAGCCGGCCGAGAATCCGGCCGCCTCTGACTGCTCAGCCCAGTCGAGCAGATCGGTGGGATGGAACTGTTCGAGCATGGCCGCGTAGCCGATCTTGGTCATGTCGCACAGGGTACGCGACGAGGCCGCCCCGCGGTGAGCGGGACGGCCTCGTTGGAGGTGGAGAAGGACTTACCCGTCGAACGGGCGCCCCTCCGGTCCGTCGAAGCCTGGGCCGCGGCGCTCGCCACCCGGTCCGCCCATCGGTGGCCACGTGCCGTCCTCGAGGGCCTGCGCGACCTTGTCGAGCATCGTATCGGCGCGCTCCTGGGTCATCTTGTCGGCCGCGACCAGCGCGTCGAGGTCGGCCTTGACGGCATCCACGATCGCCTGGCTGAGCGTTCCGTAGTCGACGCCCTGGGCCTCGGCGATCTGCTCGAGCGTGTCGCCGTCGCGCAGCGCGGTGATCACCTCGCCCGGCTCCATGCCAAGCGCTTCGGCTGCTGCCCCGATCACATCGTGACGGGCGTCCGCGCCAACCGCGTGCCGTCCCGCCCAGTGGAAGGCCCCGCCCAACAGGCGGCAGCCGTCGCCGTCGGCGGCTTCAATGCGCGCGATGATCCGCTCACCGATGTCGGCGGGCAGTTCCCCGGCTGCGACCGCGGCGTTGACCGTGGCGATTGAAGCCGTCTTGGCCGCCGGCACCAGGTCGTCCACCGCGACACCGAGCTCATCGGCGAACGTCTCCTGCCAGAGCGCGCAGTAGCGCGCCCCATCGGTGTCTTCAGCGTCAACGGCCAGGGTATTCCCCCCGGCAGGTGCGGATGCCGGCGCCGCCGAGACGGCGCTGATCATGGTTCCGCCAACGAGCGCCGCGGCGATCATCCCGCTGGCGATCCCGAACGTTTTGAGGTTCTTCATCGGTCCGTCCTTGTCATTTCGATCGTCGCTTGGTGCGATCGCGTTGTGCCTAGCATGAGGTCGCACCGTGAAGAACGCGTCAAGATCGCTCGGGCGGTCTTCACATCGTCTGAATGGCCCCGGGACTACGATGCGCACATGCCCGGTGCACGGATCCTGATCGTCGAGGACGAACCGCAGCTGCGCTCGCTGCTGCGGCTCTACCTGGAGCGCGAGGGCCACGCGGTGACCGATGTCGGTGACGGCAAGGCGGCGCTCGCGGCCTTCGACGCCGAGGGTGCCGACCTGGTGATCCTCGACCTGATGCTCCCCGGCATGCAGGGCGAGGCGGTCCTGGAGACGCTGCGGGAGGTGGGTGGCGTGCCGATCCTGATCACCTCGGCCAAGCGGACCGACGCCGAGCGGATCGCCGGACTGCGCCTCGGGGCCGATGACTACCTCGCCAAGCCGTTCAACCCGCACGAGCTGACCGCGCGGGTCGCCGCCATCCTGCGGCGCACGCGCCCGCCGATCGCCGCGGAGGAGGGGATCCTCTCGCTCGACGCCGGGCGGCTGGTGCTCGATCCGGCATCGCGGCGGTACACGCTCGCCGGCGCCGACGGCGGTGACGAGCCGGTCCCCGTGTCCGGGCGTCTCACTCCCGGGGAGGCGGCACTGCTGGTTGCCCTGGCACGACGCCCGGGCACGGTGCTGAGCCGCGAGGTGCTGCTTGAGGCGGTGGCCCGGCGACCCGACGAGGTCTACGAGCGCGTTGTCGACGTGCACGTCGCGAACCTGCGCCGCAAGCTCGGTGATGACGCCGGCGCGCCCTGGCTGATCGAGACGATTCCGGCGACCGGCTACAGGCTGGTGGCAACCCGGGACGACGAATGAAGGGTCAGCCGCTGAGCCTGCGCCTGGCGCTCGTGCTGTCGCTGGCGGTCGTCGTCGTCCTGTTGGTGACCGGGCTGGTCGTCAACCGCGTGGTGAGCCGCGGCGTCGAGGACGAGCTCAGCCTCATCGAACGCCAGCGGCTGACCCTGGTCGCCACCGCCGTCGGCGAGGTCGACCTCGCTGGACCGCGAGCCCAGCGCAGCCTCCAGGCGATCCTGGGCCGGATCGCCGCGCAGATCCGAGGTCGAGCCGAGCTGACCGCCGCCGATGGGACGCTCATCGCCGGCGCGGGAAATGTGCCACCCGGCGTGGCGACCGAACAGCTGGAGGAACCGGTCGCCGGCGGCGGAACGCTGGTGCTTCGTGTCCCCCAACCGGAGCGTGCGTTCCTGCGGGTCTTCAACGCGACCCTGATCATCGCCGGTGTCCTGTCGGTATTGGTGGTGATCGCAGCCTCGATCTTCCTATCGGACCGCCTGACGCGGCCACTTCGGGGGGTGGCCGCCGCGGCACATCGGCTCGGCGAGGGTGACCTGTCCGCGCGGGCCAGTGGTGGTCCCGATCGCGAGTCGGCAGAGCTGGCCGACGCCTTCAACAGCATGGGGGAGCGGCTCGAGCGATCCGAGATGCTTCGGCGAAGAGCCGCCAGCGACATGGCTCACGACCTCGCCACGCCGGCGACGGTTCTCGAATCCCAGCTCCAGGCGCTCGTCGATGGCGTCCTCCCCGCCGATCGGGAGCAGCTCGATCGGGCGCGCGCGGCCGCGGGAGCTCTCTCCGGGGTGATCGTGCAGCTCCGTGAGCTGGTCGACGCCGAGTCGGCCACGCTCAGTCGTCGCCCGGAGCGCCTCGTGCTGCGCGATCCGCTCGACGAGCTCGAGCGCAGCCTGGAGCCGCTCTTCCACGAGGCCGGCCTCTCTCTCGCGGTCGAAGCGCCGGCCGACGAGGTGGCAGTGGAGGTCGACCGGGTGCAGTTCAGCCGCGCGCTGCGCAACGTTCTCGTCAACGCGGTCCAGCATTCGCCCGCCGGCGGCGTGGTGCAGGTGACGACCAGTGTGTCACCCGGCGAGGTCACGATCCGGGTGACCGACACCGGTGCAGGGATCTCCCAGGTCGACCTGCCGCACGTCTTCGAGCGCTTCTACCGTGCAGACGAGGTTCGTGGGGCGCGTCCGATCCGGTCGGGGAGCGGCATCGGTCTGACCATCGCGCGCGAGCTTCTTGCGGCGAGCGGCGGACGGATCGCCGTCGAGCGGACCGGATCCGATGGCACGACGTTCGCCATCACCCTGCCACGGGCACGCGTCTAGGGTCCGGCCAGCTCCCAGCTCCGTGGGCGATCCAGCGCGAGCCAGTCGTCGCGGATGATCGACATCAGGTGGACATCGTGGAACGCACCGCGGTGAAACCTGCTGTGGCGCAGCAGCGCATCGGTCGTGAAGCCGGCCTTCTCATACGAGCGCTTGGCTCGAGGGTTGTAGTCGAAGACGTGCAGGTAGATGCGTTCCAACCGCAGCTCGCCCATGCCGAAGTCGACCACGCAGTTCACGGCGTCGGTCCCGAGGCCCCGCCCGAGCTGGGACTTGTCGAAGATGACGATCGACAGCTCGGCGTTGCCGTTCTCACGTTCGACTGCCCGAAGCGTCACGTTGCCGATGGCGCGTTCCTCGCCGAGCAGGCAGACGCTGAAGGCGAACATCGTCTTGCCCTGCTGGGCCGCCATCATCTGTGCGTATTCGGCGGCGCCGTCTTCGCCGACCGGCATCTTCATGCCCAGGAAGTGGCCGATCTCTGCGTCCGCGACCCAGATGGGACCGGTGGTGATGTCGGCCTTGACCGCCGCGCGCAGCCAGACACGCTCACCGCGCAGCATCGGCAGCGGACGGGCGGCGGGCTCCTCGGGGTCGGTCTGCGGCTGCGACTCGGGCATCGCCGGCATCATACCGATGGAGTCGGTGGCGTCACCACCAGGTTGTGCGGCTACTCCTCGTATGGCAGGCCGCGCTCGACTGCGGCCCAGCCTGCGGTCAACAGGCGCATCGCAACGTCCACGTCGCGCGCCGGCGCGTGATTTGGCGCAACCAGCGCTCCGGCGAGCCCGGGCAGCAGCGGCGACAGGCCGAACGAGGCGATGATCAGGGCATCGCCTTCGTGGGGGCCTGCGTCGATCCGGTACAGGGTCTCCTGCTCGACGGTGTCGTAATGCACCCAGTACGGGTCCGTTGCCGCCACGCGGGTGAGCCGTGTGCCGGTTCGCAACTGGCGCGACGGCGGGGTGTCGATCAGGGCCGGCGAGCCGGCATACCAGAGGCGGGCTCCGCGAAGATCTCGCTGCAGGCTGTCGGTCCACGACTCCCACCACGACGTCCGACGCAGCGTGGTCTGGTCCAGCGCGAGGTCGGAGAGGACAACGAAGTCGTTTGGATCGTGCGGCTCGTCTTCGCATCGCGCGTCGCAATGCGGCAGGAGGACGCGCTGGAGCTCGCCGATCGACAGCCGGGCGCTCAGCCAGGCGCTGGAGGCGGCGTGGTCAACTGGACGCGCACCGGGGTTGATCAGCGCCACGACCTGCTCGCCCTGTCGCATCTGATCAACGGCGGCGGAGAACGCGCGGTGGGCGTCCCAGGCACGCTCCGCGGGGTACATCGCCACATCTGCTCGGGTCATCGTCCCTATAGGTACTCACGGTCACCGGGACTCGGCAACTACTCTGCAGTGCACCAGACCGCACACAACGGCCTCGCTGGTGCCCTCGGTCAACGGCCATGGCCTGTCACTGGACCGGTACGAAGGTCCCACCGGCAGATATCGCGCTCGACCCGGACCGCCGCAGTCGGGCGGTCGTGCCGCGCGACGTTCCGGCTTGCGCGGCTCGAAAGCCCCGCGCTACCGTGGCCGCCAGCATGGACGCACGGCTCGACTGGTACCGGCGATTCCCAGAGGGCTGGTGGGGCTACCACCGGGAGTTGCCCCAGCCGATGAGCGCCGTCGAGATCGCCGCCAGCGGCAGCCTCGACGCGCGGCTGATGGCGACCCTGTGGGCGGTCGTGCACCGACGTCGTGGCGTGATGCTGGCCTCCGAGGCGCCGATGGCCGGCAAGACCACGACCCTCTCCGCCCTCGTCGACATGCTGCCCGACCGCGCGGTGGCCGTCTTTCTGCGGGGCTGGCATCCCGATGACGAATGGGCCGCCGAGATCGGCCCGGACCGAGGCTATCTGCTCGTGAACGAGATGAGCGACCATCTGCCGATCTACGTCTGGGGTGGGAACGCGCGGCTTGCCCTCCAACTGGCCGCCCGCGGCTACGGACTCGGCGCGACGATGCATGCCGACTCGCTCGACGAGGCGACCGATCTCCTGCGCGGGGAGCTCGGCGCGACCGAGGCGGAGCTGGCCGCGCTCACGATCTACCTGCAGTACTCGGCGTATCGGACGCCTGGCGGCATGTATCGCCGCGTCGAGGAGGCGTGGCATCTCCGGACAGATGACGCCGGGAGGTTGGCCCCCGTCCGCCTGGCGGCGATCGAGGGCGTCCGTTCGCCAAGCCTTACCGGGGCGCAACGCGATCCACTGCCGCCGCTGCTCGATGACGACGGGGGACGGTCTGCCCGGCCGTTGCTCCATGACGCCGCTGCCTATGCGGAATTGGCAACCTCGCTCGGCCTCACCGCGGCGTCGCTCGAGAGCGAGATCTCGCAGCGCACTGCCTTTCTCGACGCCCTGAGAGAACGGGGCGTCACCGAACCCGCGTCGGTCGCCCTGGCCATCGGTGCATACCCGTTCCTCGGCGAAGGGTCGCCCCCACATCCGGGATAATCGGGGCATGCCGCGTCCGCTGAAGATCGGAATCCAGCTTCCCGAGGTCGAGTACGTCGCTCGTTGGTCGGAGCTCGCCGAGATGGCGCGACGCGCCGAGGCGATCGGCCTCGATTCGATCTGGCTCGGCGACCACCTGCTCTACCGCGACGACGGGCTGCCGCCGCGAGGGCCGTGGGAGGCATGGTCGACCCTCGCGGCGCTGGCCGCCATCACGGAGCGGGTCGAGATCGGCCCACTGGTGGCGTCCACCTCGTTCCACAACCCCGCAATGCTGGCCAAGAAGGCGGCCACGATCGAGGAGATCAGCGGCGGTCGCCTCATCCTGGGGCTCGGCGCCGGCTGGAACGAGGCCGAGTACCGGGCGTACGGCTTCCCGTTCGACAAGCGGGTGAGTCGCTTCGAAGAGGCGTTCACCGTCATCCGTACGCTGCTTCGCGACGGTCGCTGCGACTTCCACGGCACCTACTACGAACTGCACGACTGTGAGCTGCTGCCGCGCGGTCCGCGCCCGGAGGGGCCGCCACTGATGATCGGCTCGATTGGTCCGCGCATGCTCTCCATCACGCTGCCGCACGTGCAGTCCTGGAACGCCTGGTTCACCTGGTTCGGGAACGCTCCGGCGGGCTATCGGCCGATGCGCGACGCGGTCGACGAGGCGTGCCGCAAGGCCGGACGCGATCCGGCGACGCTGGAGCGCACCCTCGCCCTCTTCATCAGCTTCCCCGGGTCGCAGGGGCGGAAGCTCGGCGACCTGTCGGACCCCGATGTCCCGTCGATCCCCGGTGCCCCCGAGCACCTCGTCCCGGCGCTGCGCGCCTTCGCCGCGGAGGGCGTCGCGCACGTGCAGCTGGTGCTCGATCCGATCAACGCCGACACGATCGCAGCGCTGGCCCCCACGCTCGCCCAGCTCGACGGCTGACAGTCCGAGCACCCTCCATCGGACTGGTATCCTCGTCCCGATGGACGCTGGGCAGCCCCCGATCCCGATCGGCCCGAGCGGACGCCTCGAGGCACTGCCGTTGACCAATGCGGCCGGCAATCACGCCATCCTGGTCCGCCAGGCAGACACCCCGCGGGCGCTCGTGACCGGCGAGGCGGGCGATGGGGCGCGCGACCGCGTGGTGGTCGTGCCCCTCGACGCCGACGTGCAGCTCCACGTGGACGGCGACGCACTGGCCATCTGGCTCGCCGAGGGCTCGGTCGCCGCGCCGCGCGCGGCGGTTCCCGGCTGGGCCAGCGCGGCCGGTCTGCTCCTCCTGCTGGGCCTGCTGGCGCTGACCGTCCTCGGCAGCGCCACCGCCTTCATCTGGCTGCTGGACGGGCTGGGATGGCGGTAGACGACGATCGCGGGCCGATCCTGCCACCCACATTCGGCCTGATCGGGATGCGCATCGGGCAGGAGTTCGGGCCGCCTGCCGACTTCGCCCACTCGATGGAGCGCGCGCTCGTGCGTGGCGCCAAGCGTGGAGCGACGATCGTTGCCGTCCTCGATCGGGGCGACCTGGCGATCCACATCCCCCACGAAGACGGACCCTCGTGGAACTGCGTCCCGCTCGTCCACCTGCACCGCGGTGAGAATCCCACCGCGGCGGCATGGGCCGCGGCCAACGCCATCGTTGAGCGCCTCGAGCGCTACCGATGACCGATGAGGAGCGGCGAACGCTGCGCGCGATGATGGGTCGCTTCGCCACCGGGGTAACGGTTGTCGCGGCACGCCAGGGTCCGCTGCTGGCCGGCATGACCGCCAATGCGATTGCCTCGATCAGCATCGACCCGCCGCTGCTGATGGCAAGCATCAACCGCACCAGCGAAACCCATACGGCCATCGTGGGCAGCCACTCGTTCGCGGTGAGTGTCCTGAGTGCGGATCAGCAGCCGATCGCCGAGTGCTTTGCGCTGCCCAACAGTGCGGAGAAGCTGCAACGCTTCTGTGACGCGTCGTGGCACGAGGCGGAGACCGGCTCACCGATCCTGGACGGTGCCATCGCCTACTTCGACTGCCGGCTGACGGCGTCATACCCGGCAGGGACGCACAGCATCTTCATCGGCGAGATCGTGGCGGCCGGCCACGAGGAGCGCGACGATCCGCTCGTCTGGTACGCGTCGCGCTATCGGCAGCTGGCGCCGTCGTGACCGACGCGCTCCTGTCGCTCGTTCCCGCCTGGGATCGGCTGACCGTCTCCGAGGGCAACCGCCTTGTCGTGGACCTGCTGCGACGCGTGGAGACCAGTGAGCTGGTGGTGCTCGACGACGACCTGCCCCAGTTCGATGGCGCGACGGTCATCTGGGTTTGGCCCGATGGCGATGCCTGGCACGTCCGTGCGGCGCGCATCGAGAATGGCAGAGCCACCCCGTACCTGATCCGTGCGGAGCGGCTCTGGGTCCAGCGTCCCGACCCCAACCTGGCGCGGCTGCTGGGGATCGATCCGGCGAATCCGCCGCCATCGGTCCGCTGGGGCGGCCATCCGCGTCCGATGGAGCAGCCGCCTCGGCACATCGCCTGCATCTGCCGCCTGACGAGCAGCGAGCGGGTCTACCAGGCGATCCATGACGGCTGGCGCAGCGTCGACGAGGTGAAACGGGCCACCGAGGCTGGATTCGGGCAGTGCCAGGGCCGACGCTGCGCGGCGCTGGTGGCGCACCGGCTCGACCTGGCTCCGGATGAGCCACGCGGCAGCATCACCTCCCGCCCGCCACTCGTCCCGGTGCCCGCATCGGTGCTGGCGGCGTTCGCCGAGGAGTAGTCAGGCGCCGATCGCCTCGAGCGACTCGCCGATCACCGCGCGAGCGCGGTCGACCTCCTCGTCGGTGGTGATCAGCGGCGGGATGACCCGCACCACCTGGCCGTATGTGCCGCAGCTGAGCAGCAGCAGCTTTCGTTCGAACGCCTCGTGGAGGACCGCCTTGGCCAGGTCGGGGCGCGGGGCGAGCGTCCCCGGATCCGCGAATTCGATCCCGATCATCAGTCCGCGTCCACGGACCTCGGCGACGCTGGCGCGACCCTCTGCGGCCGAGCGGATTCCGGCCAGCAGCCGCTCGCCCTGTCGAGCTGCATTGGCCAGCAGGTCCTCGGACTCGATCACGTCCAGGGTGGCGAGCGCTGCCGCGCAGGCGACGGCATTGCCTCCGTAGGTGCCGCCGTGGGCCCCGGGGCCAAGGCGATCGAGGAGCGAGCGGCGCGCCATGATCCCCGACAGCGGCATCCCCGACGCGATCCCCTTGGCCATCACCACGATGTCGGGTCGCGCGTCGTACCAGTCGGTCGCCCACATCTTCCCGGTGCGCCCGACACCGGACTGCACCTCGTCGGCGATGAGCAGGATCCCGTGGCGGTCGGCGACTTCGCGCAGCGCGGGCAGGAAGCCGTCCGGCGGCACCACGTAGCCGCCCTCGCCGAGGATCGGTTCGACCAGGAAGGCGGCAACGTCGTCGGGGTAGATGAGGGTGGCGAAGATCTCCTCGATCCCCGCCAGGGAGAATGCCACGGCCGCCTCATCGGTCTGCCCGGTCGGATTGCGCAGGGTGTAGGGGAACGGTGCGAAGTGGACGCCGCCGAGCAGGGGCTCGTAGTGGCCGCGGTACTTCACGCCTGAGCTGGTGAGCGCCATGGCGCCGTGGGTGCGCCCGTGGAAACCGCCGCGGAAGGCGATGACCGAGGGGCGCCGGGTGGCGTACTTGGCCAGCTTCACCGCTGCCTCGACCGCCTCGGCCCCCGAGTTCGACAGGAAGAGTCCGGCCTCCTCGCCGTCGCGCAGGCCGGGGAAGGTGCGAGGCAGGCGCTCGTGCAACTCCAACCCGGGCTTGTGATAGAGGATGTTCTGCTGGGCATGGACGATGCGGCCCGCCTGCTCGGCGATCGCCGCGACCACGCGCGGATGGGCGTGTCCGGTGTTGGTCACGCCGATGCCGCAGGTGTAGTCGAGGTATCGGTCTCCGTCGATCGTCTCGATCCACGAGCCGACGCCGCGCTCCACCACCAGGTCGGTGTAGCGGCTCCAGACCGGGGGAACGCCGGACCGGCGCGCCAGCCAGACCGAGCTGTCGTCGGCGCGCGCGTCGATCATCGGTTCCTGGACCTGGGTCATCGTCCGACCAATGTGACGGGTCCTGCCGGCCGTGTCGAGGGGTCGCCGCGCCTTCCGTTCCACAGCTGTACGCCGATGAAGGTCAGCGCTGTGAGGAAGATCAGCGTGCCGAGTACGTTCACCTCGGGCGGGATGCCGAGCCTGCTTACGCCGAAGACCCATAGCGGGAAGGTCACCGTGCGTCCCGCCGAGAAGAGCGTGATCACGTAGTCGTCGATCGACAGGGCAAAGGCGAGCAGCGCCGCCGACACGATGCCCGGCAGGATCAGCGGGAACGTGATCTTCCAGAAGGTGGTCCGCTCATTGGCATACAGGTCCATGCCGGCCTCCTCGAGGGACCGGTTGAACCCGACCAGTCGAGCCCGGATGGTGACCACCACGAAGCTGATGTTGAACATGATGTGCGACACCAGGATGGTCAGAAACCCACGTTCCACCCCGAGGCTGATCCACAGCGTCAGGAGTGAGGCGCCAAGGATGATCTCCGGCGCGGTCATGGGGATGAAGATCAGCAGGTTCATCACCCATCGCCCACGGAAGGCGTAGCGGGTCAGCGCCAGCCCGATCATGGTGCCGAACGTGGTGGCCACGAGGGTCGAGATGGTGGCCACCACCAGGCTCAGGACCATCGGGTCGGTGATCTGCGATCGGCCCCACAGGTCGACGTAGTTACGGAGGGTGAACCCCTGCCAGGTGATGTTCTGGCGCCCGGCGGGGTCGTTGAAGGAGAAGGCGATCATCACCGCGATCGGCGCGAACAGGAAGAGGAGCAGCAGGCCCGTGAATCCGGGCAACAGGAAGCGGCTCACCCGGGAGCGCAGCGGCCGCCGTCGCTCGGCCGTTAGCGGCGCGGTCAGGCTGCTCATCCAGCGAGCCGATCGCTGCCGACGAGGCGCGTGTAGACCGACACCAGCAGCATGACACCCGCGACCAGGACGAACGCCAGCGCCGCGGCTGCGGGATAGTCGAGGCTGTCGAGGAACTTGCGCTGAATGATGTTGCCGACCATGAAGACCTGGGGATTGCCCGCACCGATCACCTCGGCGGTGATGAAGTCACCCACCGACGGGATGAAGGTGAGCAGCGAGCCGGCGACGACCCCGGGGAGGGACAGCACAAAGGTGACGCGCCAGAAGGCCTGGGCGCGGCTGGCGTACAGGTCGGTCGCCGCCTCGATGAGCCGCCGGTCGATCTTCTCGATCGCGACGTACAACGGCAGGATCATGAACGGCAGGAAGTTGTACGTCAGCCCAAAGATGACCGATGCCGGCGTGGCCAGGAAGTGGAAGTTCTGGTCGAGGAGACCGGCATCCTTGAGCGTGCCAAAGACCATGCCGTTGTCGGACAGGATCATCCGCCAGTTCAGGGTGCGGATGACAAAGCTGACGAAGAAGGGGAGCACCACCAGCAGGAGGAGCGCGTTCTTCAGCCGCCCACCGTGGAACGCAATGGTGTAGGCGACCGGATATCCGACAGCCAGGGTGAGCACCGTCGTTGCCACGGCGAAGACCGTGGAGCGCACGTAGAGCTCCCAGTACTGGCCGATCACCTGCGGGTAGATGCCGAAGTTCCAGGTCAGCTGGTAGCCGGTGTCGAAGGTGCCTTCCTGCAGTGAGATGAGCAGCATGAACGCCATCGGCACCACGAAGAAGAAGACCAGCCAGCCGCCCCCGGGCAGCAGCAGGAGCAGCGGGGCCAGCCCGCGGCGCCGTGACCGCATCAGTCCGCCCTGACCCGTCAATCCGTGGTCAGGTTGCCGACAGACCGCTGAGCACAACCTCGAAGAGGTTGTTCCACTCGGTCTCTTCTGCCTCGCTCAACTGCTTGTCCGTGTAGGTGCCATCCGTCTGCTCTGTGGTGGGAACAACCGTTGGCGCCATCGCCTCGAGCGTGTCGGCCCACTCGTCGTCGCCGTCATCGCGGGACGTCTGCGCGTCCTCGAGAATCTTCGCCTCGACGCCCTTCACTGGCGTCCAATAGCCGACCCACTCCGACAGCATCGCCGCCGCCGCGGGGTCGTAGTAGTAGTCCATCAGCTTGTGCGCGTTGTCGGCATTGCCGGTCCCCTTGGGGATGATCAGGTTGTCGTTCCAGCGCATGCCGCCCGTGTCGGGCACAACGAACTTCACCTTGTCGTTGTCGTAGAAGTTCATCTGGCTGATGTCGCCACCCCACGCGACGCAGATGGCCAGGTCGCCGGCCGCCAGCGCGTCGTAGTACTCGTTGCCGTACCAGCCGCGGAACTGGCCCTGCGGCGCCGCCAGGAGTTTCTCCTGTGCACGCTTGACGTCGTCCACCGTCGCGTTGGCCGGCTCGACACCGAGCGAGAGGAGGGTCAGGCCGAACATGTCGCGCATGTCGCTGAAGCCGCCGACGCGCCCGGCAAATGCAGGATCGAGCAGGTCATCGAAGGTGGTGATCTCGCGACCGGTCAGCTCCGGGTCGTAGGCGATGCCGGTGATGCCGCCCTGCCACCAGACGCTGTACTTGTTGTCCGGGTCGAACCAGAGGCCCTTGGCGTAGTCCGCGCAGTTGGCGGTCCAGTTCGTCAGCTTCGAGTGGTCGATCTCCTGGAGCCACCCGTTGCGCGCCATCCGTTCAACCACCCAGCCGCCGGGCGACATGACGTCCCACCCGGTCGCGATGCCCGCACGGAGGTCAGGCGAGTACGTTGCCAGGAAGTCGGCATTGTCGAGCAGACCCTCGCTGTACTCGACGTCGAGTCCGCTCAGCGTCTTAAAGGCCTCAATGCTCGGGTAGGTGGACTCGTCGTCCGAGATGTCGATGTACGCCGGCCAGTTAAGCCAGTGCACGGTATTGCTGGGCGTCGCACTTGGCGACGCGCAGGCCGCGAGGATGGCGGGCAGCGACATGGCTCCGGCGAGGTACGCCCCACCACGTCCGGCTGTGCGGAAGAACGAGCGGCGCGTATGCCGCTCTTCGTGCATGACGCGCGCGATGGCGCGCTCGATCTGGCTGCGCTCGGTCAGGTCATCGGACATCAGGGGGCTCCTTCCTCGGTCTGAACTGGGGCGCGGCCGTCATCGAGAGTGGTCACGCTGATCACGAAGGTGTGCTGAGGCTGCCAGGTGAGGCGGACCGGGTGTCCATCGGCCAGCGCCTCGGCGGCGCCCCCGGTCTCGAGGTTCTGTGCGTAGACGGTGAGTCGGTGACCATCCTTGGTCTTGACAAGGTATTGCGTGCTCACGCCGATGTAACTCGCGTCGAGAATGGTGCCGTCCAGGGCGTTCAGCGTGCCGTCCACGGCAGCCGCTCCGGCGCCTTCCTCCAGCGGAGTGACCCGCAGCTTTTCGGGCCGAACGCCGATGCGCACGGTCGCGCTGCCATTGATCGCCTCCCCGGGCGCGCGGAGGACGGTGCCGTCGGCGATGCGGACCGATACGAACGAATCGTCCCGACCGATCACGGACCCGCCCAGCAGATTGCTGACGCCCAGGAAGCCGGCCACGAACTCGGTGCGCGGACGCTCATAGAGCTCCTCCGGCGTGCCGAGCTGCTCGATCCGACCGGCGCGCATGACGGCGATCCGGTCAGACATGGTCATCGCCTCTTCCTGGTCGTGGGTGACGTAGATGAAGGTGATGCCGACCTCGGTCTGGATTCGCTTCAGCTCGATCTGCATCTGCTTGCGCAGCTTCAGGTCGAGGGCGCCCAGCGGCTCGTCGAGGAGCAGCACCTTGGGATGGTTGATGAGCGCGCGGGCGAGGGCAACCCGCTGCTGCTGTCCACCGGAAAGCTGCGACGGCTTTCGGCCCTCGTAGCCCGGCATCTCGACGAGTTCGAGCATCGCGACCACGCGCTGGTCAATCTCGGCGCTGTCGACCTTCTTGCGACGGAGGCCGAAGGCCACGTTGTCGCCGACGGTGAGGTGCGGGAAGAGTGCGTAGTTCTGGAAGACGGTGTTCACGTCGCGCTTGAACGGCGGCAAGCCGGTCACGTCGGCGTCGCCAAGGTAGATCGTCCCGGAGGTCGTCTCCTCGAAGCCCCCGATCATCCGCAGCGTCGTGGTCTTGCCACAGCCGGACGGGCCGAGCATCGAGAAGAACTCGCCCTGCTCGACGTCGAGCGACAGATCGTCGACGGCGACGATCTCGTGGAAGCGCTTGGTGACCCGATCGAGCCGGACGTCGATGGCGGAAGGCACTCAGCAATCCTCGTCACGGAGTGTGCGCACCGGCCTGTCGCCGGAGCGGCACTGAGCGGAGTATAGGGAAGCGCGTCCACCCCATGCGCTGCCTTCGTCGTCCCCGCGGGAGGTGGGCTAGACTCGGCCCGATGGACTTTGCCCTCACCCCGGAGCACGAAGAGATCCGCCGGACCGTCCGCGACTTCGCCGAGCGCGAGGTGGCCCCGGTCGTCGACGAGATGGAGAAGGCGCGGGAATTCCCCGCCGACATCGTGCGACGCGCGGCCGCATTGGGGTTGCTGGGCGTCCCGTTCCCCGAGTCGGTCGGCGGCACCGGGCTGGACAGCGTCGCGTACGCGATCACCGTCGAGGAACTGTCGCGGGTCTGGGGGTCGCTGGGGATCATCGTCAGCGCGCACACCAGCCTTGGCTGCAACCCCCTCTACCTCGCCGGCACGACGGACCAGAAGGAGCGGTTCCTGCGTCCGCTGGCATCGGGGGAGAAGCTCGGGGCGTACGGGCTGACCGAGGCGGAGGCCGGATCGGATTCGCGCGGCACGCGCACCCGGGCCGTGCGCGACGGAGACGAGTGGGTGATCAACGGATCGAAGCGCTTCATCACCAACGCCGGCGTGGCCGGCACCTACATCATCACCGCGGTGACCGATGGAGCGGCTGTGGGGCGGATCAGCGCATTCATCGTCGATGCCGATGCGCCCGGGTTCAGCATCGGTCGCATGGAAGACAAGATGGGTCTCCACGCGAGTAATACCGGTGAGCTCCTGTTTGACGATTGCCGCGTTCCGGCGGGCAACCTGCTCGGCGAGGAGGGGGGCGGGGATCGGCTCTTCCTGCAGACCCTCGACGGCGGGCGGATCGGCATCGGCGCCATGGCCCTCGGGATCGCGCAGGCGGCGTACGAGGCGGCCGCCTCGTACGCGAAGGAGCGCAAGCAGTTCGGCCGCGCCATCGCCTCGTTCCAGGGGGTCGCCTTCAAGATCGCGGACATGGCGACCCGCATCGACGCGGCGCGTCTGATGGTCTATCGCGCCGCCTGGCTGAAGGACCGGGGGCGGCCGTATGGCACCGAAGCGGCGATGGCCAAGCTCTTTGCCAGCGAGGTGGCGCGCGACGTGACCAACGACGCGGTGCAGATCCACGGCGGGTACGGCTACGTCGTCGAGTACCGGGTCGAGCGCTACCTGCGCGACGCCAAGCTGACCGAGATCGGCGAGGGGACCAGCGAGATCCAGCGGCTGGTCATCGCGCGCCACCTGCTCGGCGTCCGCGCGATGTGACCGGGCCGACCTTCGGGACCGCCTCGGCGGCTGCCGCATGGCGGCCATCGGCGGAGTACCTGGGCCGGAGCCGCCTGCGGCGATTCTTGACCGATACCGGGTCCGCCGACCTCGAGGCGCTCCAGGCACGCGCCGTGAAGGACCCGGCCTGGTTCTGGGAGGCGGCGGCGCGGGACGTGGGCGTCCGGTTCAACCCGCCACCGAGGAGCGTGCTCGACACGTCGCGCGGGATCGAGTGGGCGCGCTGGTTCGACGGCGCCGGCTTCAACTACGTGCGCATGGCGGTCGACGAGCCCGCTGCCGCGCACCCCGACGAGATGGCGCTGGCCTGGGAGGGCGAGGACGGCGAGGTGCGCCACTTCACGCGATTGCAGCTGCGCTGGGCGGTGGATCGCGCCGCACGGGCGATGGCGGCGCTCGGGGTCGCACGCGGCGACCGGGTCGGCATCTTCCTGCCGATGATCCCCGAGGCGGCGATCGCCGTCCTGGCGGTGGGCAAGCTCGGGGCGGTCTACACGCCGATCTTTTCCGGCTACGGCGCGGCGGCGGTCGCCAGTCGGCTGGGCGACTGCGGCGCAAAGCTGCTCGTCACCGCCGACGGGTTCTGGCGGCGCGGCAGGGCGGTGGCCATCAAGCAGGTCGCCGACGAGGCGCTCGCCGCGGCGCCATCGGTCGAGCACTGCCTGGTCGTGCGAAGGCTGGGAACCGAGGTCGCCTGGAATCCGCCGCGCGACGTGTGGTGGGACGCGGCGGTGACATCGGTCCCAGCAGAGCCGTTGGAGTCGGTCGCCACCGACGCGAACGACCCGTTCATGATCATCTACACCTCGGGGACCACCGGGCGACCGAAGGGTGCGCTGCACGTGCATGCCGGATTCCCGCTCAAGGCAGCCGTGGACCTGGCGCACTCGTTCGATCTGCAGCGCGGCGACAGCCTCTTCTGGTTCACCGATATGGGCTGGATGATGGGTCCCTGGGAGGTCGCCGGCGCACCGATGCTGGGCGCCACGCTGGTGATGTACGAGGGGACACCCGACTTCCCTGGCCCGGACCGGCTCTGGTCGCTGGTCGAGCGCCACCGCGTGACGCACCTGGGGATCAGCCCCACCGCGATTCGCGCGCTGATGGCCCACGGTACCGATCCGGTGCGGGCGCATGACCTCTCGTCGCTCCGCGTGCTCGGCTCGACCGGTGAGCCGTGGAACCCGGACCCGTGGTGGTGGCTCTTCCGCGAGGTGGGCGGGGAGCGGCTGCCGATCATCAACTACTCCGGCGGCACGGAGATCTCGGGCGGGATCCTGGGCTGCACGACGATCACGCCCATCGCCCCGTGCTCGTTCGCCGGCCCGTGTCCGGGGATGGCGGCCGACGTGGTGGATGCTGATGGGCAGACGCTCCGGAGTGACGTCGGCGAGCTGGTCATCCGGCAGCCCTGGCCAGGGATGACCCAGGGATTCTGGGGCGACGATGATCGCTACCTCGACGCGTACTGGCGTCGCCTGCCCGGGACGTGGGTGCACGGCGACTGGGCGCGGATTGACCCCGACGGGTTCTGGTACATCTCGGGGCGATCTGACGACACGATCAAGGTGGCGGGCAAGCGGATCGGCCCCGCCGAGGTGGAATCGGCGGCGGTCGCACACCCGGACGTGGCCGAGGCGCTCGCGGTGGGCGTGCCGGACGAGGTGAAGGGGGAGGCGCTGGTCGTCTTCGTGGTGCCGCGAGCTGCCTCGGGTGGGACGGCGCCGGATCTGGCGGCCGCAGTTGGAGCCGCTGTCACCGAGCAGCTCGGCAAGTCCTTCAAGCCGTCCGCGGTGCATGTCGTACCGGCTCTGCCCAAGACGCGCAACGGCAAGATCCTGCGTCGGTTGGCCCGCGCTGCGTACCTTGGTCTTGACCCTGGCGATGCGAGCTCGCTCGAGGACCCAGCCACGCTCGACCCCATCCGCAGCCTGAGAATCTGAGCGGCCGATGCGCGCGCGCCGGGTGGCGGCTGCTCTCGCGCTGATCTTGGTTCCGATGCTCGCCCTACCCGTCCGCGCCGCGGAGCCTGCGCCGCTCCCCGCGGAGCCGGGTGCGCGCGTGCTCGACGGCGAGGTGGTCGCCGCCACGACCGGCGACATCAACGGCGATGGCGTGGCGGACCTCGTCCGCGTGGTCCGCAGCGACAGCAATCCCACGCTCCTCGCGGTGGACGCCTGGAGCGTGGACGCGGCGGGATCGTGGACGCATCACGAGCAGGTGCCGCTTCGTCGCGAGGCGAGTGTCGATCGCCAACTGAGCGGGCTGCCACGTCCGGATGACGATGGGATGCTGCCGGTCCGGTTCGGCGACCCGGTCGGATTGCTGGTCGTCGGGTCTGCAGCGTCGACGCCGGGGGGCTCGCACGTCATGGTGGCAGCCATCGGCACTGCCGACGAGGATCCGGCCTGCTGCCTGACGATCTGGGAGGTCGAAACCGCGGGGAGCGCGGCCGCTTCATCGGTCGCGCTCGATCTGGCGCTCGCGTCGGGCCGCGGCGCAGCCTGGATCGTCGCCGCCCGGCTCGATCCCGACGGCGAGGGTGACCATGACGAGATCCTGGTCGGCGACGCCGACGGCGCGGGTATGCCAAGGCTCACCGTGCTCGGCTGGTCGGGGGGCAGGTATCGCGAGATTGCTCGTCGCACATATCCGCTCGGAAGCACCCTGCTCACCTGGGACGGCAGATCTACCCGGGCACCGTGCCTTCTTGAGACGAGGAGCGCGGAGGTGGCCGTGCTCGGTCCGCCTCCGGCTGTCGACGAGGACCCGAACACCTTCACGTATGACCTTTCCGTGCTTGGCCTGAGCCAGGGGAGGCTCACTGCGGCGGCTGCCGCCGTGCCCCCGCGCTACGCGCAGATTGAGGGCGTTCGATCCGATGGACTGTTGCTGTACTCGGTTGATCTGGCGTCGCCGTGGTTTGGGTGGGCATGGCCGGGCGGCTCCGACGCCCCGATCCCAAGGCTGGATGCGAATGCGCTGGCGACCGCCATCGGCGGCAGCCCGTGGAACCCCCTGCTGCTGCCTTCCACGTCAGGCCCGATAACGGATGCGAACGCGCCGACGACCATCAGGGACGAATGTTTCGCGGAGATCGCCAGCCTGCGCACCGGTCAGGTTGCGGCGCGGTTCCCAGGGCGATTCGTGGGCGGCACCGTGGAGTCGGTGTCCCTGTTGCCTTATCGCGGCGAGATCCCCGGCTTCAGCGAATACAACAATGGCGCCGGCGTGATCGTTGACGGCAACCTGCTCAGGGTCTGGCCGATCCGCGCGGCGCAGGTTGTGGCGTCGGCAGCCCTCCCCGGGATGGTGCCGATCGGATTGGTCGGGCCAAACGGCGGCTGGATGGCGCTCGCCGAAGCGCCTCGCTTCCCCGTCCAGAACCGCGGCCTCAGGCTCGACACGTACCAGGTCGGAGACGCCGCACGCGTTTCGGTGGCGCCGGCGGATCAGGTCCTCAGTCCAGAAGCCGGGAGCGGCTCGTTTCACCCGCGCCTGGTGGGGGCTGTGCTCGATCCGACGAGCGCGCTGGGCGACCTGCTCACGAGCGGCGCCGGATTCAGGGCTGAGGTCGAGGTGCCGCCCGGCTCCCGCCTCTTCGTGGCGCCTCTGGGCGAAGGCTTCCCGGTCGATCCGACGTGGGAGGGCCGCGCTGACGATGGGCATGCGGTCCTTCAGGTCGCAATCCCGGCGGGTCGGAACTCGTTCAACGTCCGTGGCTTCGTGGTGACACCCGCCGGCCACGGGTACACGGTCGCATGGCACGTGCGAGTACTGAGCGGGCCCCCGCCGCTGGAGGTCGAGGCGGAGTGGGCCTCTCTCGGCTTCGAGGTCCCGCTGCACGGATCTACCGACCCCGGCGCCGTGCTCCTGGTGGATGGGGACGCTGTGGCTGTCGCTGCCGACGGAACGTTCACTACGCGCGTCACAGTCCCGCCGTGGCCTACCCGCGTGGTCGTCGAGACGGTCGACCTGGTCGGGAACCGGACGTCGACGACGCTCAGCGTCGTCGGGCTGCTTGACTACCGGCAGCTCCCCTGGATTCAGATCATCGTGGTGCTCACCGTGTTCGCGGGCGCGGGCCTCTTCCTGCGGGCGCCTCGGCTGCGGCCACCCTCGGCGACGCCGCACCTCGACGACGGCACGCTCGAGGACCTCGACGACCGCTGACCCGGCTCGCCCCCGATCATCGGTACACTCACGCCATGCCCCTCGTTCGGCCGTTCCGCGGCCTCGGCTACGCGCTGGAGCGCTTTGCGTCTGCAACCCTGCCCGCGCGCATCCGCCTGCCCGACGAGCCGGAGCCCGGACCCGGGCGGCGCGTGGCCGACCTGACCGATCTCGCCTGCCCGCCGTACGACGTCATCGGTCCTGCCGAACAGGCCGGCCTGTTCGCTCGAGATCCGCACAACGCGGTGCGCGTCGAGCTCTCCGCCGAGCCCGATCCGCACGCCGCCGCCGCCGCGACGCTGGCCGCCTGGCTGAGCGACGGAACGCTGGAGCATCGCGCGCACGCATCGGTCTATTACTACGCCCATGCGCAGCCGGCGAACCCCGATGAGCCGACCGTCACCGGGATCCTGGCGCGGGTCCTGCTGGAGCCGTTTGGCGCCGAGGTCCGGGCGCATGAGCACACCCTGTCCGGCCCCAAGGCCGATCGCCTCGCGCTCCTGCATGCCACGCGCACCCAGCTGAGCCCGATCCTGGCGCTCTATTTCGACCGATCCGACCGCTACCGCCACGTGATGAGTCGAGCCTGGACCGATGAATGGCGCGCCCGCGACGCTGACGGCCTGCTGCACACGCTGGCCGCGGTCGATCCCGACGACCGACTGGTCAGCTACCTGTCGCGACAGCGCCTGTTCATCGCCGATGGGCACCACCGCTACGAGACGGCGCTCGCCTACCAGGCGACCGTCCGCGCCGACCCGCGGCTGACCGACCTGCCACCCGGCGAGCTCGCGGCCGACTGGATCATGGTCGTCCTGGTCAACGCCGAGATGGAGGAGCTCGAGATCCGTGCCACCCACCGGCTGATCCTTGATGCCGATCACGACGCGCTGCGCTCGCTCATCAGCAATGCCGATCCGCTCTGGCAGTCGATCCCGGTCGCACCGGATCAGTTGGTGGCCCGGCTGGACGAGTTGCGCGAAGCCCCGCATCCCGTCTTCGGCCTGGTGCTGCCCGATGGTGAAGGTCACCTGCTGGTCGGCGATCCGGACGCGGTCGAGGACCGCATGCGACGCGAACCGTCGAGCACCGCCGTGCAGCGGCTCGACCTCGCCGTGCTCCACGCGGCGATCCTCGGCGACCGGATGGGGATCGATGCCGCCTCAGTCGCCGCGGGCGGGCGGCTGGCCTACACTAGAAGCGCCTCTGAAGCCGTGGCTGCGGTGGCGCGCGGCGACGCGAAGGCCGCCTTCCTGGTACGCCCGACCCGACTCGAACAGCTCGCCGCAGTGGCGATCGCCGGCGACGTGATGCCGCAGAAATCGACCTACTTCTATCCCAAGCTGTTGACCGGCTTGGTCTTCAACCCGTTGGAGGATGCGTAACGCGTGGTCCAGGCAATCAAGCGCGACGAGGTCTACATCGAGCCCGAGGGGATCTACGTCGAGACCCAGCAGCCCGAGCGACGCAGCCGCAAGCCACCGCTGTTGCTGGTCCACGGCGCATTGGGCGGTTCGTGGATGTGGTCGGACTTCGGCGCGTACTTTGCCGAGCGCGGCTGGGAGGCCCACGCCATGAATTTCCGCGGGCACTTCACCTCCGACGTGGCCGACCTGAGCGCCACCCGGATGCGCGACTACGCGGCCGATATCGGGGTCGCCGCCCGCCAGCTCGGCCGTGCGCCGGTGATCATCGGGTGGGGGATCGGTGCCCTGGCGGCGATGCTGTATGCAGAACAGAGCGCGGTCCTCGGACTGGTCCTGCTTGCGCCCTCGCCGCCTGCCGACGCCCTGCCACGGCGCCCCTCCGAGCACGAACTCAACGATGTCCCCCCGGTCTACGACGCTGCCTGGTGGGGATGGCTGCAACCGTGGGATCGCCTGCACGAGATCTACCCCGACATGAACGACGACGAGCTGGAGAAGATGCAGGAGATGCTCGACGGGGCGCGCGAGTCGGGCAGCGCAAGACGCGAGCGGATGTTGGGCGTGGCGGTCGACGCGAACCGTATCAGTGCGCCGACGCTGGTCATCGGGGCGGGCCTCGACGACGTGATCCATCCGTCGGAGGCGCGCCGCACCGCCGACCTGCTGGGCGCGACGTACGAGTACTTCCCCGCCGCCAGTCACTTCGGGCTGGTAATGGGGTCGCAGACCTGGCCGCAGGTGGCTGGCTCCGTGCTCGGCTGGCTCGAGGAGCGCCGCCACGGGATGGTCACTGCCCACGCGGGTTCCGGCGCCGCGCGCTGACAGCAACTCTGGATGGCGTCCGGGACTGCCGGCCTGCCCAAACCCGGCTCGGTTGAGCCCTTCACGGACCCCTTGCTATACTCCGCCGAGCCCGATGAGCTCCTCATCGGCACCCGTGCCGCATTCGTCTAGAGGCCCAGGACACCGCCCTCTCAAGGCGGAGATCACCGGTTCGAATCCGGTATGCGGTACCAGCATTCGTCGATCGCCCGCAGTCGCGCAGTAGGATGCGGTGATGCGTATCGAACGAATCGGCGCACTCATCCTGTCCGCGCTCCTGGTCGCCTGCGGATGCACCGCTGTCGGCTGCAACAACCAGGTGCGTTTCCATAGCGGGACCGATCTGCAACCGGGTGTGCCCTACGAGGTCGCGGTCTGTTTTGATGACCGATGCGAGGAGGCCTCGTTGACCGCGAGCGAGCTGAGCGCCGGGCTAGTCGGGGGCCTCGGCCTGTGGGCCGATCTCGACACCGTCGAATTCAGCCTGGGCGACGGTGACTTCGGCGGATCGCACCATGTGACGTACAGCCTCCACGACGCCGACGGCCAGACAATCGCGGCCTTCGACGACACGATCGAGTTGACGAGGAGCGAGCCCAATGGCGGCTGGCCGTGCGGACCTACCTGTTGGTCCGCAGACCTCGAGCTGTAGCCGTCGAACCATCGATCTGCGCCCGTATCGAAGCCGTCCCATGCGTCCCACGGCAGTCACATCCGCCCACCAGCGTGAAACGTGTGGGCAGCTATGCGTGGAATCCGGTATGCGGTGCCAGGCCCGAGTCGGGCTTCGACGCTTGACTGTCTGGGTCGAGCGCTGCGCGGACGATAGGCACCGTGTCGCCGTGGTCCGGGTGCTATGGTCGATAGCCGCGCAGACTCCCGCCCTCAGGTGAAAGAGAGGCTGATCGATGGAAGAACAGACCGTTCGCGAACGTGCGCAGGCCCTCTGCGATGCCCTCGTGGCCGGGGACATCGAGCGCGCCACCCAGGATTTCAGCAACGAGCTGCGACAGAACCTGGGCCAGGTGGTGAGCATGCTGCCGCTCCCATCGAGTGCAGTGACCATCGAATCGGTGGAGCATGGGGGAGCCGGCTACAACGTCGTCATTCGTCTGGTTGGCGAGACCGAGGAGGATCGGATCCAGATTCGCTGGAAGGATCGCGACGGCCGGGCCACGGTCGTCGAGGCGAGCCACCTGAGTAAGGCGGAGACGGTCGGCCCGGTTGACCGGGACGATGCGGACGCCGAGGCCGATGCCGACGCGGATGGCTGACCGGTCCTGACGCGAGCACCCGCGCGTTTTCGCGTGCGTGGTCCTCAGGACCGCGGACCGAGCGGCGGTTCGGCGGATGCCGGCTCAGGCGTCCGCGACGAAGAGGTCCTTGTCCTCCATCTCCCACGCGTGGTCGAGCGTGTGGAAGGCCGAGTGTCGGATCAGGAACGGTAGCGTCCACGAGCGCATGCGCCGCTCAACCTTGCCGGCGTTGTATGCGCGCATCGCCGCGACGTAACTCTCCCGATGCTGGCGCAGTCCATCCGAGGTCAGCGCCGCGCCCTCCGGTATCCGCAAACCCACCTGCTTCGCGAAGTCCTCGCTCTCGACGCGGATGGTGTGGCTGATGATCCGGTCGCGGTCGCGTCCTCCGCCGCGCGGACCTTTGCGCATCTCCGGCGAGACCCGCGCCGCGACGCCGTCGAAGAACGCCCAGGCGGCCCGCAGCAGCGTGATCCCGCGCTCGAGATCGGCCTCGCTCATCGGTCCCTGCTCCGCTGCCGAGGGCGAGAAGGAGATACCCCAGAAATCGGTCGAACCGGTACCGATCTTCTCCTCCACGATCTCGAGCGGCCCGGCGGCGTCGAACTCGCGTGCCATCCCGGCCAGTCCCGCGACCGGCCGATAGCGCTCCCGATACGACTCGAGCGTCTCCAGCGCGAGTTCGACGGTCGTTGCGCCGCGACTCCACCCGGGCCAGTCCAGGCTGAAAGCTACTGACCGTTTCCCCTTGGGTCCGCGGTCGATGACGGTGCGCACGGGCATGCCCCAATATGGCATGCGAATCAACGGGCGTGTGAGGCCACTGAGACCCCGGGGCGGCTGACGGGGGCACGCCACGTCACCAGCCTGGATCGTCGCCTGAGTCCGGATTCCACCGTGTCCGCGGCCCCTGTCCACCCGCTGTGCGACCTGTGGAAGTGTTTGTGGATAAGTTCGTGGACATACCCCCTTCGCAAGGTCGATATCGGCCCATACCATTCCGCACCGGTGCCTATCCTGAGGGCGGCCCCGATTCTTCGGTCTCATCCCATCAATCGCCTGCACAGCCCATCGGAGGCAACCGCCCGCATGTCGCATCGGCCCTCGGCGCCCTCCGCGCGGCTGACACCAGGCGATCCCTCGCAGGATCTGCCGCCCCCCGATGTGGCCGAGTTCATCCGCTTCTGCCATCGACGAAAGCCGGTCGGATGGCCCGAGTTGTATGACGAGATGTGCGCCGTCGCCGCACGACGGGAGTTCAACGGGTGGGATATCGATCAGTTCGCGGCCCGCGGGCTGACATTCAGCCTGTTCGAGATGCCGCGCCTGTCCGGTTGGGTCCGGACGGTCGTGGCTGCGTCCGTCGAGTCCCAGCACGTGAGCGAGGCCCGCCCCGTAGCAGTCTGAATCCGGCTGCCCGGCAGGGGCGCGGGACACGGAACCTGCGCAGGCAGCGACCCGCCAAGGGCGAGAGATCCGGGGCCCGGCCATCACCTTGGGAGTTGTCCACATTGGGGCACGCTGAGGGCCCCGACTATCCACAATCTGGGCCATGGGCGGGGATCAGTACGTGTGGCGGCGAGCCATCTCCCGCTCGATCATGCGCTCCATGACCATGTATTTCTCGATCCGCCGCCGCAGTTCGTTGGCTTCCGGCGTGTAGAGGTGCACGAACTGCTGGAGCTCCAGCGACAGCTTGCGGCTGAACATCCGGGCGTGATCCAGGTTGCGGCGCAGGAGCACCTGGTCCATGCGGCGCAGATGCTCCTCGTTGAGCAGGTCTTCGTCGCGCAGCAGCTGCGTATCGACCTCGATCTGGGTCGGCTGCAGCTGCACCGGGGCGATGATGCGGTCGTCGGTCATATCGGTCGGAAGTCTAGCGCAGGACCGATGTCGCCCGAGGCGTGCGGCTATCCTGTCGGGCGGGTCCCCGTAGCTCAGTGGACCAGAGCGGCTGCCTTCTAAGCAGCGGGTCGCAGGTTCGAATCCTGCCGGGGACGCCATCGCGCGGGGCTCATCGGCACCCGCCAATTCCAGCAGACCTTCCAAGTGGGAGATGCCGGTCACGTCAGGAGGTACCCCATGGAGACAAGATCGCAAGCGGTCAAGCTGGCTGACATCGAGGTGTTCGCCGTGAGGGTCGGCGTGGGAAGGCCCCTGGTGATCTGCGGCGGACCACAGTTGGGTCATCACTACATGCGTCGACTCGACTTCCTTGCCGATGCGCACGAGCTCATCTACTACGATGCCCGTGGCAGCGGAAAGACGGAGATGGGCGATCCATCGGCCCTCACCTTCGCGAGTGCCGTCGCCGACCTCGAGGGCCTGCGCGCCGGTCTTGGTATCGAGCGCCTCAGCGTCCTCGGGCACTCTCTCGGTGGCCACCTGGCGTACCTCTACGCATCGACGCATCCGGAACGGGTCGACGCGTTGGTCCTGGTCGACGTCGGGCCGCCGTTCGCAGAGGACCAGGCCTCGGAGCTGGGGCGCTCGATGACGGCGAGCCGCACACCGGACGACGACGCGAGGCTCGCGGTGATCCAGGCATCGGACGCATTCGGGCAGCGCGAGCCCAAGGCGGTCGAGGACTTGATCCTGAACATCTACGCCCCGTTCTTCCGCGATCGGCGCAGCATCGAGTCAGTCGAGCTCGGCTTTACCGCCATCACCGCCGCCAACGTGCTCGGCTACGAGGAGCGCCTCGTGGCATCCCTCCCCCAGGAGGATCCGCTGTCACGTCTGGCCATGATCGACTGTCCGACCCTGGTGGTGCATGGTGAGCTCGACCCGATTCCCGCCGCATTCGGGCAGTTGCTCGCCGATGCAATCCCGGACGCCACGTTCGCTCTGCTCCGGGGTGCGAGCCACTTCCCGTTCGTCGAAGACCTTGATCAATTCGAGCAGACCGTCAGAACCTTCCTGTCAGCGCACACCAGCTGAAATCCTGCCGGGGACGCCAGCCAGCGGCCCGGTCCGACGCCGGCATGACCGCCGGTCGACCCCGAGCCGCAGCTGGCCGAACGTCAGCGGTTGCCGCGCATCGGGATGACCGGGCAGACGAACTGCGCGACGGTGGCCCCGATAGTCAGGTCCTCCGCCGACGCGGCGGCGAGTACCTCTTCGGCGCTCCACAGCTGGTACGGGGCCACGTTCCAGGTCACCGGCCGCACCATCCAACGACCACCGTTGTAGTCGCGGTCACCCGGGGCGGCCTCGGCGACATTGGTCAGACCGCTGCCCAGCGCATAGATGGTGTCGTAGGACGAGTCCGGCGCGCCGGTCCCCGACAGGTCGGTCGGAGTGACGACGGTGCGGTACATCACCCCGTCCACGAGGAATGCAGGGCCGGGTGGGCCGCCGGCAAGCGCGGCTCCGGCGCTCGTCGCAGCGAGCAGGGAGGCAGCCGCAAGGCTGACAAGAAGGCGACGCATGGTTCAGTCCTCGAAGGGCGGACCGTGGCGGTCCGGACCGCCCCGGCGTCATTGCCGAGGCGTCTGCCATGCTGTCGCTGCCGCGCGACGCGATGACAACGCGCCGATGACGTTCGGGTGACGCACCCGCTGCGCGGTTACCTCGCGGCGGCCCCGGTCGGGGCGCGGGTCGACTCGTCAGTGGTCACGCGCTCCTTTGCGTCGCGGATGATGAGCACCGAGACCGGCGCGTGCAGCAGGACCGAGCGTGCCACGCTGCCGAGCAGCAGCCGCGGCAGCGTCGAGAGGCCGCGCGACCCGAGCACGATCATGTCCGCACCATCCGCATCCGCTGCGCGGATCAACTGATCCGCGGGAGCTCCGTCACGCAATTCGGTGGTGGCCACCAGGCCGGCCGAGCCGAGGCCTTCGCCGGCCCGGACCGCGATGTCCGTCAGCTGGTCGCGCCGATCGCTGGCGGTCGAGTCACGGATCTCTCCCCAGGCAGGGTAGAAGGCTGTGCCGATGGAGGTGCCCCACGCGGTTGGGGGCTCCGCGACGGCGACCACTCGTGCGGCGAGGCCGGCGAAGATGGGCCAGGCGGAGAGCGTCGCAACCGCCCGCTGCGCGCTCTCCGACCCGTCCACCGCCACGATCATGCGGTGCACGCTTGGACGGCGTGCCACCAGCACGGGGCATGGCGCATGGTCCGCAACCTCGGTCGACACGGACCCGAGCAGCACGGTCGCCATCGGTCCATGCCCACGGCTGCCGATGACGATCAGATTCGGTTCCAATGCCGTCGCTTCGTCCAGCAGAGCGGTGGCAGGACGCCCGCGGACGACGCGCGTCTCCACGAGCCGGTCAGGCGTGCGGAGCGGTTCCGCCGCATGCTGCAGCGTCTCCTGGAGATCAGAAAGGATGAGCGCCTCGGATTCCGCGGCGTCGCGCGGTATCACGGCCCACTCGGGCGCTCCGAACAGGTCACGGCCACGCTCCAGCGCGGCGACCACGGTGATGGCGGTGCCAGCAGGCCATCGAAGCTGTGCCACCAGATCCCGCGCGGCTACCGCTCCCGCAGATCCGTCAAAGGCGAGCATGACGCGCATCGGTTTGCCTCCTGTCTCTATTCGCGTTCAGGGCCGGCACGGGCAGGGCGTCCCGCGCCGGGCCCAACCCCAGCGTCCCAGTTCGCGGCACCCTCGGCGAGGGCCATCGGTCAGGAACGGCCGGGACGCAGGTCCCCCCGATCGGTCCATCCGGCCGTCGCTCCGCACGCGCGAAGCGCCGACGATACCCCTGCTGCGTGGGGGCCCATGCATCGCCGCATGCCTGATCCGCAACCGGAGGAACGAGAGATGGAAGCCCTGACGCGTCGGCACGTTGAAGAGGCAATGTGCGGAGAGGCGCTTGCGGCGCTGCGCTACGCCCTCTTCGCCGACCGGGCCACCAGTGAGGGCCTGGACGACATCGCCGAGCTCTTCCGGGAGATCGGTGACGAGGAGCGCCGGGAGCACTTCCGCGAGCTGGCAGAGCTGCTTGGACTCGTCGGAACGACCAGGGAGAACCTGGAGATGGCGCTTGCCGGAGAGGTCACCGAGCATCGGCGCCGCTATCCGCGGTACGCGGGCGAGGCGCGCCGCGTGGGTGATGATCTGGTCGCCGAGCAGTTCATCGAGCTGGGCGAGGACGAGCACCGCCACGCCAACCGGTTGCGGGGCGCCCTCCTTGCCAACGAAGCGCTTGCCGGCGTGGCTGTCGGCGTCTAGAAGAATCCGCGCACATCACTGACACGAAGAGGGACCAATGGCGGCAGGACCGTCGAATCTGGACTGGGTGGTCTGTCACGCCGGCACACGGCTGGTGGTACGGCGCCACGTCGCCTGCCCAGCTCGTGGACGGGTACCCGGGCTCGAGTGCCTGGGCTGTCGCTACCTGACGACCAGTTCGCTTGAGCGCTCCGAGGCCATGTGGTGCGAGGCGCGCGGGCCGGTGGCGATGCTACGCGGCACCCTGGAGGGCGGCGCCGCGAAGCTCGAGGCGGATCGCCTCGCTGCCGGGCTCGAGGGCGCGGCAGCTCCAGGGCAGACCGGAGTGCTCGAGCAGGGCATGGATCGGCTGGTTGCCGGTCAGCATGGTGGCCTCCAGCGCGACGACGCCACGGCGGCGGGCGGAGGCGATCGCGGCATCGAACAGGCGGCGCCCGAGACCCTGGCCGCGCCACGCGTCGGCGACCGCGACCGCGACCTCCTCGGTTCGGTCGATCCGTTCCGAGTCGAGCGGTTCGAGGCAGAGATGCCCGACGATCATTCCTTGCCCCGCGACCGCCACCCAGCCATCGCCGCCGCGGTCGCGCCCCCCGGCGAATCGTCGAGCAGCCACGGCCGTGATCTCGCGAGATGCCCCGAAGAAGCGACTGTGGCGGCTCTCCGGACTGAGCGCCGCGTAGAACGCCGCGATGGCCGGTCCATCGTCCCGGCGGACATGGCGGATATGGGCTCGCGCGGCGTGCATGTGGTCAGCATGGGGCGCGGATCGCGGCGAGCACGAGTGCCGTTCGCCCTGCCTGTGCCCGCCGATCGGTCCGCTCCGGTGGGGCCATCGGTCACTCGTCGCTGATCGGCCCGCGGCCGTAGACTCGTCCCATGCAGATCGTCAGCGCCGCCCGCGCGGTGGCCGGGATCCAATCCGGGCAGCAGGTTTTCGTGCACGGCGGCGCGGCCACGCCTTCGGTCCTGCTCGAGGCGCTCGTGGCGCGCTCGGCGGAGCTCGCCTCGGTGAGCATGGTGCACTTCCACACCGAGGGACCGGCCCCGCACCTGGCCCCGGAGATGGCCGGCCACTTCCGGCATAAGGCGCTCTTCATCGGGCCGAACGCGCGCAAGGCGGTGAACGAGGGGCGCGCCGACTATGTGCCGGTCTTCCTCTCGGACGTCCCGGACCTCTTCTCCTCCGGCACGTTGCCCCTCGACGTGGCACTCGTGAATGTGACCCGGCCCGACGCCCACGGCTTCTGCTCGCTCGGGTCGAGCGTCGATGCTGCGCTCGCGGCGGTGCGCAGTGCCAGGGTGGTCATCGCCCAGCTCAACTCGCGCGTACCGCGCACCCTGGGCGATACCTTCATCCACGTATCGCAGATCGCCTATGGCGTGGAGGTGGAGGTCCCGCTGTTCGAGCATGCCAGCCCGGTGATCGGTGACGTCGAGCGCTCGATCGGCGGCTACGTCGCCGACCTGATCGACGACGGCGCGACGATTCAGATGGGGATCGGTTCGATCCCCGCCGCGGTTGGCCTGGCGCTGCATGGCAAGCACGACCTCGGGATGCACACCGAGATGTTCACCGATGTGGTCCTCGACCTGGTCACGTCGGGCGCCCTGACCGGAGCTCGCAAGGAGATCAACCGGGGCAAGATCGTGTCGGCCTTCATGATGGGCACGCAGCGCCTGTACGACTTCGTCGACAACAACCCGATGATCGAGATGCGCCCGGTCGACTACACCAACGACACCTCGGTGATCCGGCGCTTTTCCAGGATGGTCGCCATCAACTCGGCGATCGAGGTGGACGTCACCGGGCAGGTGGCGGCGGACTCGATCGGTCCGCGCTTCTACTCCGGCGTCGGCGGCCAGATGGACTTCATGCGCGGTGCGGCACTGAGCCCGCACGGCCAGGCGATCATCGCGCTGCCGTCCAGCGCGGTCGGCGGAACGGTCTCGCGCATCGTGCCGTTCCTCGCGGAAGGTGCCGGCGTCGTGACGACGCGGGCGCATGTGCGCACCGTGGTCACCGAGTTCGGTGTCGCGCAACTCCACGGCCGCACCGTTTCTGAGCGAGCGCGGGCACTCATCGCCATCGCGCACCCCGACTTCCGCGAGGAGATCGCGACGCGAGCGCGATTGGCTCACTACCTGTAGCGGCCATCGCGTCAGCGACAAGGCGTCGCTCATTCGCAGCGTTGATTTCCTATTGACCGCGATCCCAGCCCAGCCGATCATCTGCCTGGGGGCGTCGCCGGATGCTGGAGAGGGAGAAGTACGTGGAGAAGGGCAACGAGGTCGCCGCAGGCGGCCCGGCAGTTCAGGACACTGCCAGCGCCGGTCATGGCCAAATTGGCCAGCGGGCCGAAGCGTGGGGCGAATCGTCACTTTTCAAACGTGACGACGGCTCGCCCATGACGCCCAAAGAGCTGCGTGAGGCGGCCGACGACGCCGAGGCATTCGCGGCTGGCGTCGACAACAACCGTTCCACGGGAGACCAGGATCCTTCGTACCTGGCCGAGGGGCAGCGCACGATTGACCGCTATCGGCGACAGGCGGCCGCGTTTCGCCAGGAGGCGGACCGGCTGGTCGCCGCGCTACCCGAGTTGCCCTCCGGATCCATCAGCAACCCCGATGGGACGACGACCAAGATCGAACGCCTCCATGACGGTACTCGCCGAGAGACAACGCTCGATGCGGACGGGAATGTCACCTCTAGCGATGTCGTCGAGCGGTTGCCAGGCGACTGGGCCAGGATCGACCACGATACCGAAAGCTGACCGAGAGGCAGGCTGGCCGATCGGCTCCTGATGGTTGCTGCGTCGGACCCCGGCGGGGTCCTCCATGTGGGGCTGGAACACGAATTCCGCGTGTCGTCGTTGTCGATCGCCGTGGATTTCCGATCCCTGATCCATGGCCTTGCCCTTGGCCAACCGAATCTTGATCCCGCGGATCCGAATGCGTACAGGCTCCCCTCGGGGGCAGCCGCCACGTGTGATGGTGCGGAGGCCGAGATCGCCCTGCCGCCGACGCCCGTCCGCTCCGGCTTCGCGTTTGAAGTCGCGGGCCGGGCACAGGCGGAGCGGACGGGTCTGCGCAGCCGGCTGGCGAACGACCTCCAGCTATCGGGTTGCTCGACCCACCTGTCGGTCAGCGTGCCGGACGCACTCACGCAAGCCGTCTGCCAGCTCTATGCCACCACCTTTGCCCCCGGGCTCATGCTGTTGATGGACCGCCACGAATCTCCCGGGCTCCTGATCCGCCCGCGGCCCGGGCGGGTCGAGCTCGGTGGCGAATTCATCGATGGCGAGCCGCTGGTGGCCGCCATGGTGTTTGCCGTCGGCAGCGTCCTTGCTTGCCGCGATGCTCTGGTCTCAGCGGTTCGTCGCGAACAGGACCCTCCGCAGCTGGAAGTGCGTGTCGAGCCCGCGACGCAGCGGTTCGGCTGGTACGTCGATCGGACCGCATTTGGCGATGACCTGTACAGCTGCGGGCGATCGACTCTGCTGAGAACGACCAGCGGCGAGCCGCTGTTGGCCCAGACGCACCTGGAGCGGAGCTGGGAGGCAGCCGAGGGCGCGCTGGCAGGGCTCGCGGCGCCTGACGAACTCGCCCTGGTGCGGGACGTGATTGCCGGTGCTCGCCCGCTGCCGACCGAACGGCTGGGCGAGGCGGAAACGCTCCCGGCCGCGACGGTTCCCCTGGTGTCCAGCCCGTACGGTCGAGCGCTGGCATCAAGGCGGCGGCCGGCATTCGAGATCGCGCCGGTCATGCTCACGTGGGAGCTCGCGGTGTTCGTTATCCGGCGCTCTGCTCGCCTGCGGTTTGGCTTCGCCGCAGTGCCCGGCTCGCGCCTGGGGCCATTCCTGGACGCGCTCGATCGCGGCGCCCTTGACGGGACGATCACCGCCTACCTGGACCGCCGGCGGCGGGGCCGGCGGCTTGAGAGCAGGGCTCAGACAGGCGTTCCCGCGCTATTCGACGAGCTCGGACCAAGGCGTGGCCTGCTCGCCGCCGAGTTCGATCGCGGCGGCGCCCCCGTCCCGGCGATAGCCCGAGGGGACCGGAGATTCGGCGCGCACCGATGGCGCCCGACCAGATTGCGCCGACCAGGCGCCCAGAGACCGACACTCGGTGGACGAATCCTGTGACGAGGGCGAACAGACATCCCGATCGGCGCCTTCGCGGCTGGCTGCCTGCGATGTTGGGGGTCCTGCTCGCGTACGGCCTTGTTCCGGACGTGCATGCATCCGCGGTGCGGTGCGTCGAGACCGAGGTCCAGCCGGCGGGTGACATCTTCCAGGGGCAGTCGACCATCTGGGTGGGGGCGACGGGCAACGTGGTCAGTCCCGATCCGGATCAGTTACGCCCGATTACCGACGCGGCCGGGGACGCCGTGGACCGGGGCGGCAACCCGGTGGATGACCCCGACGCGGTGTGTGCGGCAATCCTCAAGCTCCTGGAGCCCGCGGGTTCGGCCATCGATGCGCTTGCGTACGTGGACCGCGCGAAGTTCAAGGTCGTGCTGCCCGAGGAACCGAGCGACGACCTCGCCGCAGCGATCCAACTCGTCGCCGTCGTCGTGGAATTCCAGCGGTCGTTTCCAGTCTCGACGACCGGCAATGTCCAATTCGGAGTCTCCTTCGACAGCGTGCTCCATCCCAACTACGCCGGTCCTGCCCTTGAGCTGATCGGCCGGGACACAACGCTGGATGTCTACCTCGACGGCGGGGTCTGGACGCTTGGTCGCACCGAGTACCGCAGCGGGTCGTTCGGCTTCACGCGCGACTCCAATCAGTTCGCCGCCATCATCGGCGACGGCCGTGTGACCATCGTCTTTCCCGAGTCAGCCATGCCAGAGGGAGTCGGTACGATCGGGTTCTTCGCGGTCTCAGGTAGCGGCGTCGACGTGCTCGATCTCGGATCGTTCGATCCGTCCGCCCTTCTTGGGATGGCACGTTCCGGCGCAGTTTCGGCGACCGAGCCGCCTCCGTCCGGCGGATCGGCGACGGCGTTGCCGACGTCGACGCCTCATCCTGATCCGAGCCAGGCGCCGAGTTCAGCTGGTGGCAATCTGGGCTGGGTGCTCCCGGCAGGATTGGCTGGTCTGCTGTTGGCTGGCGGGATCGTGGGTGGGCTTGTGGTCCGTTCACGGCGGCGGGGTGCGGACGGACCCATCGGCGAGGTCGCGGCGGCAGTGATTGCGGCCGATGTGGCGACCACCAGGCGCACGGGACGGCCTGGGAAGGGCGGCTAGTCGGCCGCACCCCGGTCCGGTTCCCCGAGGTCGCTCAGATCCCGCTGATCCGTCGCGGAGTCATGCGAGGCCCGTGGCGCGGCGCGCTGATTCCACTCGACCTCAAGGAGTCGCTGTACCCGGCCGCGCTGGCCCCGGTACGGCTCAAGCAATTCGAGCATGCGCGCGTCATCCGCGCGTCGGCTCCCCGCGGAGCGCCCAGGCGACCAGGTTCGGCAGGTGGAAGTCACCGACGCTGAGCGCATCGGGATCGCCGAAGGCGACCACGCACCAACCTCGGCGAGCGTCCACGGACCGATCGCCCGGGACCGCGCGCCATCCGGTGTCGGCCTCTCCCGGCGTCGCGGTCTCCAGTCGTGGAGCGAACTGTGCTGCAGCCCGGATCACGTCGGCGCGCCGCCGTTCGAGGCCGAAGCGGTGGAAGGCGAAGTAGGGCAGCCCGCCAGGACCGAGGCTTCCGGTGGCAGTCTCAGCCGCCCGGTCCCGGTGCGGGTTCTCCGATGCGCCGCCACGATGGCGCGAAAGGCTGCACGAGCCTCGACGCCGGTCACCTTCTGCTCGCAGATGGCGGGCAGGAGCGCCTCGAAGACCCGGTTGAGCGCGGCAAGGCGCAGCCCGGGCAATCTCCGGACCAGATCGGCCACCAACCGGTGCGAGCGACCAGCGCGTCCGAGGGTCGTCGTCGGCGCCGATGAGCGCGGCTGCGTGCTCGAGGGCCCAGCAGCACCCGGCCCCCAGGCCTCGGCGGCCACGCCGCCGTCGACCGGTACAGCCGCAGCGTGGCCGCCCCGTCGGGGGTCCGGGACGCGCGCCAGATCCCGTCGGCGGCAAATCGGATCGTCGGGTCCCCACGGCCATGCGCCAGGGGAGCAAGCGTGAGGAGCAGGTCGATGGGCGTGGGGAGCGGGATGTGAGTCGCGTGCGGCCCCGGCATGACTCGCGGCACGCGCTCAGCGGCGCATGGAGAGCACGACCGGCGTCTCGGAACGCTGGGCCGCCTCGAATTCCTCACGAGAACGGATGCCGCGGTAGCCCTCCGCCACCACCAGCTGTCCGCAGATGCCGCCGAGCGAGTTGCCCGGCCCGGGGAGAACCAGGACGTCGGGCGCCTCTTCGCGGAGCGCGACCCGAACGCTCACCGCGAAGCGGTAGGGCGTCGTGACCTGCTCGCCCAGGGTGTAGTCGCGCAGCGCGTCGGGATCGGTCGACCACGGTGACCAGCGCACCCCGCGCCCGTCGATGAGCGTGGCCGACGGAGCCCTCCAGCGCAGATCCGCCAGCCGCTCGCGGGCGGCGGCGGCAACGTGCGCCACCAGCGGGGTGTGGTACGGGCCGTGCATCGCCAGGCGCAGCGGGAAGATGCGTTCACCGACCTTCACCGGCGTCAACTTGCCGAGCAGTCGGGCGACCCCCGCTTCGTCCCCGGCCAGCACCGCATATGCCCCCAGGTCGATGCTCTCGTGGATCTCGCCGCTCCCATTGCCTGCCGGGTCGGCCAGCACGGATTGAACGGCCGCATGCAGCTTCGGGTCGGGCCGCCACGCGGCATCGGCCAGCGGATAGATGACCTGACCGCCCGGGCCGCCGGTCGGCATCGGCTCCTGTTGCAGGATGGCCATCTCCTGCACGAGCCGGAACGCGTCATCAAAGGAGAGCGCCCCGGTCGCGGCGAGGGCCGTGTACCAGCCCAGCGAGTTGCCGAGCACCGCGCTGACCGAGTGGTCGCCGACCGCCACCTCCGCATCGAGCAGCGAGACCAGGAAGATCAGCGGCGAGGCGTGGATCGGCTGGAGGTGGCGCGCCGGGTCGAATCGCTCCGCGCCGTCGAGGGAGAGGAGCGGTTCGAGGCCGTAGCCGGCGCGAAGCTGCTCGGCGCGCACCACCCACGGGTGCTCGGCGGGCAACGAGCCGAGCGACGCGGCCGAATACGAGCCGCGCCCCGGGCAGGCGAGGACCGCTCGGTCGCTCACGCGTAGAGCCGTCCGCGCACCGCGGCGACGGCCGCCGTGACGATCTGGTCCGTGCCGACCAGCACAGCGCTGGCGGCCGTTCCGAGTGGCACGAAGCTGTCCACGGCGCGGACCGACCCCAGGAGCTGGCCGACCCCGACCTCCGCCAGGTCGGCGATGATCGCGTCCGCCACGCCGCCGCCGGTCCTGCGGCACTCGTCAACCACGAGCACGTTGCCGACTTCGGCGGCGTGCGCTCGAATCGCCGCGGTGGGGAGCGGATTGAGCCAGCGCAGGTCGAGGACGCGCACCGCCACCTGGTGATCGGTCGCCAGTCGCCGGGCCGCCTGCAGGGAGAGGCGCAGCCCGTTGGCGTAGCTGATGATCAGCAGATCGGGCCGCGCCCCGCTGGTCGCCTCATATACCCCGACCTCGCCCGGGAGCAGGGTCGCGGGTGGCGCGGGGTAGTCGGTCAGCCAGCCGCCATCACCGTCGGCCTCCAGGTCCTTCTCGTGGTACAGCGCGATCGGCTCCAGGAAGGCGACCACCCGGCCATCCTCCGCGGCCATGGCCAGCGCGCCGCGCAGCATGCGAGCCGCGTCGTCGCCGCGGGAAGGCACGGCCAGCACCAGGCCGGGAATGTCGCGCAGGGCGCCGACGCTGTTGTCGTTGTGGAAATGGCCCCCGAACCCCTTCTGGTAGGCGAGCCCGGCAATGCGGACCACCATCGGGTTGCGGAATTGGCCACTGCTGAAGAATTGCAGCGATGCCGCCTCGCCGCGAAGCTGGTCGATGGCGTTGTGGAGGTAGGCGAGGTACTGGATCTCCGGTACCGGCAGCAGACCAATGTGGGCCGCACCCTGCGCGATCCCCAGGATCGAGGTCTCGTCCAGCAGCGTGTCGAAGACCCGTCCGACGCCAAAGCGTCGCTGGAGGCCATTTGTCACGTTATAGACGCCGCCCTTGCGTCCCACGTCCTCGCCGAAGACGAGCAGCTCGGGGTGTCGGGCCATCTCGTCGATGAGCGCAGCGTTGATGCAGCCGGCAAGGGTCCGCGCGTTCGGGGTCGTCGCCTCCTCGGGGAGCGTCCCGCCGTGGATCTCGCGCCGTGCGTCGTCATCCACCAGGCGGGTGCGGGCGCGATCCGCCACACGCTGCGGGTGGCTCGGGGCCAACGGGGCGACGACCTCCTCGGTCGTCTCGAGGCGCGGGCGGCGGGTCGCCTCCTCGGCGGCCGCCCATACTCGCCGTCGCGTATCGGCGACCATCTCGCCCAGCTGTTGCGGAGTCGCCGCGCCGGATTCGACCAGGCGCCTCGCGTTGCCCAGCAGCGGGTCACGCGCCTCGGTGGCGATGATCTCCGCGGTCGAGCGGTACGCCTGCTCGGCATCGCTGCCTCCGTGCCCCCACAACCGCACGGTGGGCAGATGCAGGAAGGCCGGCCGCCGGGCCCGCCGCACGTAGCGGATCGCCTCGGACACGGTGTCCCACACCTCGTCGATCTCGCCGTCGGCGAAGTGGTAGGCAAGGTGCTCCATGTTCGAGAAGGTCGACGAGATCCAGCTCTCGGGCGTCGGGACGCTGATGCCGGTCTGGTTGTCCTCGCAGACGAAGAGGATCGGCATCGGCAGGCCGATGCGGACCGCGTAGCGCGCCGTGTTGATCGCCGACAGGGCGGTCGCGTGATTCGCACTCGCGTCCCCGAACGAGCACGCCACGATGGCATCATCGGGCAGATCGATGGCAACCCCGAGTCGTCGGGCACGCGCCAGGCTGAATGCCAGGCCCATCGCCTTCGGCAGGTGGCTGGCGATGGTCGAGGTCTGCGGCGGAACCCATAGCGGCCGACTGCCCCACACCTTGTGGCGCCCCTGTGCGATCGGGTCCTCGCGGCTGGCCACCATGCCGAGCAGCGTGTCGAACGCAGCCGTGCTGCCCGGCAACTGGCGCGCGCGGGCCATCATCAGCGCGCCCGCGCGGTAGTGCAGGAATGCCGGGTCGCTGATCCGCAGCTGCGCCCCAAGCGTGACGTTGTTCTCATGACCCGCGCTGCTGATCGTGTGGAAGCTGCGATTCGTCTTCCTCAGTTCGCGCGCGGCAACGTCGAGCTGGCGCGACAGGACCTGATCCTCGAACAGCTCGACCGCCTTGCGCGCCGTCAGGCCTGTGCCGGAGTGGAGCGGAGCGTCACCCGGCAGCACGCTGGCCGCCGGAGCGGCGGTGGCGAGATACGCGTCGAGGGCGGACTCGACGATGGCGACACGATCGAAGGTCATGCGCGAGGTTCCCGATGCTCGAGGATGGGCGTGGCCGGTGGGCCCGCAATGATACGCGCCCGATAAGCACGCGGTAAGTCGGCGATAAGACTGCTGGGTGTCTCCTCCGCTTCCCCATCGGCACCGCATGTCACGGTGTCGCAGGGCTCACGGAGGCGCACCGATGCGCACGATCACGAAGGACCGCAGCGGCCACACCGGAGGCGGCTGGCCCACCTGAACACCGTGCGCCCGGCGGTCAGCCCCCGAGCGAAATGAGGATGATCCCGGCCACGGCGACGAGCACGGCCACGATGCCGAGGCGGGGAAGTGACTCGCCCAACAGCACACGGGCCAACAGCATTGTGGTCAGCGGATAGAGTCCCGACAGCGCCGCCGCGATGCCCACCCCCAGCGTCGCGAACGAGAGGACCACGAGCCCGTTGGCTGCAACGTCCAGCAGGCCGGCAAGCGCGACCAGTCGTCCTGCACCGTGGAGGGAGGGTGTCTCTCCGCGCGCCACGGCTATCCCTCCCACGACCAGCGTCGCGCTGCCGCGCGCCGCGACGAGCGCCCAGAGCTGCCCACCGTCGGATGCAAGGTCGAGGAAGACGAACCAGAAGCCGAAGCCGACGGCTGCGCCAAGCGCGAGGATCAGCCCCTGGCGGCTGACGCCATGCCTGGTCGCCCCGCTCGCGGCGGCCGCGGCAGCGACCGCGCAGCCGACGCCGGCGAGCTGCGGGAGGGTTATGGCGTCGCCCCAGACGAGCACACCGATACCCAGGGATATCAGGACACCGCCCACGCCGGATACAGCAGAGATGAGGCCCATCGATCCCTGCGCCAGGGCGCGATAGAGGGCCGCCAGGCCGAGACCGCCGAACGCGCCACCGATGCCGCCGAGGACGAGGGTCGAGGCATCCGGTGCTCCGGGGCGCAGCAACAGCAGCCCACCCAGGAGCAGCAGGAAGCCGGTCAACTGCGCGCCGCCGGCGACGACCAACCCGCCAGCCTTCCGAGCAGCCGCGCCACCAGCCACGTCGCCGGCGCCCCAGCTGGCAGCTGCGCCGAGCGCGAGCCCGACCCCCGGTTCGATCACCCTGCTCCTCCTTGGCCGCCGGCTTGTGGCGGGCGCTCGGACTGTACCAGTCGAGCGGCCCGGCTTCGAAGGGGCACCATGGCAAACGGGTCGTTCGAACGAGAGTGCCCGCGCGCTTGACAGCCACCCGTCGACGCCGCACAGTGCGCCAATCTCGGGACGCCGTCCGCAGCGTCGGGCAGCCGGCGCGCGCGTCTTCGAGCCCTCGCGAGGGACCTGTTGGCCGTCGACCCCATGACCGCATCCCCGGACACGATGGTTGCCGTCGATGCGACCGACCGCGACTCCGGCAGTGTGCCGGCGGTCCGCCTCGAACGACTCGAGAAGCGCTTTGGCGAGATTGCCGCGGTGGCCGGCATCGATCTGGAGATCGGGGACGGGGAGTTCTTCTCGATGCTCGGCCCGTCCGGCTCGGGGAAGACGACGACGCTGCGCATGATCGCCGGCTTTGAACAGCCGACTGCCGGTCGGGTGCTGCTCCATGGTCAGGACGTGACCGGCGTTCCACCGTTCGATCGTGACGTCAATACCGTCTTCCAGGATTACGCGCTCTTCCCGCACATGTCGGTGGCGGACAACGTGGCGTACGGCATGCGAATCCGCCGGACCCCTGCGCCAGAGCGAGCGAGCCGCCTGGCCGAGGCATTGCGCATGGTCCGGCTGGAAGGCTACGAGAAGCGGCGTCCGGCACACCTGTCCGGGGGCCAGCGCCAACGCGTCGCGCTGGCGCGAGCCCTCGTCAACCGGCCGCGCGTCCTGCTCCTCGACGAGCCGCTGGGTGCCCTGGACCTGAAACTGCGGGAGGAGATGCAGATCGAACTGAAGGCGATCCAGCAGGAGGTCGGCATCACCTTCATCTACGTAACCCACGACCAGGAGGAGGCCCTGGTCATGAGCGACCGGATCGCGGTGTTCAATCGTGGCCGAATCGAGCAGGTCGGCACGCCGGCTGACCTGTACGAGCACCCCGTCACGACCTTCGTGGCGGGCTTCGTGGGCACGTCGAACCTGCTCACCGGTGCGGTGGCGCAGGCGGTCATCGGCGCCGATGGCACCTTCACCGTCCGGCCAGAGAAGATCCGGCTGGCGGAGCCGACGGATGAAGCGGCCGGGGACGAGCAATTTGCACTCGGCAAGGTGCGGGATGTCGTGTACCTTGGCTCGGATACGCGCTATGTCGTGGCACTCGACGTTGGGGGTGAGTTGGTCGTTACCCAGCAGAACCTCCAGACGTCATCGATGCAAGCGCTTGCCGCGCAGGGCCGGGCGGTCCGGCTCCTGTGGAAGCGGCAGCATGTGCTGGGTCTGGCCGACGGCCGGACATCTGAAGGGAACCAAGAGGGAGCGGAGGATCAATGAGGACCTTTCGAATCACGGCGCTGCTCGCGGGCCTGGGGCTCGTGGCCGCGGCCTGCGGGACATCGGTCCCGTCCGGGGCGCTCACCGAGCTGGGGGATGGCGAGGGCGAGCTGAACCTGGTCATCTGGGTCGGATATGCGGAACGCGGCGAAGTCGATCCGGGCTACGACTGGGTGACGCCGTTCGAAGACGAGACGGGCTGCATGGTCAGTACGACCAACATGAACAGCTCGGCGGAAGGCGTTCAGCTTCTGCGGTCAGGCGAATACGACGGCGGATCGTTCTCCGGCAATGCGTCGGTTCCGCTCATGCTGGCCGGCGACGTTGCCCCGGTGAATACGGATCTGCTGTCCAACTATGCGAACGTGTTCGCCGGGCTCAAGGACAAGACGCACAATTCGCTGGACGGGGTCGCCTACGGCGTGCCGCACGGCCGAGGCCCGAACGTCCTGATGTGGAACACCGAGGAAGTCAGTCCCGCGCCCACGTCGTGGGACATCATCTGGGAAGGCGCCGGCGACTACGCGGGCAAGATCAGCATCTTCGGCATCTCGGACTTCATCGCCGATGCGGCGCTGCACCTGATGGTCAAGAACCCTGATCTGGGCATCACCAACCCGTATCAGCTCAACCAGGAGCAGTTTGACGCCGCCATTGCACTGCTCGAGGAGCAGAAGTCCCACGGCGTGATCTACTGGAGCGACGCGTTCGACCAGATCACCACCTTCGCCTCCGGCGATGCCGTGGTGGGCACCAGCTGGCAGTTCCAGGCCAACACGCTGGCGGGTGGTGACCCGCCGGAGCCGATCGAGGCCACCGTCCCCGCTGAGGGTTCCACCGGCTGGTCCGACACCTGGATGATCGCCAAGAATGCCGCTCATCCGAACTGCATGTACCGGTGGATGAACCACATGATGTCGGCCGAGGCGAACGGGCAGGCCACGGTCTGGTTCGGCGAGGCGCCGACCAGCGCGGCAGCCTGCGAATACGCCGAGACACTCTCGCCGGGACATTGCGAGCAGACGCACGCGACCGACGAGGCGTTCTACGACAAGATCTGGTACTGGGCGACGCCGCGGGCTGACTGCGGCGACGAGGACGCAGCCACAACGTGCAAGGACCAGGACGCGTGGCTCGCAGCGTGGGCGGCGTTGACCGGCAGCTGAGTCAGAGCACTGGCAGGTACCGTATGAATGCCATGCTCCCCGAGGGGTCCGCCCCCCGGGGAGCACTGTTCTGGTTAGCTGAGGCCACAGACAGCCTGGATTCATGACGGCCCCGGAATCGGCAACCATCGACCCACCAGTCGAGCAGAGCCTCGGGCGACGCGTCGCGTCATGGCTCTACTCGCGGCCACGGACCCAACTCCGGCTCCTGCTGGCCGGGCCGCTGGGCTGGATGACGGCCGCCTACTTCGGCTCGCTCTTCATCCTGTTGCTGGGCGCCTTCTGGACGAAGGACTCCCTCACCGGCAAGGTAATTCCGTTCGCATGGAGCCTGGATGCGTTCGGGAACCTCTTCGGCGCCGAGGTCTATCGCACGGTTGCGTTCCGGACGATCGGGATTGCCGTCCTGGTGACCCTGACCGCGGCCCTGCTCGCCTTCCCGATCGCCTACTACATGGCCCGCATCGCGTCCCCGAGGACGCGCAGGCTGCTGGTGGTGGCGGTCGTGATGCCACTGTGGGCCGCCTACCTGGTGAAGATATTCGCCTGGCGCACCATCCTCCAGGGGAATGGGGTGCTCGAGTGGGTCTTGTCACCATTCGGATTCGAGAGCAGAGGATTGGTCGAAGTCGTCAACTCCTGGCTGGTGCTCACCTACCTGTGGCTCCCGTACATGATCCTTCCGATCTTCGCCGGGCTCGAGCGGATCCCGAACTCACTGTTGGAGGCATCGGCCGATCTCGGTGGTCGAGCCGGCGTCACCTTCCGGCGCGTGGTACTGCCCCTCGTCTTTCCGGCGCTGGTGGCAGGCTCGATCTTCACCTTCTCGCTGTCGCTCGGCGACTACATCGTGCCGGACCTGGTCAGCGACACGAAGTTCATCGGGAACATCATTTACGACAACTCGACCCTCGGGAACGTCCCCCTCGCGGCCGCGTACGCGTTGCTCCCGATCGTGATCGTGATCGGCTACCTGCTCGTCGCCCGCCGCCTGGGTGCCTTCGAGTCCCTGTGATGGTCGAGACCGATGATTGAGTCCCGGTGGGTCCGCGGCGCGTCCGAGCGCTGGCCATGATCACGCTGGGATTCCTGTACCTGCCGCTGATCGATCCTCGCCGATCCACGCCTTCAACCCGAGCCGCTACCTGGCCTGGCCGCCGACCGGCTTCACCCTGCACTGGTTTGCGGATGCGGCGTCCAACCCTGCACTGCACAAGGCGATCGTCAACTCGCTGCTCGCGGGGGTCGGCGCCACGGTCCTCGCGCTCATCCTCGGCACGCTCGCCGCGATGGCGATTCAGCGCTTCCGATTCTTCGGGCGCGACACCGTCTCATTCCTGCTGGTGCTGCCGATCGCGCTGCCGGGCGTGGTGACCGGGATCGCGCTCCAGACCACCTTTCGTACGGCCGGGATCAGCCTGGGTCTGGCGACGATCATCGTGGGCCACGCGACCTTTTGCGTCGTGATCGTCTACAACAACGTGATCGCTCGCCTGCGGCGCCTGCCACGCTCAAGCGAGGAGGCATCCGCCGACCTCGGTGCCGACACGTTCCTCACCTTCCGCCTGATCACGCTGCCGGCGATGCGGACGGCGCTGTTGGCCGGCGCGCTGCTGGCATTCGCACTCTCGTTCGACGAGGTCATCGTGACAAACTTCACCGCCGGCCCCGGCACCCAGACCATCCCGATGTGGATCCTCGGTTCGCTTCAGAGGCCGCAGGAGCTGCCCGTGGTCAATGTGGTCGCCTTTCTTCTGATCCTCGTGTCGGTGATCCCGGTCTACTTCGCCCAGCGCATCGGCGGCGAGGCGATCGGCATCACGCGCTGAGACGGCGGATGGAGCGGTCACGCGTCGCGCAGTTCGTCCGCCTGTCCTGGGAGCGCGACGAGCCGACCATGCCGCGTCGGCCGTGGCAGCCCGGCTGCGCGTTGAAGGGGTGGAGCCCCACGCCTGGTCGAACCGGCCCGGTGACCGCTACGACGTGCACAGCCACGCGTTCACCAAGGTGCTGATGTGCGCAGCGGGCTCGATCACCTTTCTGATCGGACCGGACGCCGAGCCGCTCGACCTTCGGCCCGGGGAGGGATTCGTCCTGCCACCGGGCACCCCGCATGCGGCCGTGGTCGGCCCCAGCGGGTGCACCTGCTTGGAGGGGACCCGCTAGCCAGCGCCCTCGGAGCGCTCTGCCGCGCGGGCCGCGCGCTCGAATGAGTTGTCGCGGTGCCAGTGGCCGCCTGTCCACTTCGTCCGCACGGCTGCGACGAGGTAAAGGACCGGTAAACGTGAGCCGTACCGGCGCCACTGACTGACGTGGGCGAGTTCGTGGGCCATCTCGACCTGGTTCAGGTGGCGCCACGTCCAGACGTGGCTGCCGATGGTCACCGCCAGCCAGTCCGGCAGCAGACGAGCCCCGATCGGCCGCAATCGCGGGCGGACGTGGACGTGGACGCGGGCCGCGTGGGTCACCCGCGGGCGACGGGCCATGGACCGCTGCGTCCGAGCGGACGGCCCGTGGCGTCGCGCTCGAGCTTGTGGGGCCCGCCCTCGGGCGGGTCATACCGCAGGCGCTCGACCGGCTTCCCACCGAGCAGGTGCTGCGCGACGATCTCGCCGACGTCGGCCGGGGTTACAGCGGCGTACCAGATCCCCTCGGGGTAGACCACCACCATCGGTCCGTTGCCGCACTGGGAGAAGCAGCCGGAGTGGTTGATGCGGACCGTTTCGGCCGCGCCGGCCACACGGATCGCCGCCTTCATGGCCGCATGAACCCCCAGCCCGTCGCCGTCCACCGCTGGGCACCAGTCGCCCCGCGTGCAGACGAACACGTGTCGCTCGTAGACGGACATGACCCGCGGAAGTACCCCATGCATCGGACCCAAAGTACCGGGGCTCGTGAGCCCACCCCAACCTTACTATCCGACCAGCAAGGGCGCGGTCCGCACCGAATCGGTCCACGCGTCAACCAACGGCACTCATCCGCCAGCGAGGAATCCGCCAGCAATGATCAGCAACGAGGTCGGGAAGCTGCTCACCGCGACCGAGGTCGCCGAGATGCTGCACCTGCACGTCAACACGGTCAAGCGGCTGGGCGACCGCGGCGAGATCCCGTTCTACCGGGTCTGCAAGCGCGGCGACCGACGCTTCCGCTACGACGACGTCCTGTCATTTCTTCAACGGCCCAAGTAGCCCATCCCGCGGCCGGCTGACGGCCGCCCAATGATGCCGGTTCCGGCTCACGCCGGGACGGCCCCGTTCCCCGCCAGGGGGCGCGCGACGACCGCCGAAGAGCCAGTCTTTCGGCGGTCGTTTCGTTGTCGGGGGATAATGCCCGGCCAATGGACACCGAACCGGGCCTGCGCCTGGCCGAAGGGCAGCGACTCCTCGACACGAACGATCCGGAGGGCGCCCAGCGGTTGCTGACGCCGCTCACCGGCCACCCGGATCCCGAGATCGCGGGGCCTGCCTGGCTTGCCGTCGGCACCGCGCGGTATCGCCTGGACGACGAATCCGGTGCCCTGGCGGCGTGGCGTGCGGCCGCCAATTCGAGCACGTCGATCGCGTGGCAGGGGTCGCGAGCGGCGGCCGAGCAGCACGTGCGCGACGGGGATCTCGAAGCGGCGATAGGTGCCTATCGCGAGGCCGAGCAGCGCGCCCCCGCGGGGGAGCGCGGCGCGATCGCCAACAGGATCGCCTGGCTGCTCAAGGAGACGGGCCACGATTTCGCCGCGCGGCGCCAGTTCAACCGGGCGCGGGGTGCCTACGCCACCTACGCACCCTGGGTGACCTGGGGCGTCATCGCGGTCAACCTGGCCGTCTACCTGTTGGACACCGCGCTGGCCGGAGTGCTCGACGTGTCCGTCGCGTCGTCCGGAGGCTCATTGGTGGACGCCGGGCTGGTCTACGGCCCCGCGGTCGCGGCTGGAGAGTGGTGGCGCATGATCACCAGCGCCTTCCTGCACCTGAGCCTGCTGCACATCGCCTTCAACATGTACGCACTCTGGCTGTTCGGCCCGATCATCGAGCAGATGTACGGACACGTCGAGTACGCGGTCGCCTACCTGCTGTGCGCCGTCGGCGGCAGCGTGCTCACCATCCTGGCTGCTCCGCAGTCGGCTGCCGCGGGCGCATCGGGGGCGATCTTTGGCCTGCTGGGGATGGCCTTCATCGTCTCGCGCCGCCACCACGTGGTGATCGGCCCCCAGGCACGCGCCGTCCTGTCGCAGGCAGGGGTGCTCCTGCTGATCAACCTGGTCATCACCTTTGCGTCGCCGCGGATCAGCTGGACCGGCCACCTCGGCGGCCTGTTGGTCGGGCTGGCGATCGGATGGATCCTGGCCCCGACCCAGGTTGCGACGCTGGGCGGCATGTTCCGCGGGCCGGATGGAGCCAGCCTGGCCAAACCGATGCCGAACACGGTCCGTGCTGCCGCCTACCTTGGCGTTGCCGCAGCGCTGCTGGTCGGCACCTGGGTCGCGCTCGCTCGAATCGGCTGAGGGAGAGACCGATGTGCTACGACCAGGACGCCCGCCCGCCGCTGCCGCCCATTCGCGGGGCTGCGCTGGATGCCGGGGGAATGATCCTCACCGCGTCGGATGAGACGCGGGTGGCGGCGTACGCAGCCCGGGCAGCTCAGCCGAGCGGTGCGGGGATGGTCGTCCTTCCCGACGTCCGCGGACTGCACCCGTTCTACGAGGAGCTGGCCCTGCGTTTCGCGGAAGCGGGGATCGACGCCTGTGCCGTCGACTACTTCAGCCGCACCGCCGGGACCGGGCGACGGAACCCCGGCTTCGACTATCAGACTCACGTCCCGTTGACCCGTCCCGAGACACTGGCCGCCGACGTCGCCGCCGCGGCCGCGTACCTGCGGTCCCCCGCGGGCGGCGCAGTGACCCGCCTCTACTCGATCGGCTTCTGCTTGGGTGGTCGCCTCAGCTTCCTGCAGGCTGCGGGCGCTGTCGGCTTCGACGGCGTGATCGGCTTCTACGGCTGGCCGGTTGGGCGCAGCGGCTCCGGACTGGCCGCGCCGGTCGATGAGGCCGGCCGGTTTGCCTGTCCGGTGCTGGCCATCTGGGGCGGCGCCGACGAGGGGATCGGTGCCGATGCGGTCCGGGCATTCGACGCGGCCATGGACGCCGCCGGCGCTACGCACCGGTCCGTCACCTATCCGGATGCGCCGCATTCGTTCTTCGATCGCACCGCGGTCGAGCATGCGGCCGCCTCCGAGGATGCCTGGCTCGAGATCCTGGAGTTCACCGGCCGCATTGGGGCTTAGCCGCCGGGGTCAGACGCCGGGCAAGGGCTCGCTGCTCGAGACGGCCGGCGCCGAGGCCGGTCGCATCGGGCGCAGGTAGAGGAAGAGCACCGCGCCGAGGTAGCCGATCCAGGCAAGCAGCGTCGTCCACTCGGGCGTGGCGGAGTAGCCAAAGATCGCCCGAAGCATCTGGCCGAGGAGGCTCCCGCCGTCGTTCGCATGCGGTAGTACCGCGCTGATATCGAAGGCGGTGGCCGTCCCGAAGCCGATCAATCCCGCCTCGATGAACTCGTGCATGGCATGGCTCACCAGGCCCGCGGCGATGAAGACGAGCCCGATCCCGGTCCACCGGAAGAAGGTCGCCAGGTTGAGAACGCGGGCACCGCGGTAGAAGCCGTATCCGAGGATCACGGCAACCGCCAGTCCGAGCAGCGCGCCGACGAGCGTGCTCAGCGCACCGGTCTCCGCTTCCCGGGCCGCTGTCATCTGGCCGAGCAGGAAGAGGCTCGTCTCCACGCCTTCCCGGATCACCGCGGTGAAGGCGAGCACCGAAAGGCCCCACAGGCTGCCCTCGGTGAGCGCTCGATCGATGCCGCTGTGCAGCTCGCCGCGGATGTTCGCGGCGGTCCGGCGCATCCAGAAGAGCATCCAGGTTACGACGGCCGCGGCGAGAAGCATCGCGCTCCCCTCGAAGTACTGCTCCGCCGGCTCGGTCAGGCCGCCGATGGTCATGAACAGGACGGCGCCGACCGCAACGCTCAGCGCGATGGCAGCACCTGATCCGAACCAGATTCGCCCGAAATGTCGGGCATTCCCGGTGCGCGCCAGGTAGGCCAGGATGATGCTCACGATGAGCGCCGCCTCGACCCCCTCGCGCAGCCCGGTGAGCAGACCAGTCGTCAGAAAGCCGATGTCCAAAGGTGCCCTCCGCGGCAGATGCAGGTCTCGCGCCGGCGATGCCGGGCAGGTCGGAGCCTAGCCGAGCCCCGCGGCTCCGTCAACTTAAACCCTACTGGCGGAGTCGGGATTCGTCGGCGACCGAGTTGAACCGATTCGGGGACCTCGCCCTGGGGCTAGAATCGAGGGGTCCCAATTCGATTTTTCAGCGGAGTCCGCATGATCGACTTTGCCCTGACCGATGCCCAGCGCGAAGCGCAGCGCACCGCGCGAGCCTTCGCCGAGCGCGAGATCCTGCCGCGCATTCACGAACTCGATTCGACGTCGACCTACGATCGGTCCCTCTACGAGAAGATGGGTGCCGAGGGCTTCCTGGGCCTGCCCATCCCGGAGCGCTACGGTGGTGCCGGGATGGACTACATCGCCTTCGCACTTCTGTGCGAGGAGATGGAGCGCGCCGACACCGCCTTCCGGGTCGTCCTGTCAGTGCACACCGGGCTGAACTCGCTGACTCTCCTGCAGTGGGCCAACGAGGACCAGAAGCATCGCTATCTCGTGCCGCAGGCGCGCGGCGAAAAGCTGGCCAGCTTTGGACTTACCGAGCCCGGCGTCGGCAGCGATGCCGCCAACCTGTCGACCACCGCGAGGCGGAGCGGCGATCGCTACCTGCTCAACGGCAGCAAGATCTGGATCAGCCTGGCCGATACGGCCGACAGCTTCCTCGTCTTCGCCACCGTTGACAAGTCGGCCGGCTACAAGGGGATCACCGCCTTCATCGTCGAGCGCGGCTTCCCCGGATTCAGCACCGATTCGCTCCACGGCAAGCTCGGCGTCCGCGCCGGCAACACGGGGATCCTCTACTTCAGCGACTGCGAGGTGCCCGTCGAAAACCGGGTCGGCGAAGAGGGAGAGGGGTTCACCATCGCGATGAGCGCCATCGACCAGGGCCGCTACACGGTGGCCGCCGGATCAGTGGGGCTGGCGCAGGCGTGCCTGGACGCATCGGTCAAGTACGCCCACGAGCGAAAAGCGTTCGGCGAGGAGATCGGCCGTCACCAGCTGGTCAAGCAGATGCTCGCCAACATGCACGCCGGCATCGAGGCGGGGCGACTGCTCGTCTTCAAGTCCGGCTGGACCAAGAACGCCGGGGCGCGCAGCACTCGCGAGACGAGCCTGGCCAAGTGGTACACCACCGATCACGCGGTGCAGAGTGCCCTCGACGCGATCCAGATCCACGGCGCGTATGGCTACTCCGACGAGTATCCGGTCGAGCGCTACCTGCGCAACAGCAAGGGATCGGTCATTTACGAGGGAACCAGCCAGATCCACACCCTCATGCAGGCCGACTACCTGCTCGGCTACCGTCGCGACCGCCCGTTGCGCATGCCCCAGCCGCCCTTCGAAGGAGAGATGTAGCGGCCGCCTCCGGTCAGCGTTCCGAGTCGTCCTCCGGCGGCTCGACCGGTCGGCGCGGGGAGAGCGCGGTGCCCGAGGCGGGTGGAACGGGGCGCATGTCGACGCCGGGGCGCGGGATGCCGCGCGGCGTGAGGGACAGCGTCGCCAGCAGCGCGGCCGGCATCAGGACCAACAGCACCGCGGTGGCGGGCAGGGTGTAGGCGAACGTGACCGGGTCGGGTCCGGTGAATCTCGGGAACGGGAGCACGCCGAGCGCGGCGGCCCACCACAACCCTGCCCCGGCGAACGCCGGCACGATCAGGATGCGCCGCCACCAGCCGCCCTCCGCCGCGATCGCCACAGACCCCGCGAGGAGGCCACCGACTGCGCCGACCAGGGAGACGACGACGCCGAGTGGCACCCACGGCAGGCGCCCGATCCAGTAGCCGTCTACCAGCGACACGCCGGGATTGTTGAGGACCTCGACCCAGGCGTAGACGAGCAGGATCGACGGTCCGACGACCATCAGCCAGAGCGAGGCGCTGCACGTCTGGCGCGCCGCGCGGACGATCGACGCTCGTTCGGGGTCGGCCATGGGCGGCACTATACTCGCGGCAATGAGTCGAACCGTCGAGCTGTCGCTCGGCCTGATGCTGCTGGCGATCGGGGTGCTGGTGCTGGCCAGCCAGGCGATCGGTGACTGGATCTCCGGCCTCGGAATCAGCCGCGAGCTGCTCGCCTGGTGGCCGCTGCTGCTCGTGGTGCTCTCGCTCTTCTTCCTGGTTCCCTCACTGGTTGGTCGGCAGGATCCGCGCCTGCGCGCCGGTATGGTGATCCCCGGGGCATTCCTCGCCGGTGTCGGCGGCACGCTGCTGTACACGAGCATCAACGACCGATGGATGGAGTGGTCGTACCTGTGGACCTCGATCCCGTTCTCGATCGGGCTTGGCCTGTACGCCGCCGGCCTGATCGCCGACCTGCCGGCATTCAAATGGATCGGATCGGGGATGGCGATCGGTGCGGTAGTTGCGTACCTTGCCTTTGCCACCGCCTTTGGTGGCGAGGCATTCCGGGTCGTCGGCGCGGTGGGCATCATCGCCCTGGGGCTGGCGCTCATCGCCGGCGGGCTCGCCGAGCGGTTGAGCCGGAAGGGCCCCGCCTAGCCCTCGGCGCCGCGCACCCAGCGGTCGAACCAGGCGAGGATCCGCTCCATGCGGTCGATCCGTCGGTCGGGCCGCCCGTCGTTCTTCATGCCGTGGAACTCCTCGGGGTAGACGATCCACTCCACCTCGCGACCGAGCACGCGAAGCGCGGTGAAGAGCTGCTCGTTGTCGGGCATCGGGCAGTTGCGATCCTCTTCGGCCTGCAGCATCAGCAGCGGGGTATTGATGCTGCGCACGTTGCTGATGGGCGAGGTGGCCCAGAGCTGATCGATCCCCTTGCGCGAGAGCGGATCGCCGAGCTTCGCGCGCCGGTTGAAGTGCACGCCGAAATACGAGTTGCCCCACGCCGAGACCTGGTTGGCCACCCCGTTCTCGGCGACGGCGCCGGCGAATCGATTCGTGGCGCCCACCAGCCACTGGGTCAGGTAGCCACCGTACGAGAGGCCCATCACGCCCAATCGCCCCGGGTCGGCCAACCCGAGCGCGATGACGTGATCAATCGCAGCCAGCGCATCGGCCGCGTCGACGTCACCCCAGCGACCGCCCAGGGCGCGGATCCACGCCGACCCGAACGTGTTCGAGCCGCGGATGTTCGGCATCAGGACCCGGTAGCCATGGCCGGTGAGCATGGTCGAATCCATCGTTCCGCCCGGCGCCCAGCCACCGGTCGGGCCGCCGTGGATCTGCAGGATGGTGGGCAGCGGCTCGTCGCCGGCGTCCGCCGGTGACGCCAGCCAGGCCTGCATCCGTCCGCCTGGCCCGTCGATCCACAGCTCATCCCAGCGGGGGAGCGGGAAGCGGCGCTGCCAGCCGGACCCGTTGCGAGTGAGCGTCCGCAAGCGCCCGACAGAGTCGGCGCCGCTCTCGATGGCGTAGATCTCGGCTGCGTGCCGGTCGTTGCCGGCGGCGAGCGCCACGCGCCCCGCGCCCGTGGCAAGGGCGGCGCCGACCAGCCTCCCTGCGGGGACCAGCGGCGTGGCCTCGCCAGCGGTCGTCACGCGCCACGGCACGTTGCGTCCCTCCGAGGCGACGATCACCGCGAGGGTCTCGTTGTCGATCCAGAGCGGGCCGGGGGCGTCATCGGTCTGGACCATGTCGGCCCACGCATCGCAGCCGACCGATCGGTCGAGGTCAGCAGTGAGCGGCCTCGGTGGTCCTCCGGCGACGGGCGCAACCCAGAGCCCGGCCAGCACATGGTCCGCCGGGTCCTCAACATCGGTGCCGATGAAGGCAACCTGCCGGCCGTCAGGGGAGATTGCAGGGCGCTCGGCATCACCCGCCAGGCTCGCCAGGTCACGGACCTCGCCGCCGCCCGCGTCGACCCGGAAGAGCTGGCTGCGGGGAGAGATGTTCCAGTCGGGGCCGGTGTCGGCGGCGAACGCCAGCCAGGTGCCGTCGGGCGACCAGCATGGGGTTGCCACGTCGTAATCGCCTGACGTCAACTGGAGTGGCTGCGCCCCGGCGCGTGCAGGCGCCACGAACAGGTGGGAGCGCCGCGAGAGGTGCCCGGACTCGTCGTCGCGGAAGTCGGTGCGGGTGATGCGGCGCGCCCGCAGCGCCTTGCCCTTTACTTCCGGGCCGACCGCGAACCGATGCTCACCCGCCTGTGCGGTGAATGCCAGGAGCGTTCCGTCCGGGCTCCAGCGCGGCGCGGCCGCACCGTGTGGCATGCGCGTCACCTGTCGCGGCGACCCGCCGGCGACGGGCCTGACCCAGATCTGCGCCTCGCCCTCCGCACCGCCCGCGGGACCTCGGACGAAGGCGACGCGCCCTCCATCAGGCGAGATCGCCGGTGAGCCGTCGCGGGTCAATCCATCGGTCAGTCGGCGCGCCGCGCCTCCCGACCAGGCGACCGTCCACAGGTGCGAGCGGTAGTGGCCGCCGACCACCGTGCGGCGGGCATAGACGATCAGGCTCCCGTCCCGCGACAGGTCAAACGACTCGATGGCCGCCTGGGCGGAGACCATCGCGCGGCCGGTCGGCCCGGTTCTTGGCATGGTGCCGAGCATAGACGAGCACCGATTCTTCTGGACTGCGCCACCGCGCTTGTGCCATTCTCCTGCCGTCCGGTTTCGGTCATCGGCCCGAAGGAGATTCGCATGCGTTCGACCCGACCCGTCCTCCTGCCGGCGTTTGCCGCGCTCAGCATCATCGTGGCGGCCTGCACCACGTCGTCGCCCTCGGGGTCATCGGAGCCGTCCGGGAGCGTCGCGCCGGTCAGTGGCGGCACGGTGCGCATCGGGATCGGCGGCTTTCCGGACAGCCTGAATCCAGGCAACGGACTGCTCACCGAGTCCTACACACTGTATGAGCTCGTCTACGACACGCCGATCGGGCTGACCCCCGAGGGCGACTTTGTCCCGGAGCTGGCGAAGAGCTGGACGGTGAGCGATGACGGCCTCACCTGGAGCGTGGAGCTGATCGACAACGCGGTCTTCCACGACGGGACGCCGCTGACCGCGGAAGACCTCAAGTACTCGCTCGAGCTGTACCGCGACACACCGGAGTTCCCGTATCAGCCCGCCTACCCCGATGTCTTCACCGACATCGAGGTCGTGGATCCGACGCACCTGACGATCACCCTCGAGGACGCGATCGGGAACTTCGAGTCGCGGATGGTCTTCATGTACGTGCTGCCCAAGCACATCTGGGAGCAGGTCGACGATCCGGTCGCCTTCCAGAACGAAGCGATGATCGGCTCCGGGCCCTTCAAGTTCGTGGAGAGCGAGCAGGGGCAGTTCACGCGCCTGGCCGCCAACAAGGACTGGTGGGCCGGCGCGCCGAACGTCGATGAGGTCATCTTCCAGACCTACGACAACGCCGACGCTCGCGTGGCGGCGCTCGTCAACGGCGACATCGACATGATCACCGAGTTCCCGAACACGGCTGTCGCGGCGTTGCGCAACGCCGAGAACGTCGAAGTGGTCGTCGCCGATCCGGTGAGCGGCAGTCTGAGCGACATCATTCCCAACATCGTGGAGCCGGAGAACTGCCCGGTTGATGAGGGCGGCGTGTGCAGCGGCCACCCGGCCCTGCTTGACGTGCAGGTCCGCCGTGCGCTGGCGACGGGGATGGACAAGCAGCAGATCATCGACGTGGTCCTGCTTGGCCTTGGCTCCCCCGGGCTGTCGATGGTGCCACGTGGCCTTGGCGACTTCTTCGCCTCCGATGTGAGCGACTACCCGTATGACCCGGCAGCGGCGAACGAGCTGCTGGATGCGGCCGGCTACGAGGACAGCGACGGCGACGGGATCCGCGAGTGCCTTGCCGACCAGGATTGCCCGACCGGCGACCTGACCTTCCGGTTCAACTACCCTGACGACAGTGACGGCAGCCCGCGCGTGGCGGACATGCTCAAGGCGATGTGGGCGGAGATCGGCATCAAGATCGAGATCCAGGCCCTGGATCCCGACACGCTGACAAGCGTCTGTTGCCCGACCTTCGACTTCGACCTGATCCTGTGGGGCTGGGGGTCCGACCCCGATCCGGCCTTCCTGTTGGGCGTCGCGCTGTGCGACGAGATCCCCTTCGGCTTCAGCGAGACCGGCTACTGCAATCCCGACTACGACGAGCTGTACGCCCGTCAGGGCGTGGAGCCTGACCACGCCGCCAGGGTGGCGATCGTCCACGAGATGCAGCAGATCCTGGTGGACGACGTCGTCTACATCATCCCGTACTACGAGGGCAGCACCCAGGCCTATCGGTCCGACCGGTTCACCGGCTGGGTGACGGGACCGACCACTATCGGTCTCGAGGATCCGAGCTCGCTCGCGATCATCTCCAAGGTCCAGTAGCAGCGAGCGCGGAACGGCGCGAATGATCGGCGGGGCGCAACGCCCCGCCGATCTGGTTCTGTCCGGAGGTACAGCGTGAAGGGACGAGCCGCCTACCTGGCATCCCGGGTTGGCTGGGCGCTGCTCACCATCTTCGTGGTGGTCACCTTCAACTTCCTGCTCTTCCGCATCCTGCCCGGCGACCCGGCGCGAAACGTCAGCAAGGACCCGCGGCTGACCCCCGCCACGGTGGCGGCCCTGACCGTACGCTTCGGCCTCGATAAGCCGGTCCTCATCAATACCGAGAGCGGCAACCCGTTCGATTCGCAGTACTTCATCTACCTCGGTTCACTGGCCCGTGGCGATTTCGGGGTCAGCTATGCCTTCCGCGACCGATCGGTGGGGGAGCTGCTCGGCGGCGCGCTGGTCAACACGTTATGGCTGATCCTGCCCGCGCAGATCCTCTCGATCGGACTCGGCATGGTGCTGGGCCTGCTGGCGGCGTGGCGGCGCGGCCGCTCGCTTGATGTGTCGGCCCTCACCTTCAGCCTCTTCATGTGGTCGCTGCCGACCTTCTTCCTCGGGATCATCCTGCTGTTTGCCGGTTCGTCGTGGTTCGGCCTGCCCACCGCCGGCCGGATCACGGTCGGTGCCGAGTTCGGCTCGTACTGGGAGGAGCTGGCCGACATCGGGCGTCACCTGCTGATGCCCACCCTTGCCTTCACCCTCGTGCTGCTCGGCGAGTACATGCTGATCATGCGCAGCAGCGTGATGGAGGTGTTCAGCGAGGACTACATCCTCACCGCCAAGGCGAAGGGGCTGAACACCTTCCAGATCATCCGCGACCACGCCCTCCGCAACGCGATGTTGCCGATGGTGACCCTGATCGCCATCAACCTGGGCTTCACCGTATCGGGCGCCATCCAGATCGAGTCGGTCTTCAGCTGGCCCGGCCTCGGGTCACTCACCGTGTCGGCCGTTCGCGATCGTGACTACCCGGTCCTGCAGGGTGCCTTCCTGTTGCTCGCCATCGCGGTGGTGATCGCCAACCTGCTCGCAGATCTGGTGTACGGCTGGCTCGACCCCCGGGTCTCGGAAGCGTGAGCCGATGGCGCTGATCGAGGTCGCCAGCCCGCACGCGGCTCCGTCCGCGCCGCCACGCCATGCGATCAGGACCCTTCTGCGGAGTCCGATGGGGGCGATCGGCGCGGCGATGCTGCTCCTCGCGGTGGTGGTCGCAGTCGCCGCCCCACTCATCGCTCCCTACGACCCGTACGAGACGGTGCATGTCACGATCGACGACATCTACCAGAAGCCGTCGCTGGCGCACCCACTGGGGACCGATGACGCCGGGAAGGACGTGCTCTCCGGGCTGATCTACGGTGCGCGCGTCTCCCTGCTGGTCGGCTTCTCGGCCGCCTCCATCGCGCTGCTGATTGGCGGGCTCATCGGAATCGTGGCGGGCTATCGCGGCGGGCGCATCGGGTCGGCGCTGATGCGGTTCACCGACTTCTTCCTGGTGATCCCTGATCTGGCGCTGTCGATCGTGATCGTGGCCATCGCGGGGCAGAGCCTGACCAACATCATCCTGGTCATTGGCGCCCTGGGCTGGACCACCACGGCCCGACTTGTGCGGTCGCAGACCCTGTCGGTGCGTGAGCGCAAGTACGTGTTGCGCGCCCGGGCGATCGGTGCCGGAGACCGGCACATCCTGCGGCACCACATCCTTCCGCAGGTGCTGCCGCTGATGCTGGCCAACATGGTGCTGGTGATCAGCCTGGCCATCCTCGCCGAATCGACACTCGCCTTCATCGGCCTCGGCGACCCGACCGTCATCAGCTGGGGACAGATGCTCAACTTCGCCTTCGGGCGGGGCGCGGTCTCGGCGGGGGCATGGTGGGCGCTGCTGACGCCCGGCTTCGCCATCGTGTGGGTCGTGCTCGGCACAACCCTCCTCGGCACGGCGCTGGAGGAGGCGCTCAACCCGCGGCTGAAGCGCCATCACCTCGAGAAGGACCGATCGATGGCGATCCCCCCGCGCTCGGCCGCCGAGCTCGCGCTGCCGGCCCCCACTCCGGACCCAAATGGACCGATCCTCCAGGTCCGCGACCTGACGATCGAGTTCGAATCGCCGGGCGGACCGCTGCGCGCCGTCGACGGGGTCAGTTTCGACCTGCGCCGCGGCGAGACGATCGGCCTGGTAGGGGAGTCGGGCAGCGGCAAGACGACCGCCATGCTGGGCATGATGCGACTGCTCGCTCCGGGCGGACGGGTGGTCGGCGGGGAGGTGTTCCTGGACGGAGACGACCTGATGACGCTTCCGGACGCCGAGCTGCGCGCCGTCCGATGGTCGCGGATCTCGGTCGTCTTCCAGGGCGCAATGAACGCACTCAACCCGGTCCGCACGGTCGGCGACCAGGTCGCCGAAGCGATCCGGGTGCACGAGCCCGAGGTCGGTCGCGACGGGGCGCGGGTGCGAGCCGAGGAGCTGCTCGAGCGCGTGGGGATCGGCCGCCAGCGATTCGACGACCATCCACACGCCTATTCAGGCGGGATGCGACAGCGCGCGATGATCGCCCTTGCGCTTGCCTGCCGGCCGGACGTGATCGTGGCGGACGAGCCGACGACTGCCCTCGACGTGATGGTTCAGGCCCAGATCATGGAGCTCCTTGCCAGCCTCGGCCGCGAGATGGGGATGGGCACCATCCTGGTCACCCACGACCTGGGGGTGGTCGCGTCGAGCTGCGACCGGGTGCTGGTCATGTACGGCGGACGGATCGCCGAGGAGGGTCCCACCGCTCGGCTCTTCACTGACCCGCAGCACCCCTACGCACAGATGTTGCTCGCCTCCTTCCCCGACCTCGGGGCCCCTGACCGCGAGCTGCGCGGCATCCCGGGCACCCCACCTCGACTCGACGCGATGCCGCCGGGCTGCCCCTTCGCGCCGCGGTGTCCCGCCGTCTTTGACCGCTGCCGCACCGAGCGTCCCGGCGAGTACCGGATCGACGAAGGACGCCGGGCGGCTTGCTTCCTGCTGGATCCAGAGGGGTCGGATCGTGGCTGAGAGGCGTACGGCCGCCGATCCGGTCCTCGTTGCCGAGAATCTGGTCAGGCACTTCCCGCCGCGCGTGTCGCTGGGCGACCTGATCCGCCGCCGCGCCGTGCCGCCGATCGAGGCGGTCGCCGGGGTCAGCTTCAGCGTCGCCCCGGGCGAGGTGCTGGCGCTCGTCGGCGAGTCGGGCTGCGGCAAGACGACCACCGCGAACATGGTGATGGGGCTGCTGATCCCAACCGCGGGGCGTGTACTGATGGCCGGCCAGGACGTCGGCACCCTGTCGCGCGCAGACCTTGGAAGGATGCGGCGCCAGGTCCAGATGATCTTCCAGGACCCCTACGAGTCACTGAATCCACGGATGACGATCGCCGATATCGTGGCCGAGCCGCTGCGCGTCCATCGCGAGTCCGGTTCCCCGGCCGACGAGGCCGAGCGGGTGCTGGCGGCACTCACCGAGGCGGGCATGACGCCGGCGGAGGCCTACCTGAAGCGCTACCCATCCGAGCTGTCGGGCGGTCAGCGCCAGCGGGTCGTGATTGCCGCGGCACTCGTGCTTCGGCCGAGCGTCCTCGTTGCGGATGAGCCGGTCAGCATGCTCGATGTCAGCATCCGGGCAGAGATCCTGAACCTGCTGCGCTCGCTGGCCGACGACCAGGGGATCGCCGTGCTGATGATCACCCACGACCTGGCCACGGTCGCCGCCTACGCCGATCGGATGGCGGTCATGTACCTGGGTCGCATCGTCGAGAGCGGCCCCACCCGCGAGGTCCTGGCCGCACCGGAGCATCCGTACACTCGCGCGCTGCTTTCTGTCGTCCCCCGCCTCGATCCGAGCGGACGACCGCCACGCCAGGTGCTGACCGGCGAGACGCCCGATCCTTCGCGTATCCCGTCGGGCTGTCGCTTCCACCCGCGCTGTCCTGTCGCCTTCGACCGCTGCTCAATCACCGATCCGCAGCTGGTCCAGCTCGGCGGCGGCCGCGCCGCGGCCTGCCTGCTCGTCGAGGATCGTCTCACCGGGCGGGACGAGCCCCGGCGCTAGCGGCCCTCTTCGCGGCCGCCGCCGTTCAGGAGGTGAAGAGGAGCGGGATCACCGCCGCGGCAACCGCCCAGCCAACGACAGCGGGGATGGCGGTGCGCGCGAGCCTCGAGCGCAGCGCGGCCAGCAGGGGAGCCACCAGCGACGCCGCAGCCGCACCGGTCACTCCGGCGATGGCCCCGGCCAGTGCATGGACGACGGTCGGGGACGCGGCCACGACTTGCCGCTCACCGGCCAGCGCAGCACCGATCAGGACCACCACCACGCCCGCGAAGAGCGCCGCGGCCAGCGTGCCGGCGAAGGCGCGCAGCCGCCCGATCTGCGTCCCCCCGACCGCGGCGGCGCCACCGGCAACCGCCGCCGCGACGAGCCAGGTGCCGGCCACGGCGGCGTCTCGCCCTGTCGGCGGAGCCAGCCAGAACCAGCCGAAAGTGACGACCGGGGCGGTCAGCATTCCCAGGGCCGCCACCCAGGTGAGCGGCCGTGTCCAGTCCTCGGGGTCCTCCGGCGGCACAACCGCTCCGAGTCGCACGCTGACCGGAACGAGGTCGTCCGGATCGGGCCGGCCGGTCATGCCGGAATCGCCTCTCGCGACGTCGGCAGACCGGGTGTCTGCGCGAGCCGCAGCCCGAGCACCCGGCCGCCGAGCTCAAGCACCATCCGACCGGCCGCGGCGCGAAGGGCCGGGTCATGCGTCTCGTTCGCCATCGAGGCGAGCGCCTGCAGCACGGCAAGCGCACGCGGGGTCTGCAGGTCGTCGTCCATCGCGGCCAGGAACCGAGCGCGGTGCTGCGCGACGGCGGTTGGGAGTGAGGCGGTCGGTGGCTCGGTCGCCAGCGCCTCGGCGCTGGCGACCTGGAGGCGCGCCGCCGCCGCCGCCGCGCCTTCGAGGTCGGTCATCCGGAACTCCACCTCGCTGCGGTAGTGGTGGCTCAGCAGGTAGTACCGGATGGCGTCGCCGCTGAACGAGCGCAGCAGCTCGCGTACCAGCACCAGGTTGCCGAGCGACTTGCTCATCTTCTCGTCCGCGAAGCGGAGCATGCCAACGTGCATCCACCAGCCGACGAACGGGCGCTCGCCACTCGATCCCTCGCTCTGGGCGATCTCCGACTCGTGGTGCGGAAACGCCAGGTCCGCGCCACCGCCGTGGATCTCGAACCTCGGGCCGAGGTACGCGCTGCTCATCGCCGAGCACTCGATGTGCCATCCCGGACGCCCTGGTCCCCAGGGGGAGTCCCAGGCCGGCTCGTCGGGGAGCGAGGGTTGCCACAGCACGAAGTCGAGCGGATCCCGCTTGCCGGGCAGATCTGGCCGGTTGCCGCGCTCGTTGGCGATCGGCAGCATCTCGGCGCGCGGCAGCTTCGAGAGCTCGCCGTAGGATGGCCACGAGTCGATCGCGAAGTACACGAAGCCATCGCCGGCGTAGGCATGCCCGCCATCGAGCAGCTGGCCGATCATCTCGAGCATCGGGCCGATGTGCTGCGTTGCCCGCGGGAAGTGGTCCGGCGGCAGCCAGTTGAGATCCGCCATCTCGTCGAGAAACGTGGCGACATGGCGGTTGCCGAGGGCCAGGTAGTCCTCGCCACGCTCGCGCGCCCTGCGCAGCATGTCGTCGTCGACATCGGTCAGGTTCTGGACATAGGTGACCGGGTGGCCCAGGTACTCCAGGTACCGATGCAGGACGTCGAAGCTCAGGTAGGTGAACGCGTGTCCCAGGTGGCCGGTGTCGTACGGCGTGACGCCGCACACGTACAGGCCAACCGGGCCGGATCCGAGGGGTGAAAACGGGACGAGCTCGCCGCGGCGAGCATCGAAGAGGCGCAGGGTCACGGCCGGATTCTAGGCGGGAAGGGCCCTGGTCGCCCGATTGCGCTCGGCGAGTAGAATCCGCGCACCGACCGATGGTGGTCTGCTGCCCGTCAACTGCATCGGAGCTTTGCCCATGTGGGACGTCCTGCGCTGGTTCTCTGTCTTCGTCGTCGCGGTCCTGGTGATGGTCGCCGGGCTGTACTGGATCCTGGGTAAGCCGCTGCCGCTCCCGAGCCTCTTCTAGGCGGCTACCAGAGCGCCGGTTTCGTGCTCATCAGAAAGCCGATCGTGCCGGTCGCCGCCGCCATGGCGTAGGCCAGGTAACGCTGCTGGCGAGCGCGCTTCCGCCACGCATCGTCGTCGGCCGCACCCAGACGCAGCAATCTGCGCAGGTTCGGTCGGGAGATGAAGGCGGCCGCGAGCAGATTGAGCGCGTAGATCGTCAGCGCGGCCAGGAGCCACGGCTGCGACAGGAGGGCTGTCCCCAGCGAAGCCACCAGGCCGACACCGGTCAGCGCCAGGCCGCCGGCGATCACCACGCTGCCGGTCCCCTGCATCGCCATCAGTGCGCGCGCCACGCTGCCTGGCGGCCGCCCTCCGGCACCCGACCGGAGCAGAAAGGGCAGCACCAGGCTGGGGGCGAGGAGCAACACCGCCAGCGTGATGTGGATCGCCAGCAGCAGCGGGAACCAGCTCAAGACCGGCTTCCTCCTTGGGAGCGGGTGGAGACCGCGAGCGTGGCATGATGCCAGCCGATGCGACTCGGCCGCTACCTTACCCTGCTCAGACGCAATCGCGCGTTCGCCCGATTGTTCGGTGCGCAGTTGGTCAGCTTTGCCGGCGACTGGTTCGCGACGGTAGCCCTCCTGGGGCTCGCGCTGGAGCTGACCGGCTCCCCGAGCATTGCCGCCGGGGTGCTGGTGGTACAGACCGGCGCGTTCGCCCTCGCTTCGCCGGTGGCCGGGGTGCTGGCGGACCGTTACGACCGACGTCGCCTGATGGTGGTGGCGGATATCGCCCGCGTGCCGGTGGCGCTCGCCTTCCTGCTGGCTCGCAGCCCTGACACGCTGTGGATCGCATTCGTGGCGGCGGCGGGGCTCTCGCTGGGCGCGGCAATCTTCGAGCCGACCAGCTCGGCGTCGCTGCCGAACCTGGTCGACGACGAGGATCTCGCCGATGCCAACGTCCTGAGCAGCTCGACCTGGGGCGTCATGCTGGCCGTCGGGGCGGCGCTCGGCGGCCTCGTGGCTGCCACGCTGGGTCGTGACGTCGCGTTCATCGTCAACGCGGCGTCCTTTGGACTCTCCGCGTGGCTGATCCTGGGCATCGCCCGGCCGTTCTCGCGCCCGCGGTCAGCTCCCGGCGAGCACGCGTACGCCGAGCGTGGCCGCAGTGGTCCGCGCGGGATCGTCGACTCGATCCGGGTCGTGGTCCGCTTTGCCCGTGGCAACCGCCTGCTCGCCGCGCTCCTCCTCTCCAAGACCACCTTCGGCGTCGGCACCGGCGTGATCGTGATGCTGGCCATCTACGGACGAGAAGTGTTCGACGCCGGCGACGCGGGCATCGGCATCCTCTTTGCCGCCCGCGGCCTCGGGGCCCTCATCGGTCCGTTCCTGGTCCGGTCGATCGTCGGATTCAGCGAGCGCGGCCTGATCCTGGGCATCGCCGGCTCGTTCGGCGCCTTTGCCATCTGCTATGGGCTGCTGCCGTTCGCCCCGACGCTCCTGGTCGCGGCCATTGCGGTGTTCGGCGGGCACCTCGGAGGCGGGGCGCAGTGGACCCTCTCGTCGTACGGTCTGCAGCGAGCCGCGCCCGACGCCATCCGTGGCCGGGTCTTCTCGTTCGACTACGGCCTGGTGACGCTGATGATCACGCTGAGCACCCTGGCCGCCGGCCTCCTGGCCGAGCGGCTCACCCCCGCCGCAACGACCTGGATCATCGTTGGCGTGGCGGCCGTCGCGGCGACCGGCTGGATCGTCTTCTCGGCCCCGGTCTGGCGGCGACGGGGCTAGGATCGCGAGATGCGCTTCTTCGACGCCGATTCGATCACCGCCGCCGTCCCCATTGGGGAGCTGCTTGACGCCGTCGAGGCTGCCTACCGGGACGTGGCGGCGGGACGGGACCGCTCCCCGGTGCGCAGTCGCGTCTCGCTGCCGCACGGCGACCTGCTGTTGATGCCCGGGGTGCGGGAGGGCGGGGCGGGATCATCGGTCAAACTGGTGACGGTCATGCCCGACAACCCCGGCAGCGGCCTGCCGACCATCCAGGCGGTCGTCGTCTGGTTCGACGCCCTGACCGGGGAGCCGCTGGCCGTGCTCGAGGGCAAGGCACTCACGGCCATGCGCACGGGTGCGGCGTCAGGGGTCTCGGCTCGCCTGATGGCAAGGACCGATGCCTCGGTCCTCTGTCTACTGGGCGTCGGCGCCCAGGCTGCCTGGCAGGCGCGCGCGGTGATCGCCGCCCGGCCGATTCGCGAGTTGCGGGTCTTCGCTCGCACGCGGGCGCCGCGCGAGGCGTTCGCCGTGGCCATGGCCGATCAGCTCGGCTCGAAGGTGGAGGTGCGGTCGTGTGCGAGCGCCGAAGAGGCGGTGCGCGGCGCCGACATCATCTGTACCGCCACCACTTCCGGCGAACCTGTCTTCGACGCCGACTGGGTTGCGCCCGGCGCGCACGTCAGCGGCATCGGCGCCTACCGCCTCGACATGCGCGAGTTGCCCGCCGCGCTCTTCTCTCGCGCCTCGCTGGTAGCGGTCGATTCGCGTGAGGCCGCGCTCGAGGAGGCGGGCGACCTGGTTGCGGCACTGGAGGCAGGGCTGCTGGCGCCCGATGGTTACGTCGAGATCGGCAGCCTGCCCGCCGACTGGGCGCAGCGGCGCCATCCGGACGCCATCACCGTCTTCAAGAGCGTTGGGCTGGCGATCCAGGACGTGGCCGCCGCCGAGGTCGCCACGCGACGGCTGTTGGCGGAGGGCTAGCAGCCCGACTCAGGGACCGGGATCCAGGAGACGCAGCGCCACGCCTCCGTCATTCGTGAATATCCGGACAAGCGCGGTCATCAGCCGAGCCGCTGCGTCACCCCATAGCAGCCGGAACGTGACGAGGTTCGCCCGATCGCCCGCCGCAAGGTCATCGCCCGCGGCGGGCGGCTCGGCCACGGTGGCCGTCGGTCCGGGAAGGTTCGCCGGCCAGGCGAACCCGCGCACCCAGCCGCGCTCCGGCCACTCGGCGACACGGCTCATCGCCGTCTCACCGAGCTCCCACGGCTGAAGCTCGCCGCTGAATTTCGAATCGACGTCCGTCTCGACGATGACCGGCTCCGGCTTGGCCGGCGGGGGTGGTGGTGGGGTGGCCGCGCCCTGGACGCCGGCCTGACCGCCGCCGGGCAGTTGCTGATTGGCCGGCGCCGTCGGCAGCGGAGTGGGGACCGGTGTCGGGGCAGGCGTTGCGACTGGCGGTGGGACCGGGGTCGGCGTCGGCGAGGCGGTCGGCGCCGGGGTGACGGAGCCGCTGGCTGGCGGCGTGGGCGGGAGCGTGGCGACCGGCGTCGCGGTGGGCGCCGGAGTTGGCGTCACCGGGGTCGGCGTCGGTGTCGGCGAGGCGGTCGGCGATGCAGCGGGCGCATCGGTCACCGTGACGTTGGGGTAGTAGTAGACGAGCATGATCTCGGCGGCGGTCCTGCCGGCCAGGCCGCACGCCTGCGTGCCCCACTGGTAGGCCTTCCAGCCGTTGGCGTTCGCGCCGCAGGCCTCGTTCACCGCACCCGCGTTGTAGTAGGTCGGGAAGATGGCGCCGTTCTTGAGGACGCGCATCGCCCAGGTGGCGTCCACCGCGGCCGCGGCGCTGCCCCAGGTTGTCTTTGACGGGTCGTAGACCTGGTCCCAGGTGTCATCGCGCAGGTCGAAGCACTCGCCCGCCGAGTTCACGCCGCCCCGCCAGTGGAGGATCTGGTACCAGGCGTAGTGCTTCACCGCCAGGGCCCCTGAGCCGAGCGATTCGGCGGTCCAAGAGCCGATCCACTCCCGCGACAGGACGTTCTTGGTGTAGGTCTTGAAGTCCACCGTTTCGACCGCCCCGGTTGCAGCGCGAAAGACACGGATGGTCGGCGGCGCGGTCGTCTGCGATGTCCAGTTCGAGCACGAGGAGGCACGCGCCAGCGGCGCCACGCCGGGCAGCGCAACGCCGAGGCTGGTGAGCGCGGCCAGCGCGGCCGCGACGAGCGTGCGTCGTGACATCGGGATCCCACTCTGCGGTCCACCAGACCGCACCGGAATCCACCGATGGTCCTAGACCGATCGGCTCCAGCGATGCACCCGATCGGTCAGTCGCTCGAATCCGAGCTCGGCGCACAGGGCGCGGAACTCCTCGCGCGGCACGCCGCGCCAGGCCAGCGAATCGAGGTCGCCGATGATCTCGGCGTCGCGATTCAGGGTCGCCAGGCGGCGATACAGCAGGGCGTCCGAGCGCTGATCGGCGAGCGTGGCAGCCAGGCGCGCGGCGTTGCGCACGGGGAGATGCCAATCCGCGGCGGACGGCGGGATCGCCTCGACCCGACCGAAGCGGGCGAGAACGGCTCCCGCGCTCTTCGATCCCCAGCCGGGGAGCCCGGGGAACCCGTCTGCGCTGTCGCCGACGAGGGCCAGGTAGTCGGGGATGGCGGCGGGCGGGACCCCGAACTTGGCGATCACCCCGGCCTCGTCGTAGGTGATCTGCCGCATCCGATCGCGCAGCACCACCCGGGTGCCGTCCACGCACTGCGCCAGGTCCTTGTCGACGCTGCAGACCAGCACCTGCTCCACGCGCGGGTCGCCGCCGAAGCGCGCCACCGCGGTGGCCAGGGCGTCATCGGCCTCGTCCTCGACCATGGCCCAGGTGGTGATGCCGAGAGACCGCAGCGCGCGCTCGGCGTCCTCGAACTGCGCGAGCAGGGCGGGATCCACCCCGGCGCTGCTCTTGTAGGTCGGGTACACGTCGTTGCGCCACGACTCGATGACGTGGTCGGTGGCTGCGCCGATGTGCGTAACGTCCGGCTCCCGAAGCAGCGAGAGCATCGACTCGATCAGCCCTCGCACCGCATTCACCGGACGTCCGTCTGGCCCATGCTCGGCGGGGCGCGAGTAGTAGGCGCGGAAGAGTTCGAAGGTGGCGTCGACAAGATGCAGGCGCATGGGCGGCATGAGTATGGCGCGATAAGCGGCCAGTAATCGGTCCCGCTGCAGGCTGTGCGCGCGGGGGCCCGGCTCGGGCGCGTGCCCTGCGAACCCGGTCCGTCTCGACGGTTCCGTTCCGCGCTGGTCCCCCGCGACCCGCCGCGCGGCTCAGGTTGCCGTTGCGCGCTCCCAGAGCGTGTCCCGTCTCGCGGCGGGTGTGAGGTGCAGGCTCCCGTCAGACTCCACCCACCATGCCGCCAGTCCGCGCCGCCGGGCCTCGCCGCCGATGCCCCCGGCTCCGCTGAGGAAGAGCGCCTTGGACCAGACCTCGGCCCACGCGGGGTCCGGTCCAAGGACGGTTACCGCGGTAAGACCCTCCCCGCCGGACTCGCCGGTGAACGGGTCGATGAGGTGATGGACGGAGACGCCGTCGTCGGTCTGCCATCGACGGATCGCGACCGACGAGGTCACGATCGACCGATCGGCCGCTCCGAGCACCGCCAGCGGTTCACCGTCCGGCAGTGCCGGATCCTCGACGCCGATCCGCCACGGCCCGCCGTCGGGTGCCGAGCCGCGAGCGATGATGTCTCCGCCGGCTTCCAGTAGCAGGCCTCGTCCCGAGAGTCCGGCTCGCGCCACTGCACCCGCCGCCCACCGCAGGGCAAGTCCCTTGCCGATGCCGCCGGAGTCGGCAGCTGCCCATAGGCGCACCCGGCGTCGGCGGGGGTCGCGTTCAAGCCAGGGGCGCGCTGACGCCCGCGGGGTCGTGTCGGGGAGCGTGGCGCCTGCCCGCTCGCCGAGACGCTCGAGGACCTGAATGATCCGCGCGTCGAAGCGCCCTCCAGTCAGGTGGCGGGCGCGTTCGGAGGCTGCGAGCATGGCGTAGAGGCGCGGCGACGCCGAGACCCAGATGCCGCTGCCAGCGGTGGCGTTGACCAACGACAGATCGCTCTCGGCACGGAACCGTGAGAGCGCCGCTTCGGTGCGTTCGACGTCCCCGATCGCGACTGCCCACGCTCGTCGGGCGGCCGGTGCGGCAAGGCCTGCCACAGAGAGGCGCAGCGGCGACCCCATGGCGCGAGCCTCGAAGCGCCATGCGGTTGCCTCGATCTGCACCTCGGTAGACGCGGCCACGATGGTCTACCTGCCGGAGGCGCCGGTGGTGGCCTGCGTCGTCGGGGCGGCAACGTGGGCCACCGAGGAGGGTGCCGACGGGAGTCGCACGCCGGACGGCAGCCGCGCCGCGGCACCGGTCGCATCTTCAACGCGCCCTGCCAGGAACGCCAGCAGGGCGTCGAAATCGGCCGCCAAGGCGGCTGTGTCGGAGTAGCCGGCTGAGGCGCGATCGAGCGCCCGCGACGCCCGGCGGACCGCGAGTTCGGTCGCCAGCCGCTCCGAAGTGGCGCGCGCGGCGGCGGCGACGAGCGGCGCTCGCTCCGCGGTGAGGACGGCGTCGTGCTGTGCCTGGAAAGCCGTGACGATCGCGAGGCTCCCCGAGTAGAGCGCGGTGCAGGCGGCCGCGGCCAGCGGCAGATGCAGCAACGGCCGATGACCGGCCATCAGTGCTGTGGCTCTGGGGTCTCGGTCGGTTCCGGCGTCTGGTGTTCCTCATCATCTTCGCCGTCGTGCTCATCCCCATCACCGCCACCGGAACCGGTGCCGCCGGTCACCGAGGTCGTACTTCCGGAGGCGACGCGCGCCGCAGCCATCTGGCGCTCCAGCTGTGCCAGCTTTGCCTCGGCGGCGGCAAGCTGAGCCGCCAATTCCGTGGCGGTCTTGGCGTCGGCCCCGGCCTTGCTCTGCGCGGCCTCCAACGCTGTCCGCAGCTCCTCGGCGCCCGCGAGCACCTGGGCCAGCTCGTCGGAGAGCGCCGTTGCGTGCGCCCGCTCGTTCTGGAGGTCGGTGACCAGCTGGGCCGGGTCAGGAGGCGCATCGAGTGCCAGTGACTCGGTCCAGCCGGCCGCGGCCCGGATCGCCACGGCGCTGCCAAAGAGGCTCGCAGTCACGGCCAGGATGATGACGCTACGGCGCAGGGACAGGTTCGATGTGAGGCTCGGCATGGGGTTCCTCCCGGAATGTGGCAGCGGTGGCCGGTGCGACCGGTTGACGGTGGTGGGCCGCGCGCTTGCGGACCACCCAGTAGCGATGGGCCCCGGCCGCCACGACGGACAGCGCGGAGCCCCAATAGAGCGGCCGAAGGGCGTCCGAGTCGGTACCGGCCAGGACCCCGTGGATCCAGGCCATCATCAGAACGACGAGCGATAGGCGGTGGAGCTTCAACCACAGCCCCGGCGGCAGGAAACGCGTGTATCGCGCAGTGAGCCCCGTGAGCAGCAGGGCGTACAGGGCGATCACGCCGACCGCCACCGGCGCGGACCGATACTCCGACAACCCCGGGATGAGCGCGCCGCCGATCCCGACCCCGGCGTACGGGTCGACCACGATGGTTACGACGTGCACGGCAAGGAAGGCGAGCACGAAGACCCAGAGCGCCTCGTGCCACGGGTAGATCCGCTTCCCCTGTTTCCACCTGGCCTGCTCGGGGTGACTGAGCACGATGCCCAGCACCACCTGCGCGGTGAGCACCACCAGGGCCGCGATCCCGGTGGCGCGCGCGGCCAACCAGACGCGCATCTGCGCCTGGTACTCCGACGTGGCGGGAAGAATCTGGTCGGTGGCGGCGACCACCACCAGCCCCATCGCGGCGAAGACCACCACGGCAAGCCAGCCGGTCAGCTTCACGGCGCGGCCGCCCCGCAGGTACCGGGATTCCTCATACCCATACCGAGCGCCCCCGCGCCGGTGAGGTTTCAGATTGCGGTAGTACCTTCGATCAGACGGCGAGTGGTTCTTTGTATTCGCCGTACACGACGCGCAGCAGGTTGCACATCTCGCCCACCGTGGCGTAGGCACGGACCGCTTCGATGATTGCCGGCATCAGGTTCACGTCGCCCCGGATCGATTCCTCGCGCAGGCGGGTCAGGGCTGCGGCGTGCGTGTCCGCGTCGCGGGTGACGCGCGTCTGCGTCAGCCGGTCGAGGTGTCGCCGCTCCTGTTCGCTCCCGATCTCGAGGAGCGGGATGCGCAGCACCTCGTTCGAATCCGCGAATGCGGTGACGCCGATCGTCTCGCGCTCGTGCTCCTCGAGCGCCCGAGCCTGCGCGTAGGCGGCGTCGGCGATCTCCGCCTGGGGATAGCCGGCCTCGATGGCCCGCACCATCCCGCCCATCTCGTCGATCCGGCGCAGGTAGGCCCACGTCGCCTGCTCGGTCTGGTTGGTCAGCGTCTCGACGAAGTATGAGCCGGCCAGCGGGTCGACCGTATTCGCGGCGCCCGACTCCTCGGCGAGGACCTGCTGCTGGCGCAGCGCGAGCAGGGCCGCTTCCTCGCTGGGGACCGCCCACGCCTCGTCATAGGCGTCGGTATGCAGGCTCTGCGTGCCGCCGAGGATGCCGGCCAGCGCCTGGATGGCGACGCGGGTCAGGTTATTCAGCGGCTGCTGCGCGGTGAGCGAGACGCCGGCAGTCTGGGTGTGGAATCGCATCCAGGTGGAACGCTGGTTCTCGGCCCCGAAGCGCTCCGTGCTGAGCTTGTACCAGATCCGCCGCGCCGCGCGGAACTTGGCGATCTCCTCGAAGAAGTCGTTGTGGCTGTTGAAGAAGAAGGAGAGGCGCGGGGCGAAGTCGTCGAAGCGCAGTCCGCGGGCGACGGCGTCTTCGACGTAGGCGATCCCGTCGGCGATGGTGAAGGCCAGCTCCTGCACCGCCGTCGAGCCGGCCTCGCGGATGTGGTAGCCGCTGATGCTGATCGTGTTCCAGCGGGGCATCTCGCGGGTGCCGAACTCGACCGTATCGGTCACCAGGCGCAGGCTCGGTCCCGGCGGGAAGATGTACTCCTTCTGCGCGATGAACTCCTTGAGGATGTCGTTCTGCAGCGTCCCGGTGAGCTGCGCGCGGGGCACGCCCATCTGCTCGGCGGCCACGATGTACATCGCCCAGATCATGGCCGCCGGCGAGTTGATGGTCATCGACGTGCTGATCTCGCCGACCGGCAGGCCGGCCAGCAGGATCTCCATGTCGGCCAGGCTCGATACGGCCACGCCGCAGGTGCCGAACTCGCCCGCCGCCATCGGCTCGTCGTGGTCGTATCCGTACAGGGTCGGCATGTCGTAGGCGATCGACAGCCCGGTGCCGCCGGCGGCGATCAGCTTCTTGAAGCGCTGGTTGGTGTCCTCGGCGGTGCCGAAGCCGGCGAACATGCGCATCGTCCAGGGGCGGCCGCGGTAGCCGGTCGGGTGGATCCCGCGGGTGAAGGGCGGCGAGCCCGGCTCGCCCAGGTCGTCGGCCTCATTCCAGCCGGGTGCCGCGTCAGCGTCGGACGGCGGGCTGAAGTGGTAGCGCGGTCGATCGCGGTCCGGGTCGTTGGCGGGATCCCGCAGGTCGTCGGACGTGTACAGGCGCTCGATCTCCACGCCCGATTGGGTGATGAAGCGGCGCTTGCGCTCACGGCCTGGCGCTGGGGTCTGGTCCTCGGTCACGCGCGCAAGTGTGGCGGCTCGACCGATGCCGCTGCAAGCGGGCTGACGCGGCCTCGTCGCGCCGTCACGGGCATTCGTGCAGCACAGGAGCACGGTTGCACAGTTGCATGAATAGTCCCGACGCCGGCACGACCCGCCCCGAGGCGCAGCACCGCGGCAGGGCGAAGCGCCGCCGGTCGCCGGGAAGCTAGGGGTACAGCCCGCGCAGGGCAGTCGCCTCGGCGACCCGACCCACAGCCACCATCATGGCCGCCCCGCGAAGGTCGACCTTGCGCGAGCGGCTCATGGCGGAGACCCCCGCATACGCGTCGTCCATGATCCGGTTCAGCTGCGAGACCACCTCGGCCTCCGACCAGAAGAACGACTGCATGTCCTGCACCCACTCGAAGTAGCCCAGCACCATGGCGCCGGCGGTGCACAGGATGTCGGGGATGACCGTGACGCCCCGATCCCGCAGGATCGCGTCCGCGTCCAGGGTGGTGGGGGAGTTCGCCGCTTCCACCACGATCCGCGCGCGAATGCCACCCGCCACCTCCGCGGTGACCTGGTTCTGTACGCCGGCCGAGATGAGCAGATCGCAATCGACTCCGAACAGGTCGGCCCGCTCCATCGGCTCGGCGTCCGGCATCTCGGCCACGCTGTCTCGGCGCCGCATGTGGTCGACAGCCGCGCCAACCGGAATGCCGGCCGGATTGGCCACCGCGCGACGGTCGTCGGCGATGGCCACCACGCGCGCGCCCGCCTCGTCGAGCAGCACCGCCAGGATGCTCCCCACGCGTCCGAATCCCTGGATCGCCACGCGTGCGCCATCGAGTGACAGGCTGCTCTCGTTGGCCGCCGCCAGGATGCAGCGGAACGCCCCGCGACTCGTCGACTCGCGCCGGCCGCGCGTGCCGCCCACCGCCATCGGCTTTCCCGAGACCACGCCGGCCACGGTGTAGCCGCGATGCATGCTGATCGTGTCCATGATCCAGGCCATCGTCTGCGAGCCCGTGTTCACGTCCGGCGACGGGATGTCCCGATCCGGGCCGATCATCGAACTGATCTCGGCGGTATAGCGCCGCGTGAGCCCCTCGCGCTCACGGGCCGAGAGTTTGCGCCGATTTACCACCACCCCGCCCATCGCCCCGCCGTACGGGATGTGAACGAGCGCCGCCTTCCAGCTGTTGAGCATGGCGTAGGCGCGCACGAGGTCGAGCGTGAGGTCAGCGGTGTACCGGACGCCGCCGGTGGCTGGGCCGCGGTTCAGGTTGTGATGCACCCGGTAGCCGGTAAAGACCTCCTCGCTGCCGTCGTCCATGGTTGTCGGGAAGTGGACCTCCAGCTCGCGTCTCGGCACCCGCAGGACGCGGTGCATGCCCGGGTCGAGCTTGAGTCGCTCTGCTGCGACGTCAAGGTCGTACTGGGCCGACTGCCAGACGTTGTCTGATGCCTCGGATCGGCTCGGAGTGGCGGTCATTGCTGCACAGGCTAGCGAATCGGTCGCGTCCCGGGATGGACCGATGCGTGCCGCCGCGTGGCACACTGGTGGTCCACCGCATTCCACGTGCCGGGCGGCCCCTCTCTGCCGCGCCAGCGCGCCAATGAACCTCGGAGGTTACCGATGGCACCTCGCGTCATGACCGTCAGCGGTCCGATCCCGCCCGACCGCGTCGGCTTCACCCTCCCCCACGAGCATACCGGCATCCACCTGTGGCAGATCGCCGGCCGATGGGACTACTGGGAGCTGACGCCCGACGAGCTGCTGCTGGCCGAGGAGCTGCGCGACTTCCGTCGACGCGGCGGCTCCACCCTGGTCGACCTCACGCTTCCCGGAGTCGGGCGTGACCCCGAGCGGCTCCGCCAGCTGGCCAGCCGCACCGGCGTACAGATCGTGATGGGAACCGGCTGGTACCGCGGGGCCTACTACCCGGCCGAGGCGCTGATCGACCGACGCAGCGTGGACGACCTCGCGGCGGAGTTGGTGGGCGAGTTCCGTGACGGGGTCGCCCGGACCGGCGTGCACCCCGGCATCATCGGCGAGATCGGCACCGACAAGCCGTGGGTCAGCGCGCTCGAGGAGCGCGTGCATCGCGCCGCGGCCCGCGCCTCGAAGGAGACCGGCATGGCGATCAGCACCCACGCGGTCATGTCACCGGTCGGCCTCGCGCAGCTGCGCATCTTCGAGGAGGAGGGCGCCGATCCGGCACGCGTGGTGATCGGTCATGCCGACTCGTACCCGGTGCTCGACCACTACCTGGCGATCCTGGATCGAGGCGCGAACCTGGAGTTCGACTTCATCGGCCATCGGTTTGCGAGCGAGGAGGCCGCCGAGCCGCGGCTGGTCGAGCTGATCGTCGAGCTGCTGGAGCGCGGCTACGGCCCGCAACTGCTGCTCAGCCAGGACGTCTGCCACAACAGTCAGCTGAAGGCGAACGGCGGGTTCGGCTTCACCTACCTCCAGCAGCACTTCCTGCCGACCCTGCGCACCGCTGCGGTGGGGGAGGGGGAGATCGCCCAGATGACGAGCGACAACCCCCGGCGCATCCTGACCGTGGCGTAGGGCGCCCGGCTGAAGGTGCCCGACTCGCGCGACCCAGCTGCCGACCTGCGAAGGATCGCCTTCCTGCTGGAGGCCGCCAGCGAGCCGACCTATCGGGTGCGCGCCTTCCGATCGGCGGCGGGAACTGTTGAAGCCCTCGATCCCGTCGACCTGGCGGAACGAGTACGCCGCGGAACCCTGCGCGATCTGTCGGGGATCGGTGAAGTGATGGCCCGCACCGTGGCCGAATCGCTCCGCGGGGAGGAGCCGGTCTACCTGCGTCGCCTCGAGGCGACCGGCGGCCGGCCGGTGGCCGAGGCGGGGGCGGAGCTGATGGCGGCCCTGCGCGGCGACTGCCACGTCCACTCCGAGTGGTCCGATGGCGGCTCACCCATCCGCGAGATGGCCGAGGCGGCTCGAGAGCTCGGCCATTCGTACATGGTCCTTACCGATCACTCCCCGAGACTCAAGGTCGCCAACGGTCTCACCGCGGAGCGACTGGAGCAGCAGCTGGAGGAGGTGGCGCTCCTCAACGTCGGAGCTGGCCCCGTTCCGCATCCTGAGCGGGATCGAGGTCGACATCCTGTCCGACGGTTCGCTCGACCAGGACCGCGACCTGCTATCCCGGCTCGACCTGGTCGTCGGGAGCGTGCATTCGGAGCTGGCGATGGACGAGCGACCGATGACTCGCCGGCTGGTGACGGCACTGGCCGACCCGCTGCTCGATGTGCTGGGTCATCCGACAGGGCGCATGGTCGCCGGGAAGCGGCGCCGGCCGCCATCTGCGTTCGACGCCGAGATCGTATTCGCCGCTGCGGCGCAGTTCGACAAGGCGATCGAGGTGAACGCTCGCCCGGAACGGCTCGATCCGCCAAAGCGGTTGTTGCGGCTCGCCGTGGAGGCCGGCTGCCGGGTCGCCATCGACTCCGACGCCCACGCGCCCGGACAGATGGCGTGGCTACCGTATGGCTGCGACCGGGCGGCGGCCTGTGGGGTGCCGCTCGAGTCGGTGGTCAATGCGCTGGGGGCCGATGCACTGCTGACCTGGACCGCAGCCCATCAGGCCTGAGCCCGGCGCCCCCCCATCGGTCATACTCGACGCAGCATCTGCACAAGGAGTCTCCTGATGTCTGTCGCCAAGGTCACCGAGCTGAGCTGCACCTCGTCCGAGTCGTTCGAGGACGCCATTCGCCAGGGCATCGAGCGCGCCAGTCGAACGTTGCGGGGCGTGCGCAGCGCCTGGGTCAAGGAGCAGCGGGTCAACGTCGGCAGCGACGGATCGCTCGAGTTCCAGGCCAACATCCTGGTCACCTTCATCCTCGAGGGTTGATCCCCCGAGGCTGCCGGCCGCGCGACGAGATCGGGCGGAGCCCTACTCGGCGAGCCCGATGCGCCCTTCGCGGCGCACGAAGAGCGGTCGGTACTTGGGATTCGACACGCGGGCATTGACGCTCGCGGCGTCGAGCGGCTTCGCACTCCGCGGAGGGGCGTAGTTTCCGCGCTCGATGATGGCGGCCGACAATTCGACCGCAGTCAGGGGACCACGCTCCGCGAGCACGGCGGCGATCTCGGAATGCAGCGGCGTCTTCGCCTTCGCGGCAGCCTTGCCGGTTGCTTTCCGCGCGGCACGTTTCGGGGCCTTGATGGCCGAAGGCGGGGCTTCGCCGGTCACCGCGGTCTTGCGTGGTCGACCGGGACCCCGCTTGACCGGGGCAGCCTCAGCGGTCGGCTCGGCGGCAGCTGCGGTCGGGGTGGCGGTAAGTGCATCGACGCGGCGTGTCAGCTCGTCGAGACGCGCTACCAGCGTGGCGATCCCGTCGGGCGCTGCCTGGGTCGGGGGGCGCGAGCCAGGGCGCGCGGCGTCCAGGCGCTCTTCCACCCAGCTCGTCACCAGCTCGCCAGGGCGAACCCCGGCTTCGGCGGCGAGCAGCTTCAACGCACTCAGACGGCGCGGATCGAGCCGGATCGACATCCCTGCGTCATCGCCCGCACCGGGGGCGAAGCCGCCACTCTGGCGCGGCGGGGCACCGAATGCGGGGCGGTCCCGCTGCGGGCGGTCGTTGAATGGTCGATCACCGAATGCAGGGCGGTCCCGCTGCGGGCGGTCGTTGAATGGTCGATCACCGAATGCAGGGCGGTCCCGCTGCGGGCGGTCGTTGAATGGTCGATCACCGAATGCAGGGCGGTCACCGCCCTGGGGTCGGCCGGGTCCAGATGGGCGGCCGGGTCCGCCGGGTCGCCCGCCAGGGCGGCCACCGGGTCGTCGTTCGTATGGCATCAGCCCCACGATACCCGTTTGAGGGGCTCCCCGCCACCGAGGGTACCTGCGCCGCGGGCAGTGCCGACCTAGAAGCTGCCGCTCCCGCCGCCCCCACCCCCGCTGCTCCCCCCACCGAACCCTCCGCCGCCCGAGGACGAAGAGGACGACGAGGGCGGCGACGAGCCGATGCTGCCGACGGCGCTGAACATTCCGCCGATGTCGGGCACGCCCGACCCGGAGAAGATGCTCCCACCGCCCGCGAACCCGCTCGCTCCGCCTGCCGCGCTCGCAAGCGACGATGGCGAGCTGCCCAGCCAGATTGGGTAGTACGCCGGCTGCGCCGCCCGCGGATCGGCCGCCTGGTCCTCCAGGCCGCGGCGGAGCACGTCCGCCACCATGTCGTGCAGGCCGAGTGCGAAGCCCCACACGACCGCCTTGTCGGGTGTATCGGCAAGGATGCGGATCGTTTCGTCGGCGACCACCTGCTCCATGCTGCGTGCCTTCTCCAGGGTCTTCTCCAGCGTACGGCGATACGCCTTGAGCATGGCGTCAACGTAGGCGCCGTTCGCCGTGCGCTGCGACATGAACTGGCCGATCCCCCAGCTCGCGAGCCCACCCGCGCCGAGCCCGGCGCCCACGAGGGTGAGTCCCGACATCGGAATGACGAAGCCGCCGAGCAGGGCTGCTCCGCCGGCCAGCATCTCGCCGATGCCGATGGCGCTCCAGACGGTGATCAACGAGGAAGGCCGCCGGGTGAACCAGCCAAGCTGCACCACCGCGACCTCCAGCGCCTCGCGGATCGGCTCCATCTGGTCGTTCAGGCTCCACAGGCGCTCGCGCGTAAGCGTCGTTCCGCCCTGCGCGTGCCGGCGAACGAGGGCCCATGCCTCCTGCTCCACAAGGCCGAGGCGGCCGCCGCGCGGCGCGCCGTCGTTCACGTCGATGGCCGGGTCGGTGAGCGGATCCGGATCGTCGTCGGACTTCACCTTGCGGGCGCGATCGAGGTTGCGGAACGAGATCCTGCCGGTGCTGGCCATCTCGATCAGGATGGTATTGACCGAGTGCCGGGTCGCCTTTCCCTCGCGCACCACGGTGGCCAGCGCCGGCGTCATCTCGGCCGGCGGACCCGCCATCAGGATCGACGGTGAGTCGAGGACCTCGGGGTCGTCGCCCTCGCGGCGCCAGGCCCGGAAGGCGAGCCCCAGGGTCACCAGCAGCACGATCGGCGCGACCACGATGCCCAATACTCCGTTGAGCTGCCGCATGACGTTGAGGCGGGCGGTCCCGTCCGGCGTGATGGCCGCGTCGACCGCATCGACCGCCAGGATGAGTCCGGCGTCGAGCTGCCGCTCGATGGCTGCCGGGACGATCACCTCGTCGATGATCGACTGGAGATCGCCCTCCGACAGGTAGCCGCGCAGGAATCCGGCGCCACCGAACAGGCTGACCTTGCCGTGGATCAGGTCGTCCTGCAGGCTGACCAGGATCACCAGCCCGTCGTCGAAGCCCTCGCGCCCGACGCCCCACTGCTCCATCAGGTCGCCGGCGGCGGCCAGGTTCGACTCCTCGGTGGCTGCCGGGTCGACCTGCGCATAGACCGCGATCTCGGCACCGCTGCGCGCCTCGACGTCGTCGATCCGGGTTTCGAGCGCGCGCTCGACCTCCGGGGAGAGCACGTCGGCCGGGTCGTAGACGGCCTGGCCCTCGACCGGACCGGGGAATCGTGCCGGCTCCCCGGGTGCGAACCAGGCGAGCGCGAAGATCGCCAGGAAGATGACGACCCAGAACGCCGCGAAGAGGATGCTGCACCCGGTTCGAATCAACCGCAGGACGCCCATACGTGGAGGATAGTCCGGGGCGGCGGATCAGGTCAGGTGCAGGTGACGGTCACTCGTGCAGGGGTCTCGGTGAGGCCGGCGATGCGGTCGTCGAAGGTAAGGCTTCCGCCGGCCGGCACCTGGGGGGAGACGGCAGACCGGATGCGAATGGCAATGCCCGCCGCGTTCTGGGCCTCGAGCGCGCACTTGGCGCGACCCGGGCGCGTGCCGAGGTTGTTGACCTGCACGCTCACGATCGCGCCGTCGGGGGGATCGGCCACGAAGTGCAGCACCGTCGCCTCATAGGGACCGATCCCGCTCATCGCCAGGCTTGCCCACACGGCAAGCAGTACCACCCCGGCCACGATGGCCACCACGATGGTGCCGTGGTATTGCGTCGGGGAGGGGGTCGCCATGCCCGCGCTGTTGCAGACGGAGCAGATCGTCTCGTCGGGTCCGATCTCGCGCCCGCACTTGTAGCATTGGCGCATCGGTCGCCGGTCGGTCATGCGCTCGGGGCGAGTCGCTCGCCCGCCCGGATCGGGACCGAGAGGCGGTTCTCCGGAGGCGCCAGCGGACAGCTCCAGGCCGGGTCGTAGACGCACGACGGGTGATACGCGTAGTTGAAGTCGATCACCAGCTCGTCGCCGACCACGCCGAGGTCCGCCCCCTTGGCCGAATCCCACAGGTATCGCCCGCCGCCGTAGGACTCCGTCCCACTGGTCGCGTCCCGGAAGGGGATGAAGATCCCGCCGGCGTACCCGGTCAGCCAATGGACCGCCAGGCGGCAAGCCCTGCCATCCACGGTGAAATCGACCCAGCCGATGCGGACGAACGGGATTGCCGGCCCGTGCGACGAGAGCGGGAGGTCGAGCGCCGGCGCCTCCGGATCGGGCTGCAGCGGCGCGGTGATGCGGAGCGCGGGATCGTGTCGCCAGTGGGCGAGGCCACGGAAATCGCGCCGCTCCCCGGCGGGGATCGGTGAGGCGGGGTGCTCGGCGAAGAGCCGGTCCTTGGCGGCGCGGAAGCCGAGCAGCGCGGCAGGCCCGGCGCGTCGGTCATTGCGCAGCGTCTCGTACATGGCCGCGACGCGGCGGCGATAGTCGGCAAGCTCGAGGTGGGCTGACATCGCCCACACGATACAGGGGAGGCCAGCCTCGAGGCTGGCCTCCCATCGGTCCGTTCGGTGATCCGGACCGCTACATGCCGTTGTCCGCCAGGAATTGCGCCGCGACGTCCGCGTAGCTCTCCTGGTTGACGGCAACCTGAACGCCGAGCGCGGTGAGAACGTCGGTGGTCAGCAGGGCTGAGACGGCGTTGAGCGTCGCCTCGAAGTCGTCCGGAGCCGCGTCGAGCAGCGCCTGGGTCACCACCGGAGCAAGGTTCTGCGCCGGCTGCAGGCCACCATCGTCTGCCAGCAACACGAGGTTGAAGCGCGCGATATCGGGCTGCGTGGTGCAGACCTGTGCGACGCCGATCGCCAGGTTGTTGAGCGCCTCCGCTATCTGGGTGCTGCACGGTGAGAGGCTCTCGACCTCGAGCTGGCTTATGTCGATGCCGTAGGTCGACAGCAGTCCCGGACCGCAGACCGGGTTGTCCGGGCACCCGGGGGCGAGACCCCAGACCAGCTGGTTGGCAACCGCGGCGAGGTCGCTCATCGTCGCGAGGTCGAACTGGTCGGCCGTCTCCTGACGGACGGCAAAGCCGTCGGCATCGGTGCCGGGCGAGTAGTTCAGCGCCACGAGGCCCTTTTCGGCGAGCTTGGCCTGCATCGCGTCAAAGGTCGCCTGCGGGTCGGCCGTGACATTGGCCCCCAGGAAGCTGGCCATGCCGCCGAGGTATTCCGGCTTGAGGTCGATCTCGCCCGACTCGATGGCGGCCTGGGTCACATCGCGTTCGCCCAGCTCCAGCTTGCGGGTCACGGTGTAGCCGTGCGCCTCGAGCGCCTGCGCGTAGATCTCGGCCACCAGGGCCGCTTCGTAGAATCCGGCCGAGCCGACGGTGACGGCCGGTTTGGCTGCCTCCGACTCGCTGGCCGATGGACTGGTGCTGCCCCCACCCGGTGTGCAGGCACTCACAACGAGCGCGAGCAACACCGCCCCGAGGGCGAGCGTGCGGTGGATCCGCATTGGGTCCTCCTTGGACACACGGCCTGGGTCGCTTGGTGCGACGCGGACAGGTCGAGCGGAGTCTATCAGCGGGCGCGTGTAAGCCCGATGACGCTGCTAGGACGCGCCTCCGGCCTCGGCGCCAACCCGCAGACCGGGCGAGGTGGCAAGGCGCTGGAGCAACGCGAACAGTCCTTCGGTCGCCAGCGCCAGGGCCGCCACCATCAGCGCCGCGCCGAAGACGCGCGGCAGGTCACGCACGAAGATGCCCTGCAGAATGAAGTCACCCAGCGTGCCTCCGGCGACCACCGCCGCAAGCGTGGCGGTGGCGACCACCTGCACCGCGGAGGAGCGGATGCCGGCGAGGATCACCGGCAGGGCGATCGGCACCTCCACGGCCGCCAGGATGCGGCGCTCGCCCATCCCCATCCCGCGCGCCGCATCGATCAGCTCCCGGTCGACCTCGCGCAGCCCGGCGTAGGTGTTGGTCACGATCGGCGGGATGGCCAGCGCGACCAGCGCGATCAGTGCGGGCAGGAATCCGAGGCCACCGCGCTCGAACAGGACCAAAGTGATCGGCAGCACCATGCCGAGCCAGCCGAGCGACGGGATGGCGCGACCGATATTGGTGATCGCCACCGCCGCGCGCGCACCGCGACCGGAGTGGCCGATGGCCAGGCCGATCGGCAGTGCGATCAGGACGCCCAGCGCCAGCGCCGTCGCGGACAGCGAGACGTGCTCCCACAGTCGCAGCGGGATGCTGTTGCGCCCGTCCCAACTCGTCGGGTCGCTGAACCAGGCAGCGACTTCACCCAGGAACTCCATCGGTCAGACGATCCGTGCCTGCGCCCAGGGTGTCAGGCGGCGCTGGAGCCCCTCAAGCCCCAGGTCGGCGAGCACGGCCATGGCCACCGAGAGTGCGACGCCGGTGTAGATCGAGGTGGCGAAGAAGCGGTTGATTCCCGTGTTGACGATCAGGTAGCCGAGTCCCCCGAGACCGATCAGGCTCGTCACCGTCACCAGCCCGATCGTCGTCACCGTGGCGATCCGCAGCCCGGCCACGATCACCGGCAGGGCGATCGGGAGTTCGACCCGCCACAGCCGCTCGAGCGACCCGAAGCCCATCCCATCTGCGGCGTCGAGGACCTCGGCCGGCACGCCGTCGAGCGCGGCCACGATGTTGCGGACCAGGATCAGCAGGGTGTAGCTGACCAGTGCGATTTCGGCGGTGAGCAGCGACAAGCCGGTGATCGGGATGAGCAGGGCGAAGAGGGCAAGGCTCGGGATCGAATAGAGCGCCCCGGTGATAACGATGGTCGGTCCGTAGAGAGGCCGGAAGCGTCGTATCAGCAGCGCCAGCACGAACGAGATCACCAGCCCCACCCCGATCGCGATGCCGGTCATCACCAGGTGCTCGCCGATCCGTCCGGCGATCTCGTCGAGGTTGTCGATCACCCAGTCGATGCGGAAGAACGGCTGGTCGGTCACGTCCGCAGGACCTCCGAGATGGCGTCCACCGAAATCAGTCCGAGCACCCGGTCGCGCTCATCGGTGACGACGCCGAGCTGGACCGACGAGCCGAGCAGCGTCGAGAGCGCGTCGCGCAGCGTGGTCTCGGGCTGCAGCAGGGGAGCGCCGGGCGTGGCCTCCTCCTCGGAGAGCGTTCCGTCTGCGGCCAGCTCGGCGGCGTCCACCCAGCCGAGCGCACGATCGGCTGCGTCGACGAGCAGGGCATAGGCGGCCCCATCGGCCTCCATCCGGCGCCGCACGTCAGCGCGTGGCTCGCCCACCCGCACCGTCAGCGCCTCGATCAACGGCAGGTCGCGGACCTTGGCCAGCGACAGGCGCTTCAGGCCGCGATCGGCCCCGACGAAATGCTCGACGAAGTCACTGGCGGGCGCGGCGAGGATCCGGTCGGGGGTGTCGAACTGGGCAAGGACGCCACCGCGCTTGAGGATGGCGATCCGGTCGGCCATCTTGATCGCCTCGTCCACGTCGTGCGTCACGAAGACGATCGTCTTGCCCACCTTCGCCTGGAGCCGGAGCAGCTCGTTCTGGAGCCGGTCGCGCAGGATCGGGTCGACCGCGCCGAACGGCTCGTCCATCAGCATGACGGGGGGATCCGCGGCGAGTGCCCGTGCGACCCCGACCCGCTGGCGCTCGCCGCCCGAGAGCGACGCCGGGTAACGCGCTCGATAGGTGCCGGGTTCGAGGCGGACGAGTTCGAGGAGCTCCTCGACTCGCTCACGGATCCGCGGCTCGGACCAGTGCAACAGCCGCGGCACAATGGCCACGTTCTCGCCAACGGTGAGGTGCGGGAAGAGGCCCACCTGCTGGATCACGTAGCCGATCCCACGCCGCAGCTCGACGGCGGCAAGGTCGCGCACGTCCTGGCCGTCGATGGTGATCCGGCCGCTGGTCGGCTCGACCAGTCGGTTGATCATCCGCATGGTCGTGGTCTTGCCGCAGCCCGACGGCCCGACCAGGACGCAGATCTCCCCTGCCGGGATGGTCAGCGACAGGTCGTCGACCGCAGGCGGCATGCCCGCCGGCCCGTACCGCTTGGTGACGTTCTCGAAGGTGACGACGGCGCCACCCGCGCGCGCGGGAGAGCTCATGGCCCGAATGATAGGGAGAACGCGGCGGCCGGCCCCGTAACGGGGCTGACGGTGCCGACTGCCACCGGCGTCAGTCGCCAGATGCGCACCCGGTCGTTCTCGAAGGCCAGGATCCACCGTGCACTCATACCGAAATCGGTGCGCGGATCACACGCGCGGGGTGGGCCGGTGTCGAGCAGATAGGTGGCGCCCAGCTCCTGCGACAGGTCAGCCGCTCGATCGGCATCGCCGGAGCAATAGATCTCGTCGACCTGGGCGGCGCGCCGGTCCGGCGAGTAGCCAAGGTTGGCGATGTACACCGTGTAGGTGAGGACCCGCAGCCGGCCGGCGGCATCGGTGGGGGAGTTGAGCCAGCCGTTGGTGACGAAGACCGCCTCGTCGGGCGTGCTCTCGCTGATCCAGTGCCAGGCCTCGGCCTCGGACCAGCCGATCACGACGTCGCGGCTGAGCGCGGTCCACGCCGAGACGAGGAGCGGCGACGGGACGCTGAGCAGCAGGACCACCGCAATGGCCGGCGCGGGCCACCGCCTGATCAGCCATGCCGCAAGGATCGCCACGGCGATCCACATCGCCTGGAAGTACTTGTTCATGTCAAACGACACGACGCTCAGCTGCACAAGGTTTGGGACCGCGAACAGGACGAGCAGCCAGCCGGCGAGGAAGGCGCGCCGGGGGACTCCCGGGACGAGCAGTGCCGCAAGCGCCAGCGCGAACGGGAGCCCCAGGTTGGTGAGGTAGAAGAAGGCGACCGCGGCCGGGCCATCCTGGATCGGCGCTGACTCCCAGCCGATCACCAGCTGGAGGTCACCCGACGATCCGGCCTGGAGGAGGGGCGCAACGGCGAAGGGCAGCGCCAGGAGGTAGGGCGCCAGCAGGAGGGCCGCATTCCGCGGGGCGGCTCGGTCGATCATCCGCCCTCCGACCAGGACCCAGGCGAGTGCCAGGCCGAGGAACGCGGGGAAGAAGAAGAAGTGAAACGGGGCAAGCAGAGCGCCGAGCAGCCCGGCAAGCGCGATGAGCCACGGCCGGTCGCGCGCCCCGCTCGCCCGCGCACCTGCGCTGGGGAGCGCCGTAACGAGCAGGAGCACCGCGCCGACCAGGATCGGCAGTCCGGCGGTGGTCGCGCGGTGGACGAGCAGCCCTGTCCCCATGACCGAGGGGATCCGGAAGTAGGGCCATTCGGTAAGCCACGCGTTGTCGTACGAGTTGTGCGTGATCAGCGAGATCGGATCGCCGACGCCCGCCGCCACGTCGGAGATCAGACGGATCCAGCCCAGGCCGCCACCGACGACCACCAGCACGACCGCCAGGGCGGCAGCACGTCGCGCGTCCTGGCCACGCAGCAACGCGCGCGCAAGGCCGTGCACCACCAGTGCCAGGGCACCCGCCAGGATCGCGGAAGAGACGACGAAACTCGGGACGCTGAAGAGATCCGCAGCGCGCGCGGCAATTGCGGCGTGGAAGTCGGCGAACCAGTGGTAGACGAGCGGCTCGCCAGCGAAATACGGGACCTGTGGCGGGAAGTTCCCTGCGTTGAGCGACTGCGAGATCGACAGGTGCACGCCCAGGTCGCTCCAGTTCGACCCGCCGGCGCTGATGCCGCCCGGTACGGCCTTCCACAGGCCCGAATCGAGCACCAGCCCGACGAACGCGGCGGCCGCGCCGGCGAGGCCGAATCCGACCGGCTCGCGCCGCAGCGCGCGGACAGATGCTGCCCCCTGGGCGGTCAGGCCGCCAACGCCCCATCGCCAGGCGGCGAGTGGCACGGGGAGCGCCAGCAACGCGGCGGCGAAGAAGATGGTCTCGCGCCGGTAGCCGCCGCTCGCCAGCGCGAGCCAGTAGACGAGGTGCGCTGAGATCGCCACCGACAGCACGATCGACAGGCCGAGTCGCCCGGTGGCGCTGATCCGCGGACGGGCCGCAGCGATGATCCCCCAGCCGGGCACCACGAATAGGAGCGGCCATACGACGACCAACGCCAGGGCTGGGACGAGCCACGCAGCGAGCAGCGCGACCGCCATCCCCAGCGCCGCCGCGGCGGCAGCGACCGGCCTGCGGGTGGTGGCGGCGCCGCGCTCGGTCATCGGGCTCGGATGATAGCCGAGGGTTCCAGGGTCACCCTCCGGTGCCGGCCGTCAGCGGGGGTCGCCGGCTCTTCGCGTCTTCGTCTTGACGCCGGCTGTTCGCGTTGCGTTGCCCATCCGTGGCAGCGGTAGATGCGGGTCGAGCAGCGCCACGATCCGCTCCACCTGCGCCGGGGTGAGCCGATCGTTGGCGGAGATCCGCGTGGCCAGCGTCTCGATGTCGGCGAGCACCTGGATGCCCGGTCGCTGGCCCGGCTCCCAGCTGATCTCGACCTGGCGCGGCGGGGCGAGGCAGGCGACCACCGTGGCCGGGAGGCCAGCTCGCTCCAGTTGTTGCTCGAGGCGATGCCCGGCCAGGCGGGCGGTGACCACCGGCTTTGCCTCCCAGGGGATCCACGAATCGGTGTCGTCGCTCCAGTGGTACCAGTGGCCGTTCCGCTTGCGGAAGCGGCCGCGCTCCCCCTTCAGGGTGAGTGCCCACGTTCCGCCCGGCCCGACCACGACGGAATCGATCGGATCACCCGCACCGGCAAAGACACGTCGGAGGTAGTGGTACCGGTCGTCGAGGCGGCGGGCAAGGGGGCCACTCAGCCGGTCGCCCCCCGGACGGGGCAGGGTCAGTCGACGCTCTCTGGCGACGGGTCGGTGGATGATCACGGCAGCGCCGATCGTCCTCCGTGGCGGTTGGGGACCCGAGTGTACCCCGCTCCGTTCGCCGCGCCTAGCCCGCAGATCTGGGCCTTCCAGCCTGCCTGCTAGGATGCCTGCATGGACGCGCGCGACGATGGAAGCAAGATTCCCGACGCGATCCGAATCCTCCTGGCCGACCTCGGCGAGGACCCGGATCGAGAGGGGCTGGTCGGCACGCCGGATCGGGTGCGACGGATGTACACCGAACTGACCGACGGCTACCTGACCGATCCGGAGACGCTGGTCAACGACGCCACGTTCAACGTCTCGTACGACGAGATGGTGGTGGTGCGCGACATCGAGTTCTACTCGCTGTGTGAGCACCACCTGCTGCCCTTCTTCGGCAAGGCGCACGTGGGATACCTGCCGAACGGCAGGGTCATCGGTCTGTCGAAGATCCCACGCGCGGTCGACATGTACGCCCACCGGCTCCAGGTCCAGGAGCGGCTGACCCAGCAGGTGGCGACCTTCCTGATGGAGCGCCTCCAGCCAAAGGGGGTTGCCTGTGTGATCGAGGCGACGCACCTTTGCACGGTCATGCGCGGGGTCCGCAAGCAGGAGGCGACCATGGTCACCAGCGCAATGCTCGGGACCTTCCGTCGCGACGCGAGGACCCGCGCCGAGTTCCTGACCTTCATCGGCCGGGCGGCAGACCGCTAGTCCGCTACCCGCGCACTTCGGGTGCTCGCTTGGTGGGACGGCGCCGCAAGACGCGTCAGCGAAGAGGGGCGCGCACACTAGAATCGAACGCGCATGGATGACGCCCGCACCACCCCGATCCGCGTCCTGATCGCGAAGCCCGGGCTCGACGGCCACGACCGGGGCGCCAAGGTGCTCGCGCGCGGCCTCCGCGACGAAGGATTCGAGGTGATCTACACCGGCCTTCGCCAGACGCCGGAGATGATCGCCGACGCCGCCGAGCAGGAGGACGTGGATGTGATCGGGATGTCGATCCTGTCGGGAGCGCACATGACGCTCCTGCCGCGCGTCGCCGAGCTCTGCCGCGAGCGCGGGATGGACGACGTGCTGATCGCGGCCGGCGGGATCATCCCCGATGCCGACGTCACGAAGCTCAAGGCGATCGGGATCGCGGAGGTATTCGGCCCGGGGACGAGCATCGGCGAGATCGCGCGCTACTTCCGCGAGCACGCGCGCCGGCCCGCCTGAGCGCGACCGGCCATCAACCGATGACCGACTTCGCCCCGCTCCTTGCGGGTGCCGTTGCCGGTGAGCGGCGCGCCCTGGCCCGCCTGCTGACCGCGATCGAAGGTGACGCCGACGGCATCCGCGAGCTGATCCCCTCGCTCTTCGCCGCGTCTCGCGGTGCGCACCTGGTAGGGATCACGGGCCCACCGGGAAGTGGCAAGTCGACGCTGGTGAATGCCCTGGCCACCGCCTGGCGCGGGCGCGGCCGGCGGGTCGGGATCCTGGCGGTCGATCCGTCCTCACCGTTCACCGGCGGGGCGATCATGGGCGACCGGATCCGGATGATGGAGCATGCCGCGGACCTCGACGTGTTCATGCGCTCGATGGCGAGCAGGGGTGAGCTCGGGGGCCTTGCCGGCGCCACCTGGATGGCCGCAGCGGCGCTCGACGCCGCCGGCTTCGACCCGGTCGTGGTTGAAACGGTGGGAGCCGGGCAGAGCGAGGTCGAGATCGCACGGCTGGCCGAGACGACCGTGGTGGTCGAGGTCCCCGAGATGGGCGATGAGGTGCAGGCGATCAAGGCGGGACTGCTCGAGGTGGCCGACCTGATCGTGGTCAACAAGGGCGATCGTCCCGGCGCCGACCTCGCGGCGAGGCAGCTTCGCGCAATGCTGTCGAGCGCGGGCGGACGGATCACCCGCGAGCCACCGGCCATCCTGACCACGACTGCACTCGACGGTGACGGGGTGGATGCCCTGGCCGATGCGATCGACGCCCACCGCGCCACGGCGCGTACCCCGGAGCAGGCGGTACAGCGCGCGCGGAACCAGCTGCGCCGAGCCGCGGCCGAGATCGGGGTCCGCGCGGCCACCTCCCATCCGGACTGGGACGAGCTCGTCGACGCGGTCGCGGAGCGCCGTCTCGATCCGGTCACCGCCGCGGGGCGGCTGGTAGGCTAGCGGCCATGAGGATTGAGCGCGTCTTCGTCATCGGCGCAGGCCTGATGGGACATGGCATCGCGCAGGTCAGCGCAGCGGCCGGCAAGTCGGTCACCCTCAGCGATCGTACCGCGGAGCTGGCCGAGAAGGGCAAGGCCCGCATCGCCGCCAACTTCGCTCGCCAGGTGGCGAAGGGCAAGCTCGAACAGGATGCCGCGGACACCACCCTCGCGCGGATCGCCACGTCGGCTGGAGCCGATGCCGCCGCCGGCCACGAGATCGTGATCGAGGCGGTCTTCGAGGACGAGGCGATCAAGCGCGAGACGTGGGGTCGCCTCACCGCCGCCGCCGATCCCGGCGCACTCTTCGCCAGCAACACGAGCAGCATCAGCATCACCAGCCTGGCCACGGCGACCGATCGCCCTGCAAGGTTCATCGGCCTCCACTTCTTCTCGCCAGTGCCGGTGATGCGCCTGATCGAGATCATCCGCGGCCTGGAGACCGACGACGAGACCGCCGCCGCGGCCGCCGCATTTGCCGGCGAGCTGGGCAAGACGGTGATCGAATCGCGCGACATGCCCGGCTTCCTGGTCAACCGGATGCTCGGCCCGTTCATCAACGAGGCGATCTTTGCGCTGATGGAGAGCACCGGCACCGCCGATGACATCGACACCGGGGCCAGGCTCGGGCTCAACCATCCGATGGGGCCGCTGGAGCTTTCCGACTTCATCGGCAACGACGTGATGCTCAATGTGATGGATGTCCTGTACCGCGGCTTCGGTGACCCAAAGTTCCGGGCCGCCCCGCTCCTGCGGCAGATGGTCGCGGCCGGCCACCTCGGTCGGAAGACGGCGCGCGGCTTCTACATCTACGACGAGAAGGGCAACCGGATCGACGCGATGACGAGCGTCGCCACCGCCCGCCCCGACCCGTTTGCCCTCACCGAAGAGGAGCGCGCCGTTCGCGACACCGCGCGCGAATTCGCGCAGCGGGAACTGGCCCCGACGGTTGCGCAGCGCGATGAGGACGAGCGCTACGACCGAGCGCTGTTCGACCAGATGGGGGAGCTCGGCCTGACCGGCATCCCGTATCCGGAGCAGTACGGCGGGGCCGGCATGTCGTACTTCACGTGGGTGCTGGCGCTCGAGGAGATCGCAGCGGCCGATATGGGGATGGCGGTCAGCCTGTCGGTCCACGTCCTGTCGCAGCTATGCATCCACCTGTCCGGGACCGATGAGCAGAAGGCGCGCCTCCTGCCGCCGATGGCCTCCGGCACGCACCTGGGAGCGTTCGCGCTCACCGAGCCGGGCGCCGGGTCCGATGCCGCCGCCCTCTCCCTCAAGGCCGAGCCAACCGATGATGGCTACGCGCTGACCGGCACCAAGGTCTGGATCTCCAACGCGGGCGACGCCGACACGTTCATCGTCTTCGCCACCGTCGATCGCAAGCTCGGACGCGAGGGGATCACGGCCTTTGCCGTCGCCCGCGATACTCCCGGGTTCACGGTCGGCACGCATGAGCGAAAGATGGGGATCCGCGACTCGTCGAGCGCCGAGCTGGTCTTCGATGGTGCACGCGTGTCGAACGCCGATCGCCTCGGCGCGGTGGGGGATGGGCTGCGAATCGCGCTCGAGTCGCTCGCCTCGGGACGGATCAGCATCGCATCTGCCTGCACCGGCCTTGCGCGGGCCGCGCTCGAGCATGCGGCCGGCTACGCCGCACAGCGGACGCAGTTCGGGAAGCCGATCGCGGAGCAGCAGATGATCGCCGCCATCCTCGCCGACGCGTCGGTGGCGGTCGACGCGTCACGGCTGCTCACCTGGCGAGCCGCACGCCTGCGAGACGCCGGCGCTGCGCCGGGTGCGATCGCGGCGGCGAGCAGCGCGGCAAAGATGTTCGCCTCCGATACCGCCATGCGCGTCGCGACCGATGCTGTCCAGGTCTATGGCGGTGCGGGATACTCACGGGACAACCCGGTGGAGCGCTTCATGCGCGATGCCAAGGGGGCGCAGATCTACGAGGGAACCAACCAGGTCCAGCGACTCATCATCGCGCAGCATCTGATCGAGGAGATCCGCAGATGACCACCAGCACGGCCCCGAGTGATACCCCCACGGCGGCCGCGCCGCGCCTGATGGAGGCGACCGGCGAGCCGATCAGCCTCCCCGACGAGGTGCGCGCCGACAACCTGGTGGCGCTCGTCCACAAGAGCGTCGAACGCTACCCGGACAAGGAGGCGCTGCGCTGGAAGCTGCCGAAGTCGCGTCGCCAGACGGGGGGCCTGCCGCAGGAAGAAGAGACGGCGGTCTGGACCTCGACCACCTATCGGCAGACCTGGGACTGGATCACGCAGGTGGCGATGGGACTCAAGCACATCGGCATCCGCGATGGCGATCGCGTCTGCATCATGAGCCGCACGCGGCCCGCCTGGCTCGCGGCCGACCTCGGCGCGATGTCGCTCGGCGCGGTGACCTGCCCCATCTACCCATCGGTTGAGCCGAACCAGGCCGCCTTCGTGATCAACAACGTCGGAGCCAGGCTCGTCTTCGTCGAAAACCTGCAGCAGGCCGCCAAGATCGAGCAGGTGCGCGGCGAGTGCCCGACCCTGGAGCACGTGGTCGTCATCGAGGACCGCGGCCGTCTGCCCGAGGGCGCGATCAGCTTCGACGACATCTTCGACCTCGCCACCGTGGACCCCGGCGAGATCCGTGAGTGGACCGAGGCCTGGAAGGGGTTCGGTCGCGAGCGGGTGGCGACCATCGTGCACACGTCAGGGACGACAGCCAACCCCAAGGGCGTGGTCCTGACCCACGGCAACATCCTGCATAACTACGAGGCCGGCATCCAGGCGGTCGACTTTACCGAGCACGACACCTTCCTCTCGTTCCTGCCGCTCTCGCACATGACCGAGCGTGCGGCCGGCCAGATCGTCCCGCTTGGTCGCGGCTGCACCATCGCCTATGCGGAGCCGGCCATCGAGCGCCTGGCGGCGAACATGGCCGAGGTGCAACCGACGGTCATGGTCGCGGTGCCACGGCTGTACGAGCGCCTCTACGCGCGCGTCATCTCCACCGTGGAGGCGTCACCCGCGCTGCGGCAGAAGATCTTCTACTGGGCGCAGCGCCTGGGTGCGCGGCATTACCAGAACCACGTCGACGGAAGCGAGGACGGGATCTGGCTGAAGGTCCAGATGAAGTTGGCCGATCGGCTCGTCTTCCACAAGATCCGCGCCCGGACAGGTGGCCGCGTGCGCTACTTCGTCTCCGGCGGCGCGCCCCTCTCCCGCGAGGTCGGGGAGTTCTTCTACGCCATGGGGATGCTCATCCTGGAGGGGTACGGCCTGACCGAGACGGCACCGCTGCTGTCGATCAACCGCCCCGGCGACTTCAAGTTCGGCACGGTCGGCAAGCCGGTCGCCGAGACGCAGATCCGGATCGATCCGACCAACGGCGAGATCCTGGCGCGTGGGCCGCAGGTGATGGTGGGCTACCACAACCAGCCGGAAGAGACGGCCGCGGTGATCGACGCCGCCGGCTGGTTCCACACCGGTGACATCGGTGAGATCGAACCGGGAGGCCGCATCCTGATCACCGATCGACTCAAGAACATCATCGTGCTCGGCAACGGCAAGAACGTGGCCCCGGCACCGATGGAGATCGCGATGCTCACCAGCAAATACATCGCCCAGACCGTGGTGCTCGGTGACAACCAGCCCTACACCGGCGCGCTGATCGCACCCGATTTCGAGCAGCTGGCGGCATGGGCCGCGGCCAACGGGATCGCCGAGATGCCGCCGGAGCAGCTGGTGGCGGAGAAGGCGGTCCACAAGATGGTCGAGGGCGAGGTCAAGGCCAAGCTCGAGGGGTTCGCCATCTGGGAGCGCCCGCGCCGGGTGGCCCTGCTGCCGCGCCTGCTCTCCGAGGAGGAGGGCGAGCTGACACCGTCGCTCAAGGTGAAGACGCGCGTCGTCGTCAAGCAGTGGAGCGACAAGGTCGCCCAGCTCTTCGGGGAAGAGGAGAAGGAGTAGACGCCGGGCGGGTCATGCCCGGCGTCCGCACCGTTACTCCAGCCGCGATTGGATCTCGAGGGCGAGCGCCCGAGCGTCCGACCCCATAGCCGCGGCGAGCGTGTTCTCCACGTCATCGACCGCGAGCGAGGAAAGCAGCAGGTTGCCTTCGCGCCACATGTAGAACACGCTCGGGTCGCCGGACACGGTCACAACGAAACTGCCAAATCGCAGGAAGCCCTCGTTGCCGAACCCGGGGTCATCCTCGGGTCCGGCATAGCCGTGGTCGGGGCGGATCGCCGACTTGTAGATGCCGAGGGCAGCCGATGCGGCCGCAACGTCGTCGAAGGCGATCGCTGCCACGATGTACCGACGACCGTCGTCGGTCCCGGTGAACTCGATCGACCTGGCGTGGCGATACCCATCGAGCTGGCGGATCGTCAGTTCCCTTGCCCCGTCGAGGACGGGAAGGAAGAGAGCGTCGAGACCGACCACCTGGGCTGCGGCGGGAACGGTCCCGGCCGGAGGATCGAAATCGGCGAGCATGATGCGGTCAACGTCAGCGGACGTGAACGAGGCTGGCGGCGACGACGGATCGACGCCAACGTTGTTTGGTCGATTCACCAGGACAAAGGCCCCGACGGCCAACACCAGCGCGGCGGCCATCGCCACCGGCACGGCAAACGGGCGGATGCGCATGAGGATTCCCTCCAGCGACGCTCTGATAGCGCCGCGCTGATCGGTGCGCTCCACGTCCTCCAGGGCAGCCCAGACGAACCGCTCTGGAGCGAAATCAGGTCCCTCGTCGAGCCAGTGCCTCAGGGTCTGATCCGAGTCCCGATGGTGGTTCATGCCGTGCGTCCCTTTCGGGCGGTCGGCCGCGCATCGGCCTCAATGGCCGAACGCAGCGCGCGCTTTGCGTAATGCAGCCGGGACCGCACGGTGCCGATCGGCAGATGCAGAACCTCGGCTATTTCAGCAAGGGTCAGGTCGCGGTAGTACTGGAGCACGATCGCCGCTCGCTGCTCGCTCGGGAGCCTCCCGAAGGCTCGTTCGAGTTGCTCTCGATCCGCGACCGCTGATGGCCGGGTCATCGGCCGCCCCATCCACGGAGAGCAGGTGGAGCGGCGGTGCCTGCCGCCGCTGCTTGCGCAGTTCGTCGTGGCAGGCACGGACAAGCACCCGATACGCCCAGCCCTCGATGAGGTCAGGGTCGCGCAGGCTTGGAAGATCTCGCCAGATACGGAGGAGCGTCACCTGGAGCACGTCGCCGGCAGCGTCGAAGTCGCGCAGGATCCGTTGCGCGACAGCGAACAGACGGTCGCTCAGCTCGAAGGCGAGGCGGGTGAACGCCTCTCGATCGCCTCGCTGTGCCTGCTCCACCAGTGATCGGTCCATCGTCCCTCCATGGTGGGGCCAATCTGGCCGCACTCACAGGGTATGGCGTCGCCAGCTGGGCAGACAGTTCGATCTTCGTCGGCCGCAGGACCGGCAGCGCGCCCCGGCGTACCATCTGCGCATGACCGACGCATACATCCTCTCCGCCGCGCGCACTCCCATCGGCAAGTTCGGCGGGGGCCTCTCCACCGTCCCTGCCACCGACCTGGGGGCCGTCGCGATCCGCGCCGCGGTCGAGCGATCGAGGATTGACCCCGCGCACATCGACGAAGTGCTGATGGGCCAGGTGATCCAGGCCGGCGCCGGTCAGGCGCCTGCGCGCCAGGCGGCGCTCAAGGCAGGGCTGCCCAATGGCGTCTCAGCCACCACCATCAACAAGGTGTGCGGCAGCGGCCTGAAGGCGGTGATGCTCGGGGCGGCCTCGATCCGCGCCGGCGATGCGCACCTGATCGTGGCCGGCGGGATGGAGAACATGAACCTCGGTCCGTACCTGCTCCCCGGAGCGCGGGCCGGTTATCGGCTGGGAAATGCCGAAATGGTCGACAGCACCGTCCACGACGGCCTCTGGTGCGCTATCTGCGACGTGCACATGGGCGCGCACGCCGAGCGCGTGGCCGCCAAGCACGACGTGGGCCGCGAGACCCAGGATGCCTTCGCCGTCCGTTCGCACCAGCGCGCCCTGGCGGCAATTGGCGAGGGCCGCTTCCGCGACGAGATCGTGCCGGTCGAGGTTCCGGGCAAGAAGGGCTCCGACCATCGTCGATACCGATGAGGGTCCTCGCGCCGACACGTCGCTCGAGGCGCTCGCGCGACTGAAGCCGGCCTTCCAACCCGATGGTGGAACCGTCACCGCCGGCAACGCTCCCGGCATCACCGACGGGGCAGCGGCCCTGGTGCTCGCCTCGTCGAGGAGGCGGTCGACGCGCGACGGCGCTCACGCCGATGGCCCGCATCACCGGCTACGCCCAGGCCGACGTCGCCCCCGAGTGGCTCTTCGAGGCGCCGATCGACGGCGTGCACCGCCTCCTCGACAAGCTCAACATGCGTCTCGACGAGTTCGACCTGGTCGAGATCAACGAGGCCTTCGCCGCGCAGGTGCTGGCCGACGGCAACGCGCTCGGGTTCGACTGGGAGAAGGTCAACGTCAACGGCGGCGCCATCGCGCTCGGCCACCCAATCGGCGCCTCGGGGGCCCGCGTCCTGACGACGCTCCTGTACGAGCTGCGTCGACGTGGGGGACGCCACGGTCTGGCCACACTGTGCCTGGGTGGCGGGGGAGCGGTCGCGCTGGCCGTCGAGATGGTCTAGGGCCGGAGACCTTCGGCCCGCCGTGGCGTGACCTTCAGCCCGTGACGATGGCGCGACGCCTGACCCTATAATCCGGCGACCCGCGCACCGGCCCGCTCCCGCGCTCGATTTCGCGGAGGCGCCGCGAAGCGCCCGTACTGGAGGCTCCAGAACAGAACCCCATGGCAAGTTCGAATCCTGTCGCTGAGGCACCGAACATCTGGGCCGTCGCCCAGGCTCAGTTCGACAGCGCTGCGGATCAGCTCGATCTCGATCCTGGCCTCCGCAAGGTCCTCCGCGTCCCCCAGCGTGAGTTGACCGTCAACTTCCCGGTCACCATGGATGACGGCCACGTGGAGGTCTTCACCGGCTATCGGATCCAGCACAACGTGAGCCGCGGACCTGCCAAGGGCGGCATCCGCTACCACCAGGATGTGACCCGCGACGAGGTCGCCGCGCTCTCGATGTGGATGACCTGGAAGTGCGCCGTGGTCAACATCCCCTACGGCGGTGGCAAGGGGGGCGTGATCGTCGATCCAAAGAAGCTGTCGATGCGCGAGCTGGAGGGTTTGACCCGTCGCTTCACCACCGAGATCAGCCCGCTCATTGGGCCGGATCGCGACATCCCTGCGCCAGATGTGAACACCAACGCTCAGGTGATGGCCTGGATGATGGACACCTTCTCCATGCACCGCGGGTACACCATCCCCGGCGTGGTCACCGGCAAGCCGATCGCCATCGGCGGTTCGCTCGGCCGCAACGAGGCCACCGCGCGGGGCGCGGTCTTCACGTTGCAGCAGGCCAGCCAGGCCCTGAAGGTATCGATCTCCGGCGCCCGCGTGGTCATCCAGGGATATGGCAACGCCGGATCGGTCGCGGCCGACCTGCTCGCCGCGGAGGGTGCGTTGATCATCGCGGTCAGCGACTCGAGCGGCGGCATCTACAACCCCAAGGGACTCGACCCCGCACGCGTTGGCGGATGGAAGCGCGAGCACGGGACAGTGGTCGGCTTCCCCGGCGCCGATGCCGTCAGCAACACCGAGATCCTCGAGCTCGACTGCGACATCCTCGTCCCGGCGGCCCTCGAGAACCAGATCACCGAGCAGAACGCTCCACGAATCAGGGCCAGGATCGTTGCCGAAGCGGCCAACGGGCCGACGACGCCCGAGGCCGACCAGATCCTGTTTGACCGCGGCGTGTTCGTCATTCCTGACATTCTCTGCAATGCCGGCGGCGTGACGGTGAGCTACTTCGAGTGGGTCCAGGACATGCAGTCGTTCTTCTGGACCGAGCAGCGCATCAATGAGAGCCTGCACGAGATCATGGACCGGGCCTTCGAGAGCGTCTACGCCATGAGCAAGCTCCACGGCGTCCACATGCGCACCGCGGCCTACATGGTCGGCGTCGCACGCGTGGCCGAAGCGACTACGCTGCGGGGTCTCTACCCATAAGGAGGGCGTTCCCACATGCTCGATCACGAGGAGCGGTTTCTCTTCCGCGAGGAGATCCTCAACCTGGCCACCGCCCTCGCTGACCCGGGCGCACTGGACAGCGTGGAGGACCTGCTGGCGGAGGTCACCACCTCGCCGCACTTCGACTCCGATGTCTTCATCCTGGAACGCTCCCTGCAGGTGATGCTTGGCGGTCGCGCGGGCTCGACGCTGGTCGGGCTGCTCACCGTCACGCGGGAGGTCTTCGACGAGGTCGGCGAGATGGGGCTGCCGGCCGATGTACACGAGCGGCTGGTCGGCATGCGCGCCCGCTTCGGCCTCGCGATCGACAACGCCCTGAACTTCCTCAACAACCCCGACGGCATCCAGGGGCACAACTTCGGCACGCAGATCACGCATGGCGAGAGCGGGGTCACCCTCCAGGGTCGCCTGACCCTGGTCCGCTACAACAACGAGCCGCAGTTCTTCATCGCCGACGCGGACGTCCTGCTCAGCGTGGCCGCAGACATGATGGAGCGGCTGGGCGAACACCTCGAGCCGGAGATGATCGAGCCCGAACTGCTGACGCGGCTGCGCGAGGGCGTCGATCTGATCGAACGACGGGCCAAACCGCGGGCGTGAGCCCCGTACCACGCGTCTTTCTGGCGGCCACCGGACAGAACCGCGGCAAGACGACCGCGTCCCTTGGCCTGATCGCCGCGATGGCGGCCCGAGGTCGGCGCATCGGCTTCGTCAAGCCGGTCGGGCAGCGCTACCTGATGGTTGACGGCACCCGCGCCGACGAGGACGCCGTGCTGATGAAGGCCGTCTTCGGCCTGGACGATGCGCTCAACGACATGAGCCCGGTCACCCTGCCTCGCCATTTCACCACCGATTTCGTCATGGGACGGATCGACACCGATCTGGCACGCGAGATGACCGATGCCGTCGCCCGCGTCGCCGCCGGCAAGGATCTGCTCGTGATCGAGGGGACCGGTCACGCCGGGGTCGGGGCGGTGGTCGGGCTCAGCAATGCCCGCGTCGCGTCGCTCCTCGAGGCTCCGGTGGTGATCGTCAGCGAGGGAGGCGTCGGTCGCCCGATCGACGAGATCGTGCTCAATCACGCCCTCTTCGAGCGTCACGGGGTGCGCGTGCTCGGGGCGGTGGTCAACAAGGTCGACATCGAGTCGCATCCGGACCTCCCAGAGATCCTGCGGCACGGCCTCGCGCAACACGGCCTCGACCTGCTCGGCTGCATCCCCTACAGCCAGATGCTGGCTGATCCCTCGCTGGAGCTGATCGTCACGCACCTCGATGGGGAGTTGCTCGCCGGCGAGGCGGCGGCTGAGCGGACGATCGGGCACGTCGCCATCGGGGCGATGCACGCCGAGCATGCCATCGGCCTGCTGCACGATCGGACGCTGCTCATCACGCCCGGCGATCGCGAGGACCTGATCGCGGCCTGCCTGGCCGCCAATCGGGCCGGATCCGGCACGCTGATCACCGGGATGGTGCTCACCGGCGGATTCCGGCCGGGTCCAGCGATGCTCGCCGAGCTCCGCGCCGCAGGCCTCTTCGCATACCTGGTGACCAGCGACACCTACCACACCGCCCAGGCGGTCGACGAGATCCTCGTCAAGACCCACCCTACCGATTTCGACAAGATCGCGACGATCAAGCAACTCGTGGGCCGATCCCTCGACGCCGAGGCGCTGCTCAGGCTAATCGGCGGGGTTTCGACAGGCTGACGCGTCGTACCATGCGGCGATGAATACCCCCGAGATGCTCCACTTCACCGGAGATCCAGAGGCCGATCGGCTCCTCGCCAGCGACCCATTGGCGCTGCTCATCGGCTTCGCGCTCGATCAGCAGGTCAGCGTCCAGAAAGCGTTCAGCGGCCCAGCCGAACTGCGGCGCCGGCTCGGCCACCTCGACGCAGCTCGGATCGCCGCCACCGACCTCGTCGAACTGGAGCGGATCTTTCGCGAGCGTCCCGCACTCCACCGCTTCCCGGCCGCCATGGCTGCCCGGGTGCAATCACTCTGCGCGGTCATCGCAGGCGAGTACGGCGGTGACGCGGCCAACGTCTGGCGACAGGCGCACGACGGGCCTGACCTGCAGCGCCGCCTGCTGGCGCTGCCGTCGATCGGGGAGATGAAGGCGCGCTCGCTGATCGCGATCCTGGGCAAGCGGCTGGGGGTCGATCTGCCCGACATGGCCGCGGTGATGCCATCCCACCCGACCCTGGGCGATGTCGACTCTGCGGAGGCGCTGGAGCGCTACCAGGCGCTGAAGCGCACCTACAAGGCGGAACTGCGCGCGAAGGGCGAAACGTTCGGCGGTCGCTGAACAGGGAAGGAGGCCGGACGTGGGCACTCGCCGGCCTCCTCTTGCGCCGCGGCAGCCGGTCTCCCGGCGCCCGCGGTGACAGCGGTCATCATACGGACCCGACCCCCGACGTCACTAGTACTTTCTGGCCCGCATCGGGTCCCCACGGGCGGCGCATCACGCAACGTCCCAGGCGAGCGGCATGTTGTCGGTGAGCCGCGTCCGTCCGATCCAGGCGGCGACGAGTGCCAGGGCAGGGCCGGTGACCCGGCGCAGCTCGACCAGCGTGCTCGCGTCGGCGAGGCTCACGTAGTCGGGGCGTGCCATCGATTCGGCGGCGATCGTGTCGGTCATCCGGGCGCGCAGTACCTCGGCCGAGCGCTCGCCAGCGTCATACGCGTCCTTGGCCGCCGATATGGCCGCGTACAGGCAGGTGGCCGCGTGGCGCTCCTCGATCGAGAGCAGGGCGTTGGCACTCGAGACGGCCAGGCCATCGGCCTCCCGCACCGTGGGGCAGACAACCAGATCGATGTTCATGAACAGGTCGGCGATCATCCGTCGCAGGATCACGATCTGCTGGGCATGCCGTTGGCCGAGGTACAGGCGCGCCGGTCCCACCACGTGGAGCAGCTTGAGCATGACCGTGGTCAGTCCGTCGAGGTGCCCGGGGCGGGAGGCTCCCTCCAGCTGGCGCGTCAGCCCCTCAACGACCACCCGCGTCGAATCGGAACCCGGAAAGAGGGTGACGCGGTCGGGGAGGAACGCAATGTGGGCCTTCGCCTGCTCCAACAGGGCCAGGTCGTGACGCTCGTCGCGGGGAGCCTGGCCGCCCTCGTCGAGCGCTGAGAACTCACCCGGGTTGACGAAGCAGCTGACCACGACGCAGCCGTTCTCGGCGCCAGCGCGGTGGACCAGCGACAACTGACCGTCGTGCAGCGCTCCCATGGTCGGGATGAAGCCGACGGCATCGCCTGCGACCCGCCGCTCGAGGATCGCGGATCGCAGGTCGGCGACGGTGCGGACGGTCTCCACGGTCAGCGACGGCGTGCGCGGGTCGATCGCCTCGACCCGGCCGGGGGCCGGGCGGCGCGGTAGCGGTCAACGATCAGGTCCCAGAGGCGCTCGGCGACCTGTCGCTTGGGGAGCATCGGCCAGTCGGTGAGTGGACCCTCCGCGCCAAAGACGGTCACCTTGTTGTCATCCGAACCGATCGCGTCGAACGGACCGCCCACTCGGTTCCCGACGATCAGGTCGAGCCCCTTGTCGCGCAGCTTGGAGAGCGCGTTCGCCTCGAGGTCGTCGGTCTCGGCCGCAAAACCGATGATGAACGGGCGCACCCCGTCGGCCATCTCGCCGACCTCGGCCACGATGTCCGGGTTCGGAACCAGGTCGATCTGCAGCGCGGCGCCGTCACGCTTGATCTTGCTACTGCTGGCGCGCTTGGGGGCGAAGTCGGCCACCGCAGCAGCCATCACCAGGATGTCGGCCGAGGGGGCAGCGCGGAGCACCGCGGTGCGCATCGCTGCGGCCGTGGTTGCCTCCACGCTCGTCACACCGCGTGGAGCGGGGACGGTCATCGAGCCTTTGACGAGGGTGACCGTCGCGCCGCGGTCGCGCGCGGCCTCGGCGATGGCGACCCCCATCTTGCCGCTGCTCCGGTTGCCGAGGAAGCGAACCGGGTCGATCGGTTCCCGGGTGCCGCCGGCGCTGACCACCACGTGGAGCCCCTCGAGCTCGCCGGCGTGTGAGAAGAGGCCCTCGACCGCGGCGACGATGGTGCCTGGCTCCGCCAGTCTGCCGACCCCGGTGAGTCCGCTGGCCAGCGCACCGACCTCGGGTTCGACGATGACGTGTCCGAATCCTCGCAGCGTCTCGACGTTGCGCAGCGTCGCCGGGTGCGTCCACATCCCCGCGTCCATCGCCGGCGCCACGATGACGGGTGCCCGGCTGGCGAGGACCATGGCCGTCACCGCGTTCCCGGCGAGGCCCGCCGCGAGCTCGGCGAGGAGATTGGCCGTGGCGGGTGCCAGGACGATCGCGTCCGCGCCCTCGGCGAGCTCCACGTGTGCGATCTGCTCGTCGGTGTCGAGGGCCATCACGTTGCTGACCACCGGGCGGTGGGTGAGGGACGCGAAGGTGAGCGGGGTCACGAACGCGGTGGCTCCGGTGGTCATCGCCACGTCCACCACGGCGCCCCGTTCGGCGAGTAGCCGGACCAGCGAGACGGCCTTATAGGCGGCGATGCTGCCACTGACACCGACGATCACGCGCCGACCGGCGAGCGGACTCCCTTCGTCGCTCATCGGTGCCGGGTGCCAGCGGCAGGCGCGCTGCCGGCGAGTCGGTCCGGAGCCGTCTGCCTCCCGACCGCCGCCCGGTATGCGTACAGGATCCCGCGCAACGTCAGGTCCGGCTCGATGGCGTCGATGCCCGGCACGTCGGCAAGCCACGGCTCGTGGGTGTACCCGCCAGTCGCGATCACCGTCACGCGGGAGTCGGCGGGGGACCGCTCGACGAGTTCGGTTCGCAGTGCGGTCAGCAGGCCGCTCACCAGGCCGATGTATCCGAGCACCGTGCCGCTCTGCATGGCGTGAATGGTATTCGCGCCGATCGCGCGCGGCGGCCGGCGCAGCTCGATGCGCGGCAGCTTGCTCGCATACCCCACCAGCGCTTCGAGCGACAGGCCGAGGCCCGGCGCGATGGCGCCGCCGATGTATGCACCCTCGGCCGACACGATGTCGAAGTTGGTGCTCGTGCCCAGGTCGATCACGATCGCCGGTCCGCCGAATTCGGTCCGGGCGGCGAGCGCGTTGCAGAGCCGGTCGGCACCCGCCTCGGCCGGCCGATCGATCTCGATTGGGAGCGTTCCGCTCATGGAAGTCGCATCGATCGTCATCGGCTCGTGGCCCAAACGGGTGCGGAAGAAGCGCTCGAAGGTCTCGGTGAGGGGCGGCACGACCGACGCGAGCGCGACCGCGTCGAGCGCGCCGAGCTGATGCCCGTCGAGGGTGAGCATGCTGGCGACCAGGGCCGCCACCTCGTCCGCGGTGGCAGTCGCCTGGCTGGTGGCACGCCACGAACCGGCCAGCTGGCCGTCCTCGAAGAGGCCGAGCGTGATATTGGTGTTGCCGATATCGGCGGCCAGCAGCTTCACGCCCGACATCGTACCAGCCGTCCGGGAAGGCCCCGCGTCGCGGGGCGGTGCTAGACTCGCCGGCGACTCCACCACCGCTATCCGTACCTTCGAGCGAGCCGATGACCGAGGCGCGAGCCAAGCTCTACATCAACACCGGCGTCGTCACGGACAAGAGCGACATCTACAACATCCTGCGTCCCCTGCTGAAGCAGACCGTGAGTTACACCTATCTGCGCGGGAACCAGGTGACGAGCCACGGTATCGGCTGGGTCGAGCGAATCGTGGTCGACCATCCCGAGATCGCAAGCTACTTCACTCCGCTGGCGATCTGCCTCAACCTCGACTCGTTCGACTACCTCCAGTTCGACACGACGTCGGAGCAGTTGCTCGTCTACACCCTGGTGATTGGGGAGGAACGCGTGGTGATCGAATTCACCGCCGGGCAGCTCCGGGGCGACGCAGACCCCGAGGCCGAGGGCGGCCGCCCGCTGCCACGCAATGCGGAGGAGCTGGCGCGCGACCTGCGCTTCATCCAGATGGAGCTGCTGATGAGCAGCGAGGCCGCTGAAGAGGATGAGGACGCCTAGCGTGGCGTCCGGGCTGGCGGCGAGGCGGCCACGTGCCGCGGAGCCAACGCACCGACGCAGCGTGCTCAGCAATGGGCTGCGCATCGTCACGCAGCAGATGCCCGCAGCCAGGTCCGTCTCGGTCGGCATCTTCGTCGGCGTCGGATCTCGGCACGAGGACGATGCGCACGCGGGTCTGTCGCACCTCCTCGAGCACCTCGTCTTCAAGGGAACCGTGGCCCACCCCGAACCGGGCGCGCTCTCGGAGGCGATCGAGCGGTGTGGCGGCAGCGTCAACGCGTCGACCGATCGCGAGCTCACCGTCTACAGCTCTCGCGTGCCGGCCGACGTGGCGCCGACCGCCCTCGCGGTGGTCGCCGAGTTGGCGCTGCGGCCCCTGCTGCGGCACCGTGATCTCACCGCCGAGAAGCCGGTGATCGTCGATGAGATCCGGATGTACGAGGACTCGCCCGGCGACCACGTGTTCAGCCTCTTCGATCAACTGCTGTTCGGGCGCCATGCCCTCGGCCGCGAGATCGCCGGAACGCCGCGGAGTGTGCGCCGGGCGAACCACGAGACGGTCGTCGCGCACTGGCGCTCGTGGTATCGCCCGGAGCACCTGGTCCTCGCCGTCGCCGGCCGCATCGATCACGAGACGGTGGCTCGCATCGCAACAGGCTGGTTCGACGAGCCCTACAAGAAGGCGACGGACGGCGGCCGCCCGCCCCGGGTTCCGGCCGGGCGTGACCGGTTACTCGTGGCGCCGGAGCCCGTCACCTCATCGGGGGTCCGGGTTGCCTACCGTCAGTTGTCGCAGGGCAATCTGTGCATCGGTCTGCCTGCCGTCTCGCGCAGCGATCCCGATCGCTGGGCACTCGACCTGCTGGGCGCGGTGCTCGGTGACGGGATGAGCAGCCGCCTCTTCCTCGAGCTGCGGGAGCGCCGCTCGCTCGCCTACGACGTCTCGACCTTCGGTGCCATGTATGCGGACACTGGCACCTTCGGCGTCCATGCCGGCTTTGATCCCGACCAGGCCGATCAGGTCGTCGGCGCCGTCCTCGAGCAGCTCGAGCGGGTAGTGCAGGACCCGATCACCGAGGCCGAGCTGGAACGCGCCCGGGCCTATACGCGCGGTCGTCTGCAGTTGCGCCTCGAGGAGACCGGCTCGGTGGCGTCCTGGCTGGGGACCGGAGAGAGCCTGCTTCCGCGCATCCTGACCGTCGACGAGGTGATCGAGCACCTCGACGCGGTCACGGTCGGGGACGTGCTCAACGTGGCGCGACGCATCATTCGACGCGACCGGATGCGGCTCGCCGTGCTCGGGCCGTTCCGTTCGACGCGGCGATTCGAGCGGATGCTGGCCACGTGACCGGTCCGCCTCGCTCCGCTGCTGACGACGACGCCCCGACGCCGGTGGTCGACCTCTTTCCGGACGAGCTGTCGCTGGCGCGGTCCCTGTTGGCGTCCGGGCTGCCGACCATGGCCGAGGGGGCACTCATCCGCCGCATCGCGGTGCTGGGCGTCGCCGGGAAGAGCGGCCTCGAGGAGCTCGACGTCGCGCGCGGACTGCTGGCGGAATCGCTCTGGCGTCAGGGCCGCGCCATCGCCGCCGGCGCCGCCGCGGCGGCGATCAGGGCGGGCAGCCCGGAGCGCCGGCGACCGATCGTGACGCTCATCGAGGCCGAGGCGCTGGCGGCGGCCGGCGATCTGGATCGCGCCGGCAAGCTTGCCGAGCGCGTGGTCGCGGCGATCGGCGTTGACGAGGCCTGGAGGCTGCGGGGAGGCGTTCATTCGCGGCTCGATTGGCCGATGCCCGCCTCGTTCCGGGCGCCATCCGCACGGGCCGGGTCACCTCGTCGTCGCGGAGCCGCGCCGGTCGGCGCCCCGACGCCCGAGCGGGCGACAACCGCGCACGCTCGACTCGACTCGGCGCGCCTCGCGTACGAGGCCGGCACGACGGACGAGGGCGACCGCCAGTTGGTCGTTGCGCTGCGCCTCGATCCGCGCATCGCGGCGGGTGCCCTGGCGATCTTCCAGCCGACCCTCGAGAAGGAGCCGAGCGAAGACCGTCTGCTACTCTACGGCGACCTCCTGCGTGCCGACGGCCGAGACGATGAGGCCGCCGCCGCATTCGACCGCGCCGCACGCACCTGATAGATCACGAGGAGTCCACGCCGCGAAATGGAACGCACCCTTGTCCTGGTCAAGCCCGATGGCGTGCAGCGTGGCCTGATCGGCGAGATCCTGGCGCGCTTCGAACGGAAAGGCCTCAAAGTGGTCGGGCTGCGCATGCTCGACGTCACTCGTCCCATGGCCGAGCAGCACTACGCGGTGCACGTCGGCAAGCACTTCTACGCCGGCCTCGTCGACTTCATCACCTCCGGACCGGTGGCCGCGGTCGCGCTTGAGGGACCCGATGCCATCGCCACCGTGCGCCGCATGGTCGGCAAGACGATGCCGAACGAGGCGGATGCCGGCACCATCCGGGGCGACCTGGGGATCAGCGGTCTGCGCAACCTGATTCACGCCTCGGATGCGCCCGAGACAGCGACCGCTGAACTCGACCTCTGGTTCGGCCCCGAACGCTTGGACTACCAGCGGGCGATTGACGCCTGGATCGTGGCAGAGGAGCCGCCCAGAACGTAGCGCGGCGCGCGCGCGGCTGTGTCGGCGACCTGCGACGGTAGTCCTGGGTATTCCGGCCGCGCAACGATGCCAATGCGATCCAGCGGGAAGTAGCGCAGCCAGGCTCGCCCGACGATCAGATCCCGCGCCACCGGCCCGAAGAAGCGCGAGTCCTGGCTTGCCGTTCGGTTGTCGCCCATCACGAAGTAGCTGCCCGCCGGGATCGTCCAGGCTGCGGTCCCCGACGGATCGCGCGGCAGCGTTGCGACCGCCGCTCCGTCAGCGCCACGTATCACGTATGGCTCGTCGAGCCGAACGGGACTGCCGCCGGGGGCCGTGACGAAGACGACTCCGTTCTCGAGGGTCACGACGTCGCCCGGTGTGCCGATCACGCGCTTGATGAACGGCACGCCGCCCTGGCCGAAGCCGTCCGGTGGCTGGAAGACCACGATGTCACCGCGCTGGTAGTCACTGAAGCGCGGTGAGATCTTGTCGATCAGCACGTACTCGCCCGGGTTCACGGTGGGCACCATCGAGTTCTGCTCGACCTCGAACGGCTGGGCCACGAAGTTGTGGATGAGCAGGTAGATGACCAGCGTCAGGACGAGCGTCTCGATGATCTCCAGGGCGCAGCCGAATCCGCGGCCGGACGATGATCCGTCACCCTGCGGGGGCAGCTCGTCACTGGGGGTGGCTTCGGGAACGTAGGTCATCGGCGCTCCGTGTGGAAGAGACGGGGACAGGCGGCGGACAGCATACCGGGACGGCTCCGCTCTCGTGGCGGCGTCCGTTGCGGACCCGTCGGGGCTCACCGATCGAGGGCTGTGATCGGTTGACCCTGTGCGCTGCGGCGGGCTACCATAGCGCCGCCTCGTCGGCGGGCGCACCACCGCGCAGAATCCGCCGGCGTTTCCGTGTCTCAGATCGTTGATCGCGAGCCGTTCGCCACCCGCGCGGCCGTCGCATGAACCCGATTCGGAGGATCCATGGAGCTCCAGCCCATTCTCTGGGTGATCCCGGCCGCGGGGATCGCAGCCATCGCCTTTGCCCTCTACCTCGCCTGGGACGTCCTGCGCGCCGATACCGGCACGCCCGCCATGCAGGAGATAGCCGGCACCATCCTCGAGGGCGCGGTTGCGTTCATCAAGCGCCAGTACCGCACCATCGGCCTCCTCGCCATCGGCGGCGCGGTGCTGATCGGGCTGGTGATCGCCCTGGTCGAGGGCAAGGAGGTCGCCGACACCGACATCTTCGGGGCCGACCTGGGGATCCGTACCGGGGTCGCGTTCCTCGTCGGGGCGGCGTGCTCCATGGCGTCGGGGATCATCGGCATGTACATCAGCGTCAAGGCGAACCTGCGCACCGCCGCGGCTGCCCAGAGCAGCCTCGTCCGCGCGGTGCAGGTGGCGATGCGCGGTGGTGCCGTGTCGGGCTTTCTGGTGGTCGCCCTCTCGCTCCTGGGTGTGTACTCGATCTTCGCCCTGTACGGGGGGTTCACGCACCCTGAGCAGGCGCCATTCCTGATCGTCGGCTTCGGCTTCGGCGCCAGCTTCGTGGCGCTCTTCGCCCAGCTGGGGGGCGGCATCTATACCAAGGCGGCCGACGTGGGAGCCGACCTGGTCGGCAAGATCGAGGCGGGCATCCCCGAGGATGACCCACGCAACGCCGGCGTCGTGGCCGACCTGGTGGGCGACAACGTCGGCGACTGCGCCGGCCGCGGCGCCGACCTCTTCGAGTCAACCGCCGCCGAGAACATCGGCGCCATGATCCTGGGGGTGGCCATCTGGCGGATCGCAACCGAGCTCGGCTGGCCGAATCCCGAGGCGTGGATCTTCTTCCCGCTGGTGGTTCGCGCCTTTGGTCTTTTCGCAACGATCGTGGCCATCTTCTTCGTCCGCGGCCGCGAGGACGAGGACCCCATGAACATGCTCAACCGTGGCTACTGGGTCACCACGATCCTCTCGGTCGGGGGCCTGGCACTGACCACCTCCCAGATGATGAATACCGGGACAGTGGTCGGCGCCAACGGCATCGCGCCGTGGGTCTGGTTCTTCGGGGCCGGGCTGGTCGGACTCGCCACCAGCGTGGCGTTCGTGTACATCACGCAGTACTACACCGCCGGCGCCTGGCGTCCGGTCCGCGAGATCGCCGAGGCGAGCAAGACCGGTCCGGCTACGAACATCATCTCGGGCACTGCGGTCGGTTTCGAGACGACCGCCGTCACCGCCATCACCATCAGCGTCGCCCTCTTCGCCAGCCATTGGCTCGGCGAGCAGGCGCTCCCGGACGGCGGGATCTTCGGCACGGCGGTGGCGACCATGGGAATGCTCATGACCACCGCCTATATCCTGGCCATGGACACCTTCGGACCGATCACCGACAACGCCGGCGGCATCGCCCAGTTCGCCAAGGCTGAGGGCAAGGCCCGGGAGATCACCGATCGCCTCGATGCGGTCGGCAACACCACCAAGGCGCTCACCAAGGGGTACGCCATCGCGTCGGCCTCGCTGGCGGCCTTCCTGCTCTTCTCCGCCTACATCGACAAGGTCAACCTGATCCAGACCAACCGCGGTCGGCCGGACCTGATGATCACCTCGGTCAACCTGGCCGATGTCAATGTCTTCATCGCCGCGCTGATCGGCGCCATGCTGGTCTACTTCTTCAGCAGCCTGGCGATCCGTGCTGTCGGCACGGCGGCGCAGGCGATCATCGTCGAGGTGCGACGCCAGTTCCGCGAGATGCCCGGCATCATGGATTACACCCAGCGCCCCGACTACGCGCGTGTGGTCGACATCACTACCCGCTCGGCACTGCGGCAGATGATCCTGCCGGGCGTCGTGGCGGTCGCCACCCCGATCATCGTGGGCCTGCTGCTTCGCCAGGAAGCGGTTGCCGGCCTGCTGATGGTCGGCACCATCTCGGGTGTACTGCTGGCGACCGTTCTCAACAATGGTGGAGGAGCCTGGGACAACGCCAAGAAATTCATCGAGGCTGGTGAGTTGAAGGATGACGCGGGCAACGTGCTCGGCAAGGGGTCCGACGCCCACGCGGCGGCGGTCGTGGGCGATACCGTCGGCGATCCGTTCAAGGACACTGCGGGCCCGTCGCTGCACGTGCTCGTCAAGCTCCTCGCCACGATCAGCCTGGTGCTCGCGCCGCTCTTCATCCGCTAGGCGCCGGTACCCCCAGGGAGGGTCATGGAACTCGTCCTCCAGGCTATCGTGATCGGCATCCTGCAGGGGTTGACCGAATTCATCCCGGTCAGCTCCAGCGCGCATCTCGAACTCGCTCCATGGATCGCCGGCTGGGAGACGAACGGGCTGACCGGCAGCCTGTCGTTCGATGTGTTCCTCCACCTCGGCACGCTGGTGGCGCTGCTCGGCTACTTCGCGCGCGATTGGGTCGCCCTGATCGGCGCCGGCGTCGCGAGCGTGCGCGAGCGGCGGATCGGGGCCGATCCACAGCGCCGCCTGGCCTGGTTCCTGCTGCTGGCCACCATTCCTGCCGCGCTCATCGGGTTCGCGGGCGAGGGCTGGATCGAGTCGGTGCTCCATGGAGACACCGACGGCGTGCGCCTGGCGATCGCCGGATTCGTGATCCTCGGAGCCGCCGGCCTGTGGCTGGCCGATCGGCTCGGTTCGCGGCGTCGCACGATTGAAGGGCTCGACGCACGCAGCGCGATCGCGATCGGCCTCTCCCAGGCGCTCGCCCTGTTCCCCGGGATCAGCCGCTCCGGGGCCACCATCAGCGCCGGCCTTGCACTCGGCCTGACGCGCGAGAGCGCGGCGCGCTTCAGCTTCCTGCTGGCGACGCCGATCACCCTGGGCGCCGGGTTCTACGGCTCTCGCAAGCTGCTCATCGAGACGCACACGCCGGTGGAGTGGCTGGCCATCGCCGCCGGCTTCGGAGCCGCAGCCATCTCCGGGGTCCTGGCGATCGGTTTTCTGCTCGCCTGGCTGCGCAGCCGCTCAGTGACGGTCTTCAGCCTGTACCGCGTCGCTTTTGCCGGATTGATCGTCGGATTGGTGCTCGTCGGGCGCTGACCGGGGTCCGATTCTTTGACAGGCCCAAGCGCCAGGCCTACAATCGCGCGGCGCCGAACCCCACGCTCACGGCATGGGATCGGCGGCCGAGCCGCCCGGCCAAGGCGAGCTCCAGGGACGTCGGGCAGCCGGCGCAGCTGGAGCGCTTTTTATTACCGGTGCGATGAACAACAAACCCGTCTACCTGACCGCCGAGGGGCAAACCAGGCTCCAGGCCGAACTGAACGAGCTGATCACCGTCGAGCGCCCGCGGGTCGCGGCGCGGATCCACGATGCCAAGCTCGACGGTGACATCAGCGAGAACGCCGAGTACGAGGACGCCAAGCAGGAACAGTCGTTCCTGGAGGGGCGCATCGCCACGCTCGAGGTGCAGCTGCGCAACGCCGAAGTGATCGAGCCGGCCAACGGGGACCGCGTCGGAATTGGCGCCAGGGTCGTCATCAAGGGACCCGACGGCACGGAGACGTTCACGATCGTCGGTTCGGCCGAGGCCGCGCCGGGCGACGGGCGGATCAGCAACGAGTCGCCGGTCGGGGCGGCGCTGATGGGCCACAAGAAGGGCGACAAGGTCACCGTGCAGGCTCCGGCCGGGCCGGTCACCTTCACGATCGTCGGCATCAACTAGCCCGCGAACGCCGTGTTCTGGGCCGACGAGCTCGCGGCACGCGTCTCCGGCCCCCAGGTCATCAACGATTCGAAGACGCCGTCGGGGACGGTCCACGTTGGCAGCCTGCGCGGTCCGGTGCTCCTCGACGTGATCGCCCGCGCACTGCGCGCGGCAGACCTGCCGACGACCCTCCTGTACGGGATCGACGACCTCGATCCGATGGACGCCCAGGCGCTCCTGACCCCCGACGCGGTGGAGCGCTTCATGGGCATGCCGCTCGCCCACGTGCCCGATCCGGCCGGCGACTGCCATCCGTCGTATGCGCGCCACTTCGCCAGCCTGTTCATCGACACCTTTGCGCGGATCGGGGTTCACCCGGACCGCTACTACTGGATGAGCGAGATCTACCCGACCGGCCAGATGGACCGATCTATCCGCACCGCCCTCGACCGCGCCGAGCTGGTCCGCGAGATCTACCTCCGGGTGAGCCACGTGGAGCGCCCGGAGGGCTGGCTGCCGGTCCACCCGATCTGCCCCACCTGCGGCCGCATCGGCACCACCCTCGCCACCGATTGGGACGGCGAGACAGTCTCATTCGCGTGCCTCCCCGACCACGTGGCCTGGGCGCGCGGCTGCGGGACGAGCGGCCGGATCAGTCCCTTTGGCGGAAACGCGAAGCTGCCGTGGAACCTCGAGTGGGCGGCGCAGTGGAGCCTCTTTGGGGTGACCATCGAGCCGTGCGGCAAAGATCTCGCCACCGCGGGCGGCTCGCGTGATCGCTCGGATGCGATCGCGCGCGAGGTCTTTGATCGCGAGCCGCCGCTCAACCTGCCATACGAGTTCCTCAACATCGGCGGGCGAAAGATGAGCACCTCGAAGGGCCACGGCGCGTCCGCTCATCTCGTCGCCGAGGTGGTTCCCGCCGAGCAGCTGCGGCTCCTCTTCCTGCGCTCACGACCGAACCACGCCATCGAGTTCGACCCCGACGGGACCGACGCCATCCCGCGCCTCTTCGACGAGTCAGACCGGATTGCGGCGGCGACCGCCGGACGAGAGGTGCGCGGCGAGCTGCCGCCCGACCCCGACCGCCTCTTCGCGGCGTCGCTGGTGGACGCGGACGCGGACGCGGCGGCCGAGGCGGCCGCCTACCGGCCGCCCTTCGCCCATCTCGCCCTGCTCCTCCAGGTCCCCGGTGTCGACCCCGAGACCGCACTTGCCACCGAGAAGGGAGAGCCGCTCACCGATCGTGAGCGGGAGATTCTCGCCGCGCGAACCGCGGCTGCCCGCGGCTGGCTCGAGAGCTATGCCCCGGAGCGCGCTCGGATTGCCGTCCAGCGCGACGGCCTGCCCGACGGCGGCGGCCGCGCTCGACTCGACGCAGCGCGGGGTTCTGGCCAGCCTTGCCGGGACCCTCGCGTCGCAGGCCGCCTGGGATGGCGAGTCGCTCCAGTCGGCCATCTTCGACGCGGCGCGAGCCGCAGAACTGCCTCCGGGGCGTGCCTTCGCCGCCCTCTACCTCGCCTTTCTGGGCGGTCCGCACGGTCCGCGCGCAGGCTGGTTGCTGGCATCGCTCGATCGCGACTTCGTCGTGGCGCGCCTCCGCGCCGCCGCCGCGCCCGATACCCTCACGCCATGATCTCGCTGCAGCTGATCCGCGACGATCTCGACGGCGTCAAGCGCGCCGTGGCGCGCAAGGGTGAGCCGACCGAGCCGGTGGATCGCCTCTTCGCCGCCGACGCCCGTCGGCGCGCACTGGAGGCCGAGGTGAACGAGATCCGCGCGCGACGCAACGCCGGCAACCGCGAGCTCGGTGAGTTGATGCGCGCCGGCGACCCCGACGCGGCCGCCGCCGCCAGGGCGGCCATGGCCGAGCTCTCGACGGCAATCGACACGCTCGCCGCCGAGCTGACGCCGCTCGAAGTGGCGATCGAGGCCGACCTGCTGCTGGTCCCCAACCTGCCGCACGAATCGGTCCCCGATGGTGCCGGTCCCGACGACAACCCGGTTCTCCGCAGCTGGGGCACCCCGGCCGCCGCCGGCTCCGGCACCGCCCCACTGGGAGATCGCCGAACGACTCGCGCTCTTCGACCTGGAGCGCGGGGCCAAGATCGCCGGATCGGGATTCATCCTGTACACCGGCCCCGGCGCGCGCCTGCAGCGCGCGCTCATCGGTCTGATGCTGGAGATCGCCGCGCGGCACGGCTACACCGAGCTCTGGTCACCGATCCTGGTCAACGCGGCCTCGGCACGGGGCACCGGCCAGCTGCCGGACAAGGAGGCGCAGATGTATGCCGTCGAGCGCGACGAGCTGTACCTGATCCCCACCGCCGAGGTGCCGGTCACCAACATCTACCGCGACGAGATCCTGCCAGGCGACCAACTCCCGATCTACCACGCGGCGTACACGCCGTGCTTCCGACGCGAGGCGGGCGCTGCCGGCAAGGACACGCGCGGCCTGCTGCGGGTCCACCAGTTCGACAAGGTCGAGATGGTCAAGTTCGTGCGCCCCGAGACGAGCGACGACGAACTGGAGACGCTGACCCGCGACGCGGAAGAGGTGCTCGAGGCGCTCGAGATCCCGTACCGAACCGTCGAGCGCTGTACCGCCGACGTCGGCTTCGCGGCTGCCAGGGGCTACGACCTCGAGGCCTGGTCGCCCGGGGTGGGGAAGTGGCTGGAGGTCAGCTCATGCTCCAGCTACACCGATTTCCAGGCGCGACGCATGAACCTGCGCTACCGCCCGGCGCCTGATGAGCGGCCCGAGCTGCTGCACACCCTGAATGGTTCGGGCCTGGGAATGAGTCGCACCTACGCGGCCCTGCTCGAGACGCACCTGCAGCCGGACGGGTCCGTGCGCATTCCGAAGGCACTGCAGCCACATTTCGGAGCCGACGCCATCCGCTGAGGTTGTTTCGTCGCGGGCGAAGCGGGGTCGGCTACCCGCTCGCGCGCTCGAGCCTCAGCCGCACCTGGTCGATGAAATCGTGCCGCCGAGCAAAACCGCAGGTGCAGGCGGCCAATTCCGCATGGCGGCCGAACACGTTGTAACCCGGGCATTCGTCGTCGTGATCGGCGAAGGATCCGAGAAACCGCTCGAGATCGGCGATCAGGTCGTCATCGCTTGAGGTCTGCATCTGCCGGAGCAGATCGGCGTATTCCGGGCTGTCCTTCATGCGCCGCAGCCTAGACGATCCTTCCCGCCTCGGTCAGCCGACGAGCGAAGGCAGCTCGTCGCGCAGCGCGATGAGGTCGGGATCTTCCCGGGCGAATTCGCCGAGGTCCGGTCGCAGTCGGAATGCGAGGCGGAGCAGGGCCCGCGCGCGATCGAGCCGTCCGGCGACGGCATGGGCGCAGGCCAGGTTGTAGAGGCCAACTCCACGCTCGCCGTCGGGGATCCCGGCTCGGGAAAGGTGGCGCTCGTGCTCGTCGAAGAACGCAGCTACCCGCGCCTCGTCGACTCCGACGCCGGCATCCACCAGCCACGCGAAGTGGGTGAGGGCGTGCGCGGCGCCATTCCCATAGGTCTGCCCGACCAGTTGCTCGGATTCGGCGAGGATCGCCGCGGCGTTCCGAATTGCGGCCTCGAGTTGCGCGGCCACCGCGTCGGCCTCGCTGTCGATCGCCTCCCAGGACCAATCCGCGCGCGTCGCCTGCAGTTCCGCATTGATCTCATCCGTCTCCCGATCGTCCGAGGGGATCGTCTCGCCTCTGAAGGCCGCCTGGATCCGGTTGGTCTGCCGCGCCTTCCACGCGGTGAGGTGCGCCTGGTGGTCCCTTGGGGACCAGTCGTTGGGGCGCATCGGCGCGTCGCGCACATCCGGCTGGATGGAGCCGAAGACGTCCCGCTCCGCGTTGCGCATGGATCGCAGCTGCTCGACCAGCGCCTCCGCCAGCGCGGCATCGTTGGTCTGGGTCATCGGTCCTCCAATCGGCGGGGCGAGGTCTGCGTAACATTAGCCCCGGAGGGGTGGCAGAGTGGACGAATGCGGCGGTCTTGAAAACCGCTGAGGTGCAAGCCTCCGTGGGTTCGAATCCCACCCCCTCCGCCATCTGCTGACCCTTCAGTGACCCTTTGCGGGTCAGGGGGCCACGTCCTGAAACAGAACATCCATGCGATTCGCTACGTCCCGTTGCAGGGCCGGAAGCACGTGCGTGTAGGTTTCCGCCGTGGTGCGAATGGCCGAATGGCACCTCATCGGGATGCAGCGCGGTTCGTTCGGTGTGGGGGACGGGTCATTAGCGAGCCAACGACGCCCCGTTTCTCATGAGCAAGCCATCGCGCACAGCCAGTGTCGCGGACGGACTCGGGAGACTAGGTAGCCCTCCAGGACCGGCCTCCCCAGACCGGCATGATCGCACCCACCGCGGCACGGTCCGCGCCGCCACCGCGATTTGCGACCCGCGCGGAGCCCGCCGACGCCGCGCGGGCGATGTTGACGAGCCCTGCCCAACTCGATACGCCTGGGAACGGTCGAACAGATGCAGTAGGGTGAGTTCGAAGAAGGGTCCGGTCTGCATCGTCCGTTGTTTCCGGGCACGAGACGCTTCATTCTGGGGACCCTAACTGTATTCCTGATGACCGTTACTCCCGGCTTGGTATCCGCTGACGCCTTCGGCACCGATACGTACGACACTGGCCCTTTGGCGGATTCCATTATTCATACGTACTGCTGGGGAACGGGATTCGACACTAACCTTCAGGATAACGCGACTTGGGCAATGGTCAACTCGTTGGGCGCTGCCACAGACATGGTCGCCTCGTTGGAGACATGCACCAGCAACACAGACGTCTTTTCCTTGACGCGAACCTCCCCGCCGGCGTTCGCGGGTCATATATTTGCGTCGCCTACAGTGGGACGAAATGCAACAGCAGTGAAATCAGAGTCGATCCCGCCGAACTGAACATCGGGAGCTATGACGAAGAGGACACGACCAAGACAATGTGCCACGAGAGCAGTCACTCGGTGGGGATGAGGCACGGGGACGCGTACATTGACTGCATGATCAGCGGGGAAATGCCGAACCTGAGCATGCAGTGGCGCACCTACAGCCCACACCACATCTGGCACGTGAACAATGCCTACTAGCTCAAGACCAATGGCGAGTCGGTAATGAGCGGTCGGTTATACATGCGGACTGCATGGATACTTGTGCTTGTTCTCGTCGGCGGATGCGCGAACCTCGGTGCAGGAAGCGTTGACACTTTCATCACCGCGGTTCGACAGGTCCACTACGATTTCACAGTCTACGAATCGCCCCGAGCTCTGGCTAACGCGGCGACGGTCGTTGTCGTAGGCACCATCACTGCCGTATTCCCGGGACGGAGCGTCGATGGCATCGGCCCTCACGCCACCCTGGCGGTGACGGTCGATCGGCTCCTGAAGGGGTCCGACGATCTGGCTCCGGGAGGCAGGGTCTATGTGGAGATCCCCACGACGCCAAAGGCCACAGTGGAGGCCTATCGTGCCTCCGCTCCCATTGCACGCGTGTTGCTTTTCTTGGACGACCGGACGGGTATTCCGGGGACAGGTTCCACTGGGGCGCCGACGGGGTCCAGAATCTATGCCCCTTGGTCAACCGGGATGGTGTTCGAATACGGGGACGGCTTCGCGATCGCCCACGAGGACGTTGCTTGGTTGCCCGAGGGGTGGAGCCTTCCGGCGTCCTTCGACGATCTCGTGGCATCGCTCGAATAGGGCCTTCCCTCTCTGGCAACACCTGGTGTTCCGCGTCAAGAAGCTTGGACACTGCCGGGCGCCCATAGGTGGGATTCGTCCGGCTCGGACGCCTCCTCCGGTTGGTCGCCCAGGTAGCGGACCATGGGCGCGATCTGCCCGAGGGTCTCGTGCGGGCGGACCCAGTTGTAGAGCTCGGTGAAGGCCCGGATCTGGTCGGCCAGCTCGAGCACGTCGCGGATCTCCTCGCGGCAGAGGTGCTCGTACTTCAGGCCGTTCCACCACGCCGTTGGTCTCCGGGGCGTGATGGCGGGACGAACTGACCCTTGTTCCCACGGTCCTGTTCATCGGCTGGTTCGTGGGTGCCGGGCTGTTCCTGGCGCGAGGTGGTCGCGCAGCTCGCAGCGAATCGGGTCCCGTACGCGGCTAGGCCCCCGCATCCCATGGGGTCGCCGCCGATCCTTGTGCGCCGCTAACCGGCTTCGTCCGTCGAGGCCGCCACGTCGCCGGCGCCGCGCGTCATGACCACCCGGTGCGGGAAGGGGATCTCGATCCCCTCGGCGGCAAACGTCGCCAGGACTCGCGCGCGCAGCTCGCCGCTGACGCTCCACTGGTCCCCGGCGTGAACTCGTCCGGTGACCTTGAGCGTCACTGCCGAGTCCCCGAGGTCGTCGACACGCAGCACCGTCGGTGGCTCGATCAGCCTGGCGCCCCATGCGGGGTCGGCGGCAAGCTCGGCACCGATCCGGTTCAGCACGGCGGTCACGCGCTGGATATCGGAGTCATAGGCGACCGATACGTCCAGGTTCACCTTGGACCAGTCGCTGGTCATGTTCGACGCCACGCCGACCTGCCCGTTGGGCACCGAGTGCAGCGTCCCGCTGAGGTCCCGAAGCAGCGTGCGCCGCAGGCTCACGTCCTCCACGGTCCCCTCGACCCCGGCGATGCGCACCACGTCGCCGATGCTGTACTGGTTCTCGGTGATGACGAAGATCCCGGCCAGCCAGTCGTGGAAGATCGCCTGGGCACCGAATCCGACGGCGATGCCGACCACGCCGAGACCGGCGAGGGCCGGTGCGATCTCGATGCCGACCTCGTCGAGCACCATCAGCGTGGCAATCGTGGCAATGATGGCGCCCGATACCCGCACGGTCAGCCGCTGCAGGGTGAGCACGCGCTGATCGAGGCCGGCCCGTGATCCGGGCGTCTCCTCCCCCTCCCGTGCGCGGCGCTCGAGCAGGTGGCGGATCGCCACCAGCACGCCTCGACGCACGACGAGCTGGGCGATCACCGCCACGGCCACGATCAGCAGGATGCGGAACAGGGTGGTCAGCGACGGGTCGAATTGCATCAGCGACTACTTCTTTGCGGACTGGTAGTAGGGGTTGGTCCCAGACGCATGGTCGGTGGTGTCCACGATGGCCACGATCTCCGGGACCGATCGCTTGATCGACACCTCGACCCCCTGGCGCAGCGTGACGTCCACCTGGGCGCAGCCGACGCAGCCGCCGCCCATCGAGATGTAGGCGGTCCCCTCGCGCACCTCCAGCAGGTCGATGTACCCGCCGTGGCTGGCGATGCCCGGGTTCACCTGCGTGTCGAGGACGTCCTGCACCCGCTGTGCCAGCGGATCGGTCCAGCCGGAATTCGGATTGTCGATGGCGATTGCGCCACCGGGCGCGTTCTGGTTCAAACCGATGATGGACCCACGCAGCTGCTCGACGTCCGCGGCGGCAACGTGGACCGTGCCTCCGGGGGTCTCCACGGCAATGTCGTCGGGCTCGAGCTCGTCGGGCATGGCGAGGGTCAGTTCGTAGGCAAAACCCGCTCCACGACGGCTCGCGATGCCGATCCGAAGGTGCGCATCGGGCCGGCCGGCACTCTTGGCAGCCGCCCGGATCTTGGCGTGCGCCTCGTCGGTGACGTGGAGGAGCGGGGCGTCGTCCATCGGGAAATCCTACAGGGATGGTCCAGAATGTGGGCATGACGCGGGTCCTGCTCCTCCTTCCGACACGGACCTACCGCACCGCCGACTTCATGGCTGCGGCCGATCGGCTGGGTGTCGAGGTCGTGGTCGGCGCCGAACGCCGCAACGCGCTCGAATCGCTGGCCGATGGCGGGACCATGCTGGTGCGCCTCGACGATCCCGTGCGCGGGGCCGCGATGGTGGAGCGCTACGCGCGGCAGCACCCGCTCGACGCGGTCGTCGGCGTCGACGATGGCTCGACGCGTGGTGGCCGCCGCGGCCGCCGAGCAACTCGGGCTCGCACACAACCCGCCCGATGCGGTCAGGCGCAGCCGCGACAAGGCACAGTCCCGCGCGGCCTTCGCAGCGGCCGGACTGGCGACACCGACCTTTGAAGTCCACTCGGCCCTGCTCGACGCACCCGCACTCGCCGCGCTGGCCGCGGCAACCCGCTACCCGTGCGTGCTCAAACCGCTCGAGCGCTCCGGCAGCCAGGGGGTCATTCGCGCGGACAGTCCCGCCGAGCTGGTCGCTGCGTTCGGCCGGATCGCCCGCATCCTCGGCTGCGACGCGGATTCACTCCCGAGCGGTGAAGGGCCGCAACCGAAGATCCTGGTCGAGGACTTCATCCCCGGGGTCGAGGTTGCGGTGGAGGGGCTTCTGCGCGGCGGCCAGCTCGAGGTGCTGGCCGTCTTCGACAAGCCTGACGCGCTCGACGGACCGTTCTTCGAGGAGACGCTGCTGGTGACGCCGTCCAGGCTCAGCCTCGACCGCCAGGCCACGGTGGAGGACGTGGTCGCGCAGGCCACGCAGGCGCTGGGACTTCGGGAAGGGCCTGTCCACGCCGAGCTGCGGCTCAACGACAGGGGGACCTGGCTGCTCGAGGTCGCCGCTCGCTCGATCGGCGGTCTGTGCGCCAGGACCCTCCGGTTCGGGGCCGGCGTGAGCCTCGAGGAGCTGATCCTGCGCCATGCCGCCGGAATCGAACTGCCCCCGCACCAGCGCGAGGTGGCTGCTTCAGGCGTCCTGATGTTGCCAATCACACGTGCCGGACGCCTGCGCGAGGTGCGCGGTCAGGCCGCGGCGACAGCCGTTGCGCACATCGAGGGGCTGTCGATCACCGTGCCGCACGGCGAGATGATCGTACCGCTCCCCGAGGGAGACCGATACCTGGGCTTCCTGTTCGCGCGCGCCCCGACGCCGGAGAAGGTCGAATCGGCCCTGCGGGAAGCGTGGTCAGCGCTCGATGTCGTGATCGAGGCAGACTCAAGGTCGAATGCCCACCTGGTCCGGCGTGATGCGCTAGGGTGACGGCATGACCCAATTTCTCGTTACCGTAGTTGTCTTCCTCATCATCGACGGCGTGTGGCTCGGCCTCGTGGCACGCACCTTCTACCGACGCCACCTGGGCTTCCTGATGGCGGAGAAGCCGAACTGGGTGGCGGCTGGTGTCTTCTACCTGCTGTATGCCATCGGCCTGACCGTCTTTGCAGTCATCCCCGGCACCGATGCCGCCTCCGCGTTGGAGGGGCTATGGCGCGGCGCACTATTCGGCCTGGTGGCCTACGCCACGTACGACCTGACAAACCATGCCACCGTTCGTGACTGGCCTGCGATCGTCACCGGGGTCGACCTGGCATGGGGGACCACCCTCTCCGCGTCGGTCGCGGGGATCGCCACCTACGCGGTGACGACCTTCTTCTAGTCCTGGGCCGATCCGGCCGCTGGGACTTCGTGGTGCTGCCGGCAGCGTGCCTCGTACTTCTCGTCGCCCATCCCCCCGATCACGATGAGCGGCGAGTCGGCCGGCGCCGGCTCCCCGTCGATCAGGCGCTGGGTGCGTGTCGCCGGCTCGCCGCAGACCACGCAGATGGCGGTCAGCTTGGTGACCTGGTCGGCCAGCGCCATCAGGCGCGGCATCGCCCCGAACGGGATCCCGCGGAAATCGGTATCGAGTCCGGTCACGAGGACCTGCTTGCCCGCATCGGCCAGGCGGGTCACCACGTCGGGCAGCGCCTCGTCGAAGAACTGCCCCTCCTCGATCGCCACGATATCGGCGTCGCCGACGACCCCCTCGATTCCGCGCGAGTCATCGACGGTCGCAGCGCGATGATGCGCTCCGGAGCGCGATACAACCGTGGCCTCATCGGTCCGCGTGTCCAGGCGCGGCTTGATCAACACAACCCGGCGCCCGGCGATGGAGAAGCGGCGCAGCAGCCGCAGCATCTCGTCGGTCTTGCCGCAGAACATGCAGCCGCAGATGACATGCACCCAGCCGCCCGTGTAGAACATCACCGCGCCTAGTCGCCGACCACGGCGATCCCCTCCTCGGGGAGCCCCAGATCGATCGCGAGTGCGGTGCGCATCACATCGGGCGGCGCCTCCGTGCCGGTCAGCAGGCGAAAGGTCGCCGCAGAGCTGGCGAGGAATGAGGCCTGCCCGTTGGCCACCGTCGCGCCACGCTCCGCGGCCTCCCGCATGAGCGGCGTACTGACGTGATTCAGGACGAGGTCGAGCAGGTACACGTCGGCCGGCAGCAGGCCCGCCGGCAGGGGATTGCTGCCCTCATCTGCGCCGACGCCGCTGGCGTTGACGACCAGCTTTGCCCGGCCCAGTTCAGCTTCCAGGATCGTCTCGTGCCACGGCATGGCTCGCATCTGCACATGTCGGGCCGAACGGGCAAGGTGGGCCACCACCGCCTCAGCCCGATGCAGATGCCGGTTGAAGACCGCAATGTGCAGGAACCCCGAGGTGATCAGTACGGCCACCACCGCCCGCGCCCCGCCCCCTGCGCCAAGTACCACGGCCTCCCTGGGCCATTTGCCCTGCACCCTGGGAAGGATCGACGCGAGGCCGGCCCGCACCCCATCGACATCGGTGTTGTGTCCTCTCAGGCGCGAGCCATCGCGCACGATGAGGTTCACCGCGCCACTGGTCTTGGCGTCGGGCGAGAGAGCGTGGACGAGCGTCGCCGCACGCTCCTTGTGCGGGGTCGCGATCAACGCGCCGGCAAACTCCGGCTTGCGAATCTGCTCGATGGCCTCAGCCAGCCTATGTGGCCGCTTCTCCCAACGTTCCATCGCGATGGCCGTCCCGGTCGCCTCGAAGCCGGCCTGCAGCACCGCCTCGACGGCGGAGTGGGTGAAGGACTGGCCGATGACGGGTAGGCGCTGCACGGGTCGTCCTGCTGGCTGTCAGGGGGCCGATGGGTGGTCCGGAACCTGCCGCCAGAGGCGGCATTCCGACGGTCCCATGCTATCATCGGCGCCGCTCGCGGAGAGGTCGCATAGTGGCCTAGTGCGGCGGTTTGCTAAACCGTTGAAGGGGGTTTCCTCTTCCGAGGGTTCGAATCCCTCCCTCTCCGCCATCGTGCCCAAGAACCCTCTTCCCATGGCGGTCGGCCGCCCCTAGAATCCCGCCATTCGCCCATATCCGTTGGACGAGGGAGGTTTCCATGGCTGACCCACCCGCGCGCCCCGCAGCACAGGCGCGACTTCCCTGGTGGACACTGCCGTCCGTGGTTCTCGGCCGGATCAGACCCGGACTCGCCGAACGGGCCGCCGAAGACGCCGCGTGGGTCTCGAGGTTTCCTCCGCTCGCGGCCACCGCGATCCTGCCGCTCTTGGTGGTGGCCATCCCCGTCGCATTCGCCGGTGCCCGCGCCTTCGACACGACCCCGGTCAATGCCGTCGAGTTCACGTTTCACATCCAGGACGTCTACATCGAGTCGATCCCATTCATGGTGATCGCCGCGGCCATCGGCCTGGCGGCTCCCACTCTCGGGGTCCTCTTTCTAGCCTCCCACATGATCGCCGACCTGGCGGCCGCCTTCATCCAGCCGCTCGAGATGGAGCCGCTACCCACCGCGTTCGCCGGCAGGCTGGTGTCCTTCTGGCTGCTGTACCTGCTGGTCGCCGAGCTCCCGATGGCTGTCCACGAGATCAGTGGCTGGGTTCGTGTCCGCGCCCCGCGTGCATTGGGCGGCCCGTTGATGGTCGTCGTGGGCGCGGCGGCTGGGGCCGCCTTTGCGTGGATCTGGGGCGCCGGCGCAACGCTTCTGATTCGACCGGTCTTCACCTGGAGCCACCTGTACTGGCCAACCGCGAATGCCGGCTGGCCGTTGCTGTCATCCGCCGGCATCTTCGCCCTGGTGGTGGGCGGAGCGGCCCTCCTCCTGTTCGGGTTCCGCTACCTGATCCTGCCGGCAGCAGCGCGGCCCGCGCAGGTCGCTGCGTCGGGGGGCATGGCCGGTCTCGGACCAATCGTGTTCGGCATCGTCGTTCCGATCGTATTGTTCTCGTCGCTGATCACGCAGCCGATCGACGCGGTGGTCCTGGCCGTCGCGGTGCTGGGCGCCCGCCCGATCAGCGCGTTCGTACTGCGCCGTACCGGTCTGGCGCGTCCGCTGGCCGGCATCCTCCGCCCGGTCAGACTGATCGGTGGCGTCGCAGTCTCGTTCGGGGTCGGCTACCTGATCGCGTCGGTCCTCGGGGTCTCGACCATCAGCGACTTCTTCACGATGGTGGTCGCCATGGCGGTCGGCTTTGTGCTGACCCGCATCCTTCTCGACGCTGACGATTTCGGATCATCGGTGGCCGCCCCGCCGTCGCTCGCCGCGGGAGTCGGAGCGTCGCTGGTCGTGGGCATGGCGATCTGGCTCTTCTCGGCTGGGCCGACATTTGCCGACAACATCGGCAACCAAGGCGACGGGTGGGGCACGGCGGCCGCGGCCGCGGGAGCCGCGGCGGGGGCCGGCGGGCTGGCTGCAGGCTCCGCCAGCAAGAAGAAGAAGGAGCCCAACCCGCCGCCCTGGTACGTTCCCGACAGCTTCGCCGACTTCTTCGGCTACGACACGCCCGGGGGCTCGCCGCCGGATCCGAAGAAGCCGCCGCCGGATCCGAACAAGCCGCCCCCAGGCTGGCCGAAGCAGCGGCCCCCCGGCCAGTATTGAACTGGCGGCGCTGGCCGGTCGCATTCCGAAGACTGATCGGCCTCTTTGCCCTCTTCTCGGGCATTGCGTTGCTGATGAACATCATCGGTGGCGTGTCGCTCGGTGTCGCCCTGGGAGGAACCACCGTTGTGCTGCTCGGCGGCGTCGGATTGGCGCTGCGCGGCCAGGACCCTGAGTCTCGAAGATGGACGCTGCGGACCGCGGCGGTTGGTGCCGTCATCGGACTCGCCGCCACCATCTCCTATGACGTCACCAAGGCGATCCTTTCGACGCTCGATCCATCGCCGTACAACCCGTTCGAGGCGCTGCGCATCTTCGGCCAACTCCTGCTCGGAACAGGTTCGACCGCAGCGGGCGTGTACGCGGTCGGCGGGGCGTTCCACTTCCTGAATGGCACGGCCTTCGCGGTGGCGTATTGCTTCCTCTTCGCGCGCGACGGGAGATCGTCGCTCCGATGGGCGCTGCTCACGGGGATGGGCTGGGGCGTCTTTCTGGAGATCTTCCAGCTGACCCTGTACCCCGGCTGGCTGAGCATCAAGTTCTACGCCGAATTTGCGACCATCTCCGCGCTTTCGCATCTCGTCTACGGCGCCACCGTGGGATTCCTGGCGCGAGCGGGTCTGCGGAGATACGTGGCCACCGACTGACCCCTTCGGGCTTGGCCCGAAGGGGAGCGGACGATCCTTTGCTAGAATCGGCGTCCCCGCGCACACGTGCCCGTAGCTCAGTGGATAGAGCGTCAGGTTGCGGACCTGAAGGTCGGAGGTTCGAGTCCTCTCGGGCACGCCACAACCCCTGCCAGTGGGTGAGTCGAACGGGCCGATCGGCCCTGTGCGCGCATTCCTCGCGATCGGCACGATCCGCGCATGAGTTCCATTCGCCTCCCCGGCGACGCCGAACCCGCCGATCATTCGCGCCAGACCGCCCGGCGGGCGCTGCTGGAGCGGGCGACCGTCCGCGAGGTGCTGATGGGGGCACAGGACAACATCACCAATGTGCTCGCCGTCGTGCTGGGCGTGACGATCGGTGCCGGGCGCGCCGATCTGGTTGCGCTGGCAGGGACCGCTGCCGCTGTCGCGGAGGCCATCTCCATGGGTGGCGTCCTGTACACCTCGACCCGAGCTGAGCTCGATCTGGACGCCCGCGACGCCCTCGCCGGAAGCCCTGCGCCCGGCGGTGCGCGCCTCGGCCCGGGTGGAGCGGCGGTGGTCACCGGCCTCGCGGCGCTCGCCGGTGGGCTGGTGCCGCTGGCACCCTTTGCCGTCCTCCCGGTCGGTCCGGCCATGGTTGCATCGCTGGCCATCTCGATCCTTGCCCTCTTCGCGCTCGGATCGACCACCGCCACCATCACGCGGCGCACGTGGTGGCGCGACGGCCTGCGCCTGGTCGCCATCGGCGGCACGGCGGCACTCGCTGCCGCGCTCGTCGGCTCGGTCCTGCGCGTGGACTGAGGGCGGCCTCTCAGCGGAGGTAGGTGCCCGCGGGATCCAGCTCTTCGCGCAGGAGGCGGAGCTCCTCGCCGGTCGGTGATGGCGTGGCGGTCACGCCCTCCGCGACGCGCACCTCCCAGCCGATGCTGGTCCGCACCTGCTCCAGGGTCGCGCCCGGGTGGAGCAGCTCCAGCCGCATCTCCCCGTCGGTGTCGAACCGATAGACGCCCAGGTCGGTGACCACCACGGTCGGGCCGCGGCCCAGCCAGCCCTGCCTGCGCCGTGTCGCATCTGCCCCCTCGCCGCCGAGGTTGCCCGGCGAGGTCCGGAAGTCGATCCGCTCGACAAAGCTGCGCGCGCTCTGGCGCATGATCACGAACACCTCGCGTGCGTTGATGGCGATCTCGCACGCCCCGCCCGACCCCGGCAACCGCACCTTCGGATTCTGGTATGGACCGATGACGGTGGTGTTGATGTTCCCGAACCGATCGATCTGCGCGGCCCCCAGGAACCCGACGTCGATCAGCCCGCCCTGCAGGTAGAACGCGAACAGCTCGAACATGCTGACTGCTGCGGTCGCGCCGGTGACGATGGTCGGGTCGCCGATCGAGAGCGGCAGCCGTGCCGGCCGCGCCCCGAATACCCCGGCCTCGTAGACGAGCTCCAGGTCGGGCGCCACGGTGCGCTTCGCCAGGTTGACCGCGATGTTCGGCAGACCCACCCCCACGAAGCAGACGTGCCGGTCGGCCAGCTCGCGCGCGGCGGCCACGACCATCATCTCGTTGGGGGTGAAGGCGGCGCCGGTCACCGGTACTCCCCGTAGTCGACCGATCCGGACGGCGCGGATCCGGGTCGCAGCGACGCCAGGCGGTCGACCCCCAGCTTCTCGAGGTAGGCGGCCCGCCCGTCGAGGTCGTGCACCCATTCCCGCAGCCAGTCCTGCAGCCGCGCCTCGTCCCGCGAGATCGCGTCCCACTCGAGATAGAAGGCGTTGTCGCGGTCGTAGGCCCCCTGGACGTACGAGGGGTGCGCGCCCCACGGCTCGACGACGACGGCATCGACCACCAGCCCGGGGATCAGGGTCCGATTCGGATCCGACCGCACGACGCTCTCGTCGACCAGCTCCTCGACCACCGCGATGACGCGCTCGGCGGCGAAGGCGGCCTCCTTCTGGGCGCCGAGCAGGCCCCACACCTGGACGTCACCGCCCGCCGACGCCCGCTGGGCGTGGACGATCGTCACGTCGGGCTTGAGCGGCGGGACGGCGTACACGACCTCGTCGCCGTAGGGCGACGTGATCGGGCGGATGAGCGGGTTGGCCCCGGGCATGTCGGTCTCGAAGTAGGAGCGCAACGGGAAGAAGGGCAGGTTGGCCGCGCCCGCGGTGTAGCGCGCCACCATGCCGAAGTGGCTGTACTCCTCTATCTCCAGGCGATCCGCGGCCGCGTCGCCATCGGTCCCGACATCGGCTTCGATGCGTCGGCGGATGGCGTGCAGGCCGCCGACCCCGGGATTGCCGAGCCAGCTGAAGACGAGCTTTCGCGCCACGCCGGCGGCGACCATCTGGTCGTACACGAGGTCGGGGGTGAGACGTGCCAGCGTCAGATCGCGCCTTCCCTGGCGGATGATCTCGTGGCCGGCAGCGAAGCTGATGAGGTGGGTGAAGCCCTCGATGGCGACCGTGTCGCCATCCCGAACGAGCTCGGCGATCGCGTCGCGCATCGACGCGACCTTGCTCGCCGTCATCGGCCGGATCTCATGGCCCGAGTATCGCACCCGCGAGGCGGGCGGCGCCGCTCGACGACGGCTAGATCCAGCACCACCCCGTCGGCGGGGGACCGTTGTCGATCACGTCATCCGGCAGCTCCAGGGTGGGGGCGCCGGGCCGGGCGCAATCGGCGAACCAGATCCGCACGCGCCAATCGTCGGGCGAGATCCGGAGGGCAGTCAGTACCGGGAAGAAGAAGGCGAAACTGGCGATCATGACCACGCCGGCCAGCCCCACGGCCACGCGTCCCGAGATTCCTCGCCAGGCATGGGCGGCTACCACGCCGAGCGCCGCACACAGGAATGGCACCGTCGGCAGGATGTACCAGATGAAGACGAAGCTGCGCGAGGAGGTGAGCAGCAGCCATGGCAGGTAGGTCGCCGCCGCCGCGCCCAGCAGCACCGGCTCGGGGCGCGCCAGGCGCATCCCGTCCCGCACCCAGACCACTCCCAGGCCGATAGCCGCCAATCCGCCGGCCCACCAGGCCAGCGGATTGCCGAGCGCCAGGATATGTCGATATGCGCCGTCATCCACCCGGAAGTAGTAGGCCACCGGGCGCTTGTCGAGCAGCCACGACCAGGCCGGCGACTCGTACGGGTGGCTGCCGCCGAGTCCCACGTGGAAGCGCAGCATCCGTCCCTGGTGCTCCCAGACTTCGTGCAGGAAGGTCCCATCGACCCACGGCAGGCCCAGGCCGGCGTCGGGGATCCGACCGATGTACGACGCGACGTAGATGACCAGCGGCACCAGCCCGAGCAGGACCAGCGAGCGCGGCAGCTCGCGCCGTGTTGCGACCGCGAACGCGGCCCACCAGGCTCGCCCCGGAACGCCGCCCTCGTCGCGGTCGCGGGAAGCACTGGTCTCCCAGGCGATGAGCAGCGCAACCACCAGCAGCCCGGCGTAGGCGCCGGACCACTTGACCCCGACCGCCGCTCCCAGTGATGCGCCGGTCAGCAGCCGCCACGGACGGCCAAGCGTCAACCGCGTCCACCATGAGCGCGCCGCTGTGTTGCGGTCGCGCGTGACGTCCAGGACGGCAAACAGGATGGCGGCCACCACGAAGAGGGTGACGAACACATCGAGCATCGCCATCCGCGACTGCACGAGGTGAAGGAAGTCGATCGCCAGCAGACCCGCGGCGGAGAACGCTCCGACGGTCGCGGCGCCGTCCGAGACGCGACCAGCGAGCAGACGACGCACCAGCAGATACAGCAGCCCGATCGTCGCCGCGCCCGCGAGCGCCGCCGTGATCCGCCAGCCGAACTCGTTGTAGCCGAAGATCCGGATGCCGATCCCGATCAGCCAGTTGCCGATCGGCGGGTGGGATCGCCCCGCCAGCTCGCCGATGCCGCATTCCGCGCTGCCGAGCACGTACTGGCAGGCATTCTGGGCATAGAAGATCTCGTCGAAGACCAGCCCGACCGGTCGTGCCAGCCCCACCAGTCGCAGCGCCGCGCCACCAAGCGTCACGGCCGCAAGCGCCGCCCAATCCAGACGCGACCAGGCCCGAGGATGGTCGATGGCGAGGCTCCCTTCGTCGCGAGAACAGGCTCCGGCGCCCATCCTAGCGGCCCCCGATCGGAAGGGGCAGCCTGCTAGACTCGAGCGAAGATGAACTACGAGCTGTACATGGCCGAGGCCATCGCTGAGGCACGTCGCGGCGCAGAGGAGGGGGAGGCCCCGGTTGGCGCTGTGGCGGTCCTCGACGACGCGATGATCGCCCGCGACCACGACCGGATCGTGCTCCAGCGCGATCCAACGGCGCACGCCGTCCTGCTCACCGTGCAGGCAGCCGCCCGCAAGATCGAGCCGAGGCGGCTCGGCGAGGTGACCATCTTCACCACCCACGAGCCGTGCGTCATGTGCGTCGGCGCCCTCGCCGAGGCGCAGGTGCGCACCCTCGTCTTCGCCGTCCCCGATGACCAGCGGGGGGCGGCCGGCGGCGCCGTGCAACTCGCCCGCAGCAGCGCGTTGCTCCACGACATTTCGGTCATCTCCGGCGTCCGCGAGGCCGAGGCCCGGCGTCTCGGCGCTGTCGCTCCGGCCCGCGCCTGAGGCCGGTCTGCGTCGGAAGGGACGGGCGGCCCGGGTCTGACCCTCTGCTAGACTCGCCGGCACGGAGAGGTGTCCGAGTGGTTGAAGGTGCCGCTCTCGAAAAGCGGTGTGCGATGAGCACCGTGGGTTCGAATCCCACCCTCTCCGCCACTCCACCGGTTCTGTCTCCGTCCCTCACAACGCGCCCCGGAGAGGTCGCCTAGTGGCCTATGGCGCCGCATTGGAAATGCGGTTCGGGGAAACCCGTCGGGGGTTCGAATCCCCCCCTCTCCGCCATCCCCTCAATTGACCGATACGCCCCCCGCGTCTACCATCGCGACGGCCGTGCTAGGTGGGGAACTAGCGGTGCCCTGCACCCGCAATCCGCTATAGCGGGACTGAATTCCCGGCCGAGGCCGTACCGCCTCCGCCTCCGACGACATCGACCGACGTTGAGAGTCGGGTCCCACGCAGCGAGAGCCCGCGAACCCCGTCAGGTCCGGAAGGAAGCAGCGGTAAGCGACCGCTCTCGGGTGCCGTGGGGTGACCTGGCTGGAGCCGGACGATGGATGCGCGCGCGGGGACGGTCGGACGACGCCGGGTGCACGGCCACTCACTTCGCCCGCGGCGGTTCGTTGTACGGTAAGGAGACCATGGTCAAGACCGCCGCCGAACCGCCCGCCACCGAGTCGACCGCCGCCGAGCTGCAGGCGCCGATGGCCCTCTACCGCCGCTGGCGTGCCCAGCGCTTCGGCGAGCTGATCGGCCAGGACCACATCGTCACCACGCTGCGCAACGCGGTCGCCGCCGATCGGATCGCGCACGCCTACCTGCTCGTCGGGCCGCGCGGAACCGGCAAGACCTCGACGGCGCGGATCCTCGCCAAGGCGATCAACTGCACCGACCTGGGCGCCGACGGCGAGCCATGCGACCGCTGCTACGCATGCACCTCGGTGCGCGAGGGGCGCGCCATGGACGTCATCGAGATCGACGCCGCCAGCCACGGGCTGGTCGAGGATGCGCGCGACCTGGTGATGCGGGCGCTTACCGCGCCGGCCGAGCTGCGGCGCCGGGTGTACATCGTGGACGAGGTCCACATGCTCAGCGCGCATGCCTTCAATGCGCTGCTCAAGATGATCGAAGAGCCGCCACCCCACGTCGTCTTCATCCTGGCAACGACCGACACGCACAAGGTGCCGGCCACCATCATCAGCCGGACGCAGCGCTTCGACTTCCACCGCCTGCCGGCCGACCTGATCGCCGGCAAGCTGTCGCGCATCGCCGATGCCGAGCATGTCCAGGCCGATCCCGAGGCGCTGGCACTGATTGCCCGTCTCGCCGACGGCGGGATGCGCGATGCCGAATCGCTCCTCGATCAGGTGTTTTCCTATGCTGGCGATCACGTGACCGCCGATGCGGTGCGCGACGCCGTCGGCCTCGCCGACGAGGGGCAGATCGTCGCCCTGATCGATGCGTACCTGGCGGGGGACGCGGGTGGCGCGCTCGATCGGATCGAGGAGCTCGGTGACGTCGGTCGCGACATGGGCCAGGTGGCCGGCCAGGCCGAGGAGGAGGCACGCCGTCGACTGCTGCGCTCCGCCGGGAACCCACCGCTCGCCCGCCGCCTGGCAGCCATCCTGCGCACCCTCGCCGAGGCCGCGTCGGTTGGCGCGCGGGAAGGGCGCGCACGACTGGCGCTTGAGCTGCTCGCCGTTGATCCGCCGCTCCCCGGTCCTGCGACCGCCGCCGCGCCGCCTCATGCCGTCGCCGCTCCACCGCCCCGGCCGGCACCGATCCCCGCCGCGCCGCGGCCCGCTCCGGTCGAGGCGCCGACACAGGCCGTCGACGTAGCGGAGCCGCCGCCCGCGCCCGCCACCGGAGTGATCGAGCTTGCCGAGGTCCGTGAGCGCTGGGCCGAGGTCGTCCAGCGCGCTGCGCCGGCCATCAAGCCGCTCCTGACGGAGTGCCGTCCGGTCACCGTCAACGGTGCGCGGATGACGCTCGCATTTCCCGAGGAGCGGTCATTCATGCGCCAGAAGGTCGCCGCCAAGTCCGCGGCGATCGAGCAACTGCTGGGCACCGTGCTCGGTGGCAACTGGGCGGTCGAGTGCGTGACCGGCAATGTCGAGCTCGAGCCGCTCACCATGGCCCAGGCGCTGGCACCCAACGCGGACGATCCCGCCGCTGCCGCCATCCTCGACCTCGTGATCCAGATCACCGGCGGTGAGGAGATCGAAGCGCCCGAAGTCCACTAGCCGATATCGCAGCGCCGAGCGCTGCCCGCCCCGACAAGCCAGGAGTACTGAACGCGTGAACGTGACCCAGATCGCCAGGATGGCGCAGCAGATGCAGGCCCAGATGGCCAAGGCGCAGGAAGAGCTGCGGGAGACGACACTCGAGGCGACCGCCGGTGGGGGAGCGGTCCGCGTCGTGATCACCGGGGGCCAGGAGATCCGCGCCATCGAGATCGATCCGGCGGCGGTCGATCCCGGCGAGGTCGAGATGCTGCAGGATCTGGTGGTCGCCGCGGTCAACGACGCCATCACGCGCAGCAAGGAGCTGGAGCGCGACCGCATGGCATCGGTGGCCGGGGGCATGGGTCTGCCCGGCATGCCCGGCCTCCGCTGAGCCGCCGCTTCCCGGTGTCGAGGGTGATGTCGTGACCGGCCTGATCGCGCCGGTGGCGCGCCTCATCGAGGAGTTCAGCAAGCTCCCCGGCGTGGGGCGCAAGACCGCCCAGCGGCTCACCTACCACATGCTCCGCGCTCCTGCGGACGAGGCGCGCGCCCTCGCGTCCGCGCTCGTGGCGGTCAAGGAGGAGGTCGACTACTGCTCGACCTGCTGCAACATCACCGACGTCGGCGTCGACCCCTGCACCTTCTGTTCGGATCCGCGGCGGGACTCGACCCGCATCTGCGTGGTCGAGGAGCCGCTCGACGTGCTGGCCATCGACCGCACCGGCGAGTTCCGGGGTCGCTACCACGTACTGCACGGCGCCATCAGCCCCATCGACGGGATCGGTCCGGAGCAGATAAAGGCCCGCGAGCTGATCGTGCGGGTCGCCGACGGTGGCGTGGCCGAGGTGATCCTGGCCACCAACCCGAACCTGGAGGGGGAAGCGACCGCCATGTACCTGGCTGATCTGCTCGCACCGCACGTGCCGATGGTCAGCCGCATCGCCCGCGGACTGCCGGTCGGCGGCGACCTCGAGTACGCCGACGACGTGACCCTGATCCGGTCGCTCCAGGGGCGACGCCAGGTAGAGCGCTCCTAGGCCGTGGCGTCGCGGTCAGGGCAGGAGGCTCGCGACCCGGCCATGAAGCCGATGCTGCGGCTCCTGGCCGGCACCCACGGCGACGATAAGCACGACCCCAGTGCACTCTCGATCCTCGACGTGGTGTGGGTCCTCTATCAGCGGGTGCTGCGGCACGACCCGGCCAACCCGCGTGATGAGGCGCGCGACCGATTCCTGCTCAGCAAGGGCCACGGGCCGATCGGCCTGTACGCCGTGCTGGCCGACCGCGGCTTCTTCCCGGCGGAGGAGCTGGCCCGATTCCTCGCGTACGACGGCCGCCTCGGCGGTCACCCGGACCGCAACCTGGTGCCCGGCATCGAAATTTCCACCGGCTCGCTGGGTCACGGGTTCCCGATGGCGGTCGGCGTGGCGCTCGCCCTCCAGCTCAAGCGCAGCGACCGGCGGGTCTTCGTGCTGATCGGTGACGGAGAGGCGAACGAGGGGAGCGTCTGGGAGACCGCGCTGCTCGCGGGGAGCCTCGACCTACCCAACCTGACCGCGATCCTGATCGACAACGGCACCAGCACGCGACCGCTCGGCGACATCGCGGCCAAGTTCAGCGCCTTCGGTTGGGCGGCGCAGACGATCGACGGACGAGACCACGCTGCCATCGAGACGGCGCTGCGATCGCAGGACGCATCGCGCCCCACCATCATCGTCGCGGTGGTGGACCGATGACCGAGCCCACCATGCGGAGCCGAGTTTGCCCGCACTGTCACCGATCTGATGGACACCGATCCACGACTCGTCATGGTCCTGTGCGACATCAGCGTCGGCCTCTTCGACGATGCGGCGGCGAAGCATCCGGGTCGCGTGCTCAACCTCGGCATCATGGAACAGACCGCCGTCAGCCTGGCAGCCGGCCTCGCCCTGGAGGGGTTCGTGCCGGTGGTGCACTCGATCGCCCCGTTCGTGGTCGAGCGTCCCTTCGAGCAGATCAAGGACGACTTCTGCTACCAGGGACTGGGCGGCAACTTCGTGAGCATCGGCGCCTCGTACGACTACGCCAGCGATGGGATGACCCACCAGGCGCCGGGCGATGTCGCCGTCCTCAAGACGCTGCCCGGGATGGAGATCGTGGTCCCGGGCACGCCGGCCGAGTTCGACACCCTCTTCCGTGAGACGTACGCCGACGGCGCGCCGACCTACTTCCGCACCGCCGCCCAGGTGAATCAGGCGAGTCGCCCGGTGCGGTTCGGGCTCCTGGACGTGGTACGCCGAGGTACGGCGGCCACCGTGATGGCGGTCGGACCGATGCTGGACCGCGTCCTCGAAGCGACCGAGGGACTCGATGTCTCGGTCGCCTATTGCACCACCGTTGCGCCGTTCGATGCGGCCGGCCTCCGCGAACTCGTCGGCGAGTCGTCGGCGCCGATCCTGCTTGTCGAGCCGTACTACGCGGGAACCGGGCTCGCCGACATCGTGCAGGCGCTCGCGCCGGCGGCGGTCAGGGTCGAGGCGATCGGTGTGCCACGGCGGGTGCTCCGCAACTACGGCACGCCCGAAGAGCACGACGCTGCCCTGGGCCTCACGGCCGAGGGGGTTCGCGATCGGCTGCTGGCGACCGCCGCCGGTTGACAGTCGCCCTCGCAAGCGGATAGACTTCGGGTTCGCGCCGACGTGTGTGTCGGCAGGCGTTGCGAGAACGCCGGTCCACCAGGGCCGGGCAGCTCGCCGCCGAGCTTCCATAAGGAGGCAGAAGAATCGAGCGAATCCGAAGCAGTTCGGTGACGTGACTTAACAGCTGAAGAGTGACAGGAACCCACACGAGTCAACGGGATTAACGTCTGAACCTGTGAACGGTGGTAGTGCCATCGGGCAAGACCACTGTTTTTTGTTCGGAGAGTTTGATCCTGGCTCAGGACAAACGCTGGCGGGGTGCATGAGACATGCAAGTCGAACGGGGTTGAGCGGGCTTGCTCGATCAACCTAGTGGCGGACGGCTGAGTAACGCGTAGGTGACCTACCCGGAAGTGGGGAATAACTGCCCGAAAGGGTGGCTAATACCGCATGTGGTCGGCGATTCGACTTCGCCGTCCAAAGCCGCAAGGCGCTTCCGGCGGGGCCTGCGTCCGATTAGCTAGTTGGTGAGGTAACGGCCCACCAAGGCGACGATCGGTAGCTGGTCTGAGAGGATGATCAGCCAGACTGGGACTGAGAACGGCCCAGACTCCTACGGGAGGCAGCAGTCGGGAATTTTGCCCAATGGACGAAAGTCTGAGGCAGCAACTCCGCGTGAGGGACGAAGGCCCTAGGGTCGTAAACCTCTTTTCTCAGGGAAGATACAAGACGGTACCTGAGGAATAAGCCACGGCTAACTACGTGCCAGCAGCCGCGGTAATACGTAGGTGGCGAGCGTTGTCCGGATTTACTGGGCGTAAAGAGCGCGCAGGCGGCTGGTCAAGTCCGATGTGAAAGCTCCCGGCTTAACTGGGAAACGGCATCGGAAACTGATCGGCTGGAAGGTGGGAGAGGGTAGCGGAATTCCCGGTGTAGTGGTGAAATGCGTAGATATCGGGAGGAACACCAGTGGCGAAAGCGGCTACCTGGCCCATTCTTGACGCTGAGGCGCGAAAGCTAGGGGAGCAAACGGGATTAGATACCCCGGTAGTCCTAGCCGTAAACGATGAACACTAGGCGTAGTCGGTATCGACCCCGGCTGTGCCGTAGCTAACGCATTAAGTGTTCCGCCTGGGGAGTACGGCCGCAAGGCTAAAACTCAAAGGAATTGACGGGGGCCCGCACAAGCAGCGGAGCGTGTGGTTTAATTCGTCGGAACGCGAAGAACCTTACCAGGGCTTGACATGCACCGGAAAACGGCGGAAACGTCGTCCTCCCGCAAGGGATCGGTGTGCAGGTGTTGCATGGCTGTCGTCAGCTCGTGTCGTGAGATGTTGGGTTAAGTCCCGCAACGAGCGCAACCCCCGTGGCATGTTGTATCACTCATGCCAGACTGCCGAGAGAAACTCGGAGGAAGGTGGGGATGACGTCAAGTCAGCATGGCCCTTATGCCCTGGGCTACACACACGCTACAATGGCCGGTACAACGGGTTGCCAAACCGCGAGGTGGAGCTAATCCCCCAAAGCCGGTCTCAGTTCGGATTGCAGGCTGCAACTCGCCTGCATGAAGCCGGAGTTGCTAGTAACCGCAGGTCAGCACACTGCGGTGAATATGTTCCCGGGCCTTGTACACACCGCCCGTCACGTCATGAAAGTCGATAACACCCGAAGCCGGTGGGCCAACCGCAAGGAGGCAGCCGTCGAAGGTGGGATTGGTAATTGGGACGAAGTCGTAACAAGGTAGCCGTACCGGAAGGTGCGGCTGGATCACCTCCTTTCTAGGGAGACCCGGTCACCCGGTTCGCCGGGGGACTAGAACTTCCAGGTCGATCGACCGATTCCAAGCGCTGGCCAGCGAGGTGGTCGGCACCCGCGCAAGCGGGAGATCGGTCGACCTCGCAACCGCAGACCTGCCCGTTCACAACGCGGGTTCCTGTCACTCTCCAGCCGTGAAGCACGGTTCGAGCCGTCCCGTCGCAGGGGCGGCTCTTCGCTTGTCCGGATCTGGACGCGCTCGGTTGCGCCGGCCGTGAGTGCCGGGGTACGATGCGCGCCCTCGCGGGGGCGTTTAGCTCAGCTGGTTAGAGCACTGCCCTGATAAGGCAGAGGTCTCTGGTTCGAGTCCAGAAACGCCCACCACCACCTCTCCCGCAGGACCGATGGAGCCAGCCCGTGCCCGAACCAGCCGACCGCCCGATGGGCATCCTGGACGCGGCGAACCCGGACCGCGCGCTGTACGCCACGCTCGACGGCCAGGTGTACGCCCGACTCCCGGTGCGCACCCACCTTGTGACCGATGCCGACGACGCCATCGATGTCGCGCGCCGCTACGCCTGGCCAAACCCCGATGACACGGTCCTGGTGGCGGTCAGCGAGCGGATGGTGGCCATCACCCAGGGCCGCTCGCACCCCATGACCAGCATCCACCCGGGCCGCCTTGCGCGTTTCCTGGTGCGCTTCGTGACCCGTCCGGGATACGGGATCGGCCTCGGGACCGCGGAGACGATGGAGCTGGCCATCAGCGAGGTCGGCGCCCCGCGGATCCTCCTCGCCGCCGTGGTGAGCGGCCTCACCAAGCCCTTTGGGGTGCACGGTCTCTTCTACCGCATTGCCGGTCGCCAGGCTGCGGCCATCGACGGCCCGACCTCGTACACCATCGCGCCCTACAACCAGTCCGCCACGCTCGGTCCGCGTGATCCGAACGGGGTCGCCAAGCGCCTTGCGACCGAGCTCGGGAGGCCAGTCGCGGTGATCGATGCCAACGACGCCGGCTGCAACGTCCTGGGTGTCAGCCGCGGCCTCGACCGCCGCTTGGTCGAGCGCCTCTTCGCCGACAATCCCCTGGGCCAGGCTGGCGAGCAGACCCCGATCTGCGTGGTTCGCAGCGTGGCTTGGCCGCCGGGCGATCCGTTGCCCCCCGAGCCCGCCCGACGCCTGACCCCGCCGTAGCGGCACCCGCCGGGCGGCGCTACCATGGCGCGACCGATGGGGATGTAGCTCAGCTGGGAGAGCACCTCCTTTGCAAGGAGGGGGTCAGGGGTTCGAGTCCCCTCATCTCCACCACGCCTATTCGAGGGCTTTGGCGACCGAGGCCTTCCTGTTCGTCAGGGCGCGACATTCGAGCGACCTGGAGTCGGTCCCCATGGGCACCGGCCGAGTCTCGACCACGAGCTGGACGGTCAGTTCCCCAGAAACGCACCCGGCATGGTCATGCATCCGACGGGTGTTGTCGCCATGTACATCGGGACGACCCCATTACCGGAAGTCAGGCGCGCGTCAAACGTCCCCTGGTTGCACGCCGCATCGGGCAGCATCACGTGGTGGGGAGCCTCGGCAAACGCGACGCCTGCGCTGAGCAGGGCAAGAGTCGCGCCCAGGACGACTGCCGCGAGCGGCCTTCGCATAGTCCGTCCGTTACGCATTTCGTACACCTCTCGCTACATGGCCGGAGGCACTGCATTCCCTCAGTGCCTTCACCCGAGGATATGCGGCCGGCAGTCTTGTGTCTGTTCGCCGTTCGGCGTATCTTCGACCTCCAGTGCAGCCGCAACGGGCCGATCTCGAGGGCATCCTGGGCTTTCTCGCCGATGTCGCCAGCTTGGATTTCGACGAGTTGTATCCGCCCGAGGTCCTTGCTCGCCTCCAGGGCCTTGTCCCGTGCGACGATGTCACCTACCAGGAGGCAGATCTTCTTGCGAAGAGCTTCCGTGTCGTGGTCGGGATCGGCCCCGAGGACGACGCGGACGATGTGGACGCGTACTGGGCGGTGGCCCCCTGCCCGATCTCCGAGTATCGCGCCCGGACCGGCGACCTTTCCACCCTCAGGATGTCTGACCTGATCAGCCAGCGGCGATACCACGAGTTACCCATCTTTCGGGAGTACTTCCATCCGGGTGGGGTTGATTCCATGATCGATGTCGGCCTGCCGGCAGCTCCGGGGTGGCACCGGTCGTTCATCCTGTTCCGTGGAACGGGGGCGCGTGACTTCTCTGAACGTGACCGCGCGGTCCTTGAAATGCTCCGCCCGCACTTCCACAGCCTCGAGGCGCGCGCCGCGCTGCGACGGCGGTTGTCGGAGGTGAACGCCGCGTCGGATGTCGACAGCAAGTTCGGCGCCTGCGCCGAGTTGACTCCGCGGGAGCGCGAGATCGTCTGGCTGGTCGCCGAGGGCAAGACGAATGCGCAGATCGCCCAGCAGCTCTGGGTCGCGCCGAGCACCGTGAAGAAGCACCTGGAGCACGTGTACGACAAGCTCGGCGTGGGCAGGCGGACCGCAGTGGCCCGGCTCGTGCACGGCCATCCGCTGAATGGGCTTACCGCACACTAGAGCGTACTAGGCGGTCGGTGTGTTGGCTAAGTACCGGGCGGCGGCGTGGCGAACGGCGCGAAGTCCCAGCCACCGTTGCTCCACTCGATCACCTCCGCGATGGGGACAGGGGACCCGTCCGGGGCCCGGCCTAGGATCAGGAGACGGTAGATGCGGGGGAACTCGCTCACGACCTGGACCTCGGCATCGTGGAAGTCGAGCCCAGCGTAGCGCTGGATCCGCGCCTGCACCTCATGGGACTCGGCCGATGCGTGCAGGATCTCCGACAGCGCCGTTGCGTCGCCGCGGCCCAGGGCCTCGGCGTACCGGCGACCGGTGACACGGGCGGCCTCCACCCCGGGATCCCCGGCTCCCGGATCGGGGGGACGTGCGTTGGCGAGGAGGTACGTGGCCACGGAGATCGCCGCAAGCGACACGAGGGCGGCCGCGATCGCCCCGGCAGGCGTCCTGACTGGATTCACCGGTAGCGCCTCCGCTACGTCCGGTGGGGATACCACCGGGCACTCGGGTATTGCGAGATCAAGCTCGACAGGCTCCGATTCAAGGTGTCGGTAGTGTGGTAGGTCAGGTAGGGAGTCCACGTGCTGGTCGCGACGTAGGTCACGATCATTGTGTGATCCTTGCTCCCGTTGTTAGTGAAGTCCACCTGTAGCACATCCGCGAGCCACATCGACCACGGACTGCCTAGGATGTATGTACGTTGCCTCTTGACAACTGCGAAGGTGTACCAGTGCGACACGCTCGTCCACGACCAGGTTTGTGTGGCGGACGTGTACCACCAGCAGTTGTCGTCCTGGTACCAGCAGATCGGTTGGTTCGTCTGAACCCATCCGCCCGCGTACATCGCCTGGCTGATGAAGTTCGTGCAGTCTCCACCCACATCATTGAAGGTACGGTAGTTCGGGTTGTAGTTGTCCCAGTAGAGAATGGCGTAGTTCGCCATGGCGTGATAGTTGTAGGGACCGGCCTTGTCGCCGGGATCGATCGCCTCCGGCGTCACCAGGCCGGTTGCCCGCTGGGGATCCGGACCCGCGGTGGATGCCGCCAGCGCGGACCTCATCTCCGCGCCCGACACTCCGGTTGGCTCCGTGAGAGGGGCGAGACCCCCCGACTCGACAGGCATGGCCTCGAGAACCCACGCAGCCCCCTCGCGTCGAAATGAAAGTAGGCGCGGGACGACGAAGGCGGTGTGCGACGGCTCGTCGCCATGGATCTTGGCGTAGGTGAGCGAGGAGCGCTCCTCGACCCGGATGATCACCGTGCCAGCGCCGGGTTCCACGCCCAGCAAGGTCAACGAGGTCTCAGCTTCGAGGTACTCCTCGCCGAACTCGCGGAGCACGTCACGGCGGGCCGCCAGCTCATCAACCGCCACAGCTTCCAAGTCCAAGAACTCGGGACTGCCATGGGCGACTGCGCTCGATGGCACGGCCACCGCGGCAGCGGCACCCCGACGGGTAAGGGATATGCTTCGCCGGCTGAGGAATTGCTGCGCGAGGTTCACCATCTTGGAAACGTCAGAATCGCTCGGCGTGACCTTTGCGCTACCCGCGACCTGAGCACCGAAGGTCAGGGTGGAAAGAGCAAGAGTCAGCGTGAGAAGAGTCGTCAGTAATCGACGCATTGTTACCTCCCTACTTGGCGGACTACCCGGTCGTCGGCAGTGCGGGACGCGGCACCCGAGCATTGGCGCACCGTCGTGCAGGGCCTAGACTGCAACGCGTGCGGCGAGGCGGCATCGGTAGCAACTACTGATTTCGCGTGCGTGGTTGCTTGGCCGCGGTGCCATACGGGAACGGAGCGAGGTGTCTCGGTCTGACTTGATTTCGACGTTTGTCGGGCGGCAGGCCGAGATGGCCGTGCTGGAGCGCGCGATGGTCCGCGTCTCCTCCGGCAGCGGTGTCGTGGTGCTTGTGACCGGCGACGCCGGGATGGGCAAGACGAGACTCCTGACCGAGTTCAGGGCGGCATCCCAGGGCGTGCGGTTCCTGCTCGGTCATTGTCTCGAGCTCGCGCCGGGCAACCTGCCTTTCGCGCCGTGGCTGGATGCTCTGCTGCCCATTGCTGCAGCCGCCCACCGCCGACCGCATCTTGTGCTCGAGTTGTCGGAAACCATGGCTGCCGCGCCTTCCACGGCTCGAGCCGGGCGGTCAGCTGATCGGGAACAGGGGTCTGGGATATTCGCCAGTTGCCGGCAGGCCCTCGTCAAAGCGGCATCCGATCAGCCGCTGGTCGTCATGCTCGAGGATCTCCAATGGGCCGATCAATCGAGCCTCGAGCTCTTCGGCTTTCTGGCAGCCAGCCTACAAGATGCGCATGTGCTGTTCATTGGGACCCTTACAGCCGCCCATGGGGTTACGTTGGATCACGGCCGGGTGATTCAGGTGCTGCAGAGGGAATTGCGACGGCTGCACGCCTTCGAGCGCATAGACCTTCCCCCTCTGACGACCAGCGAAACGCGCGCACTGGTGGCGGTGCTCGCGAATGGGAAACTGGATGAGAGGCTGGTTCAGGAGATTGTCCGACGCAGCCAGGGCAACCCCCTGTTCGCGGAGGAGCTCGTCAGGTCCGCGAGCGGAGGGGGGAACGGTCTTTCCGAGTCGTTGCGCGATCTCTTGCTCACGCACCTCCGGAGCCTGTCTTATGCAGCGCTGAGGGTCGTTGAGATGATTGCGACCGCCGGCCGCCCTGTCCCAAGTACCCTGCTCGCACGATGCGCTGGGCTTAACCCCGAGAACGCCACCAGCGCACTACGCGAACTCGCATCTCGCCGCCTCATCACCGTCGGCGCTCAGGGAATGGACAGCGTGGCACTGCGCCACTCGCTCATCGGAGAGGCCGTGTACGACAGGCTCCTGCCGCCAGAGCGGCGACAGCGGCACGCCGATCTGGCGATGGCGTTGGTGGCCACGGCGAACACTCTCTCGTCGGCCTCCGGCGGGTGGGCCGAGCTCGCCTACCACTACGAGGCAGCGGGTCAACTCACGGAGGCACTCGACGCCACGCTGCATGCGGCGCGGGCAGCTACACGGGGAGCCGCGCATCGGGAAGCTGACCACCGGTTTGCTGACGCATTCCGGATCTGGAACAAGTTGGGGACCTGGCCTCAGTTGAGCGCGCATGAGCGTATTGCTCTCATCGAAGAGGCCTCTACGGCCTCGTTTGCTGCCGGCGAGTTCGATCGATCGGTGCAACTCGTCCAAAGCGCTCTCGATATCGGTGTGCTGGACCTTCCTGCGTCGCGCCAGGGCAGTCTGCGACGACGACTTGGGACCTACCTGCTGTCGAGTGCTCGCGACGAGGAGGCGATTCTCGAGTTGCGGCAGGCTGAGGAACTGATACCGGCCAAGCCGATCTCGTCCGAGCGAGCCCGTCTGCTCGGCACTCTGGGGGCCGCGCTGATGCTCGCTGGCCGCTATCGCGAGTCGCGTGAACTGTGCACCGAGGCCCTGAGCATGGCGCGGACCGTCGGAGATCAGTACCTGGAGGGCCAGGTCCTCAGCTTCCTTGGGGTTGACCTCGTCAACCTCGGACAGTCGGATATTGGCCTGCGAGCGCTGCGAAGGGCGACGAGGGTCGCACGCCAGGCCGGCCGCATGGAGGGCATCTTCGATGCCGCCCTGAATCTCTCCGAGATGCTGGCCCGCGTCGATCGACTTGACGAGGCGGTCGCGGTTGCATTGGATGCCGTGCGGGAGGCAGACGACCAGGGAATGGGGCGCAGGATCGGCGGGGGGCTTCGGTCCATAGCCGCTGCGGCGTTATTCCGGGGTCGTCAATGGAGCGAGGCGGAGAGCCTCGTGGTCGCGGGTCTTGACCAGGCGCCGGAGGGGGAATGGCTCGTCAGCCTCCTTGTTAGCCTAGGCCGGCTCGATGTCAGTCGTGGGCAGTTCGACGAGGCCGCTGCGCATTTCGCCACTGCCGCCGCGTCGGGACGAAGCCGCCGCGTCGACGTGTGGCCCTCCCTGGTCGCCGGCCGTACGGAACTGGCGCTCTGGCGAGGCGAATTCAACGAGGCTCGCAGCATCGTTCAGGAGGGACTTGCCTTCCTTGCGCTCACCGACGCCGATCAACTGCGTGCTCCCCTCCTCGGACTTGCGGCGCGCGTTGAGGCAGATGCGGCGGCGCAGGCGCGCGCGCTCCGGCACCGGACGGCGCAGGCTGCCGCTCAACTTGCGTCGGCGCAGATTGTCCGAACGGCCGACGCTATCCTGGCCCGCGGGTACATGCCCGGTTCACTTGCCGCCCACCTGCAGTTGTGTCGAGCCGAGGCGACTCGTGCACGTCACGAGCCCGATCCGAGCGTCTGGCACCCGCTGATAGAGTTGTGGAGGCACAGTGGCGACTCGCACCTGCTGGCATATGGCCTCTTCCGCCACGCGGAGGCGCTGCTTGGCAGGCGACGCAGCCACACGTCGGTTCAAGATCTCCTGCAACAGGCACATGCCATCACCGCTGCCCAGCGGGCTGTCCCGCTTGACGGCCTCATTCGCGATCTCGCCAGGCGTGCGCGTGTTGAACTCGCGACTGAGGGAGAAGCAGAGCGCCCCCCGGGTATCGAGGGTGCGCTGCCACTAGGGCTGACAGCCAGAGAAGCGGAGGTCCTGGGACTCATTGCGGATGGCTCGACGAATCGGCGCATTGCAGACGCACTATTCGTCACCGAGAAGACCGTGGCCACTCACGTGTCGCACATTCTGACCAAGCTCGGAGTGGCCACGCGCCACGAAGCAGCCGCCCTGCTACGCGAGGCCCGGACGGCGCGGCCATCCTCCACGCCACAGGCCCACCCGCGGATTGCGCCAGAACACCTGGCGGAAGGTCGGCGCGAGAGGATCTGATTTCAGTTGCTTTCCGGGGAGCCACGGCGGTCACCTGACGCTCTTCAACGTTCCTTGACCACGCAGGACGCCGGGTGCTACCATATCTGTCCCTCGCGGGAAGGCCGGTGCGGCCGGCCCGCGATCGCTGTGTAACCCATCAGACCGATTCCCCTGACCGCTGTGCGCGACGCGCGTCGTGCTCACCGGTCAGCGGACTTCGCTGAAGCGGCTCCGCCATCGGGCGGCAAGCCGCCTTACCAACCGAAGATTGGAAGCATCGATTTCGTCGAGGATTATTCCGACGCATCGCACGGCCGTTGAGCCGTGCGGAGCGACCAACGCGCATCGGCCAGCAATCGTGCTAGCCGCGTGAAGCGTTAGGTCAAGCTACTAAGGGCGTGCGGTGGATGCCTTGGCGCCAAGAGCCGATGAAGGACGTGGCAGGCGACGAAATGCTTCGGGGAGCTGCGAGCAAGCGTTATCACCCGGAGATATCCGAATGGGGAAACCCACCCGGGGTAATGCCCGGGTACGTTCGACTGAATACATAGGTCGTTCGAGGAAACCGAGGGAACTGAAACATCTAAGTACCTCGAGGAGTAGACAGACATTCCGTTAGTAGTGGCGAGCGAAAACGGAGGAGCCCAAACCCCGGCTGCGTGATAGGTTGCAGCCGTTTCAGTCGGGGTGTTGTAGGGCCAGCCCGCGGTGCACTGCACTGCCCGCAGGGAGTTACAAATCGGTTCGCTAGCAGAAGTGGCATGGAAAGGCCAGCCGTAGAGGGTGATAGCCCCGTAAGCGAAAGCGATCCGACTCCCGGCCGAGTCCCTGAGTACCACGTGGAAGGTCTCTCATGTGGGAACCTGGGCGGACCACCGTCCAAGGCTAAATACTCTTGGCGACCGATAGTGAACCAGTACCGTGAGGGAAAGGTGAAAAGCACCCCGGGAGGGGAGTGAAATAGTACCTGAAACCGCATGCCTACAAGCAGTCAAAGGGTGTTGTTCGGTGGCTTCGGCTGCCGAATAGCCTGATGGCGTGCCTTTTGAAGAATGAGCCGGCGAGTTACTCGTAGGTGGCAAGGTTAAGTCCGCGAAGGACGCAGCCGTAGCGAAAGCGAGTCTTAATAGGGCGAATGAGTCGCCGCGAGTAGACCCGAAACCGAGTGAGCTACCCATGGGCAGGTTGAAGCGGGAGTAATGTCCCGTGAAGGACCGAACTCACTAGCGTTGAAAAGCTAGGGGATGACCTGTGGGTAGAGGTGAAATGCCAATCGAACTCGGAGATAGCTGGTTCTCCCCGAAATAGCTTTAGGGCTAGCCTCGGGGGTTCAGTCGCGGGGGTAGAGCACTGAATGGGCTAGGGGGCTTACCGCTTACCAAACCCAATCAAACTCCGAATCCCGCGATTCCATACCCCGGGAGTCAGACTGCGAGGGCTAAGCTTCGTGGTCAAAAGGAAAACAGTCCAGACCGACAGCTAAGGTCCCAAAATCCAGACTAAGTGGGGAAGGATGTGGAGTTGCACAGACAACCAGGATGTTGGCTCAGAAGCAGCCATCATTTAAAGAGTGCGTAATAGCTCACTGGTCAAGTGATTCCGCGCCGAAGATCCAACGGGGCTCAAGTCTGGTACCGAAGCTTCGGATCGTGGCACCTTCGGGTGTCACGGTGGTAGGGGAGCGTTCCGTCAGCAGTGAAGGTCGACCGTGAGGACGGCTGGAGTGGACGGAAGTGCGAATGCCGGCATGAGTAGCGAAATGCACGCGAGAAACGTGCACGCCGTATGTCTAAGGTTTCCTGAGGAAGGTTAATCCGCTCAGGGTTAGTCGGGCCTAAGCCGAGGGCGAGAGCCGTAGGCGATGGACAATCGGTTGATATTCCGATACCGCCAGAGATCGTTTGCACCGCAAGGTGCCTGGTTCGTGGACATGGTGAGCTGAGGCGACTTCGGTTGTCGAGGCAGCCAATGAGAAGCGGACCTGGGAGCAAGGGCGTGACCGGGAACGGTAGGTTGAGCGCACTTTGGCTATGTGCGTCTAAGCCGCTAGGGGGAGAGGACAGGCAAATCCGTCCTCTCGTGAACTCCGAGAAGCGAATGAAAGGCGAAAGCTGATTCGACTGAGCCGATCCTGCAAGAAAAGCGTCTAGCGAGATCAAAGGCGCCCGTACCGCAAACCGACGCAGGTAGACGGGTAGAGCATACCAAGGCGATCGGAAGAACCCTCGTTAAGGAACTCGGCAAATTGACCCCGTAACTTCGGGAGAAGGGGTGCCTCGCAGTGGCTCACTTCGTGTGAGAGGCTGATCGAGGCCGCAGTGAAATGGCCCAGGCGACTGTTTAGCAAAAACACAGGTCTCTGCTAAAGCGAAAGCTGACGTATAGGGGCTGACGCCTGCCCAGTGCCGGAAGGTTAAGAGGAGGGGTGCAAGCTCTGAATTGAAGCCCCGGTAAACGGCTGCCGTAACTATAACGGTACTAAGGTAGCGAAATTCCTTGTCGGGTAAGTTCCGACCCGCACGAATGGCGTAACGATCTGGGCGCTGTCTCAACGAGGGATCCGGCGAAATTGAAATACCTGTGAAGATGCAGGTTACCCGCGGCAGGGCAAAAAGACCCCGTGGAGCTTTACTGTAGCTTGATATTGGACTGAGGTTCAGCATGTGTAGGATAGGTGGGAGACGTTGAAGCTGGGGCGCTAGCCTCGGTGGAGTCACTGTTGAAATACCACCCTTGTTGGATTTCGGCTCTAACAGCGGCCCGTTATCCGGGCGCTGGACAGTGTCTGGTGGGCAGTTTGACTGGGGCGGTCGCCTCCTAAAGTGTAACGGAGGCGCCCAACGGTACCCTCAGGCTGAATGGAAACCAGCCGAAGAGTGCAAAGGCATAAGGGTGCTTGACTGCGAGACCTACAAGTCGAGCAGAGACGAAAGTCGGGCTTAGTGATCTGGTACCTCCGAGTGGAAGGGGTATCACTCAACGGATAAAAGCTACCCCGGGGATAACAGGCTTATGGTGCCCAAGAGTTCACATCGACGGCACCGTTTGGCACCTCGATGTCGGCTCGTCGCATCCTGGGGCGGAAGTACGTCCCAAGGGTTTGGCTGTTCGCCAATTAAAGCGGTACGCGAGCTGGGTTCAGAACGTCGTGAGACAGTTCGGTCTCTATCCGCCGTGGGCGTAGGGAACTTGAGAGGAGCTGCTCCTAGTACGAGAGGACCGGAGTGGACGAACCAATGTTGTGCCAGTTGTCATGCCAATGGCATTGCTGGGTAGGTATGTTCGGATGGGATAAGCACTGAAAGCATCTAAGTGCGAAGCTCGCCTCAAGATGAGGTTCCCCACCGGGTAACCGGGTAAGACCGCAGCGAGACTAGCTGTTTGATAGGCCGCACGTGTAAGCACAGCAATGTGTTCAGCGAAGCGGTACTAATGGTCGAGGGCTTGACCTAATTCACGCGTCTAGCACGTTGCTGGATCGCGTTCGGAAGGCCGGCAGTGACCGGCCCCACGACGATCGACGCTTCCAATCGAAGGTTCGCACCCCCCTGCCCGATGGCGGGGGCGGCAATTGAAGATCTACCCCGGTGACGCTAGCGGAGAGGAACCACCCGTTCCCATCCCGAACACGGAAGTTAAGCTCTCCAGCGCCGAAGATACTTGGGGGGCAACTCCCTGGGAAAATAGGTCGTCGCCGGGGTATTTCATTTCCCATCGCAACCGTCGGATGGACGGCGCGCTACACCCGCGGGCCATCAGTCCGCCCGGGCGCGCGACGACGGGGCGGTACCGGGGCCCCAGCGCTCCACTGCTATCCTCGACCTCGTGGACCGCATCTGCCCCTTCCTGGCGCTCGCAGATGATGCTCGTACCGTCGTCGACGGGTTCGATCCCGCGCATCGCTGCACCGCGCTGACGCCGCCCGCCGACCTCACGCGTCAACGGCAGGTCCAGCTCTGCCTGACCGAGGCGCACGCTCGGTGCGAACGCTTCGCCGCGGCGCGAACCGCACTGCTCGCGGCCTCCAGCGGCCTGCCGAGGGTTGCCCCCGACGTCGCCTTCGTCCGCACGCGGCAGATCCTGGAGCCGGAGCCCGCATGGCGCGGACTCGGCGGCGCAGCGCGTCGCAGACCTCCGGCCGGCGCGGGCGTTGTGGCGCTTGTCGTAGCGGCACTCGTGGTGGCCATTCTCGCCGCCAACTTCGTGCTCGGCGGGGGGTCGGCGCCGACTCCAGCCCCGACGCCGAGCGCGTCGTTACCCGTCTCGTCGACCCAGGCATCCTCACCGACGACAGCGCCATCTGCAAGCCAACCGCCATCGCCCACGGAAGCGTCCACCTCCACCGCTGCCCCCACCGGTTCGCCGACGGCGGCGCCGACACCCCGTACCTACGTTGTACAGGCAGGGGATACCCTGACGGCGATCGCCCTCAGGTTCGGGACCACCGCCGCTGCCATCGCGATCGCAAGCGGCATCACCATCACCGACGAGATCCTTCCCGGCCAGGTCTTGATCATCCCCTAGAAGGGCGGTTGGCAGGTCCTGCAGAAGGTGGTCGCCTCACTCCCGCCGATCTGTCGAAGCACGCTCCCGCAGCGCGGACAGGCCTCGCCGCCACGAAGGTGGACCTGGAGGAACTCGCGGTGCTGGAGATGGATATCGGGCGGCACCAGCGCTCGCAAACGGGTGGTTGCTTCGCTGACGACCGAGCGCATCGCGGAGTAGAGACGATCCACCTCGTCGGGTCGCAGCGTGCTCCGTTTGCGAAGCGGCGCAAGGCGCGCCTCCCACAGGATCTCGTCGCTGTAGGCGTTGCCGATGCCGGCCACGAACCGCGCGTTGCGGAGCAGGGACTTGAGCTCCCCTGGGTGGCGCCGAATCCGCTCGCGGAAGCGCTCGACGGTCAGCTCGGGGTCGTCGGCATCGGGGCCCATCTCGGGCCAGCCGGGGATCGCGTCCAGCCGCTCCGGGTCCACGAGGTACAGCTTCCCGAGCATCTCGCGGTCCACGTACCGTAACTCGCTCCCGTCGTCGAAGCGGAGGCGCAGGCCAGTACGTGCCCGGACCTTTGCGCCATCGTCGGCGAGCAGCCAGAAGCGTCCGGCCAACATCGGGTTGGCGGCAAGCGTGCGCCTGGTCTGCTGCCCTGCAAAGGGCAGCAGCAGGAACTTGCCCCGCCGCGAGGCATTGCCAACGCGCATGCCGACCAGCGCGCCGAGCTCCTGGGGAGTGGCGCGCACCAGGATCGGCGTCGGCGCTGAGACGTCGGTGACCACGCGGCCGGAGATGCGTGCCGCCAGCTCCTCGGCGACGATCGTCAGGTCAGGCAGTTCAGGCACGGCGGGGGGTCCTTGACCGTGTGGTATGCTGCCGCGGCTCTGGATCACACAATCGCATAGCCATGCGCGGATGCGCGTCGTTCCCATCGGCCGTTACGGAGGAGCACCCGAGTCGTCTGATCGACCATGAAGGCAGCCCCGAACTGACATGAAGGCGATGAATGAGACGCCCTCCACGGATGGAGGGCGTTGTTGGTGCAGGGACACCGCATTGCAGGAGCGTACACGCACTTGACCGACGAAACGAATCAGCCCGAGCCGCAGCCCGACGAGGAGCCAGCCCCGTCCGCGGCCGCTGAGCCGCAGCCCGACGAGGAGCCGACCGCCGGCGAGGCCGCGGCGGTCGAGGCCCCCGCGGAGCCCGAGGCGACCGAGCCAGACTCCGTCGCCGAAGCGTCAGTCGTGGATGAGCCGATGGAGGCTCAAGAGACCCCAGAGCCCGAGCCGGCGCCCGCCGATGCTGACGCTCCCGCTGAGCCGCTGGAGGCCGTTGAGGCGCTGACGGAGCCAGAGCCCGTCGCGGACTCGGTCGCCGATGAGCCGATGGCCGAGGCGCCGGAGATCGCGCCCGAGCCACGTCCGGAGCCAACGACCATGGCCGAACTCCTCGACGATCCCGCGAACGAGGTGAAGAGCCTCAAGCACGGGGATGTCGTGGAGGGCACCGTTGTCCGAATCGATCCCGATGAGATCCTGATCGACTTCGGCGGCAAGAGCGAGGGAGTCGTCTCCAACCGGGAACTGATGAGCCGCCGCGGACCGCGGGATGGCGACGAGCCCCGTCCCGAGCTGTCGGTCGGCGACGAAGTACTCGTCTACGTCCTCCAGCCTGAATCGCCGGAAGGCCATGCGGTCCTCTCGCTGCGGCGAGCAGGGCTCGAGCGCAAGTGGCGCGCCATGCAGGAGCGCTTCGACGCCGGCGAGATCGTCGACGCCCGGGTGATCGACCACAACAAGGGTGGCCTGATCGTGGACCTCGGCGTCCGCGGCTTCGTGCCGATCAGCCAGATCGTGGACTTCCCCCGGCGTCCGCGTGACGAGCAGCCGCGTGACGCGGCGCAGGAGATCGCCGAGAAGCTCCAGCCCTTCGTCGGCCGCACGCTGCGGCTGAAGATCCTCGAGGTCAATCGCAAGGCGAACCGCCTGATCCTCTCCGAGAAGGTGGCGCTCTACGAGGAGCGGCGTGAGAAGCGCGACGAGCTGTTCAGCAGCCTCCAGGTGGGGCAACGAGTCACCGGGACGGTTCGCAGCATCGCGCCGTTCGGAGTCTTCATCGACCTCGGCGGGATCGATGGTCTCGTCCACAAGAGCGAGCTCTCGTGGAACAAGGTCAACAACCCGGAGACCGCGTACGGCATCGGCGACGAGGTCGAGGCCGAGGTGATCGAAATCAACCACGAGCGTGGACGGATCAGCCTGTCGATCCGAAGGCTGCAGCCCGACCCGTGGCAGGAGTCCGTTGCCAAGTACGCCATCGGCGACGTGATCGACGGAACGGTCACCAAGCTGGTGAACTTCGGCGCTTTTGTCCGCGTTGAGGAAGGCCTCGAGGGCCTCATTCATATCAGCGAGTTGTCGACCCAGCGCGTTGCCCATCCAGGCGACGTTGTGAAAGAGGGTGAGACGCTCAAGCTCAAGATCATCAGCCTCGACTCGGAGCGACATCGCCTCGGCCTTTCGCTCAAACAGGCCGAGGAGAAGTCTGCGCCGGCGACGCCGCCCCAGACAGAGGCGGCAGCGTCCGGCCCTTCGCCAAGCCCTCGGTACGAGGAGCGCCCGCGCCGCGACCGCCGCGACCGCCGCGACCGGGACTACCGACCCGAAGATGCGATCAGCGAACCGGATGAGGGGATCGACAACACGATGGCCGCCGCCTTCGCCGAGTCGGGCCTGCTCGCGCAGTTCCGCGCTGATGAGGAGTCGGCCGTGACCGCTGAGCCAGAGGTCGCTGCCGAGGCCGAGCCGGAGCCGGAGGTCGCTGCTGAGCCAGAGGTCGCCGCCGAGCCCGAGCCCGAGCCCGAGCCGGAGGTCGCTGCTGAGCCAGACGTCGCCGCTGAGCCCGAGCCGGAGCCGGAGGTCGCTGCTGAGCCAGAGGTCGCCGCCGAGCCCGAGCCGGAGCCGGAGGTCGCTGCTGAGCCAGAGGTCGCCGCCGAGCCCGAGCCGGAGCCGGAGGTCGCTGCTGAGCCAGAGGTCGCTGCTGAGCCAGAGGTCGCCGCCGAGCCCGCGGCGAAGAAGGAGTCGAAGCCCTCAAAGAAGGCAAAGACGTAGGAGGCACTCCTCCAGCACAGGCAAAGGCGGACCCGATGGTCCGCCTTCTTGTTTCTCCACCAGGACCGGCAAGCCGGTGGCTCCGCCGAGGTGAGCGTTCGGCGCTCGTAGCCCGTAGTACCTATTGAAGGCATCGCCCAGCAGTGGTGCCGTACACTCTCACGAAGTTCGGGGGCCCACAGTCGGCCACCGGGTGATCCAGGCAGGTACTCGACCATGGACCGATTCGACAAGTTCACCGACCGGGCGCGTAAGGTCCTTACCCTTGCCCAGGACGAGGCGCAGCGCTTCAACCACAACTACATCGGCACCGAGCACCTGCTGCTCGGCCTGGTGCGGGAAGGGGAGGGCGTCGCAGCACGCGTGCTCGAGAACATGAACGTCGAGTTGTCAAAGGTGCGGACCGCCGTCGAATTCATCATCGGTCGCGGCGACCGCCCGGTCGTGGGGGAGGTCGGCCTCACGCCGCGCGCCAAGCGCGTCATCGAACTCGCCATCGACGAGGCCCGGCGCCTGGGGCACAACTACATCGGCACCGAGCACCTGCTGCTCGGCCTGGTGCGCGAGGGCGAGGGGATCGCCGCCGGCGTGCTCGAGAGCCTGGGCGTCAACCTGGACAAGGTGCGCCACCAGGTGATCCACGTTCTGTCGCAGGGCACCGCCGCATCGCCGACGCCGGAGACCAAGCGGCCATCCAAGACGCCCACCCTCGACCAGCTCGGCATCAACCTGACCGAGGCGGCGCGGGCCGGCAAGCTCGACCCGGTCATCGGCCGGGAGAAGGAGATCGAGCGCGTCATCCAGATCCTCAGCCGCCGGACCAAGAACAATCCCGCGCTGATCGGTGAGCCCGGAGTGGGCAAGACGGCAATCGCGGAGGGGCTCGCGCACCGCATCGTCTCTGGCGACGTGCCCGAGACGCTGGCGGGGAAGCGCGTGCTGACCCTGGACATCGGATCCCTGGTGGCTGGCACGAAGTACCGCGGCGAGTTCGAGGAGCGCCTCAAGAAGATCATCGAGGAGCTGCGCAGCAGCAACGACAGCGTGCTGTTCATCGATGAGCTGCACACCCTTGTTGGGGCCGGCGCCGCGGAGGGTGCCATCGACGCGGCGAACATTCTCAAGCCGCCGCTTTCCCGGGGCGAACTGCAGTGCATCGGCGCGACCACGCTCGACGAGTACCGCAAGTACATCGAGAAGGACGCGGCGCTCGAGCGACGCTTCCAGCCGGTGATGGTCGAGGAACCGACGGTCGATGACGCGATCGAGATCCTGTTTGGCATCCGTTCGCGGTACGAGGACCACCACAAGGTCAAGATCAGCGACGAGGCCGTGCGCGCCGCCGTGAATCTATCGGTCCGCTACGTTGCTGATCGGGCCCTGCCCGACAAGGCGATCGACCTGATCGACGAGGCCGGTTCGCGCGTTCGATTGCGCAATGCATCGGCACCGCCGAGCATCAAGGAGGCACAGCGCGAGCTCGAGGGCGTGACCGTCCTGAAGGACGAGGCGATCGCGTCCCAGGACTACGAGGCCGCGGCGCGGTTGCGTGACGAGGAGACGCAGGGCAAGGAGCGGATCGAGCAGATGCGCGCCGCCTGGCTGGAGGAGGCCGCCAAGGAGACCCCGGTGGTCACCGAGGAAGAGATCGCCCAGGTCGTGAGCATGTGGACCGGGATCCCGGTGATTCGCATCAGCGCGGAGGAATCGGAGCGACTGCTCAACATGGAGACGGCGCTCCACAAGCGGGTCATCGGCCAGCAGGAGGCGATCGACATCATCTCGAAGGCCGTCCGCCGCGCACGCGCCGGCCTCAAGGATCCGAAGCGGCCGATCGGCTCATTCATCTTCATGGGACCCACCGGCGTTGGCAAGACCGAGCTTGCCAAGGCGCTCGCCGAGTTCATGTTCGGCAGCGAGGACGCTCTCGTGAAAGTCGACATGAGTGAGTTCATGGAGCGCCACAACGTGTCGCGGCTGGTTGGCGCTCCGCCGGGGTACGTCGGGTACGACGAGGGCGGGCAACTCACCGAGGCGGTGCGGCGCAAGAGCTACAGCGTGATCCTGCTCGACGAGATCGAGAAGGCTCACCCCGAGGTCTTCAACATCCTGCTCCAGATCCTCGAGGACGGCCACCTGACCGATGCCAAGGGTCGCCGAGTCGACTTCCGCAACACCATCATCATCATGACCAGCAACGTCGGCGCCCAGCAGATCCAGAAGGACACCTCGATGGGCTTCCGCGCCGGCGGTTCGGAGGATGCGACGGCGATCGCCGACTACGATCGGATGAAGGACAAGGTGCTGACCGAGTTGAAGAACGCGTTCCGGCCCGAGTTCCTGAACCGGATCGACGCGACGGTGGTCTTCCGCCAGCTGACACGCGAGGAGATCCGGGAGATCGTCGACCTGCTGCTGATGCGGGTCACGGTACAGCTCGCCGGGCAGCAGATGGAGCTGGTGGTGACCGATGCGGCGAAGGACGCGATTATCGCCAAGGGATACGACCAGACCTTCGGCGCCCGGCCGCTCCGTCGTGAGATCCAGCATCAGATCGAGGATCCCCTCGCCGAGCGCATGCTGAACGCATCGTTCGAGGCAGGCGACACGATTGTGGTCGATGCCGCGCCCGACGGGCTGGTGATCGACCGCAAGGCGCCAAAGAAGGAACCGGTCAAGGCGCGCTGAGCATCCGGTAACGCGGCGGTACCCCGGTCGTGGCAAGATGCCCCGACCCGTGCCAGCCATCCGCTCCGTCTACGTCTGCCAGCAATGCGGCACCTCCTCGCCGAAGTGGGCCGGCCAGTGCCCGTCGTGCGAGGCGTGGAACACCCTGGTGGAGACGGTGGTCGCCCGAGTTCCCGCGAGCAAGACCGCGGAGCGCGCTCGCGGTCGTGCGGTCGCCGCCGCAGCCTCCATCTCGCCCATCGGCGAGGTGTCGAGCGCAGAGGCGGGTCGCCTGCCGAGCGGAATCGGTGAGGTGGACCGTGTGCTTGGCGGCGGCCTCGTACCCGGATCGATCGTCCTGTTCGGCGGTGACCCGGGGATTGGCAAGAGCACGCTGTTGCTGCAACTGGCCGGCCGGATCGCGGCGGCGGGGCACGGCGCGCTGTACATCACCGGAGAAGAATCGACGGCGCAGGTGCGTGGTCGCGCGGAGCGCGTCGGGGCCGTCGTCGAGGGACTCGGGCTGGTCGCCACGACGGACCTTGAGACCGCAATCGGCGCCATCGAGTCGAGTGCGCCGGCGCTGGCAGTCGTGGACAGCGTCCAGACCCTGACCAGCTCGGAGCTGACCGGCCCGGCCGGAAGCGTCGGACAGGTGCGCGAGGTCGCCTCGCGGCTCGCGGAGGTGGCGAAGGCCGGCCAGTCGTGCGTGGCGCTCGTCGGTCACGTCACCAAGGAGGGGACCGTCGCCGGTCCGCGTACGCTCGAGCACCTGGTCGACGCGGTGATCTACCTCGAGGGCGAGCGGCTCGGATCAACGCGCCTCGTCCGTGCTGCCAAGAACCGCTACGGCTCGACCGAGGAGGTGGGTGTCCTGGAGATGCGGACCGACGGACTCGTGGAGGTGGCCGACGCCAGCCGCTTCTTCCTGGAGTCCGAGCAGCCACCCGTGGCCGGCAGCGCGATCACCATCGCGATTGAGGGATCCCGGCCGCTTGCCGTTGAGATTCAGGCGCTCGTCGCCCCGTCGGGGGTCGGATCGCCGCGTCGCGCCACGACGGGGATCGACGTCAACCGGGTCCTGATGCTGATCGCTGTGCTGGCGCGCCATGCGGGGCTGAACCTGACAGGGCATGACGTCTACGTGAACGTGGCCGGCGGCCTGCGGATCGAGGAACCGGCGGCCGATCTCGCCGTGGCGGCTGCCCTGGCATCGTCCCTGCGCGAGCGCCCGGTCCGCGCCGGAACCGTCCTCGCCGGCGAGCTCTCCCTGTCCGGACGAGTGCGCGCTGCGGCTCGGGCCGATCGGCGCATGGCGGAGGCGCTGCGTCTCGGCTTCGAGCGGCTCGTCACCGGTCCTCACCGACTGGCGGGAGCCGCCCGTGAGCGTGGCGAGGGTGTGGGGGCGATCCTTGAGGCGAGAGACCTGCGCGAGGCGCTCCAGCTGGCCCTGGCCGACCCGGGGACCGCTTAGCCCGATCGTTGCCGCACGGGTGACCCCGTGCTAAGGTGGCCGCCCGCCGAATGGCGGACGCGGGCGACGTTCATCCTTCTTCATCGATTCATCCGGCCCGCGACATCGATTCATCAACGGAATCATCGGTCCATGACCAAGATCATTCAGCTCGTCGGAGCCCTGCTGGGGACCTTCTTCGGCTTCGGCCTGGGGCTCCTCATCCTCGAGCGCGCAGGCGGTGCCATCAGCCAGGCGAATCGTCCCGCCTTCCTCGTGGCCGTCGTTGTTGCGTCCCTGCTCTTCGGGTACCTTGCCATCCCGTACATCACGGTTCGGCCCGCCCGGTGGGCGGTCGACCGCCTGGCGCAGGCCGGCGCCGGCGAATTCGCGCTCGGCGTTGCGGGAATCGTGATCGGGCTGCTGATGGGGGTCCTGGCGGGCATTCCGCTCTCTTCGTTCGGCGGCACGGCAGGCGCAGTCCTGCCCCCGACCGTCGCCGTGATGCTGGCGCTCGCCATGCTCGCCGCGATCATCTACAAGCGCGACGTGCTGCTCCCCGCGATCGCCGGGATCCTGCCCGGCGGCCGGCCCCGGGGTGGGTCGCAGCTGGTCGTCGTGGACACCAGCTCCGTGATCGATGGCCGGATCGTGGATGTCGGTCGCACCGGCTTCATCCTCGGAACCCTGGTCGTGCCTCGCTTCGTGCTCGACGAACTGCAGCGCATCGCCGACTCGCCCGACACCCTGCGACGCAACCGGGGACGGCGAGGGCTGGAGATGCTTGCCGCACTGCAGAAGGACTCGCTCACGCCGGTGGAGGTCAGCGAGGAGACCTACCCGGAGATCGGCGAGGTGGATGCCAAGCTGGTCGCCTTCGCCAGGGATCACCACGCCGCCATCCTCACCAATGATTTCAACCTCAACCGGGTGGCCGAAATCCAGGGGATCCGGGTGCTCAACCTCAACGAGCTGGCCAACGCCATCAAGGCGGTTGTCCACCCCGGGGAGGAGATGACGGTCAAGATCATCCAGGAGGGGAAGGAGCCGGGGCAGGGCGTTGGTTACCTGGACGACGGGACGATGATCGTGGTCGAGGGCGGGAGCAGCTTCCTGGACCGCGAGGTGGGAATCACCGTTACCCGCGTGTTGCAGACGGTTGCCGGGCGGATGATCTTCGCCCAGCCGCGCGACGCCTAGATGGCCGAGCCCCGGGCGGTGGCGGCCGTGCTGGTGGCTGCCGGCGCCGGCCGGCGAATGGGTGCCGACAAATTGTGGATCGAGATGCTCGGCCGCCCCGCCTGGCGGTGGAGCCTCGACTCCTTGTTGGCGGTGCCCGGCATGCAGCGCGTCGCGGTGGTCATCCCGGCCGACGCGGAGGATCGCTTCGTCGCGGCTCTGCCGCCCGAAGGCGCCGACCGATGCCTGCTGGTGACCGGCGGCGCCGAGCGGGTCGACTCCGTGACCGCCGGAATCACCGCGCTGACCGAAGCCGGCCTGCCCGATGAGATGCCGCTCCTCGTGCACGATGCGGCGCGCCCGGGCGCATCGACCGCGCTCATGCTGCGGGTCGCTGATGCCGTGGAGCCGGGGCATGCCGTTATCCCCGTCATCCCGCTGCACGATTCGCTCAAGCGCGTGGACAACACCGGTCGCGTGATCGCCCCCATCGACCGCGAGTCGCTGGTGGCCGCGCAGACCCCGCAGGCGGCCACCCTCGGCGAACTGCGCGCCGCTCTTGAAGAGTCACGGGCGTGGGGCAGGGCTGCGACCGACGAAGCCTCTGCCCTGGCTTCGGGTGGGATCACGGTGCACTCCGTCCCCGGAGAGGCCGGCAACCTGAAGCTCACCGAGCCAGGGGATGAAGTGCGCATGGCCGCCGTACTGGCCGCGTCCGCATCGCCGACGACCATTCCGCCGGTGGCGCACGGTGAACGGGTCGGGATCGGGTTCGACGCACATCGGCGCGAGGCAGGGAGAAAGCTGATGCTCGGGGGCCTGGAGTTCCCCGACGAGGACGGCCTCGCCGGCCACTCCGATGGGGACGCGGCACTGCACGCGGTGATCGATGCGTTTCTCGGCGCGGCTGGGGCGGGGGATATCGGCAGCCTCTACCCGCCCGACGATGAGCGCTGGCGCGACGCGGACTCCGCCACGCTGCTTGCCAGCACCGTGGCGCGCCTGGTCGCTGAAGGCTGGGCACCGATCTCCATTGACCTGGTGATCGTAGCTCCGCACCCCACGGTCGCCCCCCGTCGGGACGAGATGATCGATCGCATCGCCGGGCTGTGCGTATTGGCCGTTGATGGCGTCACCGTGAGGGGCACGACGTCCGATGGACTCGGCTTTGCCGGCGCCGAGGGGATTGCCGCATACGCGATCGCCGTCGTGTCCCCGAAGGCGCCCGCCGAGTGACGGAGTGGATCGGCGGGCGCCGCCCGGTGCTGGAGGCCCTCGCCGCCGGACGACCCGCGCGGCGTCTGCTCGTCGCCCGCGCCTCGCGTCCCGGGCCCGAGCTGAAGGCGCTGCTGGCCGCGGCGCGCCGTTCATCGGTTCCGATAGAGACCGTGGATCCGGACCGCGTACGTCAGCTGGCCGGGTTTGACGGCCACCAGGGTGTCCTGCTCGAGGTCGAGGAGCGCCGCTGGTCGGACCTGCCGGAGATCCTGGCCCGGGCGGCGACACGCGGACACGAGCCGCTCATCCTGATCCTCGAGCATCTGCAGGACCCCACGAACTTCGGCACGCTCCTGCGCTCGGCCGAGGCGGCCGGCGTCGATGGCGTCGTGTTTCCCGAGCGCGGAGCTGCGCCGCTCTCGGCGGCAGCCGTGAAGTCATCCGCGGGGGCCTCGGAGCACCTGCTGCTGGCACGCGTCGAGGCGCTCGGCGAGACCGTCCACGACCTTCACGAACGAGGCGTGCGTCTGATTGCCGGTGACCAGGACGCACCCATCAGCGCCTGGGAGGCTGATCTCCGCGGCCCACTGGCGATCGTCGTCGGCAGCGAGGGGAGCGGTGTCTCAGGTCAGATGCGTCGCCGCTGCGACCAGCTGGTGAGCTTCCCCATGGCCGGCCAGGTTGGCAGCCTCAACGCCGCGACCGCCGGTGCCCTGCTGCTCTTCGAGGTTGTCCGTCAGCGATCTGCCGCGGCGCCGGTCTAGAATCGGCCCGAGGCCGACGTAGCTCAATGGCAGAGCAGCGGTTTTGTAAACCGCAGGTTCTCGGTTCGAGTCCGAGCGTCGGCTCCACCGCCCCGCCTTGAGCGGCCGCGAACAGGCTTGCTATACTCCCGTCCGGTCGACAGCGCACCCCGGTGTCGACCGAGATCCGTGGGTAGGTTGAGCAGGTGGTGAGCTCCGCTGACTGTAGATCAGCCGTCTTCGACTGTGGGGGTTCGATTCCCTCCCTGCCCACCATCACCGCTCGTTCGGCAACGCACGCATCGGTCCTGCTCGGGTTGATCCGATACATAGCTTTACCAATAAAGACCGATGGTTGCGGATGCTCTATCGGCTCCGGCAGAATCCAGCGCACGCCCACGTAGCTCAGCAGGCAGAGCACTTCCTTGGTAAGGAAGAGGTCTCCGGTTCGAACCCGGACGTGGGCTCCACATCAAGTGTGCGCAGGAGGTCCGGACAACGGTGAGCTTCAATGTGGTGCTGCCGCTCCTCTCGTCGCTCCTGTCATTCCTCTTCGCTGCCATGGTCGCCGACCAGTGGATTCGCCGCCGCCAGCCGTTCCAGCTGGTCTGGACGGTCGGCCTCCTCTGGTACGGGATCAGCGCCGGCACCGAGTTCATCGGGAGTGCCTGGGGCTGGAACGAGCCGCTCTACCGCACCTGGTACCTGATCGGCGCATTCGGCGTCGCGTCGTACCTGGGTCTGGGGACGGTCTACCTGCTCAATCGCACGCGGTTCGGCTACTTCGTGGCCTTCAGCCTGTTCGCCGGCGGGCTCTTCAGCATCCTGGCCGCCGCCGCCCGTGCGAAGGAGGGTGTCCCGGCGTCCGGCGCCGCGGTGGCCGAGGTGGTGGTCTACGCCACGGTCGGCGCGCTCATCCTGGCGCTGCTCACCCGCTTCGATCGGCGCTGGGTGGCGCATGCATCGGCTGGCATCCTGCTGGTCGCATCGGCGATCGTCGCGGTGCTGGTGTTGACCGCTCCAATTGCCGCGCCGGGCTACGCACTCGATCCTGCAACCGGGGTCCCCATCGGCACCGCCTTCCCGAGCGATCTGCGCATCCTCACCCCGCCGTTCAACATCACCGGCGCGTTCGCGCTGGTCTTTGGAGCCGTCTATTCCGCCTACATCTTCATGCCCAAGCGCCGCCTCCTGCGGATCGAGGGTGGACCGCCGCTGATCGGTGCGGTTGGACGCGCCGTGGCGGTGACGGTCAACTTCGTCGCCAGCATCCCGGGTGCCGTTCGCGCCCACCGTGCCGGGACGCTCAACTCGCGCGTGCCGGCGACGCTGCTCATCGCGCTCGGCGGCTTCATCCCCGGCTGGACGAGCGGTCTGAACCGCTTTGGGGTCACCTGGTCCTTCTTCCTCGGCGAGTTCCTGGGTGTCCTCCTCATCTTCATCGGCTTCCTGGTGAGCATCGAGGTATTCAGCGATATCCGGCTGCCCTTCACCCGCGTCGTGCTGGTGCGCCGCGACCCGCCGGGCGAGGTCGTTGACAGCACGACCGGCTGAGCCCTAGAATCCGCTCATCTCCCCCGGGCCCCCGACCTTATTCAGCGTGGGCGGCGCCGGGTGGTTCGCACAGGGAAACGAACTGTGGCCAAGGCTGAGAATCGCCCGGTAATCGCACTGGCGTGCACATCCTGCAAGGAGCGCACGTACAGCACCCGGAAGAACAAGAAGAACGACCCCGGGCGTCTGGAGCTCAACAAGTTCTGCCCGCGCTGCCGGCAGCACACCCTGCATCGCGAGACGAAGTAGGCTGACCGTCGGAGGGGTGTAGCTCAACTGGTAGAGCACTGGTCTCCAAAACCAGCGGTTGCAGGTTCGAGTCCTGTCGCCCCTGCCAGCACCATCAGGCAATCCAACGTAGGAGCAAGCAAAAGCACTGTGTTCCGTCGCTTCCGCCAGTACCTCCTCGAGGCCTGGTCAGAGCTGAAGAAGGTCGCCTGGCCCACCCGCGAGACGGTGGTCAAGTTGACGCTGATCGTCATCGCCGTCTCGATTGCGGTGGGGATCTACATCGCGGTGCTTGACGCAGTCCTGCATTTCGGCGTGGAGCAGATTCTGTGATGAAAGACGAGCAGGTACGAGAGAACGAGGCCCGCCAGGCCGCGCGGCTGTCGCGCGAGGCCCCGCAGCCCGACGACCCGTATGCCGCCGAGCGCACCACCAAGCAGTGGTACGTGATCCACACCTATTCCGGCTACGAGAACAAGGTCAAGGCCAACCTCGAGCATCGGATCGAATCGATGGGTGTGGAGGATCAGATCTTCCAGGTCCTCGTCCCGATGGAGGAGGAGATCGAGATCAAGAACGGCCAGCGGCAGACCGTCAACAAGAAGGTCTTCCCCGGCTACGTGCTGGTCGAGATGGTCATGACCGATGAGTCCTGGTACGTCGTGCGCAATACGCCTGGCGTGACCAGCTTCGTCGGGTCCGGCAACCGGCCGACCCCGCTCATGGAGGGCGAGGTCAAGAAGATCCTCAAGCAGATGGGGGTCGAGGCGCCGAAGTTCAAGCTCCAGTTCAGCAAGGGACAGAGCGTCCGTGTCAAGGACGGTCCGTTTGCCGAGTTCATCGGCACCGTCGACGAGGTGAACCCGGAGCGCAACAAGGTGAAGGTGCTGGTCAGCATCTTCGGCCGGGAGACGCCGGTCGAGCTCGACTTCCTGCAGATCGACAAGCTCTAGGAATCATGGCGGCCCCGCGGGCCGCCGCAAGCGAGAGGGAGGGGCGCAACCCGCCCCGATCGAACCTCGGAGGAACGAATGGCAAAGAAGATCCGCACCATCCTCAAGGTGCAGGCCGCCGCCGGGAAGGCGACCGCCGCCCCGCCGATCGGCCCCGCGCTGGGTCAGCACGGGATCAACATCATGGAGTTCATCAAGGCCTTCAACGAGCGCACCGCCAGCCAGACCGGCTACGTCGTGCCGGCCGAGATCACCGTCTTCGAGGATCGCTCGTTCACCTTCGTGACCAAGGCGCCGCTGGCCGCCGCGCTGCTGAAGCGCGCCGCCGGGGTGGAGAGCGGCTCGGCGGAGCCGAACCGCACCAAGGTCGGCAAGGTGAGCCAGAAGCAGCTCCGCGAGATTGCCGAGGCCAAGATGGCGGACCTCAACGCCAACGACGTCGAGCACGCAATGCGCATCGTGGCGGGCACGGCCCGCAGCATGGGCATCGAGGTGGCCGACTGATGGCACGCCACGGCCGCAAGTACCTCGAGGCGGCGAAGCTGATCGAGGCGGAACGTCGCTACACCGTGGAAGAGGCGTGTGAGCTGCTGCCGCGCGTCTCCACCGTCAAGTTCGACGCCACTGTCGAGGCGCACATGCGTCTCGGTATCGATCCGAGGCATGCCGATCAGCTGGTGCGCGGGACCGTTGTCCTGCCGCACGGCACTGGTCGCACGACTCGGGTGATCGTCTTCGCCCAGGGCGAAAAGGCCCAGGAGGCCCTCCGTGCGGGTGCCGACGAGGTCGGCGGCGAGGACCTGGTCAAGAAGATCGACGCGGGCTGGTTCGAATTCGACGTTGCCATCGCCACGCCCGACATGATGGGCATGGTCGGCCGGCTGGGAAAGAAGCTCGGCCCGCGCGGCCTGATGCCGAACCCCAAGTCGGGGACAGTCACCTTCGATATCGAACGCGCGACGGGTGAGATCAAGTCGGGTCGGATCGAATTCAAGGTCGACCGAGCCGGGATCGTCCATGCGCCGGTCGGGAAGATCAGCTTCAGCCGCGAGCAGCTCGGCGCCAACGTCATCGCCCTGGTCGACGCAATTCAGCGCGCGAAGCCATCGGGCGCCAAGGGCACCTACATGCGCACCCTGACCCTTGCACCGAGCATGGGACCCGGCGTGCGCGTCGATATCCCGTCCGCGCTGGCCGCCGCCAGCGCCTAGGAGGCATCACCGAACCACTCATCGGGACAACCGAAGAGTCGCCACAGACAGCGATGTGACCCGGGTGCAAGCCCCGGGCAGAATTGCCGGCCGAAGCCGGCGGCACGCCGAGGCAATGAGATCGACCGGAGACGGTCCTCGTGCCGAGTGCGTGCGCGAGGACCGTTTTCATTGTCACGGAGGTACGAGAAGAGGACGCAATGCCAACCGATGCAAAGCGCCAGGCCGTCACCGAGCTCGCGGACATGCTCCGCAACAGCTCCGCGCTGGCCGTGGCCGATTACCGGGGCCTGAAGGTCTCCGACATGCAGTCGGTGCGAAGGACCCTGCGCGCCAGCGGTGTGGAACTGCATGTCGCCAAGAACCGCCTGTTGAAGATCGCCGCCGACGAAGCGGGACGTGGCGAACTCAAGCCGATGCTGAGCGGGCCGACCGCGCTGGCTGCCATCAACGGTGACGAGGTCGCCCTGGCGAAGGCGCTGCAGGAGGCCTTCCGCCCGTACAGCAAGGTGGTCACCCTGCGCGGTGGCCTGCTCGGGAACCTGGCAGTCGACGCCGCCGCTCTCCAGCGACTGGCGACGCTCCCGAGCCGCGATGTGCTGCTCGGCAAGCTGGCCGGTGGCATGGTCGCCCCGATCGCGGGGATGGCGGGCGTGCTGGCAGCCAACCTGAGAAACCTCGTCGGCGTGCTGAGCGCCGTGGCCGACAAGAAGCGAGCAAGCGAGGGCGGCTCGGCCGCCTGACGAAGAGCAACCCAAGAACAAGGAGCGTATGACCCCAATGGCCAAGACACTGACCAAGGATGACATTCTCGAGGCGATCGACAGCATGACCGTCCTCGACCTTTCCGAGCTGGTGAAGGCGTTCGAGGAGCGCTACGGCGTGACTGCGGCCGCCCCAATGGCGGTTGCCGCCGCTCCGGCAGCCGGAGGCGACGCCGGTGGCGCCGCAGCAGTCGAAGAGCAGACGGAGTTCGACGCGGTGCTGACCGAGGTCGGCCCGAACAAGATCCTGGTGATCAAGGCGGTCCGCGAACTGACCGGCCTGGGCCTGAAGGAGGCGAAGGACCTCGTCGACGCCGCTCCCAAGGCGGTGAAGGAGGGCGTCACCAAGGAAGAGGCCGAGGCCGTCAAGGCCAAGATGGCCGAAGCCGGCGCCTCGGTCGACGTCCGCTAGTCGACCGTTCGCGACTCGAAGGGCCGGACCCGGCGACGGGCCGGCCCTTCGGCTTTCCCGCGGCGCTACCTCGACTCTGCCAGCGTGAACCGGTAGACGAGGGCCGCGACCGCGGCACCGATCGCCGGGCCGATCCACCACACCCACCAGCTGTCAAATGCGCCGGCCGCGACCGCCGGACCGAACCAGCGCGCCGGATTCACAGCGGCTCCGGTCAGTGGGCCGCCGAGCAGGATATCGGCCGTCAGCGCCAGTCCGATCGCCAGGCCGCCGATCTTCGGGCCGCGGGCGTCCACCGCAGTGCCGAGGACGACGAGGACCAGGAGCGCGGTGAGCACCGCCTCGATGGCCACACCGGCAAGCTCCGACACGCCCGCACCGAGGGCCGGCGTGCCAATGGCGGACGGCTCCCAGACGTCGGCAAAGACGGCCTTCAGCGCGAATCCTGCGGCGGCCGCGCCGATCAGCTGTGCCGCCACGTAGGCGAGCGCCCGGGGAGTGGAGATCCTGCCCATGATCCAGATCCCCAGGGTCACGGCGGGGTTGAAATGTGCGCCGGAGATCGCCCCGAGCGCCGACACGAGCACGGCCAGGGCAAGTCCGTGGGCCAGCGCCACTTCGAGCAGGCCGATCCCGGACCCGCCGGTGGCAACCATGTAGTCGCCGAGCACGATCGAGCCCGCTCCCACGAAGAAGAAGAGAAACGTGCCGATCGCCTCGGCGACCAACGCCGGCCTGCTATTGCCCATGAAACGACCCTCCTCCAGTCTCGATACCTCGATGCGAGGCATTGTGGCGCGTCATGGGGAGTTGCCGCGGGGATCGGCGACCTAGGTGGGGGCAATCCTTGCCGCCCCGAAGAGGCGGGCCCGCAGGCGTGTCGCAGACCAGACGAAGAGGAGCATCACCGGCACTTCGATCAGTGGCCCCACCACCGTGGCGAGGGCGACGGTCGGGGTGAAGGCGGTGATCGCGATGGCGATTGCAATCTCGAAGTCGCGACCGGTCGCGCTGAATGCGACCGCCACCGCATCCTCGTAGGGGAACCGCAACCGCGCGCCGATGGCAAGCACCATGAAGAACATGGTCGCGAAGAAGAGCGCCATGGGAATCGCCATCTCGATGACGATCTGCGGTCGACGCAGGATCAGGTCGCCCTTGAGCGCAAACATCACGACCAGCGTGAACAGGAGCCCCAAGATCGAGATCCCGTTGAGGATCGGCTTGAGTCGATCCATCGCCGCCTCACCTCCGCGTCGCACCACGGCGATCCTGGTAAGGACGCCCGCCAGGAGCGGCAGGCCGAGGTAGAGCACGACGCTCTCGGCCACGATCCATACGTCGAAGTTGACGTTGCCGATCAGCAGCCGCGCGTAGACGGGGATGAGCAGCATCTGGGCCACCGAGTTGAGCGCCACGAATACGAGCGCCATCGGCGTGTTCCCCTTCGCGAGGAACGTGAAGATGATGACCATCGCGATACACGGGGCCAGGCCGTACAGGACCAGGCCGGTGTGCAGCTCCGGATCGGAGACAAACACGTTGGCCAGGCCCAGCATCAGGAATGGGGCGACCAGGTAGTTGAACACCAGCACGACGGCCAGCTGACGTGGTGAGCGGAAGGCGCCCCCGATCTCGCCGAGTCGCACATTCGTCATGGCCGGGTACATCATCGCGAACAGGCCGATCGGGACGCCCAGGCTGAGCGCGTTCGCCGCCGTCGGGTCGAAGGTCCCGCCGACGATCGACTTCAGCGCGTCGATCGGGGGTGTCAGGGTGAAGTCCGAGATCTGCAGGGCGTTGCCGATGCCGACCCCGACCGCCATGCTGACCACGACGAAGATCGGCAGCAGCCGGAAGTCCTCCAGGCGGAGGAGTAGGCGGCGCATTGCTCAGGCCATCCGGCCGACGAGCGAATGGCTGCTGCAGGACGCCACGTACCCAAGGGCGCGCGGAACCGTGATCTTGCCCATGATCCACACGCCGAGGGTGACCGCCGGGTTGAAGTGCCCGCCGGACACGGCACCCAGCGCTGAGATGCGCACGGCGAGTGCCAGGCCGTGCGCGAGTGCCACTTCGAGCAGTCCGACACCGGAACCACCGGTCGCAACCAGGTAGTCGCCGAGCACGATCGAGCCGGCTCCGACGAAGAAGCAGAGAAACGTGCCGCTCGCCTCGGCGATCAGCGCTGACCGGCTGCTGGGCATGGTGCGAGCATTCTGCCGTGCGGAAGGAGGTTGCCGCGCGGCATTGCCCACAGCCCTGATGCTCGTCCCCGTCGGTTGACGGAGCTCCCGATTCTGATATACTCCTCTTTCGCGTGTCCGCGCCCCACCATGCCCTCTTCGAGGAGTCCTGAATGGCCTTGGCCGAGTCAGCCAGCCGATTTGAGCTGGCCCCGCGCCGTGAGAATTTCTCCCACATTCCGGAGGTCCTTCCCCTCCCGAATCTCATCCAGACCCAGACTGAATCCTTCAATTGGTTCGTCCAGACCGGCCTTCGCGAACTGCTGGACGAGATCACCCCGATCACCGACTTCACCGGCAAGAACCTCGAGCTCCACTTCCGTGACTACACGTTCGAGGAGCCGAAGTTCAGCGAAGAGGAGTGTCGTACTCGCGACCTGACCTACTCCAGGCCGCTGAAGGTCGAGGTCGACCTGATCGTCAAAGAGACCGATGAGGTCAAGCACCAGACCGTCTTCATGGGCGACTTCCCGTGGATGACGGAGCAGGGCACCTTCATCATAAACGGCGCTGAGCGCGTCGTGGTCTCGCAGCTGGTCCGCTCGCCCGGCGTCTACTACACCGGGTCGGAGGATCCGGTCACCGGCCGCATCCTGTTCGCCGCCAAGGTGATCCCGAATCGCGGTGCCTGGCTCGAGTTCGAGACGAGCAACAAGGACCTGCTCAGTGTCAAGGTCGATCGCAAGCGCAAGATCCCGGTCACGACCCTGCTGCGCGCCGTGGGCATCGAGGAGAGCGCCGAGATGCTGCGCCTCTTCGGGCCGGCCGACGATCACCCTGAGCACCCCTACGTCGCACAGACGCTCGAGAAGGACACGGCCGCGACCCAGGACGAGGCGCTCGTCGAGGTCTACAAGAAGCTGCGTCCCGGCGACCCGCCGACCGTCGACAACGCCCGCGCCCTGGTCAACAGCCTCTTCTTCAACTTCCGCCGCTATGACCTCGGTCGGGTCGGCCGCTACAAGCTGAACAAGGCGCTCGGCGACGTCGCCGGCAAGCTGAAGATCAAGCTCTCGGCCGAGGACGGCCCGAACCTGCGCGACGCGCGCGTCATCAGCCAGAACGACATCGTCGCGATCGTCGGCAAGCTGATCGAGCTGAACAACGGTCGTGGCAACGGCGACGACATCGACCACCTCGGCAACCGCCGCATCCGCGCCAACGGTGAGCTGATCCAGAACCAGTTCCGGATCGGACTGCTGCGGATGGAGCGCGTCGTCAAGGAGCGGATGACGATCACCGATTCCGAGCAGGCGACGCCGAACTCGCTGATCAACATCCGGCCGGTGGTGGCCGCCATGAAGGAATTCTTCGGTGGCAGCCAGCTCAGCCAGTTCATGGACCAGACCAACCCGCTCGCCGAGCTGACGAACAAGCGACGCCTCTCGGCGCTCGGGCCGGGTGGCCTCTCGCGGGAGCGTGCCGGCTTCGACGTCCGTGACGTGCATCCGTCCCATTACGGCCGGATGTGCCCGATCGAGACGCCGGAGGGACCGAACATCGGTCTCATCGGCTCGCTGGCGACCTACGGCAAGATCAACCAGCACGGGTTCATCGAGACGCCGTACCGGAAGGTGCGGAAGTTCGTCTCGCACCGCGACCGCCAGGCCGACGCGCTTGGCCAGACGCTCGCCGAGGACCTGTCACTGACCGACGGCGCCAAGCCGATCGCCAAGGCCGGGGCCAAGATTGACGAGAAGGTCTGGGCGGCCATCAAGGAGCACAAGCTCGCCTCGGTGCGGATCCACCCGGTGGTGACCGCCGAGATCGAGTACCTCGCGGCGGACGAGGAGGAGAAGTACTACATCGCGCAGGCGAACGCGCCGCTCGATGCGGGCGATCACTTCGTCGAAGAGCGCGTGATGGTCCGCTACCGCGACGAGTTCCACGTCCAGGTCGCAGGCGACGTGGACTACATGGACGTCTCGCCAAAGCAGATCGTCAGCGTGGCGACCGCCATGATCCCGTTCCTTGAGCATGATGACGCCAACCGGGCCCTGATGGGGTCGAACATGATGCGGCAGTCGGTGCCGCTGCTCCAGCCGGAGTCGCCGGTCGTCGGGACCGGCGTCGAGTACCGCGCAGCGGTCGACAGCCAGCAGATGGTGATCGCCGAGGCAGGCGGCACCGTCGTGTCCGTGACCGCGACCGAGATCCAGGTCGAGCGCGACGAGGGCGATGTCCGGGACACCTATCGCCTGAAGAAGTTCCTGCGCAGCAACCAGGGCACCTGCATCAACCAGCGACCGATCGTCGACGTCGGAGGCCGCGTTGCGGTCGGCCAGGTGCTGGCCGACTCATCGAGCACCGATGGGGGCGAGATGGCGCTGGGGCAGAACATCCTGGTCGCCTTCCTCCCGTGGGAGGGCGGCAACTACGAGGACGCCATCGTCATCAGCGAGCGCCTCGTCCGTGAGGACCTGTTCACCAGCATCCACATCGAGAAGCACGAGATCGAGGCTCGAGACACCAAGCTCGGTCCCGAGGAGATCACGCGCGACATCCCGAACGTGGGCGAGGAGAGCCTCCACAACCTCGACGAGGACGGGATCATCTACGAGGGCGCCGAGGTCAAGCCCGGCGACATCCTGGTCGGGAAGATCACGCCCAAGGGTGAGACCGAACTGACCGCGGAGGAGCGCCTGCTGCGCGCGATCTTCGGCGAGAAGGCGCGCGAGGTGAAGGACAGCTCGCTGCGCCTGCCACACGGCGAGCGCGGCATCGTGGTCGACGTCCGCCAGTTCAGCCGCGAGAGCAACGATGAGCTGCTCCCCGGTGTGAACCGACTGGTGCGCGTCAGCGTTGCCCAGAAGCGGAAGATCGCGGTCGGCGACAAGATGGCGGGACGGCACGGCAACAAGGGCGTCATCGCGAAGGTCCTCCCGGTCGAGGACATGCCGTTCATGCCCGATGGGACGCCGGTCGATATCGTGCTCAACCCGCTCGGTGTACCGAGCCGGATGAACATCGGCCAGATCCTCGAGACGCACCTCGGCTGGGCGATGCAGGCACTTGGCCTGAAGGCGGCAACGCCGGTCTTCGACGGTGCCACCGAGGCCCAGATCACCGCAAAGCTCCGCGAGGCGGCCGCGCAGAAGGGATCGATCGTCACCGAGGACGGCAAGACCGTGCTGTACGACGGTCGGACCGGCGAGGCCTTCGACCACCGCGTCACGGTCGGCTACATCTACATGCTGAAGCTTCACCACCTGGTGGAGGACAAGATCCACGCTCGAAGCACCGGCCCCTACTCGCTGATCACCCAGCAGCCGCTGGGCGGCAAGGCGCAGTTCGGCGGCCAGCGCTTCGGCGAGATGGAGGTCTGGGCGCTGGAAGCGTACGGCGCAGCGAACATCCTCCAGGAGATCCTCACCGTGAAGAGCGACGACGTCCTGGGTCGCGTTCAGACCTACGAGGCGATCGTCAAGGGCGAGGAGATCCAGCCGCCCGGGGTGCCGGAGTCGTTCAAGGTGCTCATCAAGGAGCTCCAGGCGCTCGGCCTCTCGGTGGAGATCCTGAACGAGAACGAGGAAGAGATCCGCTTCATCGAGGACACCGGCAGCTACCCGTTGCCGGATCTCGGTGGGATCAACCTGCAGGGGTTTGAGGAATAGTCAGGGGGGCGGCGCCGGACGGGCACCGCTTCCCACCCATCGGTCCATCCCATGCCGGGGCGCTGTCTGCCCTGGGAATCCGAGCCAGTCGCGGCGTCAGCCGCAGGAGTCGTAGCCGCTCATGCTGGAAGTCAACAACTTCGACGCGATCCGCATCGGTCTGGCCTCGCCGGACCAGATCAAGGGCTGGTCCTCCGGTGAGGTGACCAAGCCGGAGACGATCAACTACCGCACGCTCAAGCCGGAGAAGGACGGTCTCTTCGACGAGCGCATCTTCGGTCCGACCAAGGACTGGGAGTGCTACTGCGGCAAATACAAGCGGATCCGCTACAAGGGGATCATCTGCGACAAGTGCGGTGTCGAGGTGACCCGCAGCAAGGTGCGGCGCGAGCGGATGGGCCACATCAAGCTGGCCAGTCCGGTGAGCCACATCTGGTACTTCAAGGGCACACCGTCACGCCTGGGGATCCTGCTCGACGTCAGCCCGCGCAACCTGGAGCGGATCCTGTACTTCGCCCTCTACGTCGTCACCCGCGTCGACGAGGCCGAGCGCGAGAAGGCGCTGGCGCGCGTCGACGAGGAGATGAACGAGCGGATCGCCCGCGCAGGCGAAGTGGTCGAGACCAAGCGCGCCGAGCTCGAGGCGGCCGTCGCCGAGAAGCGAGCAGAGCTGGAGAGCGACCACCTGGCGGAGATGGCAAAGACCGAGGAACGCCTGGCCGGCCGCACCGATGAGCTCACGTCGGCGGCGGAGCAGCTCGAGGCGACCCTGAAGGCTGCCGGCAAGGCGGTCGTCGAGGACGTCGTCTTCACCCCGACCGGCGAGGTGATCGCCCGCTCCGGTGAGCCGACCAAGGCCGCCCTGGCGGAACTCAAGAAGGCGGTGAAGGCTGAGCTCGTCGCGCTCAAGGCCGAAGTCGCCGAGGCGAAGACGCACGGCACCGAGCGGTTCGACAGCGCCGTCGCGGATCTCCAGTCCGGGATCGACGACGCCCTGGCCAATGAGCGCAGCCAGGTGGCTCGCGACACCGATGACGCCCGCCTCGCGGCGCGCTCGGCACGCGCCCAGGTGAGCGACATCAAGGTGATGCAGACCCTGACCGAGTCCGAATTCCGCTCGTTCTCCGAGCAGTTCGGTCGGATGTTCGACGCCGGGATGGGCGCCGAGGCGATCAAGAAGATCATCGAAGGGCTCGACCTTGACGACCTGGCCGAGAAGCTGCACATCGAGATGCGGCAGACGTCCGGGCAGCGTCGCAAGAAGGCGATCAAGCGGCTGCGACTGATCGAGGCGTTCCGCAAGAGCGGCGCCCGGCCGGAGTGGATGATCCTGTCCACGCTGCCGGTGATCCCGCCCGACCTGCGCCCGATGGTGCAACTGGATGGCGGACGCTTCGCGACGAGCGACCTGAACGACCTGTATCGACGCGTCATCAACCGCAACAACCGGCTCAGCCGGCTGCTCGACCTCGAGGCACCCGAGATCATCATCCGCAACGAGAAGCGGATGCTGCAGGAGGCATGCGACGCGCTGATCGACAACGGCCGCCGTGGCCGCGCGATCGCCGGAACCGGCAACCATCGCCTCAAGAGCCTGTCGGACATGCTCAAGGGCAAACAGGGCCGATTCCGCCAGAACCTGCTCGGCAAGCGGGTCGACTACTCGGGCCGATCAGTCATCGTGGTCGGTCCGGACCTGAAGCTGCACCAGTGCGGCCTGCCGAAGAAGATGGCGCTCGAGCTGTTCAAGCCGTTCGTCATGCGACAGCTGGTCGAGAAGGGCTTTGCCCACAACATCAAGAGCGCAAAGCGGATCGTCGAGCGGGTCCGGCCCGAGGTCTGGGACGTCCTCGAGGAAGTGATCGCCGATCACCCGGTCCTGCTCAACCGCGCGCCGACGCTGCACCGCCTCGGGATCCAGGCATTCATGCCGGTCCTGGTCGAGGGATCCGCGATCCAGATCCACCCGCTCGTGTGCTTCGCGTTCAACGCGGACTTCGACGGCGACCAGATGGCGGTCCACGTGCCGCTCTCGACCGCCGCGCAGCGCGAGGCGAAGGAGCTGATGCTCTCGACCCAGAACCTGCTGTCGGCGGCGGACGGCTCACCGGTCGTCTCCCCGACGCACGACATGGTGCTCGGCTGCTACTACCTGACCGTCGAGGAGCCCGAGGCGAAGGGCGCCAACTGGGTCTTCTCGAGCGCCGACGAAGCGATGATGGCCTCGCAGCTCGGGCATGTGCATGTCCAGGCGCCGATCAGGGTCGAGCTCCCGGTGACGGCCAGCGTCGATGGCGATGGCACGCAGGGCGCCACGACCGCGCTGGTCACCACGACCACCGGCCGTGTCATCTTCAACACGGTGATCCCCGACGAGCTCGGCTTCGTCAACCGCGTGATGGACCGCAAGGGGCTCAAGGCCCTGATCGCCCAGTGCTACCGCGAGCTGGGTCCGGAGGCCACCACGCACCTGGTCGACGGCATCAAGACGCTTGGCTTCCACTACGCCACCGTGGCCGGCATCACCATCGGCATCGACGACATCCGCGTGCCGGCCGAGAAGGTCGCCCTGCTTGCGGGAGCCGATACGCAGGTCGCCGGCATCGACCGCGAGTTCCGACGCGGCTTCATCACCGAGGAGGAGCGCTACAAGCAGACCGTCGATGTCTGGCGGGACACCACTGATACGGTGACCCAGAAGATGCTCGATGGGCTCGATCGGAAGGGCTCGGTCTGGATGATCACGCACTCGGGCGCTCGCGGAAATGTGACCCAGGTGCACCAGCTGGCCGGGATGCGCGGCCTGATGGCCGACCCGTCCGGCCGGATCATCGACCTGCCGATTCGAAGCAACCTCCGCGAGGGGATGACCGTCCTGGAGTACTTCATCTCCAGCCACGGCGCCCGGAAGGGGCTGGCCGACACGGCGCTGCGCACCGCCGACTCCGGGTACCTTACCCGGCGGCTGGTCGACGTGGCACAGGATGTGATCACCCGCGAGGACGACTGCGGGACCGATCTCGGGACCTGGATCACCCGCGAGGAGTCGACCCAGATCCCCGAGCCGTTCACCGATCGGCTCGGTGGCCGGATGGTCGCGGTCGACATCGTGGACGAGTCGACCGGTGAGTTGATTGTCGCCCGCAACGAGGAGATCGACGAGGCGGCGGTCGAGCGAATCGAGTCGCTGGGCCTCGATCGGATCAGCGTGCGGTCGCCGCTCACCTGCGCGGCCCGTCACGGCGTCTGCCGGATGTGCTATGGACGCAACCTCGCCACCGGCCAGCTGGTCGCGCTGGGCCAGGCGGTCGGCATCATCGCGGCACAGTCGATCGGTGAGCCGGGCACGCAGCTGACGATGCGGACCTTCCACACCGGCGGTGTGGCGGGTGAGGACATCACGCAGGGCCTTCCACGCGTGGAGGAGCTCTTCGAGGCTCGGATCCCCAAGGGCCAGGCGATCATGACGGAGATCGACGGCACGGTTGAGGTTGTCCGCGCCGGCGTCGACCAGCCGATCGTGGTGCAGGTCACCCACGTCGAGGCGTACGACACCCCGATCAAGCTCACCAAGCAGCACGAAGTGCTCGTCGCCAACGGCGACGAGGTGGAAGAAGGGCAGCTCCTCGCCAGGCTGGGGGAGGGTGACGAGCTGGTCGAGGTGAAGGCTCCGTCGAAGGGGCGCATCGCCAAGAAGGGGACCGCACTGACACTCCACTCCGAGGACGTCGACACCCGTGAGTACCAGGTGCCGCACTCAGCGCGGCTCAAGGTCGAGAACGGGGACGAGGTGCTCGCCGGGCATCCGCTGACCGAGGGCTCGCTGAATCCCAAGGACCTCCTTCAGATCAAGGGCGTGGACACCGTGCAGCGCTTCCTGGTCGCGGAGGTCCAGAAGGTGTACCGATCACAGGGCGTGTCGATCTCCGACAAGCACATCGAGATCATCGTCCGTCAGATGCTTCGGAAGGTGACCGTCGACTCCGCCGGCGACACCGAGCTGCTGCCGAGCGAGCTGATCGATCGTTTCGAGTTCGAAGAGGTGAACAACCGGATCCTGGCCGAGGGCGGCGAGCCGGCCACGGCACAGACCGTCCTGCTGGGGGTGACCAAGGCGTCGCTCAACACCAGCTCGTTCCTGGCGGCCGCGTCGTTCCAGGAGACGACCAGGGTGCTCACCGAGGCGGCGATCAACGGCGCCAAGGACCACCTGCTCGGCCTCAAGGAGAACGTGATCATCGGCAAGCTGATCCCCGCGGGGACCGGTGCCGCGGCACGGGCAGCAGCGGCGGCCAAGGCGCGCGAGCTTTCGCCAGAGGAGGCGGAGTCGCTGCGCGAGCGCGAGGCTGCGATGACCTTCCTGACCGGCGACGTCGATGCCGACCACGACGGCGTCATTGCGCCCGACGAGGCCGAGGCGGCAGCCGAGGAGGCCGGCGAGGCGGTCGTGGCACTGATGGGTGCCGGCGACAACCCGGCCATCGAGGCGGAGGTTGTCGAGGAGGTCTTCGAGGAGCTCGTTGCGGAGGACGACACGGGCGCTTCCTAGCCTTCCGAGCGGTTGACACTCGTTCGCGCCGAGCCGTATACTCGCGCTTCGGTGTCCCGCTCGCGGGACGCCTTCGTGTGTGCCCGTCCGGGCACCCCTCGCTGAAGCCACCCGATGGCCGTTCGAGGGCCGCCGCGCGCCCGCGGGGGAGCATTTTGAGGCATACGTTCAGGCATTCGGAAAGACGCGAGGTTCTCGTTGCCAACCATCAGCCAGCTGGTCCGCAAGGGTCGGAAGCCGTCGAGCAAGAAGGTCAAGGCGCCTGCGCTGCGCCGCACGTTCAACACGCTCACCCAGACGGCCTCCGAGGGGCGCGGAGCACCGCAGCGACGCGGCGTGTGCATCCAGGTGATGACGCGAACCCCGAAGAAGCCGAACTCGGCCCTTCGGAAGGTGGCGCGCGTGCGGCTGGTCAACGGGATGGAGGTCACGGCCTATATCCCCGGCGTCGGACACAACCTCCAGGAGCACTCCGTGGTGCTCGTTCGCGGCGGTCGGGTGAAGGACCTGCCGGCGGTGAAGTACCACATCGTGCGCGGCACGCTCGACGCAGCCGGCGTACGCGACCGCAAGCAGAGTCGCAGCAAGTACGGCGCCAAGGCGCCGGGCAAGGGCTAGCAGACCGATGCCGCGCCGCCCCACCGTAGCTCGCAAGAGCAAGTACGAAGAGCACCTCATCGGCACCGCGCTGACGCTCGATCAATTCACCAACAAGCTGATGCACGGCGGCAAGCGCCAGCTCGCCTCAAGGATTCTCGAAGATGCGATCGCTCGCTGCGAGAAGCAGGCAGGACGCGCCGGTGTCGAGGTGATGGAGCTGGCGCTGCGCAACGCGATGCCGCTCATCGAGGTCAAGCCCAAGCGGGTGGGTGGCTCGACCTACCAGATCCCGATCGAGGTTCGCGCCGACCGTCGGATCAGCCTGGGCATGCGCTGGCTGATCGAATCGGCCCGCAAGCGCAACGGGCGCAGCATGAGCGAAAAGCTCGCCGCCGAGTTCCTGGACGCCGCGAACGGGATCGGCGCCGCGGTCAAGCGTCGCGAAGACACGCATCGGATGGCCGAGGCGAACAAGGCCTTCAGCCACTTCAAGTGGTAGATCGCCGATGAGTCAGACGTTCGGCCTTGAGCGGACCCGAAACATCGGGATCATCGCTCACATCGATGCCGGGAAGACCACGGTCAGCGAGCGGATCCTGTTCTACACCAAGAAGATCTACAAGATCGGCGAGGTGCACGAGGGTGCCGCGACGATGGACTGGATGGAGCAGGAGCAGGAGCGGGGGATCACCATCACCGCCGCCGCGACGACCTGCTTCTGGGCCGACCACCGCATCAATCTTATCGACACGCCCGGGCACGTGGATTTTACCGTCGAGGTGGAGCGCAGCCTGCGCGTGCTCGATGGCGCGGTCGTCGTGTTTGACGGCGTGGCGGGCGTCGAGCCGCAGTCCGAGACCGTCTGGCGCCAGGCGGATCGGTACGGCGTGCCGCGCTTCTGCTTCATCAACAAGCTGGACCGGACCGGCGCCGACTTCTGGCACGTGGTCGACATGATCCGTGACCGGCTGGGCGCGACCGCCGTGCCCGTGCAGATCCCGATCGGTGCCGAGGACCAGTTCCGTGGCGTGATCGACCTGCTGGAGATGCAGGCGATCACCTACGGAAACGACCTGGGCGACAGCATCCAGGTCGGCGAGATCCCGTCCGAGTATCTCGAGCAGGCCACCGCCGAGCGCGACAAGCTGGTTGAGGCTGTCGCCGACCTTGACGACGAGATCGCCCATAGTTTCCTGGAGGGCGAGCCGGTCGACGCGGCCACGCTGCGCCGGGGGCTCCGCGCCGGGACGCTCGCCTACAAGATCGTGCCGGTCCTGTGCGGCTCGGCGCTGAAGAACAAGGGCGTCCAGCCGATGCTCGATGCGGTGATCGAGTACCTCCCGTCGCCGCTCGACGTGGAGGCGGTGACTGGCGTGAACCCGCGGAACGGCGAGCAGACGACCCGGCATACCGACCCGACCGAGCCATTCACCGCCCTCGCCTTCAAGATCGCCGCGGACCCGTACGTCGGCAAGCTGGCCTTCTTCCGTGTCTACTCGGGCACCCTCAAGACTGGCTCGTACGTGTACAACTCGACCAAGGACACCAAGGAGCGGATCGGGCGCATCCTGCAGATGCACGCCAACCACCGCGAGGAGATGGACTCGGTCAGCGCCGGCGAGATCGCCGCGGCCGTCGGACTCAAGAACACGTTCACCGGCGACACGCTGTGCGATGAGTCGAAGCCGATCGTGCTCGAGGCGATCACCTTCCCCGAGCCGGTCATCGAGCTGGCCGTTGAGCCGAAGACCAAGGCCGACCAGGACAAGATGGCGATCGCCCTGCAGCGCCTTGCGGAGGAGGATCCCACCTTCCGCGTCACCAGCGACCAGGAGTCCGGACAGACGCGCATCGCCGGCATGGGCGAGCTGCACCTCGAAGTGATCGTCGACCGCATGCTGCGCGAGTTCAAGGTGCAGGCCAACGTGGGCCGCCCGCAGGTGAGCTATCGCGAGACCATTCGGAAGGCGGTGAAGGCCGAGGGCCGCTTCGTCCGGCAGACCGGCGGCAAGGGCCAGTATGGCCACGCCGTGATCACGCTCGAGCCCCAGGAGCGGGGTGGCGGCGTGGTATTCGAATCGAAGGTCGTCGGCGGCGCGGTGCCGCGCGAGTACTGGAAGCCGGTCGAGGAGGGTGTGCGCGATGCCCTCGCCGGCGGCGTCATCGCGGGGTTCCCGGTGGTCGACATCAAGGCCACCCTGATCGATGGATCGTTCCACGAGGTAGACTCGTCGGAGATGGCGTTCAAGATCGCCGGGTCGATGGCCGCCAAAGACGGCGTCACCAGGGCCGATCCAGCCATCCTCGAGCCGGTCATGAAGGTCGAGGTCGTCTCGCCCGAAGACTTCATGGGCGACGTGATGGGCAACCTCAATGGGCGCCGCGGCCACATCGAGGGGATCGACGAGCGCGGCACCTCGCGGATGATCAAGGCACTGGTGCCACTCTCCGAGATGTTCGGATACGCGACCGAACTGCGGAGCATGACGCAGGGTCGGGCGACCTACTCAATGGAATTCTCCCGATATTCCGAAGTCCCAGGCAACCTCGCCAACGAGCTGATCGCGAAGTCCAAGAGCTAAAGGAGCGACGAAGGACAGACCATGGCAAAGCAGAAGTTCGACCGCACCAAGCCGCACGTCAATGTCGGCACCATCGGTCACGTGGACCACGGCAAGACAACTCTCACCGCGGCTATCACCAAGTACCTGGCGCTCCAGGGCGGTGCTGACTTCCGCGCCTTCGACTCCATCGACAATGCCCCGGAGGAGCGACAGCGCGGGATCACCATTGCGATCAGCCACGTCGAGTACCAGACGGCAGCGCGTCACTACGCGCACGTCGACTGCCCGGGTCACGCGGACTACATCAAGAACATGATCACCGGTGCCGCCCAGATGGACGGCGCGATCCTGGTGGTCTCGGCCGCGGACGGCCCGATGCCCCAGACACGGGAGCACATCCTGCTGGCCAAGCAGGTCGAGGTGCCCTCGATGGTCGTCTACCTCAACAAGGTCGACGCGGTCGACGACGAAATGCTGGTCGACCTGGTCGAGATGGAAGTGCGCGAGCTGCTCAGCAAGTACGACTTCCCCGGCGACGACATTCCGGTCATCCGCGGCTCAGCGCTGAAGGCGCTCGAGTCGACGTCGACCGATCCGGAAGCCGCCGAGTACGCCTCGATCAAGGAGCTGATGGAGGCCGTCGACACCTACATCCCGACTCCCGCGCGCGAGGTCGACAAGCCCTTCCTGATGCCGATCGAGGATGTCTTCGGGATCAAGGGTCGCGGCACGGTGGCCACTGGCCGCATCGAGCGCGGCGTGGTCCACACCGGCGACACGATCGAGCTGGTCGGCATCCATGCCAAGAGCCGCTCGTTGGTGGTGACCGGCGTCGAGATGTTCAAGAAGACCCTGGACGACGGGCAGGCTGGCGACAACGTCGGCCTTCTGCTCCGGGGCATCGAGCGCGACGAGCTGGAGCGCGGCCAGGTGCTGGCCAAGGCCGGCAGTGTGAAGCCGGGCACCCAGTTCAAGGCCGAGGTCCTCGTCCTGACCAAGGAAGAGGGCGGTCGGCACACCCCGTTCTACGCCGGCTACCGTCCGCAGTTCTACCTGCGAACGACCGACGTGACCGGGGCGATCAAGCTGCCGGCGGGCGTTGAGATGATCATGCCCGGCGACAACGTCAACATCGATGTTGAGTTGATCACCCCCATTGCCATCGAGCAGGGGCAGCGCTTCGCGATTCGCGAGGGCGGCCACACGGTCGGTGCGGGCGTGATCACGGAACTCATCGGCTAACTCGATGGCCAAACAGCGCATCCGCATTCGGCTGAAGGCGTACGACCACAAGCTGCTCGACCAGTCGGCCGAGCAGATCGTGGAGACGGCGCAGCGGACCGGAGCCGCCGTGGCGGGACCGGTTCCACTGCCGACCCGGATCGAGAAGTACACCGTCATCCGCGGACCATTCGTTCACAAGGATGGTCGGGAGCAGTTCGAGATTCGGACGCACAAGCGACTGATCGACATCATCGATCCGTCGACCAAGACGGTGGATGCGCTGATGCGGCTGAGCCTGGCCGCAGGCGTGGACATTGAGATCAAGATGTGAAATGGGGGCGGATCGCATCCGCCCCGGTTTCCGCCATCAGTGAGGTAGACGAAACAACAGTGCCGGCAGGATTGATCGGGCGCAAGCTCGGTATGACGCGGGTCTTCAAGGACGACGGTAGCGTCGTCCCGGTGAGCGTCATCGAGGCGACCCCGAACAGCATCACCAGGCTTCGCACCGCGGAGCAGGACGGCTACACCGCCCTGCAGCTCGGTGCTGGCTCGGCGAAGCGTGTCACCAAGCCGGTCGCTGGCCAGTTCAAGGCGCTCCCCAAGGAGCAGCAGCAACCGCGCCACGTTCGGGAGGTCCGCATCGACTCGACCGAAGCGTTCGAGGTGGGTCAGCTGCTTGACGTCAGCCTCTTCGAAGTCGGCGACCTCGTCGACGTGACGGGCATGAGCAAGGGCCACGGCTTCACCGGGACGATCGCCCGGCATCACTTCAAGCGCGGCCCCAAGACCCACGGCTCGACCAACATTCGCGCCCCCGGGTCGATCGGCGCTGGTACGACGCCCGGGCGCGTCTTCAAGGGAACCAAGATGGGGGGTCACATGGGAGACGATCAGGTCACCGTCAAGCGGCTGGTCGTTGAGCGCGTGGACCACGAGCGCAACCTGCTCCTCGTCAAGGGGGCCGTGCCCGGAGCGCGCAACGGACTCCTGCTGGTCCAGAAGGCGAAGTGACGATGCCGCAGGCCAAGATCCTCAATTCCACCGGCAAGGAGGCCGGCAGCGTCGAGCTGGCCGAGTCTCTCTTCGCCGCGCCGGTGAACGAGGCGCTGATTCACCAGGCCGTCATCCGTCAGCTCGCTGGCAAGCGAGTCGGGACGGCCGATACGCTGACGCGCGGGCGCGTTGCCGGCGGCGGCAGGAAGCCATGGCGCCAGAAGGGGACCGGGCGAGCACGCGCCGGCACGCGATCGGCGCCGCAATGGCGCGGGGGCGGGGTCGTCTTCGGCCCGCACCCGCGTGGATACGAGCAGCGAATGCCCGCCAAGATGCGCCGCGCCGCGTTGCAGGGCGTTCTGAGCGCCAAGGCGACCGACGGGGCGTTGCGCGTCGTCGAGGGATTCGGTCTTGACGAGATCGGCACGAAGGCATTCGCCGAGCGACTGGTCGCCTGGGACGCCGCGGGCAAGGTCCTCGTCGTCCTCGCCGGGCGGGATCCGATCGTCGAGCGCTCGTGCCGAAACCTGCGCGAGGTCCGCGTCATCCTTGCCGACAGCCTCAACGTTGTCGATCTGCTCGAGGCCGACACGATCGTGTTCACCAGCGCCGCGCTGACCCGAGCGCAGGAGGTGTACGCGTGACCTCCGGAAGCGTGCACGACATCCTGATCCGACCGGTCATCAGCGAGAAGAGCGTCGCCCAGACCGAGCGCAATAACTACACCTTCCAGGTATCCCGCGAATCGAACAAGCTGCAGATTCGCGCGGCCGTCGAGGCCGAGTTCAAGGTGACCGTGATCGGCGTTCGCGTCATGTCGGTCAAGCCCAAGCAGAAGCGGCGCGGCCGCAAGACGATGGGCACGGTGCCCGGCTGGCGCAAGGCGGTGGTGACCATCGCCGCCGGTCAGAAGATCGAACTCTTCGAGGCGGTGTAACGAGATGCCACTACGCAACTATCGACCGACCAGCCCGGGAATGCGTCAGATGACCCGTTCGACCTTCGAGGAGGTCACCACCAGCGAGCCGCACAAGCCGCTCACCGAGAACCTGGTCCGCAAGGCGGGACGCAACTCCCAGGGCAAGCTGACCGTCCGTCACCAGGGGGCCGGTCACAAGCGGCTCTACCGCCTGATCGACTGGAAGCGCGACAAGTTCGGCGTGCCCGCCACGATCGCGACCGTCGAGTACGATCCGAACCGATCGGCTCGCATCGCGCTGCTGCACTACGCCGATGGCGAGAAGCGTTACATGCTCCTGCCGCACGGGCTTGGCGTCGGGGACAAGGTCTCCTCCGGCCCGGACGTGGAGCCGCGCGTCGGCAATGCGCTGCCGATGACGAAGATCCCGCTCGGTACCCAGATCCACAACATCGAGATGGTGGCCGGACGAGGCGGTCAGATCGTACGGAGCGCCGGCAGCAGCGCGCAGCTCCTCGCCAAGGAGGGCGAGATGGCGACCATCCGCCTTCCATCCGGCGAGGTGCGCCGCGTTCGTGCCACCTGCATGGCGACAGTCGGCCAGGTGAGCAACCTGGACCACGAGAACCAGAACATCGGCAAGGCCGGACGCAACCGCCACAAGGGCCGACGCCCAACGGTGCGTGGCGTGGTGATGAACCCGCGCGACCATCCGCATGGCGGCGGCGAGGGCAAGTCACCGACCGGCATGCCGCCCAAGACGCCGTGGGGCAAGCCGGCCATGGGCCTGCGAACGCGGAAGAACAAGACCACCGGCAAGATGATCGTCCGCCGTCGGTACGGGCGAGGTTAGGAGAACTCGATGAGTCGTTCCGTCAAGAAGGGACCATTCGTCGAGGCGCGCCTGATCGGCCGCATCGACGACATGAACAAGCGCAACGAGCGCAAGGTGCTCAAGACCTGGTCGCGTCCGAGCGTCATCTTTCCGTCCATGATCGGGCACACGATCGCGGTGCACGATGGCCGGCGCCACGTGCCGGTCTTCATCACCGAGAACATGGTCGGGCATCGGCTCGGCGAGTTCGCGCCGACGCGTCATTACCGTGGCCACGGCAAGGCCACCGAACGCTCCAGCACATTGAAGTAGGAGCGAATTGATGCGCGTTATCGCCACCGCCAAGCACATTCGGATCAGCTCGCGCAAGGTGCGCCTGGTGACCGACCTGATCGCCGGTAAGCCGGTCGAGGAAGCCGCAGCCATCCTGCGCTTCCTGCCCAACGCCGCCGCCAAGGACGTCGCCAAGGTGCTCAAGAGCGCCACCGCCAACGCGGAGAACAACTTCAACCTGTCGTCCGACGAGCTCCATGTGGAATCCGCCGTCGCGGACGAGGGGCCGACCCTCAAGCGGTTCCGTCCGCGGGCACAGGGCCGCACCTTCGCAATCCTGAAGCGCACCAGTCATATCACCATCGCCGTGGCTGACCGAGAGGAGACCTGATGGGTCACAAGGTTCACCCGTACGGGTTCCGGATCGGTATCAACAAGCCGTGGCTGGCGAAGTGGTACGCGGACCGCGACTACCCGATCCTGGTCCAGGAGGACATGCGGATCCGGCAGCTTGTTGCGAAACAACTGTCGAACGCGAGCGTCAGCCAGGTCGAGATCGAGCGAGGCATCAACCACGTCACGGTCACGGTGCATTCGGCCAAGCCGGGCATCGTCATCGGCAAGGGCGGCCAGAACGTTGAGCTGCTGCGCAACTCGATCGGGAAGCAGACCGACAAGAAGGTCAAGCTCGAGATCAAGGAGGTCCTCCAGCCGGAGCTGGACGCGGTGCTGGTGGCCCAGAACGTGGCGGGGCAGCTCGAGCGTCGGATCGCCTTCCGCAAGGCGGTCAAGCAGACGGTGCAGCGAACCATCAAGGCCGGAGCCAAGGGCGTCAAGATCCAGGTCGCCGGTCGTCTCGGCGGCGCGGAGATGAGCCGGACCGAATGGGACAAGGAGGGTCGCATCCCGCTGGGCACGCTGCGCGCCGACATCAGCTATGGCGTGGTGCATGCCCGGACCACCTACGGACGGATCGGCGTCAAGGTCTGGATCTATCGCGGCGATCAACTCGGTGAGCGGCCCGGTACGGCCCGCACCGAGCCGCGCCAGCGGCCCGCCCGTGGACGGACGCGCGCGGCGACCCCTGCGACATCCACCCCAGCCGCGGTCGCCGAGCCGACGACTACCGACGTGGAGGCCTGATCGATGCTGCTCCCCAAGCGCGTAAAGCACCGCAAGGTCCAGCGAGGGCGGCGCTCAGGAATGGCCAAGGGAGGGACGCTGGTCAGCTTCGGCGAATTCGGGCTGATGGCCGAAGAGGTCTGCTGGCTCACCAGCCGTCAGATCGAGGCGGCGCGGCGCGCGATGACCCACCACATCAAGCGAGGCGGTCGCATCTGGATCCGCGTCTTCCCGGACAAGCCGGTGACCAAGAAGCCGGCCGAAGTGCGGATGGGCTCCGGCAAGGGTGCGCCCGACCACTGGGTGGCGGTCGTAAAGCCCGGACGGGTGATGTTCGAGATGTCAGGCGTGCCCGAGACGATCGCCCGCGAGGCGATGCGCCTGGCGAGTCACAAGCTGCCGATCCAGACGAAGTTCGTCGTGAAGGAGGGGGTCGAGCATGGACATTAACGAGATTCGGAACCTCTCCGACTACGAGCTCGAGAACGCGCTGGTCGATGCGAAGCAGGAGCTCTGGAAGATCCGCTTCGACCTTGCCACGCGCCAGGAGAAGAACTACAGCAGGCTGCCTGCGACCCGGAAGCGGATCGCTCGCATTCTGACCGTGATGACGGAACGCCAACACACGGCCGCCGCCGTGACCGCCGAAACCGAAAAGGCCAGCTGATGCAAGGCAAGCGAAAGACAAAGGTCGGACGAGTCATCTCCGACAAGATGGACAAGACGGTCGTGGTCAGCATTGAGCGACTGCGTCGGCACCCGGTCTACAAGCGAGTGGTCCGGCTGTCGAGCAAGTTCAAGGCGCACGACGAGGAGAACACGGCGCACGTGGGCGACACCGTGCGCATAGAAGAGAGCCGCCCGATCTCGCGCGACAAGCGCTGGCGCGTGGTCGAGGTGGTCGCCCGCGGCTCGGGCGAAGAGATGGTCAGCGACGCATGATCCGCCAGACCACCCGGCTGCGCGTGGCCGACAACACGGGCGCGCGCGAACTGTATTGCATCACCGTGATCGGCCGTTCGAGCGCCGATACCGCCGAGGTTGGTGACGTGATCGTTGCCAGCGTCAAGCAGGCGCTGCCAAATTCCGGGGTCAAGAAGGGCGACGTGGTACGCGCGGTCATCGTGCGCACCGCCAAGGAGTATGGCCGCCCGGATGGCAGCCATATCCGCTTCGACGAGAACGCTGCCGTGCTGATCACCCCGCAGGGCAGTCCGCGCGGGACGCGCATCTTCGGACCGGTCGCCCGCGAGCTTCGTGAGCGCAACTACATGAAGATCGTGTCGCTCGCTCCGGAGGTCCTGTGAGATGAACATCCGGAAGGGCGATACGGTGATCGTGCTCGCCGGGAAGGACCGCGGCAAGCGCGGTACCGTCGAGCGAATTGAGCGGACGAAGCGCGGTCTCGGCGTGGTCGTGCCCGGCATCAACATGGCAAAGCGGCACAAGCGCCCGCAGAGCCGCACGCAGCAGGCCGGGATCCTCGACCTGCCTGTGCCGCTCCACATCTCGAACGTCCAGGTGGTCTGCCCGCGTTGCGACAAGCCGACGCGCGTCGGCCATGCCCTCCTCGAGGAGGGTGCGCGCCGGATCCGCGTCTGCAAGCACTGCGGCGAACAGATCGAGGTGGCGAGTTGAGCCCCGCAAAGAAGGCTCCCGCCGCGCGTGCCTCGAAGGTCGCCAAGCCGGCGAAGGCGACGCAGCCGACCAAGGCCGTCAAGCCGACCAAGACACCGCTCACCGTCGCGGTGGCGGCTGAGACCGCCTCGACCGCGGCCTTGGCGGCGCCAGCCGCGCCGACCCTTGCGCGCAGCGGGCTGCGGATGCGCTACATCGACGAGGTCGTGCCGACACTTCAGCGCGAGTTCAACTACGCGAACCCGATGCAGATCCCGCGCCTCGACAAGATCGTGGTCAACATCGGTCTCGGCGAAGCGATCCAGAACGCGAAGGCGCTCGACGCTGCGGTCGGTGACCTGGCGCGGATCACGGGCCAGAAGCCGATCGTCACGCGCGCCAAGCGATCGATCGCACAGTTCCGACTACGGACGGGCATGCCGATCGGGGCCAAGGTCACGCTTCGCGGCCTTCGGATGTATGACTTCCTGGAGCGGACGGTGCGGTTGGCGCTCCCGCGTATCCGTGACTTCCGGGGCATCACCCCACGCTCGTTTGACGGGCGAGGCAACTTCACCATCGGGCTGCGCGAGCAGCTCGTCTACCCCGAGATCGACTACGACAAGATCGATCGGCTTCGCGGCCTTGAGATCAGCATCGTTACCACGGCAAAGACCGATGAGGAGGGGCGCAAGCTCCTCGAGTTGCTCGGCATGCCGTTCCAGGCCAGTTAGCGAGGAGAGGCGAGTGGCCAAGAAGTCCATGATTGCGAAGTCGCGGCGAGCGCCGCGGTTCCCGGTCCAGCAACACAACCGATGCGCCGTGTGCGGGCGCCCGCGCGCCTACATGCGTCGGTTTGCACTCTGCCGAATCTGCTTCCGGGAGCGTGCCCTCGAGGGCCAGCTGCCGGGCGTGACCAAGTCGAGCTGGTAGCCCGACGCACCGTACCGCCGATTGGCGGCCAGATCAGCGGCAGGCGGCCACCGCGCGGATGCGGGACCCGAACCACCGCCGAGGAGATATGACACCCAGATGAACGTAACCGACCCGATCGCCGACATGCTGACCCGCATTCGCAACGCGAGTGCGGCGAGGCACCGTGAGCTGACGATGCCATCGTCGCGTGTGAAGCGCGAGATCGCGCGGATCCTCGCCGACGAGGGATTCATCGAGTCGTTCGCGACTGCCCAGGACGGCGTCGTGGAACTGCTCAGCGTCCGGTTGAAGTACGTCGAAGGACATACCCCGGTGATGAGCGGTCTGAAGCGAATCAGCAAGCCGGGACTGCGGGTCTACGCTCGCAAGACCGAGATACCGCGCGTCCTGGGCGGCCTCGGCCTGGCAATCCTCTCCACTTCCCGCGGGATCATGACCGGCCAGCAGGCCCGGAAGCTGAACCTCGGCGGCGAAGTCCTCTGTTACGTCTGGTAGGAGCGAAGGTCATGTCACGAATCGGTCGACTGCCCATACCGCTTCCCGCCGGCGTGGAGGTGACCCTGGAGGGCCGCGCGCTGCGCGTGCGCGGACCGCTCGGCACCCTTGAGCGCGAGATCCACCCCGATATGCAGCTGGAGCAGACGGCAGCCGAGCTGCGAGTCGTTCGTCCGACGGACGAACCACGGCACCGGGCGCTGCACGGCCTGACTCGCACCCTGGTTGCGAACATGGTCGCCGGCGTGACGACGGGTTTCACGAAGGGGCTCGAGATCAGCGGCGTCGGGTACCGGGCCCAATTGCAGGGCACGAAGCTGGTGCTCGCGCTCGGGTACTCGCATCCGGTGGAGGTCGCGGCACCCGAGGGGATCACCTTCCAGGTTGAGACGCCCACCCGCTTGGCCGTATTCGGCGCCGACAAGGAGCTTGTCGGCCAGACGGCGGCGTACATCAGGTCGCGACGCAAGCCCGAGCCGTATAAGGGCAAGGGGATCCGGTACGCCGGCGAAGTGATCCTGCGCAAGGCCGGCAAGGCCGGCAAGGTCGGAGGCGCGAAGTAGCCATGAACACACCATCACGCGACGCACTGCGTCGGAAGCGCCACGAGCGCCTTCGTCTTCGGATCTCCGGGAGCACCGAGCGGCCGCGCCTTTCCGTCTTCCGCAGCGCCAAGTACATCTATGCCCAGGTCGTGGATGACACCACCGGCAACACCCTGGCGGCCGCATCGAGCCGCGAGGCGGCCCTGGGCGGCGGACCCGGCAAGACTTCGGCGGCACACGCCGTTGGTCGTGCGATCGCCGAGCGTGCGAGAGCGGCCGGCGTCTCGGCCGTGGTACTCGACCGCGGCGGGTATCGATATCACGGGCGGGTTCGCTCGCTCGCCGAGGGCGCCCGCGAGGGCGGCCTCGACCTGTAGCGGAGGAATCATGGCTCGCATCGATGCAACAAAGCTCAACCTCGAAGAGAAGGTCGTCCAGATCAACCGGGTCAGCAAGGTCGTCAAAGGTGGTCGTCGCTTCAGCTTCAGTTCTGTGGTGGTCGTCGGCGACGGCAACGGGATCGTCGGCGTGGGTCTCGGCAAGGCCGGCGAGGTCCCCGAGTCGATCCGCAAGGGGGTGGAGGATGCCAAGAAGCACCTCGTGAAGGTCCCCCTGGTCGGGGCGACCATTCCGCACGCGGTGACCTGCGACTTCGGGGCGAGTACTGTCATGCTCCGGCCGGCCTCACAGGGGACCGGCGTCATCGCGGGCGGCTCGGTCCGCGCGGTCGTCGAGGCGGCCGGGATTCGCGACCTGCTCAGCAAGTCGATGGGCAGCAACAATCCGATCAACGTCGTGCGCGCAACCGTGGCGTGCCTTCGCTCGCTGCGTTCCGCGGACGCGATTGCGGCTGCACGCGGCAAGACCGCCGAGCAGTTGCTGGGCAAGCGTGGGGCTGAGGCGGCGCGCAAGCCGCATGAGGTCGTCGCACGACCCGCGCCCGCCTTCCCGTTCGGAGGCTCACGTGGCCGATAAGAGCACGACGCCGAACGTCGGTACAATGCTTCGCGTCACCTGGGTCAAATCGACCATCGGTCACAGGGCCGGCGCGCGAGGCACCATTCGGGCGCTCGGGCTGCATCGGCTGCACCAGACGATCGAACTCACCGATACCCCCGTCAACCGTGGAATGCTTCGCCGCGTCGCCTTCCTGCTGACGGTCGAGGAGCCGCTTGCCGGCGGAGCCGCCACCGAGAAGGACGCCTGATGAAACTGCACGATCCGCGCCCGAACAAGGGGTCGCACACACCGTCGCGGCGCCTTGGGCGTGGCCACGGGTCCGGCCGCGGCAAGACAGCCGGCCGAGGGACCAAGGGGCAGAAGTCGCGAGCCGGTGGGGGCATTCCCGCCTGGTTCGAGGGCGGCCAGACGCCGATCCACATCCGGACACCCAAGCTCCATGGGTTCAAGAATCGGTTCCGCGTTGAGTACGCTGCCATCAACCTTGCGCGGCTCAGCGATGTCGCCCCCGGCACGCTGATCACGCCCGAGGTGCTTCGCCACGACGGCCTGCTTCGCGACGCCAAGACGCGTCCACAGCCGGTCAAGATCCTCGGCGGTGGCGATGCGCCCCGTGGCGTCACCATCCATGCCCACGCCTTCACCCAGTCCGCGTTCGAGAAGCTCGAGTCGGCCGGCAGCGTGGCGCAGCTGATCAGCTGGCCCGATGGGGCTCCCGTCGATCGCATGCCGGAGATGGTGGCCGCGGAGCCGCCAACGCCTGAGCCCTCCGGGGTTGGCGTCGCGGCCCAGTCCGAGGCGTCTACCGAGGCGGACCAGCCGGGCGCCGACGAGAGCGAGAGCGAGTCCTAGCCTTGATCGAGTCGCTGGTCACCGCCTTCCGCGCACCGGACATCCGGCGCAAGATCCTCTTCACGCTGGGGATCCTGCTCGTCTTCCGGGCGCTGACCAACGTGCCGGTCGCGGGAGTGGACCAGACCCAACTGGCGAACCTGTTCAACTCGAACCAGCTGCTCGGTCTCCTGGACCTCTTCTCAGGCGGCGGCCTGGCGACCGCGTCGATCATCGGGATGGGCGTCAACCCGTACATCAATGCCAGCATCATCATGCAGCTGATGCAGGGGGTCATCCCGAGCCTCGGCGAGCTCGCGCGTGAGGGCGAGTACGGCCGCAACCGGCTGAACCAGTACACCCGCCTGCTCACGGTGCCGATGGCCTTCGCCCAGGGCTATGGCTTCTCCGTCCTGCTCCAGGCGAACAACGTCATCCCTGCGTCGCCCCTCTTCAGCTTCGAGACGCTGACGCTGCTCGTGTCGTTCACCGCTGGAACGATCCTGCTGATGTGGCTCGGTGAGCTGATCAGCGAGCGGGGCCTTGGGAACGGCATCAGCTTCATCATCTTTGCCGGGATCGTCGGCCGGTTGCCACACAGCGCCGAGCCGGTCGTCTCCGGCCCTGACGGGCTGATTCGGATCATCCCGTTCATCATCATCGCGATCGTAGTCATCGCCGGCGTCGTCTTCATCAACGAGGGCCAGCGACGGATCCCGGTGCAGTACGCAAGCCGCGTTCGCGGACGCCGCATGTACCAGGGTCAGACGCAGTACCTGCCGCTGAAGGTGACCATGGCCGGCGTGATCCCGATCATCTTCGCCATCAGCATCCTGCTCTTCCCGGCGCAAATCGCCCAGTACTTCACGGCTTCGTCGATCGACTGGGTCCGGTCCGCGGCCGAGTTCGTCGTACAGAACCTGAGTTCCAGTAATCCGCTGGTGTACGGCGTGCTGTACTTCGTGCTGGTCGTCTTCTTCACCTATTTCTACACGGCATTCCAGTTCCGGCCCGATCAGACGGCCGATTACCTCCGCAAGAACGGTGGCTTCATCCCGGGCATCCGGCCAGGCAAACCGACCGAGGAGTTCCTCGGCCGAGTCACCAACCGGATCACGCTCGGTGGCGCCCTCTTCCTGGCGTCCCTGGCCGTGCTGCCCCTCCTCGTATCAACGGCCATCCCTGGCACGAGCGGACTGCAGCTCGGTGGCACGAGCATCCTGATCGTGGTCAGCGTTGTTGTCGAAACGATGAAACAGCTGGAGGCCCAGATGCTGATGCGCCACTACGAGGGCTTCATCCGGTGACCGCGGCGGGCCACGGCCCGACGGCGTCGCAAAACGGGCGACGGATCCTCCTCCTGGTCGGCCCGGTTGGCGCCGGCAAAGGGACCCAGGCAGCCGCCATGAGCGCGGAGCTCGGCCTCGTCCACCTGGCCTCCGGCAATCTCTTTCGCCAGGCGCTGCGCGACGGAAGCGAGCTCGGCGAGCGAGCTCGCACCTACATGGAGCGCGGTGACCTCGTACCCGACGACATCACCATCGGCATGTTCATGGAAAAGCTTGCGGCGCCGGCCACGTCGAACGGCGCCATCCTCGATGGTTTCCCCCGGACCGTCACCCAGGCACAGGCGCTCGACGCCACGCTGGCCGAGCGAGGACAGCGCATCGAGCGCGTCATCTCCATCGAGGTGCCGATCGAGGAGCTGGTGGCACGGGTGGCCGGCCGGCGGGTCTGCCCCACGTGCGGGACCCCATACCATCTCGCCGGGGAGCCCCCCAGCATCGCTGGGCTCTGCGATCGGGACGGGACGCCCCTCATGCAGCGCGATGATGACCGCCCGGAGGTCGTGCGCGCACGCCTTGCCAAGCAGGTGGCGCCGATGCTCGAGGTGCTGGAGCATTACGACCGGACAGGGATCGTGCATCGCGTCGACGGGACGCAGCCGATCCGCAGGGTGACGCGCGCCATCCTCGACGAGTTGACCGACGCGGCAGAGCGCTGAGGTATGGGGATCCCGGCCCGAGCCAGCATGGTCACCATCAAGCGTCCTGAAGAGGTTGCCAGCATGCGCCGGGCAGGTGCCGTCCTGGTCGACGTGCTCGATGCGTTCGAGAGAGCAGTCCGGCCCGGCATCACGACTGGCGAGCTCGATCGCATCGCCGAGGAGATCATCACCGACGCCGGCGCCGTCCCGTCGTTCAAGGGGTACGGGACCAACCCGCCCTTTCCCGCGTCGATCTGCGCGTCGATCAACGACGAGGTTGTGCACGGAATACCGTCACCGAAACGACTCCTCAACGAGGGAGACATCGTTGGCCTGGATGTCGGCTGCATCTGGCAGGGATGGCACGCGGACTGCGCCCGGACATGGCCGGTCGGCCGTGTACCGCGTCGCACCCAGGAGCTGATCGACGCGACGCGCCGAGGGATGGAGGCGGGGATCGCGGCCGCCCTTCCGGGAAGTCGGCTCGGAGATGTCGGCGCGGCCATCGAGGCGGTGGCGCATGAACATGGGCTCGGCATCGTGCGACCGCTGGTCGGCCATGGCATCGGTCGCGCCATGCATGAAGCGCCGAACGTGCCGAACTACGGCCGGGCCGGAACGGGCATGCGAATCGAAGCGGGCATGTGCTTTGCCATCGAGCCGATGTTCAACCTTGGGGGGGATGCGGTCTACCTTCTCGATGACGATTGGACGGTCGCGACGGCCGATCGGAGCCTGTCGGCGCACTTCGAGAACACGATCGCCATCGCCGAGGGTGGGCCGCAGGTCCTGACCTCGCGATGAGGCATATCGGTCCTTCCAGCCGGTTGTCTGACGCCGCATCGTTCGTGTATACTCCACTGTCCGTGGGTCGCCGGTTGCGGCGGCCTTTCCGTGTGTGCAACACCCCGCAATCAATCATCAGATCGAAGGTGCGTAGCGCTTGGTGAAGAAAGATGCGATCGAAGTCGAAGGAGAAGTAGTCCTTCCGCTGCCGAACGCGATGTTCCGGGTACGACTCGAGGATGGGCACGAGGTTCTCGCGCACATCTCGGGGAAGTTGCGCCAGAACTTCATCCGCATCACGCCAGGCGACACGGTGCGCGTCGAGCTGTCCCCCTATGACCTCACCAGGGGTCGCATCACGTACAGGATGAGATGAAGGTTTCCGCCTCGGTTAAGCCGCGATGCGAGCGATGCAAGGTGATCAAGCGCTCTGGCGTGGTGATGGTCATCTGCGTCGTCCCCAAGCACAAGCAGCGGCAGGGATAGACGAGCGATGGCACGTATCGCCGGCGTTGACATTCCGCGAGACAAGCGGACGGTCATCTCGCTGACCTACATCCACGGCATCGGCCCTACCTCCGCGCGCCAGATCATGGTCGCCGCGAACGTCGGGGAAGCGTCGCGGGTGAAGGATCTCACCGAGGAAGAGGTCAATCGCATTCGCGAAGTGATCGACCGACGCTTCAAGGTGGAGGGCGATCTCCGCCGCGAAGTGAGCATGAACATCAAGCGAATGATGGAGATCGGCTCCTATCGGGGCCTTCGCCATCGTCGCAACCTGCCCGTCCGTGGGCAGCGCACCAAGACCAACGCCCGACAGCGGCGTGGGCCGCGCAAGACGGTCGGCGTCCGGCGCAAGAAGTAGTCATCAGCATCCGTCCCGGATTGCCACAGGAGATTCATGGCTGAGCGGAAGCGCGCGACGCGCACCAAGAAGCGAGAGAAGAAGAACGTGCCAGTGGGGCACGTGCACATCCAATCGACCTTCAACAACACGATCGTGACGATCACCGACCCGACGGGTAATACCGTGAGCTGGGGAAGCTCCGGGCTGGTCGGGATCAAGGGCTCGCGCAAGAGCACGCCATACGCTGCTTCGCAGACCGCCGAAGGCGCTGCCCGCCGCGCCATGGAGCACGGCATGCGGCAGGTCGAGGTGTTCGTCAAGGGTCCGGGCGCGGGGCGCGAGCAGGCGATCCGCTCGCTCCAGACGGCTGGCCTGGAGGTGACCGCCATCACCGACGTCACGCCGATTCCGCACAACGGCTGCCGCCCGCCCAAGCGGCGAAGGGTCTGAGGCGAACGATGGCACGCTATACCGATCCTGTCTGCCGCATCTGCCGCCGCGAGGGACTGAAGCTGTTCCTGAAGGGGAGCAGGTGCTTCAGCAAGAAGTGCGCGTTCGAGCGCCGCAGCACCCCACCTGGAATGAACACGCAGCGCCGCCGCAAGGTGAGCGAGTACGGCATCCAGTTGCGCGAGAAGCAGAAGGTACGCCGCAGCTACTCTGTCCTCGAGAAGCAGTTCCGCAACTACTTCGAGAAGGCAGACCAGCGCACCGGAATGACCGGCGAGAACCTGCTGCGGCTCCTCGAGATGCGCCTCGACAATGTCGTCTTTCGGATGGGCTTTGCCCGCTCGCGGGCGGAGGCGCGCCAGCTGGTTACCCACGGCCACTTCAGCGTGAATGGCCGGCCCACCAATATTCCGAGCTTCAACGCCACGGTTGGCGATCGGATCGAGGTCCGGGAGAGCCGCCGCGGTCGGCTGATCTTCCAGGTCGCCGTCGAGACGATGAAGGCAGCGCAGATCCCCGAGTGGGTGAGCGTCGATCCGTCAAAGCTTTCCGGTTCGGTACTCGCCGAGCCGCTCCGCGAGCAGATGCCGCTCGAATTCAACGAGCAGCTCGTCGTCGAGTACTACTCGCGCTAGCAGGAGTCTTACCCGTTCATGATCGAACTTGAATCCACGCCGACCACCCGCATCGAGGAGGTCGAATCGCGCGGCAACCTCTCCGTCTTCGAGGTCAACCCCCTGGCTGACGGGTATGGAGTGACCCTCGGGAACGCGCTGCGACGCGTCCTGCTGAACTCGCTGGAGGGGGCCGCCGTGACCTCCATCCAGGTGCACAAGGTGTTTCACGAGTTCAGCACTATCGACAACGTCAAGGAGGATCTCACCCAGATCGTCCTCAACATCAAGAAGCTGCGCCTGCGGTCCTTCGCACACCACGCTGTCACGCTCAAGCTGGTGAAGCACGGCGCCGGCCAGGTCACCGCGGCCGATATCGCCGAGACCGCCGACGTCGAGATCGTCAACCCCGAGCTCGTGCTGCTGACGCTCGATTCCGATGCGGGTTCAATCGAGATGGACCTGACGGTGGAGACCGGTGTCGGGTACCGGCCGGCCGAGCACGCCGAGGACCTGCCCATCGGAATCATTCCGGTGGACGCCATCTTCACCCCCGTACGCCGCGTGAATTTCGTCGTCAGCGACACGCGTGTCGGGCAGATGACCAACTTCGACCGCCTCACCCTGGAGATCGAGACCGACGGCACGACCACCGCCCAGGCCGCCCTCTCCGAGGCCGCGGAGATCCTGGTGCGGGAGTTCGGCCGTTTCACCGAGATCGGTCGCCGCTCTGCGATGGCCGACGAGGCGATCCCGCAGGTCAGCGCCAACCTGCTCGAGGCTCCGATCGAGGAGCTGGACCTCCCGATGCGCGCCTACAACAGCCTCAAGCGAAACAACATCACCAAGATCGGCCAGTTGCTGGCCCTTGGCGATGACGAACTGCTCAGGATGCGGAACTTCGGCAAGAAGAGCCTCGACGAGATGAAGGAGCGCCTGGCACTTCGCGGGTTTGCCCCGCCGGAGACCAGCGCCTCGAGCGCGGACGAGTCCGACCTCCCAGCTGCCGCCGAACTCGACGAAGCGGCAGCCGCAGAACTCGACCGGGAAGGCTGATCGATGCCACATCGGTTGGCCGGTCGCAAGCTCGGTCGCGGGGCGGCTCACCGTTACCACATGCTGGACAACCTGGCGGTGGCGGTACTGCGCTACGAGAAGCTGAAGACCACCGAGGCGAAGGCCAAGGAGGTGCGTGGCATCGTGGATCGGATGATCACGCTCGCCAAGCGCGGAGATCTGTCGGCGCGCCGTTCCCTCATTGCATCCATGCCGCACGAGCCCCTCATCGTCGACAAGCTGATGGGCGAGCTCGCAGAGAAGTACGCGGACCGGGCGTCCGGATATACGCGAATCGTGAAGATCGGGCAGCGCCTCGGTGACGCCGCGCCGATCGTCCAGATCGAGCTGGTCTGACCGGCTCGCAGAACCAGGTGGCAATGATCTCGCCCGGGTCGCAGCGATGCGCGCGGGCGGTGATTGCCTACGACGGAACCGACTTCGCCGGCTCCCAGCTCCAGCCGAACGCTCGGACGGTGCAGGGGGAGCTGGAGGAGGCGCTTAACAGACTGACCGGCGAGCGGGTGCGAGTCCGCTTCGCCGGGCGAACCGATGCCGGGGTGCATGCCACCGGCCAGGTCGTGGCCTTCTGCATCGCTCGCCGCCGTCGCGGCGAAGGGGTCAGTTGGCCGGAGTTGCGGCGAAGGCTGAACGCCATGCTGCCGCCGGATCTGGCCGTGCGCTCACTCCGCGCCGCGCCCATGGGTTTCGACCCGCGGCGCGACGCCCGTCGCCGGGTCTACCGCTACCGCGTCAGGATGGCGGGCGACAAGCGGCCGACGGACCGGTATCGAACGCTCGAGATCGGCGACCGGCTCAATGTGGCGGCCATGCGGGCCGTTGCTGCGGAACTCCTTGGCGAACGCGACTTTGCGGCGCTCGGGAGCGACGCCCATGGCCGGACGGTGCGGTATCTCACGGAGGTGTCGATCGTCCGCCGCGGAACCAGCGTGGAGATCCGGGTCACGGCGAACGCCTTCCTGCGGCGCATGGTGCGCAGCATTGTTGCCCTCCTCCTGGAGGCGGGCCGCGGGAGGTTGACACCGGGCGAGGTTGCCGGGATGCTCGAGGCCGGGAAGCGCGCCATTGATGGGCGGGCGGCTCCGGCCTGTGGGCTGACGCTCGAGCGAGTCATCTATTCGAATACGGATTCGGCTGCCGGAAGCGGGAGTCGCGAGCAACAGGTCGGGAGGACGTGAGTGTGAAGACGTACGCAGTCAAGGCGAGCGAGATCGAACGCCAGTGGTGGCTGGTCGACGCGAGCGGTCAGACGCTTGGGCGGCTGGCTACCCGCATCGCCACGCTGCTCGAAGGAAAGCACAAGGTCATCTACTCGCCCCACCTCGACACGGGCGACCATGTGGTGGTCCTGAATGCTGCAAAGGTCAAGGTGACCGGCAACAAGCTGACGCAGAAGCAGTACTACCGACACTCGAACTACCCGGGAGGCCTCAAGCAGGAGAGCCTCGCGACGCTGCTGGAGCGGAAGCCCGAACTGATCATCGAGCGAGCGGTCAAGGGGATGCTCCCGCAGAACCGGCTCGGCCGGGCGATGTTCAAGAAGCTGAAGGTCTACGCCGGAGCGGACCACCCACACCAGGCTCAGCAGCCGATCGCTGCCGAACTGTAACGAGGAACGCAACACGTGAGCACGAGCTACGTCTACGGAACCGGGCGGCGGAAGGAAGCCACCGCTCGCGTCCGCCTCATTCCCGGCGATGGCAGCATCGTGGTGAATGGCAAGGACGCTGCGGACTATTTCGGCGGGACCGCCGGACTGGCGCAGCTGCGGCTTCCCTTCCGGGTAACCGAGACCGAGGGCCGCTACTCGGCGAGCGTCCTGGTGGCCGGGGGAGGTTTCTCGGGTCAGGCTGGCGCCATCCGGCACGGCATCGCCCGCGCCCTGGTCAGTGCGCACCCTGATTCGCGCGGCGCGCTCCGAGCGGCGGGCATGCTCACTCGAGACCCGCGAGCCAAGGAACGCAAGAAGTACGGCCTGAAGCGGGCCCGCAAGGCGCCCCAGTACACCAAGCGCTAGCGCGCAGGCAACGCGCGACACGACACGGGACAAAGGGACCCCGGCAAGTTCGCCGGGGTCCCTTTGGTATCATCGGATGCCTTGCTAGACACCATTGCGGACTTTCTCGGGACCTATCTGCGCGGTAGCTGGACGGCCCTCATCGACATTGCGCTGGTGGCGATCCTCATCTACTGGATGTTCATCCTGATCCGCGGAACGCGGGCCCTGCGCATCGTCATCGGCCTGACCATGGTCTACCTGGTCTACCTCGTGGCAGAGGCCACCGATCTGCGGCTCCTGTCGACCCTGCTCCAGACCGGTGCGGTGGTCGGCCTGTTCGCGATCGTGGTGGTCTTCCAGCCCGAACTGCGGCGAGGACTCGAGCAGATCGGACGATTCGGGTCGTTCAATCGCTTCTTCGTGAGCGCCGACGTCTCGTCGGCCGAGCGAGTGGCACGCGAGATCAGCCGCGCGGCGCGCCTGATCGCCGGATCGCGGCACGGTGCCCTCATCGTCCTGGAGCGCGAGACCGGCCTCGCGGACCTGGCTGAATCGGCCGTGCTTCTGCACGCGGACCTGCGCGCGGAACTGCTCGCGACGCTCTTCTACACCGGGACCGCGCTCCACGACGGCGCGGTGATCGTCACCGGCGAGAAGATCCTGGCGGCCGGGGTGGTCCTCCCGCTCTCGCAGAACGTGCTCGACTCGGAGCGCTACGGAACCCGACACCGGGCGGCCATCGGGATCAGCGAGCAGTCAGACGCGATCATCGTGGTCGTCAGCGAAGAGACCGGATCGATATCGCTCGTGATGCGCGGACGGATCGAGCGCAACCTCACCGAGGAGCAGTTGCGGCGGCGCATTCTGAATCTGATCCGCCCGCAGCAGCCGCGCCAGCGTGCACCGCTGTTGCGGCGCACGCTGGAGGGTCGCTGGGGGGTGCCTGCCGACGAGGAGATGCGGCCGATCGACCCGGACGAGCGCGTCGTCGCGCCCGCTGTGGATGATGCCGTGACGGCGCCCGGCGAGCCCTCGGCGATCGGCGCCGGCCCTACCGAACGGAAGCGTCCATAGATGAGCTGGCTGATCCGTAACTGGCCCCTCAAGCTCGGCGCCCTGCTGGTGGCGACAATGCTGTACACCGGGCTCGTCTTTTCCGGCTCGTTTTCGGAGGAGACGTTCCCCGGAGCACCGATCGTTACCCTTGGCCAGCCCGAGGGCTCGTACCTCATGACGCAGCAACTCAACAGTGTTGACATCCGCTACCGCATCGCTGCCGATGCTCCGGCGCGGGTAACGGTCGACTCGTTCGCGGTTACCGTGGACCTGAGCGGCTACGACATGGACCTGGCGCCCCAGCGCCAGTCGCTGCCCATCCAGGTGCGTGCCGTGAGCGAGGGACTCACCGTGCTGTCGTACCAGCCGGGCGCGGTTTCGGTCGCGATCGACGTCCTTGACGAGCGCCAGATTCGAGTTGCGGTTGACTCAGGGGAGGTCCCCGCGGGGCTGGAGATCGGGACCGCTCAGCTGAGCGACCGCCTGGTCACGGCGTCCGGTCCGGCAAGTCTCCTGGCGCGCGTGGATCACGCGGTCGCAAGGGTGCGCATCGATCAGTCCGGCATCGATGTGTCGACGCAGATCGAGCTTGTCCCGGTGGACGTGGATGGCCGTGCGGTGGCATCGATCGAGCTGACGCCATCGACGACACGGGTCGAGATCGACGTCAGTACGGTGGAGACGAGCAAGACGGTGCCGGTGCGGCCGATTCTGTCCGGAACGCCAGCGCCTGGCTACGAGATCGCGAGCGTCGCGGTGGATCCAGCGGTGGTTACGCTTCTCGGTTCACCCGAGGCTCTGACAGCGGTCACCGAGGTCGTCACCCAGCCGATCTCCCTGGCCGGCGCCACCGCTTCGCTGGCGGTGCCGGGTGTCCTGGTCATTCCAGCCGATACGCGGATTGCGAGCGAGGCGCCCGATCCCACGGTCACCGTCAACCTGCGCGCGGCCATCCAGGCACGTACCTTCGTGCTGGCCGTGCAATGCTTCGGCGAGCCGGCGGAGAGCGCCTGCCTTCCCCAGGTCGGCCAGGTCGCCGTGACGCTTCGAGGCACCCTGGCGGCGCTGGATGCCGTGAATCCCGGTACGTTGACGGTGATCGTGGACGTGACCGGGCTCGGCCCTGGCACACACGCCGTGGTGCCGTCGCTCAGCACGCCCGGCGGACTATTGCTGGTCGGCATCTCGCCCGGATCGGTGACCGTGGTGATCACGACGCCGGCGACGCCGGCCGGTTGATGGGTCGCCTGTTCGGCACCGACGGAATCCGCGGTGTGGCCAATATCGACCTGACCCCGACGCTCGCGCACGACCTGGGTCGCGCGCTCGGGCATCTGCTCGACGCACGGGGCCGCCAGGTGGTGATCGGACAGGACACCCGGCGATCGGGAGACATGCTGGTCGCGGCGACGGCGTCGGGCCTGGCATCGGTCGGGGTGGACGTCGTCGAACTGGGGGTGGTGACCACGCCGTGCCTCGCGCATGTCGCCGAATCGGGGGAGTTCGCCGCAGGGATCATGGTCTCCGCGTCGCACAATCCGGCCGAGGACAATGGCCTCAAGGTAGTCTCCGGCGGCCGCAAGTTCGATGACGAGGCGGAGGAGGAGCTCGAGCGACTGATCCTGCGTGCGGAGTCGCTCCGAGGGGCCACGAACGAGGCGCTGGGAAGGATCGTGCGCGACGGCTCCTGGGTCGAGGGCTACCGAGCTCATCTGCGCGAGGTCGCAGGCGACGCGCTGGTTGGTCTCCGTGTCGGCCTCGACTGTGCCAACGGGTCAGCCAGCGTCATTGCGCCAGACCTGTTCCGCGAGTTGGGGGCCGAGGTGAGCGCGCTGAGTGCAAGCCCGGATGGCGCAAACATCAACCTCGGATCGGGATCGACTCACCCGGAGGCACTTGCCGCCGCGGTCCTGTCATTGGGTCTCGACCTCGGCCTCGCGTTCGACGGTGACGGCGACCGCCTCATCGCGGTTGACGAGCGCGGGCGGATCGTTGACGGGGACAAGGTGATGGGTATCTGTGCCCTCGCCCGTCTTGCCGCGGGTACCTTGCGCCACGGGATCCTGGTGGCCACGGTGATGAGCAACGCCGGCCTGGAGCGTGCCGTCGTGGGTGCTGGCGGGAGGATGCTGCGCACACCGGTGGGTGATCGGCATGTGCTCGAGGCGATGGAGCGCGCCGACGCCATCCTCGGAGGCGAGCAGTCCGGGCACATCATCTTTCGCGATCGCGCGTCGACCGGTGACGGCATGCTGACCGCCATCGAGCTGATCCGCACGGTCCGCGCGGCGGGAGGGCCGAGCCTGGGCGAACTCGCGGACGGGATTCCGACCGTTCCGCAGGTGATGATAAACTCAGCCGTCCGTCACCGGGATCAATGGGAGCTCGATCCCGAGTTCGCCAGTGCCGTAGCTCGCGCAGAGGCGCAGCTGGGCCCGCAGGGGCGGATCCTGGTCCGGCCCTCAGGGACCGAGCCCGTGATTCGGATCATGGTCGAGGGGGATGACGCCGGCGAGATCTACGAGATTGCCAGGGGCCTCTCCGACTTGGCCGTCGGGCGCCTGAACTAGAGAGGAGCGAGCGCATGTGCGGCATCGTCGGCTATGTCGGCCAGCGCGACGCGGCCCCCATCCTGCTCGAGGGCCTTCGGCGGCTCGAGTACCGCGGCTACGACTCGGCCGGCATCGCATTGATGACGCCCGACGGGAAGGTCTTCATCGAAAAGAAGGCCGGGAAACTGACGAACCTCACCGATCACCTCAACGGGGAGACGCCCGCGGGGAGCCCGGGAATCGCGCACACCCGCTGGGCCACCCACGGTCGACCGACCGACCTCAACGCGCACCCGCACACTGACTGCACCGGCAAGCTCGCCCTGATCCACAACGGGATCATCGAGAACTACGCGGAGATCAAGCGTCGGCTGGCCGCCTCCGGCCATCGCTTCACGTCCGATACCGACACGGAGGTCCTCGTCCACCTGATCGAGGAGCACTACGCCGGCGACCTGGTCGAGGCTGTACGCCGCGCCCTGAATGACGTGCGTGGGGCGTATGCCATCGGCGTGATGCACGCAGATCACCCTGACCGCATCGTCGGTGCTCGCATGAACGTGCCACTGATCGTCGGGCTCGGCGACGGGGAAGGATTCCTGGCCAGCGATGTGCCGGCCATCCTGCAACACACCAAGAACGTGGTGATCCTCAATGAGGGCGACATCGCCGACGTGACCGCAACCGGGGTGCGGATCATCGATCTTGACGGCTCGGTGGTCGACCGCGAGGTCACGCGGATTCGCTGGAGCATCGAGGCTGCCGAGAAGGGTGGCTTCCCGCACTTCACCCTGAAGGAGATCTACGAGCAGCCGCATGCGATCCAGGAGGCGCTCCGCGGGAGGGTGGATGGCTCCGGCCACGTCAGTCTTGTTGAACTCGACGAGATCGAGGAGAAGCTGAAGCGCGTGGAACGGGTCTACGTCGTCGGCTGTGGGACTGCCCGATACGCGGGCGAGGTCGGCGCGCACCTGATCCAGGAATGGGCCGGGTTGCCAGCATCCAGCCAGATCGGCTCCGAGATGCGTTACTCGCCGCCCCCTCTTGATGATCGCACGCTTGTCATCAGCGTCAGCCAGTCCGGCGAGACGGCCGACACGCTGGCCCCTCAGAAGCTGGCTGCGGGGCGGGGTGCCACCATCGTGGTGGTCACCAACGTCGTCGGGAGCGCCATCACCCGCGAGGCCGACGCGGTCTGCTACCTGCAGGCGGGACCCGAGGTGGCGGTTGCCTCGACCAAGGCGTTCGTGACCCAGGTGGTCGTGCTGCAGATGATCGCTCTGCACCTGGCGCGACTGCGCGGGACGCTCACCGATCGCCAGCTCCGCTCATTCGGGCTCGCCCTGCGTGAGCTCCCCTCGCAGACCGCGGAGACCCTGAAGCTGGCTCCACAGGTCAAGAAACTGGCCCGGAGCTGGACCGCCGTCCGGAGCGTCATGTTCATCGGTCGAGCCCTCGGGTATCCGATCGCGATGGAGGGCGCACTCAAGCTCAAGGAGCTGTCCTACGTGCATGCGGAGGGCTATGCCGCCGGCGAGTTGAAGCATGGCCCGATCGCCCTCCTGGACCCCCACACGCCGCTGGTTGCGATTGCGACCAGGGCGGCGACATACGAGAAGGTGGTGAGCAACATCGCCGAGGTGCGAGCTCGGGAGGCGCCCATCGTCGCCGTGGCGACCGTGGGGGACGAGGAGATCGCTCACTATGCCCAGGATGTCTTCTACGTCCCGGAGACTCTCGAGCCGATGTCCGCGGTGGTCGCCATGCTGCCGCTGCAACTGCTTGCTTATGAGGTCGCCGTGGCGCGCGGCACCGACGTGGACCAGCCGCGTAACCTGGCCAAGTCGGTCACGGTCGAGTAGTCGGGCTTGACGCCAACGGAATGAGTCGCCATGAGATCGGGGTGGACCTGATCGACATCGACCGCATCGTCGCGCTGCTCGGTCGCTTTCCCGACCGCTTCCGCGCGCGTGTCCTGACCGATGGTGAGGCCCGCTACTGCGGCAGCAAGGTCGAACGCATCGCGGGTCGCTGGGCGGCCAAGGAGGCGATCAGCAAGGTCCTCGGCCTCGGGGTCCGGGGCGTCGGATGGCGCGAGATCGAGATCCTGCCCAACTGGGCCGGCGCGCCACAGGTGCTGCTGCACCGGCGTGCCGCGGCCCGTGCTGTGGCCATGGGCCTGGGCGACGTCACCGTGACGATCTCGCACGAGCGCCGAATGGCGGTCGCGGTTGCCATCGCGCACCGCAACGACGGGTCGTGACGGCATGCCCGTCGCCTCACTGACGCAGGGCTGGGTCGCCAAGCGACTGCCCGATCGGCCGCCACGCGCGCACAAGGGAACCTTTGGCCGACTCCTTATCGTGGCCGGCTCCCTCGAGTACGCCGGGGCAGCGCTGCTCACCGGACTCGGAGCGATTCGGGCCGGGGTCGGCCTCGCGTGCCTGGCCACGCCCGAGGCGGTCGGTCTTCGACTGCTCGGTCTCGTGCCCGAGATCACCTCGATGCTGCTCGTGGAGGAGGCTCCCGGCCTCACCGCCCCGGCTGGATGGCGTCGCCTTGCCGCAGAGGTCGCGAACTACGAGGCACTGGCGATTGGCCCCGGTCTCGGGCGTCAGCCGGCGACCCTTCGGCGCGCGCGCAATTTCATCGGCGAACTGCGCCGCCCCGCCGTGGTCGACGCCGACGCCCTGATCGCCCTCGCCGAGAGCAATCGCTGGTGGCACGCGGTTGGTGGACCGCTGGTGCTGACCCCGCACCCCGGTGAGTTTGCCAGGCTGAGTCATCTGCCCACCGGCGAGCGGCTGTCCGACGATGATGAGGTTCGGCTCGACGCCGCGCGTGAGGCTGCCCGACGGTGGGGACAGGTGGTCGTTCTCAAGGGCGCGCGGACGGTGATCGCCGGTCCGACTGGCGAGCTGGTCCGTTCCGATATCTCGACGCCGGCGCTGGCGACTGCGGGCAGTGGCGACGTGCTCGCAGGCGCCATCGGGGCATTCCTCGCCGCGGGCCTGGCACCGTTCGACGCGGCAGGTTGCGGGGTGGCGGTGCACGGTGCTGCGGGCCTGCTCGCGGAGGACCGCATCGGACGCGCCGGTGTTGTGGCGCGTGACCTGGCCAATCTGCTCCCCGAAGCGATCATGCAGCTCGGCGGGGGTCGATCCAGATGATCGTCCGCGGGGCTCGGAGCCCACATCGGGCCTGGGTCGAGATCGATCACGCGGCGCTCGTCAAGAACCTGGCCCACCTGCGTGGGCTGGCAGGGCCCGGGCGCGAAGTGATCGCGGTGGTCAAGGCGAACGCCTATGGCCACGGAGCGATCGAGGTGAGTCGCTCGCTCATCCGCAGTGGCGTCGAACGCCTTGCCGTCGCCACGCTGCGCGAGGGGATCGCCCTGCGCGACGCCGGGATCACGGTCCCGGTGCTGATCCTGTGGGGCCTCGGTGCCCCGGAGGCCGCCGCCGCGATAGCGGCCGACCTGGAGCCGATCGTCTACGACCGCGCAGGCATCGAGCTGCTGGCGCGGGCTGCGGCCGACGTGGGCGCACGGGCATCGGTCCATCTCAAGGTGGACTCCGGCCTCGGCCGGCAGGGGAGCGAGCCGGCGGGCGCCGTTGAGCTGGCTCTGCTCATCGCACGCAGTCGCCACCTGCGGCTCGTCGGCACGATGAGCCACCTGGCTGTCCCCGGCGAGGACGACGCCTACACCGAGGTACAGCTTCTGCGGTTCGCTCAGGCGCTTGACGCGATGCGGTCGGCAGGCATCGATCCCGGACTCGTTCACGTCTCCGCCACGGGCGGCCTGCTGGCCGATGCCGCTCCGTTCGCTGACGCGATCCGTCCGGGGCTCGGCCTGTACGGCATGCTGCCTGCCTGGGCCTCGGAGCGCGATCATCGGCTGCACCCGGTCCTGTCGCTCCGAGCCCTGCCGCTGCGCATCTTCGAGTTGCCGGCCGGTTCGGCGATCGGCTACGGGCTCCGGTATCGGGCCGAACGAGTGACGCGCATTGCCACCCTCGGAATCGGATACGGCGACGGCTGGCCGCGAGCGCACGCCAACAACGGCCGCGTCCTGGTCCGCGGCACGGTTCGCCCGATCGTCGGGGCGGTCAGCATGGACGGCATCACCGTCGATCTCGGCGATCTCCATGATGTAACCTACGACGACGAGTTCGTCCTGATCGGCGAGCAGTTGAACGCCCGCATCAGCGCCGATGAGGTCGCGGCCGAGCGACGCACCATCAACTACGAAGTAACGACCGCCCTCCGCGATCGCCTCCCGCGCGTGCATCTGCCGGAGGTGACCGAGGACGCCGGGTGAGGTCGTCGAGCGAGCGACCAATCGACCATGCCTGACCCGAACCAATCCGACCTGCAGGCCAGATCGTCAGCGCCGACGATGGAAGCCGGGCGCGACGAAGCATCTGCGGCGATCTCGAACGCGCTTGCGCAACGCGGGCTGGCCGCCCCGGCTTCGATCCTGCTCGATGCCCACCGGCCGTTCCTGCCGATCCTCCGACTGGCCGGCATCTTCCTGTCGCCACTCGCCTCTCCGCTGCTGGGCCGATGGCGCCTCGACCGCCTGCTCGCGACGGCTGCCGATCCGACCGCCTACGACCGGCTGAGCGAGCGGCTCAGGACACGTGACGTTTCGCCCCCGACCAGCGAGCAGGAGGCCTAGCCGTGCCAAACATCGGAGAGTTCGCGGCCTGGCTGGTGGGGCTCGTCACGGGCGCGCTCGGGGACTCGGCCATGCGCCTTGGCCCGGTCTCGACGATCGCCCTGCTGCTCGTCCCGCTGGTGCTCCTTTCGCTCGTCGCGCGCCCGCGCGCTCGCTGGGCGGGACGGGACCTCGGCAGGCTCTCCGCGGTCGGCCATGCCATGGCGCGAGCGGCGGAATCGGGCACCACCGCCATCGTCTCGCTCGGTAGCGCGGGAATCACTCGCACGGCCGGCGCCATCGACCGCCTCCAGACCCTGGCCGCGCTCCCCATCCTTGCGCACGTCGCACGCGCGGCCGCGCGTGCCGGGGTACCGCTGCGGGTGCTTGCCAATGATCCGATAGCTGCCCTGCTCGCCGAGGGTGTGCTCGCCGACGCCCACCTGCGCACCAACACCCCTGAGCGCGCGGTGAACTCGACGGTCGAGTTCGTCGGTGAGGGACGGCCGATCGCGGGCGCAAGCATGATGGCCCTCCCCGGCGACCACGGGATCGGGGTGGTGGCGGGCGGCCTGGCGGAGGAAGGGATGCTGGTCATCGGGGGGCTGCTCGCTCCCTCGTCGTGGGGGATCGGGGGGACCGTGGGGCTATCGCAGGCGGCAGGTCCACTACTCGAGGCTGATGGCGCGATGATCGGTCCAGAACTCCTCCAGGCGCCCGCCGACCTGGGTGGCAATCACGACGCGCGCCTTGCCGTGCACGCGGCCAATCGCCTGTTGTGGACGGCAATTGCGGTGATCCTGGTTGCGTCGGTTGCGGTCGCGGCCGGATCTCCTGACCCAGCCGGCTTTCTGACGAGCCGCTGAGCCGATGCGCCGATCACTGGCCGCGGGCCTCGCGCTCGCAACCGGCACCATCCTGCTGCTCGATCTGCTCGTCATCAACCCGTCGCTTGCGCTCGTGGCCGGTGGCCTTGTCGAGCTCCTGATCCTGCTGGCCGCGGCCGCCGCGGTAGGCGGGGCGGCGACCCTGGCTGCCCACCAGATCCGCGGCCTGGCCAGCCAAGCCTCCGATCGATGGGGTGCCGTCATGCTTCTCGGCGGCATGGGGCTGATGCTGGCGGCGGGGCTGCGCCCCGGATCGAGTGGGAGTGCCGACCCCGCGGTGAACTGGCTGGTCTCCACGCTCCTCGTGCCGATCGCCAGCTCGCTGTTCGCGCTCGTCTTCCTCTTCCTGCTCGGCGCCGTTCGGCGCGGTCTGTCGATCGGCACTCGCGAGGCCACCATCACCGTGGCGGCGGGGGCGGTCATGGTGGTGCTCCTCCTGCCGCTCGGGGGTGCCCCGGGGGACGCCCTCGCGTCGACGGCCGCCTGGGTGCGTGATGTGCCGCTGGCGGCGGTCTTCCGCGGGCTGCTGATCGGTGTCGCCATCCTGGTTGCCGTGAGCGCGGCGAGGATCCTGCTGGGTGTCGGCAATGCCGACGACTGACCGATGAGCGAGAGGCCAGGTCCCGTCCGCCGCGGCCCGGTTACGCTCGCGGTCCGCGAGGCCGCGCCGGTGCTGGCGCTGCTCGTGCTGTTGGCGCTGGCGAGCCTGGTGCCACCTGACCTCGCCGGTGGGGCACTGCGCCTGGCGAGCGCGGATCGGATCCGGGCGGAGGGCATCGATTCGGCGTTCGACCGCCTCCCCGATCGTGCGCTGGTCCTGGTAGCCATGGACGCCGACCTCGGCACGTACGCAGAGACCCGGCCGGTCGTGCGCGCTGCCATCGCCGACCTGCGGGGGCGGGGTGCCCGGCTGGCGATCGTCTCCTTCACCGCCGAAGGTCGAGCGCTCGCGGTGGCGGAGCTGTCGCGCCTCCAACGTCTCGGCGCGGGAGTCGAGGAGATCGCGGATCTTGGATTCGCCGGCGCGGCCGAGGCGGGGTTGATCGGTTCGATTTCGCGGATCGTGCCGGCTGACGCCGAGGGACCGATCGTGGAAGCGATCCGGTCACGAGGCTCGGATCTCGACGCGTTCGCCCTCGTGGTCGTCGTGTCGGGCGGCGACCTATCGGTGCGAAGCTGGGTAGAGCAGGTACTCCCACGCGTGCCGGAGCTGCCGATCGTCGCGATCGCGCCAACCTTCCTGGAACCCGAACTCGCCCCGTACCTGCGAACCGGACAACTCAAGGCCCTGTTGGCCACGCTGCCAGAAGGGCTGGCCTACGTTGACGGTATCCCCGGGGCAGATCGCGGCCGGGCGGCCGTGGTGGGCGCGATGCCGATGCTTCTGGGGCTGCTGGTGGCGCTGGGCCTGATCGCCCAGTCGTTGCTGGCACCCTTGGTGCACAGGTCCCGACAGGATCAGGGGCGGCACGCCGGATGAACGGCCTCTTCGGCACCGACCTTGGTGGCATCGCGGCGACCTGGGTTGCCGCCGCCGCGACGGTCGCGGTGTGGTCGTACCTTGTCGGGGCTCGGACGGTCTTCCGATTGACGCAATACCTGCTCGCCGGCCTGGCGACTGGGTACCTTGCTCTGCTGGCACTCGACGATATCCTGTTGCCGCGCCTGATCTCGCCGCTCCTGGACGATCCGGCCGGGCACGTGGCGCTCATCCCGGCGGCGGCGCTGGCGGCGATCATGATTGCCGCCGCATGGCTTCCGGGTCGCATCACGGCACCGGTGACGGGGATCCTCATTGGCGGGATCGCCGCACTGGCACTCGGAGGTGCCGTGCTCGGCACTCTGCTGCCGCAGATCGCTGCGGCGGTCCTGCCGCCGGGCACGGCGCGGACCTCCATCCTCGAGGCAGTTGCCGCGATCGCCATCACGGTGCTCGTCGTGCACTCCTTCACGCATGGCAGCGCCACGGGCCGGCTCTCCAAGCGTGCGACGCTGGTGGGCCGTTGGCTCCTCGTTGGAGGGATCGGCGGATGGCTCGGCTTCCTGCTGGTGAGCCGCCTTGCGCTGCTGGTCGACCGGCTCGACTTCCTGCTCGGTGACTGGCTCGGACTGCTCCGATGATCGACACACAACGCACCACCGTGACCGCCACCACCGAGCTGTCGCTGCTGGTGGATGTCGGCTCGGCATGGACCAAGGCGGTCGTCGTTGGCCGCGCCCAGGGGCGCTGGAGATTGGCAGCCCAGGCGGCACAACCGACCGAATGGGGCGACGACGACCTGGTGCGGACCTTGGCCGCGCGGCTGGTCGGATCGGCCGAACCGCGCCTCGGGGACAGGCTGGCGGCGCTCATCTCGGATGCCCCCCGAATCGATTGTCACACACCGATGCGTCCGGGCCGGATCGCCCTCGCGGCGGTGTCGGCCGAGGTCTCGGGACGCGCCGCACGGCGGGCGGCCGAGGCGGCGGGCTGGGTGGTCGCGGAGGCCGTCACCGCAGACGATGGCAGGACCGTCGCCGAACGTCTGCTTGCCCTGCAGTCGGTCGAGGTCGACGCCTGGCTGATCGCGGGTGGCTACGATGCCCACGGGGGCAGCGGCGCGCTCGAGATGGCCGGCGTGGTGGCCGCCGCGCGGGGTGGCGGGCGGTCACCGGTGGTCTGGGCAGGATCGGCAGCGATGACCGAACGAGTTGCCGCGCTCTTCGACCGAGGCGTGATGCGGCAGGTTGCCAATCCGCGCCCCTCGGCTGGCCGCGAGGACGCCACGTCGCTGCGTCGTCACCTCGAGGCACTCATCGAGCGGCTTGTCGAGCCGACCGGCGTGCGAGGGTTGGCCCCGGTAGGTCTGCGGCGGTCCGTCGCCGAACTGGCACGCGCGGGCGGGCTGCGGGTGGCGGCGGTCGATCTCGGCGCTCGGTATGCCACGTGGATCGTTGCTGATGCGGCCGGCCATGGTCGCAGCCGCGTGCTTGCCGCGGGGGGGCTCGCGTCACCACTCTTGACGGCTCCCGGCGGCGCCTTACGCGTCGCCCATTCGATGGCCATGCCGGTGGACGAGTTGGCCGTCGCCGATGCGTTGCAGAACCTGCGCGCACGACCGGGTTCGCTGCCGCAGACCGAGGAGGAGCTGGCGATCGTCCACGGCGCCGCGCGAATCCTCCTTGGCGAGCTGTCGGGGGACGGCACCGTGCTCGACGGCATCGATCTGCTGATCGGAGCGGGGCGCACCATCGCGGCGGCCCCGACCCCGGGACAGGCGATGCAGATGCTGCTGGACGGCGTCCGGCCGCTCGGCGTCACCCAGCTGGCGATCGACGCGGCGGGAGCGCTGACCCCCCTCGGAGCCCTTGGCGACGACGAGATCGCCGAGGGGATCGGGATGCTGCGCGACGACCTGCTGACACCGCTCGGCGCCGCGGTGGTTACACGCGGTGGGCGCTCCGGTCAACCCGCGATGCGCGTGACCGTGCACCGGACCGGATGGCCGACGGTCGGGCCGGTCGAGGTCCGCGCAGGCCAGGTCCACCTCCTCCCCCTCGGCCGGGGGCAGGCGGCCGACCTCGATATCGAATTGGAGGGGGGCGCCACGCTCGGCGGGCCGCGCCGATCGCGTCACGTCCGCGCCAGCGTCATCGGTGGCACGGTGGGACTGGTCCTCGACGCCAGGGACATCCCGCTGGTGCTGCCACGGCGCGCCGACGACCGTCGCGCCGTCCTGGCTTCCTGGCGCGATACGCTCGGGCGCGAGGCCGCGATGCCGTCCGGCGGTGGCGCGTGAACGGCAGGGCGCTTCACCGGATCCGGCTGCCACGCGGGACGGTGCTGACGGTCGAGGTGGGTGCGCAGATCCGACCCGACGAGGTGATCGGTCTCCATCGGGAGCCGATGGCCCCGATTCGGGTGCCGGTGACCGGGCCACTGCGTCGTCGACCGGCAGACCTGGAGGCGCTCCTCATCGTGCGTGCTGGCAGCCGTGTGGGCGAGGATGACCCGATCGCTCGAGACGACGGAGGACGCGAGGTGCGCGCGCCCGTCACCGGGCTCGTGGTGTCGGTGATGCCGGTCGACGGGACCGTGCTGATCGCGCCCCTTGGCCCTGAGGAGCCGGTGATCGGCCACATCCGGGGGCGCATCCGCGGGCTGGAGGAGCAGGCCGTGGTGGTGGAGGTGCCCGGAGCGCGGCTTCGCGGTGTCGGCGGAAGCGGAGACGCGGTTCACGGCGAGCTGATGATCGGCGTCCGGAATCCGGAAGACGAGCTGCGTGCCGCCGCAATCGATTCAGCGGCGACCGGCAAGATCCTGGTCGGCGGTTCACGCGCATCGGCCGAGGCACTGACCCGGGCGCGCGCGATGGGCGTGGCAGGCATCGTCCTCGGAGGGGTGCTGGACAAGGAGCTCCGCGACTTCGAGGCGATCCAGCGCCGACGCCAGCAGGCCGGGGGTCTGACCGGCTCCTTCGGCATCCTCCTGCTGGAGGGCTTCGGCAAGGTCAGCATCGATCCGCAGATGTTCGGGTGGCTGACCGAGCAGAACGGCAAGATGGCCAGCCTGGTGGGGACCGAGCACCTCCTGTATCTCTACGACTCCGGCCCTCCGCCAGCGCGACGCTCGCTCCCGAAGGTCGGGGAGCGGGTGATCGCTCACCGCAGGCCATTCCAGGGCAGGACGGGCGTCCTGGTGGCGCTCCTCGATGAGGCGCATGCGGCCCAGTCGGGCATCCCGGCGCGCACTGGCCTCGTCCGCTTCGAGGACGGCAGGCTGGCCCCGTTGCCACTCGCCAACATCGAGGCGATCGTCCGCGCTTCTGAGCCCTAGGCGTTCGCTCCCGTATCCTTGCTCCGATGAATGAGACCGCCGCCAACTCCCGGCGGGCCGCTGGCAGTTGTCGCAGCGACAGTCCCCCGCGCACGCGCGCGCTTGGCCGTGCACTCGGCGCCCGGGCACGTCCCGGCACGCTGTTGGCGCTCATCGGCCCACTCGGTGCCGGCAAGACGGAGCTGGCGAAGGGGGTCGCCGAAGGCCTCGGCATCAGCACGGTGGTCAACAGCCCGACCTTTGTCCTGATGAACGAACACCACGGCCGGCTGCCCCTCTTTCACATCGATGCCTATCGACTCGGGGACCCCGATGAGGCGCGCGCGGCCGGGCTCCTCGACGATCGCCAGGCCCACGGCGTGACGGTGGTGGAGTGGGCGGACCGCCTGGTCGATGTTCTGCCTGCCGAGCGACTCGAGTTGACCCTCATCCCCGACCGCGACGGCGGCGACGGTCGGACCGTCGAGTGGCTCGCGACCGACGGAGAGCACGGCGGGCTCGCCGCGGAGGCTCTCGGCACGGCATGATCATCGCCCTCGAGAGCGCCTCGACTGATCCGTCGCTTGCCCTCGTCCAGGTCGACGGGACGCCGATCGCCGCGGATGGCTGGACCAGTGATGGCCGCCAGGCGAGTGACCTGCTCCCACGCCTTCTGACGCTCCTCGCCCGCGAGGGGCGCACGCTGGCGCAGGCGACGGCCATCGCGGTCGGGACCGGACCCGGATCATTCACGGGACTGCGCGTCGGCATGAGCGTGGCCAAGGGCCTCGCACTGGGCCTTGGCGTGCCGATCTCCGGCATTCCGAGCCTGGCAGCATGGCTCGCCGACGAGCCGGATGCAGTGGCCGCCCTGGCTCGCGCAGGCGCGCGCGACGCCTACCTGCTGCCGCGCACGGGCGAGGCGGTGACGATCGTCGCCAGGGAGGACCTGGAGGGGACGATCGGTTCCGCGCTCGTGGTTGCGCCGACCGAGCTGGCCCGCGCGTTCGGCATCCCACGCTGGCAGGCGCCGCTGCGCGCTGCCCTGGCGATCGGCGCCCAGGCATCACTTCGGCTCGCTGCCGATCCGCGCGGCGATGACCTCGAGGCGCTCGAGCCCGGGTACCTGCGGCAACCGCGCGGGATCCCCTCTCCCGCGCCGGGGAGCGCGCCATGGCGGTGACGTCGCCGATCCTGATCGAGCCGATGGGGCTCGCCGACATCCCCGGTGTCCTCGAGGTCGAGCGTCTGAGCTTCAGTTCGCCGTGGCCCGCCTTTGCGTTCCAGCAGGAGCTGACCGCGAACCGTATGGCGCGCTACCTGGTCGCGCGAGCCGACGCCCGGGTGATCGGCTTCGGAGGGATCTGGCTGATGGTCGACGAGGCGCACATCACGACGTTCGGCGTGCACCCCGATTGGCGCCGGCAGGGGATCGGTCGACGCCTCCTGCTGGAGCTCGCCGAGCTCGCGATCGAGCTCGATTCGGCGCGCATGACGCTCGAGGTCCGCCGTCGCAATGCGCCAGCGCAGGCGCTCTACGCCGGCTTCGGCTTCGTGGAGGCGGGTACCAGGCCCCACTACTACAGCGACGATGGCGAAGACGCGCTGATCATGACCACGCCGAACCTGAGCGATCCCGCGATGCAGCAACGACTGGCGGCCGAGCGTGCCCGGGCACGAGCCGAGACGGACCGATGAGCGGGCCGCGGATCCTGGCAATCGAGACCAGTTGCGATGAGACCGGGGTGGCGGTCGTCGTCGGTGGCCGACGGATCGAGGCGAACCAGGTGGCGACACAGATCGCCATTCATGCAGCCACCGGCGGGATCGTGCCGGAGGTGGCTGCGCGGCAGCAGCTGCGCTGGATCGTCCAGACCACCCGCGCCGCGCTTGACGAGGCGGAGATCGGCTGGACCGACCTGGACGCCGTCGCGGTCACCTACGGACCAGGCCTCATCGGCTCGCTGCTGGTGGGCGTCAACGCGGGCCAGGCGATCGCGGCAGCCCGCGGCCTCCCGCTTATCGGCATCAATCACATCGAGGGCCACATCTACGCCAACTGGCTCACCGACGCCCGACCGGGGGAACCGCTTCCACCCGAGCCGCCCTTCCCGTTGCTCTGCCTTGTGGTGAGCGGGGGGCACACCCAACTCGTCCTGATGGCCGGCCATGGCCGCTACCGGTTGCTGGGTCAGACGGTCGACGATGCGGCGGGCGAGGCGTTCGACAAGGTCGGGCGGCTGCTCGGCCTCCCGTACCCGGGTGGCCCGGCGGTGAGTGCGGCGGCCGAGGGGGCACGCCCGACGCTGCGCTTCCCGCGGGCAAGGACGGACGGGCGCTTCGACTTCAGCTTCTCGGGTCTCAAGTCGGCGGTCGTCCGTGAGGTGGCGAGCTACCGTGAGCGGGGCGCCGCGATCCCGGTGGACGGCCTGGCCGCCGCTTTTCAGGAAGCGGTCGTTGATGCACTGGTCCGCAAGACCGTCGAGGCTGCTGCGGAGCATGCGGTGGCGGCGGTCGCCCTGGGGGGCGGGGTGGCTGCGAATGCGTCCATGCGGACGACACTGCGAACTCGCCTCGAAGCGACAGGGATCCCGCTCCTCGTGCCGCCCCCGGCATGGTGCACCGATAACGGGGCGATGATCGGCGCCGCTGCGGGATTCCGCTTCTCCGCCGGCGAGCGGGCCGAGACCGGACTCCAGGCGACGCCGAACCTGGCGCTGCCATGGCTCCCCGCGTGAGCGATCCGCTCGCCGCCGACCGACTGGTCCCGCCCACGCCGGGGCAACTGCGCCGGTTGCTCGCGGCCGAGCAGCTCCGACCGCGGAAGGCGCTCAGCCAGCACTTCCTGACCGATCCGACCGCCCTCGACGCCATCGTCGACGCGGCCGACCTGGTACCCGGCGATCGAGTGGTGGAGGTCGGTCCGGGCCTGGGCGTCCTCACCCGTCGCCTGCTCGCGGCGGGGGCCACCGTGCTGGCCGTCGAGCTCGACGCGCGACTCGCTGCGTACCTTCGCCGGGAGCTCGGCGAGGTCCCCAACTTCGAACTGATCGAGGCGGACGCGCTGAGTCTCCACCCGCGGGACTGCTTCCCAGGCCAGGCGTTCAAGCTGGTGGCCAACATTCCGTACCACGTCACCAGTCCACTGCTGCACGCGTTCCTCGAGGGTGAGCGTCCGCCTGACCTGACCGTGCTGCTGCTCCAGCGCGAAGTGGCCGAGCGCGTGGCCGCGCCGCCGGGCCGGATGAGCTACCTGTCGGTCTTCGTGCAGAACGTGACCGACGCCGAGGTCGTGGATCACGTGCCGGCCAGCGCCTTCGAGCCTGCTCCCGAGGTGGAGTCGGCGATCCTGCGCCTGCGCCGGAGGGTCGCCCCGACGGTCCCACCCGGCCCGGGGAGGGAAGACCTCTATCGCATCGTGCAGGCGGGGTTCCGCCACCGCCGGAAGCAGCTGCACAATGGCCTCGGGCGGGAGCTGGCGGTCGACCGCGAGATCCTGGCCGCCGCCTTCGCGGCCTGCGGCGTCGTCCCGGACCGGCGCCCGCAGACGCTCTCGGTGCCGGAGTGGACCTGCCTGACCGGGCATCTCGCGCCGCACTTGCCGGTGATGGAGCCCGCCCGGTGATGCCGATGCGGCTGGAGGCGCCCGCCAAGCTGAACCTGACCCTGCGAGTCGTCGGGGTTCGCGCGGACGGGTTCCACCTGCTCGATAGCGAGATGGTGCTCCTGGAGCTCGCCGACCGGCTCCTGCTGATGCCCGGCACCAGTGGTCTCCGCGTAGAGGGCCTCCCCGGAGACGAGGTACCCCTGGACCGACAGAACCTGGCGTGGCGCGGCCTTGTCGCGGGCGTCGGCGAGGAGCCAGATCTGATCTGCCTGACGCTCGAGAAACGGATTCCGGCGGCCGCCGGGCTTGGCGGAGGCTCTTCGGATGCCGCCGCCGCCTGGCGTCTCGGACGAAGGTGCTCCGATGCCTCCGAGCGCCCGGGACCAGCCGAGATGGCCAGCCTCGCGGCGATCGGCGCAGACGTGCCCTTCTTCGCCGCCCAGCTCGCCGTCGCACGCGTCGGCGGGATCGGTGAGCAGGTGGGCGCCTCGCCACTCCCGTCGGAGACCGAGATCGTGCTCGTCCACCCACCGTTTCGCCTCGAGACGCGAGCCGTCTTCGCTGAGCTGCGCCGCTCCGAATGGGGCGGCACAGCCGGCCCGGGCGCGAACGATCTTCTGGCACCGGCACGGCGGCTGCGTCCCGCGCTCGACGATATCTTCGCCCTGGTGCTGGCCGCCGGTGGTATGCCGTCGCTCACCGGCTCCGGGCCGACCGTCTTTGCGCGAACCGACGATCCCGAGCGCGCAGCGTCGATCGCCGGCAGGCTGCGTCGCGCGGGCGTGCGCGTCACGGAGACCCGTCTCAGGCGCGAACCGGCTAGCATCGAGCTGTTGCACGAAGAACTGGAGGACGCATGAGCGGCCGCAGCCCGGTGGAGACCAATGCCGCCCCGTCCGCAATCGGTCCGTACAGCCAGGGCATGCGCGCTGGCGGGCTGGTCTTCACGGCGGGCCAGGTCGGCTCCGAGCCGTCCACCGGCGTGCTCGCCGAAGGCGTGGCGGCCCAGGCGGACCGCGCGCTGCGCAACCTCTCCGCCGTTCTCGACGCTGCCGGAACCGGCCTCGATCGAGTTGTCAAGACGACGGTCTTCCTCACCGATATGGCCGATTTCGCCGCGATGAACGAGGTCTACGCGCGGCACTTCTCGGCCCCGCACCCGGCACGCTCAACCGTGGCGGTTCGCGCACTTCCGAAGGGCGCGGTCGTGGAGATCGAGGCCATCGCAATGGTCGGAGACGGCGGTTGAGCGGGACAACACGTGCGGCCATCGTGCTGGCCGCCGGGCAGGGGACGCGCATGCGTTCTCAGCTTCCCAAGGTCCTGCACCGATTGGCGGGTCGCACCATGATCGACCACGTCCTCGACACGCTTGCCGCTTCGGGCGTCGGGCAGGTGCTGGTGGTCACCGGTCACGGCGCGGAGGCGGTCGAGGAGGGGATCGCGGGGCGAGCCGAGACCGCGCGGCAGGAGCCCCAGCGAGGCACGGCCGACGCGGTGCGCGTCGCCATGGCGCGGGTGCCGGCGACGATCGGGCAGGTGATCGTCGCGATGGGCGACGCGCCGCTTGTGCCTGGCGAGATCTACGCCGCGCTGATCGCCGGGCAGGCGAACGACCACACCATCGCACTGCTCTCCGCGCGCATGGCCGACCCGACCGGCTACGGGCGGATCGTGCGGGGCGCAGCCGGAGAGGTGACCGCGATCATCGAGGAGCGAGATGCAGACGCCGCAACGCGCGCCATCGACGAGGTGAATGCGGGGACGTACTGTTTCGACGCCGGCTGGCTGCGTGACAACGTGGCACGTGCCCCCGCGACGGCATCAGGTGAGCACTATCTGACCGACCTCGTTGCCCTAGCGGTGGCCGACGGCCACCGGGTGGCGGTGGTGCAGGCACCGAAGCCTGAGCTGGCGATGGGGATCAACGACCGCGTCGGGCTCGCCGCCGCCGAGCGGATCCTGCGCACCGAGATTGCGGAGCGACACATGCGGAGCGGGGTCAGCATCGTCGACCCGGCGAGCACGTTCATCGATGCTACGGTTCAGATCGAGGCCGATGCCCGGATCGAGCCGTTCACCATCCTCCGTGGCGAAACCACGATCGCGGCGAATGCGGTGATCGGCCCCCACGCACAGATCTCGGATTCTAAGATCGGTGAGCGGACGAGCGTGTGGGCAAGCGTCATCGAATCTTCGTCCGTGGCCGAAGATGTGCAGATCGGCCCGTACAGTCACCTGCGCCCTGGCTGTCAGATCGGGCCGCGATGCCGGATCGGCAACTTCGCCGAGCTCAAGCGGACGTCGGTCGGCGCCGACACACAGCAGCATCACTTCAGCTATCTCGGTGACGCCGAGGTCGGGGACGAGGTCAACATCGGTGCTGGCGCGGTAACCGCCAACTACGACGGGCAGACGAAGCACCGGACAGTGATCGGGGACGGCGCGTTCATCGGCGTGGACACGATGCTCCGTGCGCCGGTCACGATCGGGCCCGGTGCGCGCACCGGTGCGGGTGCGGTCGTGACCCGCGACGTGCCGGCGGGCAAGACCGTCGTCGGGATGCCGGCCCGCCCGATCGAAATCCGCCGCCGGAGTCGGGATGCCTGAGACCGGGGGTGGCACCGGCAACACCGTGGCGGACCTCGCGATCGTGGCGGCCCTGATCCTGGTGGGCGGGTTCTTCGCCGCGTCAGAGATTGCGTTGATCACGGTGAAGCGACATCGGCTGAACCAGCTCGTCGGCGAGGGGAGCCGCGCCGCACGCCTGGTTCAGCGCCTGACGGAGGACCCGAGCCGCTTCCTTGCAACGATCCAGATCGCCATCACCTTTCTCGGCTTTCTCGCCTCGGCGGTAGGAGCCCTGGCCCTGTCCGGTTCGCTCGCCGACCTGGTCCGGCTCATCCCGCTGGCAATCGTGCAGGACGCCGCCGCCGAGGTCAGCTTTGTGCTGGTCACCCTGCTCATCGCCCTCGCCTCGATCATCATCGGCGAGCTGGTGCCGAAGACCCTGGCGCTCACCTTTGCCGACCGATTCGCGCTCGTCGTGGCCCGACCGATCGGCTGGTTCGACTGGATCCTGCGGCCGATCGTCTGGTTCGTCTCAACCGTCTCGAACGTTCTCGTGCGTGCGCTCGGCGGCAAGGACCGTCCCAAGGCCGGCTACCTGTCCATGGAGGAGTTGAAGATGCTCGTCGAGACGGGGAGCGAAGAGGGAGGGATCGAAGAGGACGAGAAGGAGATGATCCACGGGGTCATCGAGCTCTCGGAGACCCAGGTTCACGAGGTGATGGTCCCGCGCATCGGGATCCGCGCCGTGGAGGTGCACGAGTCGATCAGCGAGGTGCTCGCCCTCATCGTCCGCGCCGGGCACTCGCGCGTGCCGGTGTACGAGGAGAACCTGGACAATATCATCGGCATCCTCTATGCCAAGGATCTGCTGCCGTTCCTGATTCCCGAGGCCGGCGCCGATCCGGCGAGCATCGACATCCGCGCACTCGTCCGCCCACCCGTGTACGTTCCGGAGACCAAGGCGGTCGACGAGCTGCTGCGCGAGATGCAGGTTGTCAAGCGACACATGGCCATCGTGGTGGACGAGTACGGCGGCACTGCCGGCCTGATCACCATGGAAGACGTGGTCGAGGAGATCGTCGGAGAGATCCAGGACGAGTACGACCGCGAGGAATCCGGGATCGAGCCCTTGCCGATGGATGGGCACCTGGCCTATCGGCTTGCCGGGCGGGTGCCGATCGACGATCTGCGGGACCTGTTCGGCCTCCCGCAGGTGGAGGAGGACGACGAGGGGGAGTACGACACCGTCGGTGGCTTCATCGTCCACCGGGTTGGGCGCATTCCACTCCCCGGCACCGCGCTCGAGTTTCGCGGTGTAACGCTGCGCGTCGAGATCGCTGATCCACGCCGCGTCGCGAAGGTGGTCGCCTCGCGGCCGCTCCACCTTGCCGAGCCGGATCTCGAGGCCGATCCCCGCGACTAGGTGGCGATCACGCTCTCGACCAGGATGCGCAGCTCGGAGAGCTGCCCCTCGGGGACCGGCAGCGCTGCCGCATGCCCAAGGGCAAGGTCGCGGTAGCGGCGCGCCTCCTCCTCGGCGTGACGCCGCGCGCCGGATCGCTCCAGGATGCCCAGCACTGCGTCCACATCCGCATCGGTCATCTGGCCGTCGCCAAGGGGCGGGCCCGACCCGTCGGTGGCCCGGATCATCGGCTGGTAGAGGGCGATCAGCCGCGACACATCGGCGGGCGAGGCGTTCTGCATGGCCCACACCACGGGAAGCGTCTTCTTGCGCTTGCGGACATCGCCCGCCTCGGGCTTGCCGGTGGCCGCGGTGGTCCAGAAGGTGCCCTTGAGGTCGTCGGCGATCTGGAAGGCGATGCCCAGGTTGTACCCGAAGCGCCGGTAGGCAGCCACGATCACCTGGTCATCGGTTGCCATCATGGCCCCGGTCTCGACGGCCGCCGCGATGAGGGCGGCGGTCTTCTTCTCGATCATCTCCATGTACTCCGGGACCGTGACATCGGTGCGCCGCTCGAAGCTGATGTCGAGGTACTGGCCCTCGCACAGCGCCAGGCATGTCTCGTCGTAGACCCGCATCATGTCGAGCAGCCTCTGGGGCTCATAGCCCTCGACCTCCATCAGCCGATACAGGGCGAGGCGCGACAACGCGAAGAGCGCATCCCCGGCATTGATGGCGAGCGGCACACCCCAGATCGCCCACAGGGTCGGCCGATGCCGGCGCTCGCGGTCGGCGTCCTCGATGTCGTCGTGGACGAGGCTGAAGTTGTGACCCAGCTCAACCGCTGCGGCAGCCGGCAGACTCTTCCGATAGTCGCCGCCCAGCGATTTGAAGGCGAGGAGGCCGAGCAGCGGCCGCATCCGCTTTCCGCGAGGCCCGGTCGGGTCGTCGAGCCCGAGGTGGTACGACAGCATCTCGTACAGGGGGATCGCATGGCCGTCGCCCTCGCCGAGCACCGACCGCATCTCGGCCTCGATCTCACCGAGGAGGTCGTTAAACTCGTTCTTGATGTCCACGCTCCAAGGGTACCCGAGGTCCACCGCACCGTGAGTCGCGCCCGCCTCTACAAGACCGAGGCGATCGTGCTGCGCAGCATGGATCTCGGCGAGGCCGACCGGGTGCTCACCGTTCTGACGCCGCGGCTGGGAAAGCTCCGGGTCATCGCCAAGGGGATCCGGCGCTCGCGCTCGCGGCTGAGCGGCGGCCTTGAGCCGCTCAGTGACGTTCACCTGGTCCTTGCGGTCGGCCGCACCTTCGACGTGGTGACGCAGGCGGCGATCGAGGATCCACATCTCGGCCTCCGGGACGACCTCCATTCCACCGCGGCCGCCTGGTACGTGGCCGAGCTGGTGGATCGCTTCTGCGAGGCGAATTCGGATTCCCATGCCGCCTTCGTCCTGCTCGGACAGGCGCTGGCGGGCCTGGACGCGTCACCCGGGTCGGTGAGCCGAGCGGTGGTGGCACGCTGGTTCGAGCTCCATCTGCTCGACGCCATGGGCTTTCGGCCAGAGCTGAGCAACTGTCTGCAGTGCGGGGCCGGCATCGAGCCGGCGGGGAACACCTTCTCGCCCGCCGCCGGTGGCCTGATCGGCCCCGAGTGTGCCCACGAGGCGCTCGGAGCGCGTCCGATCTCCCCGGAGGCGCTCAAGGTGCTGCGCCACCTCCAGCGCAGTGAGCTGACGGCCGTGCTGCGCCTCAACATCCCGGCCGCCGTCCAACGTGAGGCCGAGCGGATCCTGCACGCCGCCGTCACGGCGGTGCTCGAACGAGAGCTGCGCAGCCGCGACTTCCTCGACCAGGTGGCAGAGCGCGAGATGAAGCCGGTCGGTCCGGGCGCTGCCGAGGGCACCGCATACGAGGGCGCTGCACCCGCCGTCCGGCCCGAAGCGGCGACGCTGCGCTAGACTCGGACGCCCTCCGGCCGCACAAGAGGTCCCCGCAAGATCCGTGCCAGCCCCGAACATGGATGTCATCGCCAGCCTCGCCAAGCGGCGCGGATTCGTGTTCGCCAGTAGCGAGATCTACGGCGGGATCGGCGGCTTCTGGGACTACGGCCCGCTGGGGGTTGAACTGAAGAACAACGTGAAGGCCGCCTGGTGGCGTGCCATGGTCCAGCTGCGCGACGACATCGTCGGGCTCGACGCCTCGATCGTGATGAACCCCCGCGTCTGGGATGCCTCCGGCCACGTCGCTGGGTTCAGCGATCCGATGGTCGACTGCCGCTCATGCAAGCATCGGTTCCGGGCCGACGACCTGAAGGGGCCGCCGGCCGAGATCGCCTGCCCGAACTGTGGTCAGCGCGACACGCTCACCGAAGCACGGCAGTTCCACCTCATGTTCCGCACCCACGTCGGACCGGTCGAGGAGTCAGCAGCGGTCGCCTACCTGCGTCCCGAAACTGCCCAGGGGATCTTCGTCAACTTCGCCAACGTGGCCGGCACCGCACGACGAAAGCTGCCGTTCGGTATTGCCCAGATCGGGAAGAGCTTCCGCAACGAGATCACGCCGGGCAACTTTATCTTTCGTTCTCGCGAGTTCGAGCAGATGGAGATGGAGTTCTTCGTGCATCCATCCGAGGAGGACCGCTGGTTCGGCTACTGGGTCGAGGAGCGCCTGCGCTGGTGGACCGATGACCTTGGGATCGCCCCCGAGCGCCTTCGCCTCCGCCCGCACGACCCAGATGAGCTCTCGCATTACAGTCGCCAGACGACCGATGTCGAGTACCTCTTCCCGATGGGCTGGTCCGAGCTGGAGGGGGTCGCCGACCGCACCGACTTCGACCTGAAGGCTCATTCGGCGGCGTCGGGCAAGGGTCTGACCGTCTTCGATGAGGCGACTGGGGAGCAGATCACCCCGTTCGTCATCGAGCCGGCCATGGGTGTCGATCGCGCGGTGCTGACGGTCCTGCTCGACGGGTACACCGAGGAGCAGGTCGCGGGTGAGAAGCGGGTGGTGCTGCGTATCAGGCCGTCCCTGGCCCCCGTCAAGGTGGCGATCATGCCGCTCCTGCGCAACCGCCCAGAGCTGGTCGAGATGGGACAGCGGCTCACCGGTGAGCTCAAACCACGTATGGCCGCCGTGTACGACGACACCGCGTCGATCGGCAAGCTGTATCGACGCCAGGATGAGATCGGGACCCCGTTCTGCGTGACCGTGGACGTCGAATCGCTGACCGATGGAGCGGCGACCATCCGGGAGCGCGACAGCATGACCCAGGAGCGTGTCGCACTTGCGGCGGTCCCAGATCGACTCACGGCGCTGCTGGCCGGTGAGGCGGCGTGGGCCGGCGTGCCTCGTCCTGCCGACGGGCAGACGACGTGACCGCGATCCGGGCCCCGATGGCGCCGTAGGCGATTGAAGCGAACCTCGTGACCGAGACCGATCCCGCCGACCTCACGGCAATCGAGCTCGCCACGGCTCGGATCGCGGAGCGACCCGGTGACGATGCTGCCCACGAGCTCCGCGCGCGCGCCCACCTCGCGCTCGGTCACCTTGATGACGCAGAGCACGATGCGGCCGCAGCGGTCCGGCTGGATCCTGACGAGGTCCGCTACCGCGAGCTGTTGGCCGAGGTGCTCGCCGTGCGTGGCGCGCACCGCGACGCGGCGGCCGAGTTCGCGCGCCTCGCTCGTCGAGACCCGCGGCAGGTGGCCTGGACGGTGGCAGAGGCTTGGGAGCGACTGGGTGCATCGGATCCGGACGGGGGAGTGCGGGTCGCGCGACAGGCGATCCGCCTGGACCCCACCAACGCGGATGCGCAGCTGACGCTCGCACGCGGCCTGATCCGGCTGGGCGATCCGACCGCTGCCTTGACAGCGGCAGCGCGGGCTGCCGAGCTCCGTCCGGCTGATCCTGAGGTGCGCGAAGTGCTGGCTGACGCCCTCTGGCTCGCCGGCCACGCCCCGCAGGCCTTCACCGCTTTCCGGTCGCTCCTGCAGGACCTCGGCGACGCCGATCGTCGGCGCGTCCTGGCCAAGGCACGCGAGCTGCATCGAATGCATGCCGGGTGGGCGGGGCGTCTGGTCGCATCGGTCATTCCCCTCTTTGCGTTCGCGTTCCGCCGCGGCTGGCTCTCGGTCAGATGAAGGTCTCGGACCTCCGCGAGCACCTCGCCGCCGCGCTGGCTGGCGCCCTGCGGCGTCCCGAGGCCGAGGCTGTGGCACTCACCGCCGACCGTGTCAAGGCGATGGGTGTTGCGCTTGCCGGCATGGAGGCGGGTGCGGAGGTCGACCCCGAGGCGCTGCAGGTCGCGACGAGGGAGGCCGCAGTCATCCTCGGGTTCCACCAGGAACACGTCCGGCGTCTCATTCGTGGAGGCAGGCTTCCTGCCCAGCGGGTGGGCGGCGACTACCGGATCGAGGTGGCCGCCCTGTGGCCCCTCCTCGAGGCTCGCTACCGTCCCCCGGGCCGGCGTCGGGTCAAGCCGCGATCGTGACCTCGATGCGCATTGTGCCGTCGGCCGCGATCAGCACCGCCGAGTGGTCAGCGCTGACAGATCTCTGCGTGGCCGCCTTCGACGAATCATGGGACGGCTATTGGGAGTCGATCGGTCCGGGCGTGCACGTTCTGGCGGAGCACCCTGAGCGCGGGATCGTCGCCCACGCTGCCATCGTTGATCGGATCCTCTACACGGCCGACTCGATGCTTCGCGCCGGCTACGTCGAAGCCGTCGCGGTGATGCCCGATCAGCAGCGGCGCGGCTTCGGGAGCAGGGTGATGGTGGAGATCAACGCGATGCTCGATCAACAGTACGAACTCGGCGCCCTGGGGACCGGGAGTCAGTCGTTCTACGCCCGTCTCGGCTGGGTCGTCTGGGAGGGAGCCACCTGGGTCCGTCAGCCCGATGGTCGTCTCGAACGGACGCCCGGCGAGGACGGCGGCGTCATGGTCCGCATCACCCCGGCCACGCCCGCAGGACTGAATCTCGCCCTGCCGATCGCCGTCGACTGGCGGCCTGACGAGGTCTGGTAGGGTCGGCCACCGGGGTGAGCGGCGGCCTGATCACGGGTGGAACGCGTACAATCGCGTACCCCGCCTATCCGCAACGGAGGTCCCGCGCCCCGCATGTCCACGACCGCCCCGAAGCTGATCTACACATTCCACGAGGGCAGCGCCCAGATGCGTTCGCTCCTCGGCGGCAAGGGCGCAGGTCTGGCCGAGATGACGAAGGCCGGGCTCCCTGTACCCCCGGGATTCACCATCACCACCGAGGCCTGCAACGCCTACTACGCGGCTGGCAAGGAGCTTCCGGCGGGGCTGTGGGACGACGTGTTGGCGCAGATGGCCAAGGTCGAGGCCGAAACCGGCAAGGGGTTCGGCGATACCGCGAATCCGCTCCTGGTGAGCGTCCGGTCCGGCGCCGCATTCAGCATGCCGGGGATGATGGACACCGTCCTGAACCTGGGTCTCAACCCTGAGACGGTGGCCGGCCTGATCGCCCTGACCGGCAACGAGCGCTTCGGCTACGACGCCTGGCGCCGCTTCGTGGCCATGTTCGGGCGGATCGTGCTGGGCATCCCCGCATCGGCCTTCGATGAGCCCTTCGATGCGCTCAAGGAGGAGCGCCACGCTCACCTGGACACCGATCTCTCCGCCGATGACCTTCGCGCCGTAGCCGATCGGTTCACCCAGATCGTTCGTGACCATACCGGCGAGGACTTTCCGACCGATCCGTACCGGCAGCTCGAGCTTGCGGTGCGTGCCGTCTTCGACAGCTGGTTCGGCAAGCGGGCGCACGACTACCGCGAGTTCAACAAGATCCCGCACGACCTGGGCACGGCGGTGAACATCGTCACCATGGTCTTCGGCAACATGGGCGCGGACTCGGGGACCGGTGTCGCCTTTACCCGCGACCCGAACACCGGGGAGAGGGTGCTCTACGGCGAGTACCTGACCAATGCGCAGGGCGAGGACGTGGTGGCCGGGGTGCGCACGCCGGCCAAGATCAGCCAGATGCGCGACGAGCTCCCCGCGGTCTACGCGGAATTCGAGGTGATCGCCGAGCGGCTGGAACAGCACTACCGCGACGTGCAGGACCTGGAGTTCACCATCGAGCGCGGCAAGCTGTACATGCTCCAGACCCGCTCCGCCAAGCGAACCGCGCCGGCCGCGGTGAAGATCGCAGTCGACATGGTGGGGGAGGGGATCATCACTCGCGAGCAGGCGCTCCAGCGGGTCGAGCCGGCCCAGATCGTCCAGCTCCTGCTGCCGCGCTTCGACGAGGCGGCCAAGGCCCGCGCGACGGACCAGTATCTGGCCAGGGGGCTCAACGCGTCGCCGGGGGCGGCGACCGGGAAGGCCGTCTTCGATCCCGATCGGGCAGAGGAGTTTCACGCAGCCGGCGATCCCGTGATCCTGGTGCGGATCGAGACCAGCCCCGATGACGTCCATGGCATGCTCGTGGCCCGCGGCGTCTTGACCGCCCGGGGCGGCGCCACCTCGCACGCTGCCGTCGTGGCGCGCTCGATGGGCCTCCCCTGCGTGGCCGGCGCCGAGTCGCTCCAGATTGACTATGCCGCCCGCACCATGCGTGCCGGATCCGCGGTCATCGGCGAGGGCGACATGATCAGCATCGATGGCACCACCGGCGAGATCTTTGCCGGCGAGCTGCCGACCATCGAAGCGCGCTACGAGGATGAGCACGACCTGGCGACGCTGCTCGGCTGGGCCGACGAGGTCCGCCGTCTGCAGGTCTGGGCCAACGCCGACTACCCCCGTGACGCAGAGCGCGCTCGCGCCTTCGGCGCCCAGGGGATCGGTCTGTGCCGGACCGAGCACATGTTCTTCGAGGAGGATCGCCTGCCCACCGTGCGTCGCATGATCCTGGCCGCCACGCGGGCGACCGATGCCAAGCGTCGTCGTGACGCGGGCGGTGCGCTATCGACCGATGAAGTCGAGACGGTGGCGGAGTTCGATGCCGCGCTTGCAGAGCTCGCAGGGACTCCAGACCGATGACTTCGCCGGCCTCTTCCGCGCGATGGACGGCCTGCCGGTGGTCATCCGTCTGATCGATCCGCCGCTGCACGAGTTCCTTCCCAGCCACGATGAGCTGATCGCCAAGGTGACCCGCCTGCGCACCATCCGCGAGCTGACTCCGCACGACGCGCTGCCCGATGGGCTCCCGGCGGAGCTGGCAGAAGCCGAGGAACTGCTGACCGCGGTGGAAGCCATGCGAGAGATGAACCCGATGCTCGGCATGCGCGGATGCCGCCTCGGACTGCTGATCCCCGACATCATCCGCATGCAGGGGCGCGCCATCCTCGGTGCCGCAGCACGCGTCGCGGGCGAGGGCGTGAAGCCATTGCCGGAGATCATGATCCCGCTGGTCGGCCACGTGAACGAGCTGGCCGAGACGCGCACGATCCTGGAGGCCGAGGTCGCCAAGATCGTCGAGGCGTCCGGTCAGCAGGTCGACTACAAGTTTGGGACGATGATCGAAGTACCGCGCGGGGCCCTGACCGCTGGCGAGATCGCCCTGCACGCCGAATTCTTCAGCTTCGGCACCAACGACCTCACCCAGATGACCTTCGGCTACTCCCGCGACGACGCGGAGGGCAAGTTCCTCCTCCAGTACGTCGATCGCAAGATCCTGCCCGAGAACCCGTTCCAGGTCCTCGACCGCGAAGGAGTGGGGCAGTTGGTCCGTCTCGCCACCGAGCGCGGCCGTGCCGCGCGGCCCGGCCTCAAGGTGGGCATCTGCGGGGAGCACGGCGGCGACCCGTCGAGCATCGCCTTCTGCCACGAGATCGGGCTCGACTACGTTTCGTGCTCACCGTTCCGCGTGCCGGTGGCGCGCCTCGCGGCGGCGCAGGCGGCACTGGCGACGACCGAGCAGCGCGACCGATAGTCCCTGGCCGCCTCTCCTATGGGGCCTGGACCTCGAGCGAGCGAGGCCCTTCGCCGACGCCGTTGACCGCCGAGACCTGGTAGAAGCACGAGGCCCCCGCTTCGCAGAACTCGTCGAAGAATTGGAACTCCACGCCGAGCGGTTGGCGAAGAAAGACGCTCCCCGATACCCCTCCGACGTACACGTTGTACCCGGTGACTGGACTTCCGCCGGTAGATGCCGGTTCGATCCAGGTGACGGTAACGCCGCCTGTTGGCTCGCGTACAACAGAGGTGATCGTCGGCGCGGCTGGCAGTGTGGGCGCCGGGGGCGGTGTCGGTGTCGGTGTCGGCGTGTCCGTCGGAACGGACGTGGCACGAACGGTGGGATGCGGTGTCACCGGTGGGCGGACCGTTGGGGCCGGCGGCTGGGTCGACGAGATGGCGGTCGGAACGGCGGATGCACTCGCCGCGACCGAACTCGGCGTCCCCCCCTGGCTCACGGTGGCGCCCGGCGTGCCGCTCCCACCCAGAACGTTCTGGTCTGGCGTTTGGGTGGCTTGGGCGATCCCCCCGCCCGGACCACCACGCGCCGCGTCGATCAATTGCCAGCCTCCGACACCGAGCACCGTCGCGGCGATGATCACCCCAACCGCCGCTCCGGCGGCGCGCCCAGCGCGCACCAACACGCCCCGCGACACCGGTCCGGTCCGGGCGGGAATGGGCGCGGCCCCGGGATCGACCAGGTCGAGCCGGTCAAACGCGGCGATGGATGCCCGGCACGCGGGGCAGACCGAAGCATGGACTGCGAGGTCACGCGGAGGGTCGCCTTCCGCACCCGCAAGGAGCCAGGCGGTGAAGCGCTCGTGCGGTTCGCTCATGCGAATTCGGAGCTGGGAGCGGCGCCGATGGCGCGTTCAGCGACCGTGCGGATTCGTCGGCCAAGCTCGCCCTCCCGATCCGCGGCGGCAATCGACATGGCCCGTTCGCCGATAGGCGAACGGGCGACGACAGAGAGATAGCGCTGCCGGGCGCGTTCTATCGCGCGACGGGTATCCGCAGGCCCTTTCCCGAGAATCGTCTCGATGTCCAGCGGGGCAAACCGTTCGATGGAGGACGCCACGAATGCCACGCGGGCCTCGAAGTCAAGCGCGGCGAGGCCATCGAACGCCGGCCCTTCGATGCCCAATGCGCGCAGCGCCGACCAACGGATCGCCAGGTCCGCGGCTCCAGGGCGGCGGGAGCGGCGCAACCCTGGAACCAGCCGGGCACGGACCCACGCAGCCGCACGCTCCGGATGGCGCAACGAACTCGCGCGAGCCTCGCCCAAGCCAAGTGCCTGCCCAGCGGTGCGCTCGGCAAGCTGTACGTCGCCCAGGGTGACGAGCAGCGCAAAGCCGTGCAGCCGCGACCCGTGAAGGTCGCGAAAGGCCTCGCGCAGCAACTCCGGCGCGGCCTGCGGGTCCGCATCTGTGGCTTGAGGCTGCATCGGTGCCGGACAGGCTCCCCGTACTGGCGCGGATCGGTATGTGCCAGGTGACCGCGGTTCGGTTGAGTGTAGTAGTGGCCAGCAAGCATCGGGTGGTCGTCATCGCCGCATCAGCGGCCGCGGCCGAGGACGCGGGTGCTTGACAACCGTAGTAGAATGTCGTCCGCCCCCTTGACAACCCCTTGACAATCGTAGCTCAGGGGCTTGACACACAGGCGCGCCACGCAGGAACTGTTTCCCAGATGACTACGCCCGGGATCACCGCAGAGATCAAGTCCAAGCTCCCCGTCGTCGACGTGGTGGGCGAGACGGTCGTGCTCAAGCGCGCTGGTTCGGCGTACAAGGGACTCTGCCCGTTCCACGCGGAGAAGACCCCATCGTTCATCGTCAGTCCAGACCGTGAGTCCTGGCACTGCTTCGGCTGCGGGGAGGGCGGGGATATCTTCACGTTTCTCATGAAGCGTGACGGCCTCGACTTCCGAGAGGCGCTCTCTCGCCTGGCTGAGAAGGCCGGCGTGGAACTGTCAGAGCGCACGGCGCGCGAGGATCGCCAGAAGCGGCGGCTGCGCGACGCGCTGGAGGCCGCGATCGCCTGGTACCGCGAGGTCTTCCTGCAGGCTCGCCAGGCCGAGGCGGCGCGCCGCTACCTCGCGGAGCGGGGCCTGACGGATGAGACGCTGGAACGTTTCGTCATCGGTCATGCGCCCAACACCTGGGATGCCCTGACCCGTCGGCTCATCGGCCGTGGCTTCACCAACGATGAGCTGATCGCCAGCGGGCTCGCCTCGGCCTCGAATCGTGGCGGCGTGATCGACAAGTTCCGCGGCAGGATCATCATCCCCATCAGGGACGCCTCCGGGCGACCCGTCGGCCTTGGCGGGCGCATCCTGCCCGGCGCCGATGGTCCGAAGTACCTCAACTCGCCAGCCGGGCCGCTGTTCGACAAGAGTCGCACCCTGTACGGCCTCGACCTGGCCAAGGCATCCATTCGCCGCGAGAAGATGACCGTCATCGTCGAGGGCTATACCGATGTCATGGCCGCGCACCAGGCGGGTTTCACCAACGTCGTTGCCAGCCTGGGGACCGCGCTGACCGGCGGTCAGATCGAGCTCGCCACACGGTACGCCGATGCGGTGGCGCTCGCGTACGACGTCGATCTGGCCGGTGAGGCGGCAACGCAGCGCGGCCTGCTGGAGGAGCTCGGCCCGGACCAATCGGTGAGCAAGGTGCGGGTCGTGCGCATCCCGGCCGGCAAGGATCCCGATGAGCTGATCCGCACCGATCCCGACGCCTGGCGGCGCGCTGTCGCGGAGGCAAAGCCGGTGATCGAGTACTTCATCGATCGGACGGCGGCCGACGTTGATCTCGAGACGGTGGCCGGAAAGCGCGATCTGACCGGACGGGTGCTGGCCCTCCTCAAGCGGGTGGGGGACCCGGTGGAGCGGACACTCTACCTGCAGCGCCTGGCTCGCCTGGTGAACATCGAAGAGCGCGTCCTCCTGGAGGCGCTGGCCCGCGAGCCGGTGCGTCGCAGCGCACGGCCCGCGCCGTCTCGCGCGGAGGCGCCGGCGGTCGGCCTCTCGATCCCCCTCGACCCGGTGGAGGGTGAGGCGCTCGGGCTGCTGCTCCGCTTCCCGATCCTGGTGACCGAGCTCTCGCCTGATGAGCGGCTGCCCTTCCGTGACGCGGCCGCCATCGCACTCGTTGCAGCCTGGCGGGAACATGTCACGGCGAGTGCGGGAACCGTGGATCTCGAGGCCTTTGTGGGCGGACTCGACCCGGCCACCGCCGCCCTGGCCCGCGACCTGCTCGGTCGCCTCGCGGTCGGTGGCGAGACCGACGCGCTCGAGCCCCAGGTTGCCCGTGAGGCGCTGCGGATCTGCCTCCTGCGCCTGCGGGTCGGCCGCATCGACGAGGCGCTCCGTGACGGCCGGCTCCTCATGGAAGAGGCACAACGAGACTCGGATCAGTCGCGCCTCGAGGCGCTCGAACAGCAGATCACCCGACTCGGCCGCGAGAAGGCCGATGCAACCAGAGCGATGAGAGACCCGGCCCAGGTGGTCGGGGCGAGGAGGAACTAGTGGCGACAACCATCAAGAAGGCGAAGACAGCCCCGGCGGCGCCGAAAGCGGCGGCGCCGAAAGCGGCAGTGGCGGCGAAGGTGCCGGAGGCGCCGGCGAAGGCACCGTCGCGGGCGCGGCCGACCAAGAAGGGCGGCGCTGCAACGAAGCCGAAGACGCGGGGCAATGCTCCGCTCGACGCCCTGCTCACCCAGGGTCGCGAGGACGGGTTCATCACCCACGACCAGATCCTGGAAGCACTGCCGCAGCCTGAGGCGCATCTCGGCGAGGTGGAGGACTTCTACGCCGCGGCCCAGGAGAGCGGCGTCGAGGTGATGGACTCCGACAACAACCCGACGCTGATCGCTGAGCCGGAGACCGATGCGCGGGGATGCCGGCACCGGCCAAGCGGGCAGGAACCGAAGAGGATCTAGAGGCCCTTGCGGCGGACCTGATCGGCATCGACGACCCGGTGCGCATGTACCTCAAGGAGATCGGCAAGGTCGCCCTGCTGACCGCCGAAGAGGAGGTCGTGCTGGCCAAGGCGATCGAGCTCGGCGAGCTGGCGGTCGAGGACCCTGCACGGGCCCTCGTCAACCTGTACACCTGGGTCAGCAGCAGCTCCGAGCCGAAGGCGCGAGCCATGGCCGCGATGCGCGCGTTCGACCTGCCACGCGACTCCGCGCGGGTGACGCGCGACGCCATCGACTGGTGGGTCTCCCGCGGCGAGGTGATCGACCCGCCGGTGGTCAAGCTCGCCAAGGCGCGCAAGGCGTCCGACCTTGACGACGAGGCCCGCGAGCGGATCATGCATGCTGAGTCGATCCTCAAGCTCTTCGTGGAGACCCCGGCCGAAGCGCTGAAGCAGGCGATCCTGTTCGGGCACACCTATCGGTCCAAGGCGCTCGATCATGCGGGGGCCACCGAGCTGATCGAACTTGAGCGCTGGGCGCGTGAGACGGCCCAGGCGATCGTGCGCGACTACGTTGCGGACGGAAACGACGCCGCCTATCTGCACGAGCTCGGGTACGACCCGGAGATCCCGCCGGAGGTGCCACTCGAGAAGCGCTCCGGGCGCCTGGTGGAGCAGAGCGTCGACGCCCGGAAGCGGCTCACCGAGGCGAACCTGCGCCTGGTGGTGAGCATCGCCAAGAAGTACATCGGGCGCGGCATGAGCTTCCTGGACCTGATCCAGGAGGGAAACATCGGGCTCATTCGCGCGGTCGAGAAGTTCGACTACGAGAAGGGCTTCAAGTTCAGCACGTACGCCACCTGGTGGATCCGCCAGGCGATCACCAGGGCGATCGCTGACCAGGCCCGCACCATCCGCATCCCGGTGCACATGGTCGAGACGATCAACCGCCTGATCCGGGTCAGCCGCACGCTGCTCCAGGAGCTGGGCCGCGAGCCCACGGTCGAGGAGATTGCACGGCGGATGAGCCGCGACGAGATCATCCGGGAGCTGCGCGACAAGCTGCAGCGCGAGCCGACCGAAGCCGAGACCGACGAGCGCGAGGCCGCCGGGCCGCAGACCGTGTCGCCGGAGAAGGTGCGCGAGATCATGAAGGTCAGCCAGGAGCCGGTCAGCCTCGAGACGCCCATCGGCGAGGAGGAGGACAGCCACCTCGGCGACTTCATTCCCGACCTTGCGTCAGTCGCCCCTGCCGACGCGGCCAGCCACCAGCTGCTCAAGGAGCAGGTCGAGGGTGTGCTGGATTCACTCACCCCGCGCGAGCGGCGGGTCCTCCAGCTGCGCTTCGGCCTGGAGGACGGTCGCAGCCGGACCCTCGAGGAGGTCGGTCGCGACTTCAACGTGACCCGTGAGCGGATTCGCCAGATCGAGGCCAAGGCACTGCGCAAGCTCCGTCACCCGAGCCGGTCTCGCAAGCTCAAGGACTACCTGGAGTAGGACCGATGCGCGCCGCCGACCGCTTTGACCGTCCGCGGCGCGTGGCCGTATCATCGGCCGGTCCCCATGACCTCGGCGAGGGGTCGCAGACGCGTTCCGGCGTAGCTCAGTGGTAGAGCGGGCGGCTGTTAACCGCTTGGTCGTAGGTTCGAGTCCTACCGCCGGAGCCAACCTCCGCTGGAACTTTCGGCGGTTGGCGCGCGTCCCGGGAGCATGAACGCCGCATCTCGTTCGTTCTCGCCTGTCGGGATCCTCGCCCTCACACTGCTGCTTGCCGCGTGCGCCAGGTTGCCTGGCGGCACCGCTTCACCGATAAGAGTGGACGAGGCGGTACGCTCGTTCTTGCGCGAACAGGCACGCTTCGCTGGAATCGAACAGGTCGACCCGAACCTGATCGGGCAGATCGACGTGGTACGAGGTCATCGAGAGCCGGCTCCGGCTGGGAGGTCGTGGTCCGCATCGGGTGGGGCGACTGTCCCGCGGGGTGCATCAGCGAGCATCGCTGGACCTACGCGGTCAGCGGGGCCGGCTCGGTGACCCTCGTCCGCGAGGCGGGGGACGAGCTCCCCGGCCCGTCCGGTGTCCGTGGGTCGGTCGTCTCGGGGCCGACATGCCCGGTCGTCACCGATCCGCCCGACCCGGACTGCGCTGACCGACCGGTCGCGGGCGCCGTGCTGGTGATCACCGATCTGGCCGATGTCGAGATCGCCCGCGTCACCTCCGGCGCCGACGGCGAGTTCTCGGTCGACCTGCCGTCAGGTCTCTACGTCCTGGTCCCGCAGGCCGTCGATGGGCTGATGGGAACGGCCGCGCCGATCGAGTTCTCGGTCGACCTGGAGGGGCCGGCGACCGAGCTGCTGGTCAGCTACGACACCGGCATCCGCTGACGGGAGCAGGCCCGGCAGGCGTCATGCGCCGCCACGACTAACGAATCGACGGGACGTGCGTTACTACAGGTGAGCCGGGCGGTGTGTTAGTGGGGAGACTCACTAGGGCAGCCACATTGCCCGGCGCCTTCATGCCCGGACGCTGTTGCCACCGCGCGTCAGCGGTGAGGCTGCTCGAAATTCGGGTCGACCGGGGCAGTCGGACCCACGTTGTCGAGCGTTGGCAAGAGCACCCAGACCATTACGCCCATGGCGCCGGCGAAGATCACCAGCAGGACCGACCCGATGGGCTCAGCCGTGAGCAGGAAGTAGGCGACGCCCACGATCAGGATCAGGCCCGGGAAGGCAACATACTTCAGCATGGGCGCGATTCTACCCGAGTGGGGCCTTCGTACATCGGCGGTCTCAGCCCGGACAACCTATGGATTGCTATGTATCAGACGATCCAGCCGCAGTCGGTCCGCGCCACGGACTGGGCCGTCGGCCGGATGCCGGTCGCCGGTTCGTTCGAGCGGACGAGCGGACCGGCGTTCACTGTCGCGTCGCTGTCGGCCAGGCTCGCGCGGCGGACGGCCGGATCTGATACCGGTGCGCCCGACTCGGCGAGGTCCGTCGACGGCGAGCGTCGGTTACCGGTCGGCGCGGTGACTGGGCGGGCGGTGATGACCGCTCCCTCAGGGTAGGGGAGCCAGAGCCCCCGGAGCCGGGCGATGAAGTGCTCCGGCATCCCGGGCACCAACATGCCCACCTCGCCACGTCCGCTGCGCCGGTAGCCTCGCGCCCGCTCGTCCGCTCGCACGCGATCGACAAACGCACGGGTAAGCAGCTCAGAGACCGCCACCGAAACCGCCTCGGGCGCTTCGATGGAGACCTGCCCGGCACGGAACACGGCGCTGCCGACCACGGTCGTCTCGCCTGCATGGGTTCGCAGCAGTTCGTAGGAGATGGTCTGCTCGGTGCTCGTCCGGGCCGAACGCTCGCTCACGGCGGGAGGATAGCCGATGCGTCGGCGCGATCGAGGCCAATCGGCGCGCTCCGAGTGCCTCTGGCTTCGCTAGAATCGCCCGGGCAGGAAACCATTGGAGAGGCAGATGAGCGGGACCGACGAGCGGAGCTACCGGAAGATGGTGGCGGCCCAGACCGACGAGCAGATCGATCAGTGGGCCGCCGACCTGTTCGTCGACTTCGCCAAGCGGATGGGGGTCGGAACCGCGATCGCGGCCTTCTGTGAGATCGCCGGGCTCGACACCCGGGGCTTCCAGCGCGTCTTCCTGGTCGGTGGGGGACCCGACCACGTTGTCGGGATCGATACTGCCGGCGCGCTCGCCGCACCGATCTTTGAGCTACCCCGGTCCATTGCCGGCCTGCGCAGGACCGATCCGGAGGCGGGGGCGAAGCTGATCGACTTCCTCGTCGCTCAGCGCGAGGTGATGGCCTACACCGCGTGACCCGCGCCGCTCCGGCCGGGGGAAGCTAGCGGCCCGGCGACTCGCCCATCACTGCTCGCGTGTCACCCGAATGATGGCGATGGCGTTCTCGAGCTTGAGCTTGGTGATCGTCAGCGTTCGCGCGAGGTTGTCGCGGTTGGTCTCGGGGATCTCTTCGAGCAGATCCCGATGACCGAGCAGCTCAACCAGCTCGTCGATCGCCTCGGCCAATTTGGCGCGGTTGTTCACCAGGGCGTCGTCGGTGGCGCGCACGGCAGCCACCTGTCCCGCCACGGTTCGAGCGCGCCGCTTGGGCCCCGACGGCTCGGGACGGTCGTCACCACCGCCACCGGTGATGCGGCGTAGCTTGGCAAGAGTCAGCTCGCCTGCGGCGACCTTCTTGGCGAGGCGGCGGCGGGTTCGCTCGTCGCTGATCTTCATCAGCTCGTAGGCATGACTGATCGTGTCTTTGCGCACGGACACCAGCTCGCGCACGTCGGGCGGCGCATCCGCAAGGCGGATCCGGTTCTCGACGTAGCCCTTGTCCTTGCCGATCTTCTGGGCGAGCTGGCGGACCGAGTAGCCGAGGTCGGTCATCTTGCGGAACATGGCCGCCTCCTCGAGAGGGGAGACGTCCTCGCGCTGCAGGTTCTCGATGATCGAAATCTCCAGGGCCGTCTCGTCGTCGAACTCGACGACGATCGCCGGAATCGTCTCGCGCTGCGCCATCCGCGACGCTCGCCAACGACGCTCGCCGGCGATCAGCTCGTACTCGCTGCCGACTGGGCGCACCAGGATCGGCTGCAGGACGCCATGCTCGCGTATCGAATCGGCCAGCTCCGTGAGCGAGTCCTCTTCGTATGAGAGACGCGGCTGCGCCGGGTTGGGCAGAATCCGTCCCACCGGCACTTCGCGGATCTGTGCGCGCGTGGCGCGCGACTCGATCAGCGAGACGATTCCCGGGGCCAAGTCGGTCGCCTGCGCCTCGTCGAAGAGGCGATGGATGTTCTGGCTGAACGCGGGCCGCTTGCTAGCCAAGTTCGACCACCTCTCGCGCGAAATCGCGGAACGCGCGGGCGGCGGATGAATTGGTGGCGTATTCCGTCACCGGCTTGCCGGTCAACGGCGCTTCGCCGAGCTTCACGGTCTGCTTGATCATGGTGTTGAACACCCGATGGTCGCCCAGCTCGCGCAGGTTCTGCAGCATCTCGCGCGCCAAGACGGTGCGGCCATCGTAGAAGGTGGCCAGCAGACCGAGGATCTCCAGGTCGTGGTTCAGCTTGATCTTGATGGTGTTGATCACCTTGATCAGCGCGGTCAGGCCCTTGATGGCGTAGTACTGGGTCTGCACCGGGATGATCACCCGCGAACTGGCGACCAGGGAGTTGATAGTCAACAGGCCAAGCGTTGGCGGGCAGTCGATGATGATCACGTCGTACTGCCGATCCGCCCAGTCGGCCAGTGCGTCGCGGAGCACCATCTCGCGCCCGATGGCAGTGAACAGCTCGACCTCCGTCGACGCCAGCTCGAGCGTGCTTGGGGCGACCGACAGGCCCGGCATGCCCGTCTCTCGAATGATCTCGTCAAGGGGCACTCGGTCCTCCGAGAGGACGTCGGCCATCGAGTGCCGCACATCGGAGAGGCTGATGCCGAGCCCCACCGTCAGATTCGCCTGCGGGTCCATGTCGATGCAGAGGACCCGATACCCCAGCTCCGCCAGGGCGCCACCAAGGTTGATCGACGCGGTCGTCTTGCCAACGCCGCCCTTCTGGTTTGCGATGGAAATCACTTTGGTCAAAACATCACCTTGCATCGCGGTGGGAGGAGATCACGTCGCGCTGGCGACGGATTCCGATGATAGCCTCGCCGGCGGTAATCGGTCACGCGACTTATCCACAAGGTGATCGGATGTCGACGTCTTTGTGCAAAGACGACCCTCTATACTCGGACTTGTCCACCATCCACCCGGGCCCATAGCTCAGTGGTAAGAGCATCCGGCTCATAACCGGCTGGTCGCAGGTTCGATCCCTGCTGGGCCCACAACTGCGCGGAGGACGCCTCGTGTCAACGGCCGACAAGATCGCGCGCCTGCAGGCCCTGCGCGCCGAGGCGAGGCTCGGAGGCGGCGAGCAGCGAATCGAGCAGCAACACGCCCGCGGCAAGATGACCGCACGCGAGCGCCTCGAGCTGCTGCTCGACGAGGAGTCGTTCTCCGAACTTGACGCGCTGGTGACGCATCGGGGGACCGACTTTGGTCTGGCCGATGAGCGCTATCTCGGCGACGGGGTCGTCACCGGCTACGGCCGGATCGATGGGCGCCTGGTGTTCGTCTACTCGCAGGACTTCACCGTCTTCGGGGGGTCGTTGTCCGAGGCGCACGCGGAGAAGATCTGCAAGGTGATGGACATGGCCATGCAGATGGGGGCACCGATCGTCGGACTCTCGGATTCCGGCGGCGCCAGGATCCAGGAGGGGGTCGCGTCGCTGGGGGGCTACGCCGACATCTTTCTGCGCAACACGCTCGCCTCGGGTGTGGTCCCGCAGATCTCGGTGGTGTTGGGCCCGTGCGCCGGCGGTGCCGTCTACTCGCCGGCCATCACCGACTTCACCGTGATGGTGGATGGGAGCAGCTACATGTTCGTGACCGGGCCGAATGTCGTGAAGACGGTGACGCATGAAGAGATCGACTTCGAAGGGCTGGGTGGCGCGCGCGTCCACAACGAGACGAGCGGCGTCGCGCACTTTCTCGCAGCCGGGGAGCCACAGGCGCTGGCGCTTACCCGCCGGATGCTCGGCTACATGCCACAGAACAACATCGATCCGCCGCCGACCGCCGCCGAATGGAATCCACCGGAGGTTGGGCCGGGCGAGTTGGACGCGCTCATCCCTGATTCGTCGCAGCGCTCGTACGATATGCATCGCGTCATCGCCGGGCTGGTCGACGGTGCCTCATTCGTCGAGGTGCATGCCCTGTTCGCGCGCAACATCATCTGCGGCTTCGCGCGAATGGAGGGGCGCAGCGTCGGCATTGTTGCGCAGCAGCCGGAAGTGCTCGCCGGGGTCCTCGACATCGATGCCTCTGACAAGGCCGCTCGTTTCGTCCGCTTCTGCGACTGCTTCAACATCCCGCTCGTGACGCTGGTGGACGTGCCCGGATTCCTTCCCGGTGTCGACCAGGAGCACCGCGGGATCATTCGACATGGCGCGAAGCTGCTGTATGCCTACTGCGAGGCGACGGTGCCGAAGTTGACCGTGATCACTCGGAAAGCGTACGGCGGGGCATACGACGTCATGAGCAGCAAGCATGTGCGCGGCGACTTGAATTTTGCGTGGCCGACCGCCGAGATCGCGGTGATGGGCGTGGAGGGCGCCGTGAACATCATCTTCCGCGACCGGATCGAGGCCGCCCCCGATCCCATGGCCGAGCGAGCGCGGCTGATCGCGGAGTACGAGGATCGATTTGCGAACCCGTACGTCGCGGCCGCCCGCGGCTATGTCGACGAAGTGATCCTGCCATCGGAGACGCGCCCGCGTCTCGTTGCCGGTCTGGCGATGCTCGATGGTAAGCGACAGTCAGTTCCGTCCAAGAAGCATGGCAACATCCCGCTCTGAGGCGGCACTGTCCGTGCGCAAAGACAGTTCCCCGAAGCGCCCACCGTTCCGCCGCCTGCTGATCGCCAATCGCGGGGAGATCGCGGTGCGGATCGTTCGGGCATGTCGCGAGTTGGGGATCGAGTCAGTGGCGGTCTACTCGGAGGCCGACACCGAGGCGATGCACGTCCAGATGGCCGACCAGGCGGTGAGTATCGGTCCGCGACCGGCTTCGGAGTCCTACCTGAGCGTCTCCGCCATCATCGCGGCTGCGCAGCGATCCGGGGCGGAGGCTGTTCACCCCGGCTACGGCTTCCTGTCGGAGAACGCCGATCTCGCCCGAGCGGTCGAGGCGGCCGGGCTGGTCTGGATCGGTCCACCGCCGGCGACCCAGGAGGCGCTCGGCAACAAGTTGGCCGCGCGGCGTTCGGTGACCGCGGCCGGCGTGCCGGTGGTCCCTGGGCTGCTGGTCGCGCTCGAGGACGGTGAGCTTCCTGACCTGACCGATGTCGGATACCCGGCGATGCTCAAGGCTGCGGCCGGCGGTGGGGGCCGGGGGATGCGCCGGATCGGCCGCGCGGAGGACCTGCCCGCCGCGGTCGAGTCGGCCCGGCGCGAGGCGCTCGCCGCGTTCGGGGACGGCACCCTGTACATCGAGCGGCTGATCAGCCCGGCGCGGCACATCGAGGTGCAGCTGCTCGGCGATCGCCACGGAGGGCTGGCCATCCTGGGCGAGCGGGACTGCAGCGTGCAACGGCGTCATCAGAAGCTCGTCGAAGAGACTCCCTCCCCGGCGGTGACGCCTGAGGTGCGGCGCGCCCTCTTCGACAGCGCGCGCCGGGTCGCCGCGACCGTGGAGTTCAATAGCGCCGCTACCGTCGAGTTCCTCCTCGATGGCGAAGGGAACCACTACTTCCTGGAGATGAACACCCGGCTGCAGGTCGAGCACGGGATCACCGAACTGGTGACGGGGATCGACATCGTGGCCTGGCAGATTCGCATCGCGGCGGGGGAGCCGCTGCCAGCCAAACTGCTCGACCCGGAACCACGGGGCCATGCCGTGGAGGTCCGCATCTATGCTGAGGATCCCTACGCCGGCTTTCGTCCGGTGGCCGGCGCGGTCACCGGGTGGCGGATGCCGGCCGGCCCGGGCGTGCGAATCGATCATGCGGTCACCCCCGGCGACGAGCTGGCTCCGGAGTACGACCCACTGCTCGCCAAGCTGATGGTCCACGCGGCGGATCGGCCGGCGGCGCTGGCTCGCCTGCGCCGCGCGCTCGATGAGACGGTGATCGGGGGCCTGCAGACCGACCTCGGATTCCACCGATGGCTCATGGATGAGCCGGGCTTCGCGAGCGGCGAGTATCACACCGGCCTGATCCCGGATCGCTGGGGTGACGCAGGGTCACTCCCTTGACGCGACGGATGCGTCGCTGGCGGCCCTGCTCGCGACGCATGCTCGAGGTATGGCGACCGCGGCCGCCGTCGGCGGAGCCGCTGCCGGAGCCACTGCCGGGGCCGGGGCCACGGGTGGACCGGACCGCCCGTGGAGACGTCGGGCGAGCGCGGAGGCACTCCGATGACCGTCCCATTTGAGGCGCGCATCGCCGGCCAGGTGGTCGAACCGGCCGCCGATTGGCAGGTCACCTGGGTCGATGTGGAGCAGGGGATCGCCCGACTGAGCGATGGGACCCAGTCACTGCTGGCGGTGGTGGAGCGGAGTGGTGCCGACTGGATGGTCACCCTCCGCGGCCGGCGCATCCGGGTCGGCGTCCTCAGCTGGCGCGAGAGGATGCTTGACGAGGCGGAGTCAGCCGCCATCGGGCCGGGCGGACCGATCGAGATCCTGGCGACGTTACCCGGCCTCGTCGTGTCGCTCTCCTGCGAAGAGGGGTCGGAGGTGGCCGAAGGCGACCCGCTGCTGACGCTCGAGGCGATGAAGATGCAGAACGAGATCCGCGCCCCGCGCGCCGGCCGCGTCGCCCATCGGGCAGTCGGTCCCGGGCAGACGGTTGCGACCGGCGACCTGCTCGTGCGCCTGGAATAGCGGTGCACCGCGGGGTCTTCGCCAAGCCGCTTGGCGACGCACCCGAGAGTCGGCACCGGGCCGCCGGTACAATCGAGACCGATGAACGACCGCGACGAGAAGGCCGGGCGACCCCGCACAACGACTTCGGGGATCGAGATCCAGACCGTCTATGGGGCTGGCGACTCGCCGACAGGCGGGTCGCCAGCGATCGGTGAGGCCGGCGAATTCCCCTTCACGCGGGGCGTTCACCGTGACGGCTACCGGGGCCGCCCGTGGACGATGCGCCAGTACGCCGGCTTCGGTTCCGCGAAGGAGACGAACGAGCGGTTCCGCTACCTGCTGCGCAGCGGCCAGACGGGCCTGTCGGTCGCGTTCGACCTCCCCACCCAGATCGGCTACGACTCGGATGACCCGATGGCCTCCGGCGAGGTCGGCCGTGTAGGCGTGCCGATCGACACGCTGGCCGACATGGAGATCCTCTTCGACGAGATCCGCCTCGACGGCGTGAGCACGTCGATGACGATCAACGCCACCGCCGCGATCCTGCTGGTGCTGTACGAGGTGATCGCGCGTCGCCAGGGGGCCGATCCGGCCCAGCTGCGCGGCACGATCCAGAACGACATCCTCAAGGAGTACATCGCGCGCGGGACCTACATCTTCCCGCCAGGTCCATCGATGCGGCTGGTCACCGATACGTTCGCCTACTGCCGTGCCGAGCTCCCTTCCTGGAACACGATCAGCATCAGCGGCTACCACATGCGCGAGGCGGGAGCGACGGCTGTCCAGGAGGTAGCCTTCACCCTGGCAGACGCGATCGCCTACTGCCAGGCGGCGCTGGAGGCGGGCCTGGGATTCGACGAATTCGCGCCGCGCATCTCCTTCTTCTTCGCCTCCCACAACGACCTCTTCGAAGAGGTGGCCAAGTTCCGTGCGGCGCGACGCGTCTGGGCGAGCATCGCGCGGGACCGCTTTGCCGCGGTTGATCCCCGGAGCATGGCGATGCGATTCCACGTCCAGACCGGGGGGAGCACCCTGACCGCCCAGCAGCCGCAGACGAACGTGGTGCGGACGACCGTACAGGCGCTCGCAGCGGTGCTCGGCGGGACCCAAAGCCTGCACGCCAATGCTCTCGACGAGGCGCTCGGGCTGCCATCACCGGCGACCGCTCGGCTCGCGCTTCGAACACAACAAGTGTTGGCTTACGAGTCGGGGGTTACCGCGCCGGTCGATCCGCTCGGCGGATCGTGGTACGTCGAGAGCCTCACCAATGAGATCCAGGAGCGCGTCACCGCCGAGCTGGCGGAGATCGATCGCCGGGGTGGAACGCTCGCGGCGCTGGCGGCCGGATACCAGCCCGGCGAGATCGCCCAGGCTGCCTATGACGCGCAGCGCGCGATCGAGTCGGGCGAGCGTGTCTTGGTCGGCGTGAACGCGTTCGTGGAGGCGGGGGATGAGCAGCGCCCGCACCCCCAGTCGATCGACCCGGCCGACGAGCGCCGCCAGATCGAGCGCACGCGCGCGGTGCGCGCGGCGCGCGACCCCGCCGCGGCCGCCGCGGCGCTTGCGGCCCTCGAGACGGCCGCCGCCGGCACGGAGAACGTGCTCCCGCGCATCCGGGCATGCGTGGAGGCGAACCTGACGGTGGGCGAGATCAGCCACGCCCTGCGCCGCACGTGGGGGGAGTATCGGCCGTGACGCTGGGATCGGTTGACCACGTGGCGGTGGTTGTGCGCTCCATCGACGAAGCGCTGCCGCGCTATGCCGACCTGTTCGGCTGGCACGCCGTGGAGGCGCCGCGGATCTTCGCCAGCCAGCGGGTGCGCCTCTGCTTCCTGGTCACCGGACCCGACCCGGCCGCGAAGATCGAGCTGATCGAGCCGATCGACAACGAGAGCGGCGTTGCCCGCTTCCTCGCCGCGCGGGGCGAGGGCCTGCACCACCTCTGTCTGCGGAGCGACGACCTGCCGGCCGACCTTGCCGCGCTCGCCGCCGCGGAGGCCGAGCTGATCGACCACGAGCCGCGCCCCGGGGCGCATGGGATGGTGGCGTTCGTCCATCCGCGGACCCTCAATGGGGTGCTCTGGGAGTTGCTGGAGCGCCCCTAGCGGACCCCGGCACCGCGCAGCAGGTCGGGGATCTGCGAGGGAGAATCGGCGACCCGGATCCCCGCCGCTTCGAGCGCGATGCGCTTCGACTCGGCGGTGCCGGCGCCCCCGGAGATGATCGCGCCGGCGTGTCCCATCCGCCGTCCCGGCGGGGCGGTGCGACCGGCAATGAAGGCAGCCATCGGTTTGCGGATCTCCCGAGCGCAGTACGCCGCGGCGCGCTCCTCCTCATCTCCGCCTATCTCACCGATCATCACGATCGCCTCGGTCTCCGGGTCCTCGTTGAACATGCTGAGCATGTCGATGAAGTTCGAGCCGACGATCGGATCACCGCCGATCCCGACGCAGGTGGTCTGGCCGAGGCCCGCATCGGTCATCGCCTGCACCACCTCGTAGGTCAGGGTTCCGGAGCGGCTCACCAGCCCGACCGGTCCCCGGCGGTGGATCTCACCGGGAATGATGCCGACCTTTGCCTCACCCACGCTCGTGGCGCCGGGGCAGTTGGGGCCGATCAAGCGCACCCCCTTGGCGCGCAGAACGTGGTACACGCTGAGCATGTCCAGCGCGGGGATCCCCTCGGTGATGCAGAAGATGAGCGGGATCCCGGCCTCCGCCGCCTCGAGCATGGCGTCGGGTGCCGCCGGTGCGGGCACGAAGATGCACGAGGCGTTCGCCCCGGTCTGGGCCACCGCCTCGGCCACCGTGTCGTACACCGGAACCCGGCCGTCGAGCGCCGACTGGCCGCCCTTGCCCGGGGTCATGCCAGCGACGATGGGCGTGCCGTATTCGAGCATCGCGCGCGAATGGAATTCGCCCTCCCGGCCGGTGATCCCCTGTACCAGCAGGCGGGTGGCGCTGTTCACCAGGATGCTCATGCGGCGCCTCCCTCGGCCAGCGCCGCGGCGACCGCCTTTGCGGCCGCGTCGTCCAGGCTGTCAGCGGTGATCAGGTTAGCCTGGCGCAGGATCTCCGCGGCCTCGACGGCGTTGGTGCCGACGATGCGCACCACCATCGGCACGGTGCGCAGGAGCGAGGCGCGAGCCTCCACGATGCCCCTCGCCACTTCATCGCCCCGGGTGATGCCGCCGAAGATATTGACCAGGATGGCCTGGACTCGCGGGTCGTCGAGGATGATGGCGAACGCAGCCGACACCCGGTCCGCCTTCGCTCCGCCGCCGATGTCGAGGAAGTTCGCCGGTTCGCCGCCGGCCAGCTTGACGAGGTCCATGGTGGTCATCGCCAAACCTGCGCCGTTGACCATGCAGCCGATATTCCCGTCGAGCTTGATGAAGTTGATGCCGGCTTCGCGGGCGGCGATCTCGGAGGACTCCTCTTCGGCCAGGTCGCGCATCGCCTCGAGGTCCGGATGCCGCGGCAGAGCCGAGTCGTCGAGCACGATCTTGGCGTCGAGCGCCAGGAGCTCGCCTGCGGGCGTGGTCACCAGCGGATTGATCTCGGCGAGGTCGGCGTCCGATGCCATGAATGCGGCATACAGCCCGTGCATGATCGGCCCGAATGCCTTGCGCTGCTCCGCACCGAGGCCAAGGAAGAAGGCGACCCGGCGCACGTTGTGTTCCTGGAGGCCGATCAGCGGGTGGAGCGGCAGTCGCAGGATCGCCGCAGGGTTGGTCCTCGCCGTCTCCTCGATCTCGACGCCCCCGTCTGCACTGGCGATCACCGTCACCGCCTTCGCGGCCCGATCGAGGATCAGCCCGAGGTAGTACTCCTGCGCGATTTCGGCTGCCGGGACGACCAGCAGCGTCCGCACCGTGACCCCCTTGATGACCAGACCGATGATCTCCGTGGCCCGTGCTTCGGCCTCCGCTGGAGTGGCGGCCAGCTTGACGCCGCCGGCCTTTCCGCGCCCACCCACCAGGACCTGCGCCTTGACCACCACCGGAGAGCCGATCCGCTCGGCCGCAGCTCTCGCCTCGGCCGGAGAGTTCGCGACGATCCCCTCGAGAAGCGCGACGCCGTGACGGGCGAGGATCTCCTTGCTTCGGTACTCCTGGAGCTTCACGCGGCCTCCTGCGGCGAGATGGGCGGGGGAGGCGATTGTAGTCGGCTGAGGTCGCGCGGCGGCCCGCCGATCGCCCTACACTTGCCATCCGTACCGTCGGCGCTGTGACCGACGCGCACCGGAGCAAACATGTGACCTATCCCGTGACGCTGATCCCCGGAGACGGGATCGGCCCGGAGCTTGCCGAGGCGACCGTTGGCGTGCTCGAGGCGACCGGCATCGGCTTCGAATGGGATCCGCAACAGGCCGGCGAGGCGACCATCGCGAGCGAGGGGACGCCGCTGCCGGATCGCGTGGTGGAGAGCATCCGTCGCACCGGCGTGGCCATCAAAGGCCCCATCACGACGCCGGTCGGCGGCGGCTTTCGCAGCGTCAACGTGGCGCTTCGGCAGGCGCTGGAGCTGTACGCCAATGTGCGGCCCGCACGATCCATGGCGGGGGTGCACTCGCGGTACGAGGACGTTGACCTGATCATCGTCCGCGAGAACACCGAGGACCTGTACGCAGGGATCGAGCACCGGGTCGGGCCCGACGCGGCTGAGAGCATCAAGATCATCACGCGGGCGGCGAGCCAGCGGATCGCGCGCTACGCATTCGAGTACGCCGTGCGCAACGGCCGCCGCAGGGTGACCGCCGTCCACAAGGCGAACATCATGAAGCTCTCCGACGGCCTCTTCCTGGAGAGCTGCGGCCAGGTCGCCGCCGAGTACGCCGGACGGGTCGAGTTCGACGACCGCATCGTCGACAACATGTGCATGCAGCTCGTGCAGAAGCCGAACCTGTACGACGTGCTGGTGTTGCCCAACCTGTACGGCGACATCGTCAGCGACCTCGCGGCCGGCCTGGTGGGTGGACTCGGCGTTGCGCCGGGCGCGAATATCGGCGAGCGGGCGGCGGTCTTTGAGGCTGTGCACGGGTCGGCCCCGAAGTACGCGGGGCAGGACAAGGCAAACCCGACGGCACTCATCCTGTCCGGGGCACTCATGCTGCGGCACCTTGGTGAGACCGACGCCGCCGACCGGGTCGAGTCCGCGGTCCGCGCGGTGATCGCCGACGGTCAGACCACCACCTACGATCTGGGCGGCCGCGCCGGGACCCGCGAGTTCGCCGAGGCTGTCTCCGCCCGCGTCCGCGGCGCCTGATCAGCATGTTCCGCTACCGCATGAGCTGGTCCGAGCTGGCCTGGCTCGGCCACCGGCTGTCCGGCGTCGGCGTACTGATCTACCTGTTCATGCACATCGTGGAGAACGCCACGCTGAGCTTTGGCCCCGAGGTCTACGACTGGACCCAGGTGCTCTTTCGCAATCTGCCGGTGCGCCTGGGCGAGATCCTCCTGATGGCCGCGCTGGTCTATCACTCGCTCAACGGGATGCGCGTGGTGTTGATGGACTTCTGGCCGGCAACCACGCGCTGGTACCGCCCGCTCACCTACGCGGTGGTCGTCACCACGGTGGTCGCCATGATTCCACTGGGCCTCATCATGATCACGCCCTACGCCCCGTGGGGAGGTCGCTGAATGAGCGTCGGGCGGCGCATCTGGCCGGTGGAGGGAGACCCGCTTCGGCGCAACCCGTCGCGGGCCGCCAAGGCTCGTCCCGCCGAGCCGGGGATCGAGCGGTTCATGTGGTACTTCATGCGCCTGAGTGGCCTGGCGCTGGTGCTGCTGGCGCTCGGCCACATGGGCATCATGCACGTCCTGGTGCAGCTCACCGGGCAGGAGATCAACTTCGCCTTCGTCCTCGAGCGCTGGGGGAACCCCTTCTGGCGAATCTACGACCTGCTGCTGCTCGTGCTGGCCCTGGTCCACGGGGTCAACGGGGCGCGAATCATCATTGGAGACTACGTCGTCCGGGGCGGTCTGCGCGGGCTGCTGATCGGCCTGCTGATGGCCATCGCATTGGTCTGGATGCTGCTCGGATTGGTGGTGATTCTCACGTTTGACCCCGCCACCGCGCCGGCCAACATCGGTCCACTCTCGTGAGCCTTCGTCTGGCCGATGCGTCCGCGCGTCCGCGCGTCCGTACCCACGAGCTCGACGCGGTGGTGGTCGGCGCCGGAGGCGCCGGCCTGTACGCCGCCCTCGAGCTGAAGCGCAACCTCGGGCCGGAGGCCCGCATCGGTGTCATCAGCAAGCTGTATCCGAGCCGGTCTCACACCGGGGCGGCCCAGGGTGGGGTCTGCGCCGCGCTCGGCACCACCGAGGAGGACCACTGGGAGTGGCACTGGTTCGACACGGTGAAAGGTGGCGACTACCTCGTCGATCAGGACGCGGCGGAGGTGATGTGCCACGACGCGGTCGAGACGATCATCAACCTCGAGCACCTCGGGATGCCGTTCAATCGCACCGAGGAGGGTCGGATCGACCAGCGGCGCTTCGGTGGACACACCCGCAACGAGGGCGAGGCGCCGGTGCGACGAGCATGCTACGCGGCCGACCGGACCGGCCACGCCATCCTGCAGACCCTCTTCCAGCAGTGCATCCGGCTCGACGTCGCCTTCTACGACGAGTACCAGGTCCTCGATCTGCAGATGCCCGATGGTTCCGCAGGACCCGTGACCGGCGTGGTGGCGCTGCAGACCTCGACGAGCGAGATCCATTCCTTCCGGGCGAAGGCGGTGCTGTTCGCCACCGGCGGCTTCGGCAAGATCTTCAAGGTCACCAGCAACGCACACACGTTGACCGGTGACGGCGTGGCGATCGCCTACCGTCGCGGCGTGCCGCTCGAGGACATGGAGTTCTTCCAGTTCCACCCGACCGGGATGTACAAGCTCGGCTTCCTCCTGTCAGAGGCGATGCGCGGGGAGGGCGGGTTCCTGGTCAACGGCGAGGGCGAGCGCTTCATGGAGCGCTACGCACCGACCATGAAGGACCTGGCCAGCCGGGACGTGGTCAGCCGCTCGATCTACCAGGAGATCGCCGCCGGACGTGGCGTCGACGGCAAGGATTTCGTCCACCTCGATGTTCGACACCTCGGCGCGCAGGTCCTCAACGAGAAGCTGCCCGACATGAGCGGCTTCATCCGAACCTACTTCGGCCTGGAGCCGCTCACCGACCTGGTGCCGATCCAGCCGACCGCGCACTACGCCATGGGCGGCATCCCGACCGACATCGATGGTCGGGTCCTTGCCGACGAAGGCGGACGGCTGGTGCCCGGCTTCTATGCAGCCGGCGAATGCGCCTGCGTAAGCGTCCACGGCGGGAACCGGCTCGGTACGAATTCGCTCCTCGACATCCTGGTCTTCGGCCGCCGGGCGGGGATCGCCATGGCCGACGAGGTGCGGCGGGTCGATGCGCCGATCCGGGACCACGCGGCCGAGGCTGGCGTCACGGCGATGCGGGACGAGCTGCTTTCGCGCGCCGACGGCGAGCGGCCGGCGGTGATTCGTGCCGAGCTCGCGGAGATCATGTTCAGCCACTGCGGCGTCTACCGAACGGCGGCGCTGCTCGAGGAGTGCCGGACGGCGGTGCGGTCCCTTCGTGACCGAGCTACCGGCCTGGTGGTGCAGGACAAGGGGCGCCGCTACAACACCGATCTGGCTGACGCGCTCGAGCTGGGCTTCCTGCTCGACTGCGCCGAGGCGACCGTCGAGTCCGCGGTCGCTCGCACTGAGAGTCGGGGCGCTCACGCGCGCGATGACTTTCCCGACCGCGACGACGTCGGTTGGCTCAAGCACACGTTCGCGTTCCGCGACACGGCCGGCGGCAGCCCGCGGCTCACCTACAAGCCGGTCACGATCACCCGCTTCCCGCCGAAACCACGGGTCTACTGACGATGGAGATCCAGCTGCGCGTACACCGATACGATCCGGAATCGGATCCCGCCCCGCACTGGGAGGAGTACCGGGTCGAGGCCGAGCCGTCCGACCGGGTGCTGGACCTGCTGCACCAGGTCAAGTGGTACCAGGATGGGACGCTCACCTTCCGTCGCTCATGTGGGCACGGGGTATGTGGCTCGGACGCCATGCTGATCAATGGCAGAAACCGGCTCGCGTGCGAGTACCTGGTCAAGGATGCCGGCCCCAGGGTGACCGTCGAGCCGGTCCGGGGGATGCGGGTGATCAAGGATCTGCTGGTCGACATGGACGGCTTCTGGGAGAAGTACCGGTCGGTGATGCCGTTCCTCGTGAACGACGAGGTGCCGACCGACGGCCTGGAGCGTCGCCAGACTCCCGAGGAGCGGGACCGGTACGAGGACACCAGCAAATGCATCATGTGCGGGGCGTGCACCACCGCGTGCCCATCGTTCTGGTCGAACCCCGACTACGTCGGCCCCGCGGCCATCGTCAATGCCCATCGGTTCATCTTCGACAGTCGAGACACCGCGACCGAGGAACGGCTCGAGATCATGGCCGACGCCGACGGCGTGTGGCGCTGCCGGACGATCTTCAACTGCGTGGAAGCCTGTCCGCGCGGCATCAACGTCACGCGCGCCATCATGGAGGTCACGCGGGAGGTGAAGAGTTCCGGACGTGGCTGAGTCGACCCTGCGTCCGCGACCCCTGCGCCTCCTGATCCACACCGACGGCGCCGCCCGTGGCAATCCAGGCCCTGCCGGCGCCGGCGCCATCCTCCGCGACGCCGCGGATCGCCGGGTGGTCGGCGAGGTCGCGACCTTCCTGGGAGTTCGCACCAACAACTACGCTGAGTGGACCGCAGTGGCGCTGGCGCTCGAGGAGGCCGTCCTGCTCGGCGCGGATCACGTTGACCTGCGCATGGACTCCGAGCTGGTCGCCCGGCAGATCACCGGCCGCTACCGCGTCAAGCACCCAGACCTCAAGCCGATTCACGCGCGGGTGATGGCGCTCCTCGCCCGGTTCACCGGCTACACCATCGGCCACGTTCCACGGGAGCTGAACAAGGATGCCGATCGACTCAGCAACGTGGCGATCGACCAATTGCCGGGCGCGCGGATGGCGGAGTAGAATCACGCTCCCTGGAGGCGGCTGGACGGCCGCGGGCGCGATCGTCGAAAGGCGGCGCCCGAGGAAAGTCCGGGCTCCACAGAGCAGGCTCGCGGGTAACGCCCGTCCGCCGTGAGGCGAGGACCAGCGCCACAGTGACGATGCCCGCAGCAATGCGGGAGTGAAACGCGGCAAGCTCGAGCCGGAGCAAGACCGAATAGGAGGGCGAGAGGCGGCGTTCGCGTCGCAGCAGGCGGCTCGCTCAGCCCTCGGGTAGGTCGCTCAGATGGATGGCCGTCGCGGCGCCGCAGGGCGCCGGCACAGAACCCGGCTTACAGGCCGCTCTCCAGGGGCCTCGGCCTAGTCCTCGTCGGCGCGCCAGATGGTCGTTGCGGTGCACGCGTTGCAGATCGCGCGCGCGTCATCGATGGTGCCGAGCGAGAGCGGGTTATCGCGACCGCCGAGCAGGCAGTCGACCTGGGTTCGGCGCCCCTGACCGTCAGGCAGGATCGCAACGTGGCGCACGCGGCAGCGGCGGATCCGCCCCTGCCGAGGGATCGGGATCCGCGGAGCGCTGTCGATCGGGTCGAGCGCCACGGTGACCTTGTCACCCCCCTGGCGTCCGGCAGCATCTGCGCCGGATCCCCACCAGACTGGCCGTCGCGGCGGATCGGCTCAATGGGGCCTTCGTACCATCGCGCACGGTCCCGATGGCGCGCCTTCCGACCGCCGATCACCCGCGCTAGACTCACGCCGAGATGTTCGGGCGCCGGAAGCAGCTGGATCAGGCATCGACCCGTGAGGCCGAGCGTCGCGCGCTGTTTGCCGAACTCGCCAAGCGACCCGACACCGTCTGCCCGTTGCTGGGGCTCGCTGCATCGCGCACCGAATACCACGGTGAGTTCACGCGCGAGCACCGCTGCTATGCGTTCGGCGAGCCCGCTGAGCTCTCGTCCGAGCAGCAGGAGAAGGTGTGCCTGCAGCGCGGCTACGGGAACTGTCCTCGATATCTGCGTGGCGTCCTGGTGATCCCGACGGAGGAGCTCGAGGCGCTTCGACGACCAAGCGTGCCGGCTGCGCCACCGCCACCACCACCGGCCGCTCCGCGACCAACCCCGAAGGTCGCGGCGGGAGGGGGTCGGCGAGGCGTCATCGCGGCGGTCCTGGTGCTCGCTCTGGCTGTGACCGGTGGAGGAGCCGCCTTCCTTGTCCTGCGTGACGATGGAGTTGCCGTTGCGCCCACGCCGACACCCTCGGCGAGCATGAGCGCCAGCGAGAGCGCCGAGCCCTCCGGCAGCCAATCGGCACCGCCGCCATCGCCCGTCCAGACACCCGATCCGACGCCGGACCCGGTCGACGTATTCGACTTCTTCGAGGTGGCGGTCGTGCCCGGCAGCTACCTGCTGTTCGAGGTCGATGAGGAGACCGGAGCGATCATCCGACAGGTCGACGCGATCTTCTCGGCCAACTCGCAGGCACCGGTCGAGAGGTTGACGCTTCCGGACGGCTCCCCGTACTGGCGGACGGCGCTCGGCTTCTACACCGGCCTCTCATACATCCACAACGAGTCGGGCCTATTCGGGATTCGCGCGGTCTACAAGCGGCCCGACGGCTCCCGCAGCTCGGAGCTGCTTCCCGAGGACGAGCTCTAGCTCCTCGGCCCCCCGGCGACCGATCAAGGTCGCTGTCGCCTCATCCGGTCGAAAAGCCCTTGACGGGCTGCGCCTGCCCTGTAGAATGGCGCCCTGTGGTCCAAAGTGGGGCCAAATGGGGTTCAGTGGTAGACGTAGCGAAGATGCAACCGTCGTCCTTTCTGACCGGTGAGTTCAGGCACACGCTGGATGACCGTGGTCGCGTGGCGATCCCGGTCCGCTTCCGCGGGCGCCTCGCGCCCGGAGCCACAATCTCGCGCTGGCTGGACGGCTGTCTCGGCCTCTTCCCGCAGGACGTCTGGAATGAGCTCGCGACCAAGCTGCAGGCGCTCCCGGTGACGAGCACCCGCGGTCGCGAGTTCGGCCGCTTCATGTCCTCGGGAGCCGTCGAGGTCGAGCTCGACCGGCAGGGGAGGGTCCTGATCCCCGGCTACCTGCGGGAGTACGCCGGAATCGGCGAGGGCGAGGTCGTCGTGGTCGGTGCGCTCAGCCGGCTGGAACTGTGGGCGCCGTCGGCATGGGAGCCATATCGCTCACGCATCGAGGACGAGCCGGAGGCGCTCGCCGAGCACTTGGCCGACCTCGGGATCTGAGGGAGCGTGACGCCATGACGCACGTCGCATTCCCGCCATTCATGCGTCTCCGGGCCGATCGGCCCGTCGCCCGACACGAAAGGTGCAACCGCCAATGGGAGAAGGGCACCTGCCGGTCCTCGTCGACGAGGTTCTTGCCTCGCTGGCGCTCGGGCCCGGCAGCTCCGCGGCGGACTGCACGGTCGGGGGCGGTGGGCACGCCGAGCGGCTCCTGGAGGCATCGTCTCCGGATGGTCGCCTGCTCGGCATCGACGCCGATCGGGCGGCCATCGCGGAGGCGCATCGGGTCCTCCACCGTTTTGGCGATCGCGTCGTCCTGCGCCACGCCAACTTCGCGGAGCTCCACGACACGGCTCAGCAGGCCGGCTTCGTCGAACTCGACGCGGTCCTCTTCGACCTCGGACTCTCCAGCTACCAGCTCGCCGACCCGGAACGCGGGTTTGGCTTCGCGGCCGATGCGCCGCCGGACATGAGATTCGATGAAGATCGTGGTGTATCGGCCCTCGACCTCATCGACCGTGCTTCGGAGCGAGAGCTCGCCGGAGTCCTCGCGACGTTTGGTGAAGAACGCCGTGCAGGCCGCATCGCGAAGGCGATCCTGGCGGCGCGTGCGGAAGGTCGCCTGATGACAGCCGCCGACCTTGCCGCCGTGGTTGCATCGGCCGCGCCGCAGCGCGCGGCCGACCGTGGGCGCATCCATCCGGCCACGCGGACCTTCCAGGCGCTGCGCATCGCCGTCAACCGGGAGCTGGATGTGCTGGGCGCCGGCCTGGAAGCGGCGCTGGCACTGCTGCGACCGGGCGGCCGGCTGGCCGTGATCAGCTACCACTCCGGTGAGGATCGCATCGCCAAACGCTTCATCGCCCGCGAAAGCCGGGACTGCATCGAGCAGCCGCTGCCGCCGGCGTGCACCTGCGGACACCGCGCACAGCTGCGGCCCATCACCAAGCGGGTGGTGAGGCCCAGCCCCGGCGAGATTCATCGCAACCGTCGCGCGCGCAGCGCTCGTCTGCGCGTGGCCGAAAAGCTCGCGTCGGCGAGCACGTAGTCATCGAAGAGGAGGGCACACGGATGAGTCGAGGACGGCCACGTCACCAGTCGAGCCGCCGCCGGATGTACAGCGGCCGCCAGCGCGAAGTGCGCGAGCGACGCATGCAGATGCCGGTCGAAGACGGCCACGCGTCAGACCATGCCACCACGTTCGAGATTGACGAGTCCCGTGACTACGACGCACCCGCCGCGTGGGGCGCACCGCTGCAGCGTCGGGCGAGCGCCGCCTAGATGGCGGTCATTGGCGCGCGCCCGGCCACCGGCATCGGGATCGTCCGTCGGCGTCCGCGCGTGCGCCCACGCGCGGCCTCCCGGGGACGCCCGCGGCGCGCGGCTGATCGTCGCAGGGAGGTGGCGAGCGTCACCGGGTTCCTGGTTGCCATCGCCTTCGCGGTCGGGCTCGGCCTCTTCTACCTGGGCCAGTCGTCGCACGTCGCGGCGACCGGATACGAGATCAACGCGATGCAGGCCCAGATGTCGCAGCTTCGAGCGGAGGAACAGCAACTGACCTTCCAGATCGGCGAAGCCCGCTCGCCCTCCGTTATCGAGGATCGGGCGAAGAGTCGACTGCACCTCGTCTCGTTGAGCCAGTCCGTCGTCAGGTTTGCTCAGCCATTGATCGACCAGACCCGTTGAAGTAGACAGTCGCGGCCCTCGGGCTGCGACTGCCGGAGAAGCCGTGCTCGCCAGGACCGACAGCCGTGCCCGCGCCCTGCTCCTGTTGATCGTGGCTGCCCTGCTGGCCACGGTCATCGGCGGGCGGCTGGTGTGGTGGCAGGTCGCCGACCGGGAGCGTCTGGTGGAGATGGCGCTGCACCAGCTCGCGCAGAACGAGGAGATTCCCGCCGATCGCGGCGAGATCCGCGATCGGAACGGTGAGCTGCTCGCCGCATCGGTTCAGGTCCAGTCGGTCTACGTCACGCCGCCGACCGTGGAGGACACCGAGAGCACGTCATCGCTGCTCGCCTCGGTGCTGGGCATGGAGCTGGCCGAGGTCCGCTCTCGGATCACCAGTGACGATCCGTGGGTCTGGCTCCGGCGCCGCGTGGACGACACCACCGCCGAGCGGATTGCTGCCCTCGATCTGCCGGGGGTCGGAATGATCCCCGAGACGCGTCGGGTCTACCCGCTCGCCGGTATCTCACCTGGTACCACGCTCGGTGCGCAGCTGCTCGGCTACGTCAACGTCGATGGCCAGGGCCAGTACGGCCTGGAGGGGGCGGAGAACGCCATGCTCGCGGGCCTGCCAGGCGCCGTCACCGCGCAGGAGGACGTGAGCGGCCAGCGCATCGCGGACTCGGTCTACGAGCTGCGCGCGCCGGTCGACGGCGCAGATCTGACGCTCACGCTTGACATTGGCCTGCAGCACATGCTCGAGGCGGCGATGTGGAGCACCCTCGAAAAGAACCAGGCCAAGGGCGTGACCGGGATCGTGATGGATCCACGGACCGGCGCCATCCTGGCGCTGGCGACGTTTCCATCGTTTGACGCCAACGCCTACGGGCTGGCCGATCCGTCGCTCTACCCCAACCCCGCGGTGAGTCGCCAGTACGAGCCGGGGTCGGTGATGAAGGCATTCACCGTGGCGGCGGCACTCGATGCGGACGCGATCACAACCGAGACGACCGTCCATGACGACAACAACCTGCGCATCGCGAACGTCAGGATCCAGAACGCGGATCGCGCCACGTACGGCTACGGCCACGGAGACATCACCGCCGGAGACGTGCTCAAGCTGTCGAACAACGTGGGTGCGGCGAAGGTCGGCCTGCTGCTCGGTCGCGAGCGCCTGTACGAGGCGTTCAAGCGGTTCGGATTCGGGTCGCCGACCGGGATCGACCTGTCCGGCGAGGCGTCGGGGGTCGTCTGGAACCCGAACGGACCGAATGCCTCGGGCGACCTTACCGCAGCGCAGAACGCGTTCGGCCAGGGGCTCAGCGTGACCGCCATGCAGCTGGTCGCCGGCTACGCCGCGATCGCCAATGGCGGGATCCTGGTTACCCCACACCTCATCGCGGGTTGGACGGGACCGGATGGTGTCTACCACCAGGCCGATATCGAACCGGGGGAGCGGACCATGCGCCAGGAGACCGCCACCACCGTCCTGGAGCTGCTGACCGGTGCCATCGACGATGGCATCGCGAAGGCGGCGGCAATTCCGGGCTACTCCGTGGCAGGCAAGACCGGGACCGCGCAGGTGGCTGGACCGATCCGCAGCCAGGTCCAGGTCGGGACCGACGGATCCGGGAAGCCGGTCTACGAGACCCGAACGCGATACGAGTACATCGAAGGCTGGATCGACGCCTCGTTCATCTCGATCATGCCGGCCAGCGACCCCCAGCTGGTGACCCTGATCCTCATCCATCGGCCCGTCACCTGGTCCGGCTTCCGCACGGTCGAGACGCCACAAGCGGTCTTCAGAGCACTTGCCCCGCGCATCCTCGAGTACCTCGCCATCCCGCCCGACAGAATCGTCGATCCGGTGGCCGCAAAGTGAGGCTGATAGACTCGGCGGCACCATCTGCAGATAGCGGAGTGCCTCCGTCGATCCGCCTCGAAGACCTCCTGGCTGCCACCGGCGGCCGCCTCCTTGGGCCAACCTCGGTCACCTCGTTCGCGGGCGCCGTGGTCGATTCCCGCAGGGTGATTCCGGGCTGCTGCTTTGTCGCTATTCGCGGCGAGCGCGTTGACGGCCATCGCTTCGCCGCCGAGGCGGCCGCGCTGGGCGCGGGCGTGCTCCTGGTCGAGCGCCCGACCGCGCTCGCGACAGGCGTCGATGCGGCGATCGTGCAGGTACCCGACACGCTGGCCGCGCTCCAGGCTGCCGCGCGCTGGTGGCGAAGCCGCTCGGCGGTCCGCGTGGTCGGGGTCACCGGATCGACCGGGAAGACGATCGCCAAGGAGATCGTGGCCGACGTCCTCGGTCGGACGCTGCGTGTGATCCGTAACGAGGGCAATCTCAACAGCGAGACGGGGCTGCCAATGACCCTTCTCCGACTCCAGCCGGAGCACGAGGTCGCCGTCCTCGAGATGAGCATGTACACCGAGGGCGAGATCGCGCTTCTTGCGGAGCTGGCGCAACCGGAGGTCGGGGTCGTCCTCGCCGTCCATCCGACGCATCTCGAGCGGGCGGGGAGCATCGAGGCGATCGCCCGCGCCAAGTCCGAGCTCCCTGCCGCGCTGCCGCGCAATGGTTTGGCCGTCCTGAACGCTGATGACCCGCGCGTCGTAGCCATGCGCGCGGTGACGCCCGCCGCGGTTCGCACCTTTGGCCTGACCGCCGGAGCCGATGTCCGGGCCACCGACATCGAGTCGCGCGGGCTGGGCGGCACCCGCTTCACGCTGCAGACGCCGTGGGGCACGCGCCGGGTCCGCTGCGCCATGCCCGGGCGCCACCTGGTGCCGCATGCCCTGGCGGCGGCGGCGGTCGGCGAGCACTTTGGCGTTCCGCTCGACGAGGTCGAGGCGGCACTGGCGGCCGGCAGCAGAGCGGCGCACCGGATGGCAGTGGTGGAAGGTGTCGGCGGAGCGACGATCATCGACGACACGTACAACGCCTCTCCCGTATCGGTCTCGGCCGCCCTCGACTTTCTCGGCGAGACGTCAGTCGCCGTGGGGCGCCGTCGCCTGGCGGTGCTCGGCGACATGCTCGAGCTCGGGTCGGGCGAGGAGCGGCAACATCGCGAGATCGGGGGTCGCGCCGCGGCCGTGGTCGATGGCCTGGTCACGGTCGGCGAGCGCGGACGCTGGATCGCCGAGGGGGCGAGAACGGCGGGCCTGCGCCAGGTAGCGGAGGCGGCCGACATCGAGGAGGCGCTGGCCGCCGTCGAGCGGGAGCTGGCGCCGGGGGTGGGCGATCTCCTCCTCATCAAGGGGTCGCGCGGCGTCGAACTCGACCGCCTGGTCGCCGCGCTCACCGGCGAGCCGGGTCCGCTGTCGGCGGGTGACCATTGACCATGCTCGCCATCGTCGTTGCCCTGCTCGCCGCCTTTGCGGGCGTGCTCCTGCTGGGACCGGTCTACATCGGCCTTCTGCAGCGCCTGGGCTTCGGCAAGCGGATCCGCTCCGAAGGGCCGCAGCACCTCGGGAAGACCGGGACCCCGACCATGGGCGGCATGCTGGTGGTGGTGGTGGTCATGTTCCTGGCGATGGCCATGCGGATCGAGGATCCATTCACCCTCACCCCGATGCTGGCGCTGGTCGGTGTCTCGATCCTGGGTGCCATCGACGACTTCGTGAACGTGCGCACCGGGGTCGGTGTACGTGGCCGCTTCAAGCTCGTCTGGCAGACGATTGTCGCCCTGCTGGCGGCGTACTACATCCAGCGCCATTTCAGCATCACCGGCGTGAACATCCCGTTCGCCGGCGAGGTGGTGATCGGTGGCTTCCTGTTCATCCTCTTCGTCGCCTTCGTGATCGTCGGGGTCAGCAACGCGGTGAACCTGACCGACGGGCTGGACGGGCTTGCCGGGGGCGTACTCATCTTCAGTTTCGTGGCGTACCTGCTGATCGCCCTGGTCGAGGTGCCCGGCGGCAAGCCGCCACAGCCCAACCTGGCGATCTTCTGCGCACTGATCATTGGCGCGCTGATGGGGTTCCTGTGGTTCAACGTCCACCCGGCCCAGCTGTTCATGGGCGATGCCGGGGCGCTCTCGATGGGCGCCACGCTGGCGGTGGTGGCAACCATCACCGGGCAGCTGCCGCTGCTGGCGATCATCGGCTTCGTCTTCCTGGCGGTGATCATGAGCGTCGTGCTGCAGGTCGGCTCATTCAAGTTGCGGGGCCGTCGGATCTTCCGCATGGCACCGCTCCAGCACCACTTTGAGCTGCTCGGCTGGGCGGAGGAGAAGATCACCCTGCGGTTCTGGATCGTCAGCGCACTGGCCGGCCTGCTCGGTTTCAGCGTCTACCTTGCCGCCGTGAACGGGCTCTAGCGGGACCGATGACCACCGTGACCGCACCCATTCGCACCCTCGACGACCTGCGCGGGCGACGCGTGGTCGTCTTCGGCCTCGCCCGATCGGGAGGTGCCGCCGCGCGGATGCTGGCGGATCGGGGCGCCGAGGTGGCGGTCTACGACCGCCGTCCTGCCGCCGAGCTTCAGGACGAGATCGCCGGCCTCGGTGACCGCACCATCGACCTGGCCCTGGCCGTCCCCGAGGACGAGGCGCGCGCGCTCATCGCGCGGAGCGACCTGCTGGTCACCAGCCCGAGCATCTCGCCCGACTTCCCGACCACGGATCCGTGGTTGCGGGCGGCACTCCATGACGCGATCGAACGCGGGGTCGAGCTGGTCAGCGAGGTCGAGCTCTTCCTTCGGTTGACCAGCGCGCGCGTCCTCGCGGTGACGGGAACGAAGGGCAAGACGACAACCTCCGCGTTGATCGGCGAGATCCTCGCCGAATCGGGCATATCGCATCTCGTCGGGGGCAACATCGGCCGCCCGCTGATCGAGGAGGTTGGCCGTCTCGGCCCGGGCGACTGGGTCGTCCTGGAGCTTTCGGAACTGCAGTTGCCGACAATCTCGCGCGGCGCCGACGTGGCTGTCTACACCAACATCGGCGCCGACCACCTGGATCGCCACGCCAGTCTCGCTGCCTACCGCGCGGTCAAGGCTCGCCTCGGCGAGTTGTCCGCGCGCAGCGGGCGGGTCGTGCTCAATGCCGACGATCCGGGATGCCGTGATCTCGGGGCTCGACTCCCGGCGGCCGCCATCAGCTGGTACGGGCTGACGGCAGCTCCGCGGCTTGCGGCAGGCATCACCGATGGCTGGCTGACGATCGGCGGCGGGCGGGTCATGCCGGTCGCGGATCTGCCACTGCCGGGTCGCCACCTCCTCGCCGACGTACTCGCGGCGGCGCTGGCGGCGGACCTTGCCGGTGCCTCGCCCGCCGCCATCGCGGCCGGTATTCGCAAGTTCCGTGGCGTACCGCACCGCCTCGAGACGCTGGGAGCATGGCGCGGTATCCGGTGGGTCAACGACTCGCAGGCGACGATCCCGATGGCCGCCATCGCGGCGCTCGAGGCCTTCGTACCGGACAGGGTGGTGCTGGTCGCCGGCGGACAGGACAAGGGGCTCGACTACGCCGCCTTCGCCGAGGCGGCAGTCTCGCGGTGTCGCGCCGCGGTACTGATCGGCGAGACGGCGGACCAGCTCGAACGGCTCATCGCCGGCCGCATCACCATCGAGCGCGCCGCTTCGATGGACGACGCCGTGCGTGCCGCTGTGATGCTGGCAGTCCCCGGAGACGTGGTGCTGCTCTCGCCGGCTGCGGCGTCGTTCGACATGTTCACCGACTATGCCGCCCGTGGCGACGCGTTCCGTGCGGCAGCGTCGACCTTCGGCGGAGCACGGTCCGAAGCGGAGGACCACGCGTGACCGGCGCAGTGGCGGTGGCGCGCGGCAAGGCGCGGACCGGCGTGCGCCGAGACCGCCAACAGGTTTCGCTGCCGCTCCTGGTCGCGGTCATCGCCCTGGTCGCCATCGGCGTGGTGATGGTCTACTCCTCGTCGAGCGTGCGCTCCTACATCTTCAGCGCCGACGCCGGCGCGCAGGGGACCCAGCAGATGATCTGGGCGGGGCTCGGACTGCTGGCCATGTACGTCGCCAGCCGGACCGATTTCCGCCTCCTGCGCTTCGTCGCCATCCCCGTCTTTGTTCTCAGTCTGTTGCTGCTCGTGCTGGTCCTGATTCCCGGCATCGGGACCGAGGTATCGGGCTCGCGTCGCTGGCTGGTGCTGCCGGGTATCGGCGGTTTCCAGCCCGCGGAGCTCGCCAAGTTCGCCATCTGCCTCTACCTCGCCCACTGGCTCGATCGGCGAGGGCGGGAGGTGCGCGGCCTGTCGAGTGGGCTCCTCCCCTTCGTGGTCCTGGTCGTGCCCGGGTTCCTGCTCATCTCCCTGGAACCGGACCTCGGGACGGCCGGTGTCTACATCGTCACCGCGATCGCCGTCTTCTTCATGGCCGGCGCCAACCTGGGGTACCTGACGGCGATCGGTACCGCGGTCGCCGGAGCCGCGTATCTGATGGTGACCAGCACGCCTTACCAGCTCGAGCGAGTGAGGAGCTTCCTGGACCCGTTCCGCGACCCGCTCGACACCGGTTACAACGCGGTCCAGTCACTCCTGGCGCTCGGTCTGGGTGGGTTGACCGGCGCCGGCCTGGGGGCCAGTCGCCTGAAGTACCTCTACCTGCCGGCGCCGTCGACGGACTTCATCTTTGCCATCATCGGTGAGGAGTGGGGTCTCATCGGCACGCTCACGGTGCTCGCCCTGTTCGTGATGATCGCCTACCAGGGCTATCGGATCGCGATCCACGCGCCCGATACCTTCTCCGGACTCCTTGCGGCAGGCATCACCACCTGGCTGGTAGTCCAGGCCTGCATCAACATGATGGTCGTCGCCGCCCTTCTGCCGGTGACCGGAATCCCACTCCCGTTCATCAGCTACGGTGGCTCGGCTCTCATCATCAACCTCCTCGGGGTCGGCATTCTGCTGTCGATCTCGCGCGAGACCAACCAGACAGGATCAATATTCGATGCGGTGTTCGGTGTCGGGCGGCGGGACAGGCGGGCACATCCACCCCGCGCTGGCCGTCGCGCGGGCCTTGCGCGACGCGCAGCCCGACCTTGAGCTTTCCTACGTCGGCGGCGCTCGCGGGTTCGAGCGACGCCTGGTCGGCACGGCCATGCCCTACCACGAGCTCGTGGTCAGGTCGTTGCGGAGCGTCGGGAGAGACCTCCACGTCGTGCTTGACCCATTGCGCCTGGCAGCCTCCGCCCCGCAGGCGTGGTGGCTGCTCGGGCGGCTGCGACCCGCTGCCATCTTCACCACCGGTGGGTACCTGGCGCTCCCCCTGGTCGCCGCGGCCCGAGCCCGCCGGATCCCGACGCTCCTCTGGGAGGGGAACGTGATTCCCGGCCGCGCAACCGCCGCGGTGGGGCGTCTCGCGACGCGGGTGGCCGTTGCATTCCCGCCGACGCTCGCGGCGTTCCCGGGTCGCAGCTTTGTCTCCGGGACCCCCATTCGGACATTCACCGGAATTGACCGCGCAGCGGCCCGGGCGAGCTTCGGCGTGACCCCCGACGAACGTCTGCTGCTGGTCTTCGGCGGGTCGCAGGCGGTGGCACGCATCACTGCCGCGCTTGGCGGCGCCCTCTCCGAGATCGTGCGCGAGTGGCGCGTCCTGCACCTGGCCGGTGACGCGGGCATGCCGCAGGCGTTTGCCGCGCGTGAGAGCCTGCCCGAGGAGCTCCGGGGGCGCTACGAGCCGGTGCCGCTTCTCACCAACCGGATGGCCGAGGCGCTGGTCGCCGCGGACCTGGTGCTGGGTCGAGCAGGTTCGTCGACCTGCGCGGAGGTTGCCGCGGTGGGAGTCGCATCGATCCTCGTCCCGTATCCGTACGCGGGCGCGCACCAGTCGGCGAATGCGGAGTGGCTCGCCGACCATGGCGCCGCTGTCGTCGTGCCGGACGGGGAGCTTGAATCGGCCCGACTGGTGCGCGAGGTGGCCGCCCTGCGCAGCGACGAGCGGCGTGCCGCGGTATCTGCCGCCGCACTGCGCTTGGGGCAACCCGGAGCGGCCAGCGTCGTCGCCGCGGAGCTGCTGGCGATGGCCGAGGGACGTCCGCGGCCCTCCTCCCTCACAGGGACCGCGTCATGAACGCCGCACCCGTCGCCGTCAGCGTCGCGCACCTGGCGCGCCTCGATCGCCTCGCGGCCGAGCGGGGCCTGGTCCTCGTTGCGGACGCGCCGCTTGGGCCGCTCACCACCCTGCGGGTCGGTGGCCCGGCGGATCGCCTGGCCGTGGCGGGTGATCACGCTGCGTTGCTCGCCTACCTGAACCTCGCCCGCGATGTTGATGTCCCGTGCTTCATCCTGGGCAATGGCAGCGATCTCGTCGTCTCCGATCTCGGGATTCGTGGCCTCGTCGTTCGCAACCGCGGCCGCAACCTGACGCTGGACGGGACCGAGTTGCACGCCGACTCCGGCACGCCGATGGCCCTCCTGGTCCGCCGCTGCGTCGCGGCGGGCATTTCGGGCCTCGAATTCGGGACCGCCATCCCCGGCACCTTGGGCGGGGCCGTGTGGGCCAATGCCGGCGCCCACGGAGGCGCGATGAGCGAGCTGGTCACGGCGGTGGAGGCATGGGACCCGCGCGACGGCGAGACGCGCCTCCTCGACAACGCTGCGTGTGCCTACACGTACCGGGATTCACGCTTCAAGCATGGTCCCGAGGTCGTGCTGGCCGCGACGCTGCAGCTTCGCACGGACGCGCCAGATGCGGTGGCCGCCCGGGTCGCCGCCAACCAGGCGCAGCGGATCGCCACGCAGCCGCTCGCGGATCAGAACGCGGGCAGCGTCTTCCGGAACCCGCCCGGCGACCACGCCGGTCGGTTGATCGACGCGGCGGGCCTGAAGGGCGAACGGATCGGCAGCGCATCAGTCAGCACGCGCCATGCCAACTTCATCATCACCGACCGCGAGGGCCGGGCGGCCGACGTGCGGTCGCTTGGGGATCTCATCCGCCGGGTGGTGTCAGAGCGCTTCGGCGTCGACCTCCAGTACGAGATCGAGTTCGTGGGCGAGTGGCAGCCGCGAAACGCAGGCGCCGAATGAGCCGCCTCAAGGTCGGGATCTTCGCGGGCGGCCGGTCGGCCGAACACGAGGTGAGCGTCAGTTCCGCCGACTCGGTGCTGCGTGCGATCGATCGCGAACGGTACGAGCCATTCCTGGTCTACATCGATCGCTCGGGCCGCTGGCACCTGCCCGACGGACCCGCGCCGCTGCTGGGCGAACGACCGCTGGCGGAGCTGCTGGGAGCGGCGAGCCCGGCCGAGCAGACGGCCCGGTTGCGCACACACCAGGCTCTGCCCGTCTCGGTCGACGCCGGACACGCCGACCAGGCGCCGCGCGCCGTCGTGCGCTCCCTGGCCGAGGCGATCGACGTCGCCTTCCTGGTGCTCCACGGACCATTCGGCGAGGACGGAACGCTGCAGGGCTTCCTGGAGCTGGCCGGGCTGCCGTATACGGGCGCCGGCGTCCTCGCCAGCTCGGTGGCGATGGACAAGGTGGTCTTCAAGGACCTGATGCGCGGCCACGGCTTGCCCGTGATCGACTCGGCCTGGTTCCGGCGCTCCACCTGGGTCGACTCGCCGGGACGGGTGCTGCGCGAGATCGGGGAGCGGATCGGCGAACGCTCCGTGGTGAAGCCGGCGCGCCTGGGGAGCAGCGTCGGGATGACCCTGGTGCATGGGCCGGGCGAGCTGCCGGACGCGCTCGACGAGGCGTTCCGCTACGACACCAAGGTGATCGTCGAGGTGTACGCGGCCGGCGCCCGCGAGCTCGAATGCGGGGTGATCGGCAACGACGAGCCGATCGCGTTCGAGCCGGGCGAGGTGGTGAGCCACCACGAGTGGTACGACTACGAGGCGAAGTACGTCCCCGGCCTCGCCGATGTCATCCCGCGCGCCGTCGTGGAGCCCGTGCTCGCAGCGCGGCTCAAGGAGCTGGCACTCGCGGCCTACCGGGCGGTGGGCTGCGCCGGGATGGCCCGCGTCGACTTCCTGGTGCCGCCCGATGCGGTCTACCTGTCGGAGATGAACACGCTGCCAGGATTCACCGCCACGAGCATGTTCCCGAAGCAGGCCGAGCTGGCAGGGCTGACGCTGCCCGACCTCATCGGCCGATTGATCGATCTGGGTCTGGAAGCGGCGCGCGAGGGTCGCACGCCGGGGGGCCGCGCCGGAGAGCCGGCTTGACCCCTCGCCGCGCAGCAACCCGCCGGCGCGGAGCGGCCCACGCACGACGCCCCGGGCCGCCGCTCAGGCACCGGCTTCGCAGGTCGCTGCCCGCCGCGGGACGGATTCTCGCGGTGGCCGCCTGTGCCTGCCTGGTGGCCGGCCTCGTCGTGCTGCTGAACGGGCCCTGGCTGCGCATTCGCGAGGCATCATGGACCGGGGACCGCTACACGCCCGACCGGCAGATCGAGCGCATCCTCGACTCGGTGGCCGGCGCACCGCTGCTCGCGATCGATAGCAGCGCACTTTCTGCGAGCCTCGAACAGCTGCCCGCGGTTGCGACCGCGCATGTCGAGACGTTGCTGCCCGACCGGGTGCAGGTGGCGATCGTCGAGAAGCCTGCCGCCGCGGTGTGGACCACCAGCGCGGTGACGCTCATCTGTGCGGCCGATGGAACGGCGATCGGCCAGCTCGCACGCGACGCCGAGCTCCCTGACGACCTTGCGGCGCTGCCGCAGGTCGAGGATCGGCGGAGCGCCAGCCGGGACATCATCGTCGGCGACCGCATCGAGGCATCGCGCTTCGTGAGCGCCCTCCGGCTGGCCGCGCTCGACCCCGCGACGATGGGGTCGGCGGCGACCCGGCTGAGCGTGCTCCTCGACGACGAATCCGGGTTCCTGCTGGTGGCGCGGTCGCACGGCTGGCGCGCGGTGTTCGGCCTCTACGCGCCGACCATGGCGGCCGATCCGGTGCTCCTCGACCAGCGTATCGCGGAGCAGGTGGCGGCCGTGCGGACGCTCTTCGGCACCGAGGCTGAAGGCGGCGTCAGCTGGGTCGATGCCCGCAACGCGGGGAGGGTATATTGGCGGCCGTAGGAGCCGTGGCGCGGTCCGCCTGGGCCGCCGCGGCCGGCAGTGGAAACGTCCCCCATGTGGCTCCCCGTAATCGGCCTTGCGCTCGGCGTGGTCCTGGGTCTGCTGCTGAACGTGAACGTCTCGCCAGACCTGGCGCGCTACAGCGCCGTCGGCATTCTGGCCGGCCTCGATTCCGTGCTCGGCGCGATCCGAGCGGAGCTCGACGCGCACTACGACAACCGGGTCTTCCTGTCGGGCTTCGTGACCAACACGTTGGTGGCAGTGGCGCTCACCTTTGTCGGCGACCGGCTGGGGATCGATCTGTATCTCGTCGCGCTGTTCGCCTTCGGGCTGCGCATCTTCCAAAACGTCGCACTCATCCGGCGGCACTTCCTGTAGGCTCGGGCACAGTCCGGCCCCGGGAACGCGGCCGAATTCACGGGAGGTAGCTTGGACAGGGAGACGGTCCTGGTCGGCATCGACGCCGGCACGACCATCGTGACGACCCTCATCGGCGAGGTGGGGCGCACCGGTGAGGTGAGCATCATCGGCTACGGCATCACGCCGTCATCCGGGATGAAGAAGGGGATGGTCGCCAACATCGACCAGACCGTGAACTCGATCGCCGCCAGCATTGAGAAGGCCGAACGCCTGTCGGGCTACAAGATCGGCTCGGCCTTCGTGGCCGTCGGCGGCAGCCATATCAGCAGCCAGAACAGCCGCGGCGTGGTGGCGGTTTCCGGCCACAAGCGCGAGGTGAGCCGCGAGGATGTGGCGCGCGCCACCGACGCCGCCAAGGCGGTCCAGGTCCCATCCAATCGCGAGATCCTCCATGTGCTCCCGCGCGGCTACATCGTGGACGGCCAGGAGGGGATCAAGGACCCGCTCGGGATGAGCGCGGTGCGGCTCGAGGTCGAGACCCACATCGTGGCCGGGGCCGCCACCTCGGCGCAGAACCTGAGCAAGTGCGTCACCAACGCCGGTGTGCAGATCGACGAGCTGGTCGTCAGCTCGCTGGCCGCCGCCGAAGCGACCCTGACCGATACGGAGAAGGAGCTCGGCGTCCTGATCGCCGACATCGGGGGCGGCACCACCGACCTGGCCATCTTCACCGATGGCGCGGCCTACCACACCGCGGTGCTTCCGGTCGGCGGCATCAATGTCACCAATGACGTCGCGATCGGGCTGCGCACCAGCCTGGACCTCGCCGAGGAGATCAAGATCAAACACGGCACCGCCGACCTGTCGGATGTGCAGCCGGAGGAGCTGCTCAACGTCGCGGTCCTGGGCGAGGGGGGCGGGCAGACGATCCAGCGTCGCAAGTTGTGCGAGGTGATCGAGGCGCGGATGAGCGAGATCTACTCGCTGATCGGCGAAGAGGTGAAGCGTTCGGGTCACGATGGGCTCCTCCCGGCCGGGGTGGTGTTGACCGGCGGCGGAGCCCGCCTGGCCGGTGCCGCCGAGCTGGCCCGCGAGGTGCTCCAGATGCCCGTCCGGGTCGCGTCTCCGCAGGGGGTTGGCGGCCTGATGGATCAACTCAGCAATCCCGCCTTCAGTACCTCCATCGGGTTGCTGCTGTGGGGAGCGCGACATGTTGGATCGGAGCCGATGACCTACTCGACCGGCGCCGGCGGTGGCGCGGGTGTCGGTCGCCTGATGGAGTGGCTGCGGGGCCTCTTCCCCGGCTGATCCAACGCGGCGACTGTGGAGCGCGAGCGATACGGTCCACCGCGATTTGGGCCATGTGGATAAGTCCAGGCCCGGATGTGGAAAAATCGCCGACGCCGATCGGTCGGGATCGGTAGAATCGGTCAAACCCGCGCGAGCTCCGGGTTGTCAGCCACCAGCCAGCACACCGCGCAGGAGATCCCCCTCATGCCGCTCCGTTCGGACGCAGAGCATTTCGCACTCATCAAGGTCATCGGCGTCGGCGGCGGCGGGTCGAATGCCGTAAATCGGATGATCCGCGCCGAGATGATGGGTGTCGAGTTCATCTCGGTGAACACCGACGCACAGGCACTCCTCCAGAGCGACGCGCCGCACAAGATCCGCATCGGCGACAAGCTGACGCGCGGACTCGGCGCGGGCGCCGACCCGCAGGTGGGTCAGCGAGCGGCGGAGGAGGACTCGGAGAAGATCTACGAAGCGCTCAAGGACGCCGACATGATCTTCATCACGGCGGGCATGGGCGGTGGCACCGGCTCGGGCGCGGCACCGGTGATCGCCGAGATCGCCAAGGACCTCGGCGCCCTGACGGTCGGCGTCATCACCAAGCCGTTCAGCTTCGAGGGGGTTCGGCGCAAGCTGGTCGCCGAGCAGTTCTCAGAGATGCTCAAGGAAAAGTGCGACACGCTGATCACTATTCCCAACGACCGGCTGCGCGAGGTCGTGGACAAGAAGACATCGATTCTCGATGCATTCCGGGTGGTCGACGACGTTCTGCGGCAGGGCGTGCAGGGGATCAGCGACCTGATCACCGTGCCCGGCCTCATCAACCTCGACTTCGCCGATGTCAAGACGATCATGCGCGACGCCGGCTCGAGCATGATGGGGATCGGCATCGGCACCGGTGACAACCGGGCCGTCGAGGCCGCTCGCGCCGCCGTGTCGAGCCCGCTGCTCGAGGTCAACATCACCGGCGCCCGCGGGATCCTGTTCAACGTCACCGGCGGCAGCGACCTCGGGCTGTTCGAGGTCAACGAGGCCGCCGAGGTCATCAAGGAGGCCGCCGATCCCGAGGCCAACATCATCTTCGGGACCGTGATCGACGATCGGATGCGCGACGAGGTCAAGGTGACCGTCATCGCCACCGGCTTCGACGCCACGCGCAAGCCGCGTGCAACGGTCCGAGCCGTGACGGCATCCGGCGACGTCGCCACCGGCATCGAGTCCTCGCTGGACGCGCGAAGCCGGGAGATCCTGGCCGAGATCGAGCGTGACCGGGAGACGCGGCAGGCGCTCGAGGACCAGATGCCCGAGACCTCGCCGTTCGCGGTGGAGACGAACCGCCCCGCCGCCAAGTCGACAGACCGACAGCCGATCCCGGTGCGCGGTTCCGGGCTCGAGCGTCCAGCCTACGGTGAGACCGATCTCGACATCCCATCGTTCCTGCGTCGCAAGAGCGAGTAGTCCCGGGTCTGACCGATGCGCCCCGGCCCCCGGCCGGGGCGTTCTCGTCTCCGGGGAACCGCGGCATGCAGTTCGTTGAGGAGCCCCGGCTCACCCCGGAGCTGATCCGCGCCCGCCACGACGCGGTGGCGGATCGGCTCCGCGCCACGGCCATGACCGCCGGCCGCGATCCGGATGGCTTTCGCATCATCGCCGTCACCAAGGGGTTCGGCCTGCCGGTGCTCCAGGCCGCGTGGGATGCCGGCCTGCGGGCGTTCGGCGAGAACCGCGTGCAGGAGGCGATCCCCAAGGCCGAGGCCCGCCCGGACGCCGAGTGGCACCTGGTCGGCCACCTCCAGGCGAACAAGGCTCGACCGGCAGTCCGCGCGTTCGCGTGGCTGCAGTCGGTCGACAGCCTGGAACTTCTGCATCGCCTCGACAGGATCGCGGCCGAGGAGGGACGTTCACCCATCGGCCTGCTCCAGCTGAACCTGTCCGGTGACCCGTCAAGGGCGGGATTCGAGCCCGAGGCCGTTTCAGGCGTGGCCGGTGCCCTTGGCGAGCTGCGCGCCATTCGCATTCGGGGGCTGATGACCATCGCGCCGGCAGGCCTGGCGACCGCGGACGCCCGCCGCGTCTTTGCCAATCTCAGACAGCATCGGGACGCGCTCCAGGAAGCCGCAGGCTATCCGCTCTCCGAGCTCTCGATGGGGATGACCGCCGACTCCGAGGCGGCGGTGGCCGAGGGGGCCACGCTGGTCCGGATCGGCACGGCCATCTTCGGCCCGCGACCCGCCTGATCCGCCCTTGTTATCCTTCGCGGTGAGATGCCCACCGTCATCGTGAACTTCGTGCAGCTGCTGTTGAGCGCGCTCATGCTGCTCATCCTCGCCCGGGTGGTCGTGAGCTGGGTGGCTCCGCGCGGTGGCGGAGCGCTGGTCGCCTTCATCTACCAGGCCACCGAGCCGATCCTTGCACCGATCCGGCGGCTCATCCCGCCCACGGCGGGCCTCGATTGGGCGCCGCTGATCGCGATGCTCGTGCTCGGCATGATCATTCGCGTGGTGGTGCGGCTCTGAGAGATCGCCAAATCGCCACGCTGCACGTCCGGGTGACGCCTCGCGCCTCGGGCGACAAGGTCGGGCCATGGGAGGACGGCGTCCTCCAGATCCGTGTCGCCCGGCCGCCGGCTGACGGAGAGGCGAACCGAGCCGTGCTCGGCCTCGTCGCACGGGCGCTGGCGGTGGCCCCGTCGACCCTGAACCTCGTGGCGGGGGAGCGTTCGCGCCTGAAGCGGATCGAGGTGCGCGGCCTGCCAGCGGCCGACCTCGACGCGAGGCTCGCCGCCCTCGGCGATTGAGGCACCAGGGCCCCGTGGCTATACTTCGCATCCCCGCGTGGGCGATTGGCTCAGTCGGTTAGAGCGCACGGTTCACATCCGTGAGGTCACTGGTTCGAATCCAGTATCGCCCACCACCCACCCACTCTCGCCGAGGCCGAGCACATGCGGTCACTCCTCGCACGGCTGACGCGCATCGGGGTGGCTCGCCCGCTGGCCGAGCGCGACTATGCGCTGCTGACCGTCGGTTCGCTGGTCTCGCTGCTGGGAGACGGCTTCTTCTTCGTCGCGCTCGCCTGGCAGGTCTACGAGATCAGCAACGTCCCGACAGCGATGACCGCGGTCGGGATCGCCTGGACCTTGCCGCTGCTCGCCACCGTCCTGCTCGGGGGCGTGCTGTCTGACCGATATGACCGACGTTGGCTGATGATCGGCGCCGATCTCCTGCGCGGCGCGGCGATAGCGGTCATGGGCATCCTCTCGATGATGGGGGTGCTCGAGCTCTGGCAGATCGTCGTCCTGATGGCATTCATCGGTCTCGGCGACGCCGTCTTCAACCCGGCCTCGGTCGCGCTGGTGCCGGACCTGCTGCCCGACCACCTGCTCCCCCAGGCGAATGCGCTCCAGGGCACGGTCCGCCCGCTGATGGGGCAGTTGGCCGGCCCGGCGCTGGCGGGCCTGGTCGTGGCGGGAGTCGGTCCGGGTGCCGCATTCGTGGTCGACGCCAGTTCCTTTGGGTTCTCTGCGCTGGCGGTGGCTGCCATCCGGCATCGGTCTCGACGCGAGGAGAGTCCAGCCGGATTTCGATCAGCGCTGCGCGAGATCGGTGAGGGGGTCGCCTTCGTCAGGGCAAATGCATGGATCTGGGCCACGCTCGTCTCCGCCATGCTCAGCCTGCTCGTCTTCATCGGGCCGCGCCAGACCCTCGTCCCGTTCCTGATCAAGAACCGCCTGGAGCTCGGCCCCGAGGCGCTCGGCGCCACCTTTGCCGCTGGCGGAGTCGGAGCGATCGTGTGCGCCCTGATCATCGGGCAGGTGGGGCTCCCGCGCCGCCGGATCACCGCCATGTATCTCGCCTGGTCGGCCGGTGTCGCGCTGATGGCGGTCTACGGGGTGATGACCGAGTTGTGGCACGCGCTCCTGGCGAGCCTCGCCATCCACGCCCTCTTCGAGTTCGGCCAGATCATCTGGACCACCCTCCTCCAGCAGCGCGTGCCGCGTGCCATGCTTGGACGCGTGTCGAGCCTCGACTGGTTGGTCTCGATCGGCCTGGTGCCGATCTCCTACGCCCTGACCGGGCCGGTCGCTGGTGCTCTGGGGGCGACCACCACCCTCGTCGGGGCCGCGGCGCTCGGGTCCGTGCTCATGGGCGGGCTCCTCTTCTTCCCCGGCGTGCGCGATCCGGAGCGGGAACCGCCCCTCGCCCCGGGCGCCGGATCCGCCGGATGAACGCCTCGCAGCCGGGCAACCCGGTGCCGTCGTCGACCATTCGCAGCATGTTTGACCGCATCGCCCCGGTGTACGACTCCATGAACACGCTCATGACGGGAGGTCTCGATGCACGCTGGAGGCGGGCGGCAATCGCCGCGGCGCGCCTTGGTCCGGGGATGCGCGTTCTGGACGTGGCCTGCGGTACCGGGAAGCTCGCCCGGGCCGCGGGGGCGGTCGTGGGGCAACGGGGCGAGGTGGTGGGCCTCGACCTGTCTGCCCCCATGCTGCAGCGCGCTATCGGAGCATCCACGCCGGCCGGCGCAGCCACGCCGCGCTACCTGTTGGGGGACGCGCTTGCTCTCCCCTTCGAATCCGGGCGGTCGGGGGCTGGATTCGACGCGGTAACGATCGGCTTCGGTCTGCGGAACCTGCCCGACCATCGCGCCGGGCTCCACGAGATGCGTCGCGTGCTCGTTCCCGGCGCGCGCCTCGTGGTGCTGGAGATCGCCGAGCCGCGAACCGGGATGCCCCGTCTTCTCTACCTGACCTGGTTCCGGCGAGCCGTACCGCTTCTCGGCCGGTTGCTGCGAGGGGGCGGCGCCTACCGATACCTGTCGGAGAGCCTTCGCGCCTACCCGGCACCGGCGCGCGTCGCTGAGCTGATGAAGGAGGTCGGCCTGACCGATGTCCAATGGCGCTGGCTGCCGAGCGGGATGGCCACCCTTCACGTCGGCCGCGCACCGATCACTGCAACCGTGAGCACGGGTGGCGAGGCGGTGACGTGACCAGGCCGCCGACCGGCGAGTCGCTGCGGATCGCCATCTTCGCCGAGTCGTACCTGCCGTACCTGTCGGGCGTGACCGTCGCGACCGAGGCGCTGGCCCGCGGTCTGCGCGCGGCGGGCCACGACGTCCTGCTGGTGGCGCCACGGCCCGCCCGGGGCACGCTGCCGGGAAGCGCCGGTGCGCCAGGGCCCGACCCCGACGTCGCGTGGCTCCCGTCGAAGCAGCTGCCCCGTCCCGCACCCCCCGGATACCGAGTCCCCTGGCCGATACCGTCAGCAGCGCTTCGGGCCGCGGCCGCCTTCCGACCGGATATCGTGCATGCGCAGTCGCCGTTCTTCTCGGGGCTGATGGCGCGCAGCATTGCGCGTCGGGCCGGCGCCCCGCTGGTCTTCACCCACCACACCCGGTTCGGCGACTATCGCCACTACCTCGGCCCGCTCGCCGCACCCGGCGCGGCCGCCATGTCGGCCTACCTCGGCCGCTTCTGGGCAGGCTGCGCCGCGATCGTGGCGCCGGGGACCGACCTCGGAGACGAGATCACCGCACGACTCACGATCGGTCGGCGCCCCGTGGTGCGCGTCATCCCGACCGGCATCGACACCGGATCGATCGGCCGGCTCGAGCCGAACGACGCGCGTCCGGCTGCCGGCTGGCCGCGTGACGCGGTGGTGGCCGTCTCGGTCGGGCGGCTGGCTCCGGAGAAGAGCACCGACCTGGTGGTCGAGGCGTTCGGCCTGGCCGCCGCGGAAGAGTCGACCCTGCGACTGCTCCTCGTCGGTGGCGGCCCACTGGAAGCCGACCTGCGGGCGCGCATCACCGAGCCGGACCTGGCGACGCGGGCGTACCTGACCGGAGCGCAGCCGCGGCTGGCGGCTCTTGCCCTTGTCCGGTGCGCGGATCTGTTCGTCTTCGCCTCGCAGACCGAGACACAGGGCCTCGTCCTTGCGGAGGCGCTCGCCGCGGGTGTGCCGGTCCTCGCGATAGATGGTCATGGCGTGCGCGACTCCGTACGCGACGGGGTCGACGGCGAGGTCCTGGCCGCGGCACCCGCTGGGACGCGACGCGCGCGCCTGGCCGGCGCCATGGTCGGCCTGGCTCGCGACCGCCAGCGGCGAGCCGCGTTGTCGCGGGCCGCGCTCGACGGTGCGAGCCGATTCGACGTCGCTGCACGGATCACCGAGATGGTCGATCTCTACCGGTCGCTCATCTCGTGGCGCAGCTGACCACCGCCGATGGCCGACCGACGCGACCGTCGTGCAGATCCCTTGCACCGAAGCCGACGCCGCGTACAATGCCTGCCATGCGCGTGAGTCTCACGGCCCGCTTCGTATCCCACCCGGCCATCCACTTCGGCGGGCGCCACACGCCCGCGCGACACGCGCACCTGGGACTCGGTGGTCGGACGATGACCTACCACCGGCCGCTGGCGATCCGCCGCTCTGCTGCGACGGTCGACTCGCTGCGCTCTCACACCAGCACCTTCCGATTCCCTTCGGTCGGCCGGTTTGTCGGCGTCAGCGCCCGCCGCGCCCTCCTGCCGCTCGGGCTCTCGCGCTCTCGCCGCGGATAGCGGCCCCGCGTGCCACCCCTGCGGACCGCCCGAGCCACCTCGGCCGGCGGGGTCGTCTACCGATCTGAGGGCGGAGCCGTCGAGATCCTCCTGGTGCGCCGGCACGATCCGGCACTCTGGGCGCTCCCCAAGGGCACCCCGAATGCGGGGGAGACGCTCGCCGAGACCGCGGTCCGCGAAACCCGCGAGGAGAGCGGCCTCGAGGTCGAGATCGAACAGCCGATCCGGGCGATCACCTACTTCTTCGTCCGCGGCCAGATCCGGTTTCACAAGACGGTCCACTTCTTCCTGATGCGACCGATCGGTGGCCACACGGACGATCACGACCACGAGTTCGACGAGGCCCGCTGGGTGTCGATCGGCGACGCGTCGCACCTCCTCACCCACGAGACCGAGCGCGCCGTCGTCGAGGCCGCCTCGAAGCTGCTGGCACATGCCGAGACGTCGGGGATGGTCGGTCCCACCGGATCGGCGCGATGACTGCCCCGGACGACGTACCGCGCCACACGCCGCTGCACGACCTCCACGTGGCGCTTGGCGCTCGGATGGTCCCCTTCGCCGGATACCAGATGCCGGTCCAGTACGCGTCGATCATCGATGAACATCGAACCGTGCGCAGCGCCGTCGGTCTCTTCGACCTGTCGCACATGGGCGAGCTGCACGTCGCGGGGTCGGAGGCACTGGCCTTCACGCGGTACGCAGTTGTCAGCGACCCGGGGACGCTCGAACCGGGCCAGGCCCAGTACTCGATGCTGTGTGCCGCCGACGGGGGGATCGTCGACGACCTGATCCTGTATCGGACTGACGACGGTTACCTGCTGGTCTGCAACGCGGCGAACCGCGACGCCGTGATGGCGCAGCTCGCGTCGCTCCTGGCCCACGGTGACTTCGACGCCACCGTCGAGGACCGATCCGACCGGACCGCACTTGTCGCACCCCAGGGTCCGCGGGCGGCAGAACTGGTCAGTGCGCTCACCGATCTCGATCTCGCTTCGCTCGGCAACTATCGATCGGTCGCCGGGAAGGTGGCCGGCATCGACTGCCTGGTGGCGCGCACCGGGTACACCGGGGAGGATGGCTTCGAGCTCTTCTGCGCGGCGCGCAGCGCTGTGCGTCTCTGGGAAGCGCTGGCCGCTGCCGGCGCCGGGCTCGGCCTCAAGCCATGCGGCCTCGGCAGTCGCGACACGCTTCGCCTCGAGGCAGGGATGCCGCTGTATGGCAATGAGCTCGACCGATCGGTCAACCCATACGAGGCCAATCTCGGTCGCGTGGTGAAGATGGAGAAGGGCGAGTTTGTCGGCCGGGCCGCGCTTGCGTCGGTGCAGCAGGTTGGACCGCGGCGGCGGCTCGTCGGCCTGCAGATGCGCGACGAGGCGATCGCCCGCCACGGGTACCCGGTCGTCGTCGACGGGCGGGAAGTGGGTGTGGTGACCAGCGGGACGCCATCCCCGACCCTGGGGGAGCGGATCGCGATGGCCTACCTGCCCACCGAGCACGCCTCGGTGGGAGCTCCCGTCGAGGTGATCGTGCGTGAGCGTCGACACCCCGCCGAGCAGGTAAAGTTGCCCTTCTACCGACGTCCCCGGCCGGATGCCGCCTGAGCAGATCGATCACAGGAGCGTGAGTCCGACGATGATGCCCGATGACCTCCGCTACTCCCGCGAGCACGAGTGGGTGCGCGTCGACGGCACGATCGCCACGATCGGCATCACCGCCTTTGCGGCCGATGAGCTGGGCGACATCGTGTACGTGGAGCTTCCGGACGTTGGCTCACCGCTGAAGCAGTTCGCCGCATTCGGCGTGGTCGAGAGCGTGAAAGCGGTGAGCGACCTGTTCGCGCCGATCTCGGGGACGGTGACCGAGGTCAACGATGCGCTTCGCTCGGGACCTGAGCTGTTGAACACCGATCCGTTCGGCGCCGGCTGGATCGCGAAGGTGGAACTCGCGGACGCCAGCGAACCCGATGGGCTGCTCGACGCTGCCGCGTATGCGGAGCTGACCGCGGGCTGATGGCCTATTCGCCGCACACGCCGGCCGACCGCGAGCAGATGCTGGCGGCGGTGGGCGTCGCATCGATCGATGACCTCTTCGCCGACATCCCGGCCGGGGTCCGTGCGTCGCGCTTCGCCGTGCCGCCGCCCCTGAGCGAGCAGGAGGCGCGGGCCGAACTGTTGCGCCTGGCCGGTCGCAACCGGATCCCACAGGTCAGCTTTCTGGGTGCCGGCGCATACCGCCATCTGGTCCCATCGGTTGTCGGCGAGGTGATCGGTCGCAGCGAATTCTCGACCGCGTACACGCCCTACCAGCCCGAGGTGAGCCAGGGGACCCTCCAGAGCATCTACGAGTTTCAGTCCCTGATCTGCGAGTTGACGGGCATGGAGGTGGCCAGCGCCAGCCACTACGACGGTGCCACCGCCACCGCCGAGGCGGCGCTGATGGCCTGCCGGCTGACACGTCGACACCGGGTGGCCGTCTCCAGCGCGGTCAATCCCCAGGTGCGGCGCGTCCTGGCCACCTACTGCTCGGGGCCGGGGATCGAGGTCGTCGAGGTGCCGGCCGACCTCGCCGAAGGCGGCAGCGGCCTGACGCCGGTGGGGGCAGCGGCGACGGTCCTGGATGAGGGCTTCGCGTGCCTCATCGCACAGCAGCCGAACTTCTTCGGGGGCATCGAGCCGATGGGCGACCTGGCCGATGCCAGCCACGCCGTCGGGGCGCAGTTCGTGGCCGTGGTGGAGCCCACCTCCCTGGCTCTCCTCGCCGCCCCCGGGACCTATGGGGCCGATATTGTCGCCGCCGAGGGACAACCGCTCGGCATCCCGCTCTCATTCGGCGGTCCATACGTCGGGCTCATGGCCGCCCGCATGGAGTCGGTGCGACAGATGCCCGGCCGCCTTGTCGGCGCGACGCGCGACGCCCAGGGCCGGCGCGGCTACGTGCTCACCCTCCAGGCCCGCGAGCAGCACATCCGCCGTGAGAAGGCGGCGAGCAACATCTGCACCAACCAGGCGCTGTGCGCCCTGGCCGCCACCGCCTATCTGACGAGCGTCGGTCCGGCGGGCCTCGCCGAGGTCGCGGACATGTCGATCACCCAGGCGCGTCACCTGGCGGGGGCGCTGGAGAGCGCCGGCCTCGGCGAGCGGCGTTTCTCGGGCGCGTACTTCGCGGAGGTCACGCTTCGCATTCCCGATGCGGTCCGTCGCCATGCCGCGCTCGCCGAGGCAGGGATCGTCGCGGGCCTGCCCCTCGAGCGCGAGTACCCCGAGTTGGGCGACACGCTGCTGCTGGCCACCACCGAGCTGACCACCGATGCGGAGATCGGCGCCCTTGTCGCCGCACTTGAGGGCGCGAGATGAGCGCCGAGATCGCCCCCGACCCGTCCGGCCGTGGTGCGGCCTTCACGTCGCCGGAGGGGGGCGAGTCGCTCTCGATCGTTGAACCGCTGATCTTTGCATCCTCCCGCGCCGGACGACGCGCGGTGCGATTTCCGGCGCCATCGGATCGCGCCAGGACGGCCGCGGCGAGCCAACCTCCGCTCCCGCCCGATGCCCGCCGTGCGGACCGGCCGCACCTGCCCGAGGTGAGCGAGCTGGACATGCTCCGACATTTCAATCGACTGAGCCACCTCAACTTCGCCATCGACCTTGGCTTCTACCCGCTCGGCTCGTGCACCATGAAGTACAACCCGAAGGTCAACGAGTGGGCGGCTCGACTCCCCGGCTTCGCCGACTCGCATCCGCTCGATCCTGCGGTGCTGGCTCAGGGCAGTCTTGAGCTGCAGTGGCTGCTGAGCGAGTTACTCAAGGAGATCAGCGGCTTCGCCGCGGTCAGCCTGCAGCCGGCCGCTGGCGCGCACGGTGAGCTGACCGGAATGCTGATGACGCGCGCCTACCATCAGTCTCGGGGGGAAGGTGGGCAGCGCACCAGGGTGCTGGTGCCCGACAGCTCGCATGGCACCAACCCGGCCACCGCCACCATGGTCGGCTACACCGCCGTGACGATCCCATCCAACGACCGCGGCGGGATCGACCTCGCCGCACTCCGCGCCGCGCTTGGGCCTGACACCGCCGCGCTGATGATCACCAACCCATCGACACTCGGTATCTTCGAGGACCAGATCGACCAGGTGATCGCCGCGGTCAAGGAGGCCGGAGCGGTCGCCTACATGGACGGGGCCAACCTGAACGCCATCCTCGGACGCTTCCGCCCGGGTGAGGCCGGCTTCGACGTGATGCACTTCAACCTGCACAAGACCTTCTCGACTCCGCACGGGGGCGGTGGACCCGGCGCTGGACCGGTGGGGGTCAGCGAACGCCTGGCGCCCTTCCTGCCGGGTCCGCAGCCGATCCTGGTGTCCGGGGATCCCGGCGAGGTGCGCGAAAGCGCGTGGGGCGGCCGCTCGACTCCGGGGGCGGTCTTCGCCCTTGAGCCAGGGGGCGCACGACCGGAGAGCATCGGCCAGGTGCGTGCCTTCACGGGCAACTTCGGGATGTTCGTGCGGGCCTACACGTACATCCGCAGCAACGGCGGCGACGGGCTGCGGCAGGTGAGCGACGACGCGGTCCTGGCCGCGAACTACCTGCGTGTGCGCCTGGCTGACGCGTACGACCTCCCGTACGACCGAATCTGCAAGCACGAGGTGGTCTTCTCGGGGCGCCGACAGAAGCGCGCCAATGGGATCAGCACGCTCGACATCGCCAAGGCGATCCTCGACCACGGCGTACACCCGCCCACCATCTACTTCCCACTCATCGTCGAGGAGGCGCTGATGATCGAGCCGACCGAGACCGAGACGCTTGAGACACTCGACCGCTTCGTCGACATCATGCATCGCGTGGCGGACCAGGCTGCCGCGGATCCCGATGCGCTGCGGCGCGCGCCGGAGACGACGCCGGTCGGTCGCCTTGACGAGGCGACCGCCGCCAGACGACCTGACCTGCGGCACGTCGTAGATCTCGTTGCGGGGGAGGCGGGCTGAACCCGCGAGGACGGCGGCGCGTACTATGGATAGCGATCGGCGCATCGCACATGGGGTGCCAGTGAGTACGACGCAGCCAGATGGCCTCGTCGAGCGCATGCAATCGGGCGATTTCGACGCGTTCGAGGAGTTCTTCAACGCCTATAAGCGGCCCGTCTACGCGACCGCGTTGGCGATCACGCGCGATCCGTTCCTGGCCGAGGAGATTCTTCAGGATTGCTTTGTCAAGGCCTACCGCGTCCGACACCGATTGCGGCTGGACGTCTCGCCGCTGCCGTGGCTGCAGCGCGTCACCACGAACCTGTGCTACAGCCGGATCGCCCGACGTCGCGCGATCTCGGAGCCGCTCACCGCGCTGATCACCAACCTGGTCGCCGATCTCGCCACGCGTCCCGACCAGGTCGCCGAGTCGCGCGAGATCATCGAGGTGCTGCAGCGTGGGATCGACGCGCTTCCGCCGAAGCAGCAGACGGCCGTGATCCTGTACTACCTGCACGGCTACTCGCTGGCCGAGGCGGCGGAGATCGCCGGCTGTCGGGTCGGCACCATGAAGTCCCGACTCCACTACGCGCTGCGCGCGCTCCGCTCGCTGGTGCCCGCCGCGCGACGTGCGCCCGCCGCCCGGCAGGCGAGATTGGCGAGCCATGAGCTGCCGTAGGGTCAGTCGGGAGCTGCTCGAGCGCTTCCGCTTCGGGGAGGAGCTCGACGCGCGTTCTGATCCACACCTGGCTCACCTCCAGGCGTGCACCGTCTGTCGCGACGAGGTCGGGCTCGATCACGCGCTGGTGGTCCAGTTGCGTCGCGCCCTTCAGGCCCGGGTCGCCGGGCACGCGCCGTCTGAACACAGTTGGGACGCGGTTCGCGCGCGCGCTCTGGTCGCCGAGACCGGCCCAGGCTGGATTGGCCGAGCCTTCCGTTGGGCGCGGCTGCTGCCCGCCGGGGCCGCCATGGCGGTGATGGTTCTCGCCGTGGCGACCGCTCGCGAGGCGGACCGCCCTGTCGCGCTGCAGCAGCGAACGTGGCCGGGCGTGCTCGAGCGCGCCTCGAACGACCCAGAACCGTCGGCGGCATCGGAGGTGCCGTGGTGGATCCGCTGGAAGGCGGCGCCACCGATCTCCCTGCCCGCAACCGGAACGATCGCCACGATCGATCCGTCGGACAAGCTCCCCGTTGCTCCGCGGCCGGTGTCGGGCCTGATCCGGTGACGGAGCGGCGGCTCGACCGCCGCGGTGCGCCCCTCGTCGCGCTGGCGGTCACCATGATCCTGGCGTCCTGCTCCACGGGCCCGGTCACGAGTGGTGCGCCAACGAGCGGGCAGCCTTCGGCGAGCGCCGTATGGAGCGCCGATCTCGCTCCGCTTCGAGGTCCCGCCCGCGCCAGGACCGGTCAAGCCCTTTCGGGGAGCGATGACCGAGCACGTCTACCTTGCCGACGGACGATCAGCATGTTCTTCGAGCTGCGCAACGTCGGCGAGGAGCCGATCACCTTCCTGAACACGCTGTACGACTATGAGCCCCAGCAGCTGTACACGCCCGTCGTGCGCCTGGAATGGGACGAGGGCGGCGACGCGGTGTACACGCGCGCCGGGCGCTTCTTCCCAAGCCCGGCGGTCATCGCACCGGGGGATTCTGCGGTCTACATCATGGGTGGGCAACAGATCGCCGGTTCCGGCACGCCGGGTGACCTGGTCACCCACATCAAGTACTGCCCGACGCGTGGCATGGACGACGAGCCCGGCATCCCGGTCCAGGTCGTCGACGTGGTCTGGCGCGACCTCGGCGATGGAACGGTCGAGGTCTCCGGCACGCTCGTGGAGCAGATCGGCGCCAACCGACGCCACGCACCCTCGATCGGTGTCGCCTTCTTCGACAACGCCGGCTCGTTCGTCGGCGCAGTGGTCGAGCCCGCGGATGGCGATCCACTGCGGCCCGGCGAACGCCGTGCGTTCACCATGCGTGGCGCCGGCGTGACGGTCACCGAGGTCGCCGAGGCACGGGCGTTTGCCGTCATTCCCTGACCAATCGCGGTCGCGCGAATGAACTCGTGCTGCCCGTGTCGGGTAGTGTTAGGTGAACCGTCGCACTGGGATTGGGTTAGCGGTTCTTGACGTGGCGTTGCGCCGCGGGCAATGATTGGCTGGCTCAGCCCTGTGCGGAACGCTCAGTGGCGCATGTGCGCCTGCGCGTCCGTGTGTGGCGGAAACGTGATTGGCCGCCAACACATCGTTGGCCAAGGTAAGGAGGAGAGGAGGACGGAACTCGGTAGGTCGCACGGAACGGCACCTCCATTCGGCGAGCGCTCGTCGCTCACCATGGCAGGTCGTTCGAACCGATCAGCCGCGTAACGCGGCTCGCTCCACCCACGCCCAACACGCCAATAAGGCGAAAGGAAGAAGTATGTGGTTTAAGAAATCAATGGGTGCCCTGGTGGGCCTCGGTCTCGTGCTTGCGGCGTGCACATCGCCCAGCGCGAGCACCCAGCCCTCCGGATCGGGCCAGGCCTCTGTGTCTCAGGCACCGGCGGCCGAGCAGGTTCTCCGCGTCGACATCGGGAATGAGCCACCGTCGCTCGACCCGACACAGGCGACCGACAGCGCCTCGATCCAGGTGCTGCGCTCGACCACCTTCCCGCTGGCCTACTTCGACGAGGACCTCTCAGTCACACCCGGCATTGCCACCGATTGGGACGTCAGCGCGGATGGCATGGAGATCACCTTCCACCTCGGTGACTTCCAGTACAGCAACGGCGACGACATCGTCGCTGAGGACTTCGTCTACAGCTGGCAGCGTCTCGCCGACCCGCGCGAGGCGGCTGGCTACAGCTACGTTCTGGCTGATGTCGTTGGCTACAACGAGATCTCGGCCATCGACACTGCCACGGCAACCGACGCGGAGATCGATGCGGCGCTGCTGACGCTCGGCGTTGCGGCTCCGGACCCGAAGACCTTCGTCGTGAGCCTGACCCACGCGGCGTCGTACTTCGTGTACATCGCCACCCTGTGGGTGACCGTGCCGCAGAAGGCCGGCATGACCTGGGGCGAGGCCGACGGCTACGTCAGCTCCGGTCCGATGGTCATGACCACCTGGAACCACAACTCCAACATCGTCCTCGAGCCGAATGCCAACTGGAACGGCGACGAGGTCAAGATCGCGCGCATCGAGTTCTCGATGATCGACGATCCGGCGGCGAGCCTGGCGGCCTACGAAGCTGACGAGCTCGACATCGGTGGCGTTCCGACCCAGGAGATCCCGCGCATCCAGGATGACGAGGAGCTTTCGGCCCAGGTGCTCGAAGGTGCCGTCCTGTCCATCTACTACTTCGGGTTCGACATGAAGGATCCGAACGGACCGTTCGCCAAGAGCCCGCTGCTGCGCAAGGCCTTCAGCGAGGCGATCGACAAGGCGACGATGATCGCGACCACGTTCAGTGGAATCGGTCTGGTCGCCGACAGCCTGGTCCCGCCGGGTATGCCCGGTTACCAGGAGGATGCGTTCATCCCGTACGACGTGGACCAGGCAGCCGCTGACTTCGCTGCCGGCCTGGTCGAGGCTGGCATTGCCGAGGCGGATCTGCAGCTGCAGGTCGGCTACAACAGCGGCTCGAACCACGAAGACAAGGTCGACTTCCTTGTCGAGCAGTGGCGAACCGCCTTCGGCGTCGAGGTTGAGGCTGTCGGCCTCGAGTGGGGCGCGTATCTGACCCGCCTCAACGAGGATCCGTTCGACATCTTCCGTCTCGGTTGGGGTGCGGACTACCCGCATCCGAACAACTTCCTGACGGACCTGATCTCCTGCACCAGTGGCAACAACAACATGGGGTACTGCAACCCTGACGTTGACGCCCTCCTGCAGCAGGCTGCCGTGAAGAAGGACCTTGGCGAGCAGGTCGCCCTCTACAACCAGGCACAGGAGATGGTCATGGCCGACGCGCCGTTGATCCCGCTCCGCTTCGGTCAGCGCTTCACGCTGATCAAGCCCTGGGTCCAGAACCTGGTCCCGACCAGCCAGGACAGCAGCACCGGCGAGCTGTTCTACTACAAGGTGACCATCGCAGCGCACTGACCATCGCCTGACCCTTCGCATCGCGCGAAGGTAGACGAGGTCAACTTGTCGGGTGGGCCGGTCCGCCGGCCCACCCGACGGCCGCGACCCCCGAGGCCAACCTCGGAGTTCGCGGCCGTCGGCAGACAGGCAACCCACCGCTAGGAGATCGGCCCGTGCTCGGGTACATCATTCGACGGGTGCTGTGGATCGTCCCGGTGCTCTTCGTCGTATCGCTGATCACCTTCAGCCTGATGCACGCGGCGCCGGGCGGCCCGTGGGATCGCGAGAAGAAGCTCTCTGCGAGCACGATCGCCCACCTGAACGAGAAGTACGGTCTCGACGACCCGATCCATATTCAATACCTCTCGTGGGTCGGCAACATGGTCCGTGGCGATCTCGGACCGTCGTACAAGTACATCGACCGATCGGTCAACGACATCGTGGCGGACGGGATCGGGACGACCGCCCACCTGGGGATCATGGCGTTCCTGCTGTCGGTGATCATCGGCATCCCACTCGGCGTCATCGCCGCGTTACGGCATAACAAGATCCCTGACTACCTGGCCACGTTCGTCTCGGTGATCGGCATCGCCACGCCCAGTTTCGTGGCCGCCATCCTGCTCCTGGTCTTCTTCAGCGTGACCTTGCGCTGGTTCCCGACCCACGGCTGGGAGGGCTGGGCCGAGCCGGACACCATGGTCCTGCCGACCATCGCGCTCTCGCTCTTCCCGATCGCCCAGATCGCGCGATTCACCCGCGCCAGCATGCTCGAGGTGACCCGTAAGGACTACGTGCGCACCGCACAGAGCAAGGGGCTGCGCGAGCGGAGCATCGTGGTGGTGCACATGATTCGCAACGCGCTCATCCCGGTCGTCACCATCCTCGGGCCGCTCCTGGCCTTCCTGATCACCGGCTCGTTCATTATCGAGACGATCTTCAGCGTGCCGGGCATCGGCCGCTACTACGTGACCAGCATCGGCCAGCGTGACTACGGCGTCATCATGGCGATGACGATGCTGTACGCTGCCGCGATTGCCGTGCTGAACCTGGTGGTCGACGTGCTGTACGCCTACATCGATCCCCGCATCCGCTACAGCTAGGAGGCAGCGTACAGACGCATGGCCAACCGAACGGGAGCGCTCGAGCAGCCCGCCGTCGCTGAGCGGCGCAGCGCCTCCCTCTGGGGGGACGCGTGGCGCAGGCTCATCCGCAACCGCCTGGCGGTCATCGGTGGCGTCCTCGTCCTGACCTTCTTCTCGCTGGCCATCCTCGGACCGTTCATCGCTCCGTACGAGTACCAGGCGCAGCACCTTCAGGAGATCCTGGCCAACAACAACCGCCCCATCGCGCCCTTCGGGTCACAGTTCTTTCTCGGGACCGACAACCTCGGCCGCGACCTCCTCAGCCGGCTGCTCGACGGCGCCCAGATCAGCATGACCGTGGCACTCGTGGTGCAGGCCGTGGTGCTGCTGATCGGACTGCCCATCGGGGCCGCCGCCGCATGGTTCGGCGGGCGCGTCGATACCTACCTGATGCGCTTCACCGACGTCATCTACGCGTTCCCGGACCTCCTCTTCATCATCCTGTTGAGCGTGGCCTTCCGCGAGACCTTCTTCGGCAAGGCGATGAACGGGCTGCTGCTGGTCTTCGTGGCGATCGGGCTCACCGCGTGGGTCGGCATGGCGCGACTCGTGCGCGGTCAGCTGCTCAGCCTCAAGGAGACGGAATTTGTGGAGGCTGCACGCGCCATCGGCGTGAGCGACTTCAAGATTGTCACGCGCCACCTGTTGCCGAACGCGATGGGTCCCATGATCGTGGCCGTGACACTGGGCATCCCGGGCGCGATTCTCGCCGAGGCGACCCTGGCCTTCATCGGCATCGGCGCCCAGGCCCCGCGCGCCAGCTGGGGCAGCCTCGTGGCGAACGGACAGCCCTTCCTTCGATCGGCCCCGCACCTCGTCATCTTCCCGGCGCTGGCGGTCGCGACCGCGCTGATCAGCTTCACGTTCCTCGGCGACGGCCTCCGCGACGCGCTCGACCCGAAGTTGAAGGGGAAGCAGTAAGTTGAGCGTATCCGACGACCCGAGCCGGGTGGCCGGCGGTCCGGCGCTGACGGACCTCCCCGACGATGTCCACGTCGCCACCGAGGAGGGTCGTCGATTGGCGGAGCAGCTTGGCGACAACCGGCGCCATGCCCGGAAGCTGCTCGAGGTGCGCGGCCTGTCCACGCACTTCTACACGCGTGACGGGGTCGTGCACGCGGTAGACGACGTGAGCTTCGAGCTCGACTACGGCGAGACGCTTGGGCTGGTAGGGGAATCCGGCTGCGGGAAGAGCGTGACCGCGCTGTCGCTGACGCGCCTCGTCGCGAGCCCACCGGGCAAGATCGTCAGCGGCCAGATCATCTTCGACGGAATCGACGTGCTGAAGCTGTCGAATGAGGAGATGCGCCTGCTGCGCGGCAAGAAGATCGGCTTCATCTTCCAGGACCCGATGACCAGCCTGAACCCGACCCTGACCATCGGCTTCCAGATCGCCGAGTCGGCCAAGACGCACCTCGGACTCTCTCGCAAGGCGGCCGACGACCGGGCGGTTGAACTCCTGAGCAAGGTGGGCATCCCTCGCTCCCGCGAGCGCATGGGCGACTACCCGCATCAGTTCTCCGGTGGCATGCGGCAGCGCGTGATGATCGCCATCGCACTGGCCTGTGACCCAATGCTGCTCCTCGCCGACGAGCCGACGACAGCACTGGACGTGACGATCCAGGCGCAGATCCTTGAACTGATCAGGTCGCTCTCCGACGAGTTCGGGACAGCCGTGATCCTGATCACCCACGACCTGGGGATCGCGGCGGGGATGTGCCACCGCATCAACGTGATGTACGCGGGACGGATCGTCGAGACCGGCCTGGTGGACGACGTCTTCGAGGCGCCCCGCATGCCGTACGCCTGGGGTCTGCTCGACTCCCTGCCCCGGCTTGACGAGGTCAAGGGGACGCGCCTGCGGACGATCGAGGGGATGCCGCCCGATCAGATCGACCCGACCACCGATTGCCGCTTCGCGCCTCGCTGCAAGTACGTTCACGACCGCTGCCGGTCGGAGGAACCGGAGCTAACGGCGCGCGACGGCGAGGGGCACATGGCCCGCTGTTTCGGCACCGAACCCGGAGGCTGGATCCAGTGACCTCCGCGGCGACCGATCCCGCAACGCCTGCGCGCCAGATCGGCGGCACCCTGGTCGACGTGGATCGCCTGAAGGTGCATTTCCCGATCCTGACCGGTGTCTTCCAGACGGAGTCCGGGCGCGTGCGGGCGGTGGACGACATCAGCTTCGAGATTCGCAAGGGTGAGACGCTCGGCCTCGTGGGCGAGTCCGGCTGTGGCAAGAGCACCACCGGCCGGGCCGTGATCCGCCTTCGAAATCCTAGCGCCGGCACGGTGCGCTTCGACGGTCGCGACCTGATGGAGCTGTCACGCGGCGAGCTGCGCAAGATGCGCCGCAGGATGCAGATCATCTTCCAGGACCCATACAGCAGCCTGAATCCGCGCATGACGGTCGGATCGATCATCAGCGAGCCGCTCGAGACGCACAACCTCGTCTCTGGCAAGGCGCGCATTGAGCGCGTGAAGGAGTTGCTTGCGCTGGTGGGACTGAACCCCAACTACACCGATCGCTACCCGCACGAGTTCAGCGGCGGGCAGCGCCAGCGCATCGGCGTGGCCAGGGCCCTTGCCGTGGAGCCAGAGTTCATCGTCTGCGACGAGCCGATCAGCGCGCTCGACGTATCGATCCAGGCGCAGGTGCTCAACCTGCTGGTTGAGCTACGAGAGAAGTTCGGGCTGACCTACCTGTTCATCGCGCACGACCTCTCGGTGGTGCGCCACATCAGCGATCGGGTCGCGGTGATGTACCTTGGCAAGCTGGTGGAGCTCGGACCACCGTCGGCGATCTACGACGCTCCGGGTCATCCGTACACCCGCGCGCTGCTGTCGGCGGTGCCGATTCCCGACCCGAAGGCCGAACGGCGCCGCAAGCGCGTGATCCTCACCGGTGACGTGCCGTCGCCGGCGAACCCGCCAGACGGCTGCCGATTCCACACCCGTTGCTGGTTGTACGAGAGCCTCGGTCGCCCTGAACAGTGTCGGACCGAGGATCCCGAGCTGCGCACCGTGGCGACCGACCATCGTGCCGCCTGCCACTTTGCGGAAGAGGCGCTCCAGAGTGACATCGGGGTCGCCCACATCGGGACCGACCAGGTCCGACGCGGCACGCCGCAGTCGGCGACCGACGGCCTGGCCGCCGAGCAAGCAGCGTCGAGCGCGACGGCGACGGTTGACGCGGGCATCGACTCGCCGGACGAGCATTCATCCGGGGGATAGGCACGGACGGCATGGCCTCTCGGCGAGGTAGCCTCTTGTGGGCCCGGCGCCGCTAGAGTTAGGCTGCAGCACGCGGATGCGGCAGCAAATCGGTCAGATTGGCAGCGGAAGCAAGAGAGCGGAGGACATTCAATGCAACGATGGAGAAGCTTCTCCATCCTGGTGGCACTCGGCCTGGTGGTTGCAGCGTGCACCACGACCAGCACGAGCCAGGAGCCATCGGGAAGCGCCGAACCGTCGACGCCGGAGAGCATGGCGCCGTTCGTGGCGACCACCTATCCCGCGGACGGCCCGGCAGACTGCGCCTACGGCGGTGAGTTCAGCCAGATCAAGGCGGTCGACGAGCTGACGGTCGAATTCAGCCTGTGCTTCCCCGACCCGGCCTTCCTGTCGAAGCTCGCCTTCACCTCGAACGCGATCCATGACACGGCGTGGCTCGAGGAGAACATGGTCAACCATCTGATCCTGGCCCGGCCGAACGGGACCGGACCATACAAGTTCGAGGAGCACGTCCGCGGCGACCACATCACGCTGGCGCGCAACGACTCCTACTGGGGCGAGAAGGCCATCGCCGAGAAGCTGATCATCCAGTGGAGCTCCGAGTCGGCAGCGCGATTGCTGGCCCTCCAGGCCGGCACCGTGGACGGAATCGACAACCCAGGTCCCGATGATTTCGGGACCATCTCGGGCGACGCCAACCTGGCGCTCAAGAACCGTCCGGCGCTGAACGTCTTCTACGTTGGTATGACGAATACCTTCGCGCCGTTCGACAACGTCGCCGTCCGCCAGGCCGTCGCGATGGGCCTCGACCGACAGCGGATCGTCGACACGTTCTACCCCGGTGGATCGACCGTCGCGTCCCACTTCACGCCCTGCGAGATCGAGTTCGGGTGTGAAGGCGACGCGTGGTACAACTTCGATGCCACGGCGGCCAAGGCCGCCCTCGCTGCCGCCGGCTTCCCGAGCGGTTTCAGCACCACCATCTACTACCGTGACGTCGTGCGTGGCTACCTGCCCGACCCGGGTCTCGTGGCCGTGGAGCTGCAGACCCAGCTCGCGAATATCGGCATCACGGCGGACATCCAGGTCCAGGAGTCAGGGACCTTCATCGACAACTCGTCGCAGGGTCTGCTCAACGGCTTCTACCTGCTCGGGTGGGGCGCCGACTACCCGGATGCGACCAACTTCCTCGACTATCACTTCAACAACCCCGCGAACCTGCAGTTCGGCACGATCGATGCATCGGTCACCGACGCGCTGAAGATCGGGGCACAGACGGAGGACGCCGACACTCGGAAGGCGGCATACGAGGATGCGAATAACGCCCTCCGCGAGACGGTACCCATGATCCCGATCGCCCACGGAGCATCGGCCGACCGCGTTGAAGGCGGACGTTGTCGGGGCGCATGCCTCACCGCTGACCAGTGAGCGCTTCTCGGTGATGGATCCTGGCGGCCGCTCACAGTTCGTCTGGATGCAGAACGCCTATCCGCTCTCGCTGTACTGCGCGGACGAGACGGACGGCGAGACGCTTCGCGTCTGCGAGCAGATCAATGAGCCGCTGTACGAGTACGAGACCGGCGGGACTGCCGCCCAACCTGCGCTGGCGACGGCATGCACGCCCAACGACGATGCGACGGTCTGGACCTGCGCGCTGCGCAGTGGCGTGACCTTCCACGATGGCGCTCACTTCGACGCCAACGACGTTGTGCTCTCCTTCGCGGTCCAGTGGGATGCGGCGCACCCACTCCACATCGGCCGCACCGGATCGTTCGAGTACTGGGGCGCGGACTGGGCCGCAGTTCCTCAACGCGGAGTAACGCTCGCGTGGCCTGACCACGCACCCTGAATCCCAGGAAGGGCGCCGCCTCCGGGCGGCGCCCTTCGCATGCCCGGCGACAATTCCAGCGGCTACACTCCGGCGAATGTTGCGCTTCATCGTGCGGCGGGTGCTGCTCACCATCCCGGTCCTGTTCGGGATCGTGTTCGTGGTGTTCGCAGTCGCACGGCTGCTGCCGGGCGACCCTTGTGTAGCGGCCCTCCAGGAGCGAGCCACGCCGGAGGCCTGTGCGATCTTCAACGCCCGCTTCGGCCTCGACCAGCCGATCCCGGCCCAGTTCTGGATCTATCTGACCGATATTGCAGGGGGTGACCTCGGCGACTCGATCAGCCAGGGCCGCCCCGTGGCGGAGATCCTGGTCGAGCGCCTGCCGCTGACGCTGGAGCTGACCTTTTTCGCCCTGGGGCTGGCGACGTTCTTCGGCATCCTCTTCGGCGTGATCTCGGCTTCGCGCCGCAACTCAGCGGTCGACGTCGGCACCATGATCGGCGCCAACATCGGTGTCTCGACCCCGGTCTTCGTGCTGGGCCTCGTGCTGATCTGGTTCTTCGCGGTGGTCCTCAAGGACACTCCGTTCGTGCTTCCCCCGGGTGGCCGGCTGACCGCCGGGATCAGCGTCGTGCCGCTGGCGGAGAGCTGGGGCATGACCGATGCCGAGGGACCCCTGCGCGCGGTGGTCGACTTCTTCTCGAACATGTACGTCCTGAACAGCCTGATCACGGGCCAGTGGAAGGTGCTCGGCGACGCGCTTGTGCACCTGATCCTGCCGGCGGTCGCCCTTGCCACGATTCCGCTCTCGATCATCGCGCGCATGACACGCTCCAGTCTGCTCGACGTCCTCGGCCAGGACTACATCCGCACCGCGAGGGCGAAGGGCCTGGGCGAGCGGGGCGTGGTACTGCGGCACGGCCTGCGCAACGCGATCCTGCCGGTGGTGACCGTGATCGGGCTCTCACTCGGTGGGCTGCTGGCCGGTGCGGTCCTGACCGAGAGCATCTTTGGGCTGTCCGGCATCGGCAAGATGATCACGGAGTCGGTGACCAGCCGCGACTACGCGGTGGTACAGGGGCTGACCCTGGTCACCGCGGTGATCTACGTGACGATCAACCTGCTGGTGGACATCAGCTACGGGTTCCTGGATCCGAGGATCCGGCTGCAGTGACGTCCGACATGAGCGCTCTGGTCTCCGGGCGTCGACGAGCCGGTTGTCGCGCGCCCGGCCAACCTGTGGCGGGATGCGCTGCGGAACGTGCTCGCGCAGCGCGTGGCGCAGGTCGGCCTGGCGCTTCTCAGCCTCCTGATCGTCATGGCGGTTGCGGCGCCCCTGATCGCCACCCACGACCCCGACTCCACCATCGGCATCGACGAGGGACTGCTGGCGCCCGACGCGCCGCCGGAGCTCAAGGGCCCGTGCATCCACCTCCTCGGCTGTGCCGCGGAACGCCCACAGCATCTCCTCGGCATCGATCGCAACGGACGGGACGTCTTCAGTCGCGTGGTGTACGGCTCGCGCATCTCGCTGCAGGTGGGTGTCCTGACGGTTGGCTTCGCCATCGTCATCGGGACACTGCTCGGCGCGGTGGCCGGCTACGCGGGCGGCTGGACCGACAACCTGATCATGCGACTGATGGACGTCCTGCTGGCGTTCCCGTCGCTGGTGCTGGCGATCGCCATCGTCACCATCCTCAAGCCTGGTCTCCTCAACGCCCAATTGGCGATCGGCATCGTGGCCATTCCGGTGTATGCGCGCGTCATGCGCGCATCGGTCCTGTCGATCAAGGAGCGCGACTTCGTGGTCGCCTCGCGGGCGCTTGGCGAGTCGTCGGGTGGGATCCTGCTGCGACGCATCCTGCCCAACGCCCTGACGCCGCTCATCGTCCAGGGGACGCTCGGCATTGCCGGGGCGATCCTGGACGTGGCCGCGCTCTCGTTCCTCGGGCTCGGGGCCCAGCCGCCGCTGGCGGAATGGGGCTCGATGATCGGCGTCGAGCGCAATCAGCTCTTCAACGCGCCGCACCTCATCATCGCTCCGGGGATCGCGCTGTCGCTGACGGTGCTCGGCTTCAACCTGCTCGGCGACGGTCTCCGCGACGCGCTCGACCCGAGGCTGAACCGATGACGATCACTGATCAGCGGGAACCACGCACGCCGCGACGCCGCTCGGGAACGGCTGGGGAGCGGCTGCTCGACGTCAAGGGGCTCAGTACGAGCTTCCGAACCCGCGACGGCGTCGTGCGGGCCGTGGACGGCGTGAGCTTCCACGTCGACCGGGGCGAGATCCTGGGGCTGGTCGGCGAGTCAGGCTGCGGAAAGACGGTGACCAGCCTCTCCCTCCTGCGGCTGGTTGCGCCTCCGGGAGAGATCGAGTCGGGCCAGGTTCTGTTTGACGGCCGTGACCTGCTGTCGGTCTCGCAGAAGGAGATGCGCGAGCTGCGCGGCAACCGGATCAGCATGATCTTCCAGCAGCCGACCAGCTCCCTGAACCCGGTCTTCGACGTCGGCTGGCAGGTCAGCGAGGTGCTGCAGCTCCATCGCACCATGAAGAAGCGGGCCGCCCGCAGCCGCGCCGCCGAGCTCCTGGAGATGGTCGGCATCCCGGATCCGCTCCGTCGCCTGGACGCGTTTCCGCACTCGCTCTCGGGCGGCATGGCGCAGCGCGTGATGATCGCCATGGCGCTCGCCTGTGAGCCGGAGCTGCTCATCGCCGATGAGCCGACCACCGCGCTCGACGTGACCATCCAGGCGCAGATCCTGGACCTGATGCGCGAGCTGCAGCGCGAGACCGGGACGGCGATCATCCTGATCACGCACGACCTCGGGGTGGTGGCCGAGATGTGCGACCGCGTGGCGGTCATGTACGCCGGCGAGATCGTCGAACAGACCGACGTGGCGGCTCTCTACGCCGATCCCAAGCATCCCGTACACGACCGGCCTGATCGGCTCGGTGCCGATCCTGGGCGTGCAGCAGGACGCGTTGACCACGATCCCCGGCAATGTGCCGAACCTCGTCGATCTGCCGCCGGCGTGCCGTTTCGCCCCGCGCTGCGTGGCGCGCGTGGAGCAGTCGGTCCCACATTGCGAGGAGATCCATCCGGAGCTGTTGGCGGCCTCTGACGAGTCGGCCGGCCACGACGTCCGCTGCTGGATCTATCACCGGCCGGGGGCTGCCTCATGACGCAGCAGCGCGTATCGGGCGGCGATCCGCTCGTCCGGGTCGAGCATCTCTCCGAGTTCTTCCCGATCACCGGCGGCATCCTGCAGCGAAAGGTCGCCGAGGTGAAAGCGGTCGACGACGTCACCTTCACCATCAATCGTGGTGAGACGCTCGGGCTGGTGGGGGAGTCGGGCTGCGGCAAGACGACGGTGGGCCGGCTGATCCTGCGCCTCATCGAGCCGACCGCGGGCCGGATCCTCTTCGGCGGCGAGGGGGGCGTCGACTTGACGCGTCTGCACGGGAAGACGCTCAAGCCCTTCCGCCGCCGCATCCAGATCATCTTCCAGGATCCGTACGCCAGCCTTGACCCCCGCTCCCCGATCGGCACCGCCATCGGTGAGGGGCTGCGCATCCACGGCATGGGGACGCCGGCGGAGCAGCGCCACAAGGTGGAAAGCATCATGGAGATGGTTGGACTGCAGCCGTACCACGCACGCCGGTATCCGCACGAGTTCAGTGGCGGCCAGCGACAGCGCATCGGCATCGCGCGAGCGCTCGTGCTGGCTCCGGAACTACTCGTCTGCGACGAGCCTGTGAGCGCCCTCGACGTGAGCATCCAGGCGCAGGTCCTGAATCTGCTGCGATCCCTCCAGCGTGAGCTCGGGCTGACCTACCTGTTCGTGGCGCACAACATGGGCGTGGTCGAGCACATCAGCGATCGCGTGGCGGTGATGTACCTGGGAGCCATCGCCGAGGTGGCGCCGTCGCTCGATATCTACCGCGAGCCGATCCACCCGTACACCATTGCGCTGCTCTCTGCGGTGCCGGTCGCGGATCCCAGCGCGAAAGGGCGCCGCAAGCGGATCATCCTGGTCGGTGACGTGCCATCGCCGGTGAATCCGCCGTCGGGCTGTCGCTTCCACACGCGCTGCTGGCTGCGACAACAGCTCGGCGACCCGGATCGATGCGCGACCGAGCGTCCGGCGCTGCGCGAACTGCCGGTCAGGCCCGGACGCGAGGTCGCCTGCCACTTCGCCGAAGAGCTGCTCGAGCCGGTGCGCCGCGAGAAGCTGATCGAGACAGCTGCCGCCGAGAGCTCGGTCCGAGCTGGTGGCGGTGAGGTCACCGCACCGGTAAACCCTCCGCATGTCCGAGGCCCCGACGAGGCACTGCCGCCGTTCCGGCGCATCGGCGGTGACGGCACGACGCGCTAGGCTGTCAGCGTGGAATACCGGATCGCGCTCGCCCAGCTCGCCCCGCGCCTCGGCGAGCTTGACGCCAACTTCGAGATGGCCCGCAGTTGGCTGCGGCGCGCCGCGACCGAAGGTGCGCGGCTCACCGCCTTCCCCGAGCTCACGCTCACCGGCTACCTGCTGGGCGACCTGGTCCCCGATGTCGCGATGCTCGCCTCCGACCCGCGCCTGGCGGCCCTGAGTCGGGAGGCGCCGGGGATGCTTGTCGCCGTCGGCTTTGTCGAGGAGACCGGCGCGCATCGGTTCTGCAACAGCGCCGCGCTGCTGCGTGACGGGGAGCTGGTCGGGCTGCACCGCAAGGTGTATCTGCCCACCTACGGCATGTTCGACGAGGGGCGCTTCACCCGTGCCGGCGACCGGATCCGGACCGAGGAGGTGGGGGAGCCGCTCGGCCGCGTCGGGCTGAGCATCTGCGAGGACTTCTGGCACGCCAGCCTGCCGATGATCCAGGCGCAGGACGGCGCAGCGCTGTTGATCAACCTGGCGGCGGGGCCGGCGCGCGCGCCCGGGAGCGCGGCGGGGCTGGCGGCGATCGCCGGCTGGCACAAGATGCAGGACACCTACGCCCTGCTCGGCACGGTGGCGATCGCCTTCTGCAACCGGGTCGGCAACGAGGAGGGGCTCACCTTCTGGGGCGGCTCCCGGCTGCTCGCGCCGGACGGGTCGGTCGTCGCCGAGGCGCCACTCTACGAGGAGGCGTTGCTGGTCGGCTCGCTGGAGACCGATGACCTGCGCATGCAGCGCTACGGCCTCCCGCTGCTGGCCGACGAGCGCCTCGAGCTGGTGCGCCGCGAGCTCGACCGGATCATCGCCGAGCGCGCCGGACTGCCGGCGCCAGATACGGACGATGCCCCATGAGCGACGCTCGCACCGCCACGCTGCCGGCGATCGAGGCCGAGCAGGCGATCGCGGTGATCACCGCGTTCATCCGCTCGCAGCTCGAGCAGACGGGCTTTGAGCGCCTGGTGGTCGGGCTCTCCGGGGGGATCGACTCGGCCACGGTTGCCTACCTTGCGGCGCGAGCCATCGGTCCTGACAACCTGCTGGCTGTGCGAATGCCGTACCGCACCTCGTCGGCAGAGGCAGAGACCGACGCGATGCGGGTCGTGACCGCGCTCGGCTGTCGCAGCGAACTGGTCGAGATCACGCCCATGGTCGAGCCGATGCTCGCCTTGATCAGCGACGGCGACGACGCCGCGCTCCTCGTGCGCCGCGGGAACGTGATGGCCCGCCAGCGGATGATCGTGCTCTATGACCGATCGGCCGGCTTCGACGCGCTGGTGGCGGGGACCGGCAACAAGACCGAGGCGCTGCTCGGCTACGGGACCCTGTACGGCGACATGGCCTGTGCCATCGCGCCGATCGGCGACCTGTACAAGAGCCAGCTGCGGGCCGTGGCCGAGGCGCTGGGGGTGCCCGCCGAGATCGTTGCCAAGCCACCCTCCGCTGATCTGTGGCCGGGCCAGACCGATGAGGGCGAGCTGGGCGCCACCTACGACGACCTCGATCGCGTCCTGTTCGCGCTGGTCGACCGTCGCTGGAGCGTTGAGCGCTGTGTGGCGTCGGGCCTGGACCCTGCGCTGGTTGCCTGGGTTGCGGACCGGGTCGCGCGCAACGAGTTCAAGCGGCAGCTGCCGCCGGTCGCCAAGCTGAGCCTGCGCACGCCGGGGATCGATCACCTCTATCCGCGGCGACGCCCTGGCTCCCGGCGGGGGAGCTGAGGGTCGTGGCCGCCGGGCGCGGGCGCCTGCTGGTGGTCGGGACGCCAATTGGCAATCTCGGTGACCTGACACCCCGCGCCGCCGAGGCGCTGCGCAGCGCCGACCTTGTCGTCGCAGAGGACACGCGATTCGCTGCGCGCTTGCTGCGTCACGTGGGCGTCAAGACGGCGACCTCGTCGTTCAACGAGCACAACGCCGCGGAGCGTCTGCCCGCTCTGCTGGCGCGCCTGGCGGCCGGCGAGACACTGGCGCTGACCACGGACGCTGGCATGCCCGGTGTCTCCGATCCGGGCGCACGCCTCGTGGAGGCGGCGCGGGCCGCACGAGCCGCGGTGGAAGTGGTCCCGGGGCCATCGGCAGTCACTGCGGCAATGGCGCTGTCGGGAATCGAGGCGGCAGGCTTCGTTTTCGGCGGCTTCCTCCCGACCCGTCCCGCCTCATCGCGGCGGGCGGCGCTGCAGCGTCTGCTGACCGGCTCCGGCGCGATGGGCCTGCCCCTCGTGCTGTTCGAGGCCCCGCACCGGGTCAGGTCCCTGCTGGCGGAGCTCTCGTCGGTCGCGCCGTCGGTGTCGGTCGCGCTGTGTCGCGAGTTGACGAAACTGCATGAGGAGGTCGTGACCGGGACGCCGCAGGAGGTCGCGGCTGCGCTTACCGAACCTCGCGGGGAGTTCGCGGTAGTGATCGGGGGGATCGTGGCGGGCGACGCCGCAGGCGCGCCGGTGAACACCCGTGCACTGCTGGCGGCTGCTGGCGCTGCCGGGTTGACGACGAGGACCACGGTGGAGCTCCTGCGTGCGGCCGGACTGTCACGGCGTGACGCGTACGCGGCGGTGCAGGACGTCGCCCAATAAGGCGCGCATAACGGCCGGGTAATCCCCGCTGCCTACGCTTCGCTCATCTGGTGGCCGCCTCGCCCGGCGCACCGGTCAGCCCGTGAAGCGGGCAGGAGGAGTGTTGTTGCGATGAACAAGGTGTTTCTGGTAGGTCGCCTGACGCGCGACCCGGAGCTGCGCACGCTGCCGAGCGGAAAGCCGGTCGCCAATTTCGTGGTCGCCACGAATGAGTTCCGGGGGAACGGGGCGCCGGAGCGAACCGAGTACCACAACCTGGTCGCCTGGGACCGGCTGGCGGAGATCTGCGGCCAGTTCCTGTCCAAGGGCCAGCTGGTCGACGTCGAGGGGCGCCTGCAGACGCGGCAATGGGACGACGACGCCGGCCTGCGGCACTGGAAGACGGAGGTCGTCATCGGCGGCCTGGAGATGCTGTCCGGGCGCGGCAAGAAGGAATACGCCAAGGAGGCCCAGGCGGTGGCCGAGACCGGCGCCGATGGCCTGCCGGTAGCGGCGATGGCGCCGACCGAAGGAGCCGCAGCCGAGGCGTTGATCGCGATGTGAGGCAGTGATGGCGGGCGGGACATCCCGCCCGTCATCACTGGACGCCTACCAGGCGGGTGGCTGATGCCGCACTGATCAGCACACGTGGCGGAATGGTAGTGTGCAGGTGACCGCGGCCCGTACCCCAGCGCGAGGTTCGCCCCGGCGGGGCTGCCGCAGTCCCGCCGCAGTGTCGATCGCCTAGGGTGCCTGCGTGGACACAACCGCCGGCCTCAGGACCCAGGTTCGGATCGTAGTCACCGTGATCGCGGTGCTGGCATCCGCCTGTAGCGCTGCCCCGTCAGACAGCATCAGCGTGAATGCGTCTGCCAGTGAGTCGGCTTCCACGCCGCCCAGCGCATCAGCGAGTGCCACGGCATCGGCGAACGCGAACTCGGTGACCGAGGCAGAGATTGACGGTCTGACCGGGGGTGTGCGGGTTCCGATCCCCGCCGCCGCCCCATCGCCGATGACGACCGCCGTAGCCGCCGAAGCCATCGTCCGCGTCACGTACACCGGCCGGCGCACGACCCTTGGGGTGATCAGGGTCGCCATGGACATGCCGAACGGGGCGGGCCTCGTCACGGGCTGGTTCGTGGCGTTGACGCCGGCGGAGGACGAGACCTGCGATTTCCATGCGGGTCTTCTGCCGCGGGCGATCGAGGGTGGCGTGGTCAATGATCAGGACGGAGACCTCTTCTGGATCTTCGTGTGCGGCTAGTGAGCTCGACGACGGCCACATGGCCTGCGAGTAGATTCCGATCCATCGTCCCCGCTCTCGTTGGGCCGCGAGCGGACCATGCAGGCGTCCCCGGCGGCGCTCCCGCAGTCTTGCCGCAGTGCCGTGCGACTAGGTTGGGACGATGAGCGAACTGCGAGCGACCACCCGTCGCGGTGGCCGCCGCACCACACCGCCGATCGTGCATCGCGGGTGGGATCGCTGACTGGAGGAGGCACCCATGACCCGCGATGACGACGGCCCCCGCATTCCGGCGGGCTTCAACAGCATGACCTCGCCGCCGAGGCCGCCCCGCGGGGGGATCGAGAGCATGCGGCCAGAGCGAGACAGCCCCCGTTTCGCTTCCACAACGGGCGGGACTGGCGTTCGACTGGCCGGCGGCCTGCTCGCGGTGGTGGCCTGGCTGCTGGTCGGATGGGCGGCCAAGTGGAGCTACCTGGGCGGTCCGAACATGACGTGGGGCTACGGAGTTGCGCCGTATGTCGCTCTCGGAGTCCTGGCTGTCCTGGCGGGCAGGCGGGCTGACCGGGTTGCCGCCTTGCTCATCTATCTTGGCGGGATCATTGGAGCCACCACTTTGGCGTGGGTCGCTGGCCCGGTCGGAGTGGAGGCTGGTGCAGCCCCCGAGCTACGGGCGGGCTATTTCATGATGTTGGTCATCATCGCCGCAGGAATTTCAGCCGTCGTCGGCCTCGTCGCCGTCTGGGGCGGCTACTGGTTGGGTCGTCAAACGAAACGCGACAAGCGGCCGACAGCCGGCCCGGCCTAGATGGCAAAGGAGTCGTATCCCATGCGTCACGCGATGAACACTGCGCCGATGATCGAGTCCACGGGCACACCGCAGAACGATGCCGCCCGCAGGCGCTCCGGGGCCGCGTTCGCGTTGTCGGCCGCGGCGTCGGCTGGGTTCCTGCTCTTCCTTCCCGTGATGATGGTGGGCTACACCATGTCGGTGGCCGCATCGGTCATGCGCGGCGAAGGACTCGCCTGGGTGTCGAGCGTTGCGATGTCGTTTGCGTTCGGAGGGGTCCTGGCTCTTCTGTCGGTGTTTCTCCTCCTGATCCCGTGGGCGCTGTACCGGGCGGCTCGTCGCCGATTCGGCACGCGACACGCCACCCGCTGGGTCGGCGGCCTCCTGGTGGTGTGGCATGCCGGTACCGCGGCGTTCTGGGCCTGGAGCGCCACATCGTCGTTCACCCGGGCTGCCGTGGGAGAGGGCTTGTGGTACCCGGCCGCGTTCGCCTTCGCGGCCGTCGCGATCCTGATAGCCACCGTCCTCGTCGATAGGCATGCGATCGGAGTCGCCATCGCGTTCGCCGGCCTGCTGGCGATCGCCTTTGCCGCCCTGCTGGCGATCGTGGTCGTGGGCTGGGGGAGCGGTCCGACCATCCCACCGGGGGCCTAGACGCGGCGGGCGATTCAGAGCCGACCTGCCCCGACGGCATGGCCGTCAGCTCGAGGTCACCACGACGATGAGGCTGATCAGGTAGACGTGGAGCAGCGCCCCGTACACGACCGACCGCGTCCGCCACGCCAGCCACCCGAACCCGATACCGCCGAAGAAGGTGGATAGCGTCTCCAGTTCGGGCTTGCCCAGGTGGGTGAAGACGAACGGAAAGGTGGCCAGAACCACGCCCATCGGACCGGCCAGGCGCACCAGCGTCCACATCAAGAAACCGCGGAACAGGAATTCGGCCGCGACCACGTCCAGGGCGTTCCCGGTCAGCACGCCGCCAAGATCAGCGGTGGAGCGGCGGTAGTAGCTGGTGAAATCGGGCAGCCCGGCGACCACCAGGATGAACGGGGTGGCGACCAGCGCGAGTCCAAGCCCGACCGCCAATCCGACCCGCCACTCACCCAGGCGCAGCCCATAGACGGAAGGACGCTCGCGGAGCACCAGCAGCGTGCCAAGCGGGACGACCAGGAACAGGAGCACGCGCTCTGCGCCACGGCTCAGATCGGGACCGAAGGGGAGACTCCAGGTCATGGTAGTGGTCGAGCAGCAGCACGAAGGTCGTGACCATCACGATCACCGTCTCGCGCAGCGGCAGCCGAGCCCAGCGACGTTGAGGGTGGCCGGCTCGGGATCGGGCATGCGCGCAACTGTCACCGATCGGATCGCGGCTGGCAAGCCGTTCCGCCACCCCGCGAGCTCAGGCTTCTGCGGCGACCTCGGTCCGGCGCCGCTTCTCGGGCCCTGCGGGTGGCTCGGGCGCGGGAGGCGGGTAGACGCCGGCCAGGAACGATGCGATCGAGGCTGCGGCCCGCTTGCCGTCGCCCATCGCCAGGATGACGGTGGCCGCGCCGCGCACGATATCGCCGCCGGCGAAGACGCCGGGCATGCTGGTCATGCCGTGGGGATCGGTCTCGATGTAGCCCCACTGGTTCACCTTCAGATCGGGCGCCGTGGAGGTCAGCAGCGGGTTGCTGCGCGTGCCGATGGCAACCACCACCATGTCCGCCTCGATCACGAACTCGGAGCCGGGGATCGGCTCCGGGCGACGACGACCCGAACCGTCGGGCTCGCCGAGCTCCATGCGCTGGCAGCGCAATCCGGTCACCCATCCCGACTCGTCTCCGAGCACCTCGAGCGGTGCGACAAGGTAATCAAAGCGCACCCCCTCGGCCTCGGCGTGATGCACCTCTTCAGCTCGGGCGGGCAGCTCTTCGCGACCACGTCGGTACACGATGGCCGCCTCACTCGCGCCGAGCCGTCGCGCCGTCCTCACCGAGTCCATCGCCACGTTTCCGCCGCCGACGACCGCGACCCGCTGGCCGTGGAGGACCGGCGTATCGGAATCTGGAGTCCAGGCGCCCATCAGGTTGACCCGGGTCAGGTACTCGTTGGCGGAGTAGACGCCCTTGAGGTTCTCGCCGGGGATCTCCATGAAGACCGGCAGCCCGGCACCGACCGCGATGAAGACCGCGTCGAACCGCTCACTCAGCTCGGGGAGGGTGTAGGTCTTGCCGATGATCATGTTCGGCTCGATCTTCACGCCCGCCGCCACCAGGCGGTCCACCTCGGCCTGCACGATGTCCTTGGGCAGCCGAAATTCGGGGATGCCATAGACCAGAACGCCTCCTGCGGCGTGGAAGGCTTCGAAGATGGTGACGTCGTGGCCGAACTTGACCAGTTCACCAGCCGCGGTGAGTCCCGCTGGCCCGGAACCGATGATCGCCACCGTCCGCCCCGACGGGGCTGGGGTGGCGTGTGTGACTCCCTCGGGGTTTGCCATGGCCCAGTCGGCGACGAACCGCTCGAGGTAACCGATGGCGACAGGGTTCCCCTTCTTGCCGCGCAGGCAGACCCCCTCGCACTGCGTCTCCTGGGGGCAGACGCGGCCGGTGACGCACGGCAGGGCGTTGTCGTCGAGCAGCGAATTGGCGGCGCCGGGCAGATCACCCTCGCGCAGCAGGCGCAGGAAGCGGGGGATGTTGACCCGCACCGGACAGCCGTCGATACAGAACGGCTTGGGGCACATCAGGCAGCGTTCCGCTTCCAGCATGGCTATCTGCTGCGCCAGGCCCAGGTTCACCTCGCGGAAGTTGACCGCCCGCAGTTCGGCGTCCTGCTCCGGCATGACCTGCCGGTCGATCGCCATGCGCTGCTTGGGCGTCAGCGGGGGCTGGTCGGTCACGAGCGGGTGCCTGCCGTGGGGGCGGGCCGACGAAGCCCGACCTTGCAGGCTTCACGCCGCTCCATGGCCTGCTGCTCGAACGGTCGGTAGGTCTGGAGCCGATCCGCCAGCATCGCGAAGTCGACCGTGTGTCCATCGAACTCGGGGCCCTCGACGCAGGCGTACCTGGTCTCGCCGCCGATCGAGACGCGGCAGCCGCCGCACATCCCCGTGCCGTCCACCATGATCGCGTTGAGCGACACGGTGGTCCGCACGCCGAACGGCCGGGTCATCTCGCTGACCGCTCGCATCATCGGCACCGGGCCGACGGCGAAGACCTCGTCGATCCCCCCGGCGTCGAGGAGATCCTGCAGCGCCTGCGTCACGAAGCCATGTCGGCCGTAGCTGCCGTCATCGGTGCAGACGACAACCTCGCCGGCCTCACGCAGTTCCGGCTCGAGGATCACCCACTCGCGCGAGCGACCCCCAATGACGCTGGTCACGCGCACGCCCCGTCGCGCCAGCTCGAGCGCGATCGGCAGGATGACGGCCGTGCCCACCCCACCCCCCACGCAGACCGCGTGCCCCTCGGCGATCAGCTCGGTGGCGCGGCCGAGCGGCCCCGCGATGTCGGTGATCGCGTCGCCCGGCTCGAGCTCGACCAGGTCGCTGGTGCTCTTGCCGATCGACTGGATGATCAGGCTGATGGTGCCGGCCGCGCGATCGCTCGCGGCGATGGTGAGCGGAATCCGTTCCGCGCCGGGTCCGCGGCGGACGATGACGAACTGGCCCGGCTGCCGGATCTCCGCGATGCGCGGCGCCTCGACGACCAGCCGGGTGACATTGGGCGAGAGCTGTGACTTGTCGACGACCAGATGCATGCATCACCGCTGCGTACGGCTTTCCCTGATCATGCGGCCACACTCGCTCGGCGCCCATGCACCGATGCGCATGTTTTTGGGGGCCGAAGGTCACTCCCCGCGCGGGACCACGACGTGACTCAGCCTGGCACTCCGGGCTTGCCCTTCGGCCAGTAGAGCTCCTTCTTGACGTGGAACTCGGGATAGCCACGGTCCATCAGCTCGCGCTCCACGTTGAGGATCATCTCCGGGTTGCCGCAGATGTAGACGACCGTGTCGTCGGGGCGCAGGCCCAGATCGCGGCAGATGGCACCGACCACGGCCTCGGCGCGTCCGACGCGCCCGGTCCAGCCGGCATTGCGCGGGTCTTCGGGGCGCGAGATGGTCGGCACGTACGTCACCGGGTACGTGCCCTCACGCTCCCACTCCTCCAGCAATTCGCGGTAGCCAAGCTCGTCCGCGAAGGAACAGCCGTGCAGCACCACCGTCCTGCGCGGCCGCCCCTCGTCCATCGTCTGGCGCATCATCGAGATGAACGGCGCGATGCCGGTTCCCGTCGACACGAACAGGTGTGTGCGGTCGTCGTCCGGCTCGAGGACGAATTTCCCCTTGGGACCGATCATCCGCATCCCGTGGCCGATCGGGAGTCGCCACAGGAGCGACGTGAAGCGCAGGATCGGCACGAGGCGCACGTAGAACTCGTACCCGTCCGTCCCGGCTTTGCCAGGCGCCGATGCCACCGAGTACGGCCGCTGCACGAGCCTCCCGTCGGCATACACCCCGATCGTCAGGTATTGACCCGGCTCGAACGGCGTCGGCTCGCCGTCGAAGCGGACCCAGAAGTAGCCGAGATGGTCCGTCTCATCGACGCGCCGGACCAACCGGGCGTTGTACAGGTCGGATTCCAGGCTGATCTCGCGCTCGTCGTCGTGGTGTCCGCTCATCGTCGAGCAGGGTAGCGCACGGGCGCGACGCGGGGCCGACGCTACAATCGCGCCCACCATGCGCGATCGCTACTACCTGACCACCGCGATCTTCTATCCGAGCCCGGCTCCGCCGCTGCACTCGCTCTTCGAGGTGATCGGTGCCGACGCCATCGCGCGCTACCACCGCCTGGCAGGGCAGGAGACCAGGTTCCTGACCGGCATGGACGAGCACTCTGCCCAGGTCGAGCGACTGGCCGCCGAGCGTGGAGTGGAGCCGCGCGCCATGGTCGATGAGTGGGCAGCCGCCTGGAGCGGCGCCTTCGACCGGTTCTCGATCAGCTACGACCGATTCATCCGCACCACCGATGCCGATCACCTGCGGGCATCGGCCGAGATGGTGCGCCGCGCACAGGCCAACGGCGACATCTACAAGGGCACCTACGCCGGCTGGTACTGCGCCGGCGACAACGAGTTCAAGACCGATGCGCAGATCGTGGACCGACGCTGCCCGGACCACCCGACCCTGGAGCTGCAATGGCTCGAGGAGGAGAACTACTTCTTCCGCCTGTCGCGCTACCAGGCGGCCCTCGAGGAGCTGTACGCCAGCAACCCCTCCTTCTGCGAGCCGGAGCACTTCCGCAACGAGGTGCTCGGCTGGCTGCGTGACGGCCTGACCGATTTTTCCGTCTCGCGCGCCGGCGGCAGTTGGGGGATCCCATTCCCCGGCGACGACGCGCACCGCATCTACGTCTGGTTCGACGCGCTCACCAACTACGTCACCGGCGCCGGCTTCCCCGACGACCCCGAGGCATTCGCTCGCTTCTGGCCGGCCGACCTGCACGTCATCGGCAAGAACATCACCCGCTTCCACTGCCTCTATTGGCCGGCGATGCTGATGAGCGCCGGTCTCGAGTTGCCGCGCCAGGTCTTCGCCCACGGCTTCATGCTTCTGCGCGGCGAGAAGATGTCCAAGACGCGGGGCAACGTCCTGGATCCCGACGAAGCGGTGCGCCTCTTCGGCGTGGACGGCATCCGCTACCTCGTCCTGCGCGAGATCCCGTTCGACCGCGACGGCGACATCACCTTCGAGGGTCTCGTGCGCCGATACAACGCCGACCTGGCCAACGACCTGGGCAACCTGGTCAACCGGACGGTGAGCATGAGCGGCCGCTACCTCGGCGGGGCGCTGCCCTCGCTGAGCGACGAGCCTGCTGCTCGCCGACGCGGAGCTCCGCGCCGCGGCGGAGGCTGCCGTGGCGTCGTACCGCGCGGCGATGGAGCGCCAGCACCTCGACGAGGCCCTGGCTGCGGTGATCGAGCTGACCCGAAGCGCCAATGGATACGCCGAGTCGCAGGCCCCGTGGTCGCTGCACAAAGCCGGGCAGACGGAGCGCACGGCACAGGTGCTGGCCGCGATGTCCGAGGCGTGTCGGATCCTCGGCCATCTCATGGCTCCGTTCACGCCCGCGGCGGCGCGGCGGCTCCACGACCAGCTCGGCGTGCCGGCCCCGTATGACGATCGTGGCAGAGGTGGCCCCGGATTCGATAGCCTGCTGGCCTGGGGCTCGGTGCCGGGTGGCTGGCAGACCGGTGCGCCGATCCCACTCTTCCCACGGGTGGAGCTGCCAGACGACGAGGGCGACGAGGGAACCGAGGGGGCCGCACCCTGAGCCGCGGCGTACCGGCACGGCTCACCGGCCTGATCGATTCACACTGCCATCTCCAGGACGCCGCCTTCGACGCGGACCGCGAGGCGGTGATCGAGCGGGCGCGCGAGCGCCGGCCTGACCCGCATCCTCGTGCCGGGCTACGACCTCGCCTCGTCGCATGCGGCCATCGCGCTGGCCGAGAGCCTATCCGGATCTGATCGATGCGGCGGTCGGCGTCCACCCGCACTTCGCCGCGTCGGCCGTCCGCGGCCGACTGGGCAGAGCTCGCGGTCCTGGCGGCGCATCCGCGGGTCGTGGCGGTGGGGGAGATCGGGCTCGACTTCTTCCGCAATCACTCGCCTCGCGCTGCCCAGGTGGCGGCCCTGGAGCGTCAGCTGTCGATCGCGGCGGACGCCGGTCGTCCGGTGCTCGTCCACGATCGCGAGGCGCACGATGCCGTGCGCAGCGCCCTGCTGGCATGGTCGGGACCGCCCGGGCGAGCGGTTCGCGGCGTGCTGCACTGCTACTCCGGCGACGCGCCGCTGGCGCTCGAGTTCGCGGCCGCCGGGTACCTGATCTCGTTCGCGCTGCCGGTCAGCTTCAGCTCGGCCCACGGTCCGCGTGCGGCGGCCGCCGAACTGCCGGACGGCACCTTCCTGCTGGAAACCGATTCCCCGTGGCTGGCGCCGGGTGGCGCCGGAGCCAGGAACGAGCCCACCACGGCGCTTCGCGTGGCCGTCGCGCTGGCACGCATTCGGGCGACGACGCCAGAGGCCATCGCGGCGTCCGTGGCGAACGCCTATCGGGCCCTCATCGGCGGCTGAAGTCGAGCTCTCGGGGCGCCGTGCGCCTTGACACCGCAGGGCGTGGGACGCTAGCATCGTTGGCACTCTCGGTGGTTGAGTGCCAACGCGGTCGAGTCGGCCGGATTGCACTCCCGCACGAGCGTCATGAGCACAGCCATGCACATCATCGGTCTAGGAGGCATCACGCACACATGGCCAAGAAGGTCAGCACGCCGAAGTCAAGGCTCAAGCCCCTTGGGGATCGCCTGGTCGTCAAGCCCGCACCGCGCGAGGAGATGACCAAGAGCGGCATCGTCCTGCCGGATACGGTCAAGGAGCGCCCCCAGGAGGGGACGGTCCTTTCGGTCGGACCGGGACGGATTCTGGATGACGGCTCACGCGAGGCGATCGACGTCTCCGTCGGGCAGCGAATCCTCTTTCAGAAGTACGCCGGGACCGAGTTCAAGCTGGACGAAGAGGATCTGCTGATCCTCTCCCAGAAGGACATCCTGGCCGTCATCGAGTAGCCAATCTCCCCGGCACGCCGGCGGACACATTTTCAGGAGGACGAACAACAACGTGGCAAAGCAGATTCTGTTCGATGAGGAGGCACGACGCGCGCTGAAGCGCGGGGTCGACAAGATGGCCGACGCCGTCAAGGTCACCCTGGGCCCGCGCGGCCGGTACGCACTCCTCGACAAGAAGTTCGGCTCGCCGACCATCACCAATGACGGCGTCACCATCGCGCGTGACGTCGAGCTGGAGGATCCCTACGAGAACATGGGGGCCCAGCTGCTCGAGGAGGTCGCGGCCAAGACCAACGACATCGCCGGTGACGGCACCACCACCAGCATCGTGCTCGCCCAGGCGATCATCACCGAGGGCCTGCGCAACGTGACCGCGGGTGCCAACCCGATGGCTCTCAAGCGCGGCATCGAGCGCGGCGTCGCCGCCGTGGTCGAGGAGATCAAGCGCCTCAGCAAGCCGGTCGACTCCAAGGACGACATCGCTCACATCGCGGCCATCAGCGCCCGTGACACCGAGATCGGCGAGATGATCGCCGAGGTCATGGAGAAGGTCGGCAAGGACGGCGTGGTCACCGTCGAGGAGAGCCAGGGGCTCAAGCTCGACAAGGAGTACGTTGAGGGGATGCAGCTCGATCGCGGCTACATCTCGCCGTACATGGTGACCAGCAATGATGGCGGCAAGCTCGAGGCGACGCTCGACGCCCCGTTCATCCTGGTCACCGACAAGAAGATCAGCGCGGTCGCCGATATCCTGCCGACCCTCGAGAAGGTGGTGCAGCACGGGAAGCCGCTCCTGATCGTGGCCGAGGACGTGGACGGCGAGGCCCTGGCCACGCTCGTGGTCAACAAGCTGCGCGGCACGATCAACGTGCTGGCCATCAAGGCCCCCGGCTTCGGCGATCGTCGCAAGGCCATGCTCGAGGACATCGCCACCCTGACCGGGGCGCGGGTCATCAGCGAGGAGGTCGGGCGCAAGCTCGACAGCGTCACGGTCGAGGACCTCGGTCAGGCGCGCCGCGTGACGGCCAACAAGGACACCACCACGATAGTCGAAGGCAAGGGCGACAAGAGTGCCCTCGAGGCGCGCAAGTCGCAGATCAAGCTCCAGATCGAGGACACCACCAGCGACTTCGACCGCGAGAAGCTCCAGGAGCGCCTGGCCAAGCTTTCCGGCGGCGTGGCGGTGCTCAAGGTCGGCGCGGCCACCGAGGTCGAGCTCAAGGAGAAGAAGCACCGCATCGAGGACGCGCTGTCGGCGGCCCGCGCGGGCGTCGAGGAGGGCATGGTCGCCGGTGGCGGCTCGGTCCTGCTTCACGCGGTGCCAGCGCTCGACCAGGTCGAGGCGCTCGGTGACGAGGCGACCGGCGTGAACATCCTGCGCCGCGCGCTGGAGGAGCCGCTCCGCCAGATCGCGGCCAACGCGGGGATGGAGGGATCCGTCGTCGTGGAGGCGGTCCGCAAGATGAAGCCCGGCAACGGGTACGACGCCCAGAAGGGCGAGTACACCGATATGTTCGCGGCCGGCATCATCGACCCGGCCAAGGTGACCCGTTCGGCGCTCGAGAACGCCGCGTCGGTTGCGGCGCTCATGCTGACCACCGAGACGATCATCACCGACCTCCCCGAGAAGGACAAGGCGCCGATGCCCGGCATGGGCGGCGGCGGGATGGGCGACTACTAGTCCGACCTTCCCAAGCACCAAGGCGAGGGTCCCGGCTTCGGCCGGGGCCCTCGTGCTTTGTGACGGCGCAGGACCGGCGGAGTACCACGGTCATAGCCGATCGGTCTATTCCGCGCTCGCTGGTTCACCGATACGGTTGTGGGAATGGTGACCACCACGCCGACCGAGCCTGGCGTACCGCCTCACGCTGACCACCGTCTGGCTGCCACCCCGACGTGGCGGCCAAGTCTTCGTCTCGTGGTGGCCGGGGCGGCACTGGCGATCGTGGTCGGGATGGCGGTGGTGATCTCCAACGTGGTGGCAGACCGACTTCGCGATCTGGCGATCGATGCCGCGCTGGAGCACGCCGAGTCGGTGGTGCGTGCCAACCTGGATCCTTCGCTGGCCAGCGAGGCGCTGCAGCCCGATGCGCCGCGCGACCCCACGCTCGACACTCAGCTGGAGCTGCTGGTCCAGGGTGGCGAGATGAGCCGCGTCGTGATCTGGGCGCCTGACGGACGCGTCGTCTACAGCTCCGACCCTGGACTGAGAGGGCTTGTCTTCCCCATCGGCGACGAGCTCCGCAGGGCGCTGGAGGGGGAGACGACCAAGGAGTACGGCACCGAGGCGGAAGACGAAGCCGCGGCTGCCCAGACCACCAGGTTGCCCGTCCCCTTCCTCGAACTGTATGTGCCGATTCGCGGAATGACCGACGGCAACCCACTCGGCGTGTACGAGGTCTACCAGGACGCCCGCCCGATCCAGGCGGCCGTTGCCAGCGCCCGGAACGTGGTGCTGCTCATCGCCCTGGGTGCAGCACTCGCGCTCTTCGCCGTGCTGTGGCTGGCCTTCAGCGGGGCGAGCAGATTGCTCGACCGCCAGAATCGTCAGCTGCGCGAGCGTGCGGTGCGCGACCCGCTCACCGGCCTTGCGAATCATGGGTACATGCTGGAGCGCCTCACCCACGCGCTGTCACAACACCGGGCCGGGGGAATCGCGGTCATCGACATCGACGCGTTTCGCCTGTTGAACGCCGGCCACGGGCACCGAGCGGGCGACCAGGCACTGCGTGCCGTCGCGGACGCGCTCGATGCGGTCGCCCGACCCGACCAGATCGCAGGGCGATTTGGTCCCGACGAGTTCCTCCTGGCCGATTTCAGCGACGCCGGCGCTCGGCTGCTCCCGACGCTGGACACCCTCCGTGAGGTACTGCATGCGATCGAGCTGCGCTTCTCCGGCACCGAGGTCCTGCCCATCAGCGTGTCGATCGGCGTTGCGCACGCTCCGGCCGACGGGACTCGGCCACTGGAGCTGATCAGCGTCGCGGAGTCCGCGCTCCGGGAGGCAAAGACCGGTGGCGGGGCGGTGACCAAGGTGGCCGACCAGTCGACCATCGGCTCGCTCGCTGCGCAGAACACCATCTTCGGCGTCTTCGAGGGCCTGGTCGCCACCGTCGACGCGAAGGATCACTACACGCGCGCCCACTCCGAGGACGTCACCGTGCACGCGCTCTTCCTTGCGCAGGCCATGGGCCTCGGCGACGAGGACCTGCGACTGCTGCGGCTGGCGGGGCTTCTGCACGACATCGGGAAGGTGGGCGTGCCGGACGGCATCCTACGCAAGCCCGGACCGCTCACCGACGAGGAGTACGACATCGTCAAGCAGCATGTGGCACTCGGGGACGCGATCGTGGGTGCCGTGCCGCAGCTCAGCGAGGTCAGAACCAGCGTCCGCCATCACCATGAACGCTGGGATGGTGCCGGATACCTCGATGGCCTTGCCGGAACAGGCATCCCGCTGCACGCCCGGATCCTGGCCGTCGCCGACGCATACAGCGCCATGACCACCACCCGCCCGTACCGCAAGGCGTTGCCGCCGCAGGTGGCGCTCGCCCGCATCGCGCGAGCGGCCGGAAGCCAGCTCGATCCGACCCTGGCGATGACCTTCGTGCGCGCCATGCGGGCGCAGGCCGAGGCCGATGCACGCAGCTTGATTCCCCACCAGTCGGGAAGTGGCGTTGCAGAGCGTCGGTTCCGCCTTCGGCCCGGCGATCGGCGCGAACTCCCCGCTGACTGATCCACTTGCGGCCCGGCTCGCCCCGTGCGTGTCCGATCGAGTAGGCTCACCGCGTGACGCACCGAGCCGGCACGACCCCGATCCGCTTCGCGGTGATTGCAATCGCCGCGCTGCTGCTCATCCTGGCCGCCTGCAGCACGGGCGAATCGCGCTCATTCACGCTCGCGACGCTGAACAATTCGGGCGTGACCGGCACGGCGGTCCTCACTGATCTGGGCGACGGCTCCACCCGCGTGGTCATCGACGTTGACCCTGCCGGCCATCCCGCGATGCCCGCGCACATTCACCCCGGCACCTGCGCCAACCTCGTACCACAGCCGCTCCACGGGCTGAGCACCATCATCGACGGAGCGTCGGAGACGGTCGTCCCCGCATCGCTGGTGGATCTGCTCGCCGGCGACTTGGCGATCAACCTGCACTTCTCAGCGTCCGACATGGGTACCTACACAGCCTGCGTCGACCTGAACTGACGGAGCCGGTGGCCGCGGCGCAGCGTTTTGTCGATGTGGGGATCCAGCGGAGCGTCGTAGGGTCGGGACGCGGATGAACGTGTCCATGACGCAACTGGGAGGAATCGATGCGGTACGTGTTGTTCAACTATGTGGACTCCGAAGACGCCAAGGCCTGGGAGGCGATGACTCCTGAAGCGCAGGCCGCTGATGTCGAGCGCCACCGGGACTGGTTCGCTAAGTGGCGCGAACATGTCGTGGGTGGCGAGGAGCTGGACTGGCCGAGGAGGGTCAAGACCCTGCGGCCGGGGCGACAGGGCGAAGGGGTGGTCGTCACCGACGGCCCGTTCGTCGAGACCAAGGAGCTGCTCGGCGGCTTCGTCATCCTGGAGGCAGCCGATCTCGACGAGGCGGTCGCCATGGCGTCGGAGTGGCCGTCGCTCGTCAGCCAGCCGAACGCAACCGTCCAGGTGCAGCCGGTCTACGTACGGGACTGAGGTTCGCAGCTCGTGGCCGGCCGCCGGGGGGCATCGGCCGCGCGGTCTAGAATCGGACCGATGCCCACCAACGCCCCCAAGGCCGCTGACCCTGCCGCTCCGGCTGCCGGGGAGCAGCTTCTCGCCAGCCTGAACGAACCGCAGCGCGAGGCCGTCGCGCACCGCGATGGCCCGCTCCTGATCCTGGCCGGAGCGGGCTCTGGCAAGACGCGTGTGCTGGCGCATCGAGTCGCCTACCTTGTCGCCACCGGAACCAAGCCGTGGCAGATCGTGGCCGTCACCTTCACCAACAAGGCCGCCAACGAGATGCGCGAACGGATCGCCGGGCTGATCGGGGAGGAGGCGGCCCGCGAGGCGACGATCGGTACCTTTCACGCCATCTGCGCCCGGATCCTGCGCCGCGACGGCGGCGCCATCGGTCTGAGCCGGAGCTTCACCATCTACGACCGTGCCGACCAGGTCGCGCTGGTCAAGGGGATCCTGCGGCGCCTCGATCTCGACGAGAAGCGGTTCGCGCCGGCCGGGATGCTGGCCTGGATCGGGCAGCGCAAGGACGAGCTTGCCGACCCGGCGACGGCCACCAGGCAGGCTGCCAACTATTACGACGAGACCGCGGCCCGTGTGTATGACGCGTACCAGCGGCAGCTGGTCGAGGACGAGGCGGTCGATTTCGACGACCTCCTGATGCGCGCCGTCTTCCTCTTCGAGCAGCACCCCGACGTGCTGGCCCGCTACCAGGGCCGGTGGCTGCAGATCCTGGTCGACGAGTACCAGGACACGAACCGCGCGCAGTACCTGCTCTGCAGCCTGCTGGCCGCGAAGCACGGCAACCTGGCGGTGGTCGGCGACGACGACCAGAGCATCTACTCCTGGCGTGGCGCCGACATGCGCAACATCCTCGACTTCGAGCGTGACCATCCGACCGCTCGCGTGGTGAAGCTCGAGCAGAACTACCGCTCCACCCAGACGATCCTGGACGCTGCCCACGCCGTCGTATCGCGCAACGAGGGGCGCAAGGACAAGAAGCTGTGGACCGATCGCGGGGCGGGCACCCAGATCGCGGTCTTCGACGCCTACAACGAGTACGAGGAGGCCGAATTCGTCGCGCGCCAGATCGAGCGGCTGTGCGGTGGCGGTCGCGTTTCGCGGGGGAGCCTGCTCACCCGGCGGGCGGAGGACGACGAGGGGAGCCGGCGATACGGCGAGGTCGCCATCGCGTACCGCATCAACGCCCAGAGCCGCGTGCTGGAGGAGGCGTTCATCCGCTTCGGGATCCCGTACCAGCTCGTCGGCGGAACCCGCTTCTACGAGCGCCGCGAGGTGAAGGACGCCCTCGGCTACGTGCGGCTGGCCCGCAATTCGGCCGACCGGGTCGCACTGGAGCGGGTGATCAACGTCCCGACCCGGGGGATCGGCGAGAAGACGCTCGCCGAACTGCGTGCCTCGGCTGATGCGCGCGGCGACACCCTGTGGAACGCGATCGAACGCGCCGAGGAGAATCCCAACCTGTCGCCGCGGGCGCGGGCAGCGCTGGCCGGCTTTGCCGACCTGGTGCGCGGCTTCGCGGCGCTCGCATCGGAGGGGCCGCCGTCGGCGCTCTTCGACGCGGTCTACGAACGCGTCGGCATGCGCGAGTCGCTCCAGAACGGAACCGATGAGGGCGAGGAGCGCTGGACCAACCTGCTGGAGCTGCGCAACCACGCGGCCGAGTTCGATGAGCTCGCCGTGCCCGAGGGTCTCGAGCGCTTCCTCGAGGAGGTGGCCCTGGTCAGCGACCAGGACGAGCTCGAAGACCGGCCTGACCGGGTCACGCTCATCACGCTGCACGCAGCAAAGGGGCTCGAGTTCCCGGTCGTCTTCATGGTGGGGCTCGAGGAGGGGCTGCTGCCGCACCGACGAGCGCTGGAGGACGACCGAGAGCTCGAGGAGGAGCGGAGACTTGCCTACGTGGGCATGACCCGGGCCAAGGACCTGCTCTACCTGGTCCACGCCCGACACCGCTCCACTTGGGGCGTGGGGGCGGCCGCTGAGCCGTCCCGCTTCCTGGCAGAGCTTCCCGAGGAGCTGCTCGCCTCCGAGCGCGAGGAGCCGGCGCAGTTCCGCCGCACATGGGGCGCGCAGAGCGGGGGCGGCTGGCAACGTCGCGGCATCGACGACAGCGACTGGACCCCCGGCGGCTACCGTTCCCCTCGGCGGCGCGAATCCGAGCCGCTGCGACCGGTCAACCTGCCCGATCTGGCGGCCCCGGGGCGCGAACTTGACCGCGCGAAGGAGCGCGTGGCGGGGACGCGCTACCAGCCCGCCGAGGAGATCGACCTCGGCAGCGGGGCGTTCACGGCACCGGCCCCCGGCGGCACAAGCGACGCGGCAGCGTGGGACGGGACCGGCTCCGCAGCTGCCTGGCACGCGGGCGACAGGGTGCGGCATCGACGCTTCGGGGAGGGGATCGTGGTCTCCAGCAGGATCGAGAAGAGCGACGAATGGGTCACCGTCGCCTTCGTCGGACAGGGGGTCAAGGAGCTGATCGCTGCCTACGCCGGCCTCGAGCGCATCTGACCACTACAATCGCGCCCATGTCCGAACCGGATGCCCAGATACAGACCCTGCTCGACGGCCTCCGTGATGCGCGCGACGAGTTCCTGAAGGCTGTCGGCAACGTCGATCCCGGCCTGCGCACCGCTCCGGGACTGGTCGGCGACTGGTCTGCGCGCGAGCTGCTGGCCCACGTCGGCTACTGGGCCGGCCACGCCGCCGAGGCGCTCCACCGTGCCGAGCAGGGCGAGCTGGCCGAGTTCGGCCGCGACGACCTGTCGGTCGACGAGCGGAACGTGGTGGTGGCACGGGTCGCCGCGGAGGCCGACTACGGGACGGCGGCGTCCCGTGAGCAGGGGGCCTACGAGGCATTCGCAACGCGCCTGGCAGCAGTGGTGCCCGACACGCTCGACGAACGCGACGCCGATGGCGACACCCTGGCGGAGATCATCGCCTTCGACGGCGCCGATCACTACCGCGAGCACACGCTCGACGTTCGTGCTTGGTTCGACGGGACCGATCCGGCTGATGACGAGGACGATGACGAGGACGATGACAAGGCCGAGGCACCGAAATCTGTGGACAGCTGACTCGCACCACGAGATCGCAGCCGGGCTGCTGTTAGACGCTCATTCGGCCTGATCTCACCCGAAACCGTGGCCCTATCGTGCTCAAGCAGCCTCGTGGGTCGGTCATCTCGGTGGCTAAGAGCAGCCTCATTGCGAATCGGCGACTCCCCGTACAATCGGCCCCGATGAACAGCGCCCCAGATCCAGCCACGCGTGCGGCGGAGCTCAGAGCAGCGATCGAGGACGCGAACTACCGCTACCACGTCCTCGATTCACCGGCCATTGAAGACGCCGACTACGATCGCCTCCTCCGTGAGCTGACCGAGCTCGAGGCCACCCACCCCGAACTGCTCACGCCCGATTCGCCAACGCAGCGGGTCGGCGCCGCTCCTGCGGCCGGGTTTGCCGAGGTGCGGCACGACGTGCCGATGCTCTCCCTGGGGAATGCCTTCGGCCACGACGAGTTGCGCGAGTTCGACGCCCGCGTGCGGCGCGGCCTCGGACTGGGCGACGATGATCCCGGCATCGGCTACGTCTGTGAGCTGAAGATCGACGGGCTCGCGATGAGCCTGCGCTACGAGGGACGCTCCTTCGTGCGTGGCGCGACCCGCGGCGACGGCACCACCGGCGAGGACGTGACGGCCAACCTGCGCACGGTGCGCGCGATCCCGCTCCGTCTGCGTGCGGACCCTCCCGGAGATCGGCTCGAGGTGCGCGGCGAGGTGTTCATGCCCCGGGGTGCGTTCGCGGCGCTCAACGAGGGCCTCGAACGCGAGGGCAAGCCGCTGTACGCCAACGCCCGCAACACCGCGGCCGGATCGGTCCGCCAGAAGGATCCGGCAGTCACGGGCGGCCGGCGGCTATCGGTCTGGTGCTACCAGGTGGTCGGCGTACCGGGACTGGCGACGCACTCCGAATCCCTGGCACTGCTGCGCGAGTTGGGCTTTCCGGTCAACCCGCACGCGCGACGCGTGACCGGGATCGACGAGGTGATCGCCTACACCGAGGAATGGGCCGAGAAGCGCCGCGAGCTCGACTACGAGACCGATGGGATCGTCATCAAGGTGGACGCCACTGACCTCCAGCAGCGCCTCGGCTTCGTGGCGCGCGCTCCGCGCTGGGCGACCGCCTACAAGTTCCCGGCGCAGCAGGTGACGACGCGACTCGAGGGGATCGAGGTGCAGGTCGGGCGCACCGGCACGCTCACCCCGGTGGCGCGCCTGACGCCTGTCTTCGTGGGCGGCACGACCGTGCGCAGCGCCACGCTGCACAACATCGACGAGATCCGGCGCAAGGACCTGCGCGTCGGCGACACGATCGTGCTGCAGCGGGCCGGCGACGTGATCCCCGAAGTCGTCTCGGCGGTGACCGATGCGCGCGATGGCTCCGAGACGACCTGGGAGATGCCAGCTGCCTGTCCGGTGTGCGGCACCGCGGCGGAACGAGGCGAGGGCGAGGTCGCCTGGCGCTGCCCCAATCCATGGTGCCCGGCGCAGCGGATCGGCGGCCTGCTGCATTTCACCGGCCGCGGTGGCATGGACGTCGAGGGCGCGGGGTACGCGGTGGTCAACCAGCTCGTGGAACGCGGCCTGCTCAACGAGCCGGCCGACCTGTACCGGCTCAGCGTCGAGACGCTCGAGGGGCTGGACCGATTCGCCCGCAAGTCCGCGGAAAACCTGGCCGCCAGCATCGCGAATGCGCGGCGACGGCCGCTGGCGCGGATCCTCAACGCGCTCGGCATCCCGCAGGTTGGTGAGCAGACCGCCATCGACCTCGCGGCCTGGCTCGCCGCCCAGGAGCCACGCCGCGACGACGAGGAGGAGGCCGCGTGGACACGTCGCGTCGCCGATCGGCTGCGGAGCGCAACCCCCGAGGAGCTGAGCGAGGTCTTTGGCATCGGTACCGTGGTGGCGGGGGAGATCGCGGCCTACTTCCGCGGCGAGCACACGCGCGACACGCTCCACCACCTGCTCGACACCGGCGTGGTGGCCGAGGCGCCACCTCCCGGAACGGGCGCGGTGGCGGGCGGTCCGCTGAAGGGCAAGACGCTGGTCGTGACCGGGACGCTGGCAGGCTTCAGCCGTCAGGAGGCGGAGGATGCGATCCGCGCCGCCGGCGGCCACTCCGCGGGATCGGTCAGCGCCAGGACCGATTACCTGGTGGCCGGCGAGAAGGCAGGCAGCAAGCTGGCGGCCGCGGAGAAGTTGGGCGTGCCGGTACTCGACGAAGCGGGATTCCGAGAGCTCCTCGGAGGGTGAGCCGAGACCACTTGCCGGGCGGTTCGGCTACGCCTGTCACGCAGCGTTACCGTCGTGGTCACCGTCAGCGAGGAAGCGCTCCACCAGGTCGTGGTAGCCATCGAAGTCGCTGCGCACCGCGTGTCCCGAGGTCGGATCGGCTTCCATCCGGGCACCGCGGATCAGCATGGCGACCTGCTCGGTCGAGGCGACCGGCACGATCTGGTCCTGTGCGCCGGCGATGATCAGCGTCGGAACGGAGATCTCGGCCAGCCGGTCGGTCACGAAGGAGGTCGGGTCGAGGGTGGCTCGCAGTTCGGCGATGAACCGATCCGGCGTCGATGGGTGAGGCTGGAAGCGCGGCTGCACCGCGAATGCCTCGGCATGGACGCTGCCTGCCGGTTTCAGCTGCAGCGCCAGGTGGGCGAAGAAGTCGGCCCACTCGCCGCGCTCTGCCAGGTCGAGCCACTGGGCCATCCGTCCGGTCATCGCCGAGTCGGGGGGCGTCTCGGAGGCAACCGAGGTGAGCACCAGCCGGGAGACAAGCTCGGGATGGTCGACGGCGAGCCACAGCGAGATGCGGCCGCCGCCCGATTCCGCCTCGATGGCCACCGGTGGCTCCAGGCCGCGCAGGCCGCGGATGGCGCGCGCCACGGCATCGGCCATGGCTCGCGGATGCATCAGGGTGGCGGTCACGGCGGGATCGTCGGGGACCGGCCGGCCAAGGACGATCACCGGTCGGCGATCGGTGCGCCGCATCCAGCGGCGCACGTGGGCGTGCTCCGTCCCGCTCAGCAGCCGCAGCCCGGTCTCCACGCCGCCGATGACGATCACCGGCCTGCCCGGTCCGCCGGGCAGCACCAGCGCCTCGATCCGCCCGCCTCGGATCGGGATGGCGAGTGCTCGGGGCTCGTCGGCCAGGGCCATGCGGCGAATCCTGCCAGATGACGCCTGCTAGCATCGGGCCATGATCAGCCGATCCGACGTCGAGCACGTCGCCCGCCTCGCTCGACTGGGCCTGACTGAAGAAGAGCTCGACCGCATGGTGGGACAGCTGAGCCGCATCCTGGAGGCGGTCAACGTGCTGCAGAGCGTGGATACCAGCGCCATCGACCCGACCGCCCAGGTGATCGAACTCGAGAACGTGCTGCGCGACGATGTGGCGAGCGACGCCCAGCGCCTCAGCCGCGAGGCCGCGCTCGCCGGTGCTCCGCTGCGCGAAGGACCGATGCTGCGCGTGCCGGTCGTCCTCGAGGAGGGGCGCTAGGCATGCCCGTCGCCGGAGCCCTGCCGCTCGCAGATCGGACGATTGCCGAGGCGCGCAAGCTGCTGGATCGGCGCGAGGTGAGCTCCCGCGAGCTGACGCAGGCCTGCCTGGTGCGCATAGCGCGCGACGGTGAGGAGCTCAACACCTTCATCGCGATCGGGGAGGAGCGGGCGCTCGCCGCCGCGGACGCCGCGGACGCCGCCATTGCCGCCGGGGATGCTCGGCCCCTGCTCGGTATCCCGTACGCCCTCAAGGACATCTTCGTGACGCGCGCGCTCGACGACGCCGGGCAGCCGGACGGGGGACTCCCAACCACGGCCGGTTCGAAGATCCTGGCCGGCTACCGCTCGCCATACGCCTCGAGCGCCGAGGAGCGTTTGGGCGCGGCCGGCGCCGTCCTGCTGGGCAAGACCAACCTCGACGAGTTCGCGATGGGCAGCTCAAACGAGAACAGCGCCTACGGGCCGGTTCGAAACCCGTGGGACCGGTCCACCGTGCCGGGCGGGAGCAGTGGCGGCTCGTCGGCCGCGGTCGCGGGGGGTCAGGCCTTCTTCGCCACTGGGACCGATACCGGCGGCTCGATCCGTCAGCCGGCCGCCCTCTCCGGGGTGGTCGGCATGAAGCCGACCTACGGACGGGTGAGCCGCTACGGGATGGTCGCCTTCGCCAGCTCGCTCGACCAGTGCGGACCGCTCGGCCGCAGCGTCCGCGACGTGGCGACCGTGCTCGAGGCGCTCGCCGGACACGATCCGCGCGACTCCACCAGCGTGAACGTCCCGGTTCCCGACTACTCGGCCGCCCTGACCGGCGACGTGCGCGGATTGCGACTGGGCGTCCCGCGCGAGTACTTCGTGGCCGGCATGGAGCCCGGCGTCGAGGCATCGGTCCGGGCAGCCATCGGTGTCCTCGGGGGACTGGGCGCCGAAATCGTCGACGTGTCACTCCCCTCGACCGACAAGGGCCTGGCGACCTACTACATCATCACCCCGGCCGAGGCGAGCGCGAACCTGGCCCGCTACGACGGGGTCCGCTACGGGGCGTCGGCCGGCAACGACGATCTGCTGACCAACTACCTTGCCACCCGCGGCGACGGCTTCGGCCCGGAGGTCAAGCGCCGCATCATCCTGGGCACCTACGCCCTGTCGGCCGGCTACTACGACGCGTACTACGTGAAGGCGCAGCAGGTGCGCACCATGATCAAGGCCGAGTTCGATGCCGTCCTGGCCGATGTCGATGCGCTGCTTGCGCCAACGTCGCCCAGCGTGGCGTTCAAGATCGGCGCCAAGACCGACGACCCGTTGCTGATGTACCTCAATGACGCCTGCACGCTGCCGGTCAACATTGCCGGGCTGCCGGGGATATCGGTCCCGTCTGGTCTCGCCGATGGGCTGCCGGTCGGCTTCCAGGTGATCGGGCGCGCCTTCGGCGAGGAGACCGTCCTTCGCGTGGCCGATGCCTACGAGCGCGCCGCCGGCTTCTCCGACCTGCGCCCGCCGACCGCCCACGACTAGCGTCGCCGCCGCCCGCGCGGCCGGCTTACCACGCATGGTGGTTCAACAGCACGCCGCCGCCCCGTTTGACGCTCAACAGGGTGCCGGCACCACTTCCCGTTGTACGCCGGCGCGCGAAACCCTTCATCGGGGCCCCTCACGCGTCGATGAACCACGATACGTGGTATCTCCTCGGGACCCAGCGCGGAACGAGGACTAGACTCGACGCGATGGCCGAGATCAGCCACGTCCGCATCGCCGTGCCGGAGCAGGCGTCCCTGAACCGGCTTCTCCGCGAGGGTGGCTCGCAGCTGTTTCCGCAGTGGCTCTACGCCGAGCCGGGCGATGAGCCGCGGATCCTGTACTGGGGGCTGCGGAACGCACCCACCCAGATGCTCGACGTGCCCGACGATCCGGCACGCGCCGGCCTCTTCCCGCGCGCGATCGACGACTGGAGCGAGGCGCCACGGGGACTCGTGCTGGCCACGCTCGATGCCGAGCGCGCCATGGCCGACCTGGAGCCTGTCCTTGGGACTGACTGGCACGACGTCGGCATCGATCCCGTGCTCGGGGCGCGCTGCTGGAGGGTGGCACTCGAGCGAAGCGTCCTGGTCCTTGCCGAGCCGAGCACTGAGGGTTACGCGGCAGCCTGCCTGGCCCGCTTCGGCGAGGGGCCGATCGCCATGGCCCTCGACGGTCGGCAGACCGCAGGACGCAGCGTGACCACGAATCCGGTCGACGATGGGCCGGCGGTGTGGGTCCGGATCGGGCCGCGGACGGCGCCCTTCCTCATGTTCGTCCTGGCGGGCTGAACCCGACAGCGGCTCACCTTCCCCGTTGACGAGCGGGCGGCGGCGGACCACGCTACGCGCAGCGCCCAGCGACAGGTGGGCGGGCCACACGGGAGGTGCGTGATGCTCGGTGATTTCCCCATGTCGGCGCGGCTCGCCGCGTCGGACATCGGTCGTGCGCGGACCTGGTACGAGGAGAAGCTCGGGCTGGTTCCGGAGCGCGAAGAGATGGGCGGGGCTGGGCTCTGGTATCGGTGCGGCGCGACGTGGTTCTACCTGTACCAGACCGAGTCGGCTGGCACGGCCATGAACACGGTCGGTGGCTGGGAGCTGACCGGGATCGAGGCGGCCATGACCGAGATGCGTTCACGCGGCGTGGTGTTCGAGGACTACGACTTCGGCGAGATGAAGACGGTCGACGGCCTGCTCACCGTTCCTCCCGGCTACAAGGCCGCGTGGTTCAAGGACAGCGAGGGGAACACGCTGGAGCTCACCGAGGTCCCGTAGCGGCCCGCACCCCTGGTCGCCACACCCGGCGCCGGGGCGTCGACTCCTCCTAGACTGGAGCCGATGACCGCGATCAGCGTCGGAGCGCACGCAGAGCGAGTGACCGCCTGGCGCCGCCTCCGCGAGGACCGGCTGCGCAGCCCGCACGGCTGGCTGGCGCTCGTTGGGCTGCACTGGCTTGCGCCCGGCGAGAATCACTTCGGAGCCCATCCGGCCAACGAGATCGTGCTCCATGGGTCGGGGATCGCGCCACGGGCCGGCACGCTGACCTGGAGCGAGGACCAGGTTCGACTCCAGCCCCACGAGGGTGCGGAGCTGCGGATCGGCGGGGATCCGGCCGCCGCCATGGCGCTGGCGGATGACCGCGACGGCGACCCGACCCTGCTGGACCTCGGTCCGCTGCGGATGCACCTGATCCGTCGCGGCGAGCGGATGGGGCTGCGGGTCCGCGACAGCGAGGCGCCCGTCCTGGCCGCATTCGCCGGCCTCGAGAGCTTCCCGATCGACCCGACATGGCGCGTGACCGCACAGTTCGAGCCGGCGGCTCCGGGGACCACCATCAAGATCGTGGACATCACCGGCGCCCCAACCCGTGAACCGACGCCGGGGACCGTCTGGTTCGAGCGCGACGGCGCGACGTGGCGCCTACGGGCACTGTCCGGAGGGGAAGACGGCACGCTCTGGCTCGTCTTCGGCGACCTGACAAACGGGCATGAGACCTACGGCGGCGGACGCTTCCTGTACACCGAGGCGCCGGCGGCCGACGGGTCGGTGGTTGCGGACTTCAACCTCGCATACAACCCGCCGTGCGTCTTCTCCCCGTACGCCACCTGCCCGCTGCCGCCGCAGCAGAACCGCCTGGCGCTGCGGATCGAGGCGGGGGAGCGGCGGTACACTTCGCCCCTATGACCACCAAACCTGCCGCACGCGTCCGCACTGCTCGGCCCCCGGCCGAATTCCTGTCCAGCAAGATCCGGAACCTGCCCCCATCGGGCATCCGGCGCTTCTTCGACATGCTGGCGGAGATGACCGATGTGATCAGCCTGACCATCGGTGAGCCGGACTTCACCACCCCTGAGCCGATCACCCGGGCCGCCATCGCCAGCCTGGAGGCCGGGGAGACGCACTACACCGCCAACGGCGGGAAGGCAGAGCTGCGCGAGCTGATCGTGGCCGACCTGGCGGATCGGTATGGACTGAACTACGACCCACGCACCGAGCTGATCATCACCGTCGGTGCCTCGGAGGCGGTGGATGCCAGCCTGCGGGCCATCTGCGATCCGGGCGACGAGGTGATCTACCACGAGCCCTCGTTCGTGGCGTACGCGCCGTGCATCACCCTGGCCGGGGGCGTGCCGGTGCCGATCTCGACCACCGATGCCACCGATTTCCGCGTCACCGCGGAGATGATCGAAGCCGCCGTGACGCCTCGCACCAAGGCGCTCTTCCTCGGGTACCCAAACAACCCGACCGGGGCGGTGCTCGACCGCGCCGACCTCGAGCGGATCGCCGAGGTCGTCGAGCGTCATGACCTGCTGGTCATCAGCGACGAGATCTACGAGCGGCTGGTCTACGGCGATCACGAGCACGTGCCCTTCTCGGCGCTGCCGGGGATGCGCGACCGGACGGTGCTGATCGGCGGCTTCTCCAAGAGCTACGCCATGACCGGCTGGCGCATCGGCTGGGTGGCGGCACCCGCAGCGGTGATGGCCGGCATCGCCAAGGTGCACCAATACGGGATCATGTGCGCACCGACCTCCGCCCAGTTCGCGGCCGTCGAGGCGCTGCGATCCGGCGAGCCGTTCGTGCTCGAGATGCACGCCGAGTACGACCGTCGCCGAACGTACATGGTGCAGCGCCTCAACGAGATCGGCCTTCTCTGCTTCGAGCCCAAGGGCGCCTTCTACTGCTTCCCCGATGTCTCCCGCACCGGCATGGACGACGAGACGTTCGCTCAGCAGCTGCTCCGCGAGGAGCGCGTGGCGGTGGTGCCCGGAACCGCCTTCGGACCCTCGGGTGCCGGGCACGTGCGCATCTGCTACGCGACCGCCTACGAGCAGATCGTCGAGGCGATGGACCGCATCGAGCGCTTCGTGGCGCGCCACGCCTGACCGATCGGGTTCGATGTCCGCCCCTCCAAACAGCACCGTTGCCGGCTTCTCGCAGACCGCGGAGAACTACGCCGCGAGCATGGCGCCGTCGCTTGCCGTCGTGGCGGCCGAAGTCGTACGCCGTGCAGCGCTGCGGCCAGGGGAGCGAGTTGTCGACCTTGGCACCGGGACCGGTGCTGGAGCGGCCCTCGCGGTGGGTGAAGGGCGCGCGATCACGGGCGTCGATGGGGCAGCGGGCATGCTGGAGATCGCGCGTCGGACCGTGACCGGGGCGACCTTCGTCGAAGCAGACTACGGGGCGCTCCCCTTTGCGGACGCCTCATTCGACGTCGCCGTGGCCGTCCACTCGCTCCATTTCGCCGCGGAACCGGTCTCCGTCCTCACCGAGTGGCTACGGGTGACCGCCCCGGGCGGGCGTCTGTCGATCTCGGTGCCGGGGCCGCGGGCCGCGGCCTACTTCCCCGGCTTCGCCCGCGTGTACCGCCGCTACGCGGTGCGGCGTCGTGTCCCGATCGCTACAAGGACCGCGCTCACCCGCTGGGCGCGCGCCGCAGGCTGGCGCAGCATCGCTACCGGCGCTGATCCGAACACCGTCATTCGCCTCGCCGATGCCGATGCCTTTGGCCGCTGGATGCGCACCGGGTCACGCACGACGGCAACCGCGGGTTGGAGCGAGGAACGCTTCCTAGCCTTCGAGGCGGAACTGCTGGCGCTCGCGCCGCGCGCCGCCGATGGGACGCTGGCGATCCCCTTCGGGAGCCTCTTCCTGACCGCTCGCCGCTGAGGGGTCAGCGCGCGTGCTGGATGCAGGCGCGTGCGAAGGGGAGCAGTGCGCTTGGTCCCTGCTCGCCCACGCCCGTCGAGTCGGCAGAGAGCTCCATGCGTGGGTCTTCGGCGACCAGCCGCCAGATCCAGCGGGCGTCGCTGTTGTCCTCGTCGAACTGCGCATCGGTCTGGAGACGCAGACCTTTGACGCTGATCCAGCGCGTCAGCTGGCCGCGCAGCGACCAGGGCCCTTCGGGGTCTGAGCCGACCGGGGCGTAGCTGTAATCGAGCAGACCGATATCGGTTGCCACCAGGATCCGCAGCCGCCCCGTGTCGGGGTTGATGGTGACATGTGCCGCATACTCGGCCGCGCCAAGCTCACCGAGCTGTCGTTGCAGGAGGCCGCGCGAGCGACCGAGGGAATCCCATTCACCGATCTTCATGCCGCGCAGGATAGCGGGTGGCGCGGGCCGTCGGCTCGCCGTGTCAGGCTGGCGAGGCCGTCGGAACCCTGGCAGATTCCGACCGGGGCAGCACTGCCGAGCGTTTCGGGCACCAGGGCGCGCGATGCTGCTTTCAGCCTGCACGAAGGCCGATTCGACACCCCCTCGCACCCGTAACGCGCACCTCATAGGAATCGGACAGTCCACGGCTCCCCGCCGGATCGCCGTGTCAGGAGCGTTCGTGCGTTCGTGCGGTCGTGCGGTCGTGCAACCGTGCTGCATGAACGGCTCTGACACGGCGCATCCGCCCCAGGGCCGGGCAGCTCGCCCCCACTACAATCCGGCACATGGCCAGCACGACGCGGACACAGTACGAGACGGTCATCGGGATCGAGGTGCACGCCCAGCTGCGCACCGAATCGAAGATGTTCTGCTCCTGCCCCACCGCACCAGCCCCCGGCGAAAGCGACGAGCCGAATACGCGTACGTGTCCCATCTGCCTGGGCATGCCCGGCACGCTGCCCGTGATCAACCGCAAAGCGGTTGAGCTGGTGATGCTCACGGGGCTCGCGCTGGAGTGCGAGATCCAGACCAAGGCGGTGCGTTTCGAGCGCAAGAACTACTTCTATCCCGACCTGCCAAAGGGCTACCAGATCAGCCAGTACGCGCTGCCCCTGGCGGCCAATGGGCGCCTGGTCGTGCCGGTCGCCGCGGAGGGGACCGAGGTGACCATCGGCATCACCCGGGCGCACCTCGAGGAGGACACCGCGCGGCTGCAGCATGGAGGTCGCGGTTACTCGCTGCTCGACTTCAACCGCGCCGGACTGCCGCTCATGGAGATCGTCACCGAGCCCGATGTCCGCAGCCCAGCCCAGGCGCGGGCGTATGGCGAGACCCTGCGCGACGTCCTGCGCTACATCGGTGCAAGCGACGGCGACATGGAGAACGGCTCGATGCGGATCGAGGGCAACGTGAGCCTGAGACCGATGGGCACCGATCCCTTCGGCACCAAGGTCGAGGTCAAGAACCTCAACAGCTTCCGCTCCCTTGAGCGCGCCATGGAATTCGAGGTGGCGCGCCATGCCGAGGCGCTCGAGCGCGGCGAGCGACTCATCCAGGAGACGCGCGGCTGGCACGAGGACGAGGGTCGGACGATCAGCCAGCGCTCCAAGGAGGAGGCGAACGACTACCGATACTTCCCCGAGCCCGATCTGCCCCCCCTGCGCCCGTCGGCGGAGTGGGTGGCGCGGATCCGCGCTGGGCTGCCGGAATTGCCAGCGGCGCGCCGTGCGCGGTACACGGCGGAGCTGGGCCTCTCAGCGTATGACGCCGGGGTGCTCGCCGCCGAGGTCAGCCTGGGCGAGTATTTCGATGCCGTGGTCGCGGCCGGCGTGGCGCCAAAGACGGCCGCCAACTGGCTGACCGGGGAGTTCAGCAGGCTGCTGAACCAGCGCGCCGCGGATGGCTTGCGCTCCGGAGCGGTGGGGCTGCGCCCGGCGGGCCTTGCCGAGCTGATCGGGGAGGTGGAAGCGGGCCGGGTTTCGGCGGCGAACGCCAAGGCCGTGCTGGCATCGGTCTTTGACTCCGGTGAGTCGCCCGCCGAGGTGATCGCGCGTGACGGGCTGGCTGTGGTAGGCGATGCGGACGCCATCGGCGCCGAAGTGGAGGCGGTGCTTGCCGAGTTCCCGACACAGGTTGCCGACTACCGGGCCGGCAAGTCGCAGCTGTTTGGGTTCCTGGTCGGCCAGGTGATGCGGCGAACCGCGGGTCGTGCCGATGCGAAGCTGGTCAACGAGGAGCTGCGCCGCCGCCTCGCTCGCTAGAGGCGCGCGCCTGACCGATCCGGCACGTCGCGATGCTCGATCGGATCGTCCAGACCGTCGATTCGCAGCCCATTGGCGCTGGCAGGCTGGCTGCGGGACTCCTCCTCCACCACGATTGCCGGGGGCGGCCGCCGGTGCAGGATCTGCTGCTCGAGGCCGGCGAGGAAGCCGCCGATCGAGATGCTGGCACCCTTGAACGACGGCAGGGCGTTTCGCGTGCGCTCTGACCTGGTCAAGAGCCAGACTCCATGTCGCCCGCCACGAGACCGAAGATACCGAACACCACGACGAGCACGATCAGACCGATGATCACCGCCTGCGTGCGGTCCATGGTTCCGGGCCGGAACTCAGGCTGGCCCGGTTGCAGCGCCGGCCAGATGACGATGAGCAGCGTGGCGAACGGGCTTACGAAGAGCGAGCCCAGCCACCAGTTGAGGCCGCTGCGGCCCTTGCCCTGCGCCAGCCCGGCGTTGATGAGGCTCAGCGTGAACCATGCGGCAGAGTAGGGAACGTACTGCTCAGGCATGGTCGAAGTCTGCGCGCGACATGAAGCGAGTGTCAACGGATCCGAGCTGCTCGCCCACGGTCACCAGGTGACTACAACGGCCACCCAAGGGGGTCTTGCCCGCTGCGGATGGCTGAATGAGCGCACCGTGCGCGCGTTGGCCAAGAACCCGCCTCATCTTGGCCGTTGTAGCCATCGGATGGCTACGCCCCCAACGAGGCGACCCGCGACCGGACTATCGACTCCTTGGCAGCGTTGCGGCCGCGATCGCCGCGAGGATGAGCCCCGCCCCGGCGAGCTGGAGCAGGTCGAGCCGCTCATTGAGGAGCAGCGCAGCGATCAGCGACCCGGAGATCGGCATCAGCAGCAGGAACGGCGCGGCCCGGTTGGCGGGGAGCCGGCGCATGGTTGCGATCAGCAGGCTGTGCGGCAGGGCGGATGCCGGCAGCGCGAGCCACAGGAGCGCCGCCCAGCCGGTGAGGGACAGGTCCGGCACCAGCCCCTCGGGGCCAACGACGAGCTGCCCCAGCCCGGTGACGACGACCGATGAGACGAGCAGCCAGAACGCGAGCGTCAGGGCGGGCAGGCGAGCCGGGTCGGCCCATCGGCGAGCAAGCACGAGGTAGACGGCGAACGAGAGGGCGGCCATCAGGCCGGCCGCCACGCCAAGCAGCTCGACGTGTGCTCCGCCGGGACGGGCCAGCAGTGCGAGCCCGATCGCCGCGGCGACGAGCGCCAGCAGCGCCGGTCGGGGCAGGTGCTCGCGCAGGACGACCGTGGCGACCACCACGGCGAGCAGCGGGTAGGTGCCGGTCACGAACGAGGTGATCGAGGCGCCGGTCAACGCGACGCCCAGGTTCATCCCGATCACGAAGGTCGCACCACCAAGGACCGCCAGCAATGCGAGGCGACCGCGCCGGGTGCCCGCCGGCCACAGCTGCCCCGGCCCGCTGCGGAGCGACACCAGCAGCGCCACGCCACCGGCGGCGAGAAGCGTTCGCCACGCGGCCGCTCCCAACGGTGGCATCTCCTCCAGGAGGATCCGAGTCACCGGGAAGGCGCTTCCCCACAGGATCGCCACGATGCTCATCAGCAGCTCGCCGGGGATTGCACGGCGAGGGGTGGTGGCGGTGGCGGTGGGTCGCATCGGGCCATGCTAGGCCGCGAGGGACGCGCGGGAGCGGTGAGCGCGGACAGCGCGCGAGCTTGTACCAGTACCGGGTACCGACAAGGTCAGGGGGCGCGGCGGGTCGGATCGGGGGCGATCGGTGCACCGAAGTAGGTTGCGTCCTACACTGACCCCCGTGCAGGTCCCGACCACGACGCTCACCAGCGAGCCACCGCCGGTCCGTGAGGCATCGGTCCAGCCGTCAATTGATCCCGGCGAGTTGATGCGCACCTGCGCGAACTGCGGCTCCACCATGGAAGAGCGCAAGTGCAAGCTGATCTGCCACGGTTGCGGCTACTTCCTGTCGTGCTCGGACTACCACTAGCCCGATGACGGTCCGGCCAACGAGGGCCACCGGGTCCGAACCTAGGGCTTGACCTTCACCGGCGTGCGTGGCGCCTCGGGCTGGGCCAGCAGCTTCATGATGGCGCTCCGGTACCGAAGGCCCGATGAGTGGCGGCTGAGCCAGCGCAGGTACTCTCCGTAAAGGTGCAGGATCTCGTCGAGGGTGTGCCCGGCGTAGCGGCCGAAGTTGAGCCTGGGCTCGGCAGGACCGTCGTCGTGGGCGGGGGCCGCGGTCCCGCCGTTCTGGGCCGCGATCCGTCCGGACAGCCCGCCGTTTCGCATCGGCTCGGAGTCCGGCCCGTCCACCGGACCGATCGAGAAGGCAACCGGCGCGTGCTCGGCGTCATAGGCATTTCGTCTGCCGCGGTCGGAGAGAATGGCGTAGGCCCGCTTGAGCTCCTCCTCCCGGAATTCGGTCACCCCCCTCGCGGCACGCACGCGGTGCAACTTATCGAGCAGCACGTTGTACGCGGCGGTGATGACCTCGGGATCGGCCTCGGGATCAACCTGGAGGAACTTGTAGAGGTTCGTCTCGAACAATCGTCACGGTCTCATGCGGCCTGGCGCGAGGGTCGCGATCAGGGGTGGTGTGCTGGCCGCCGGCCGGCGCGGGTGCCCGCCTAACTATCCCCTGCAGCGGTCATCTGCGCAAGGCCCCTGACCACCCTACTTGGGCTTTCGTGTTCGCCGTTCCACCAGGAGCTGGTCAATGGTCGTCCGGAACCGTGCGCCCGACGCGTGGCGGCGCAGCCACTGGACATATTCGATATCGCGCTTCGCGATCTCCCGCAGCGTCCAGCCCTCGTAGCGGCCGAAGTCGAGCTTCACGCGAGCGGGGTCGTCCTCATCGGCCCGGCGCGCCGCACCGTGGGTCGGGGGATCGGCCGCGGTCGGGGGTGCCCCGGCGAACCGCTCGCGATCGAAGCGCAGTCGCGCCTCCGCGTCGCGCACCTGGGCATATGCCCAGGTCAGGTCCTTGATCCGGCGGTCGGTGACGGGATCGGGCGGACCGTCCTGCCCGTCGGGATGGAGCTTGCGGGCCAGCACGCGGTAGGCGGCGCGGATGACGTCGGGATCGGCTTCCGGCAGGACGCCCAGGATGCGATACGGGTCGCGTCTCTCCACCCGCGCAGCCTAGCGCACGGGGGGTAAGGCGAAGGGCCCGGGCGGATCGCCCGAGCCCCTGCACTGCGCGCGACCTGGAGGCTTAGCCCCGGTCGCCCCAGCGAGCGCTGACGTGGTGTCCGCCCCGTTCGTGCCCGCCTTTGTGGCCACGATCGTGCGCGGTCTTGGACTTGCCGGGACCGTCTGAGGCGTCGGCGCTGGCGTCGACGGAGGACTCATCAGCCGCGTCCTCGGTGGGGTCACCGTCGGTTGGCTCCTCCTCGGCAGGATCCTCCCAGCAGGTGACCCGAGCGGCCTCGCTCACGGCGCCGCCGTGGTTGTTGTTCTTGCCTCCGACCTCGTCGCTGTGCGCGACCGCGGATACACACGCACCGTGCGAGCCCTGCTCGCCATCCTCCGAGTCGGCGTCCTCGTCGACCGCCTCTTCGTCGGTATCGGTGTCATCGGTCTCGGTGTCTTCAGTGTCGGCATCAACGTCGCCCTCGTCGGCCGGCTCCTCCTCGCTGGCATCCTCGTCACCGAACACGAGGCCGTGGACAAAGGCGGAGACCGCCTGGCCGTGGTTCTTGGCGCCACCGCCGAAGTCTCCTGAGCTGGCGTGGCCCAGCGCCCCGGAAACCGAGAGGGCCAGCAACATGGCTCCCCCCAGCAGTGCCATCAGATGGGTGCGGAATCGGCTCATGATCGATCTGGGTTCCTCCAGGGGCATGACGGACGAATTGATGACGATCCGAGTCTCGCACCCGTAGACGCGCTTGCGGGCAGTACCTTCCTCCCGGGGTGGGGGCGACTTTGTGGCGCGCCGAAGCGGCTATCCTCGACCGATGAGCACGCGATTCATGAGCGTCAACGGGGTGGACCTCGCCTACCAGGAGGCAGGATCCGGCCCGCCGTTGCTGCTGATCCACGCCGGGATCGCCGACCGCCGCATGTGGAGCGACACGCAGGGCGCATTCGCTGACCGATACCGTGTCATCCGTCCGGACCTGCGCGGCTTCGGCGACACGCCGGCAGCCAAGGAGGAGTTCACCAATTGGCGCGACCTGGCCGGGCTGCTGCGCGCGCTCGATGCGGTGCCGGCGCACGTCATCGGCGTCTCGATGGGCGGGTCCGCCGCGCTCGACCTTGCACTGGCGGAGCCGGGGCTGGTGGATCGGCTGGTGCTGGTCGCACCCGGGCTGGCCGGCTGGGACTGGGCGCCAACCCTGCGGGCCGATTGGGAGGCCGAGGAGTCCGCCTGGCAGCGCGGCGATCTCGACGAGGTGGCCTGGGCCAATGTACGCACCTGGGTCGATGGGCCGCTGCGGACGGGCAAGGCGGCGCCGCAGCTGCGGCAGGCGGTCTTCGACATGTATCGCCCGGCCCTGGCGCTCCAGGCGGTCGACGGGGCCGTCGACTCCGGGTCGCTCGAGCCTCCGGCGAGTGAGCGCCTGGGCGAGGTCCGCGCGCCGACCCTGGTGGTGGTGGGGGAGCTGGATCAGCCCGACATGATGGCGATGGGGCGACACCTGGCGGCCGCCATCCCCAGGGCGCGACTGGAGGTGATGGAGGGTGTCGCTCACCTGCCGCCGATGGAGGCACCGGAGGCGTTCATCGGTCTGGTCGCACCGTTCCTTGAGGGCGCTGCCGGGAGCTAGGGCGCGACCTCGGTCGCCGGCCCCTCACCCAGGTCGAGCGTCGTCGTGGCGCGAGCGAATTGGGCCAGCAGCACGCCGGTCACCACCAGCCCCCCGCCGATCACCTGCGGCGCACTGAGCGCCTGTCCCAGCAGCAGCCACGCCAGTCCGGCGGCGAATACCGGCTCGGTGGTCGATGCGATCCCGGCCACCGCCGCCGAGATGATGCGCACCGCATTGACGGCAAGCAGGAACGGGATCAGCGTGCCGACCACGCCCACGCCCAGCACTCGCAGGGCGATCTCCGGCTCGGCCAGCCGCTCGACCGGCCAGGTCCACCAGGGGAGGAGCGTGCCCCACACCACCGCGGCGACCGCGAAGCCGAGGGTGAGAACGCTCACCGCATGCGCTCCACGGCGCCCAGCGGCCTCCGCGGAGATGAGATAGACGCCAAACGTGATCGCCGACGCGGCGGCGGCCAGCAGGCCGATTCCGTCCAGGTCTCGCAGCCCGCTGTACGCGCCGCTCACGAGTACGGCTCCAGCGAGGGTGAGGAGGCCCGCCATCCAGGTGAGCGGTCCGGGGCTGCGGCGCGCCACCAGCGCAAAGAGCACCAGGATCATCACCGGTGCCGTGTACTGGATGGAGATCGCCACGCCCACCGGCAGGCGGTCGATGGCGGTGTAGTACGCCCAGTTGACGGCAACCACTCCCACGCCGAAGACGGCGATCGGCAGCAGCGTGGCCCGCGGGGGCCGCAGGAGCGGTCGGCGCCACACGACGAGGAAGAGAAGGAGCGGGATCCCCGCCACCGCTACGCGCGCCTCGGCCAGCCGGTCCGGCGGTATGCCCGCCTCGAATGCGCCCTTGGCGAAGATCGCTGCCAATCCCCAGCAGAACGCCGCGAAGACCACGCTGAGCGTCGCGAAGACGACGGCCCGATGATCGGGCGCGCTCACCCCAGATCGCGCATCTTCAGGTAGGTCTGGACCGATGCCGGCCGACCCAGGAAATCGGCGACCAGGTCGTCCCCGTCGCGAGTGCCATTCGGCTCCAGGATAGCCCGCCGGTATGCCGCGCCGACCTCGGGCGAGTCGATCCCCTCATCGGCGAAGCGGCCCCACATGTCGTCTCCGATCACCTCGGCCCACAGGTACCCGTAGTAGCCGGCGTCGTAGGAGCTCATCAGGTGGCCAAAGGACGCGAACTGGAACGTCCCATCCGGGTAGGGGAGATGCATCACCGCGGCGGTGTCGCGCACCGCGTGCTCGATATCGACCGACTCGCTGGTGGCGTGGAGCGCGAGGTCGGCCGCGCCAAAGGAGACCTGCCGCGCTCCCCGCAGGCCGACGTTGAGGTGTCGGCCGCCGATCATCTTCGTCACCAGTCCCGCCGGTATCGGTTCACCGGTCTCGTAGTGCCGCGCGAATCCGGCCAGCACTGATGGCTGCCAGGTCCAGTGCTCCATGATCTGCGACGGCGCCTCGACGAAGTCCCACTCCGTCTCAGCCCCGCTGAAGCGGGCAAACTCGGCGCGTGTGAGGCTCATGTGCAGGATGTGCCCGAACTCGTGGAAGAGAGTCTCGAGCTCGCTGCCCGGCCCGTGTTTGAGGAGGCTCGGTCGCTCGGCGCTCGGGGGCGTCAGGTTGGCGACGATGGCGCTGACCGGCGCCTGGTAGCTGCCGTCGGTGCGCCGGTGGCCCACCGTCAGGGGGAATGCGGCGGCATGGTAGAACTTGCCGTCGCGGGGGAACAGGTCGGCATAGAAGTGGGCGAGCAGCTCACCGCTGGCCCGGTCGCGGATCTCGTACAGGCTGACCGATGCGTGCCACGCGTCCCTGGCATCCACCTCGCGGTACTCGAGGCCCAGCACCTTGCCGGTGAGCTCAAACAGGCCCGCCAGGACCGATGGGAGTGGCAGGTACTGGCTCACCTCGTCCTGGTCGACGCCTTGCTGCAGGGCCTGGTTGTTGTCGTAGTAGGTCCAGTCCCAGTGCTGGATCGGCTCGGTGATCCCGTCCGTCTCCGCCATCGCCTGGAGCGCGGCCACTTCTCGCACCGCGGCCGCTTCGAGGGGCGGAACGATCTCGTCGTAGAAGGCGCGCACCCGCTCCGGGTTGCCCGCCATCTTGACCTCCATCGCGTGGTGCGCCCAGGTCGGCACGCCGAAGAGCGCGGCCATTCGCCGCCGAACGGTGAGCGCCTCTTCCAGCAGCGGCCGGTTGACGGTCGCGGCCTGGTTCCACGAGCGTCGCAACAACGTCTCGCGTAGATCCCGGCGATGCGCCTGGGCCATGAAGGGGACGAACTCCGGGCCCTTGGTGCCGACCTTGTAGGTCCCCGGCTCCGTGCCCGGCGCGAGCCGCTCGATGAAGCTCTCCGGCAGCCCGTCGAGCTCGGCGCGGTCCACCTCGATGCCGCCCTGATCCTCGTTGATGTTCCGCGCGAAGGCGACCTGGAGCTCGACCAGGCGATTCTGCAGCTGTTCAAGCTCGGCTCGGGCCTCGGGCGCAAGTTCGTTGCCGGCGCGCCGGAAGTCACGCAACAGGCGATCGAGCAGCCGACGGCGCTCACCGGTGAGATCGGCAGCCTCGGGCGTGTCGGCAAAGGCACGCACCGCCCGGTAGACCTCCGGGCGAAACGGCAGGCCCACGTTCCACTTGCTGATCCGCTCCTCGGCCTGCTGCGCAACGTCGCGAACAGCGGAATCGGTGTGTACGTACGCCAGGAAGGCGCTCCGGCCGTATCCGGTGACCATCTCGGCGGCCGCCAGGTCGAGCGGGGCGAGGGTCTGTTCGAACGAAGGGGCGTCGGCCGAGGCGATCGAACGGGCGACCAGCTCTTCGGCGCGGCCGACCGCAGCGGCTACCTCGTCTCGTACCGTATCAGCGGTTACGGTGGTGTAGTCGTACAGCACGTCGCGCATCGTACAGGCGACGTGCGGGGCGTGTCGCGACGGGCAGTCACGACGGGACCTTCGGCCCTGTCGCGGTCCGCCGAGGCTGATCACACTGGCCGTGAAGGAGGTCGCCATGAACCAGACAGGCCAGCAAACAGCCGTGCCGTTCAATGCCGATATCCTCGCGCGCGCAAAACGCAATGCGTACTTTCGCGAGGTCGTCTCGACCGGGCCGCACGCCCAGGTCGTCGTCATGAGCATCCCGCCGAAGGGCGAGATCGGCGAGGAGGTCCATCACGACGTGGACCAGGTTCTCGTGTTCGCCGAGGGGGAGGGTGAGGCCGTCCTTGAGGGCGAGCGCAGTCCGGTAACCCCGGGTCGCCTTGTTCACGTCCCGGCGGGCATGCGCCACAACTTCGTCAACACCGGCTGGCTCGACCTGAAGCTCTACACCGTCTACGCCCCGCCCCAGCACGCGCCCGGTACGATTCACCGCGCCAAAGCTGATGCTGACGCGGACGAAGAGCACGCCTGAGGGCGAGTTGACCTCCGACCCGGTTGCAAAGTCGTCTCAGGGGACTGATGCGATCCACGACGAGCGGGACGCCCTGGCGCAGTGGCTCGGCCCCAGCGAGGTCCGCTCCGCGTAGATGACGCAGCTCGACGAGATCGTGACTCTGATCCACCGCGTGCTCGGCACCGACGCCATCGGCGCCTACCTCCATGGCTCGGCCGTGCTCGGGCAGCTGCGGCCGCGGAGTGACACCGATGTCCTGGTCGTCACCGGGCGCCGCCTGGACGCGCCCCAGCGGCGCGCGCTCGTCCGGGGGCTGATGGCCCTCTCGGGACGCCGCGCCCACGGGGGCCCCGCCCGACCGATCGAGCTGACGATCGTGGTGGACTCCGATGTTCGCCCCTGGCGGTACCCGCCGCGCTCCGAGTTCCAGTACGGTGAGTGGCTGCGCGACAACTACGAGCGAGGTGACGTCCCGGTGGCGTCCGACGCCAGTCCCGATCTCGCGCCGCTCATCTCGATGGCGCTGCTCGGGAACAGCCCACTCTTTGGGCCGCCACCGGCCGACGTCCTGGATCCGGTGCCGCACGACGACCTGGTCCATGCAATCGTGGCCGGCATCCCCGGACTCCTCGATGATCTGGAGTCCGACGCGGCGAACGTCGTGCTCACCCTCGCCCGGATCTGGGCGACCGTCGTCACGGGGGCGATCCACGCGAAGGACGCCGCGGCAGACTGGGTGCTCCCGCGCCTCCCCGAGGAGCATCGCGCGGTCCTTGTCCGAGCACGCGCCGTCTACCTGGGCGACGCGGACGACGAGCATTGGGGCGAGCTGCAATCGCGCCTTCGGCCACATGCCAATTTCGTCATCGGTGAGATCGAGCGAGCGAAATAGGACGGGAGGGGCGAGGATCACGATGCCTCGAGCCGCGGGCCAGGATCGTCTCCCGGATCCTGGCCGCTGGCAACCAGCGCCAATCGGGGCAGGTAGTGGCTCCACCCTGTTCGCTGCGCCGTCGCCCCGTCCTCGGGCACCGTGCGCGGCTTCTCCATCATCGAGGCCGAGAGCCTTGCGGAGGCGCGCAGCCTGGCAGGCGGCCACCCGTACCTCAGTGACGGCGGCGGCAACTTCTCGATCGAGATCTACCCGATGCTGGCGGTTCCCTTCGAAACCTAACCTTCTCGAAGCGTTGGCGCCCAGTCGCGGAACGCCGCCGGGCGCTCGTCGCTAGCATGGCAGGGGTGACCCTGCGACCCGAGCATCCCGGTCCGGATGGGCAGTTCGTCCACCTGCACGTCCACTCCGAGTTCAGCCTTCTCGACGGCATGAGCCGGATCGGCGCCATGACCCTGCGGGCAGCCGACGCGGGGATGCCGGCCCTGGCGATCACCGATCACGGCGCCATGTACGGGGCGATCGAGTTCTACCAGGCGGCGGGGCGGGCGGGGATCAAGCCGATCATCGGCGTCGAGACCTACGTCGCGCCGCGCGGTCACACGGACAAGGAAGCCAGGGTGGACGCCAACCCGTTCCACCTGGTCCTGCTGGCCAAGGACGCGACCGGCTATCGCAACCTGATGGCGCTCGTCAGCAAGGCGCATCTCGACGGCTACTACTACAAGCCGCGCATCGACAAGGAGCTGCTCGCGCAGCACGCCGAGGGCCTGATCGGTACCTCCGCCTGCCTCGGCGGCGAGGTGCTCAAGCGTCTGGCCGACGGCGACGAGCGTGCCGCCCGCCAGGCGGCCGACGAGTATCGGTCCATCCTGGGCGACGGCAATTTCTTCATCGAGGTGCAGGATCACGGGATCCCTGACCAGGCGCGCCTGCACCCCCAGCTCGTGGAGCTGGCTCGCGGCATGAAGATCCCGCTGCTGGCCACCAACGACACGCACTACACGGTGCCCGACCAGCACGAAGCACATGACCTGCTGCTGTGCATCGGGACGGGCAGCAACCTCGACACGCCGGGGCGAATGCGCTTCGAGAGCAACGAGTTCTACCTGAAGTCGCCGGCAGAGATGCGGCGGCTCTTCGGTGGCGAGCTGCCCGAGGCGATGGACAACACGCTCCGCGTGGCCGAGATGGTCGACCTGCGCCTGGACTTCGACCAGTTGCGCCTGCCGCACTTCCCGGTCCCTGACGGCGAGACAGCTGCGTCATGGCTGCGCAAGGAGTGCGAGCGGGGTATCACGGTCCGCTACGGTGATGCGCCCGGTGACACGGTCCGGCAGCGGCTCGATTACGAGCTGGGGATCATCGAGCGGATGGGGTACGCCGGTTACTTTCTGATCGTGGCCGACTTCACGCGCTTCGCCCGCGAGCAGGGGATCATGACCACCTGCCGGGGGAGCGCCCCGGGCAGCATCGTGACCTACTCGCTGGGCATCACGCCGGTCGATCCGCTCCTCTACGGGCTCCCGTTCGAGCGCTTCCTGAACCCAGATCGCGTGACTATGCCTGACATCGATATCGACTTCGCCGATAACCGGCGCGACGAGGTGATCGAATACGTCACCCGAAAGTACGGCGACGACCGGGTCGCTCAGATCATCACCTTCGGAACGCTGGGAGCCAAGGCCGCGATTCGCGACGTGGGCCGCGCCATGGGTCTGACCTACGCCGAGGCGGACCGGGTCGCCAAGTCGGTCCCCAACGAGCTGAACATCTCCCTGGAGCGCGCCGTCGAGACCTCGCCGCCGCTGCGCGAGATGATCGCGGGCGATCAGCGCGTGGAGAAGCTGATCGGGGTCGCGAAGCAGCTCGAGGGGGTGGCTCGCCACGCCTCGACCCACGCCGCGGGGATCGTCATCAGCCGTGAGCCGCTCACCGAGATCATGCCGCTCCAGCGCGCCACTGACGGGCGCACCACCATGACCCAGTACGAGATGCACGCCTGCGAGACGCTGGGCCTGCTCAAGTTCGACTTCCTGGGCCTCATCAACCTGACCATCCTGGCCGATGCCGTCGACCTGATCCGGACCCACCGCGGCGTGACGGTGGACGTTGACACGCTGCCGCTCGATGATGCCAGGACCTTCGAGCTGCTCTCCACCGGGGAGACGACGGGCATCTTCCAGCTCGAGTCGTCGGGGATGCGCCGCTACGTCAAGGAGCTCAAGCCGACCGAGGTGAAGGACCTGGCGGCGATGGTCGCCCTCTTCCGCCCCGGACCGATGGCCAACATCCCGGCCTACATCCGCCGCAAGCACGGGCAGGAGGCGGTGTCATACCTCCACCCGTCGCTCGAACCAGCCTTGCGCGACACGTACGGGATCTTCGTCTACCAGGAAGACATCATGACCGCCGCCATCGCCATGGCCGACTACACCGGCCCCGAGGCGGACAACCTGTGCTACGCCATCCGCAAGAAGAAGGAATCGGTCCTCCACGAGCACGAGGCCAAGTTCAAGGCCGGGGCCAGGAAGAAGGGGATCTCGGCGGGCATCGTGGAGCAGGTCTTCGCCGCGTTCGAGCCGTTCGCCCGCTACGGGTTCAACAAGGCGCATGCCACCTGCTACGGCCTGATCGCCTACCAGACCGCCTACCTGAAGGCGAACTACCCGGTCGAGTTCATGACCGCCGTGCTCAACGGCTTCCGGGAGCGCTCCGAGAAGGTGGCCGCGGTGGTCGCGGAGTGCCGGCGGCTGGCGATCGTGGTGCGGCCGCCGGACGTGCAGGCATCCAGCGCGCCGTTCACCGTCGAGACCGATGCCGACGGCACGTCCGCGATCCGCTTCGGCCTGGTCGCGGTCAAGAACGTGGGGGAGGGGGCGATCGAGGCGATCATCGCCGGCCGCGAGGGGCGGGGAGAGATCTCCGACATCGCGGGCACATTCACGTCGATCGACGACCTGTGCCGCCGCGTGGACCTGCACACCGTCAACAAGCGGGTGCTCGAGTCGCTGATCAAGGCCGGCGCGATGGCATCGCTCGGCGGGCCGGGGGCCCTCCTCGACCGTCTCGACACCGCCCTCGAAGCCGGCTCGCGGCACCAGCGGGACGTGGCCGCCGGGCAGGGGACGCTGTTCGACCTGTTTGCCGCTCCCGCGGTGGTCCAGGGTGCCGCTACGGACGCCGCAACGGACGCCGCCGAAGCCGTGCCGGTCGAACACGACGTGCCGCGCAAGGAAAGGCTGCGCTGGGAGAAGGAGCTGCTCGGCCTGTACCTTTCCGAGCACCCGCTCGGTGACATCGCCGGCGTGCTGCCCGAGTACGTGACCGCCTACACCGGCGACCTTGCCGAGGAGAGCGACCAGGCCCGCGTCACGATCGGAGGAATCATCCAGTCGACCCGCCGCGTGGTGACCCGAGCCGGCTCGACCATGCTGGTGGCGACCGTCGAGGACCTGCAGGGGAGCGTCGAGGTGGTCGTCTTCCCCAAGGTCTTCACCGATACGGTCAACGCCTGGACCGATGACGCGGTTGTGCTCGTCACCGGCCGGGTGGATCGGCGTGACGAGTCGGCCCAGATCCTCTGCGACACGGTCATCGCCTGGGACGACGCGGTGCGCATGGGACCCGCCGGGTTCGGAGCGGAGCGCGACCGGCTGGCCCGCGCCCGTCCCGGCGGCTGGAGCGGCAGGAACGGCAATGGAAATGGCAACGGCAACGGGCACGAGGCGCCTTCGCGCAGCGAGGCCACGGCCGCCGCGGCGGTCCGTCCTCGCGGCGCCGACCTTGCGCCGGTCTCGATGGCCCCGTCGCCGCAGCCGGTGGCCGCCGCCGTGAACGCTGTCCGCCGGGGCGCCGGCGAGCGCGAGACCGATGACGCGCCGGCTCCCGCCGACGCCGTTCCACTGCGGGTTGCCCCTGAGGCGGCCAGCGGGACGATCGCCATCGGCTTCGACGCGGACGTGCCGCTCGACGCGCTGCTGCCAGCCATCGAGGCCCTCACCGCCGCGCTGCGCAGCCGCCCCGGCCCGGTCCCCGTGGTGATCGGCATCTCCGTCGCGGGCGCAACGCGCCAGGTGCGCCTCCCGAACCGCGCCGAGTGGAGCGATGAGCTGGGCGCGCACCTGAGCAACGCCGCGGGACTACCGCTCAACGTGGAGCTGCGGCGGAGCAGCCTCGACGGCTGACCCGGCCCGGTCCCCGCGGCCACGCCGCTTGCACGGCCATGCCCCCTGTTCCACCGGGCGGATCTAACGATCAAGCAGCCGCGAGGTAGGGATCCGGATTCCCGTCCCGGGCAACTCCTGGACCGTACCTGGCCGGAAATCGTCGCAAGTCGGGCCAGGCTTGATCGTTAGATCCATGGGGTGGAACCGCACGCCCGCCGGGCGCGCTCTGCGGACGCAGGCGGCACGGCCGGCTGCCGCGGGCTGCTATCCTCGCGCCCGTGACGACCACCAAGTCAAAGCCAGCCACGACCCGTGCCGCCAAGCCCGCGGGCCGGCCGAGGCCGGCCCCGGCCGCGCCGATTGGCGACGATCTCCATGCCGCGATCCTGCGTGCACTCCGCCGCACACCGAACCGAGTCGTCGACCTGGGTCCGCTGGCGACCGAGCTCGGCGTCGAACCGTTCACGGTCCAGCTGGCGGTCGAGCGCCTTGCTCACCGCCGGATGGTGACCCTGCCCTTCGTCGAGCCGGGAACGGCCGGCGGCGCCGAGCTTGCCGCGGCCGGGCTGCGCTGGCTGATCGCCCGCGAAGGCGGGACGCCGAAGGACACGCCGGTCGCCTTCCAGCCCGCAAGTGGTCGCGTACGCGCCGAGGCGGAGGGTGCGCGGCTGCCGCGAGCCGACGTCTACGGGCCGCGCCGCTAACCGCGATCGCCAGTCGCGACCGCGACCATCAGCCCTCGACGATTGTGCCCTGCTGGTCGGGGGATGAAGTGAGGAATCGGCGGAGGAAGCGCTGGGTGCGCTCATCGGTGGGGTTGCCCAGGACCTGCTCAGGGGGACCGGCCTCGATGATCCGTCCCTTGTCCATGTAGATCACCGTATCGGCCGCCTCCCGGGCGAAGTGCATCTCGTGGGTGACCACGATCATGGTCGTGCCCTCGTGGGCCAGCTCCTCCATGACGGTCAGCACCTCGCCGACGAGCTCAGGATCGAGCGCGCTGGTCGGCTCATCGAACATCAGGACCTTGGGCTCCATGCACAGCGCCCGCGCGATGGCCACGCGCTGCTTCTGACCGCCCGACAGCCGGTCGGGGTACTCGTCCCGCTTCTCGATGAGCCCCACCTTTTCGAGGTATTTCTCGGCAGTGGTTACCGCCTCGCTCCGCGGGATGCCCCGCACCCGCGTCGGTGCCTCGATCAGGTTGGCCAACACGCTCATGTGTGGGAACAGGTTGAACTCCTGGAAGAGCATCCCGGCGCGGAGCCTGATCTGGCGGATCTGCTCCTGCCGGCCACGGGTATGGGCGTTGAGCGGATCGGCCTCGATGCGGACTCCGTCGATCTCGACGCTCCCGACAGTCGGCTCCTCGAGGAAGTTGAGGCAGCGCAGCAGCGTTGTCTTGCCCGACCCTGATCGACCGATGAGCATGACCGCCTCGCGTCGGCGCACGTTGAGGTCGACCCCGCGGAGGACGTGATTGGTGCCGAAGTACTTCTCGATGCCGCGCGCCTCGACGATGATCTCCCCGAGGTGCGGGGCCCCGGTCGTCGCGGTGGTCATCGGTCGCCGCGCGCCATGCGGCGCTCGAGCTTCTCCTGGAAGTAGGAGAAGACGATGGTCAGCAGCCAGTAGACGACCGCCGCGATCAGGAGCGTCTCGAGCGTCCGGAAGTGTCGGGTGCCGATCTTGGATGCGCGCCACAGCAGCTCCTGGACCGCGATGGTCGAGACAAGGGCGGAGTCCTTGATCATCGCCACGAAGTCGTTGCCGATCGCCGGGATGACGATCCGGAACGCCTGCGGCAGCACGATCCTCCGCATCACGAGGCGCTCCGGCATGCCGAGCGACTCCGCCGCTTCGCGCTGGCCCCGCGGCACGGCCTGGATACCGGCGCGGAAGATCTCGGTCATGTAGGCGCCGTAGTTGAACGACAGCGCGATGATGCCGGCGGGGATGCTCGGCAGGGCCACCCCGAACTGTGGGAGGGCGTAGTAGACGAAGAAGATCTGCACCAGCAGGGGCGTGCCGCGAACGAGCGAGACATACAGCGACGCCGCGCCGTTGATGAACGCGTTGTCGGACAGGCGTCCAATGGCTCCCAGGATCGCCAGCCCGGTGGCGAAGATGATCGAGGCGACCGACAGCAGGATGGTGATCCAGGCCCCTTCGACGATGTAGGGGCCCCATGTGCCGATGAAGTCGGCGTTGATGTTGCCGGTCGCCCATAGGGCGATGCCGAGGCCACCGATCAGCACCACCCAGACCGATCCCGATTGCGCTCGGAAGCGCCGCCGAGCGCGGCGCTGGTGCGCCTCGATCTCGGCGAGGATCGGTGCGGTCGGTGCGGCGCTGGTCATCAGCGGGTCCCGAAACGCAGGACGGGGGCGCAGCGCGCCCCCGTCCTGTCAGCGGGCCTCCCGGAGGTTGCCTCTACGAGCTCGGATCGGTGGTCAGGTCTGCGCCGTCGAACCACTCCTCACTCATCGCCTTGAGGGTCCCATCGGCATGCATCTCGCCGATGATCTTGTCGATCTCGAAAAGGAGTGCCGCGTGCGGCGGGCCGCTCTTGTCGATCGCCACGGCCAGGTTCTCCTGGAAGATCGGCTCGCCGATCTTCACCATCGGTGAGCCGGCCGCGATTGCTCCGTCGACCGTCGTCCCCGACGAGATCCACAGGTCGAACTCGGGGCGATCCGCCTCGATCGCCTCCGCGCAGTTCGCGTCGGTGGTCAGGGTCGTCGCCTCGACCCCGTCAGGCAGCGCAAACGGCAGGTCGGACACCTTCGTCACGCCCGATCGGGTGCTCGCCGCCAGGTAGGCCGGCGTGAAGTAGTACGGCCGGGTGAAGGAGAGGATCTCCAGGCGCGGGGTGGTGATGGTCATCGAGCCGACGCTGATATCCCAGCGCTCGCTCCAGCTGCCCGCGGTGATGGCATCCCAATCGGGCGTCTCGAACGTGATCCCCACGCCGAGGCGATCCGCGATCTCGGTGGCCACGTCGATGTCGAATCCGACAAAGGAGCCATCGGGCTGCAGGAAGGACTGGGGCGCGTAGTTCGGATCGGTCGAGACGATGATCTCCCCGCGGTCGCGGATCGTCTCCAACAGGTCCCCGGCTGTGTCGGACGGCTCGGTGATGTCCGCCGGTACATCCGGCTGGAAGTCTCCGTTGAGCCAGTCCAGGTAGGTGGTCGACTCACCGACGCACACCACGGCCGGCACGTTGGCCGCACTGGTGCACGAGGCGAGTACGAGGGCGCCGGCCGCCAGCAGCAGCGGCGCTCTGCGTCGAATGTTGAGCATGAGCTCCTCCAAGCGTGGGGCGTCCTCCGGGTGGCGCCTCTGTGCCGCCTGTTGTAGCACTTCAGGGCGCGCGCTGTCACCATTCCGACCGGTACACTCGAAGCATGACGACCGCCAGTCGACAGCCCACAGCACCGATTCCGCTCGCCCGCGCAGCCACCCTGCCGTCGCGCTACTACCTGGATGCCGGCTACCTCGAGCGCGAGAAGGTGCTCGTCTTCGGCCGCACCTGGCAGCTGGTGGCCCGCAGCGATGAGCTTGCAGCGGATCGGTGACTTCGTCCCGATCACCGTCCTCGACGAGCCGATCGTGATCACCCATGGCACCGATGGGCAGTTGCGCGCCTTCTACAACGTCTGCCGACATCGGGCCGGACAGGTGGCCCTCACGCGCGGGAACCGCAAGAGCCTGCAGTGCCGCTACCACGGCTGGACGTACGGACTCGACGGCGCGCTGCGAGCGTGCCCCGAGATGGAGGAGACCGAGGAGTTCCGCAAGGAGGACTTCGGGCTGATCGGCGTGCGCGTCGACCGATGGGGCCCGTTCGTCTTCGTCTGCCTCTCCGACGACGCACCGCCCCTGGCCGAGGTGATGGGCGGCATTCCCGCCGAAGTGGCCGCGGCCGGCTACGACGTCGAACGGATGCGACTCGTCGAGCGGCGCGAGTACGTGATCGAGTGCAACTGGAAGGTGTACGTCGACAACTACCTGGAGGGTTACCACCTGCCGATCGCGCACCCGCAGCTCTTCCGCGAGCTCGACTACGACAGCTACCGGGTGGAGGAGTTCCGCTACTACTCCAAGCAGCACGCCCCAATCCGGGAGCTTCGCCCCGGGCGAGGAGCTCGGCCGAGACCGGCGCTACCTGCGCACCGCCGACGGCGAGGAGGACGCCCTCTACTACTGGCTCTTCCCGAACACGATGTTCAACATCTACCAGGACAACATGAGCTCCAACGTGATCCTGCCGATCGGGCCCGACCGGACGCTCACCATCTTCGAGTGGTTCTTCGCCGACCCGGGCACCGGGCCGGGCTGGGAGTCGATGCAGCAGACGATCGCCTTCTCCGATGAGATACAGCAGGAAGACATCGTCATCTGCGAGCAGGTGCAGCGCGGCCTGCGCTCGCGTGCCTACGACACCGGCCGCTTCTCGGCCAAACGCGAGAACGGCGTCTACCACTTCCAGAACCTGGTCCGCGAATACCTCGGAGAGTAGGGGACCCCGCAGGCAGTGACCTACGACCAGCTGCTGGACCTGGCGCGCCGATGCGAGGGCGCGACCCTGGAAACGGTCACCGGCCGGGAGTTCACCGTGGGGATCTCGTTCGACTGCCCGTTCTTCACGCCGGCATCCAGCGGGTACGGCCAGAGCGATGGGCGCAAGGCGGCGGAGCGATTCCTCGCCCGCTACAACGAGATTGGCAGCCTGCGGCCCGGCGACTATGCCGACGTGACGCGGAATGCGTCCTACTTCGTCGGCATGCTCTTGCACGAGTTGCGGTAGGCTCAATCCATCATGAATGCCCCCGCACGCACCGACGGCCGCCTCACCGTTGCGCTCGTCTCCGAGGTCTTCTGGCAGCCCGATGGCGCCGTTCGCCTGGCCCAGCGCCTGGCCGAGTGTGCCGAGCGGGGCGCCGACATCGCCGTGCTGCCGGAGATCGCACTTAACCCGTGGAGTCCCTCGACCAAGTTCGCGAGGGACGACGATGCCGAGCCGATGGACGGGCCGCGCCAGGCAATCCTGGCTCGCGCCGCGCGGGAGGCCGGGATCGGGTTGGTGGGAGGCATCATCCACGCTGACCCCGAGACTCGCCGGCGGACCAGCCGCTCGCTCATCTACGACCGCGGCGGTGAGCTGGTCGCCACATATGAAAAGCTGCATCTCCCCGAGGAGCCCGGGTTCTGGGAGACGAGCCACTACGAGCCGGGGACCAAGGCGCCCGCGCGGATCGATGCCTTCGGCATGCCGATAGGCATTCAGGTCTGCAGCGACACGATGCGGCCGGAAGGCACGCACCTGCTCGGCGCCCAGGGGGTGGAGGCGATCCTGATCCCGCGCGCGACCGAGGAGATCACCTACCAGCACTGGAATCGCGTCTTTCGCGCGAACGCGAGGACGAGCACCTGTTACGTGCTCTCGGTGAACCGGCCGGATCCGGAGGATGGCGTGCTCATCGGCGGCCCCGCGATCGCGGTTGACCCGTCCGGTGCGGTGCTGCTGGAGACGACCGACCGGATCGGGATCGTGACGCTCGAGACAGCCGTTGTGGAACGCGCGCGCGTCGCGTACCCGGGATATCTGCCGGTGCGTGCCCGCCTGTACGCCGATGCGTGGGCTGAGATCGCGACGCGAGAGAGCCGGCCAGGCTAGGCCGGCTACTCGGCGAGGGTGAAGCGTCCCTCGGCCAGCAGCTCGACCCCGCGGTAGGCGCGGAGGATGTAGTCACCCGGTCCCCACAGCTGGACCAGCGTTGACGCCTGTACCTGGAACCCGACGATGTCCAGCTCCGGCGAAACCGGGACGACCTCGTCCGTCCGTTCCTGGACCACCGTCAGGGTGCCGTCGCCGGCCACCCGGATCACCTCTTCCTCGATCCGCTCGACACCGAACGGCTCGGCCACCTTGATCGAGTGGGCGAAGACCTGGCCGGGGCTGAAGGTGGTCGCCACGTCGACAACCTCCTTGGTCGACTGGTTGAGCCCGTAGCCGAAGGTCACTGTCCCGCTCAGCTCGGCGGTCGGCAGGGCGGTCGGCTCTGAGCTCACCGACGGCGCCTCGGACGGCGACGCATCCTGGCTGACCGATGGGCTGGGCGTCGGCGTCTCGGACGGGGCCGGCACGGCTGCCGGGAGGACGCCCGAGAGCAGGAGACCGAGGACGATCGCGCCAAGGATGGCGCCGATCGTGATGCCGATCGAGATGAGCGACGGCTGGTCGGTGGGGAAGATGCCGCGCGGGCCGCCGCGATCGACAGGCTCGGCCTGGATCGCAACGCCGCAAGAGCGGCAGACCTGGGCCCACGCCGGGTTGGCGTGGCCGCAGTTGAAGCACTCGATGGTGTCGCCAGTCATCGGGCGAGAGCCTAGCACGCAAGCGGCCGTCGGCGGTGAGAACGCCGACGGCCATTCGGTCGGCCTCGGAACAGGACGACCGGCGCAGATCGTAGCGGCTCCCTGTTGCGAGTGCCGGGGGCTCTGGCGGCCACACTCCGGTATCCTCGGACGCGTGAGACGGCGAATGCGATCGGCCGGCGCCCTCCTGATGATCCTGTCGGTGAGCAGCATGCTCATCGGCGGCTCGGCGGTCGCCGGGCGCGATCCGCAGGCGCCATCCCCGGTGACGCCGCAATGCGGTTCTGGGACGCGGATCACCGTCGCGCCGGATGTCACCAGCTGCACGCACGGCCCCGATCCCGCGCCCGACGGCATCGACATCCGCAGTGTCCCGTCGCTGCGCCAACTTCGCGCCCGGGCCGCCTCGGCGCAGCGGAGCGGCGCTGGCCTTGCGCCCGTCACCCTGGGTGCGCCTGCGCCGGGGGAGGTCCCGTGCATCGGTACCGGGTCCGGAGGCAAGCGCCTGCAGGCGATCTATGCCTACTGGGAGGGCGACGCCAGCCGCTACGCCGAGATGGTGCCGCTGATTCGGGTCTGGGCCGCCGACGCCGACACGATCGTCGACGACAGCGCCGCGCAGACCGGTGCCTCGCGGCACCTCCGATGGCTTCACGACGCGGCCTGCCAGCCGACCGTCGCCGAGGTCGCCCTCACCGCGGCCGCCGCTGGCGACTTCGACATCATGGCGGCGGAGCTGTTCGATGCAGGGTTCGATCGCCACGACCGCCGGTACGTGTGTGGGCTGACGTCAGCGACGGATGTGCGACAACGGCGCGTACTGCGGCATCGCCATGAACACCATCGACGAGACTGCCGGCCAGGGGAACATCCTCAACGGCGTCCCGGCTGCGGGGCTCGGCCTGATGGCTCGCATCGATCTGCCCTGCTGGGGCAATCCCGCGCCCGGCACGCCGATCGAGGTGCACGAGATCATGCACACGCTCGGCGCGGTGCAGCCGCATTCGCCGTACAGCTCGAGTGTCATCTACGGCGACGGGTCGGTCGATTTCTACGGACACTGCATCGACGAGGCGGACCCGATGTGCTACGCAGACGGCACGCCGAAATCGCTGGTCACGCTATGCGCCCCGGCCCACGAGCGATTGCTCGATTGTGGGAACGACGACTACTTCCACACGAAACCGCCGGCCGGCAGCTACCTGGCCCTGAACTGGAACACGGCCAACAGCTCGTTCCTGATCACGGTTGACCCGGTCGCCGGCTTCACCGATATCAGCTCCTCGCCTTTCGTCGCCGATATCGCCTGGCTGGCCGCTTCGGGGATCACCAAGGGCTGCACTGTCGACGAGGAGCGCTTCTGCCCGAGTGCGACGGTGACCCGCGAGCAGATGGCAGCATTCCTCGCCCGTGGACTTCATCTGGCCCCCACCGCCATCGACTTCTTCACCGATGACGAGACATCGCTCTTCGAGTCCGAGATCAATCGCCTGGCCGCCGCCGGAATCACCACCGGCTGCGGTGGCATGAGCTTCTGCCCACTGGCAACGATCACTCGGGAGCAGATGGCGGCGTTCCTGGCGCGCGCGTTGGCCCTGCCGTCGACTTCCACCGACTACTTCACCGATGACGAGACGTCGCCCTTCGAAGCTTCGATCAATCGGCTCGCGGCCTCCGGCATCACCACCGGTTGCGGCGGTGGGAACTTCTGCCCGCTGGGCAACGTGACCCGCGAGCAGATGGCGGCGTTCCTGCATCGGGCGCTGTAAGGGTCCTTGACGCCGGTCGCCACAATGGCGCCCACGACCCCGGCCTGACGTCCATCGGACCTCGCCCCGAGCTCCGCGCCCGGCCGGAAGCCGCGGAGTGTCCGAATGCGTCGATCCATCTCGTCTCGTCGTGCCGTCGCGGTGCTGGCCCTGAGCCTGACCCTGGTCGCCTTCCCGCTGGGGGTATTGGCGAGCCACCAGTACAGCGATGTCGCCACCAGCAACCCGTTCCACGCTGACATTGCAGCCATCACCAATGCTGGCGTGACCAGTGGCTGCGGTGGGGGCCAGTACTGCCCGGACCGCAACGTCACCCGAGCCGAGATGGCCGCCTTCATGAACCGCCTCGGTGCCCTGGCTGCGGGCAAGACCCCGGTGGTCAATGCCGATAGACTGGATGGACTGAACTCCTCGCAGTTGGCCCGCACCGACGAACTCCGTCACTACAGTTGTGACGCTCTTGGGATGACGTCGGACAACAGCAGTGTCGTGTTCGGCGGAAACGCTGGAAATCGCTATCTGATTTCGGGGCCGGGCTTCCTGACATGCCCTGTTCACTTGCCCGACGGGGCAACGGTCAGCGGTTTTGTCGCGAAGGTCAACGACACCACCAGCGGAGGAGAGGTCAGCTGTGGTCTCCAAGCGGTGGGGGCGGAGGTAACATGGTTGCCCTTGGCGGTGACGGGCAGCACCGGCGTTGCCCCGACTCCGGGATACGCCACGCTGTTCGACATCGTCATTGACAACGCGGTGGTAGACAACCTGGTGTATTCGTATAACGCGTGGTGCTATTTCACCGCCGCGAGCACGAGCCTGAGCGTGCAGCAGGTCATCATCGGCTACATCGGACCGGCGTGAGGCGGCGAGCCCGGCACGGGATCGCCTGGTGCCGGGGGTGGGAGTCGAACCCACACGAGCTTTCACTCACCGGATTTTGAGTCCGGCGCGTCTGCCATTCCGCCACCCCGGCGTGGGGATGTGATTATAGGGAGCCAATGTCCGAAACTGGCTCCACCGCCCCGGGCTCTCGCGCCGCGCGCACGGCACCCCTCGCCGACGAGGATGCCGTCGTGGCACGTGCCGTGGCAGGGGATCGCGGCGCCTTCACGCAACTCGTCGAGCACTACCAATCGGCCTGCTACGGCCTGGCGTATCGGCTCCTCGGCGATCCCGACCAGGCAGCCGACGCTGCACAGGACGCGTTCGTGCACGCGTACGACGCGATGGGCAAGTACCGCGGCGGCCTGTTCCGTTCGTGGCTGCTGCGCATCACCGCCAATGCCAGCTACGACATCCTGCGGCGCGCGCAGCGTCGGCCGACGACCACCCTGCCCGACGCCGAGGAGGGGGAGCCGGATCTGCCCGACCTGACGGTCGCCGACCCGGCCGACGAGGCCGGCCGTTCGGAGCTGTATCGGCACCTGGATGTGGCGCTGCGGCATCTGCCCGAGGATCAACGTACCGCGGTCGTCCTGTGCGACGTCTACGGCATGGACTACGGCGAGGTGGCCACCACTACCGCCTCCGCGCTCGGCACGGTCAAGTCGCGCATCCATCGCGGGCGCATGCGCCTGCGCGAGTTGATGGCCGACCACCGGGAACTGTTCGTGATCGACGTGCGTCTGGACCGATGACCATGCCGAACGACCTTCACCCTCACGACGAACGACTCGCCGCCTACGCCGACCGCGAGACCGATGCGCTGCGCGACCGCACGCTTACCGAACACGTGCCCGGGTGCGCTCGATGCCGCCTGGTCCTCGATGACCTCGCCGCGCTCCGATCCGCGCTCGCTGAACTGCCTGACCTCGCGCCGTCGCGCCCGCTGCGCCTCATACCGCCCGTGCCGGCACCAGCTTCGCGCGGAGCGGCTCCCGTGGGATGGCTGCGCCGCCTCACGGCGCCGGTCTTCGCGGTGGGAACGGGGCTGGTCCTGATCGGAGCGGCGGGCGCCTCCGGTGCACTGAACACCTTTTACCAGGCCGCCTCGATTGGCGCTCCGGAGGCAAATTCAAGCGCAGACCTCCGCGCCAGCGACACGCCGCCCGCCGTACAGGCCACGGACAACGAGTACGCCGAGGGATCTGCTGCCCAAGAGCCCGACGCCTCCGTGCGCGGATCGACCGACGGCTCGAACGGCAGGTCGCCCGACGCATCGCCCGGCGAGCTGACCGGCGCCGCTGCATCTCCATCCCCCTCTGGGAAGGGAAGCGATCCCGAAACCGCGGCTCCGGACAGCGAGTCGACGGCAGCGTTCCCGGGCTTCGTCCTGTTGCTGCTTGCAGGGATCGGCCTGGTCGCGGTCGCGGCGATCATGCGCTTCACGCTGCAGCCGCGCGCGGGCTAGACACAGGGCCCCATTCGCCGCCCCTAGCTCAGCTTCCCGACGACCACCGCAACCACGAGCATCCCCAGGAAGACGAAGGCGACCAGCAGCGCCGCCCATCCCGAGTCGCGGAATGTCTGCTCACTCGGCCGAATCGGCGTCGGTCGTCGGGTCGGTGGCACCGGGACCTCGCCCGGCTGACGAGCGGTTCGCGGAGCGGCGCGGGCCTCATCAGCGGTCGCGCGCCAGGTCGCCCAGGTCCGCGTCGTCGTCGGTTGTGATGGCCTGATCGGGTCGCGGGAGGCGCCCCAGTGACCGTTCGCGGCTACTGGCCCGCCAGGACGGCTCGCGTCGTAGGCCGCCCGACGTTCCGGCGAAGAGAGGATCTCCCACGCTTCGTTGAGCCGACGCATGCGGGCTGCGACCTGCTTGTCGGGGTTCAGATCGGGATGGAACTGCTTTGCGAGTCGCCGATAGGCCGTCGCGACCTGTTGCGGCGTTGCACCGCGGGCGAGCCCCAGGATCGCGTAGGGGTCGATCGGCGAAGGCTGGGGCATCGGTGGATGATAGGCGGGCTCGGGGCGGTCGGGGAGGGACGATCGGTCTAGACTCCGGAGATGGCTGAGCGTCGACCGATCCTGATGCTGATCGACGGGCCGAGCCTCGTGTACCGCGGCTATTTTGCCCTGCCACCGCTCACGACCTCGGACGGCACGCTTGTCAACGCGGTCTTCGGCTTCCTGCAGATCGTGCTGCGCGGCATGCAGGACCTGAAGCCCGAGTACGCCATCGTCAGCTTCGACCTCGGCAAGCCGCAGTTTCGATTCGACGCGTATCCGGAGTACAAGGCCGGCCGCCCGTCGATGCCGGACGACCTGCGCTCCCAGTTCCCGATCGTGCGCGACGTGATCGGCATGCTCGGGATGCCGATCGTCGAATTGCAGGGATACGAAGCCGATGACGTGATCGGCTCGCTGGCGCAGCAGGCGACTGCCGCCGGAGTTGACACCTACATCGTGTCGGGCGACCTCGACGGCCTCCAGCTGGTCGACGACCACGTGCGCCTGCTCACCACGCGCCAGGGCGTGGCGGCGACCGTGATCTACGACGAGGCGATGGTCGGGGAGCGATACGGTCTGCGTCCGGACCAGATGCTCGACTACAAGGCGCTGAAGGGAGACACCTCCGACAACATCCCCGGCGTCCCGGGGGTGGGGGAGAAGACCGCGGTCGCTCTCCTCCAGCAGTTCGGGACCCTCGACGCCCTCTACGAGCGGCTCGACGAGGTGAAGGGCAAGCTGCGGGAACGACTGGCCGAACATCGCGAGTCGGCTTTCATGTCGCGCCAGATCGGACGGATCCTGACCGAGCTCCCGGTGGAGATCGACCTGGAGGCGGCTCGTACCGGCCGATACGACCGGCGAGCGCTGGCGCAGCGATTCCGCGAGCTCGAGTTCCGTTCGCTGATCGACCGCCTGCCGCCGTCCAGCATCGCCCCGACCGGGCAGGAACCGGCCGAGCACCAGACGAAGGGCGGTCTGCAGCTGTCACTCGACCTGCTGGGCACCGGCACTTCCGGCGTATCGCCATCGCAGGACGCCGCCGCCTCCACCGCGAACGAGATCGCGGCACCACGCGAAGCGCCCGATCCGCTCGTCGATCCGGCAGGCGCGATCGAGCACGTGGATCCGCGCGTCCCGCGCAGTGACGCGGACCGCATCGAGCTCGAGGCATGGCTGGCCGCCCACGGCGATGCGGTGGCGATCGCGGTGGCGGCAGGCCCGGGGCGGCCCCTGGAGCGAGACCCGCACGGGATCGCCGTGGCGGGGGCTGATGGGTCGTGCTGGTTCGTTCCATGGACCGACGAGCCGGAGCTGGATCCGGTGCGGCGCTGGCTGGCGCGGCCGGATCGGCCGCTGGTCGGGCACGACCTGAAAGCCATGATCGTGTTGCTGGCGGTGCATGGTGCGACGCCATCGGGCGCGCCGTTCGACACGCTGGTCGCGTCGTACATGCTCAATCCGGCCCTGCGCGCCCAGACGCTCGACGACCTCGCCGCCAATCGGTTCGGAGCCACCCTGCCGTTGCGACCGCTCAGCCCGCAATCGGGCGCCGAGGAGGCGCTCTCCGCTCGACGCACGGCGGCCGAGGCGCTGACCGCGCTCCTGATTCGGCGGACCTGGAGAGGGAGCTCGCCGAGGCCGGCCTGGCTGACCTGTTCGGCGAGGTCGAGATGCCGCTCCTTCCGGTACTCGCGCAGATGGAGCTTGCCGGGATCCTGCTCGACCGGGAGCGGCTGGCAGGCCTTGCGCAGGAGTTCGGTGACCAGGTCAGCTCGCTCGAGGATCGCATCCACGCGGCGGTCGGCCATGCGTTCAACATCGGGTCGCCGAAGCAGCTCGAGCAGGTCCTCTTCCACGAGCTGGAGCTGCCGGCCACCAAGCGGACCCGTACCGGCTTCTCGACCGACGCATCGGTCCTGGAGGAGCTCCGCGACAAGCACGAGGTGGTTCCGCTGATCCTGGAGTACCGCCAGCTGAGCAAGCTGAAGTCCACGTACATCGATGCGTTCCCGCTGCTGGTGGACGCCGAGGGCCGGCTGCACACCACCTACCAGCAGGCTGTCGCCGCCACCGGGCGACTGTCGAGCACCGATCCGAACCTGCAGAACATCCCGATCCGCACGGCGCTCGGCCGGCGCATCCGGCGCGCCTTCGTCGCGCCGCCCGACAAGGTGCTCCTGGCGGCGGACTACTCCCAGGTCGAACTGCGCATCCTGGCGCACGTCTCGGGCGACCCGGGGCTGACCGCGGCGTTCGCCGCGGGGGAGGATATTCACCGCGCGACGGCGGCCCGGGTGCTGAAGATCGATCCGGCCGATGTGACCCCGGAGCAGCGCGGGATGGCCAAGATGGTGAACTTCGGCGTCGCCTACGGGATGAGCGACTTCGGCCTCGCCGACCGGCTGCGCATCCCGCGCGAGGAGGCGCACCAGTTCATCGCCGACTACTTCGCCGCGTACGAAGGGATCCGGCGCTACATCGTCGAGATGAAGATCCTGGCGCGCGACCAGGGCTATGTCTCGACGCTGCTCGGGCGGCGGCGATACATCCCCGAGCTGCAGGCGCGCAACCCGTCGCTGCGGCAGGCGGGCGAGCGGATGGCGATCAACATGCCGATCCAGGGGACCGCCGCCGACGCCATCAAGATCGCCATGGTGCGCATCGGCGCAGCCCTGCGCGACCGTGGCCTCCGTGCCCGGATGCTGCTCCAGGTGCATGACGAACTGGTCTTCGAGACCGATGACGAGGAGCTTCCCACGCTCGCCGCGTTGGTCCGCGACCTGATGGAGGGTGCGCTGCCGCTCGACGTGCCGCTCACGGTCGATCTCAAGGTCGGCGACGACTGGGAGCAGATGGATCGCTATCAACCGACCGATGACGGCTGGCGGCGCGTGCCCCGGGCGGCCGAGGAGGCGGAGGCCGATGAGCTGGTGCTCGCCGAGGTCGTCGGCTGACCGATGCCCGAACTCCCCGAGGTGGAGACCGTCGCGCGCGATCTGCAGCGCCACGTGGTGGGCGCGGTGATCACCAACGTTGACGTGCGCTGGGATCGCACCGTGCGCCATCCCCAGCCTCCCGAGCGATTCGCGGCCGAAGTGCGGGGCGCGGCGATTCAGCGCGTCGGCCGCCGCGCCAAGAGTGTGCTGCTGCACCTCGATGACGGCCGCGTGCTGACCGTGGCGCTGCGAATGACCGGGGCCCTGATCGTGGCGCCTTCGGGGACGCCCGACGATCCATACGCGCGGGTCGTCTTCGACCTGGCGGACGGGCGTCAACTGCGCTTCCGCGACGTGCGCAAGTTCGGACGGATTGGCCTCTGGGAGGGAGGCGGACTGCGTCGCCGCACGGCGACACCGCATCGCGCCGCTCGGGCGGTGCGCGAATCGCGCGAGCCGTACCGGGTTGGCGACGTGTTCGCCCGCCACGGGCCCGAGCCGCTCGCCCGCTCGTTCACCGCCCGGCGGTTCGGCGCGCGCCTGCTCCGGCGCACAGGGCGCCTGAAGAGCCTCCTGCTGGACCAGTCGTTCCTCGCCGGCGTGGGCAATATCTACGCCGACGAGGCGCTCTGGCGCGCCCGCCTCCACCCGCTGCGCACCGCCGACAGCCTGTCCGAGACGGAGGTTCGGCGACTGCATCGGGCCGTGCGCTCCGTCCTCCGGCAGGGGATCGCGAACCGCGGTTCGAGCATCTCCGATTACGTTGGCGCCGACGGGGAACCGGGCGACAACGCCGAGCAGCTGGCGGTCTATCGCCGGACCGGCGAGCCCTGCCTGCGCTGCGGGCGCGAGATCGCGCGGATCGTCATAGGCCAGCGGAGCACCCACTACTGCCCGCGCTGCCAGCGCGAGCCGCCTGGTCCTGGGGGGCATGCGACATGAGGGTGATCGGCCTGACCGGCAACATCGGCTGCGGCAAGAGCACCGTCAGCGGCATGCTGCGAGACCTTGGTGTGGCCACCATCGATGCCGATGCGGTGGCGCGCCAGGTGCGCCAGACCGATGCCGGGGTGCGGTATGCCATCGGGCGGCGCTTCGGCACCCTCGAACCCGCTGCGCTGGCCGCGACCGTCTTCACCGATCGTGCCGCGCTCGCCGACCTTGAGGCGATCATCCACCCGCCGGTGCGCGGCGAGATCCGGGCGCGGCTGGCCGAGCTCGGCGAGGCGGGCGCGGAGGTGGCCTGCATCGAGATGATCAAGCTGCTCGAATCGCCACTCCTCGATCGATGCGATGAGACGTGGGTGGTGCGCTGCGACCTCGATGACGCGCTGGCGCGCCTCGCTGCCCGCGGGATGGATGCCGAGGCGGTTCGTGCCCGGCTCGCCAACCAGACGAGCCAGGAGTCGAAGATCGCGGCTGCCGACGTGGTGATCGATGGGTCGGCCACGCTCCCCGAGACGCGGCGGCAGGTCGAGGACGCCTTCCGGGCCCTCATCTCGGGCGCGGGCTAGACAAGCCCGGGCGGGGGTTTCGCTAGAATCGGGGTGCCCCTCCGCTCTTCATCGAGGTCCATCCTCCATGCCCGATCTCGTCGCGCACGCCCCGTTCGAGCCGACCGGCGACCAGCCGCAGGCGATCGACGCGCTGGTCCGCGGCGTGCAGGAGGGGCTGCGGCACCAGGTCCTGCTGGGTGCGACGGGAACGGGCAAGACCTTCACCGCTGCCAAGGTGATCGAGGCGGTCGGCAAGCCGACGCTGGTGATGGCGCACAACAAGACGCTCGCCGCGCAGCTGTACCAGGAGTTCAGGGAGTTCTTCCCCGACAACGCGGTCGAGTACTTCGTCAGCTACTACGACTACTTCCAGCCGGAGGCCTACCTGCCTCGATCCGATACCTACATCGAGAAGGACTCCTCCCGCAACGACGAGATCGACCGGCTCCGGCACAACGCGACGCGGGCGCTCTTCGAACGACGCGACGTGATCATCGTGGCGTCGGTCTCGTGCATCTACGGCCTGGGGGCGCCGATCGACTACGGCGCGACGGTGATCAACCTCAAGGTCGGCGGCCACTACCGTCGCGACGGGATCCTCCGGCACCTGGTCGACCTGCAGTACCAGCGCAACGACGCGGCCATGGCGCGCTCCCGCTTCCGCGTGCGCGGGGATGTACTCGAGGTCCAGCCGCCGCACGGCGAGTACCTGGTGCGGGTCGACCTGTTCGGCGATCAGGTCGAGCGGATCGTGGAGGTGGATGCCCTCACCGGCGAGGTGCTGGCCGAGCGTCGCGAGGTGAACTTCTACCCGGCCAGTCACTACGTCACCCCTCGCGACAAGCTGCTGGCGGCGGCCGCCGACATTGAGGCCGAGATGGGGGAGCGGGTCGGCTGGCTCTCCGCGCAGGGACGCGAGCTGGAGGCTGCCCGCCTGCGGCAGCGGACCGAGTTCGACCTCGAGATGATGCGCGAGGTCGGCTACTGCTCGGGAATCGAGAACTACTCGCGCCACCTGGCGCGCCGGGAGGCCGGAAGCCGGCCCTGGACGCTCATCGACTACTTCCCGACCGACTTCCTGCTGATCGTCGACGAGAGCCACATCAGCGTGCCGCAGGTCCACGGGATGTACAAGAACGACCGGACCCGCAAGGAGATCCTGGTCGACTTCGGGTTCCGCCTGCCGTCGGCGCTCGACAACCGGCCGCTCACCTTCGAGGAGTGGGAGGACCACCTCAACCAGGTGATCTACATGAGCGCGACGCCCGGCCCGTACGAGACCGAGCGCGCCCAGCGCGTCGCCGAGCAGTTCATCCGCCCGACGGGCGTGGTCGACCCGCAGATCAGCGTCCGGCCGACGGCGGGCCAGATCGACGACCTGATCGCCGAGATTCGCGAGACTGTGGAGCGGGGCGAGCGCGTGCTGGTCACCACGCTCACCAAGAAGATGGCCGAGGACCTGGCCGACTACCTGGCCGAGCTCGGGATCAAGGTGCAGTGGCTGCACAGCGAGGTGGACACGCTCGAACGGGTCGAGATCCTCCGCGACCTGCGTCTCGGCGTGTATGACGTCCTGGTCGGGATCAACCTGCTCCGCGAGGGGCTGGACCTGCCCGAGGTGACCCTGGTCGCCATCCTCGACGCCGACAAGGAGGGCTTCCTGCGCTCGGGCGGCTCGCTGATCCAGGTGATCGGTCGCGCAGCGCGCAACATCGGGGGTCGGGTGGTGATGTACGCCGACCGCGTGACCGATTCGATGCGGACCGCGATGGACGAGACCGATCGGCGTCGCGCCCGCCAGGTGGCCTACAACACCGAGCACGGCATCGTGCCCGAGACGATCATCAAGGCGATCCGCGACGTCCACCAGGGGCTGCGCAAGATCGCCGAGCAGCGGGCCGAACTCCAGGTCGATGGCCGCGAGCCGGAGGAGCTGGCCCGCATGATGGGACGCCTCGAGGCGCAGATGAAGGAGGCGGCGCGGAACCTCGAGTTCGAGCGGGCCGCCGCCCTGCGCGACGAGATCCTGCAGCTCCGCCGCCTGCGCGACGAGCTGGCCGCGGAGCCGGGCACGATCCCGGCCGACGTCTACGCGGCGGCTGCGGAGTCCGGCGACTCGGCCGGTCCGGGTCGCAGTCGGGGCCGCGAGGTGTTCAGCACCGCTGCGCGGCCCAACATCATCGCGGCGGGCAGCCGCCGCCGGCCGCCACGCCGTCGGCGCCCCTGAGGATCGCCGAATGGCCGGAACGATGCCCCACGCGATCTTCGTTGAGACCGGCCTCGACGGGGGCGCGACGGTGGCCGCCTACGCGGCTGAACTGCCGGGCTGCGCCGTTTTCGCATCGACCGATGAGGAGGCGACTGCCGGCATGCCTCGCCGCGTGGGGTGGTTCACCGCCTGGCTGCGGGACGCCGGTGAGCGCGCACCGGATTTCGTCGGGGACAACTGGTACGAGGTCGAGCGGGCCGCGGCGACGCCGGGTGCCGATGGCATCGGCCGCGCCGGCTTCAGCCTCGACGAGCTCCCTCCGTCGGCGACCGAGTTCACCGCCTTCCTGACCTGGCTCGAGCTGGCGCGCGAGGAACTGGCCGCCGCCCTGGATGCCGTGCCTGACGTCGCTGCGAACCTGGCCGATGCGCTCGAGGCGCTCGCGCGCCAGGATCTCGCCTCCGCGGCGGCACTCGGAGGGTCGGCAACGGTGCCGGCGGAGGACCCGATCGACCGGCTGTACGCCGCCCGCGCGGTGCTCACCGATGCGCTGGCGCAGGCCGGCGCGAGCGCTGATGGAGTGCGGCGGATCCTGCGCATTGGGATCGCCGACGACCTGCGCCTGGCGGGGCGTCTACGCGGCGAATGACGGCAAGCGACCTCCTCGCTCCCGCAGGCGCCGCGGTCGGCCCGAAGCGCGTGCGCTACACGGGTCCGTGGCCACTCCCCAGGCCTCGCCGCGCGCCGGTGGGCACACCCCTGCGCTCGCTCCAGGAGGGGATGCCGCGCTGCGGCGATGACGGTGAATCAAACCCTGTCCTGTCGGGCGACGGCAGCGAGCGCGCCATGCTCATCGGCCAGGCACCCGGCTGGCGCGAGATCGAGACCGGACTCCCGTTCGCTCACGACGCCGGGCGCCGGCTGGTCGGTTGGCTCGGTCTGGCCGGGATCAGCGTCGACCGACTTCCGCGAGGGCTGGTACGTCACCTCGGTCGGGAAGTGCTACCCCGGACGACGTCCAGGCGCATCGGTCGATTCGCCGCCGTCCACGGCCGAGGTGCGGCGCTGGTCCCCGATCCTCGACGAGGAGGTGCGGTTGCTGGCGCCGCGGTTGGTCGTGCTGGTTGGTGGCCTCGCCCAGCGGCACGCGTTCGGCGGAGAGGCGCGCCTCGACGATCTGGTCGGCCGTGAACTCGCGTGGGAACGGGCGCCTGGAGCGGTCACGCTGGTGCTCCCGCACCCGTCGGGCGCCTCGACCTGGCTGAACCGGCCGGAGCACGTTGAGCTCTGGCAGCGGGGGATCGAGCTGCTGCGGGGCCACTGGGCGGCTTTGACGGTGCGTGCCGGGTGAACCGCGAGACCCGCATCGGCGTCGGCCTGATCGTGGCGCTGGCGGCGTTCGTCGCCTTCATGCTGACCGTCGGCTCGCTGGGTGAGCCGAACGTGGAGTTCCAGCAGCTGCCGGTGAGCGTGGTGCTCAACGACGCTCAGCCGGCGATCCGTCACGGTGACACCGAACTCCGCATCTCCGGGTGGTACGCCGAACTGGACGCTGATTGCGTCGGCGACGACGGAGGCGCCGATGCGAGCGTGGCGTGGCTTCAACGCGACTGCCCGCTGCGTGTCCTGCTGGCCGAGCAGCCGCCCGAGAACGTGACTCAGGCCGACCTGCAGCGCCTTGGCCTCCGGCTGGCGGCCCCGACCGGTCGTCCGTTTCCATCGCGTGCCGAGCCGGGAGGGCCGAACCTGCGTCTTCAGCAGCTGGTCTTCATCGGGCATTTCGACGACGCGGCCGCTGACCGATGCATACCGGAGCGGGCCGAGCGGTGCCGGAATACGTTCGTGGTGAGCGACTACGACGGCCTCGTGCGCTGACCGAAGGCGTGCGCTGACGCACCACGGAACCGAACAGGTGTTCGTATCGGTCTGATATCATCGGGCCGATGCCCTCCGATCGGATCGTCGTGCGTGGCGCGCGCGAGCACAACCTCAAGAACATCGACGTGGAGATGCCGCGCGATCGGCTGATCGTGATCACCGGCCTGTCCGGGAGCGGCAAGAGCAGCCTCGCCTTCGACACGATCTACGCCGAGGGGCAGCGTCGCTACGTCGAGTCGCTCTCCGCCTACGCGCGGCAGTTCCTGGGCCAGATGGAGAAGCCCGATGTCGACCAGATCGACGGGCTGTCACCCGCGATCAGCATCGACCAGAAGGGCTCGAGCCGGAACCCGCGTTCGACGGTCGGCACGGTGACCGAGATCTACGACTACCTTCGTCTGCTCTTCGCGCGGATCGGGCGGATGCACTGCCCCGTCTGCGGGAGGGAGATCGCACGGCAGACCGTGGAGCAGATCGTCGATCAGCTGTATGAGATGCCCGAGGGGACGCGGCTGATGCTGCTCGCTCCGCTCGTCCGAGATCGCAAGGGTGAGCACGAGAAGCTGCTGGCCGGCGCGAAGCAGGGTGGCTTCGTGCGCGTGCGCGTGGACGGCGAGATCCGCGATCTCGACGAGGAGATCTCCCTCGACAAGAAGTTCAAGCACAGCATCGAGGTGGTGGTGGACCGGCTGGTCGTGCGCCACGGCTCGACCGACGACGCCGATGGCCTGCGGCCAGATGCCTCCCGGATGGCCGACTCGATCGAGACCGCCCTGCGGCTGGCCGACGGCCTGCTGCTGGTCAACCTGCCCGATGCGCCGAAGCGCGCCCAGGACCGCCTCTACAGCGAGCGGTACGCCTGTCCGGAGCACGGCGGCGCCTTCGAGGAGCCTGCGCCGCGCAACTTCAGCTTCAACTCGCCCCACGGCGCGTGTCCCGACTGCACCGGGCTCGGCTCCCGCCTGGAGATCGATCCGCAGCTGGTGGTGCCGGACGAGGGGGTCGCGCTCGGCGCAGGGGCCGTGCTGCCGTGGCGGCGGATGGTGGTCAGCGAGTCATGGACGAGCAAGATCCTCGAAGCCGTTGCCGAGCACTACGGGTTCTCGATGGAGGTGCCCTTCCGCGACCTGGCGGCCGACGCCCGCGAGATCGTGCTGAACGGCAACAAGGGCGAGCGGATCGAGGTCAGGTACCGGGCGCGGAACGGGAACATGCACACCTTCCGCACCACGTTCGAGGGAGCCGTTCCGAATCTGTCGCGGCGCTACCGCGAGACCGGCTCGGAGATGATCAAGACCGAGATCGAACGCTACATGACCACCAGCCCGTGCCCCACCTGCAACGGGCTCCGCCTCAAGCCGGAGTCGATCTCGGTGACGGTGGGCGACCGGAACATCATCGACACGACGCGACTGTCGGTGACCGATGCACTGGCCTGGTACGGTGCACTCTCGAAGCGCCTCACCGACCGCGAGAACCAGATTGCCCGCCAGGTGCTCAAGGAGATCCGCAGCCGCCTCGGCTTCCTGGTCGATGTGGGGCTCGACTACCTGACCCTCGACCGCGCCTCCGGCACGCTGTCGGGCGGGGAGGCGCAGCGGATCCGCCTGGCGACCCAGATCGGCTCGTCGCTGATGGGCGTGCTCTACATCCTCGACGAGCCGTCGATCGGGCTGCACCAGCGCGACAACGCGCGGCTGATCGCGACGCTGGTGCGGCTGCGCGACCTCGGCAACACGCTCATCGTGGTCGAGCACGATGAGGAGACGATCCGGTCGGCCGACTGGGTGATCGACATCGGCCCGCGGGCCGGCGAGCACGGCGGCGAGCTGATCCATTCGGGGCCGCTGGAGGACCTCCTTGCCACCGATCGCTCGATCACGGCGGCCTACCTGCGCGGAGATCGGTCGGTCGCCGTTCCTTCGCGGCGTCGATCGGGAAGCGGCAAGTGGCTGACCGTTCGCGGCGCCCGCGAGAACAACTTGCGCGGGATCACCGTCCCCTTCCCGCTCGGTCGCTTCGTTGCCGTTACCGGGGTGAGCGGCTCCGGGAAGTCGAGCCTGGTGAGCCAGATCCTGTACCCCGCGCTCGCGGCGGCACTGTGGGGTGCTCGCGAGCGCCCCGGCGCGCACGACGAGATCGAGGGGATCGGCTTCGTCGACAAGGTGATCGACATCGACCAGAGCCCCATCGGTCGCACGCCGCGCTCGAACCCGGCCACCTACACCGGCCTGTGGGCACCGCTGCGGGAGCTGCTTGCCGCCGTCCCGGAGGCACGGCTGCGCGGCTACGCCCCGGGACGATTCAGCTTCAACGTCAAGGGCGGCCGCTGCGAAGCCTGTGAGGGGGCGGGGATCGTGCAGATCGAGATGCACTTCCTGCCTGACGTCTACGTCCAGTGCGAGGTCTGCCGCGGGAAGCGCTACAACCGCGAGACGCTGGAGATCCACTACAAAGGCCGCAACGTGGCCGAGATCCTCGAGATGACGGTCGACGAGGCGCTCGGCTTCTTCAGCGCCGTCCCATCAATCCGACGGAAGCTGCAGACCCTCCACGACGTGGGGATGGGCTACATCCACCTCGGCCAGCCGGCAACCACGCTGTCGGGTGGCGAGGCGCAGCGCGTGAAGCTCGCCACCGAGCTGTCGAAGCGCGCCACCGGCCAGACCGTCTACATCCTCGACGAGCCGACCACCGGCCTCCACTTCGACGACGTCGCGCGGCTGCTCGACGTGCTCGGCCGGCTGGTCGATGCGGGGAACACGGTGATCGTCATCGAGCACAACCTCGACGTGATCAAGTCGGCCGACTGGGTGATCGACCTCGGGCCGGAGGGCGGGGCGGCCGGTGGCGATCTGCTGGTGGCCGGCACGCCGGAGGAGGTGGCCGCATCGACGAGCTCACATACCGGCACCTACCTGCGCCACGTCCTCGGGTCGGGAGCGGCCGCGCCCTCGCGCCGTGCGCGACGGCGTGAGCCGGCGGCGGTCGCGCGCTAGTCTCGGGAAGGCTTGACCGAGGCGATCAGACTCATATGATCCCGCGGGACGTCCCTGCAGTCGCAGGCCCGCTCACCTGGAGGAGACACATGATGCCGCCTCGCACCGACGCGCTGGCGCTCCTGAACGAGTGGAACGCCAACCCCTCGCTCCGAAAGCACGGCCTGCTCGTCGAGGCGGGGGTCCGCGGCTACGCGGCCGACGACGGACTCGATCCGGAGACCGTTGAACGGTGGGGGATCGCCGGACTGCTCCACGACCTCGACTACGAGCGCTTTCCCGATGCCTCGACCCACGGCGCCGTGGGTGCCGATGAGCTGGTTCGCCTCGGCTATCCCGACGAGGTGGTCCACGCCGTGCGCGCCCATAACGATGCGCTTGGAATCGCGCGCGAGAGTCGCCTCGACCATCTCGTTTATGCCTGCGACGAGCTGGCCGGCTTCCTGGTGGCCGTGGCGTTGATGCGGCCGACGCGAAAGGTCGCCGATGTCGAGCCTGCCAACGTCCGCAAGCGGATGAAGGACAAGGCGTTTGCCCGTGCGGTCCCCCGCGAGATGCTGCTCGCCGGTGCCGATGAGCTGGGCCTCGACTTCGACGAGCATGTGCGGCGAATGGTCCGCTACCTCACCGTCGTCGCTCCCGAGGTCGGCCTGTAGCCCATCTCCTCGAGGAAGCGTGACGGCCGGGCCGGGTCGAACACGAGCACCAGCCGATCGGTGGCCCGTGTCAGCGCCACGTATGCGAGGCGCCGCTCCTCCTCGATCGCCCGGTCGGCGTCCTCGGCGCCGAGTAGCGCCCTCCGGTTTGGGAACCGCTCCTCCTCCCATCCGACGATGATCACCGTCGGCCACTCTCGCCCCTTGGCCCGATGCACCGTCACCAGCTCGATCGGCGCCGCCGGGTCGCGGAGCGTCGCGGTGCGCGCAGCCGCCGTATCCGCGGCGAAGAGGAAGAGGTCCAGGCGCCGAAAGCCGGCTGCCCAGCCGAGAGTCGCATCCAGCGCGCCGTGGTCGTCATCCCCGAGCGCATCACTGCTGTCGCCGCGTTGCCAGCGGCGCGCGGCCCGTAGGCGCCGGAGGGCGTGGAACGGTTGGACCTCGGGTGGCAACCGTCGTGCCGCCTCGAGCAGTGCCAGAACCGGTGGGGCTTCGAGGGGCGTCGTCAGCGAGGTGGCGTGCCGAACGTCGTTGCGCAGCAGGGCCTGGACCACCGGGAGCAGTTCGGCGCGCGTGCGAGCGAGGACGCAGCTCCGGCCGCCGAGTTGGGCCTCTCGCGCCGCGAGCTCTGCGACACGCTCCGGCCATTCAGGGGTCGCGGCGTCCAGTAGGCCGATGGCGTCGGGCGCATCCCCTCGTCCTGGCGGCGAGTCGATCCGCTTGGCAAAGCGCTCGGTGTTCGTCTCGATAAGGCGGCGCGACGCCGCGATCACGGCGGGCGGACACCGGTAGTTGGTTGCCAGCTGGACGCGTTGTGCCGCGGGGTACAGGTCGGCGAAGCCGAGCATCCGACGGACGTCCGCCAGACGCCAGGCGTAGATCGTCTGGTCGTCGTCGCCGACCGTGAACAGGTTGTCCTGGGGAGCGGCGAGGACCCGGATGAGGCGCAGTTGTGCAGCGTCCACGTCCTGGAACTCATCGACGCACAGGTGCGTGAAGCGAGACTGCCAGGAGGTACGCAGGCGATCGTCGCGCTCGAGCCGCGCCACCGCGCCTCCGACGAGATCGTCGAAGTCGATGACGCCACGCGCCGCCAGCAACGCCTCGAAGGCGGCCAGTGCTCCCGCCGCCTCGACGGGTGGCGGCCGACCCTCCACCTTCCAGGCGGAGAGCTGCGTATCGAGCAGCGGGGCGTCAGGGATCGGCGGCTCCTCCGGATCTCGCCCGGCGGCCACGCGGCGACGAGCGGCGCGGAGGAGCGGCAGCCGATCCGCGAGGAGCCGCGCCGGCTCACCGGCGTCGATCAGCACCTGCCGTGCGAGCGCGTGCAGGGTCCGGACCTCGATCGCCTCGGCGCCGGGCACGAGGACGGCGAGACGCGTTGCGATTCGCGCGGACAGCTCGGTGGCGGCGTCGCGGTTGAAGGTGACCACCGCGATCTGCTCCGGCGCGACGCCCCGTTCGAGCAGGACACCGAGCCGCGCGATCAGCGTGGTGGTCTTGCCGCTCCCGGCCGGCGCGATCACCTGGGCAGGACCGTCCGGCAGCTCGGCGGCGGCTCGCTGTTCGGGATCGAGCGTGCGGAGAAGCGGCTCCACGCAGGGTCGGGGCGCCAGGACTGCCATGCCACAGCGTGCCGCGTCGACGCTTATCGCCGGACCATCGCTCGCTTATCGGGCTATCCTGTCGCGGCTCTGTCACCCTGGAGATATCCGCCGCACCCGTGACCCCCCCAATTGACCGACCCTCCCCGACCGGGACCTGCGCATGAGCGGGCGCAATCGTCGCCAGTCCCACGCCAACGAGACGCCCCGCGCTCGTCGGATTCGTGAAGCGGAAGCGCGCGAACAAGCGCTCCGTGCTCGAGGACTCGACCCGTACGCGCGTGCACGCGCCGAACTGGATGCCGGGCCCCGCGCAGTCCGCCCGCGGCGGCCGCGCAGCCTGAAGCGCGCGCTCCTCACCGGCCTCGTCATCGTCCTGCTCGCAGGCGGATTCGGTGGCTTCCTGCTCTGGCAGCGGATTGCAGCCTTCAACGACGCGGTTAGCTCGGCGTCATCGGCCTCCACCGCGCTCCTCTTCCCGCTGATGGGGAGCGACCGGGTCAACGTGGCCGTCTACGGGTACGGGGGCGAGGAGCATCACGGCGGCTCGTACCTGGCCGATTCGATCAACATCCTGTCGATCGATCCGTCCACCGACACGACCACCATCGTCCCCATCCCGCGAGACCTGTGGATCGCCGGACAGCCGGAGCTGCCGCGGAACGGCAAGGTGAACGAGGCGTTCGCCGTCGGCTATCAGAACGGCGGCATCCAGGAAGCCGGCAATCTCGCCACCGCGCTGCTCGCGTCGGTGACCGGGCTCACCATCGAGCACTGGATCGCGCTCGACTTCGCCGGCTTCCGCGAGATGGTCGACGCGGTGGGTGGCGTGACCGTCAACAACCCGACTCCGTTTGGCTACACATGGTCAGAGGACCGATACCACGCGGGCGATTTCAACGCCGGCTCATTCGCAGCCGGCGAGATCTTCCTCGATGGGGACGACGCGTTGAGCTACGCGCGTACGCGGTACACCAGCGTCCCCGCCGAGTCGAGTGACTTTGCCCGGTCGATTCGACAGCAGCGGGTCCTTGCCGCACTGCGTACCAAGCTGGGCGCCGGCGGCCTTGGCTCACTCGGTCCCGGCCTTGGCCTGATGGACGCCCTGAAGGAGCGGATGGGGACCGATCTGTCGGCGATCGATCTCTTCCTGCTCTCCGGGCACCTTGGCATCGACCGGCGCATCGAGCTCGGGGAGGACGTGATCCTCGAGGCGACCGTCAACGAGATCGGCCAGTACGTGCTGGTCGTCATCGGCCGCACCTCGGCCGCCGATTACGCGCCCTTGCAGGCGTTCCTGGCCGCTGGCCTGGCGGAACCGATCGCAACGCCGGTGCCGACCGCGTCTTCGACTCCCTGAGGGGCCAGTCCCGGGATCGGCCTAGAATCGGTTCGATGACCCTTGACCGAGCGCCCCACCTGCGGGCTGTGCTGCGCCAGATTCCGGCATCGCCAGGCGTGTACCTGATGAAGGGGGCCGATGGCGCGGTCCTGTACGTCGGCAAGGCCGACCTGCTGCGCAACCGGGTGCGCTCGTACTTCGGGACCGCCCCGGCCCCCGATGCGCGGATCGCACGCATGTCGTCGGAGGTGGCGGCGATCGAGTACATCGTGACCGACACGGTGTCGGAGGCGTACCTGCTCGAGTGCAACCTGATCAAGGAGCACCGCCCGCGCTACAACATCCGCCTCCGCGACGACAAGAGCTACCCGTTCGTCAAGATCACGCTGGGAGAGGACTTCCCGCGGATCGTGCGGACTCGCAAGCTGGTCCGCGACGGAAGCCGCTACTTCGGCCCGTATGCATCGGCGTCGAGCGTGGACGAGACGCTCAAGCTGCTGCGCCGCATCTTCCCGTTCCGCACCTGCGACCTCGACATCCCTGAGGGGAAGCGGGTCCTCGAGCGCCCGTGCCTTCTCTACTTCATCAAGCGCTGCCAGGGGCCGTGCATCGGTGAGATTCAGAGATCCACGTACCGGGCCACCATCGACCGGGTGGTCGACTTCCTCGATGGACGCCAGGAGCCGATCCGTGACGAGCTGCGCGCCGAGATGGACGACCACGCCGAGGCGCTGCGCTACGAGCAGGCAGCGATCGCGCGCGACAAGCTGCGCGCCGTCGAACGCACGATCGAGCAGCAGAAGATGTCCGCCTTCAGCCGGGCTGAGCACGACGTGGTGGGGATGGCCCGCGAGGAGGGGGAGGCCGGTCTGCAGGTCTTCTCGATCCGCAACGGCAAGATGATCGGTCGCGAGCATTTCATCGTGGAGGGCGCACGCGATGTCACCGACGGGGAGGTGCTCAGTTCGTTCCTGCAGCAGTACTACGCCGCGACCGAACGCCCGCCACGGGAGGTGCTGGTGCCGCTCGCCCCCGCGGAGAGTACGGCGCTCGCCGCCTTCCTGGCGGATCGTCGCGGCAGCGCGGTGTCGCTCCGTGTGCCGGAACGTGGCGAGAAGCGGCGGATGGTTGCGCTGGCCACGCAGAACGCGGTCGAGTCCCTGTCGAGGGAGCGCGCAGAGTGGCTCGCTGACGCCGGCAAGCGTGACGCAGCCCTCGACGAACTCTCCGAGGCGCTGGAGCTGGCGCGGGCGCCGGAGCGGATCGAGTGCTACGACATGAGCAACATCTCCGGCACGAGCGCCGTCGGGAGCATGGTCGTCTTCGTCAATGGCCGTCCCGAGCCGCGCGAGTATCGCCGCTTCAAGATCCGCTCCGGTGAGACGCCCGACGACTTCCGGATGATGGCCGAGGTGCTTCGACGTCGCTTCTCGCGTGCCGCGCGGCTGCGCTCGGAGACGGGTGCGCTGTCACTGGCCGCGGTCGGCGCCGACGAGGCGTCGGAGGAGACGCCCGAGGTCGAGCCGGATTCCGCCGCCGCCGGGCCTCGCCGCACCGAGCGTGACGACCTCGGCTGGCGGCTGCCCGACCTGGTGATTGTCGATGGAGGGAAGGGTCAGCTCTCCGCGGCGGTGGCTGTGCTGAGCGACCTCGGGCTGACCGATGTGCCGCTCGCCGGACTGGCCAAGCGCCAGGAAGAGCTGTTCGTGCCCGGCCGGTCGGAGCCGATCCTGTTGGCCCCGAAGAGCCAGGGCCTGTATCTCGTGCAGCGCATCCGGGACGAGGCCCACCGCTTCGCGATCACCTACCACCGCAAGGTTCGCGGACGGCGCGCGCTGGCGAGCGCCTTCGACGATATCGCGGGCATCGGGCCTGCGCGGCGCCAGGCGCTGTTGCGCCGGTTCGGAAGCGTTCGTCGGATTCGGGAGTCGTCGGTCGATGAGCTTGCCGAGACGCCGGGGATCACGCGTGAACTCGCGGAGCGGGTGCGCCGGCATTTTGCGCGCGAGGGAATGCTGGCGTGATGCCGGCTCCCTTGCGACACCTCCGGCGCCTGCCTATACTGGCGCCGCCCGCCGCGAACGCGCGGCGTCTTTCGTGTCTGCCACCGCCGCGGCGCGCCTCGGGGGGCCGCGACGCAGATTCGCCCGATGGAGAGGACAAGCTGGCCAACGCATGACCTGGCGCCGCATCGCCCCCTGGGTGATCCTGATCACGCTCCTGCTTGCGATCTTCATCGATCTGCCACGCAAGAGCTTCGGCTTGACGTGGCTGCCGTCGAATGTGCTCGGTCGCGAGCTGAAGACCGTGCTCGGTCTCGATCTGCAGGGCGGTATCCGGGTCACCCTCGCGGTCGAGCCGCAGCCGGGCCAGGCGGTCACCGACGACCAGCTCGAGACCGCGCGCAACATCATCGAGCGCCGCGTCGGCGGTATCGGTGTCTCGGAACCCCAGGTGCGCACCGAGATCAGCGGCGACGGCGGTCGGCGCATCATCGTCGAGGTCCCTGGGCTGTCCGATGAGAACCAGGTTCGAGCCCTGGTCGGCTCGACCGGTCAGCTCCAGTTCATCAACCCCAAGGGCCTGCAACTGACCGACAACCAGGACGTGCGCGCCCAGATCGCCTCGGGCGCCATCGATGTCCTCTTCGACGGTGCGGAGATCGACCCTGCCAGCGTCCAGCCCGACTCGCAGAGCGGCCAACTCGGCGTCGTGTTCACGCTGAGCTCGACCGCGTCGGACACGTGGTGCCGCTTCACCACGGCGAACGTTCGGCAGCCTGGACCGATTGCGCTGGACGGCCTGATCATCACCGTCCCGGAGATCAAGAACCCGATCTGCGGCGGCACCACGGTGATCACGGTTGGGACAGGGCCAGCAGCGGAGGTCGAGCGGACGAACCTGTACAACACGCTCCGCTTCGGCGCCCTGCCGGTCTCCCTCTCGGAGCAGGGGGTCGACCAGGTGCTCCCGACCCTGGGAGCCGACTTCCTGGTGCAGGCCCTGATCGCCGGCGGGCTCGGCCTGCTGCTGGTGCTCCTCTTCATGGTCGCGCACTACCGATTGCCCGGAGTACTGGCGGCCGGTGCCCTGGTCTTCTACACGCTGGTGACCTACGCCCTGTTCCGTCTTATCGGCGTGACACTGACGCTCGCCGGCGTCGCCGCCTTCATCCTGTCGATCGGCATGGCGGTGGATGCCAACATCCTCATCTTCGAGCGGATGAAGGAAGAGATCCGGCTGGGCAAGACGCTGGGGCCGGCCATCGAGGCGGGTTTCAACCGCGCCTGGTCGAGCATCCTCGACTCGAACGTCAGTTCGCTGCTGGTCGCCGGCTGGCTCTTCTGGCAGGGGACCGCGGTGGTGCGGGGCTTCGCACTGGTGCTGATCGTCGGTGTCCTGATCTCGATGTTCAGTGCCGTCACCGTGACCCGCACCGTCCTGCGCATGGTCGTGCGCACCGAGTGGGGGCGCCGGTTGAGCCTCTACCACGTGGAGCGCTGATCGCATGTTCGATATCGTCGGCAAGCGCAACTGGTACTTCGCCTTCAGCGCCCTGATCACCATCCCGGGCCTGATCTTCATCGTGCTCGGTGGGCTCAAGCCGTCGGTCGACTACACCGGCGGGACCGTGTGGCAGATCCGCTACGCGAACGAGCCGAGCGCCGCCAGAGGTCCTGGCTGCGCTGATCGAGCTTGGTCACCCGGAGGCGCGGGTGACCGATGTCGGCGGCGGATTCCTCGAGATTCGCACGGACCCGATCGACCTGTTGCCGCCCCAGACGCCGTTGCCGAGCGTGTCTATCGCTCCATCGCCGACCTCGACCCCGATCGCGACGGCTGCCCCGACCGCGTCTCCGGCGCCGAGCGGCAGTGGATCACGAAGCGCGGCGCCCACGGCGTCGCCGACCCACGACTCCGGCGCCGACGGCCACGCCGGCTCCCACCGCCACCCCCCCGCCGATCTACCGAGACACGCCGTTCGATGAGCTGCAGGTCTCGCTGATCGAGCGCTTCGGTGCCGGCGAGCCTCGAAGCATCACCACGGTTGGGCCGATCGTCGGATCTGAGCTGGTCCGCAGCTCCGTGATCCTGATCGTGATCGGCGAGCTGTTCATCCTGGGCTACCTGTGGCTCCGCTTCGGGTTCCGCTACGGTACGGCGGCGATCGTGGCACTCCTGCACGACGTCCTGGTGGTGGTCGGCATCTTCGCCATGCTCGGGTGGTTCTTCGGCATGGAATTCGACGCGCTCTTCGTGACGGCACTGCTGACGGTCATCGGCTTCAGCGTGCACGACACGATCGTCGTCTTCGACCGGATCCGCGAGAACCGCGCGCGCCACGCCGGAGAGCCGTTCGGGGCGATCGTCAACCACTCGATCCTGCAGACCCTGGGCCGCTCGATCAACACCAGCCTCACCGTTGTCGTGACGCTCGCGGCTCTCCTGCTCCTCGGCCCGGCGACCATCCGGACCTTCACCCTGGCCCTGTTGATCGGCGTCATCAGCGGGACCTATTCGTCGATCTTCAACGCGAGCCAACTGCTGGCCGCGTGGTACGAGTGGGACGCCACCCGCAAGGAGAAGGCCGCGCTGACGGCCCGCTCGGCGCGCCCCAGCCGCTGACCCTCCGGCCACCGATAACGACGGGCTAAGCGCCACGCGATCGGCCGCGGCTACCATGGCCGGGTGATCGCCCCGCGTCTCGATTGGCTGCTGCCGGAGCCGGTACGTTGCGCCGCCCGTCTTCGCCGGCTTCGGAGTGCCGGTGGCGACGCTGCTGGCTCGGCGCGGCTTCGTCGACGACACGCAGTTGCAGCGTTTCCTCACCGCCGGCGAGACGTCGCTGCACGACGTGATGGAGATGGCCGACGCCGACCTCGCGCTCGCGCGGATCGAGCGAGCCGTGGCGGCGGGGGAGCGGATCGCCATCTGGGGCGATTACGACGCGGACGGGATGACCGCCATCGTCGTCTGGGTGCTTGCGCTGCGAGCGCTCGGCGTGGAGGCGATGCACCACGTGCCGTCGCGCCTGATCGATGGGTACGGTCTCTCCATTCCGGGCCTGGAGCGCCTGCGCGAGGCGGGGGTTACGCTGGTGATCACCTGCGACTGCGGGGTCGGCAACGTGGCGGAGGTTGACGCGGCCCGTGAGATGGGGATCGACGTGGTGGTCACCGACCACCACCTGCCTCCAGATGTGCTGCCGCGCGCGATCGCCGTGGTGGACCCGCACCGTCCCGACTGCCCGTACCCAGACGCTGACCTGACCGGGGCCGGGATCGCATTCAAACTGGCGAACGCGCTCCTCCAGCGGACGGGGCGGACGGCGGCAGATCTCGCCGCGGTGGCCGCCATCGGAACGGTCGCTGACATGGCGCCGATGACCGGCGAGAGCCGCGCCATCGTCAGGTTGGGGCTGGCCGAACTCGGGACCACGTCGCGCGCCGGCCTGCGCTCGCTCCTGGCCCGGGCGGTCGAGAATCCGGCCGAACCGACCGCCCGCGACCTCGCCTTCGGGGTGGCACCCAGGATCAATGCCGCCGGGCGGATCGCGGACGCGGAACTGGCCATCTCCCTCATGCTCGAGGAGGATCCGGCGGCCGCGGAGCGTATGGCGGACGCGCTCGAGGCTGTCCACGCGGAGCGGCGCGCCCTGACGACCACGGCCGTCGACGAAGCGCGGGTCGCGGTCTCCTCCGACGGCGACGATCGTCCCCTCGCCGTGCTCGGCACCGATTGGGCGCCCGGCGTGCTTGGCCTGGTGGCACAGCGATTGTGCGAGACCACCGCGCGACCGGTGGCGGTCGCATCACCGGCCGGGGGCGAGTTGCGCGGGTCGGTGCGCGCGCCGGCCGACTTCCACGTCGGCATGGCCCTCGAGGCCGTCGCCGAGCACCTCACCAAGCGGGGCGGACACCCGGCCGCCGGCGGATTCAGCCTGCTCCCGGGCGCCTGGGACGCCTTTGCGGCCGCCTTCGCCGCGCTGCCGCGACCCTTTCCCGAGTCGTCGGTCGCGAGACCGCAGCGACCGGACAGCGTGACGATCGACCTGGTCCTGCCGGCGACCCACCTTGGCTGGCCGCTCGCTGACCAGATCGCGAGCCTCGCTCCCTTTGGCCCGGGGCACGTCGAACCGGTCCTGGCGGTCACCGGCCTGCGCGTGGTGGAGGCGCGCCGGGTGGGTGCGACCGGCGATCACCTGTCGCTGCGCATGCGGCGAGGCACCGAGGTGTTCGACGCGATCGCGTTCGGGACCGCTCACGAGCGTCCGACTCCAGTCCCGGGCAGCGCGGTCGATCTGGTCGGAACGCTGGAGCGCGATCACTTCGGCGGCGTTCCGCGTCTCCGGCTCAGGGTGCTCGACTACGCGTCGTCAGATTCCAGCCCGCTGGTCGCTCGACGCGTGGCGGGCGCAACGGAGCTGATACCGATCCGGGTTGATGCGGTCGCTCAAACCCGATGACCGATCGCCCGACCCCGCTCGATCGGCTGCGTGAACGCGTCGCCCGACTCGAAGCGCCGCTCTGCCTGGGCATCGACCCGCATCCTGATGGACTTCCCGAGGGCATCCTTCGGGACGTCTCGGGGATTGAGCGGTTCTCCCGTGGCGTGCTTGAGGCCGCCGCGGAGCACGTCGCTGCGGTCAAGATCAACGTCGCGTTCTTCGAGGCGTGGGGATCGGCGGGGTGGGCGGTCCTCGAGCGGCTCGTCGCCGATGTGCCGCAGGATCACTTCCTCGTGCTGGACGCCAAACGCGGGGATATCGGCCCCACCGCGGAGCGCTATGCGGAGGCACTGCTTGGCCGCCTTGGAGCCGACGCAGTCACGGTCTCGCCCTACCTTGGGGAGGACGCCATTGAGCCCTTCCTGGCGCACGCCGACCGGGTCGTCTACCTCCTGGTTCGCACCAGCAACCCGAGCGCGTCACGACTGCAGGATCTGCAGGTCGACGGCGTGCCGCTGCACGAGCGCGTGGCCAGCTGGGCTGCCGAGCGCTGGACCGATGGTCGCGTCGGGCTCGTGGTCGGCGCCACCGCGCCGACGGAGCTGGCCCGGCTGCGCAGGCTCGCACCCGGCCCCGGCTTCCTGGTTCCGGGGGTCGGGGCGCAGGGCGGAGACCTGGCGGCAGCCGTGGCGCATTGCCACGGGACAGCTGCGCCTGGCCTGGTTGCCATCTCGCGCGCGATCGCGGGCGCCTCGAGCGGTGCGGATTGGCAGGCGGCGGCGGGCGCTGCGGCATCGACCTGGCAAGGCCTCCTGCACGAGGCGGGTGCTACACTTCCGGCCTAGAAGCCTGCCCGGTCGGGACCGGGTTTCGAGAACGAGGACCGCTACCGCCATGGGACCCATCGGCTGGCCAGAACTCATCATCCTGCTCGTCGTGGTGCTGATCGTGTTCGGCCCCGGAAAGCTGCCGGACATCGGCAACGCGATCGGGCGTGGCGTGAAGGAGTTCCGAAAGGCATCCAACGACCTCGAGAGCTCCATCCGCGGGGAGACGAAGAAGTCGGGCGCGCCCACCCCGTCGGCCCCATCTCCCTCCGCCGACGAGACCTCTGACCCGACCTGAGGCCCGATACCGACGCGTGTCGGTGTCGTCTCCCTGCGCGTGGACGCGAGCTCGTCCGGCGCCAAGAACGCTGAGCGAGTGAGCAGGCCGTGACCGATTCACAGGCGATGATGAGCATCCTCGGCCATCTCGAGGAGCTCCGCCGCCGGCTGATCCAGGTCGTGATTGCGGTGCTCGCTGCCGCCGTGATCGGCTTCATCTTCTCTGGATCGGTCCTGGATCTGCTGCGTGCGCCACTCCCCGATGAGTACGAGAACCTCTACTTCACCAATCCGGCCGACGCGTTCTCGGCACAGCTCAAGATCGCCGGCTTCCTGGGCATCGCCATGGCCATGCCGGTGATCCTGTTTCACGTCTGGCGCTTCGTCACCCCCGGCCTCACCGCGCGTGAGCGACGCTTCGTGTGGCCGGTCTTGGTTGCCGCCATTGCCCTCTTCGCCCTGGGGGTGACGGTGGGCTACATCGTCATCCCGTATGCGCTCAATTTCCTGCTCGGCTTCGCACGCCCAGGCCTCGAGCCGCTGCTCACGGTTGACGGGTACATCGGCTTTGTCACCACCATGCTGCTGGCGTTCGGGCTGGTGCTCGAGTTCCCGGTCGTCCTCGTCGGGCTGGCACGCGTCGGCGTGCTCAACTACCGGCGCCTGGCGTCGCAGCGGCGGTGGGCGATCCTGGCGATCGTGCTGTTCGCCATCGTGCTGACTCCCGGTGGCGACCCGATCTCCCCGCTCATCCTGTCGGGCGTGATGTTCCTGCTGTTCGAGGGCTCGCTGCTCGTCATTCGCCTGATCCGGCGCTAGACCGATGGGCGCTGCCGCGCGAGTCCTGCTCCTGACCGATCCCGGGATGGCGGTGCATCGACCGCCGGGCCATCCCGAGCGTCCAGAGCGCCTCGAGGCGGTCAGCCTGGGCGTCGCGGATGGAGCCGCAGCGTCCGGCGCCGAACTGCTCCGCGAGGCGGTCGTACCCGCGACGCCGGCGCTCCTTCACCTCGTCCATCCGCCCGGCTTCGTGGCCGCACTCGACGCGGCGGCGCAGCGGGGAGGCGGATGGATCGATGCCGACACGTTCCTGGGCCCCGCCTCGATGACCGCCGCGCGGCTCGCCGTGGGGGCCACCGTGCAGGCGGCCATGGCGGCGGTTGCGGGCCGGGCCGAAGTCGCGTTCGCCGTCGTCCGTCCGCCGGGGCACCACGCGGCGCAGGAGCAGGCGAGCGGGTTCTGCCTCCTCAACAACATCGCTGTGGCTGTCGAGGCGCTCCGCGAGATGGGAGGCGTCCGAAGGATCGCCGTCCTGGACTGGGACGTGCACCACGGCAACGGCACCCAACGGATCTTCGACGAGGACCCGGACCTGTGTTTCGCCTCTACCCACCAGGCCCCGTTCTACCCGGGGACCGGCGATTCCGCGGAGCGGGGCCGCGGGCCCGCGGTCGGGACGAAGCACAACGTGCCACTCGCCGCGGGGAGCGACGACGAGGCGTTCACCGCCGCCTGGCTCGATCGGCTGCTGCCGGCCGTGGAGGCGTTCGGACCCGAGGCGATCCTGGTCTCGGCCGGGTACGACGCCCACCGACACGACCCGCTGGCCGAGCTGGAAGTCACCGAGGACGGCTACCGACGACTGGCGGTCGCGGTCGGGGCGCTGGCCGGAAGAATGGAGGTCGCCGGCGTGGCGTTGGCGCTCGAGGGCGGGTACGACATCGATGCGCTGCGGGCCAGCGCCGCCGCCACGGTGAGTGGTCTGCTCGAGGGCCTCGCCCGATCTGGCACCCCGTGACGGCTATACTCGATCGGAAGCTGGGCACCAGGAGCGAGACGTTGGCACGAGCAGTAGGGGCCGCCGATGCGCAACCCGCGCCCGCGACGGCCGACGGCCACGTCGTGATCCTGAGCGGTCTCTCGGGCGCCGGGAAGAGCCAGGCCAGCAAGCTGTTCGAGGACCTCGGCTACTACTGCGTCGACAACCTGCCGCCAGACCTCCTCGACCGCTTCCTCGCGCTTCGCGACGATGATCCGGAGCGATACCGGAACGTTGCCCTGGTGCTTGACATTCGCGCCGGCGACCCGGCAAACGCGATCGAGGACGCGCGCGCGGCGCTCGAGGCCCGAGGAGTGGATCTCCGGGTGATCTACCTCGAAGCGAGCGACCCGGTGCTGGTCAGTCGGTACAGCGAGACGCGGCATCGGCATCCGCTTCAGGCGCGCAGCGGCGTGCAGGCGGGGATCCTGCAGGAGCGCGAGATCCTTGCACGCACGCGGCAGCTTGCCGATCACCTGATCGATACCAGCGGCCTGTCGATCGGCCAGTTGAAGGAGCGCCTCTTCAGCGTCATCCCGCGCGACGCCGGGGCCGACGACATGCTGGTGGACCTCCTCACCTTCGGGTTCAAGTTCGGGATCCCGATCGAGGCGGACCTGGTCCTCGACGTGCGCTTCCTGACCAACCCGTACTACGAGCCAGAGCTCAAGCGACTCTCCGGCCTGCAACCGCCGGTGCGCGACTACGTCATGGGTCAACCGGCGGCCGCGCGATTCCTGGAGCTGGTCGTCGAGCTCCTGAAGCTCACCCTGCCGGCCTACCGCGCCGAAGGCAAGAGCCGGCTCACCATCGCGCTCGGCTGCACCGGTGGCTACCACCGCTCGATCGTGCTGGCGGAGGAGCTGGCCACGCGCCTGCGTATCCTGGGCACGACATCGGTCGCCGTCTTCCATCGGGAGCTGGAACGATGAAGCGGCGACGCCTGCCGCGCTGGCTCTATCCGGGCATGCACCTGAAGCGCTGGCTGCTCCTCGTGTTTCTGGGGATCACCATCCTCGGCCTGGGTGCCGCCATCCTGCTGGTCGACCTGTACCGGCGATACGCCGACGAGATCCCGGTCATCTTCTGGCTGACCGGTGCCGGCCTCGACCGTCAGGTGCGGGCGATCCTGGTGGCGCTTGGCGGCGTCGCCATCACGGTGATCGGCGTCTGGGGACTGATGCGGAGCGTCGTCTCTCCCTTCGTGACCCGGGGAGACTCGGTGCTCGAGGTCCTCTACACCAAGCGATATCTCGCTCGCGGGCCGCGCATCGTGGCGATCGGCGGCGGAACGGGGCTGTCGAACCTGCTGCGCGGTTTGAAGGGCTACTCGGCCAACATCACCGCCATCGTCGCCGTGGCCGATGACGGCGGAAGCAGCGGCCGCCTGAGAAACCAACTGGGCATCGCGCCGCCCGGTGACATCCGGAACTGCATCGCGGCGCTGGCCGACGCCGAGCCGCTCATGACCCAGCTCATGCAGTATCGCTTCCCGCCCGGGTCGGGCCTTGATGACCACGCCTTTGGCAACCTGTTCATCGCCGCCATGACAGCGATCACCGGCGATTTCGAGGAGGCGGTGCGCGAGTCGAACCGGGTGCTGGCCGTGCGCGGCCAGGTGCTGCCGGCGACCGGCGTCCCCCTGAACCTGACCGCGACCCTGGCCTCCGGCAAGCACGTAAGCGGGCAGGCGGCCATCAGCCGGTCGGAAGAACCGATCGCACGCGTCGCCATCGATCCCGCCGACGTGCTCGGCAACCCCGAGGCGCTCGAGAGGATTCTCGAAGCGGACCTGATCGTGGTCGGTCCGGGAAGCCTCTTCTCCAGCGTCCTGCCGAACCTGCTGATCAACGACATCCGCGACGCGATTGCGGCCGCCAACGGGATCCGGGTGTACGTCTGCAACGTCGCCACCCAGCCGGGCGAGACCGGGTCGTTCAGCGCCTCGCAGCACCTCGAAGCGCTGGCCGATCACGTCGGCGAGGGGCTCTTCGACTTCGTCCTGCTCAACGACAACCGGGAGGCGAGGCGCCCGGAGGGCTGGCTCGGCCAGCCGGTGCTGGTCGATGTCCGCCGCCTGGAGGGGATGCCCGTCACGATCGTCGAGGAGGACCTGGTTGATCCGATCAACGCGCACCGCCACGATCCCGCGAAGCTGGCTGCCGCGCTGATGCGCATTCAGCAGGAGGATCGCGCCGAGCGCTTCCGCCCCCGGCGATCCGTTCGACGGCCGACGGCTTCTGCCGGATGAGCCGCAGCTGATGCTGGTCGCCACCGAACTCAAGAGCGAGCTCGCTCGCATCCGTCCGGCGCGCCCGTGCTGCCGGCGTGCGGAGCTCGCTGGACTCCTGTACGGCCACGGCGATCGGAACGGCGTGCGCACGCTGGACCATGCGACAGCGCGGACGGCGGTCCAGCTCGCCTCGGCGCTTGGGATCGGGGCGACTGCCCCCGGCACCACAGCGGCCGCTACCCGATCCGGCCGCCACCACCTCGAAGTAAGCCTCGACGGCTTTACGGCAGACGATCCCGCGGGGCTGCAGTCGCCGTGCGACCGCCGCGCCTTCGTCCGCGGGGCGCTGCTCGGATCGGCGTCGATCTCGCTGGGCGCGAGCGGGCCGCATGTCGAGTTCGTGATGCACGACCGGCAGCGAGCGAGCCGGCTCCACGCCCTGCTCGCGGAGCACGACGTCGGCGGGGGCCTGATGGAGCGTCGCGGCCGCCACGTGGTCTACCTCAAGGGACAGGAGCAGATTGCGGCGCTCCTGCGACTCACCGGCGCTAACCGTGCGCTGCTCGACTTCGAGACCGGTCGGGTTGGCCGAGAGGTGCGCAGTCGCGTCAATCGTCTCCTCAATGCCGAGCAGGCCAACCTCGGTCGCATCGTCCGGGCGGCCGATCGGCAGCTGCAGGCCATCGCCCACCTCGATCGCACCGGCGAGCTGGACCGGCTGTCGCCCGGCCTGCGCGAGGCGGCTGCCGAGCGGCGTGCCCACCCCGATGCCGACCTCGATGGGCTCGCATCGTCACTCGGGATCAGTCGCTCGGCCGTGAACCACCGCCTTCGGCGTCTGGTGGAGCTGGCCGGCGAGACCGCCGCGCCCGCCGCCACGGTGGGCGCGAACCGATGACCGCGTCGCGAACGCCGCTGGTGGCGGGCAACTGGAAGATGAACCCGGCCGACCGAGAGGCGGCCACCGCGCTGGCGGTTGCGATCAGCGACGCGACCGCCGGCGTGGCCGCGCTCATCGTGGTGTGCCCGCCCACCGTCTGGCTGACCGCGGTCTCCGAGGCGCTTGGAGGTGGGAGTGCAGCGGCCGGTGCGGTGGCGGTCGGCGCACAGACGATGCGGGCGGAAGAGAAGGGCGCCTTCACCGGCGAGACCTCGCCACTCATGCTCGCCGGCCTGGCCCAATACGTGATCATCGGCCACTCCGAACGCCGCCAGTACGACAATGAGACCGATGCCGCAGTGGCCGCGAAGGTCGCATCGGCGGCCGCCCACGGGCTCATCCCGATCGCCTGCATCGGCGAATCGGCCGATGAGCGGCGCGCCGGGCTGACCGGCACGGTGATCGAGCGCCAGCTGCGTGCCGCGATCTCGCGTCTCGATCGGATCGCCGGCAGCGGCCTGGTGGTCGCCTACGAGCCGATCTGGGCGATCGGTACCGGTGACGCGGCCTCGGGAGGGGACGCGCAGGCGGCGGCTGCCCAGGTGCGTGCCATCCTGGCCGAGTCCGACCCGGCCGGTGCCGACGAGGTGGCGATCCTGTATGGCGGCAGCGCGACACCGGAGAACGCGGCCGAATACTTCGCCCAGCCGGACGTTGACGGCGCCCTGGTCGGCGGCGCCTCCCTCGACGCTGAACGGTTCGCCGGTATCGCTCGCGCCGCGGTCGAGACCCGCGGGTGACCGCAGGCGGAAATCGGCCGAAGCCCGTCACGCTCTGCGTTCTCGACGGATTCGGCCTGTCCGATGACCCGCGCCGCAACGCGCTCATGTCGGCGCGGATGCCCATCTGGGCGCGACTCACCGCGACGTGGCCGACCTGTCGGCTTGAGGCCGCCGGCATCGCCGTGGGGCTGCCCGAGGGGCAGATGGGCAACAGCGAGGTCGGGCACCTGAATCTCGGAGCGGGCTTCCCGGTCCTGCAGGATCTGCCCCGCATCAGCGCCGCGATCGCCGATGGGAGCTTCTTCGCCAACACAGTGCTGCGCTCAGCCGTCGAGGACGCGCTGCAACACGGGACACGGCTGCACCTGCTCGGTCTCATCGGGCCGGGGGGCATTCACGCCGTCGACGACCACATCCTCGCCATGGTGGATCTCGGTTCCCGGCTCGGGCTGCCGGCAGATCGGATCCTCCTCCACGCCTTCACCGATGGTCGCGACACCCCGCCGCGGTCGGCCGTCGATCTCCTGCCCGCGCTCGAGGTCGCGACGGCTGGCCGCGCGACGGTCGCCACCGTGAGCGGTCGCTTCTACGCAATGGACCGTGATGGCCGATGGGAGCGCACGGCGCTCGCCTGGGAGGCGCTTGTCCACGGCAGCGGGCTGGTGGCCGTATCGGCGACCGATGCGGTGGCGAGTGCGTACACCCGGAACGAAGGGGACGAGTTCATACGCCCGACGGTGATCGGTGCCTATGCCGGGATGGAGGACGGTGACGTGGTGGTCCACCTGAACTTCCGGGCCGATCGGGCACGGCAGCTGACGCGCGCACTGGCCCTTCAGGAGTTCAACGCATTCGACAGGGGCCAGCGGCCGGCCGACCTCCTGGTCGTGACGCTGACCGAGTACCAGGCTCCCGACGAGCTGCCGGTGACGGTCGCCTTCCAGCCGCTGGTGATCGATGGACTGGCCGCCTACCTGTCGCGGCTCGGGATGCGACAGCTGCACGTGGCCGAGACGGAGAAGTACGCGCACGTCACCTACTTCTTCAACGGCGGGGTCGAGGAGCCACTGCCCGGCGAGGACCGGGTGCTCATCCCGTCGCGCCGGGACGTCCCCACCTATGACCTCGCGCCGGAGATGGCCGCCGAGGCGATCACCGACCAGGTCGTGGAGGCGATCGCGGCGGCGGAGCACGACTTCATCGTCGTGAACCTCGCCAACACCGACATGGTGGGCCACACCGGGGTGTGGGAGGCGGCGGTGCGGGCCGCTGAGGTTGTCGACGCCTGCCTCGCCAGAATGGTGGACGCGACCGTGGCCGCCGGAGGGGCGCTGCTGATCACCGCCGACCACGGCAACATCGAGGAGATGCGCGACGCCGCCGGGGCGCCCCAGACGATGCACACCACCTCGCCGGTGCCGCTCGTCCTGGTGGCCCAGGCGTGGCGCGGGCGACGCATGCGAAACGGCGCGCTTGCCGACGTGGCGCCCACGATCTGCGAGGTGCTCGGCTTGCCCCCCGGTCCCGAGATGACCGGGCACAGCCTCCTCGAGTCGTGAGCGTCCGCGGGCGCCCCCCACATCGGTCTGCTACCATCGCCCACCTATGACACCGCTTACCGTCGCCCAGGCGATCCTGGCCGTCGCCCTCGTCGCATCGATCCTGCTCCAGCAGCGTGGAACCGGGCTCGGCGGCGCATTCGGTGGGGAAGTGACCGCCTACCGCAGCCGGCGCGGAATCGAGCGCACGCTCTTCCGCCTGACGGTCCTGCTGGCGGCCCTGTTCGTCGTCTTCAGCCTCGTCAACCTGCTGCCGCCGGCGGCCTGAGCCGACCGGTCGCCCGATCGGGGCGCCTGAGGGGCTGTGCTATCATCCGTCCCGCCTCGTCGGGTGCGTCCCGCAGGCAAAGCGGGCCGAGGTGGCGGAATAGGCAGACGCGCTAGGTTCAGGACCTAGTGACCATTACGGTCGTGTGGGTTCAAGTCCCTCCCTCGGTACCACCCCTCCGATGCCCAGGTGGCGGAATTGGTATACGCGTACGTTTGAGGGGCGTATGAGGCAACTCATCCGGGTTCAAGTCCCGGCCTGGGCACCACCTACCACCTGACAGACCGATGACGCCGCTCGCCTGCGCGAGCGGCGTTGGCGTGTACCCTTTGCCCGCGGGCGGTTAGCTCAGCTGGTCAGAGCGCCTCGTTTACACCGAGGAGGTCGGGGGTTCGAGCCCCTCACCGCCCACTCCCACCCCGCCAGGACGTGCCGTGGTCAGGCGGCAGGGCCCCGCTCGACCTCAAAGATGCGGGTGACATCCGCGAAGCCTTTGAGCGCTTTGGCCTCGACTTCGCGCAGCGAGAAGCCCTTGTCGGCTCCCAGGTCGTGGACCACGTCGGAGACGAGGATGTGTCCGGCATCGGCGGCGTTACAGATCCGGCTGGCGAGGTTGACGGATGAGCCGAACAGGTCGTCGTTGCGGTCCACGGGCTCGCCGGCCGCCATTCCGATCCTCACGCGCAGCTTCGGCGCTCCGCCGGCCGCTGCCCTCGCGTCGAATCCGTCCTGGATGTCGACAGCGCAACGCAGGGCCCGCCCGACATCATCGAACGAGGCCATGATGCCGTCGCCGGTGTGCTTCACCTCACGGCCGTCCGAGGCGACGAGCGCCCGCCGGATGATCACGTCGTGGTCGGTGAGCAGGACCATGAATCCCGCCTGCCCGATCTCTTCCTGCAGCGAGGTCGACCCCTCGAGGTCGGTGAAGAGGATGACCCGGAATGAACTCGGGTTCCCCGAACCGTCCTCGTCAGCCTCTGGGCCGGCCATCGTCCCGAGAAACCGGAGGACGTTGTCCTCAGACACCCTGATGATCGCGTTCGGGATGAGGCCGTGCGCTTCGCGATGCACCGCCTCCATGTTCTGCGGTTCGGCTGCCTTGGCGAGGCAGAACGCGCGGCCGCGCTCCTGATCGAACCAGTAGGTCAGGAATTCCACGTTGTGCTTCGATGCGAGGGCAACATCGGACAGGTGCGCACGGGCGATGTCCGCCTGCGTTGCGCCGGGTACGTCGTGGCGGTCCATGAAGAGCGGCATGCGTCCTGATTCCTCGGTCGTTTCCAGTGGCGCGGTGGACTGCGAGCGATTCGTCGTATTTGCAGCGACGTGTCGAGGGCGTCAGCCGGGACGCCTGCAGGACAAGCGTACGCTCGCACCACATCCTTGGTCTGCTCATCATCGCCCGGGGTGTCAAGGATCGCCAACGAGCCGTCGGGCGGAGGCCCTCCACCACCGACCAGATTCGGCCGGTGATAGCATGGCCGTACCACTCTGCCGCACAGGAGCGTGAGAACGCCAATGGAACCCATCTGGTACGTGGTGATCGCCATCGCGGTCATCGCCGTTTTCGTCATCGTCATGTACAACGGCCTCGTCCGGCTGCGCAACCTGGTCGACGAAGCCTGGAACCAGATCAGCGTGCAGCTCAAGCGCCGGCACGACCTGATCCCGAACCTGGTGAACGCGGTCAAGGGCTACATGGACTTCGAGCAGGAGACCCTGACGAAGGTCATCGAGGCCCGCACTGCCGCCGTGAGCGCATCCGGCTCCGGCCCTGCCGGCGCGGCCGCATCCGCCCAGGCGGAGAACTTCCTGACCGGCGCCCTGCGACAGCTGTTCGCCCTGGTCGAAAACTACCCCGATCTGAAGGCTAACCAGAACGTCCTGCAGCTCCAGGAGGAGCTGACCACCACGGAGAACCAGATCGGCTTCTCGCGCCAGCACTACAACAGCAGCGTCCGGGAGCTGAACACCACGGTCCAGACCTTCCCGCAGGTGCTGATCGCCGGCCTGTTCGGCTTCAAGGAGCGCGAGTACTTCCAGATCGAGGAGGCCGATGCCGCGGTCCCCGAGGTGAACCTGCGCAGTTGATGTTCCAGGTGCCGATCGGCCGATCGGTGCCGCCAGGATGACTGTCCGGCCCGTCCCTTCCACCTTCTTCCGCGAGATCCGCCGCAACCAGCGCAATTCGTGGCTGCTGGTCGCCGTCGTGGCCCTCGTCCTGGCCGCCATGGGCGGGGCGATCGGCGGCGCGACCGGGTACGGCTGGTGGGGCGTCGGCATCGCCCTGGCGGTCGCCTCGGTGATGAGCGTCGGCAGCTACTTCGGCGGCGACAAGCTGGTGCTGCTCTCCAGCGGAGCCCGCGAGGTGCCCCGGGATTCGCCGCCCGACGAGTACCGCCAGTTTCTCAACGTGGTCACCGAGATGAGCCTCGCCTCGGGGCTGCCGATGCCTCGCGTCTACATCGTCAACGACAGCGCCCCCAACGCCTTCGCCACCGGACGAGACCCGAAGCACGCGTCGGTCGCGGCGACCACCGGGCTGCTCGAGAAACTCGACCGTGAGCAGCTGCAGGGCGTCATGGCGCACGAGATGAGCCACATCGGCAACTACGACATCCGGTTCACCCTGCTGGTCGGGGTGTTGGTGGGCAGCATCGCGCTGCTGGCCGACTGGTTCCTGCGCTTCACCTTCTGGGGCGGAGGACGCCGCAGCGGTGGTGGGAGCAAGGATCGTGGCGGCGGGGGAGCGGCAGCGATCCTGTTCGTGATCGCCCTGGTGCTGGCGATCATTGCGCCACTGATCGGCCGGATGGTGCAGTTGGCGGTGAGTCGCAGCCGCGAGTCGCTGGCCGATGTCAGCGGCGTCGAGCTGTCGCGCAACCCGGTCGGCCTGGCGCGCGCGCTCCGCGCGATCGCGGACGACCCCGAGGTGCTGGAGGTGGCCAACCGCGCCACGCAGCACCTCTATATCGTCAACCCGATCAAGAGCTTCGAGTCGCGCGCCAAGAGCATGTGGGACACCCACCCGCCGCTTGCCGATCGGATCGCCGTCCTGCGCGGCCTGGCTGGCCAATTCGGCCAGGACCCGGGTCTCATCGAGTCGCGAACGGGGTAGGGCGGCGTCTGTTGCCGCTCGATCGAGCCCTGTGCTATCGTCGAACGTCGATACGCGACCACGAGCGAGTGCTGCACCTCCACGGATCGAAGGGCGGGCCGAGGTAGCTCAGTTGGTAGAGCACCGCCCTGAAGAGGCGGGTGTCGTCAGTTCGAATCTGACCCTCGGCACCATCAATCGCGGCGCGAATCGGTAAACGGGCGGAAGTGGCTCAGTTGGTAGAGCATCACCTTGCCAAGGTGAGGGTCGCGGGTTCGAGTCCCGTCTTCCGCTCCATTTTTCTGCCCTGCGCGCGGTGATCTCGAATCGACGACCTGCTAGCCTCGTGGGGTGGCGCCGATGCCCCGTCGTCTAACTGGCAGGACAGCGGACTTTGGATCCGTGAACCGAGGTTCGAATCCTCGCGGGGCAGCCAGGCTCCAGCGATGTGGCGACGTGCCCGAGTGGCCAGGGAGCGGTCTGCAAAACCGTGTACACGGGTTCGAATCCCGTCGTCGCCTCCAACAATCCTGAGCACGAGCACCGCCGCGGAGGGTGACGGCGGGGTGGCCGGTCCCTAGACTCTCCCAGGTGAGCGCCTGCCAGAGCTGCGGAACGGAGAACCCCGAGCACGCGCGCTTCTGCCTTGGCTGTGGGACCGCCGTCGTTGCGGCCGGTCCGCGCCGCGGGGAGGAGCGGAAGGTCGTCTCGGTCCTGTTCGCCGACCTGGTCGGCTTTACGGCTGCCTCGGATCGGGCGGACCCCGAGGAAGTGCTGGCGACCCTGCGTCCCGTACCACGCCCTGTTGCGGACCGAGATCGAGCGCTATGGCGGGACGGTCGAGAAGTTCATCGGGGACGCGGTCATGGCCGTGTTCGGTGCGCCCGTTGCTCACGAGGACGACGCGGAGCGCGCCGTCCGCGCCGGACTTCGCATCACCGAGGCCCTGTCCGAGTTGAACGCCGACCGGCCCGGCACTGAGCTCGCGGTGCGCGTGGCGGTCAACACCGGTGAGGCGATCGTCAGCCTCGACGCCCGCACCGAGCATGGAGAGGGGATGGTCGCCGGCGACGTGGTGAACACCGCGTCGCGCCTCCAGCAGGTCGCTCCGGTGGGCGCCGTGGTGGTTGGCGAGGCCACGCAGCGTGCGACCAGCCAGATGATCGACTACGAACCGATGGACCCCGTCGAGCTTAAGGGCAAGGCCGAACCGATCCCGATCTGGCGCGTGATCGCCGCGCGGAGCCGGTACATCGTCGAGGTGGACCGGCCAACGAGTCCATTCATCGGTCGTGCCAGCGAGCTCGAGACGCTCAAGCAGGCCTACGTCCGAATGGTCCGGGAGGAATCGGTCCAGTTGGTCACCGTCACCGGCGAACCGGGGGTGGGCAAGAGCCGGCTGATCGGGGAGTTCTTCGCGTTTGCCGATTCGGAGCCGGAGCTCTTCTTCTGGCGCAGTGGCCGGTGCCTGCCATATGGCGATGGGGTGACCTTTTGGGCGCTCGGCGAGGTGATCAAGGCCCAGGCCGGGATCCTGGAGACCGATTCGGCCGAGGTGGCCGACGCGAAGCTCCGCGCCGCGGTCGAACTCGTGGTCGAGGACGCCAGGGACCGCGTCTGGATCCAGGACAACCTGGCCGCACTGGTGGGATCACGGCCGGGGAGCACCGCCTCGTCCGACCGGACCGAGGCATTTTCGGCTTGGCGCGCATACCTCGAGGCGATGGCCGCCTTCCGACCGTTCATCCTGGTCATCGAGGACCTGCACTGGGCCGACGACGCCATGCTCGAATTCGTCGAGTACCTGGCGGATTGGGCGTCTGGTGTGCCGCTCCTCGTCCTGTGCACCGCGCGTCCCGAGCTGTACGAGCGCCGCCCGGGCTGGGGCGGTGGGAAGCGCAACTCCACGACCGTTGGGCTGTCGCCACTCCACCCCGAGGAGATCGGGGCGCTCGTCTCCGGCATGCTCGAGGAGACGCTGCTGCCGGCCGAAACGCAGGCGGCCCTGCTGGAGCGTGCCGGCGGCAATCCGCTCTACGCAGAGGAATTCGTCCGGATGCTCACTGACCGCGGCATCCTGCGCCGCAGCGGTCATGCCTGGCATATCGTCTCGGATGGCGAGATCCCCGTGCCAGAGACTGTCCAGGCGCTCATCGCCGCGCGGATGGACACCCTCAGCGCCGATCGCAAGTCGCTGCTCCACGACGCGGCCGTGGTCGGCCGCATCTTCTGGCCGGGGGCGCTGGCGACGATGGGTGGGTCGGAGCCGGGAGACGTCGTCCAGGGCCTCCATGACCTGCTGAAGAAGGAGCTCGTCCGCCCCGTCCGTCGCTCGTCGATGGAGGGCCAGGACGAGTTCACCTTCTGGCACATCCTGGTCCGCGACGTGGCCTATGCCCAGATCCCGCGTGCCCGGCGGGCGGCACGGCACCTGCGCGCCGCCCAATGGATCGAGCGTGCCGCCGGCGAACGGGTTGAGGACCATGCTGACATCCTGGCGCACCACTACGTCCAGGCGATCGACCTGGGCGGCGGGGACGAACACGGCGCGAGGGAGGCGGCACGCCGCTACCTCTACCTGGCCGGGGAGCGGGCGTCCCGCCTGGATCGTGCACGCGCCGAGGCCCTGTACCGCCGCGCGCTGGATTTGACGCTGCCCGACGATGCGCTGTATCCGCAGCTCCGATTCCGGCTGGGCCACAACGCCATGCAGGTCGGTCGGAACCTGGAGGCGCTGACCGAGTTTCGGGCTGCCCGCGACGTCTTCCTTGAGCGCAATGAGCCTGTTCGAGCCGCCGAAACGATGACCTTTCTCTCACTCGGCCTCCGCCACCGCAACGAGATCGCCGAGAGCCGAGCCGTACTTGATGAGGCGCTGGGGATTCTCGAGGCCGAGCCACCCGGTCCCGAGCTGGCTCTCGCCTACCAGGTTCGCGCGGGCGACGCGATGCTCTCCTCCCACCACGATGACGCCGTCGCCTTTGCACAGAAGTCCATCGACATCGCGGAGGCACTCGGACTCCAAGAGCTCAAGGTGCGGCCACTCCAGATGCGCGGTTGGGGGCGCTTCGGCCAGCGGGATGTTGCGGGTGCGCGCGATGACCTGCGCACCGCAGTGGAGCTTGGCCAGGAACGGGGCCACCCCACCGATACCGGGGTCGCGTTCGTGAACTTCGCCGGCTATGTCTGGACGGTGGACGGGCCGGAGGCCGGCCTGAAGACGTACGAAGAGGGCCAGGCATTCGCGCGGCGTCGCGGTCAGGACGGCAACGTCACCTGGTCGCGAGGGGAGAGCACCTGGTGCCTCTATGAACTGGGCCGGTGGGACGACGTGATCGCGGCCGCCGACGAGGTCGACATCGCCGCGAGGGCGGGGGACTGGCCCCAACCCCCGTTGCTGGCGCGCCCGCAGTGGGTCAAGGTCCTGCTCTACCGAGGTCACCTTGACGAAGCGACAGCTCTCTCGGCCGAGAACCTGCCCGCCGCGCGCAAGGCAGGTGACCCGCAGCTGGTCATTCCGGCGCTCGAAGCAGCGGCGTTGATTGCCGCCGCCCAGGGTTCAGCCGACGACGTCGGCGCGCACCTTCGTGAGATCCGCGATGTCACCACGGCCAGCAACTTCGTTGTCCAGGCCAACATGACCGAGCTCATTCGGCTCGCCTGCCAGATCGGCGATCTGGAGCTCGCCGACCAGTTGCTGGACGACCAGCCCGAGATTCCGGGACACATCCTGAATGGCGCCCGCACCGGCCAGGCCGAGATCGCCGAGGCGCACGAGCGGCTGGATGACGCGGTCGCGGGCTATCTGGCGGCCGCGGACGCCTGGCGGGCCTTCGGGAATGTCATCGAGCACGGGCGCGCCCTCCAGGGTGCTGGGCGCTGCCTCGTGAAGCTCGGCCGCCGCGCGGAAGCCCTCGCGCCGCTTCGCGGGGCCCGGGAGATCTTCGCCAGGCCGGGGGCCGTCGTCCTGGTTGGCGAGGTGGACGATCTGCTCGCCAACGCCGATGCTACCGCGCGCGCTGGTTAGCTTCGACCTCTGGAGCGGGTTCTCCGTCCACAAACGGCCGGACCTCGATCGGCTTCCTGACCACCTCGGAGGTCTTGGACGCCCATACGAGGGCCTCGTCGAGGTTGTGCACGTCGATCAGGTAGAACCCGCCGATGTGTTCCTTCGACTCGGCGAACGGACCGTCGATGGTCAGCACCTTCCCGGCGGAGCTGCGCACCACTCTGGCGGCATCGGGCTCATGCAACCGTCCGCCAAAGACCCAGACCCCGGCAGCCTTGAGTTCGTCGTTGAGGGCCAAAATCTGGCCCCACCAGGCACGCATCTCTTCGTCGCTCATTGGTGGTGCGACTTCGACCTCGGCGCTGTAGACGGAGAGTAGGTAGTAGGCCATACGTGATCCTCCATGTGGCACGCGGGCGCCCCCGCTACTCGAATAGACGAACGTACCCGATTCAGTTCGACAGCCTGGGACTCCTCGCGTCTTAACCGTTCATACCCCCCGCACCTAGAATGGGCGACGGCCGGTCAGCGCAGGAACCGGCCGTACGGTGCCGGAGTGGCGGAACGGCAGACGCGGCCGACTTAAACTCGGCTGCCCCGCAAGGGGCTTGGGGGTTCGACTCCCTCCTCCGGCACCACTTCTTCTCTCGCACGTAGCTCAGTAAGGAGAGAGCCTCAGCTGCGGCGGAGGCGCAGCGCCTCGCGGCGCGCCCTGTCGGCGTCCTTGCCGACGCCTGCAGGCTGCTGCCACTCGATCCCGGCGATCGCCACCACGAGCTCCTGGATGGCCACAGCGGCCGGAGAGGTCCGGCGGCTGGTGATCAGCGGCACGCCCTCGTTCACCGAGCGAATCAGGTCGACATCGGTGTACGGGATCTCGGCGGCCGGCTTGGCCTTGAGGAGGTTCTGCACGTCACGGGTCTTGAGCAGCTCCTTGGGGAAGATGTGGTTCACCACGAAGTGGGTGCTCGCCCGCAGGGTGGCGGTCTCGGCCAGGAAGCCGAGCGCCAGGCTGGTGGCGCGCAGTGCGGCGATCTCCGGGAAGATGACGAAGATATGGGTATCGGCCTGCTCGAGCATCCAGAGTGTCCGTGGGTCGAGCCGTGAGCCACAGTCCACCACGATGTGATCGAAGCGCGGCTTCAAGACCGCCAGCGCCTGTTCCAGCTGCTCCACCGTGATCCGGAAGTCGGCCTCCGGACTTGCCGGCGCCGCAAGCACGCTTGTCCCTGAACCGTGCTGGGACAGATACGAGATTGCCACGTCGGGATCGGCCAAGGCGAGCTCATCGGCACAGAGTGCTGCGATGTCGTAACGGGGGTTCAGGTTCAGATGGGTGGCCACCTGACCGAACTGCAGGTCGAGGTCGATCAGCAGCACGTGCTGCACGCGTCCGTCGCTCGCGCCACCGGCGAGCATGACCGCCGCGTTCACGGCCAGGGTCGTGGTCCCGACGCCGCCCTTCGGGGAGAAGAAGGTGGTGATCTTGCCAGCCACCGGTCCACCGCCCGGTCCCTTGGGGCGCACCTTGCCGCTGCGGATGAGCAGCGCCTCCACGCGGGCTTCCATCTCGGCGCGGGTGAATCTGGATGCAATCACGTCGTCGGCGCCGGCCTCGAGGAAGGCGATACGCGCTTCGACATCGCCCGCCGGCGCGACGATCACCATTGGAGCGGGGGTCTGGGACGCCGCGCGTATGCCGCCGATGGCGCCGGAGACCGCGAGGCCCTCGGCCACGATCAGGTCGAATGGCCGGTCACGGAGCGCCGATACCGCGTCGGCCGGAGTTCGGACGCTGGTGATCGCGTAGCCAAGATCGCCCAGGTGACTCTCGAGCTGCAGGCGCAGCTCGGTACTCGGCGCGCAGATCAGGATCGGATTTGACGGCATCGACACCTCGTTGGACAGCGGCAGGACGAACGGGGCGCAAGTATAGGTGGCACTCCCACCGCGTTGCCATGGGGGCCTTTGCACCCTATACTCCTCGCCTGCCTCCGGCTGCGGAGGCTGTGTCATGTCATTGGGCTCCTTTCTGCCGCACGGTCGGTTCCTGCCGAGGTGTCGCAAGCCCATAGAGAGGAGGACGGCCTTTGCGCCGCTACGAACTCATGCTGCTGATCCGTCCCGACCTGGAGGACGACAAGCTCCAGGCTGCGGTCGAGAAGGTCACCCGTGCCGTCGTCAATGGCGGTGGAGCACTGACCAAGGTGTCGCCGTGGGGCAAGCGCAGGCTCGCCTATGAGATCAAGCATTTCCGCGAGGCGAGCTACTTCCTGATCCACTTCGACATCGCCCCCGATGCCGTCCGCGAGATCGAGCGCGGGCTGCTGATCAGCGAGGAGATCCTGCGACACCTCGTCACGGTGCTCGCGAGCCAGCCCGGCGAGATCGACGATGACGATCTCGCGCTCCCCGAAGGTGAGCTCGACGCAGGTGAGGACTCTGTCGCGGAGCCAGCGTCGTCCGACGACGACCTGTCCGACGAGGTTGAGGAAGTCCTGGAGGACGAGGTTGCTGCCGAGGCGTAGCCGGGCGGCATGAGGAGAACGATGCGATGACCCTGAACAAGATGATGATCATCGGCAACCTGGGAGCGGATCCCGAGCTTCGCTACACGCCGGGCGGCAAGGCGGTCGCCGAGCTTCGGGTGGCGGTCAACGATCGTTCACGCGGTCCCGACGGCGAGTGGCAGGAGGAGACCCAATGGTTCCGCGTGGAGCTCTGGGAGCAGGCCGCCGAACGCGCCGCCGAGCGGCTCCGCAAGGGACACAAGGTGTTCGCCGAGGGTAGCCTGCGGGCCCGTGAGTGGGAGGGCAAGGACGGCCAGAAGCGCACCTCGCTGGAGATCCGCTTCGCGCGAGTGCAGTCCCTCGAGCGACGCGATCCCGGTGAGGGCGGCTTCTCCGATGGCGAGCCCGGTGGACGTTCCGCCGACGCGCCGCCCGGTGCGCGGCCGCGTGGCGCCGACAAGACAAGTGGCGACGTCGAGTCGATCGACGTCGACGACATCCCGTTCTGAATAGCGATCCACGAGGGACCTGAACAGCCATGGCATCTCCACGATCCCGCCGCGAAACGGCCGACTACTACCGCGATCGTCGCCGCCGGAAGGTATGCAACTTCTGCGTCGAGAAGTCGGAGTCGATCGACTACAAGGAGGTCAACCGCCTCCGGCGCTACCTTTCGGAACGGGCGAAGATCGAGCCGCGCCGCAAGACCGGGACCTGCGCTCGCCACCAGCGGATGCTGACCGTCGCCCTCAAGCGAGCTCGCCAGGTCGCCCTGCTGCCGGTCGCCCCCTCGCACCTGCGCCCCTGATCGGTCAACCTGGCTGATGTCGGCGGCGTCGCGCCGACGGGCTGGCAGATGGAGATCGATCCGCTGCTCCTCCTGCTCGGCGGCGCGGCCGCCGGTGCATTCGGGGCGCTCCTGGGTTTGGGTGGCGGCATCATCCTCGTCCCGCTCCTGACGATCGGCTTCCATCTTCCGCTCGCCGCGGCCGTGGGAACCAGTCTTGTCAGCGTCGTGGCCACCTCGGCCGGCGCGGCGGCCCTCAACGTGCGAGCCGGCCGCGCGGATGTGCGCCTGGGGATCGCCCTGGCACCCGGCACGGTGCTCGGCGCCGCAGCCGGCGGAGCGATCGCCGGAGTCCTCCCGGAGTACCTGCTCACCGCAGCATTCGCGGCCCTGCTGGTGTATGTCGGCGTGGTCCTGGCCCGTTCCGCCGCCAGACCGTCGAAGCCGGATGACGACGCCACGCGCGTTGATCCGGCCGCACCCGGCGGAGCCGATGCGCCCGCCTATCGGGCGCATCGGCTGCCACTGGCGCTGGTGGGTTCGCTCGGCGTGGGCGCGATGTCGTCGCTGCTCGGCGTGGGCGGAGGGATCGTCCAGGTGCCGCTCATGCGCTTGCTGATGCGCGCCCCCATGTCGGTTGCTGCTGCCACCAGCAACTACCTCCTCGGGATCACCGCGGCGGCCGGCGCATATGCGTATCTGCTCCGCGGAGATGTGGATCCCACCGTGGCCGGTCCGATGGTGCTTGGCGTGACGGTCGGGGCGGTCGGTGGAGCCTGGGTCGCACCCCGGATCAGGGCCAGGTCCCTGACCTTGTTGTTCGTCGTCGTCATTGGCTGGATCGCAGTGCAGATGGCGTTCCGTGCGCTGGAACTCGTGACATGACCGACCTGGGCCACCGTCCGGCGCGCGACGAACTGTCCCGATGGGTGGGTGGCGCCATCGCCATTGGTGCCGCCGCGTCATTCGCAGCGGTCGCGGTGGGCGTCGTGCTGGACATTGGTAGCATCACCTCGGCCGGGTTGCTCCTGCTGGTCCTGGCGCCTGCGGGGCACCTGGTCGCTGCGCTCGCCGCGTTTGTGCGGCGGCGCGAGGTTCGGTACGCACTCGCGGCCGCGACGGCGCTGGCGCTCCTGCTGGGGGCCATGGCGCTCGCCGCGTTCTCGGCGACGATCGGAGGCTGACTGTCGTGGATCTCGTGCTCCTGTTCGCCGCACTCGCGCTGATCCTGCTTGGTGCGGAGCTCTTCACCAATGGGATCGAGTGGTTCGGCCACCGCCTGAACCTGGCCGAGGGTGCGGTCGGCAGCGTCCTGGCAGCGGTCGCAACCGCGATGCCAGAGACCCTGATTCCGGTCATCGCCATTCTCGGGCCGGTCCTGTTTGGGGGCGGCTCCGTCAACTCGGCGGAGATCGGGGTCGGTGCCATCCTGGGTGCGCCGTTCATGCTCGCCACCCTGGCGATGTTCGTCACCGGGCTGGCCATTCTGATCGTCGCCCGTGGCGGCAATCGCGGGTCCGATCTGAAGATCAACGTCACCGTGCTGGGTCGAGACGTGATCTTCTTCGTCGTCGCGTATGCGTTGGCGATCGGGACGGCGTTCCTGCCGCCGGGCTTCAGTTGGGCGCGTTGGGCGGTCGCCGCCGCCCTGGTGGCGATCTATGCCTTCTACGTTCGGGCACACTTCACCGATCCACCCGAGGAAGGCGACCCCAGCGAACTGAACCGGCTGCATCTCACACGCATCACCGACCGTGCGACACGTTCGATCGACGTCGATATCCTGCCGGGTGGGGCCGGGCCAGGGGAAGGAAGCAACCGTGCGCCGCGGCTGCGAATCATCGTGGTCCAGGTGGTCGCCGCCCTCGCGCTGATCATCATCGGCGCTCAGGTGTTCGTCGGGGCGGTGGAGCACCTCTCAACCGTGATCGGCCTGGACCCCAGGATCCTGGCGCTGATCATCGCGCCGATCGCCACCGAGCTGCCGGAGAAGTTCAACAGCGTGATCTGGGTACGCAGCGGCAAGGACACCCTGGCGATGGGCAATATCACCGGGGCGATGGTCTTCCAGAGCTGTCTGCCGACCGTGCTCGGGATCCTCTTCACCGAATGGGCCTTCAGCGCCAGCAGCGCGCTCGCCTTCGCCTCGGCCGGTGCAGCATTCGTAGCCACCTTCCTGATCTTTGGCTCGATGCTCCGGCGCGGTCGCCTGACCGCCTGGTCGCTCCTGATCGGTGGGCCGATCTACCTCACCTACGTGGCGGCGGCACTCTTCCTGCCGGTCGGCGGGGTGCCCCACTGATTCAGTGGCGCCGGTGGGCAGGGAGTCCGGCGGGGTGGCTCGGTATACTGGTCGGCGCATGCCGCGACACCGCGCCTGAGGCGCGGCACGGCAAGCTGAGGAGGCTGCGTTGCTGAAGCAGGAATCCACTACGGTCACCGCCGACGCGGGCCACACTGCCAACCTCTGGGCATTCATCCGCGGCGGGTTCGTCCCGCTGGCCGAGGCGCAGATCAGCGTCACCACCCACGCATTCAACTACGGCACGGCGGTCTTCGAGGGCATCCGCGCCTACTGGAACGCCGACGAGGAGCAACTCTTCGGGCTCGACCTGCTGGCGCATTACCAGCGGATTCACCGTTCCGCGAAGCTCCTGCACATGACGGTGCCGCACACCCCCGAGGAGCTCGTCGGCCTGACCGTCGAACTTCTTCGGCGAGACGGGCTGCGCGAGGACGCGTACGTGCGACCGATCGTCTACAAGTCGAGTGAATCGATCGGTGTCCGGCTCCACAACCTTGAGTCCGACCTCACCATCTTTGCCATGCCGTTCGGGAAGTACATCGACACCGAGGCGGGGATTCGCGCGCAGGTGAGCACCTGGCGGCGAACCGACGACAACGCCATCCCGGCGCGCGCCAAGCTCACCGGCTCGTACGTCAACGGCTCATTCGCCAAGACCGAGGCGCAGCTGAACGGGTTTGACGAGGCGATCATGCTCACCCAGGACGGACACGTCAGCGAGGGGAGTGCCGAGAACATCTTCCTGGTCCGCGACGGCATGCTGGTGACCCCCCCGGTCAGCGATAACGTGCTCGAGGGGATCACCCGTCGGCACCTGATGGACGTGGCCGGAGACCTCGCCATCGGCGTCATCGAACGAACAGTGGACCGCACCGAGCTGTACAGCGCCGATGAGGTCTTCCTGTGCGGCACCGGTGCCCAGCTGGCGCCGGTGATCGAGATCGACCGACGAGCGGTCGGGGACGGGAAGCCCGGGCCGATCACCCGCCGGCTGCACAAGATCTACTTCGATGCGGCGCGCGGCCGCATGGACGCGTATCGTCACTGGCTGACGCCCGTCTACTAGGGCCGGGCCGCGCCACTGGACTCCGCGTAACCGAGAAGGTCCGGCCGATGACTGAGAAGCCCACCCCGATCGCCAGGCTGCGCCTGGCCCGAAGCCCCGTTCGCCTGCTCGTCGCGCCGCTCATCGTCAGCGCGGCCGGCGCCGTCGCCGGAGTGGCGGCATGGATGGTTGGCGGAATCGGCGGCGTAGGACTTGCGACGGCGGCCTCGGTGGCGATCGCCTCTGCACTCTTCCTGGCGCTCTTCGTGCTTTCGGTATCGGTCGTCATCGAGCCTGGCACGGTGCACCTCCGCTGGCTTACCGGGAAACGCCGCTACACCCTGGTCCCCGGCTCGCTGACGCGGATAACGGTGCTGGGACCCGAGCGGGCAACGCTGCGGGCGCGCTTCGGCGCCCTCGGCTGGTCCCTGGGTCGCGCGGTGCTGCGCGGCCAGGAACAGATCGATGTCGTGCGGCTGGCTGCCACGCCGACCATGATCGTGATCCCCACCGATCGCGGCAGGCTGGCCATCGCGGCCGCCAGCGAGGCCGCGCTGATCGAGGCGCTCGGCACAGCCGCGCGCGTGCAGCAGCGGATGGCGGCAACCATCGCTGCCCGTCCAGTGGTCGCCGCCGTCGTCCCCACCGTGCCACCGCCAGCCGCGCCGCCGCGACCGCTCACCGGCATCGAGCGAGCGCTTCTCGAGGAACGACTCGTCGCAGAGCGAGCGGCGGCCCAGGCGGCCGCCGCTTCCGAGCGTCTGGCCGCGGCCGTGGTGGCGACGTCCGCCGAACCGGCGGTGGCACCGACCGCCGAGGCGTCGGCGCCTGCCGCGGCGCCAGTCCCGCCCGCGCCGCCCGCATGGGCGGTCACCGCGGCGCCGCGTGCCCGACCGCGACCGCGTGCGGCGTGGCAGCGACCGCCCTGGCTCCATCTCCCGCGCCGACGCCCACGGCCGGCACCCGTCGCCATGGCGGTGGCTGGCACAGCCATTGCGGCCCCGAGCGCTCCGGTTCCGCGCGTCAGCGCCCGAACGGTCGTTTGGCGCCGTCCGCCCATCGACTCGAAGGCCATCACCGAGGTGCTCGTCATCGGAGCGCCATTGGCAGCCGCTGCGGCCGTATGGATCGCCTGGGTGGTGAGTGGCGCGAGCTATGCGCCTGCCGACGCTCGCGCGTTGACGCTGGCCCTGGGGCTCGGCGGCGTCGGCGGTGCGCTCGGGTCGGTTGCCGCCAGGGCGTGGTACCCGCGGCTGGGCCCACTCGTCTCGATCACCGCGGTGTCTGCCCTGGCGCTGGTGGCACGGGCGGCCATCGCCTAGGTCAGATTGACAAAGCGCGGTCCGCGCTGCCACGATCGGCCCACAATCGAAGACGGCCGTGACGGAGCCAGCGCAGTCGCCGGCATCGAGCCCGAGCAGCGAGCCCGGAGAGTGTGAGCGGGCGGGCCCGAGGTGATTGCGATCCCTCCCGAGCCGGGGGTGCGAAGCGGCAGCGGCCGTGGGTAGCGCCTCCCGGGTTCGCCCCCCGTTGCCAGGGCGATGCGAGTGGATCGAGGCGGGGCGACCGGCATCGGTCAAACGCGGGTGGTACCGCGGGAGTGAGATCCCGTCCCGGGTCTGGGGCGGGATTCGTGCTATCTGGAGAGATCGTGTTCAAACCGGTATCAAACAAGCTGGACGTTGCGGCGCTCGAGCGCGAGCAGATCGAGGTCTGGCGTGCGGCACGCACCGAGGGGCGCTACCTGGCCCGCAACGAGGGGTCGGATCGCCGCTACTCGTTCCTGGACGGTCCGATCACCGCCAACAACCCGATGGGCGTCCACCATGCCTGGGGCAGGACATACAAGGACCTCTTCATCCGGTATCACACCATGCTCGGAGAGCGGCAGCGCTACCAGAACGGGTTCGACTGCCAGGGCCTGTGGATCGAAGTCGAGGCCGAGAGGGAACTCGGCTTCACCAGCAAGCGCGACATCGAGACGTACGGGGTCGATCGCTTTGTGGAGTTCTGCAAAGCACGCGTCCAGCGCTTCGCTGATCGGATCACCGAGCAGAGCCAGCGACTCGGAATGTGGATGCGCTGGGACGACTCCTACTACACGAATTCCGACGAGAACAACTACTCGATCTGGGCCTTCCTGAAGACCTGCCAGGAGCGCGGGCTCATCTACAAGGGCCACGACGTGATGCCATGGTGCCCGCGCTGTGGTACCGGCCTGTCGAACCAGGAGATCGCCACCGAGGGATATCGCGAGCTGCGCCACCTCTCGCTGACCATCCGGCTGCCGATCACCTCCCCCGGCCACGACGGCGAGGACCTGCTGGTGTGGACCACCACGCCGTGGACCCTGTCGAGCAATGTCGCCGCCGCCGTCCACCCGCAGCTGACCTACCAGCTGGTCGAGGGTGAAGGTGGACGACGATGGTGGGTCTCGCGCGGGTCCAAGGGGCGGGTCGCCCCGAAGGCGGCGGTCCTGGCGGAGATGACCGGCAGCGAGCTGGTGGGACTCAACTACGGCGGCCCGTACGACGAGTTCCCGGTGCAGGCCGGTGTCGCGCATCGCGTGATCGCCTGGGACGAGGTGTCGGACGAAGAGGGGACCGGGATCGTGCATATCGCCCCCGGCTGCGGGCAGGAGGACTTCGCGCTGTCGAAGGCGCTCAGCCTGGCCGTGCTCGATCCGATCGATGAGGCTGGCATCTTCCGGGATGGCTACGGCTGGCAGACAGGACGCTATGCCGGCGCCGCCAACGACGAGGATCGCGAGCTGCCGCTGGAGATCGCCGCCGACCTCGAGCGCAAGGGGCTGCTCGTGGCGAAGGAGCGCTACCTGCACCACTACCCGGTCTGCTGGCGCTGCAGCACGCAGCTGGTCTTCCGCCTGGTCGACGAGTGGTTCATCGCCATGGATCCGCTGCGTGCACCGATCAGTGCCGTGACGCGAAAGGTCCGCTGGCTCCCTGATGGGATCGGCCTGGAGGAGCGGGAGATCGACTGGCTTCGCAACATGAGCGACTGGATGATCAGCAAGAAGCGCTACTACGGCCTGGCGCTGCCGATCTGGGAATGCGAGGCGTGCGGGAACTGGGAGGTGATCGGCTCGCGCGATGAGCTGCGCGATCGTGCCGTGGCAGGCTGGGAAGCGTTCGACGGGCACTCGCCGCACAAGCCGTGGATCGACGCCGTGCAGATCGCCTGCCGGTCGTGCGGAGAGCCGACGCGCCGGATCGGCGACGTCGGCAACCCCTGGCTGGATGCGGGGATCGTCGCCTTCAGCACGCTCGACTGGAACCACGACCGCGGCTCGTGGGCGCTCTGGTTCCCCGCCGACTTCGTGACCGAGTCGTTCCCGGGTCAGTTCCGCAACTGGTTCTACGCGCTGTTGACGATGTCCACGGTCATCACCGACGAGCCGCCGATGCGCACGCTCTTCGGCTACGCGCTCGTGCACGACGAGCACGGCGAGGAGATGCACAAGAGCAAGGGCAACGCGATCTGGTTCGACGATGCTGCCGAGGAGATCGGCGCCGATGTGATGCGCTGGATGTATGCGGCGGCCAACCCGGCGGTCAACCTGAACTTCGGCTACGGCCCTGGCCACGAGGTGGTGCGTCGCTTCTTTCTGCCGCTCTGGAACAGCTACGGCTTCCTGGTGACCTACGCGCGCATCGACGGCTGGACCCCATCGGAGGCGGACCGGGACGCTCCCCGGACGCTGCTCGACCGGTGGCTGCTGTCACGCCTCGACGCGCTGGTGGGGAGCGTCAGATCCTCACTCGATGGGTACGATGCGGCGGCTGCCGCGCGCGCCATCGAGGCGTTCGTCGAGGACCTCTCGAACTGGTACGTGCGTCGCAATCGGCGGCGGTTCTGGAAGGGCGAGCTCGACGCGGACAAGCGCGCGGCCTACGCGACGCTTCACGAAGCGCTGGCGACCCTGGTGCGGGTGATGGCACCCTTCGTCCCGCACCTGTCCGACGCGATCTGGCGGAACCTGGTGGCAGCGGTCGACGCCGACGCATCCGACAGTGTGCACCTGACCGACTTCCCCGAGCGTGTTGTCGGGAGGGCCGCGCCTGACGTGGACGCGGCGGTCGCCCAGGCGCGGCGCGTGGTGGCACTCGGACGAACGGCGCGCGCCGCATCGGGCCTGCGGACCCGTCAGCCGCTTGCGGCGGTGCGCGTCAAGCTGCCGGCAATCGCACGGGGCTCGCTGGCGGCTGATCCGGCAATCGCCGCCGAGCTCGTCGCCGAGGTACTCGAGGAGCTCAACGCGCACGCGCTGGAGGTGCTCGGCGACGAGTCAGAGCTTGTCGAGCGCACGCTCTATCCGCTGCTGCCGATCATCGGCCCGCGCCATGGCGCGGCGGTGGGAGCCGTCATGGCCGGTGCCCGCTCAGGGGATTGGCGGCTCCTTGACGATGGGCGTGCCGAAGTCGGCGGCGTGCTGCTGGAGGCCGATTCGTTCCAGCTCACGGCCCGCGCGCGCGTGGGACTCGAGGTTGCCGAGGACGGAGACCTGCTGGTGGCGCTGGATACGCGGCTCACCCCCGAGCTCGAGGCGGAGGGACTGGCTCGCGAGGTTGCCCACTTCATCCAGAACATGCGCAAGCAGGCCGGCTACGAGGTTGCCGACCGGATCGCGGTGGCGATCGGTGGCGACGAGGTCTCGGTCGCCCGGCTGCAGCCGCATCGCGACTGGCTGGCCGACGAGACGCTCGCGACGACCATGGAGATCGGCGCCGACGCCGGACTCGCGGACGCCGACCTGAGCGAGCAGATGGAGGCCGCCGGGGGAGCGCTTCGCCTGGCGGTTCGCCGCGCCTGAGGCGCTCCATCGCGTACCATCGGCCCATGACCGATGAGGCGCCGCCCGCAGGCGGCCGCGCCCGCCCGATGATCCTGCTGCTGGTCGCCGCGGGGATCATCGTCGCGGATCAGCTGACCAAGGCACTCGTCATCGCGAACCTCGAGGTGGGGGAGCGAACCCAGGTGATCGGCGATCTGTTGCAGCTCTGGCACGCACAGAATCGGGGCGCCGCCTTCAGCCTCTTCCAGGGAGGCAACCTGCTCTTCATCGCGGTTACCGTGGTAGCGCTGGGGATGGTCGTCTACTTCCATCGGACCTTCCGCGAGCGAGCCAGGTGGCTGCACGGCGTCCTGGGCGTCGTGCTCGGCGGAACGCTGGGCAACTTCATCGATCGCCTCCGGCTCGGGTACGTCACCGACTTCGTGTCGGTCGGAATCGGTGATCTCCGATTTCCTGCCTTCAATGTCGCCGACTCCTCGATCGTGCTGGGGATCGGCGCGCTGGTGATCTACCTCTTCCTCGCCGATCCGGCGCGACGCGAGGTTGCTGCGTGAGCGGAGGCAGATCGGCGCTCGAGGAGCGCGTCGTCACCGGCGCTGCGACGCCCGGCCGGTTCGATGTGGCCGCCAGCGCCCTGGCGGGAATCAGCCGCGCGCATGCGCAACGACTGATCACCGATGGACGCGCGCTGGTCGATGGGCGTCGAGCCCGCGCGTCCGATCGGCTGCGCGGCGGCGAACTGCTGAGCGTGACCCTGTCGGCGCCGCCCGACGAGACGCTGATGCCGGAGTCGATCCCCCTGCGGGTGGCCTACGAGGACGACACGATGCTGATCGTGGACAAGCCGGCCGGACTGGTCGTGCACCCCAGCGCGGGCCATGCCACCGGAACCCTCGTCCATGCGCTCCTCGGCCGGGCGGCGGAGCGCGGCGAGGCGCTCGGATCGATCGCCGGCGTCGGGCGACCGGGGATCGTGCACCGGCTCGACAAGGAGACCTCCGGCCTGCTGATGGTGGCAAAGACCGATGCCGCCCAGGCGAGCCTGATGGGGCAGTTCGGCGAGCGGACGATCGAGAAGGAATACCTGGCGCTGGTGCGTGGCGCCGCCCCGGCATCGCGCGGCAGGATCGAGGCTCCCATCGGGCGTGACCCGAAGGATCGTCAGCGGATGGCGGTCGTCGCGGGCGGCCGGGACGCGGTCACCGACTACGAGGCGCTTGCGGGCGGGAGCGGCTACACGCTGCTGCTCCTGCGACCGCGGACCGGTCGGACGCACCAGCTGCGGGCGCACCTCGCCTTCCTGGGCCTGCCGATCGCCGGCGACATGCGGTACGGCGGCGGCGTCGGACCCGGCGGACTCGGCCGGCAATTCCTGCACGCCGCGGGCATCACGCTGCGGCGCCCGATCGATGACCGCCTCCTGCGCGCCTGGAGCGAGCTGCCACCGGAGCTCACCGGCGCCCTCGCAGCCTGCGGCATCGTCAGCGACCGCCTTCCGGTCGGCGTCGGGGCGGCGCTCGTCGAGGCGTCCTGATGGCGCCGAAGCGCAAGACAGGACCGGCGAAACGGCTCGTCTTTCCCAACCCGCTGCTGGTGGTCGTCTCCGGGCCATCGGGTGTCGGGAAGAGCACCATCGTTGCGCAGCTGGCACGAAACAGACCGCAGGTGGTGCCGATCGTCACGGCTACCACGCGTCCACGCCGGAAGGGTGAAGAGGACAAGGTCCACTACCACTTCTTCGGCGCGGCGGAATTCGAACGCCTGCGAGATACCGATGGCCTCCTCGAACATGCCGAGGTCCACGGGCAGTGGTACGGAACGCCGATCGACCAGGTGCGCGGCATCCTCGCGGCTGGCCGCGACGCCATCTTGACGATCGACCCGCAGGGAGCGCGCTCCGTGCGGGCGCTCGTCCCTGATGCGCTGCTCATCTTCGTCATGCCGCCCTCGATCGAAGACCTCGATCTGCGGCTGGCGGGCCGCGGTTCCGAGGACGAGCAGAGCCTGACGATCCGTCGCCGCAACGCCGAGGCCGAGATGGCGTCGAGCGCGGACTACGACTACGTCATCGTCAACGAGACCGGGCATCCGGAGGCCGCGGCCGAACGGATCTGGGAGATCATCCAGGCCGAGGCGCGGCGCGAACCCCCCCGGCGCGTCCGGGTCTGATGACGGTGGCCGACGCGGCCGCCTCGGCAGGAGGGCGCGTGGTCCGGGTCGCGGTCGAGGCCGTCGCCGACCGACCCGAACGAGCGTTCAGCTACCGCCTCCCGATTGCGCTCGGCGTGCCGGATCCCGGCGCGCTGCTGCTGGTTCCATACGGACGGCGACTTGCCCTCGGCTATCTGCTCGGCGGCGCGCCCGATCCCGAAGCTGGCCTCGATCTGCGCGACGTCGAGGCGGTCGTCTCGGGACCGATGCTGACCCCGGACCTGCTCGACCTGGCCGAAGAGATGGCGACCTACTATCGCTCGCCACTCGGCACGACGGTTGCGGCCATGCTTCCGCCCGGCCTCGAGTCACGCCTCCGGCGAAGCTGGGTGGTCGTCGATGCTTCGGCGCTTCCCGAGGCGCTGCGGGGAGTCGCCTCCACCGCAGGTGAGTTCGACGATGCGACGTTGCGGCGCGTGCTCGGTCGCAGCGGACCGGCCGCGGCGGATCGCCTGCGCCGAGCCGGTGCCCTGGGGGTCAGCTGGTCGCTGCTGCCGCCCGATCTCCGCGCGCACCGGGCACGGACGATTCGGCGACTCCCCGGTGAGCACGCCCCACCGCGTGGTGCGCTGCAGCGGGCGCTACTCGCCGCCTCGGACCCCGTTCCCCGCACCCTGGCGCAGATCGCCGCCGACCTGGATTCCCAGCCGGGCGCCCTCCTCGGCCCAGCCCGTCGTCTTGAGGCCCTCGGCATGGCCGAACTTGGCTGGGAGCAGGTCGAGCGCGATCCGCTGGCGCACCGACCCCGCGGCGCTCCTCGGGACCACACCCTGGCCGTCGAGCAGCAGGCAGCACTCAGTGCGCTCCAGGGACTCGCGCCCGGAGGAGAGCTCCTCCTCGAAGGGGTCGCGGCGGCCGGCAAGACCGATGTCTACCTGGCGGCGATCGGGGCGGTGATCGCGGGGGGTGGGGGCGCCATCCTGCTCGTGCCGGAGCTGTCGCTGGTGCCGCAACTGGCGGATCGGGTAGCCGCGCTGGCGGGCGAGCAGTTGGCAGTGCTGCATTCCGGCCTGACGCCCGGCGAGCGTCACGACACCTGGTGGCGCATCCGCGATGGGCGCGCACGCGTGGTCGTCGGGACGCGCATGGCGGTCTTCGCGCCCGTCGCCGACCTGCGCCTGATCGTGGTGGACGAGTCGCACGAGAGCGGCTACAAGGCGGACCGCACGCCGCGCTACGACGCGCGATGGGTGGCGCGCCGGCGAGGGCAGTTGACGGGCGCCCGGGTGATGCTCGGCACCGCCACGCCCGACGTGGCCAGCCTGGCGCGGGCCAGGGGCGGCCTGGTCGAGCGCGTCAGGCTGGTCGAGCGGCGCGTCGGTCGCGCGCCACGCATCGAGCTGGTCGACCTGCGGGCGGAGCTCGCCGCCGGGAATCGCTCCATCTTCTCGGCGTCGCTGAGCGAGGCGCTGGCGCGTCTCCGGCCGGGGCGCGAACAGGCGATCCTGCTCATGAACCGGCGCGGCTCGGCGACCTTCGTGCTGTGTCGAGATTGTGGAACGAGCCTCCGCTGTCCCGACTGCGACCTGCCATTCGTGTACCACTCGGCCGGGACCCAGCTGCGATGCCATCACTGTGGACGGACCGCCGCGCCGCCGGAGCGATGCCCGACCTGTCACAGCTCGCGCATCCGCTACTTCGGTGCTGGCACGCAGCGCGTGGAGGCCGAGGTGCGTGCCCGCTTCCCCGAGTTGCGCGTGGAGCGCATGGACTCTGACACGCTCGGCGCGCGACGAGGCTTCGAGCTGGTGTACGACCAGTTCCGCGACGGCACCGTGGATGTGCTGGTCGGCACCCAGCTCGCCGCCAAGGGGCTCGACCTTCCGAGCGTCACGCTCGCAGCGGTGGTGACGGCAGACGTGACGCTCAACCTCCCCGACTACCTGGCGCCGGAACGAACCTTTCAACTGCTGGCGCAGGTGGCCGGCAGGGCGGGCCGGGGCGAACTGCCGGGGCGGGTGATCATCCAGACATACGCGGCCGATCACTACGCCGTCCGCGCCGCGGCGCGCCTCGACGTCGACGGTTTCGCCGACGAGGAGCTCGCCCGGCGCAGGCTGCTCGGCTATCCACCGGCGACCCATCTCGCGCGCCTGCTCGTCGCCGACCCGGACCGAGCGCGCGCCGAGTCGCGCGGCAGGGAGGCGGCCGCGGCGGTGGAGATTCCCGGTGTGCAGGTTCACGGTCCGCTGCCGTCGTACGTCCCACGGCGCGCGGGACGCTGGCGGTTCCAGGTGGTCCTGCGTGCCGCCGCCGAGGCGGATCGCGCCGCGGCACTGGAGCGCGTCCCGGCCGGTGTCGCGATCGACGTGGACCCCGAGTCGCTCCTGTAGGCGTCGGGTCCGATGCCATCGGTACAATGTTGGCAATGGTCATACGTCAGATCCTCACCGCCGAAGAGCCGATCCTTCGCGAGCGCGCGCGCAAGGTGACGCACTTCGACGCCTCGCTGCACCGCCTCCTCGACGACATGCTCGAGACGATGCGGGATGCGCCGGGGATCGGCCTCGCCGCCAACCAGATCGGCGTACCGCTGCAGGTTGCCATCATCGAGCTCGAGGACGAGATCACCGAGCTGATCAATCCACAGATCGTGCGGGCCAGCGGCGAGGTGATCGACTGGGAGGGCTGCCTGTCGGTCCCCGGTTTCGTCGCGGAGGTGAAGCGTCACGCCAGGGTGACCGTCAAGGCGCGTGACCGACATGGCAAGGAGTTCCGCGTGAAGGGCGAGGAGCTGTTTGCCCGCGCGCTCCAGCACGAGATCGATCATCTCAACGGGATCCTGTACATCGACTACCTCGACTCGCTCGAGGAGCTGGTGCGGGTCAGCGAACGACCGAGCGAGGTGGAAGAAGCCGCCACCGCCCGCATCTAGTGGTCGGGATCGGGCGGATCGCCTTCCTGGGCACTGGCGCCATCGGCGTCCCGCTGCTCGCCCGACTCCCATCCCTCGCTGATGACCTGCTGGTCATCAGCCAGCCGGACCGCCCCGCCGGTCGCGGTCTTGAGACCCGTCCATCCCCGATTGCCGCGTGGGCTCGCGACCACGGTATTCGCGTGGAGACGCCCCGTCGAGTCCGCTCGGACGAGGGGACCGAGATCCTGCGCTCGTATGCCCCGGATGGACTGCTCCTGGTCGCCTACGGCCAGCTCATTCCCAACGGGCTGCTGGCGCTCGGCACGCGGCCGCCGCTGAACGTCCATCCGTCGCTCCTGCCGCGACATCGTGGAGCAGCACCGGTGGCGTCCACCATCCTGGCGGGGGATACGGTGGCCGGTCTGAGCCTGATGGTGATGACCGAGAGCCTGGACGCAGGTCCCATCGTCGCGCAGTGGTCGCTGCCGCTCACCGGCCAGGAGACGACCCCCGATCTCGAGGCGCAGCTCGCGGCCCTCGCCGCCGAGGTCGTGCCCGGGGAATTGCGGCGCTGGGCACATGGCGACATCACGCTCACCCCGCAGGACGACGCTGCATCCACGCTCATTCGCCCGTTCCGGCGCCTCGACGGATGGGTCGACTGGGGTCAGCCGGCGCAGCTGATCGACCGGCAGGTGCGTGCGCTGCAGCCGTGGCCGGGAGCGTGGACCACGCTCGACGGCCGCCGCCTTCACGTACGGGCAGCGCACCCGGTCGCCGGGGTGGACGGCGTCCCGATCGGTGCGCTGCTCCCCGGTGAGATGCCGTGGGTCGCGTGCGGCCAGGGGGCGCTCGCGCTCGACGTCGTGCAGCCCGAGGGGCGGGCCGCCATGCCCGCCGACGCCTGGCGACGCGGGCTCCCGCGCGACCACGTGCTGCTCGGAGGAGGAGGACCGCCCGGATAGGGCTTCTTCATCGGCCCTTCACCGATTCCGGCGGGGTGCTCGGCTATACTCGGCCGGCTTCCTGAGGAGGTGAGTGCGACCATCATGGGTGGATTTCTTCCGTACATTCTGCTGGTGATGCTTCCAAGCATCGCCGTCACCGGCTGGGCAGCCTGGCGCGTCCGCTCGACCTACGCCCGCTGGTCTGCCGTCGACTCGGGCATTAACCTGTCCGCCTTCGACTTCGCCCGGCGGCTTCTCGATCGACAGGGACTCTCCGACGTCCAGATCGAGCCGGTGCCCGGCAACCTGACCGATCACTACGACCCGCGCGGCAAGGTGCTGCGCGTCAGCTCGGCCGTCGCCGGGACGGCACAGCTCGGGGCCTACGATCCGGCACGTCGCGCCGTCGGCTTCCCCGACGTGACCGCGCGCCTCTCGGTTGCCGCCGCCGCGGTGATCGCCCACGAAGTGGGACACGCTGCGCAGGATCGAGAGGGGGATCGATGGATGGCCGTTCGCCAGACGATCGTTCCGGCCGCACAGCTCGGATCGGGAATCGCCCCGTGGCTGATCATCGCCGGACTCTGGTTCAACATGTTCAACCTCGCCGTGGTCGGCCTGGTCTTCTTCGGCGCTGCGGTGCTCTTCACCTTCGTCACGCTGCCGGTCGAGATCGGCGCGTCGGGCAAGGCGCTGGCCTACGTGAGCAGCCTGGGCCTCTCCGGAGAGCGCCAGGTCGGCGCTCGAGACGTCCTGAAGGCGGCTGCGTGGACCTACGTCGCGGCGGCGCTGACCGCGCTCCTCACCTTCCTGTACTACCTGATGCTGATCATGGGGCGTCGTGACTGATCTGTCCCTCACCGAGCCTCGCGGCGCGATCAGCGAGGTCGACCCGTCCCTGCTCGCCGCGTGGCTCGACGCCCGCGGCGAGCCCGCGTACCGCACGAGCCAGGTGCTGGCCGGCGCGCACCTGCCCACGGCGGCGTCCTTTGACGACCTGACCGATCTGCCGCGACCACTGCGAGCCGATCTCGCGTCGGCATTCGACTTCTCCTCGGTCGAAGACAGTCACGTGCTGGTGGCCGATGGTGGCCAGACCGCCAAAGCGGTCCACCAGCTCGCGGATGGGCAGCGCGTCGAATCGGTCCTGATGCACTACCCGGCCCACGGGCGAGCAGCGGCGCGGACGACGATCTGCATCAGCTCACAGGCTGGCTGCGCGGTGGCCTGCCCCTTCTGCGCCACCGGCCAGGCCGGCTTTGGGCGGCAGCTCAGCCCTGGCGAGATCGTCGACCAGGTGCTCCACTGGCACCGATCGCCGTGGTTGGCGCTCGGCCCGGACTGGCGCCCAGGGGCGCGCACCGGGCACTACAACATCGTGTTCATGGGGATGGGCGAGCCGCTCAACAACGCCGATCGGGTCTTCGAGGCCGTTCGGCTGCTCAACGATCCGCAGCGGCTCGGCATCGGCGCCCGCCATATCACCGTCAGCACGTCAGGGGTGGTGCCGGGGATCGATCGGATGGTCACCGAGCTCCCCCAGGTGAACTTGGCGATCAGCCTGCACGCGGCCGACGACGACCTCCGTAACGAGCTGGTGCCGATCAACCGGAAGTGGCCGATCGCCGCTCTCATCGGTGCCGGCCGACGGTTCGCGGATGTGACGCGCCGCCGGGTCAGCCTCGAATATGTGCTGATCGACGGCGTGAACGATGCGCCCGAACAGGCCGAGCGCCTGGCCGCTCTGGCCTCCGGATGGCTGTGCCATGTCAATCTGATCCCGTTGAACCCGACCCCGGGTTCGCGCTGGAGTGGAACCGAGGCAGCTCGCGTGAGCGGCTTCGCGGCCTCGGTGCGCGGCACCGGCGTGCCGGTCACCATTCGAGATACACGCGGCCGAGAGATCGAGGCGGCGTGCGGCCAGCTGCACGCCCAGCTTGCCGGGCGGGAACTGCCCGGTCGCATCGAGTCGCGGCTGACCGGGGCGCCCGCATGAGCAGCATCGGACCGCCGCAGATCAGCGCGAGCCTGCTCAACGCAGACTTCGCGCGGCTCGGCGACGATGTCGTCCGAGCCCTCGACGCCGGCTGCGAATCTCTCCATTTCGACGTGATGGACGGCCACTTCGTCGAGGCCATCACCATCGGGCCGGACGTCCTTCGATCGGTACGACCGCACGGCAGCGTGCCGTACCACGCGCACCTGATGGTCAGCCGCCCCCTTCGGCAGGTCGCGGCCTTTGCCGAGGCGGGGAGCGACCTGATCGCCTTCCACGTCGAGGCCGATGACGACCCCGGCGCTGTCATCGATGCGATCCACGCCGTCGGGCGGGACGCCGGCCTGGCGCTGAACCCCGAAACGCCGGTCGACGCGGTCCTCCCCTTCCTTGATCGGATCGAGCTGTTGCTGGTGATGACCGTCCATCCGGGCAGGGGCGGCCAGGCGTTCATCCCCGAGGTCCTCCCCAGGATGGTCTTCCTGCGCGACGAGATTGAACGACGCGGCCTGCTCGTGCCGATCGGCGTGGATGGCGGGGTCAACCTCGGCACCATCGGCGCCGCACACGCCGCTGGTGGGGACGTGCTCGTAGCCGGCTCGGCGCTGTACCGGGAGCAGGGCGACCTCGCGCCGGTCGTTGCGGCGCTCCGGGCGGCCGCCCTCGAGGGAGTCGGGTGACCCGTCGCGGTCCGGGAGTGCGCGGATCGCTGCTGCTCCTGGTCGCGGTACTCGGGTTGGCCGCGTGCGGCGAACTGCCGCTCCTGCCGACTCCGCAGCCGACGCCGGAACAGCCCCGCGACGTCACGGTACGCGTCGTGGAGCGGGCCACGGGCATCCCGGTCGTGGGCGCGCAGCTGACCGTCGGCGCGCGCTCCGATCAGACCGGGGAAGACGGCTCGCTCGTGCTGACCGCCATGCGGGGCGCCTCGGTGCAGGCGTCGGCGGATGGCCACGACCCGGGCGGTGGGGTCGTCCCGAACGAGGGTGACCTCGAGATCGAGCTCAGGCCGAACGTGGTGAGCGGCGGCGTGACCGACGAGAACGGGCAACCGCTCGCCGGCGTGCGGATCTTCGTGGAGGGGTCCACAACGTTTGTCGAGACCGACGCCGGCGGGCGCTACACGCTTTCCGGCGTTCCCGAGACGGGAACCATCGTCTACAAGATGCCCGGGCATCGGCTGGGGGTGATCGCCATTGACGAGCAGATGGCCAAGGACGTCGCATTACCGGCATTCGAGGCTCGCGCGCTCTACGCCCCGGCATCCATCTTCGAGGGAGCCGGACGGCTCGACGCGATGCTCGAGCTGATCGACGCCACTGAGGCGAACGCCATGGTGATCGATGTAAAGGAGACGAACGGCAACCTCTACTGGGCGACCGACCTGCCCGCCGCGGTGGCTGTCGGATCGATCATGGATCAGCCGCTGCTCGACCTTGCCGAGGTGCTCCCGCCGCTCAAGGAGCGGGGCATCTACACCATCGCCCGGCTGGTGGTGATGAAGGACAACACGGTCGGGCGGGCCCGCCCTGATCTCGCGGTCCAGAACTCCGCCACCGGCCAGCCGTGGCGCGATTACGGGGGCGGAGTCTGGCTGGACCCGTACAACCCAGGCGTGGCCGAGTACATCGCCGCGCTGGCGGCCGACCTCGCCGACCGGGGATTCGACGAGGTGCAGCTCGACTACGTGCGCTTCTTCAGCGATGGCGACTACTCGGTGGCCGACACGAATCTGCCGAACACGCAGTCGTTCCGCCTCCCCGCTATTCGGCGCCTCTTCCGTCTCGTCTCCGACGCCCTGCAGACAAGGCGCGCCTTCCTCGGCGCAGACGTCTTCCCGATCAGCTTCATCGCGCCCGACGACCAGGGGATCGGTCAGCGTCCAGAGGTGATCATGCCCTTCGTCGACTACTTCTGCCCGATGGTCTATCCGAGCCACTACGGCCCGGGCACGTTTGGCTTCGCGGTCCCGAACGAGCATCCCTACGAGGTGATCGATGCGACGCTTCAGATCATGAACCAGCAGCGGGCGGGACTGCGGATGGTGATCCGGCCGTGGATCCAGGACTTCGGCTACGGACCCTTCCCCGCCTACTCCGCATCCCAGGTGCTTGCCGAAATGCAGGCCGCCAGCGATAACGGAGCGCACGGCTGGATGATCTGGAACGCGGCAGCCCGCTTCACCCGTAATGCGCTCGGCCCGCCCGTCGAGGGCGAGGCGTCGGCGCCCGTCACCTCGGTGAAGCCAGCCGCTTCATCATCGCCATCGCCCGCAACGTCCCCCTGAACCGATGCGCCTTGTCGTCCAGCGGGTCACTCGCGCAGCGGTCCGAAGTGGGGGAGAGCTCCTCGGCGAGATCGGAGGGGGCGCGGCGGTCCTCGTCGGCATCTCCGCCGGCGAGGATCCCGATACCGTCGACCGCCTGGCCGACAAGCTCGTCGGGCTACGCTACTTCGAGGACGGAGCCGGGCGCACGAACCTCTCCATCGGCGAGGTGGGAGGAGCCTTCCTGGTCGTGAGCCAGTTCACCCTCTACGCGGAGCTGCGGCGCGGGCGACGTCCCGGATTCACCGGCGCGGCTCCCCCGGACGACGCGGAGCCGCTGGTGGATCGGTTCGTGGCTCGCCTGCGGGAGAGCGGCAGCCGCGTGGCGACCGGGCGCTTTGGGGCGGAGATGGAGCTCGAGCTCGTGAACGACGGGCCGTTTACCCTGGTGCTCGACTCGGCGCGCGACCTGGCGGCCGGCCCGGGGTAGGTGGGCTCAGACCTTTTCGGCGGTCCGCTGGCAGCGTGAGCAGGCCTTGATGCGAACCATGCTGCCGTTGCGCTCGACGACCATCGGCTGCAGGTTCGGAATCCAGCGCCGCAGGGCCCGCTTGCGGTTCATGCCGACCGACTGGGGGTTCCAGCCGGTGATGGGCTTCTTGCCGCAGATCTCGCACTCGCGTGCCATGGGGAAATCTCCAATCACGAACGAACCGGCGCACCATCCTCAGCGTCGCCGGAACGGGCCGATCGTAGCACGCTAGGATCGAGCCATGCAATCAGCCCGGCGCCGAGCCGGCGATCCACCCGGCCGTCGGCCGCCGGGGCTGGATGCCGCGGATCTCGATCGCCCGATCCGTGAGGTGTTGCCGGAGCTTGCGCGCGGTATCGCGGCGCTCGCGCGTCTCGGGATCACGACTCCCCGGCAGGCGCTCTTCCACCTGCCCTTCCGGTATGACGACTTCAGCGACCTGCGGCCCCTCGGCGAGCTGCTTCCCGACGAGAAGCAGTCGGCGCGCGTGCGCGTGGTGGAGGTGCGCGTGGAGAAGGGGTTCGGCCGACGCCCACAGCGGGTGATTGCACAGCTCGCCGACGACACGGGCACCGCCGAGGCGATCTGGTTCGGGCGCCAGTTCGTGGAGCAGCGTCTCGCCCGTATCGCTCCCGGCGACGAGTTGATCTTCAGCGGCAAGGTGGCCCTGCGCGGCTGGCGGCCGCAGTTCGTCGGCCCCGACTTCGCGCCGGTGGGAGCCGATTCGGTGCATACCGGACGCGTCGTGCCTGTCTACCGCCTTGCTGGCGGCGTGACACAGAAGCGGGCGCGCGACCTGCTTGCGCGCGTGCTCGAGCGGGCAGTGCCGGCCGTCGGCGACCCGCTGCTGCCCGAGGAGCGGGGGTCGCTGCCGACGCTCGACCAGGCGCTGGCCGCCGCGCACTTTCCCGACGAGGCGATCGACGTGGCCGCCGCGCTCGACCGACTGGCGTTCGATGAACTGCTCGCCCTGCAGCTCAGCCTCGCCCAGGCTCGCGTTGCACGCGAGGGCCTGGAGGCGGCTCGGGTGGTGGTCGATGCAGGGGAGCTCGTGCGCCTGACCGCGGCCCTGCCATTCGTCCTCACCGGTGACCAGCGGCGGGCGGTCGATGAGATCGTCGCGGACCTCGCCAGCGACCGCCCGATGCGTCGGCTGCTGCAGGGCGACGTGGGGAGTGGCAAGACGGCGGTCGCCGCGGTCGCGCTCGCCGGCGTCGTGCGTGCGGGGTGGCAGGGCGCGCTGATGGCGCCGACCGAGATCCTCGCCCGGCAGCATCACAGCGGATTGGCGCCGCTCCTCGCCACGCTCGGGGTCAGCTCAGCGTTCCTCTCAGGCTCCCTGCCGGCAAGCGCCAGGCGGCAGATTCACGACGCCATCGCGGCAGGCGAGATCGACGTTGTGATCGGCACGCACGCCGTGATCAGCGAGGCGGTGACCTTCCGCGACCTGGGCCTTGCCGTGGTCGACGAGCAGCACCGCTTTGGCGTGGCGCAGCGTGCCGCGCTGCAGGCCAAGGGGGCGGGGCTTGAGCCCCATGTGCTGGCACTGACCGCCACGCCCATTCCGCGCACGCTGGCTCTGACCTTCTACGGTGACCTGTCGATCAGCACCATCCGCGAGCTGCCGCCCGGCCGTCAGCCGATTCGTACCGAGGTACGAGATCGCGCCGCGCTGCCGCGGATCGAGGCGTTTCTGGCCTCCGAGGCGGCAGCCGGCCGCCAGTCGTTCGTGGTCGTTCCGCTCGTGTCGGAGAGCGAGGCGCTGACCGTCGCCTCGGCCGAGGCGGAGGTGGAACGTCTGCGCGCGGTGCTGCCGCTGCTGCGCGTCGGCCTGGTACATGGCCAGCAGCGAGCCCTCGAACGTGACGCGACGATGCAGGCGGTCGCGGCCGGGGAGATCGACCTGCTGGTGGCAACCTCGGTGATCGAGGTCGGAATCGACGTTCCGAACGCATCGGTGATGCTCGTCGAGGACGCGGAGCGCTTCGGCCTGGCGCAGCTGCACCAGCTGCGCGGCCGCGTTGGGCGCGGGACCGATCGGTCCTTCTGCATCCTGCTCAGCGACAGCACCGATGAGCTCGCGCAGCGGCGTCTGGAGGTGATCCGCTCCTCTTCGGATGGATTCGCCATCGCCGAGGCCGATCTGGAGCTGCGCGGCGCAGGCAACCTGCTCGGCACGCGGCAATCCGGGCTGCCTCCGCTGCGTGTGGCGTCACTCTTCGAGCCGCGCCACATCGTGCTCGCGGAGCGAGCTCGTGACCTGGCCAACCGCCTGGTGGCCGGCGACCCGCTGCTGACGAAGCGTCCGGCACTCCTCCGGCTGCGCGACGACTTCGCCTCCGCCGAGACTGACGGCGAGGCGGCCTGATGCGGGTCATCGGCGGGAGCGCCGGCGGCCTCCTGCTCGTCGCGCCAAAGGATCCGCAGACGCGTCCGATCGCCGACCGCGTCAAGGAGACCCTCTTCGCCATCCTCGGCGAGCGGGTCGCCGATGCTCGAGCCGTCGACCTGTACGCCGGGACCGGCGCGATCGGGATCGAGGCGCTGTCGCGGGGCGCCGCCCATGCCACGTTTGTCGAACACGGTCGCGAGGCGCTGCTTGCCATCCGCGAGAACCTCGCCAGGACCGACATGACCGCCCGCGCGTCGGTGCACGCCGGCGACGTTGCGGCATTTCTGGCGGCCGATTCCCACGACACATTCGACCTCGCCTTCATGGACCCACCCTACGCAGAGCGTGCTATCCTCGCGCCGCTCGAGCGCCTCGTTCCGCGCCTGGTGCCCGGAGCGACGGTGGTGGTCAAGCACTTCTGGCGGACGCCGATTCCGCACGTTCCAGGTCTTGCCCGCTGGCGCGAGCGGCGGTTTGGCGAGACCGGCCTCACCTTTCTCGAGGCGACCGGCCAGGCCGATGCAGCGGAGGAGTCATGAGTCGCGTTGCGGTCTTCCCCGGGTCGTTCGATCCGATGACGAACGCCCACCTGGATGTGGCGGAACGAGCCGCGGCGCTCTTCGACCACCTCGTGATTGGTGTCCTCAACAACACCAAGAAGACGCCCCTCTTCACCGTCGAGCATCGCGTCGCCCAGATCCGGGAGGCGGTTGCGCCGTTCGGCTCGCACGTCGAGGTGTCGGGGTTCGATGGCCTCACCGTCGATTTCGCCCGGCGGTCTGGCGCCGGCTTCATCGTGCGGGGCCTTCGCGCCGTCAGCGACTTCGAGGCCGAGCTGCAGATGGCCCACACCAACCGAAAGCTGCAGGCGGCGGTCGACACCGTCTTCCTGATGTCCGCGCTCGAGTACGGGTACGTGTCGAGCAGCCTCGCCAAGGAGGTTGCGCAATTCGGCGGCGACGTCGCCCCCATGGTTCCGCCAGCGGTTGCCGCAGCGCTGCGCGAGCGCTTCTGGCCCGGGTCCTGAGCGAGGGCGTCCCACGGCTATAATCCTCGGCGACGATCGGTCGCCGAGGAGGGCGCAGTCACGGATATCCTCTTTTTGGTCGAGCGGCTTGAGTCGCTCGTCGCCACCAGCAAGAAACTGCCACTCACCAACAACGTGGTGCTCGATCAGGCCGCGCTCCTTGAGCTGATCGATCAGTTGCGCGTCTCGGTGCCGCCCGAGGTGCACCAGGCCCAGCGCGTGACCGAAGAGGCGGCGCGCATCGTCGAGCGAGCCCGCGACGAGGGCGACGCTGTCATCGCCCGCGCGCAGGAGCAGGGTGCCCGCATGCTCGAGGAGCGCGAACTGGTCAGGATGGCGCAGCAGCGCGCGACCGAGATCATCGAGTCCGCCGCTCGCGAGTCCGCCGAGGTCCGACGCGGGGCCGATGAGTACGCGGCCGGCGTCCTGATTCGCCTCGAGGGCGAGTGCATCAAGGCGCTGACCAGCATCAAGCGCGGCATCGACATGCTCGACGAGCGGCACCGACCGGCCCGGGTGGAAGACGCTCTGGTGCCGACCCCCATCGACGAACAGCCGAGAGAAGCCGTTCCGGGGTCGTGACCCTCTTCAATGCAGCCGGACTGCTTCGCGAGGGAGTCGGCGCGACTCGCAACTACGCCCTGCGCGACCGCTACCTGTCGGTCGGCCCGGAGGTGGAGCTCGCCGGCCCGGTGAGCGGCACGCTACGACTGCAGCGCACCAATCGCGGCATCCTCCTGCGCGGCGCGCTCGACGCGTCGGTGCGCCGGACATGTTCGCGGTGCCTCGAACCATTCGAGGAGGCGGTGGCGGTCGCGTTGGCGGAGGAGTACCTGCCGAGCATCGATCCCGAGCGCGGGACGCCCCTCGCCCCGCCGGCCGTGGACGAGGAGGCGCTCCGGTTGGACGAGCAACACCAGATCGACCTTGTGCCGATCCTCCGCGACGAGCTGGTGCTTGCCGAACCGATGCATCCACTCTGCCGCCCGGACTGCCCCGGCCTGTGCCCCGGCTGCGGACGGAACATGGCCGTGGGCAGCTGCGACTGCTCCGCCTTTGAGCCGGACCCTCGATTGGCGGCTCTCGCGGCGCTACTGCCTCCCGCGGCAGACTGAGCCCCCAGCACGGCCGATCGGTGAGTTCGCCCGCCGGCCGGACGCCCGGTATACTGCGGCGTTGCCAATTCCACGAACCTAGGTAGGAGTCACGCGTGGGCGTTCCCAAGCGAAAGGTATCCAAGTCGCGGCAGGGCGAGCGTCGCTCGCATCTGGCGATCAGCGGGCCGCCGCTCGTCGAATGCACCCACTGCCACGAGCTCAAGCGCTCGCACCACGTCTGCCCGACCTGCGGGTACTACGACGGCCGCGAAGTCGTGAGCGTCGAGTCGACCCCGCCGTCCGAAGGCCAGCGCTGACGGCGGCGCCGCTGATGCGCATCGCGGTCGACGCGATGGGTGGCGACTTCGCTCCACGCGAGGTCGTGCGCGGCGCCATCAACTACGCTGCCTCCCACGCCGATGAGGTGATCCTCGTCGGCGACGTGCCGCGCATCGAGGCCGAGATCGCGGAGTACGGCCACGGACGCCCGGCGAGCCTGTCCTTCGTGGACGCGCCGGAGGTGATCGAGATGGGGGAGCACCCGGCGACCGCTCTGCGCGCCAAGCGCCGCTCATCGATTCGCGTCGCAACTGATCTCGTTCGAGATGGGCAGGCAGACGCCGTCGTCAGCGCCGGGTCGACCGGCGCGACCATGGCTGCCGCCGTCTTCCGCCTCGGCCGGATCGACGGCATCGACCGCCCTGCCCTTGCGGCGCACCTGGTCACCGCCACCGGCCCGATCATGCTGCTCGACGTCGGAGCGAACGTGGATTCCGACGCCGCCAATCTCGTGCATTTCGCGGTGATGGGCTCGATCTACGCGGAGCACGTCCTCAAGGTCGATCGTCCGCGCGTGGGCCTGCTCAACATCGGCGAGGAGAAGGACAAGGGGGACGCGCTCGCGCGCGAGGCGCATCGGCAGATGCGCGAGCTCGACCTGAACTTCGTAGGCAACGTGGAGGGAAATGATCTTGTCGGGCACGCCGCGGACGTGGTCGTGTGTGATGGGTTCGTCGGCAACGTGGTGATCAAGTTCTTCGAGGGCTTGACCGGGTATATCTTCCGCTCGTTGCGCACCGACCTCCAGCAGGGGCCGGTGGCACCACTCGCGCTCCTGGCGCTCAAGCCGGGCTTCGATCGCATGAAGCAGCGCTTCGATTACGAGCAGTACGGCGGCGCACCGCTGCTTGGCGTCCGCGGCGTGAGCATCGTGACCCACGGCCGTGCTCGGGCGCGAATGATCGAGCACGCCATCCGGGTGGCGTCCGAAGCTGCTGCCGAGCGAATTCCGGACCTCATCGGTGCCTGGACACGGCATCACCCCGCATTGGCCCGCCGAAATGCTGCCGATCTGGTCGCCGATGGCACCGAGCCGCTGATGACCGGGCAGGGGACGGTCGGCTGAGCAGCGCGGCATCCCGCTCTCGCCGCAGCGTGAGCACCAGCCCGGGATTCCAGGCGCGGCGTCTGGCCATGCGCGCGCTCTTCGAGGACGAGTTTCGCCCGACGGCGGCGATGAGCGCTTTGGAGCGGCTGAGCGACGACGAGGGGAGCGAGGCGGAGGTGGTCGAGCACGCCCGGTTGATCGTCGCCGGGGTCCTCGCGCAGGCGCTCGACCTGGACGTGGAGATCGCTGCCTACGCCCCGGCGATCCCGGTGAGCGAGCTCGGTCGAGTTGAGCGAACGATCCTCCGGAGCGCCGTGTGGGAGGTGCTATACTCCGCCGCGACCTCGACCAGGGAGACGCATCGCGACGCGGTCTCCCTCGCCGGGACATACGCCGGGGAAGCGGCCCGCCGCCTCGTGAACGGCGTCCTCCGCAGCATTGAAGGCGCATCAGGTAGAGGAGGCTGACGGTGAGCGACGGAACCACGTACGACCGGCTCAAGAAGATCATCGTCGAGCAGCTCGGCGTCGATGAGGAAGAGGTCACCGCGCAGGCCTCGTTCGTCGAGGACCTGAATGCTGACTCGCTCGATCTCGTCGAGCTGATCATGAGTCTCGAGGAAGAGTTCGGGATGGAGATCTCGGACGAGGACGCCGAGAAGATCCAGAAGGTCCAGGACGCGGTCGACTTTATCGGGGATCACCAGCAGTAGCGATCGGGGGAGATGGCCATCCCGCACCTCGACGAGCTGGGTGACCGACTCGGCATCGTCCTGCGGAATCCGGAGGCCATCCGGCAGGCGCTGGTCCACAGCTCCTTCCACAACGAGAATCCTCAGCGCGTCTCCGGACACAATGAGCGCCTCGAGTTCCTTGGGGATGCCGTCATCGGTCTCGTCGTCAGCAGCCTCCTGTACGACCGCTATCCCGATGAAGACGAGGGATTTCTGACCGCCCGCCGCGCCGCGCTGGTGAACCGCACCGCCCTGGCAGCGCTCGGTCTGCGACTCGGCCTTGACCGACTGATGCTCCTCGGTCGCGGTGAGGCCGAAGCAGGCGGCGCAACGCGCCCTTCGCTGTTGGCCGGCGCATTTGAGGCTGTCGCGGGCGCCCTATTCCTCTCGGAGGGGATGCCGGTCACTCGCCGCCTGTTGCGGCGCCTCTTTGCCGAGCAGCTCGCGCCAGCGCCCGACGCAGGCCCGCCAAAGTCCGCGAAAAGCCAGCTCCAGGAGTGGAGTCAGCGATACCACCACGTGAAGCCGCGCTACGAGGTTCTCGACACCGAGGGTCCGGCTCACAGCCAGCTGTTCACCGTCGCGGCTGGGTTCGGGGGCCGCCGGCTGGCCACCGCGCAGGGCACGAGCAGGCAGCGAGCGGAGGAAGAGGCGGCGGCGCTCGCGCTCGCCGTGCTCCGTGGCGCCTCCACCGAACAGGTCTCCGAAGGCGGCGGAGCACCGGAGGAATCGAGGTGAGCCGCCTCAAGGAGCTCCGCCTGCACGGCTTCAAGACGTTCGCTGATCCGACCCGATTCGTTTTCGAGCGCGGCGTGAACGCGGTGATCGGCCCCAATGGATCGGGCAAGAGCAACATGGCCGACGCGATCCGGTGGGTGCTGGGGGAGCAATCGAACCGCTCGCTGCGCACCCGACGAGCGGACGAGGTCATCTTCGCCGGGAGCGACGCGCGGAAGCCGCAGGGGATGGCCGAGGCGGTCCTGACGCTCGACAACAGCGACGGATGGCTCCCGGTCGATTTCACCGAGGTGTCGATCGGTCGTCGCGCCTACCGCTCGGGCGAGACCGAGTACCTCGTCAACGGTGCCCGCGCCAGGTTGAAAGATGTTGTTGAGCTCCTGGCCGGCGGCAGACTCGGAGCCAATGAACTCGTAGTGGTGGGGCAGGGCACCGTCGATGCGGCCCTCTCACTTCGCCCCGAGGAGCGCCGTCAGCTCTTCGAGGAGGCGGCCGGGGTCAAGAACCTCCAGGTTCGGCGCAACGAGGCGACGGGGCGGCTTGCCCGAGCGCGTGACAACCTGAGCCGGGTCTCCGATGTGATCGGCGAGCTGCGTCCGCAGGTGCGGAAGCTCGCGGTCCAGGCGCAGCACCAGCAGGAGCATGACGCATTGGGCCAACGGGCCCGCGCCTTGGTCACCGAAGAGGCCCGACGGCGCGAGTCCGCTGCCAGAGACGCGATGGGTGATTCGCGACGAGCCGCCGCCGCCGCCGCGGCCACGCTCGACGAGTTTCGTGCAGCACAGAACGCAGGTCGAGACCAATTGGCCGCCGCAGAGCGAGCCTACTGGGAGGCCGAATCGATCGCCCGAGCAGCAGCCGAGCACCACGGCTCAACTCGGGAGGCCCTCATCCGTGGCGAAGGACGCGCGGAGTCCCTGGTCGCCCGCGTCACCGAATCAGCCGAGTCGCTGGCACGCCGGGAGGCAGAACTCTCAGCCGTTGACGATCGGCTGCCCGGCCTGGCCCAATTCAACGCCTCGGACGTGGATGCGGCGATCGCCACGGCGCAGCGAGCGGAGGTTGACTGGCAGGCAGCGGTCGAGGCGCTGGCTTCGGCCGACGCGGCGCTGCTGGCGGCCGAGGATGCGCTGGCGCGCACTCGACTGCGGCACGCGACGCGCATCGCCGGTGAGGCGCGACGCGGAGAGGTGCTGGCTCGCGCCGAAACGCTGCGCATCCGCATCGAAGGCGAGCTCGAGAGCGTCACCGCCGCGCTGGCTGGCCTGGAAGAGGCACGCGCCGCGGCACTTGCGGCGCTGGGGTCGGCTGAGCAGGCGGCGACGCTGGCACGCGAGCGAGCCGCGCGAGCTGCGGCAGATCATGACGCGGCCGCCCCACTCGCCGACGACGCGCGCGTCGCGGCCTCGTCGCTGGCGGAGCGAGTTGGCGCGTTGCGCAGCGAGCTCGAAGCGCTCCACGAGCGGGCCGAGCGGGGCAGCCGACTTGGCACGCTGCTCACCGCCGCCGGCTGGCGCACGCTGCTCGATACGATCGACGCTCCGGAGGATGCCTGGCCGGCGATCGAAGCGGTCGTCGGGGGTGAGCTCGAGCAGGCGCTTGTCTGGCAGGAGGGAGACCTGGTCGAGCGACTTGCAGAAGCGCGCGGCACGGTGCGGCTCGTGGCTGCGGTGGCGCGCGGGGACGTGACCGACGACGTGGCCAACCGCGCCGCGGCCCTGGCCGCGGTGGGAGGAGAGCGAACGCTGGCGGAGTGGATCGGCGGGGAGGCCGCGCCGCTCGTGCTCCAGCGTGTCGTGATCGCCCCGGACGTCGGAGCGCTCCTGCGCGGCTGGCGGGACCTGCCGGCCGGATGGTGCGCCGTGACCGCTCACGGAGACCTGGCCGACGGAAGGGGTCTCGTGGCGGTGCGCGGCCGCCGTGAATCGCCGAGCGGCGAGGGAGCCAGGCAGCATGCCCGCCGCCGCGAAGTGGCTGAGACGCTGGCGCAGCTCGAGGTCGCACACACCGATGCGCGTCAGGTCGCCGCGGTCTCGCTGACTGCCCTGAACGAGGCGGGTCGACTCCGTTCGGTCGCGGTCGCAGCGCAGGAGGCAGCGGAGCAACGATTGGTGCAGGCGCGAGCCGAAGCCGCGGGTGCCGAGGCGAACTTCGCCAGGTCTCGCCGCGACGCGAGCGAGCTGGCGATCGAACTTGAGCAGGCGCGGGCGACGGAGCTGGGGGCGCGGGGAGGGCCGAGCCCGACCGGGCCTGGCGACGAGATCGCTTCACTGACGCTCGCCGCCGAGCGTGCCCGAGCGGCGCGCGATGTCGCTGCTTCGGAGCGCGACCGGCAGCGAGACGACTGGCGGGCCGCTCGCCAGTTGGCGGAGGAAGCGGAGCAGCGCTCCGGGGGGCAACGCCAGGAACTCGCCAACCTCGAGGCACGTCGCGCGCAACTGGCGGCCGCTCTCCCCACGGATGCGGCCGCTCTGAAGTCGCTCGAGGTCGAACGCGCCGCAGCCGAGGCCGCCATGTCGGAGGCACGGGTCGCCGACGAGCGCGCGGCCGCCGACCGCGCGGCTGCCGACGGGGCGCGCGACCGACTCCGGGCTGAGCTCCTCGAGTTGGAACGCTCCCGGGGCTCGGTCGGCGATCGCCTGGCAGACCTGGAGCGGGTGGCGCAGGCGGCCGCGATCGAAGCGTCGCGCCACGAGGACGCACTGGCCGCACTTGCGCGGGAACGCGACATGGCACTCGAGTCGCTCGATCTGGTGGGCGCGCCGACCGATGGCGCCGAACCGGATCAAGCGTTGGCCGGCGAGGTGTCGGCGCTCGCCACCCCGGACCTGGAGAGCGAGCTGCGCCGCGTGCGACGGACGCTGGCGCAGATCGGACTGGTCAACCCGTTTGCCGTGGAGGAGCACCGGGAGATGGCGGAGCGCCTCGATGGCCTTGCCGCCCAGGACACGGACCTGATCGCGGCGATCGCGGCCACCGAGGAATTGATCACACGGCTGGACACGGAGATCACGGCCATGTTCCATGCGGCGTTCACCGCGATCGGCGCGAAGTTCGACGAGTTCTGCCAGGCGCTGTTCGGCGGCGGATCGGCGTCACTCCAGCTGTCGGAGAGCGAGGATGGGGACGCGCCGGGCGGCATCGAGATTACCGTCCGCCCGCCCGGGAAGCGCACGCAACGGCTCTCGATGCTGTCGGGCGGCGAGCGTGCCCTGACCGGCGTTGCATTGCTGTTCGCCATGCTGAGCGTCAACCCGGTACCGTTCTGCATCCTCGACGAGGTCGACGCCGCGCTCGACGAGGCGAACATCGGCCGATTTGCCGGCGCGCTCAGGATGCTCTCGGAGCAGATCGACTTCGTGGTGATCACCCACAATCGCGCCACCATTGAAGTCGCCGACACGATCTACGGGGTGACCATGACCGATGCCGCGGTGTCGAAGGTGCTCTCGCTGCGGCTTGCCGACCTGCCCGTCGAGGTGGCTGTCGGATGATGCGGCGGCCCCGCCGCGAACCGAGCGGTCTGGGGCTCCGACTGCAGCCCCAGGGTCTGGGGGCGAGATTGCGTTCGCTGTTCGCCGGACCGACCGATGTCGCCACCTGGGAGCAGGTCGAGGAGGAGCTGATCGCCGCGGACGTCGGCACGGCCACCACGCTCGACCTGGTCGATGGCGCCCGCGAGCGCGCTGGTGCGGCTGGCGTCGATGCCCGCGGCGCCCTGGCGGCCGAGATCACGGCGCGCCTGGAGCGCGCGGGGTGTGGGCAATTCGAGCTCGGCCCGGCACCATCGGTGATCCTGGTGGTGGGCATCAACGGAACGGGCAAGACGACCACCATCGCGAAGCTCGCCGCGAGGCTCCAGCGCGAAGGCCATTCGGTCATGCTTGGTGCAGCCGATACGTTTCGCGCGGCGGCGACCGAGCAGTTGCGCCTGTGGGGTGAGCTCCTCGACATCCCGGTCGTCGCGCAACGGACCGGCGCGGACCCCGGTGCGGTCGCCTTCGACGCCCTGGCGGCGGGTGAGTCGCGCGGCGCCGACGCGGTGATCATCGACACCGCCGGTCGCCTGCACGACAAGGCGCACCTCATGGCCGAGCTCGCCAAGATCCGACGGGTCATCGATCGACGCCTCCCGGGCCAGCCGCGCCACGTGTTGCTGGTGGTCGATGCGGCCACCGGCCAGAACGGGCTTGCCCAAGCGGAGACATTTGGCCGCGAGGTGGGTGTCACCGGTATCGTGCTGACCAAGCTCGACGGGACGGCCAAGGGAGGGATCGCGGTCGCCATCGTCGAACGGCTCGGCCTGCCCATCCTCTTCGCAGGCGTCGGAGAGGAGATCGACGACCTGGCCCCGTTCGTTCCCGCGTCGTACGTGGAGTGGCTCCTCGCCGGCTGAGTCACTCGGCCGGGTCCGGGCCCGCAGAATTGCCGCTCCCGCGCCTGCAACCCTAGAATGGGCGGCCGCCCGGTGCGGCGCTGATCCCATCCCGCAGATCGGTCCATCCATGTTCGAATCGCTCTCCGTCCGCTTGCAGGGCGTCGTCGACCGTCTCCGTGGCAAGGCGCGCATCACCGACGCCGACCTTGAACTAGCACTCCGCGACATTCGTCTGGCGCTGCTCGAGGCGGACGTCAACTTCCGGGTCGTCAAGGCGTTCGTGGCAACGGTGCGCGAGCGGTCGATCGGAGCCGATCTGCTCACCGGCCTGCGCCCGGGGCAGGCGATCGTCAAGGCGGTTCACGACGAGCTCGTGACCGTGCTCGGCGGAGAACGCCACGAACTGCAGACGGGCGGGCGGCCTGGCGTCATCATGCTGGTCGGGTTGCAGGGATCAGGGAAGACGACGACGGCGGCGAAGCTCGCCGTGCGCCTCAAGCGGGAGAACAAGCGCCCGCTGCTGGTTGCCGCCGACGTCTACCGACCGGCCGCCGTGGATCAGCTGGTCCAGCTGGGCGACCAGGCTGCGATCGAGGTTCACAGCCGACCGGCTGGGACGCCGGCGATGGAGGTGGCACGGTCCGGAGTCGAGCTGGCGCGACAGCGTGGACATGACGTCGTTCTGATCGATACCGCCGGCCGACTGCACGTGGATGAGCCGATGATGGATGAGCTGGTGCGCATCAGCGGCGCGCTGACGCCGGCCGAGACCCTGCTGGTGCTGGACGCCATGACCGGCCAGGAGGCCGTTCGCGTCGCCGAGGCGTTCCACCAGCGACTGCCGCTCACCGGCCTGGTTCTCACCAAGATGGATGGCGATGCGCGCGGCGGTGCCGCCCTCAGCATCCGCAGCGTGACCGGGCTTCCGATCGCCTTCATCGGGACCGGCGAGCGGGTCGACGCCTTGGAGCCGTTTTACCCGGATCGCCTGGCCCAGCGCATCCTCGGAATGGGCGACATCCTTTCGCTCGTCGAGCGGGTGCAGGAGAACGTCGACCAGCAGGAGGCCGAGCGGGTGGCACAGCGCCTCATGGAATCGCGCTTCACGCTGGAAGACTTCCGGTCGCAACTGGCGCAGGTCAAGAAGATGGGCCCGATCGGACAGTTGGTCGGCATGATCCCCGGCGCCGGTCACCTGGCCGGCGAAGCCCAGGAGGCGGTGGACGGCGGTCAGCTGCGGAGGATCGAGGCGATCATCGACTCCATGACGCCGGCCGAGCGCCGCCGACCGGAGATCATCAAGGCCAGCCGGCGGCGGCGCATCGCCTCTGGCAGCGGCACCACCACGGCTGATGTAAATCGCGTCCTGAAGCAGTTCGGCGAGATGCAGCGCCTGATGCGGCAGTTCGGGGGCGGACGAGCGGGCCGGCAGGGCGGCGGCCTCGGTAGCCTGCTGGGTCGCTGACCCGATCGAGCCATGAAGCGCCTGGTCATCGGCGTTACGGGTCTCCTCGCTGTGGCGGGGATCATCGTGCTCGTCGGGTACGTTCTCGTCTTCTCGGCCTCCCCGGATCGGGCGGCCCGTGCCGTGCCCGCCGCCGCCGTCGTCTATGTGAACGTCTACCTCGAGCCGTCGACCGGTCAGCGGATGAACCTCTACGGGCTGATCGGGCGGCTCCCCGGATTCGCCGATCCGGCGACGCTGGAGCAGAAGATCCACGACGTGGCACAGCGGCTGATCGGACAGGTCGGGATCGATTACGCGGCCGACATTCGGCCATGGCTCGGTGACCAGGTGGCGCTCGCGATCGTCGCCGGAGGTGGTTCCGACGGCGGACCACAGACGCTCTTGTTGGCGGCTCTGGCGGAGCCGGAATCAGCGGCCCCGGCGGTCGAGCGGATCATGACCCGGGACGGCACCCAGTTCGAGTCGGCGACACATCGGGGCGTGACGCTGCACGTCGGGACGGCGATCAGCTATGCCCTGCTCGACGATCTGTTGGTGGTCGGGAGCGGTGCCGGGGCGGTGCGGAAGGCGATCGACGCCGAGGCGGGCGCGGCGCCATCCCTGGCCGCCTCTGCCGACTTCGGTGCCGCCCTGCGCCGGGTTCCGGCGGATCACATCGGCTCCATATACGTGGACCTGCGCTCGCTCCTCGGGGCGGGCGAGACTGAGCCGGTGGGCGGATACACGACCGTGGCCGTCGCACTCGTGGCGGACGCGGCCGGCGTGCGGCTGGTCGGCGAGGCGCCGTTTGCCGGCTCTTCGCCGCAGAACCGCGAGGCCTTGGCGCTGGCCAGCGAAGTGTCGAGCCTGGCGGACTGGATGCCCGCCGACGCGCAGGCCGAGGCGATCGTTTTCGGCATCCAGCAGGCGCTGGCGGCGCTCGAGGAGCAGATCGCCGAGAGCACGGACATGCAGGATGTCGTCGAGGCGCTCAATCAGCTTCGGGCGCTGGCGGCCGTCGGCCTGGGCATCAACGTCGATCGTGACCTACTGCCCCTATTGGATCGTGAGGTCGGCATTTCGCTGGGAGGCCCCGGCGGAGGGTCGATGCTTCAGCTGCTCCTTCGACCGAACGATCCGGGTGCCGCGGCGGGCGCGCTCGAGCGGATGCGGGACGCGCTCGTGCATCGCGGGTCTCGAGTCGCCACGAGCATGGCAGCGGGGGTCGAGGTGACAATCATCGTGGTGCCCGAGATCGGCCAGATCGCCTACGCCCTTAGCGATGACGTGGTGGTCATGGCCTTCGAGCCCGGTGCCGTCGCGGCCGTCCTGCAGGCCCGCGCGAGCGGACTGACGCTTGCAAAGACCGACCGATACGTCGATGCCTTCACCGTCCTTGGGACGCGCCGCGGGCACGAGCTGTGGATCGACGTGGCGGGCAGCAGCGGGGTCGCCGGTGAGATGCTCCAAATCGATGAGGAGACCCGCGGTATCCTTCTGCGCCTCGGCGCATTTGCCCTGAGCGCCTCCGCCCACGACAATCAGCTAGAGATCAGAGCCATCCTCACCGTGAAGTGAGGGCGGCCCGCTTCAGCGCCAGACCCCGCCCGCAACCGCTCGGCAGGATCAGCTGCTACAACATGAGAGAGGTAGACAACACTTGGCAGTACGCATTCGGCTCTCACGCGTGGGAGCCACCAAGCGTCCCAGCTACCGCGTGGTGGCCATCGACAGCCGTCGCCCGCGTGATGGGCGCGCCCTGGAGATCCTGGGCTTCTACGATCCGCTGACCGAACCGGCCACGGTGCGGATCGACGCCACCAGGTACGCCGACTGGGTTTCGCGTGGCGCGCGGCCGTCCGACACGGTCGCCAAGCTGATCAAGCTTGCGTCCGCGGCTCCAGCGACCGCCCCAGCGACCGCCGAACCGGTACCCGCTGCGCCAAAGCGTGCCCGCGCCCGCAAGCCCGCGACCGCCACCGCGAAGGCAGCCGAATGAAGGAATTCCTCGACTACGTGGCGCGCAACCTGGTCGACAACCCGGACGGAGTGGAGATCGAGGTCCAGGAAGGGCCCGACGAGGTCGCTCTGACGCTCAAGGTCGCCGAGGGCGACATGGGCCGGGTGATCGGTCGCGACGGGCGTATCGCCAATGCCATTCGCAGCCTGCTGCGCGTCATGGGCACCCGTGACGGCCGACATGTCGAGCTGGAGATCGTCGGCGACGACTGAACGCCTTGCGGTCGCCCGCGTGCTCGGGGCAAAGGGCCTTGGCGGTGGGCTGCGCGTCGAACTGCTGACCGATTTTCCCGAACGCCTCGAGCCGGGCGTCGCCCTCTGGGTAGAGGACGACAACGAGCCGCGCAACCTGCTCAAGGTCGAGTGGGGCGGCCGCGTCCCGGTCTTCTTTGTTGAGGGCATCACCGACCGGTCCGCCGCCGAGTCAGTGATCGGCCGCTACCTCGAGGCGCCGGCGCAGCCGCTGCCCGCCGGCAGCTACTACTGGCACCAGCTGGTGGGCCTCTCGGTGACCGATGCAGCAGCCGGGCTGCTGGGCGAATTGGTGGAAGTATTCCGCGCCGGCGAGAACGAGGTGTACCGCGTGGACGGAGCAGGCGGCGAGACGCTCATCCCGGCGCTCAGCGATGTCGTGCAGTCGATCGACCTCGAGGCCGGCACCATGCTGGTCAGCTACCAGCCCGAAGAGGTTCGCTGACGATGCCAGAGCCCCGCCCCCAGCCGAGCCTGCACGTTGATGTCGTGACGCTCTTCCCCGAGCTCTTCGACGCACCGCTGCGCACCTCGGTGATCGGGCGTGCCGTGGAGCGGGGGATCGTGGAGGTGACGCTCCATGACCTGCGGGGACACGGCCTTGGACGGCACCGCAGCGTCGATGACTACCCCTATGGCGGGGGAGCGGGGATGATCATGCGCCCGGAGCCGCTGCACGCTGCAATCGAGCCGCTGCGACAAGCCGGGGCGCAGGTCGTGCTCCTCGACCCGGCCGGCGAACGCCTGACCGATCAGCTCGCTCGTGAGCTGGCGTCGAGCGGTCGCCTCGCCCTGGTATGTGGCCGATACGAGGGGATCGACGAACGGGTGCGCTCCATGGTCGATCGCGAGGTCAGCATCGGCGACTACGTGCTGACCGGCGGAGAGCTGCCGGCGCTGGTCCTCATCGACGCGGTGACGCGACTCTTGCCGGGGGTCATCGAGGCGGAGTCCCATGCGTCCGACTCCTTTGCCGATGGGATGCTCGAGGGGCCGCAGTACACCCGGCCCGAGACCTTCATGGGTCTTGCTGTCCCGCCCGTGCTGCTCTCTGGGCATCATGCCGAGGTGGCGCGCTGGCGGCGTCGTGAGTCGCTGCGCCGAACGCTCCAGCGTCGGCCCGATCTGCTTGGCGATGCGGATCTGACCGATGAGGACCGCGCGGAGCTCGCCCGGTTGACGCACGGGGGAGAGGAATCGAACCCTTGAGGGCGCCTTGCCGCTCGGTAATCGGCGCTGCTATACTCCGCCCATCGCGACCGTGACGGTCGCGTCATTCGTGTCCGCCGCCTCTACTCACCAGCCGGCCGGACCCCAGCATGCAGGCAAGCCGCGGCGCGCGCCGCAAAAAATCACGAGGCCTTCCATCATGAACATCATCAGCGAGATCGAACGCGAGCAGCTCCGTACCGATGTGCCGGAGATTGCCTCGGGCGACACGGTCCGCGTCAGCGTGAAGGTGGTGGAGGGGAACCGCGAGCGCATCCAGGTGTTCGAGGGCACGGTGATGCGCCTGCGGGGAGGCGGAATCAACCGCCAGATCACCGTCCGTCGCATCGCCAGTGGTGTCGGCGTGGAGCGCACCTTCATGATTCACGCACCGCGCGTCGAGAAGATCGAAGTGGTGCGCCACGGCGTCGCACGCCGAGCGCAGCTCTACTTCCTGCGCGACCGTGTCGGCAAGTCGGCCACGCTTCGCGAGCGGCGCCCCAGCCGCTGACAAACGGCCCTCGGGGCCTCGATCCAGTGGCATGATCGTCGGCGACGTGATCGAGCCGACAACCCGCATCGAACGGACCCACTGGCGCGAGGGGCGTCGCATCGTCGTGGGATGCGACGCCGTCGGCGTCGCGTGCCTCTCCGGCCCCGTGCTCGCCGCAGCGGTGGTCATGCCGCCCGGGTCACGTCGCATCCCCGGGGTGCGCGATTCCAAGACCCTCTCTCGCGCCCAGCGTGAGCGGCTCTATCCGCAGATCCTGCGCAGGGCGCTGCATATCGGCCTCGGGGCCGCGAGCGTCAGGGAGATCGACCGTCTCAACATCTACCACGCCACCTCGCTGGCGATGCGACGCGCCGTGCTGCGCGTGCCCGAACGCCAACACGTCCTCGTTGACGGACTCCGCATCCGCGACTTCGAGCAGCATGTCGGGCCGTACACCGCCATCGTGGATGGCGACGCGCACTGTCACGCCATCGCCGCGGCGTCGATCATCGCCAAGGTTGTTCGAGACCGGCTGATGGACCGTCTCGCGGCGCGCCACCCTCACTACGGGTGGGAGCAGAACGCAGGCTATGCCACCCTCGCTCACAGGCTCGGCATCGAGGAGTTTGGCATCACCCCGCTCCACCGCCGCAGCTTCGCGCGCATCCAGGCGGTTGCGCTTGGCGAGCAGCTCCACCTTGCTCTTCTCGAGCCGGCGGAAACGCTGCTCGCCGGCGAGGTCATCCCCCTGCCCATCGGAGCGGTATCGAGCATGGCGGCCCCGCCCCCCGATCGGTCGGACTCGATCATGGGCGTGCCACCGCCTCGGTAAGCGGTCGGTACGTGGCGGCTACGCATGTCTGGCCAGACTGGCCAGACATGTCGGATCCCCGGAGGCTGCTCGGACAGAAAGCAGAACGTCTCGTCGCGGCATGGCTGACGGAATCTGGATGGATCGTGCTGGCGCAGAACTGGCGCTGCCCCGACGGAGAGCTCGATCTTGTCTGCCGTGATCCGCAGGACACGCTGGTCGGCGTCGAAGTGAAATGCCGCATGTCGGGGCGCTCCGGCAGTGCCGTGGAAAGCGTTGATCGGCGGCGGATCGGCCGACTGCGGCGCGCGCTGGCGAGGTACGCGTCGACCAGCCCGGTTCCGCGTGCTGGCGGACTCCGGATCGATCTTGTCAGCGTCACCCCGGGGAGCAGTCACGACTGGCGGCTGCAGAGACTTGGAGGTGTGGATGCCTGGTAGGTCGGCGGTTGTGCCTACCGGCTGAAGATCGCCTCGAGCGCCAGAATCGACTCGATGTACGGCCGTGTCATAGGGTAGATCCCGTGCCGATCGGCCCCGGTCTGCCCCTGGTAGTACGCGGCGAGGACCATCGCGCGGTCGCCATCGTATCGGTCGAAGTAGTGCTTCAGCAGGCGGACACCCGCCCGCACGTTTTCCGCGGGTTCGGTGAGGTTGATCGGTCCGTCGAGCATGGTTGACCCGACCCAGTCAGCGGTCGGCGGGGTCAACTGCATGACGCCGATCGCACCGGCACTGCTGACGACCGCCGGTTGCCAGCCCGATTCCTGCCACGCGAGGGCGAGGGCAAATGCCAGCGGTACGCCCTGGGCGGTCGCCTCGGCGGCGATGAGCTTCCGGATCGGGTCGCGCGCCGCTACCAGGGCGGCCATCGACGATGGCATCGCCGAGCCGGACCCGGCAGATGTCGCGGCTCCGGGGATGGCGAGCCGCTGGCCGACCCGCACGAACGATGGATTGCTGATGCCGTTGGCATTCACGATGGCGCCGATGGTGGTGCCGTACCGCAGCGCGATGACGGTCAGGTTCTCGCCCGACGCGACCCGGTGGATGACCGCTGCCGTCGCGCTCGGCGGCGGAGGCCCGGACCGCCCGCCCGCCGTCGCGGCTCCGGGGATGGCGAGCCGTTGGCCGACCCGCAGGAACGATGGATTGCTGATGCCGTTGGCATTCACGATGGCGCCGATGGTGGTGCCGTACCGCAGCGCGATGACGGTCAGGTTCTCGCCCGACGCGACCCGGTGGATGACCGCTGCCGTCGCGCTCGACGGTGGAGGTGTACTCGCCGCGGGAGGCGCCACCAGGATGCGCTGGCCGACCTGGATCCGGTCCGCGTTGACGATCCCGTTCAGACGCATCAGTTCGACGACGCTGATGCCCTGCGTGAGGGCGATCTGGCTCAGCGTGTCGCCGCGCTTGACTACGACGACCCGGTCAGTCGCCGCGGCGGGGACGACCGCCGCCGCGCCACCCAGTACGGCCGCCAGCACGGCGGTGGAGAGGAGAGACCGTTGGCGTCGGCGAAGCATGATGGCCAGTCTCCGATACGTGGTCCGTCCGGCCGAAGGTGGCCGGCGGGATCGCTTCCGCATCCTAGGTCCGATACGGAACGGGTCAACGTACGAGAGAAGGGGGGATTGGGGTACTTAGGTACTCTCCGGAGGCCGCGCTCAGGCCCGCCACACGAGAGATCAAGCGTGGCGATGCTATACTCGGCGCCGTTCGGCTCGGCCGGGTCTTGTCCCGGGCGAACCGTCGGCTGCTCCCATCACACACGCTCGCTGATCCGTGAATCATCGGTGCCCGCCGGCTTTGGCGGGTCGCTTCCGGAGCCGAAGGCGAGCGGAGGAAAGAACCGGAGGATTCACACTTGGCTGCCCTGACCATGAAGCAGCTGCTCGAGGCCGGTGTCCACTTCGGCCACCAGACCCGGCGCTGGAACCCGAAGATGCGCGATTACATCTTCGCGGAACGCAACGGCATTCACATCATCGACCTCGCCCAGACGGTGACACGCCTGGAAGCCGCGCTCGAGTTTGTGCGCGAGACAATTCGTCGCGGCGACAGCATCCTGTTCGTCGGCACCAAGAAGCAGGCCCAGGAGTCCGTTGCATCCGAGGCTGAGCGGAGCGGCCAGCACCACGTCAACAATCGATGGCTGGGCGGCATGCTCACCAACTTCACCACCATCAAGCGCCGCATCCAGCGACTCGAGGCGCTGGAGGCCCGTCGTGACGCGGGTGAGTTTGAGCGGCTCACCAAGAAGGAGGCGGGCAAGCTCACCGAGGAGATCACCAAGCTGAACACGGCACTCGGCGGTATTCGCCGGATGCGGCGCCTGCCCGGCGCTCTCTTCATCGTCGACCCGCACCGCGAGTCGATCGCTGTGCTGGAGGCTCGCCGGCTCGAGATCCCGATCGTGGCGATCACCGACACCAACTGCGACCCCGATCAGATCGACTGGGTGATCCCGGCCAATGACGACGCGATCCGGTCGGTGCGCCTCCTGTGCGCCCAGATCGCGGACGCCGCGCTCGACGCCAACGCCGAGCGACAGGCTCGCCTCGACGAAGAGTTCGAGCAGGCCGAGGCGCTTCCTCCGGTCGACGAGGGCACGCTTGACGCCGAGGCCGACTACTCCGCTGCGCTGGCAGGAGGCGAAGCGCTCGTCTTCGAGCCCGAGCCGGAAGAGGACGAGGACGAGGAGCGCCTCGCCCGGGCTCGCCGCGCAGCCGAGGGACCCGATGAAGAGACCGATGAGGACCCGACCCCCGAATGAGGGGTTTGCCCACGAGACCCAGGAAGGATTCGACCAGACGAGATGATCAGACCCGAGGACGTGAAGCGCCTCCGTGAGCAGACAGGCGCGGGAATCATGGACTGCAAGCACGCGCTCGAAGAGAGCGGTGGGGACGTCGAACAGGCACTCACCTGGCTCAAGGAGAAGGGGCTCGCGACCGCGGCCAGGAAGTCCGGGCGCGCCGCCCGCGAGGGCGTGATCGCCAGCTACATCCATCACGGATCGCGCCTTGGCGTCATCCTGGAGCTCAACTGCGAGACGGACTTCGTCGCGCGCACCGATGACTTCCAGCAGCTTGCCCGTGAGTTGGCGATGCAGGTGGCCGGTCTGGCGCCAGCCTACGTGAGTCGCGACGACGTGCCCCCGGCCATGGTCGAGGAGCAGCGAGTGGCGTTCGCCGAGGAGGCGAAACGTGAGGGCCGCCCGGCCGATCGCATCGCCATGATCGTCGACGGCAAGCTCGGCAAGTGGTTCGAGTCGAATTGCCTGCTCGAGCTCCCGTATCGGGATACCGATCGTAAGATCGGGGACCTTGTCACCGAGAAGATCGCCCTCCTTGGCGAGAACATTCGTGTGGCACGGTTCTCGCGCCTGGCCGTGGGCGAGAACGCTCCTGGCTCCGCGGAGGAGGCGGCCTAGGTGGACCCCGCACGCCCCACGTCCGAGCCGCGGGGAGCGCAGCCACGCCGCGTGCTGCTCAAGCTGTCCGGCGAGGCGCTGCTCGGCGACCGGCAGTACGGGATCGACCCCGATGTGGTGCGCGACATCGCCGGACAGATTGCCACCGGGCGGAAAGAGGGGCTCGAGGTCGCGGTCGTGGTCGGAGGGGGGAATATCTTCCGCGGTCTCGCGGCGGCGTCGGCCGGTATGGATCGTGCGACTGCCGACTACATGGGGATGCTCGCCACGGCCATGAACGGTCTGGCGCTGCAGGACGCAATCGAACAGGCAGGCTGTCCGACACGGGTGATGAGTGCCATCGGCATGAACGAGATCGCCGAGCCCTACATCCGTCGGAGAGCGGTGCGGCACCTGGAAAAGGGTCGGGTCGTCGTGCTCGTTGCCGGAACCGGCAATCCGTACTTCACCACCGATACGGCGGCCACCCTGCGAGCGGTCGAGATGGCGGCTGAGGTGATCCTCAAGGCCACCCGGGTGGACGGGGTGTACGATGCCGATCCGGAAAAGAACCCCGACGCCACGCGCTACGCACGGATCGGCTACACCGAGTTCCTTGCTAACCGGCTCGAGGCCCTCGATGCCACCGCGGTGAGCCTGGCGATGGATAATGAGATGCCGATCGTGGTCTTCGACATGACGCCCCCCGGCAACATCCTGCGGGCGATCCGCGGGGAGGGGATCGGGACCGTCATCGGCCCGGAGGTGACGAGTTGACCCATCCTGACGTGCTTGCTGCAGAGCCGAAGATGCAGCGTGGCGTCGAGGCGATGGAGCGTGACTTTGCCGCCATCCGCACCGGGCGGGCGTCGACGGCACTGGTCGAGCGAATCAGCGTCGACTACTACGGGACGCAGACCCCGTTGAATCAGGTTGCCGGGATCAGCACACCTGACGCGCACCTGATCGTGATCCAGCCATGGGACCGCTCAGTCCTGTCCGCGATCGAGCGGGCGATCCTCAAGAGCGATATCGGACTCATGCCAAACGTGGACGGGACCGTCGTCCGGCTGAATGTCCCGCCGTTGACCGAGGAGCGTCGACGCGAGATGGTCAAGCAGGTGCGCCGTCGCGCCGAGGACGCTCGAGTGGAGGTGCGCGGCCATCGCCGTGAGGCGGCCGATCACCTGAAACGCGCGCTGCGCGAGGGCTCCATTTCCGAGGACGAAGAGCGCCGCGAACTTGATTCGCTCCAGCGACTGACCGACCGCTTCGTCGACCTGGTCGACGCCCGCGCCGAGCACAAAGAAGCCGAAGTGATGGAGGTCTGAGGCACTGCCGCTCCGTGAGCATCCGCGACACGTCGCGATCATCATGGACGGCAACCGCCGCTGGGCTGCAGCGCGCGGATTGCCTCCCATCGCCGGCCACGTTCAGGGCGTGGAAGCGATCCGCCCCGTTGTTCGCATGGCTCCCGACCGCGGCATCGAGGTCCTCTCGCTGTACGTCTTCAGCCAGGAGAACTGGCGTCGCCCGGATGAGGAGGTGGCCGGACTGTTCGGCCTGATCGACGATGCCGTGCGTCGGCACACCGACGAGCTGATCGCCGAGGGGATTCGCGTTCGTGTCATCGGTCGCCTGCACGAGGCGCCACCCGAGATCCAGCGCTCGATCGGGGAGGCGGAGGAGCGGACCCGCACCGGCAGCCGGATGGCGCTGAATATCGCGTTCAACTACTCGGGTCGCACCGAGATCGTCGATGCGACGCGCGCGCTGGTCGCCGCGGGCCTGGCCCCGGAGGCGATCGACGAGGCCGCCGTCGACGGTCACCTCTACACGGCGGGTCAGCCGGATGTCGACCTGATCATCCGCACCGGCGGTGAGCAGCGGACGAGCAACTTCCTGCTCTGGCAGAGCGCCTATGCGGAGCTGGTCTTCATTCCGACCCTGTGGCCAGACTTCGGCGCCACCGAACTGGACGGGGCGATCGCCGAGTTTGCCGCCCGCCAGCGCCGGTACGGGGCATGATCGACGCCATGCTTCGGACTCGTCTCCTCACCGCCGGACTGTTGGGCCCCCTGGTGATCCTCGTCGCCCTCACCGGAGAGCCATGGCTCACGGTACTGGTCGGTGCGGTCATCCTCCTCGGCATGATCGAGTTGACCGGCCTGCTCCGCGCAGCGCAGTACGAGCCGCCGACGATTGCCACCGTCTCGGCGGGCCTGATCGTTGCCGCCGCCGGCATGGCGGCCGCCAATGGGTCGATCACCGACGGCCCCCTGGCAGATCTCGCGCGAAGCGTTGGCCCCCTGGGCCTGCCGACACTCGCCATGGTCGGCGCAACCCTGGTCCTGGCCCTGGCGAGCTTCACACGTGCCGACCCTCGGGGCGGGTTCGCCACCTGGGCCACGGCCACCTTCGGCGTCGCCTACCTGGGACTGCTGACGCCCTTCATCGTCGTTGTCGGCCACCTGGCGCCGATCGGCGGGGCGTCGAGCTCGGAGGTCGGGATCCTCGACCTCGGGTCGGGAACGGCCTGGCTCCTGCTGTTGATCATGGTCGTGTGGGGATACGACTCGGGAGCCTACCTGGTTGGCCGCTGGCTTGGACGTCGATGCCTGATCGCCCATATCAGCCCGTCGAAGACGATCGAGGGCCTTGTCGGAGGACTCCTGGTTGCCACCATCGCTGCCGGTTTCGGCGTCGCCCTCGTGGGCCTGGATGCGTGGCACGCGGTCGTGATCGGCCCACTGGTGGGACTCGCCGCACAGGCGGGCGACCTGGCCGAGTCACTGCTGAAGCGGGCCGCCGGGCGCAAGGAATCGGGGTCGCTGATCCCCGGGCACGGGGGGATGCTTGACCGCGTCGACTCGTTCCTCTTTGCAGCCCCCGTGCTTGCCGGATACGCGATCGCGGTCACGGGCTTCGGATTGTGATCGGTGTCGTCGTCCTGGGTTCAACCGGCTCGATCGGCAGCCAGACGCTCGAGGTGCTGTCGGCGCTTTCCGATCACTTCTCGGTGCGCGGGTTGGCATCGGGGCACGCCTCGGCGACGTTCGCCGAGCAGCTCGTGGCGTGGCCCGAGGCGCGCGCATGGACCCCGGGGATACGGCCGGCCGGCGTTGATCGGGCACGCTGGGTCGACGGCGGTCTCGAAGAGATGGCAACCCTCGATGGCGCCGAGATGGTCGTGGCGGCCACGACCGGGATGGCGGCGCTGCCTGCGGTGTTGGCTGCCCTGGGCGCCGGACGACGGGTGGCGCTTGCGAACAAGGAGACCCTTGTCGTCGGCGGCCACCTGGTGGCGGCGAGCCTCGACCGCGCCGGCGGAGAGCCACTGGATCGCCTGCGGCCGATCGACTCCGAGCACTCTGCCATCTGGCAGTGCCTGCGCGGGGAACGGATCGCGGATGTGGCGCGTCTGATCCTCACTGCCTCCGGAGGACCGTTTCGTGACCGTGCTCCCGCCGACCTCGCTGCGGTGACGCCCGAGGAGGCGCTGGCACATCCGACCTGGCGAATGGGCCCCAAGGTCTCCATCGATTCCGCGACGATGGTCAACAAGGCGTTCGAGGCGATCGAGGCGAGATGGCTCTACCGGCTCCCCTACGATAGGATTGCTGCCGTGATTCACCCCCGCAGCGTCGTGCACTCGCTCGTTGAATTCAACGATGGCTCGTTCAAGGCGCAGCTCGGGGCTCCGGACATGCGCCTGCCGATCCAGTACGCGCTCACCTACCCGGAGCGTCTCCCGTCGGCGGCGCGTCACGCGGCACCTGAGGAGTGGGGGAGTCTCGAGTTCAGTTCCGTCGAGCCTGGTCGTTTCCCGGCTTATGACGTGGTGCGTGAGGCTGCTGCTGCCGGCGGCAACCGGGGAACGATTCTTAACGCAGCAGACGAGGTGGCAGTTGCCGCCTTTCTCGCCGGCTCCCTGCGGTTCGACCAGATCGCCGGCCTGCTCGAGCGGTCCGTCGTTCGCTGGGGAGATGCCGCCGAGCCGGGGATCGCAGAGATCGTTGCGCTCGACGCCGAGGTCCGGGCGGGCTTGAGCACCGAGCTCGGCCTGGCGGGGGTCGCCTAGTGGACGTCCTCGGCACGATCCTCGCATTCCTCGCCGTCCTGGTCGTCCTCGTACTCGTCCACGAGCTGGGCCACTTCGCGGTGGCAAAGTGGAGCGGGATCACCGTCCAGGAGTTCGGGGTCGGGTTCCCGCCACGGATCGGCTCGATCATCTGGCGTGGCACGCGCTACTCGCTCAATGCGATACCGCTTGGCGGCTTCGTCAAGATGCTCGGTGAGGACGGCGACGTCGAGGCCGAGAAGATGCGCCAGCGCGGGCTTTCCGATGCGGCCATCGACAAGGCGATGGAGGGGGCCTTCAATCGAAAGCCGATCTGGCTGCGAATGCTGGTGCTGCTTGCCGGCGTCGGCATGAACTTCCTGCTGGCCGGCATCCTCTTCAGCGTGGCGTTGAGCCTGCCGATCCAGCAGGGTCGCGGCCCCCTGATCGTGACCGAGGTTCAGGCGGGCAGCCCCGCGATCGCCGCCGACCTGCGAGTTGGCGACGCCATCGTGTCGGCCGACGGGAAGACGTTCCCGGTGTCGCGCGACCTGACCGCATACGTGCGCTCGCGCGCAGGCCACGTCGTTGCCCTGACGGTCCAGCGAGCGGCGGACGAGGTCGTCCTCGAAGTCACGCCGCGTACGTTGACGGCGGCCGATGAGGCCCGTGGCCTCGGAGCGGTGGGCTTCACCTACGAGGCCACGGAGTACGTTGAGGTCCCGCCGTCGACAACTGGTCCGGTAGCAGCGCTGGGTGCCGGGTTCGGAGCCACGCTTGACCTTGCTGTCCAGATCCCGGGCGGCCTGGCCGAAGCGGTGGCGGGGCTGATCGGCCTCGCGCCCGATGCCGGATCCGCGGTCGGACCGATCGGGATCGCCGAAGAGACCGGGCGCGTGCTTCGCGCCCCGTTGGTCAGCCAGCTGATCTTCGTGGGCATCCTGTCGGTCAATCTCGCCGTACTCAACGTCCTTCCATTCCCGCCGCTCGACGGGGGCCGCATCCTGGTGACCCTCATCGAGGCGGTGCGGCGGAGACGCCTCCCGGCCGAGCGCGAGGCGCTGATCTACCTGACCGGCTTCACGGTGCTGCTCGTGCTCGTGGTCCTGATCTCGATCCGGGACGTCGCCAACCTGATCGGCGGCTAGCGCAGCCCCTCCGGCGCCTCCCCGGCCCGGCTCCCCGGGTGGCGATGATCGATGGCTGCTGGTATACTCCGGTCGGTTTCGCGGACCGTGAGCGGACCGAAACGGATATTGATTCTTGATTGTTTACGTGGGTCGGTTCGCCAGTCCCACGTTCTTTTTTTCCCCGGGTGGGGAGCGAGGTGTGGATGTGAATCGGGACTTCGTCGGAGCACTGCTCCAACTGAATGCCGAGAAAGGCGTTCCCCAGGAGATCCTCATCCAGACCCTGGAGCAGGCGATCGAATCCGCCTATCGGCGCAACGCCGACGCGCCGGAGAACGTGGTGGTACGCGTCGACCCGGAGAGCGGACAGATTGCCGTCTATCGCGAATACGAAGTGGTCGCCACCCCGGACGAGCTGATCGACCCCGAGCTCCAGATGCTCGTCGGCGACGCGCAGAAGATCGACGCGACGACGGGGGTCGGTGCCAAGGTGCGCGTCCCCGAGAACGTCACCCAGGCACAGCTTGGCCGGATCGCGGCCCAGACCGCCGGGCAGGTGTATCGCCAGCGGCTCCGAGAGGCAGAGCGCGACGTGGTCTACAGCCAGTACGCAAGCCGTGAGGGCGAGATCATGACCGGCGTCGTGCATCGCACCACCGACCAGGCCGTCGTGCTGGACATGGGCAAGGGCGTGGAGGCGGTGCTTGCGGTCGGCGAGCAGCTTGCAGGAGAGCATTACCGAATCGGGCAGCACCTGAAGGCCTACGTGCTCGAGGTACGACGAACCACCCGCGGACCGGTGCTGGTCGCCAGCCGCACGCACCGAGGCTTCCTGCGGCGCCTGATGGAGATGGAGATCCCCGAGATCTACAACGGCACCGTGGTGATCCGCGGCATCGCCCGCGAGGCGGGAAGCCGTTCAAAGGTCGCCGTCGAGAGCCGACAGCCGGGTGTGGATGCAAAGGGAGCCGCGGTCGGTCAGCGCGGAGCGCGTATCCAGGCGATCGTCGCCGAACTGAATGGTGAAAAGGTCGACGTGGTGCTTTGGAGCGACGACCCCGCGCAATTCGTGGCCGAGGCGCTCTCCCCGGCAGAGGTGCTGAGCGTGCGCATCGACGAGGAGCACAAGATCGCCAACGTGGTCGTCCCCGAGCGCCAGCTCTCGCTGGCCATCGGAAAGGAAGGCCAGAACGCGCGCCTGGCCGCCAAGCTGACAGGATGGCGCATCGACATCAGGTCTGACGCCGGCGTGGCCACTGCGGCCGCCGCGCACGGCAGTCCACCAGAGGCGCACAGCTCCCCGGCGGAAGAGGAGGCCGATGCCGAAGCGAAAGCCTGACCACCAGCCCCAGCGCTCCTGTGCCGTCTGCCGGAGCGTGCATCCGAAACGGTCGATGACTCGCGTCGTGCGGGCGCCTGATGGCTCATTGGCGCTCGACGCGAGCGGTCGGGCGGCGGGGCGCGGGACCTATCTGTGTGACGCGGCCGACTGCCACGAGCCCACGCGCCTGGCCGAGGGTGTTCGCCGAGCCCTGGGATCGGATGTAGGCCTTGAGTCACTGATCGGAGCGCTGACGCATGCCTCCGCGTAGATACGTCCCGCGCCGAGGGCCGCGACCGCAGCGCCGTCGCGGGTCGGGGAGCGGTGGCGGAGTAGCCACCCAGGCCCCAGCCGTGGTACGTCCGACGGGGCCGGTCGAGCTGCCGGCATCGGTGGTCGTCAAGGACCTTGCGGAGACACTCGGCGTGAGCCACGCCGAAGTCATCCGTGAACTGATCCGCAACGGCATCTTTGCCAGCGTCAACCAGTCGATCGACTTCGATACCGCCTCGCTGGTGGCCGCCGAGCTCGGCTTCGAGGTGGTTCAGAGCGGGATCGCCGAGCGGGCCTCCGCCGAGGCGGCGGCGCAGCAGGAGATCGTGGCTCCCGGCAGCGATGCGGACGGCAGCGGCAAGCCGGTCCTGTGGGCTGATGATGCCCCGGCGGACCTCGTCACCCGCGCTCCGATCGTGACCATCATGGGCCACGTCGATCACGGCAAGACCAGCCTGCTTGACGCTATTCGCAGCAGCAGTGTCGCAGCGGGGGAGCGCGGGGGAATCACGCAGCACATCGGTGCCTCCGAGGTGGTGCACAACGACAAGCGCATCGTCTTCCTCGACACGCCGGGCCACGAGGCGTTCACCGCCATGCGTGCGCGCGGCGCGCAGGTGACCGACATCGCCATCATCGTGGTGGCCGCCGATGACGGCGTCATGCCGCAGACGAAGGAAGCGATAGACCACGTCCGAGCCGCCCGCGTGCCCATGATCGTGGCGATCAACAAGATCGATAAGGCCGACGCCAACCCGGACCGCGTGAAGCAGGAGCTCGCCGACCACAAGGTCCTGATCGAGGAGTACGGCGGCGACGTGATCGCGGTTGCCGTATCGGCGAAGCAGCGGACCGGCCTGGAGGAGCTGCTCGAGATGATCCTGCTGGTCGCGGACCTGCAGGACCTCAAGGCGAATCCGACCCGCCCGGCGATCGGGACGATCGTCGAGTCGAAGATCGAGAAGGGTCGCGGCAACGTCGCCACGGTGCTGGTCCAGACCGGCACGCTCAAGATCGGCGACATCGTCGCGGTGGGCCGCACTTCGGGTCGGGTGCGCGCCCTGCAGAACGCCGCCGGCAAGCGGGTCAAGACCGCCGAGCCGGCCACCGCGGTCGAGATCATCGGTCTCGACGACCTGCCCGAGGCGGGCGACATCCTGCGCGTCGTGGCGGACGAGAAGATGGCTCGCGACCTGGCCGAGGCAGCCGCCCGCGCGGGTGAGGGGAAGACCGCCAGGACGCTCGAGGAGATCAGCGCGCTGATCGGTTCGGCCGAGGTCAAGGAGCTCCGCGCCGTACTCAAGACCGACGTGCAGGGCTCGCTGGGAGCGATCCGTCATGCCCTCGAACGCCTCAACACCGCCGAGGTGCGGGTCAACATCATCTCGGAGGGTGCCGGCGAGATCAACGAATCCGATATCCAGCTGGCGACGGCGTCCGATGCCGTGGTGATCGGCTTCAACACCCGGCCAGACCCCGGCGCACAGCGCGCCATCGACGTCACGGGTGTCGACGTGCGCCTGTACGACGTGATCTACAAGCTGACCGATGACCTCGGCGCTGCGCTACGCGGAATGCTGACGCCGAAGCTCGTGGAGCAGGTCGAGGGTCATGCCGAGGTCCGCCTGGTGATCAAGGCAGGCAAGGCCGGAAACGTGGCCGGTTCGTACGTGGTGGACGGCCGCATCGTGCGTGGGGGATCCGCCAGGCTCTTCCGTGGCGGCGAGCTGGTCGGGGAGACGCGCATCGAGTCGCTGAAGCGCTTCAAGGACGATGTCCGCGAAGTGGCCAACGGGTTCGAATGCGGGATCGGACTCGGCAGCGCCGAGATTGCGGAGGGCGACATGATCGAGTGCTACCAGATGGTGTCCGAGTCAGCGTGACGGCGCGCCGATGAGTCAGCGCACCGATCGGCTCGATAGCCAGATCCGACAGGAGTTGATGGACCTCATGCAGCGGGAGATGGCGGACCCACGCATCGGGTTCGCCACGGTGACCCGCGTCGAGACGGCTCGCGACCTCGGGCATGCCCGGGTCTGGGTCAGCGTGCTGGGGACCGACGAGGAACGAGAACGCAGCCTGAAGGCCCTGCACGTCGCGACTCCCTGGCTCCGGCGTCGGTTGGGCGACCGACTCACGCTCCGCCATGTGCCCGAGCTGTCGATCCGCCTGGACGAATCGATCGCGTCCGGTGACCGCGTCCTGCGGCTCCTGCGGGAGCTCGATGAAGAGAAGCCTCCTCCGCCTATCGACGGGAGCTTCGAGTGATGCGGGAGGTGGTCGAAGCGCTGCAGTCGGCCGGCCGGATCAGCACCTTCTGCCACGAGAATCCCGACGCGGACACGCTCGGCGCTGCGCTCGCCATCGCGCTCGCGGGGCGACGCCTGGGGAAGCAGACCGAAGTGGTCACCGTCGACCCGCCGCCGCCGTTCCTCGCCTTCATGCCCGGAGTCGACGCGGTTCGCCGCACCCCACAGCTCGAACCCGACGTGGCTGTCATCCTGGATGCCGGCGAGATGAGCCGCATCGGTGCCGTCGCGACCGACGAGGCGGGGTGGTTCGACCGCGCGCGCATCGTGAACATCGATCATCACGTCAGCAATCCCGGATTCGGCGCGGCGGTGTGGGTCGACCCGCAGGCCGCCGCGACCTGCGAGATGGTCGCCCTGCTGCTGCCGGAACTCGGGGTAGCCATCGACGACACGCTGGCCACGCTGCTCATGGCCGGAATCGTCCAGGACACGCACACCTTTGCCCATCCGAACGCGACGCCGCGCACGCTGCGTGTCTCTGCCGACCTGGTGGAGGCCGGCGCTCAGCTGTCGAGCATCAATCGGGCGATCTACGCCGACAAGCCGTTCAGTACCCTCGCCCTGTGGGGGCTGATCCTCGCTGGCATCGGTGAGCGCCTCGACGGACGGATCGTCCACGCGTCGATGACCACGGCCATGCTGGCTGCCTCCGGGGAGCGGCCGACGGCGTCGGAGGGGTTCGTGGATCTGCTCGCGTCGACCCGGAGCGCCGATGTCACCATCCTGTTCAAGGAGATCACCTCGACCGAGACTCGCGCCAGCGTCAGGACAACCGAGCGTGCCGACGCCGTGGCGATCACATCCGTGTTTGGCGGCGGCGGCCATGTCCGAGCCGCCGGCTGCACGCTCGGCGCCTCGATCGACGAGGCGCGAGTACAGATCCTCGCCGAGGCGGAGCGCCAGCTGCTCCGTCAGCCAGACGATGCACGGAGTCGTTAATCTCGACAAGCCGGTCGGGCCGACCTCCCATGACATGGTCGGTCTGCTCCGTCGCCTCACCGGCACGCGGCGCATCGGGCACGCCGGGACGCTCGACCCCTTCGCCTCCGGCGTGCTGCCGATCCTCGTCGGCTCGGCGACGCGATTCAGCGAAGAACTGACGGGCGGGGCGAAGCGTTACGAAGCCGTGATCCGGCTCGGGAGTCGCTCGGCCACCGACGATGCGGAGGGCCCGCTCGAGCCCGGGGACGACCCGCCCGATGCAGCCACGGCACGCGGTGCGCTGGCACAGTTCGTGGGGACCTTCGACCAGCGTCCACCGGTCTTCTCGGCGAGGAAGCAGGACGGAAAGGTGGCCCATCGAGCCGCGCGCGCCGGGACGCCGATCGAGGTCACTTCACGTCGCGTCACCGTCGAGTCGATCGAGTTGCTGGACGAGGTCAGGGGCGACGCGTGGCTCGACCTGCGCATCGACCTTCGCTGCCAGGCGGGTACCTACGTGCGCTCGATCGCGCGCGATCTTGGGGAGGCGCTCGGTTGCGGTGGCCACCTTCACGCGCTGCGACGGCTCGAAGCCGCGGGGCTTCACGTCGACGACGCCGTGACGCCAGCTCAACTCGAGGACCTCGCGTTGGACGGCCGCCTCGCCGAGGCGATCCGGCCGGTCGCCGATCTGCTCACGCTGCCCCGCATCGAACTGACGGAGCGGGATGCCCTTCGATTCCGAAATGGTTCGACGGTTCGACCTACCGCCCACGTCGCCGAGGGTCGCAGCGCGGTGTTCGCCGCCGGAGCGCTGCTCGGTGTCGGCACGATGCACCAGGGGCTGTTGCAGCCCGACAAGGTGATCGCGCTCGCCGAAGGCACGCGGCGATGAGCAGCGAGCCGATCGGCGTCGGAGAGCTGCCGCAGATCGGGCCTGCAGTGCTGACCATGGGCGTCTTCGACGGCCTGCACGCCGGCCACCGGGCGATCCTCGAAGCCACGCGGTCCGCGGCTGCCAAGCGGGGGGTCGAGAGCGTTGCGCTCGTCTTTGATCCTCATCCGGAAGAGGTCCTGCGACCCGGGCTGGTGGTGCCGTACCTTGCGCCGCCGGCGGCAAACCTGTCGCGCATCCGACAGCTCGGCGTGGATTGGGCGCTGGCGATCCGCTTCGATGCCGCGCTACGGTCGCTGTCGGCGGAGGACTTCCTTGCCGCATTCGCCCCGGCCGTCGACCTGCGAGCCCTGGTCATGTCGCCGGAGAGCGCGTTCGGCCGCAATCGAGGCGGGACGGTCGCCCGCATGCGCGCGTTGGGTCTCGAGCGGGGCTTCGACGTGATCGTGGTGGACCCGGTGCTCGTTGACGGGGCGGTCGTGTCGTCCAGCCGGGTGCGCGAGGCCCTCGCCGCCGGCGATGTCGCATCAGCCCGCCTTCTGGGTGCCCCGGCCTATCTGGAGGGTACGGTGGTCGCCGGGGATGGCGGCGGGGATGAGATCGGCTTCGCCATCGGCGCCCTGGGGTTCGACTACGTCCCGGCAGTCCCGCAGGACGGTGTCTACGCGGGCTTCGTCACGGACCTGTCAGACGATGCGCCGGCAACGCATCGGGCGCTGGTCAGCATCGCGGGCGGCACGCTTGTTGGGGTCCACCTCCTCGACTTCGACCAGGAACTGAACGGCCACCGCGTGGCGGTCGACTTCGTCGCGCGCCTGCGTGACGAACTACGATTTGCGTCATCGGAGGCATTCGACGTCCAGATGGACCGCGACGTGGCTGACGCCCGCGGTGCTCTCGCCAGCAAGGGTCCATCGCCTGCCTGACGACGCTTCGCGGACAGGGGCCGGTGCGGGGGAGTGGCCGCTCTGGTACGATTCACACGACTAGGAATGACTGTTGGAGGAATAGGTGCCGCTCGCCAAGGACGCGAAAAGCGCGATCATGGACGACTACGCCACACACGATGGCGATACCGGCTCCCCCGAGGTACAGATCGCGCTCCTCACTGAGCGTATCGCGTCCCTGACGGAGCATCTGCGCACGTACCAGAACGACAACCACTCGCGCCGAGGACTGCTCAAGCTCGTCGGTCAGCGCCGTCGGCTGCTGGCCTACCTCGTCCGCAACGACGTTGACCGTTACCGCGCCGTGATCGCGCGGCTTGGACTGCGCCGCTAACCAGACACACGCATACCGCGCGCCGCTGCGCCCGGTCAGGCGGATCCGGCACCGCGTCCGCGCCGGAACGATGGCGCTCAACGGCGCCGACCAACCAATCGCCCGCTGCGCCCGTGAAGGCCGCCGCCCGCACCGTGCCCGAAGACCGGGACGGCTTCCGGGATGAGCGCCGAGGCGCGCCAGGGCACACACAGACACTCGGAGGAACATGTGGCAATCAAAGTAGACGCCGAGATCGGCGCCCAGACCTTCTCGCTTGAGGCGGGCAAGCTCGCCGAACAGGCGGATGGCGCCGTGCTCGTGCGATACGGCGACACCGTACTGCTGGCGACCGCCGTCTCCGGCGAGCCGCGCGAGGGGATCGACTTCTTCCCGCTCACCATCGATTACGAAGAGCGCATGTACGCCGCGGGCAAGATTCCCGGCGGCTTCATCAAGCGCGAGTCGCGCCCGTCTGAGGCGGCCATCCTCGCGATGCGCCTGACCGACCGGCCGATCCGCCCGCTCTTCCCCAAGGGCTACAAGCAGGAGGTCCAGATCGTGCTGACCGTCCTGTCGGCCGACCAGGAGAATGACCCCGATCTCCTCGCGATCAACGGCGCTTCGGCTGCCCTCTCGATCAGCAGCATCCCGTTCCTCGGGCCGGTCGGGGCGGTGCGCGTCGGCTACATCGACGGCGCCTTCGTGACCAACCCGACCACCACGCAGCTTGACAGCAGCTCGCTCGACCTCGTCGTGGCCGGGACGCGCGACGCGGTGATGATGGTCGAGGCGGGCGCCAAGATCCTGCCGGAGGCGCTCATGGCCGACGCGATCGAATACGCGCACGCCGAACTGCAGAAGAGCATCGATCTCCAGGATCGCCTCGTGGCCACGGCCGGCAAGACGAAGAAGATGCCCTTCCTCGGCCCGAAGGCCGACTCGATCGTCAAGCTCGGCGCGGACCTGGCGACCGGCAAGGCTGAATTCGTCGTCTTCGACGTCGAGACGACCGCCATGAAGCCGGAGAACGGCTACATCGTCGATATCGCCGCACTGCGCGTGAAGGGCGGCAAGGTGGTCGACCGATTCGAGAGCCTGGCCAACCCGGGACGCTCGATCGTCGGGCACCAGATCCACGGTCTGAGCGATGCCGACGTGGCCGCCGCGCCGACCGGCGCCGAAGTGCTGGCCAAGTTTGCCGCCTGGACCGGAGACACACCGGTCGTCGCGCACAACGTCGGGTTCGACCTGCCCTTCGTCCTGCGTCACATGCCGGGTGATGCCAATTGGCAGCCCAAGGCGGTGTACGACACCCTGGAGCTCGCCTACCAGCTGTACCCCGATGCGGGAAGCTACAAGCTTGGTGACCTGGTCCGATTCGTCTTCGGGCGCGACCATGCAGCGGCCCATCGCGCCATGCCGGATGCCGAGGCGACCGCAGAACTCTTTATCGACCTGACGACCGGCCTGTCGGAACGCCTCGACCGGATCCGCGGCGATATCGCCGCCGAGATCCGTCGTGGTCGCGACGACTACAACCGCGCCGAGCAGGGGGAGCGGCTCGAGGACCTGCGTCGCCAGCACGGCATCGCCTCGCCGCTCATGGAGGTCCTGACCAAGGCAACCTCCCGGGAGCTCGTCCTGTCGGAGAACATCCGCATCGATGGACGCGACACGAAGACGATCCGGCCGATCTCGGTCGAGGTCGGCGTGCTGCCGCGAACGCACGGCTCGGGGATCTTCACCCGCGGCCAGACACAGGCGTTGAGCATCGCCACGCTCGGGCCGTCCAGCGACGTGCAGCGGCTCGACACCATCTCGCCGGAGACCGAGAAGCGTTACCTCCACCACTACAACTTCCCGCCGTACTCGGTTGGCGAGACCCGCCCGATGCGCGGCCCCGGTCGTCGCGAGATCGGCCACGGGGCGCTCGCCGAGCGCGCGCTCGTGCCTGTCCTGCCGACAGCCGATGAGTTCCCGTATGTCATCCGGATCGTCTCCGAGGTGGTGAGCAGCAACGGCTCGACCAGCATGGCCAGCACCTGTGGCTCGACCCTGGCCCTGATGGACGCCGGCGTTCCGATCAAGGCCCCGGTCGCCGGCGCCGCGATGGGACTGATCACCGACCCGGCAACCGGCCGGTACGCGGTCCTCACCGACATCACCGGCAAGGAAGACGCTTACGGGGACATGGACTTCAAGGTCGCCGGAACCGCTGAGGGCGTGACCGCGCTGCAGATGGACATCAAGGTCCAGGGCATCACCATCGCGACGATGCGTGACGCACTCGAGCAGGCACGCGTGGCCCGGCTCGCCATCCTTGACAAGATGACCGCAGTGATCAGCGCAAGCCGTTCAGAGCTGTCGCCGTACGCGCCGCGGATCACCACCATCAAGATCCCGGTCGACAAGATCCGCGACGTGATCGGCTCCGGAGGCAAGGTGATCCGCCAGATCGTGGCCGAGACCGGAACCCAGATCAACGTGGAAGACGACGGCACGATCCAGATCGCGGCCACCTCCAACGAGGCGGCGCAGAAGGCGATCGCCTGGATCGAGGGGCTCACGCGCGACGTCGAGGTCGGCAAGGAGTACCTCGGCAAGGTGACCCGGATCATGAACTTCGGCGCTTTCGTCGAGATCCTTCCCGGCAAGGAGGGCCTGGTGCACATCAGCCAGCTGGCCGATGTCCGGGTGGCTCGCGTCGAGGACGTGGTCAGCATCGGCGACGAGCTGATGGTGGTCGTCACCGAGGTGGATCGCATGGGACGTGTCAACCTGAGCCGCCGCGCGGCCATGGAGCGGCACATGGCCAAGACGGGCGCGAACCAGTCCTAGCAGCCGACGGCGGGGCAACCGAAGAGCAGGGAGGGTCGCCGGGCGGATGGGCGCGCAGGCGCTGGCGCAGATCGCCGCCGAGATCGGTGGCTGCACTCGATGCCCGCTGCACGCGGGCCGCAATCGCACGGTCCCGGGCGAAGGGAACTCGCTGAGTGACGTCCTGCTGGTAGGGGAGGGTCCCGGCGCCCGCGAGGATGCGACGGGGCGGCCGTTCGTCGGCCCGGCAGGCCAGCTGCTCGACGAGTTGCTTCGATCGATCGGATGGGCGCGTCAGGACGTCTTCATCGCCAACGTCGTGAAGTGCCGACCGCCGGGCAACCGGGATCCTGAACCGGAGGAGATCGCCACCTGTCGCCCGTACCTCGACCGCCAGGAGGAGGCGCTCGACCCGGTGGTGATCGTGACGCTCGGCCGGCACTCGCTGCGCCGCTACCTGCCCGACGCGCGCATCGGGGCGGTGCACGGCGCACTGCGCCGATCCGGCGGCCGCTTCATCTTCCCGATGTACCATCCAGCTGCGGCGCTGCACCAGTCCTCGCTGCGCGAGACGCTGTTCACCGACATGCGGGGACTGCCGGCCGCGTTGCTGGCTGCCCGCGAGGCCCTCGAGGCCGAGCGTGTGACATCGGTCCCGCAGGCGAATCCCGATCCGGCACCGGATGTGCCGGCGACATCGGCCGATGAGGCCGAACAACTACCCCTCTTCTAGGAGCACCATGTCAGACACACTGCGCATCATTCCGCTTGGCGGAGTGGGCGAGGTCGGAAAGAACATCACCGTCATCGAGGTAGCCGGGCAGATCCTGGTCGTCGACTGCGGTCTCGCCTTCCCGGACCCGGAGATGCTCGGCATCGACCTGGTCATCCCCGACGTCACGTACCTGGAGCAGAACCGCGACCGGGTACAGGCGATCCTGCTGACCCACGGGCACGAGGATCACACCGGCGCGCTGCCGTACGTCCTGCCCAAGATCCCGGGCACGCCGATCTACACCAGCCGGCTGACCGCCGGCCTGGTGACCGGCAAGCTCAAGGAGCACAAGCTGCTGGGGCAGACGCGCCTCGAGGTGGTGGAGCCGGGCGTGGAGTTCCGCATCGGCGCCTTTGCGATCATCCCGTTCCGGGTCAATCACTCCATCCCTGACGGCCTTGGCTACGCGATCACCACGCCGCTCGGCACCATCGTGCACACCGGCGACTTCAAGTTCGACCACACGCCTCCCGATGGCCGGCGTGCAGATCTGGGTCTGATCGCCGAGATCGGCAACCGCGGCGTCGAGTTCCTACTCTCCGATTCCACCCGGGCCGAGCGCGACGGCTACACGCTCTCGGAAACGACGGTCGGCGACTCGCTGCATCAGCTGATCGGCGAGGCGACGGGGCGAGTCATCGTCGCCACCTTTGCCAGCAACATCGGGCGCGTCCAGCAGGTGATCGATGCCACCTGGGCGAATGGACGAAAGATGGTCGCTCTCGGGCGCAGCATGGAGCAGAACACCGCCATCGCGCTTGAGCTGGGGTATCTCGACGCGCGCGACGGGACACTGCTCAAGAAGGACGCGTTGGGCCGACTGCCCAAGGACCAGCTGGTTGTGATGACCACCGGTTCGCAGGGCGAGCCGATGTCCGGCCTGACGCGCATGAGCAACCGAGACCATCGGTCGATCACGATCGAGCCCGGCGATACGGTGATCGTGTCGGCTTCGCCGATTCCCGGCAACGAGGAGGCGGTCGCCAAGACGATCGACAACCTCTTCAAGGAGGGAGCGATGGTTCACTACGAGCCGCTGAAGCACTGCCACGTGTCGGGCCACGGCTCGCGCGAGGAGCTCAAGCTGATGCTCGGGCTGGTCAACCCCCGACACTTCATCCCGATCCACGGTGAGTACCGGATGCTCGTGCAGCACGGGCTTCTCGCCGAGGGAGCGGGGGTCCCGGTCGACGGCATCTTCGTGCTGGCCAACGGGCAGGTGGTCGAGTTCGACGGGAAGCGCGCAAGGCTCGCCGGCAGCGTTCCCGCGGGTGCGGTCCTGGTCGACGGCATGGCCGCAGTCGACGGTATCGATGGCGTGATCCTGCGCGACCGGCGGATGCTGGCCTCGGATGGCGTCGTCATGGTGGCCCTCACGGTGGATCGTTCCACCGGGCAGCCGGTGACGCGTCCGGACCTGGTAAGCCGCGGGTTCCTGCAGGATCCGGAGGACCCGATCATGACGGCCGCCGCCGATCACCTCGTGGCCGCACTCAGCCAGCCGCAGCACGACGCACACGGCGCCGAGATCGGCTACCTGAAATCCAAGATTCACGACACGCTGTCGAGGTTCTTCTTCGAGAAGACCAAGCGCCGACCGATGATCCTGCCGATCGTGATGGAGGTCTAGGCGGGCGTGTCGAGGCGACGATCAGTCGGGTCCCGACGCCGGTCATCGCGCCGCCGGCGCGCGGCTACCACCTTCCGCATCAGCGGGCGGGTGGCGCGAGAGCTCCTCGCCCTGGTACTCCTGCTGGCGGCAATCGTGAGCACGATCGCCCTCTTCGCGCCCGAAGCGGGGATGATCGTGCAGCCCTGGCACGACGTCCTCACCTACCTGCTCGGGTGGGGGATCGCATTCGCTCCGATCCTGCTGGCCGGCTTCGCGTTCATGCTCTGGCTCAAGACCATGCCAGCGGAGCGCTGGATGGCCGCCAGCGGCGCGGCCGTAATGGCGGCCTCGCTGCTCGCGATGTTCCACCTGGTCGGAGGCGATGGGAGCGCTGGCGTCGATCGCGGCGACGGCGGGGGAGCGATCGGCTATGCGGTCAGCACGGCGCTGAACGGCGCGATCGGGACCGCCGGTGCGTGGACGGTGCTGGGGCTCGCCCTGCTGGTCGGCCTGCTTCTCTACTTCAACATGACGGTCGGCGACCTGGCGGCGGCCTGGCTCAGTCGCCGTGATGAGCGAGCGGAGTTGGCGGAGCGTGACGCCCGCCGCGCCCCGGAGCGCCCCGGACGGCCGGAGAAGGGCGTGCCAGGGGCACCGGCCGAATCGCGCGGCGTGATGGATCGCGTTCGTTCGGCGCTGGGTGGCGGCGGCGATGAGGAGCAGCCGCTCATCCTGCGCAGGTCTCGCGCGACCGATGGGATTCCGCCGGTGCCGTTGCGTCCCCACGAGCCGGTAACCGCGATCGTCGCCAGTGGCGAATCGGTCACGGGCGAGACCCTGACCGCCGAGGAGCTGGAGACCGGCGAATCGGTGCACCTGGCGGAGGTGGAGGAGCACGACGTCATCGACGCGGCCCTCGAGCCGGCCAGTCGCGCCTGGGAGCTGCCCGAACTGGCCATGCTGGATGACGGACCCGAGAGCAGCGCCGGGCAGCTCGATCTGACCGCCAAGGGACAGCGCATCAAGGACACGCTGGCGCACTTCGGTATCGGCGTGAAGGTCGCCCGCATCCAGGAGGGCCCGGTCGTCACCCAGTACGCGCTTGACGTCGAGCCGGGGATCAAGCTCTCCCGGATCGAAGGGCTCGCCGATAACCTGGCGCTCGACCTGAAGGCGCGAAGCATCAGGATCCAGGCGCCGATACCGGGCGAGGCCTACGTCGGCATCGAGATTCCCAACACGGCGTTCGACCTGGTCACGCTGAAGGAGGTGCTCGCCTCGAGCAACTTCGAGGAGGCGGCGAATCGCAGCAAGCTCGCCTTCGGCCTCGGGCAGGACGTTGCGGGTCAGCCGTTCAGTGCAGACCTTGCGCGCATGCCGCACGTGCTCATCGCTGGTGCCACCGGCTCCGGGAAGAGCGTGTGCGTGAACGCGATCATCTGTTCGCTGTTGATGCGCGCCTCGCCGACCGAGGTGAAGCTGATCCTGATCGACCCCAAGCGCGTGGAGATGGCCCAGTACAAGGGGATCCCGCACCTGCTGTGCGAGGTGATCGTCGACAACGACAAGGCGGTCAACGCCTTGAAATGGACGGTCGGCACCATGGAGAGCCGATACCACGAATTCGCGCAGCGCGGGGTACGCAACATCGCTGGGTACAACGAAGCCCTCCGGGCGGGCGAGCCGCGGATGCCCTACGTCGTGGTGATCATCGACGAGCTTGCCGACCTGATGATGGTCAGCGCCTACGAGGTGGAGGCGACCATCACTCGCATCGCGCAGCTGGCCCGGGCGACCGGCATCCACCTCGTGGTAGCCACCCAGCGACCGTCGGTGCAGGTGATCACCGGCCTGATCAAGGCGAACATCCCTTCACGAATCGCGTTCGCCATGACCAGCGGGGTGGACTCGCGCACGATCCTCGATGCGGTGGGCGCCGAGGACCTGCTCGGGCGAGGCGACATGCTCTATCAGCCGATCGACGCGCCACGCGCTGTCCGCCTGCAGGGGGTGCTGGTGACGGACGTCGAGATCGAGTCCCTGGCGCGCCATTGGCGAGCCCAGGGCGGGCCGAGGTACCGTCCCGAGATCACTGCGCCCAAGCGCGACGGAAAGCCAGGCGGCCGCCCCGGCGAGGAGGGTGACGATGCGGACCCGCTCCTCTCGCAGGCGATCGACATCGTCCGTCGCTCAGACAAGGCATCGGCCTCGCTGCTCCAGCGCCGCCTGCGGGTCGGGTACGCACGGGCCGCGCGCATCCTCGACCAGATGGAGGACCGCGGCATCGTCGGGTCGGCCGACGGGAGCCGTTTCCGCGAGGTCCTGATCACTCCCGACGGCTGGGGAGGCGAGGTAGGTCCGGTCGAGGAAGACGAGTGACCTCTCGCGAACCGACCAGGCTCGGGGAGGTGCTCCGCACGGCCCGGGAGGCGCGCTTCGTCGATCTGCAACGGGTCGAGCGCGATACCAAGATCCGGGTCAGGTACCTGGTCGCCCTGGAGACCGGCGACTATCGAGAGCTCCCGGGAGCGGTCTACACCCGCGGCTTCCTGCGCAACTACGGCATCTACCTGGGGCTGGACCCGGAATACCTGATCGACCTGTACCGCCTGGAGGTGGGCACTCCCACGGAACGGCGAGTCGCCCCCACCGCCCCCCAACCGGTGAGCGAACGACAGGGTCGCCCACTGGTGATCAGTTCGGGGGCGGTCGCTGCGGTCATCCTGACGGTGATGGTGGGGCTGTTCGTCGTGTACCTCGCCGGAGAGTTCATCACCTTCGCGCGGACGCCGGAGCTGCGGATCACCGACCCTGCCACCGACCTGGTGGCATTCACCGGCACCGAGTACACGATCCGAGGCGTGACCGAGCCGGACTCGACGATCACCGTGGACGGCCTGCGCGAGAATCCGACGGTGACCGCCGCCGCCGACGGATCATTTGTCATCACCATCGGCCTTGTTCCTGGCGCAAACGTGATCACCCTGGTAGCCAGCGACCCGCTGACCGGGCGCGACAGCGCGGAGGTGCGGCGCTCCATCATGGTGGTCGGGGTGGATCCCAGCACCAGGCCCGTCGGTGCAGTTGAGATCTCGGAACCCGTCGCAGGCAGATCGGTAGGCCCGGGCGCCGTGGCGGTAAGCGGGCAGGCCGCGGCGGGCGCCGCGCTGCGGTTGAGCGCAACCTTTGCGGAAGCGGCCCCGGCTACGTTCGCCATCGTCGCGCTGAGCGGCATCAGCGTGGCGCTCCCGAGCGATCCGCCGCCGTCGCCACCTCCCCAGGACCTGGTCGCGGACGCCTCCGGAAGATGGAGCGCCACCCTGCAACTGGCGCCCGGCGCCTGGGATGTCTCGGTTGAGACGGCAGATGACCCGGGCAACGCGGGGGTGCGGCGGGTCGTGGTCGCGGCGAACCCGGGGCTCTCCGGACTGCTCACCATCACCGCGGGACGCTCGTACCTCGAGATCGACGAGGACGGAACGCCCAAGCCGGCGATCTCCGGTCGCGAGGCGGCCTCCGGCGCAGCCATCGATCTTGCCGCCAGCGGGTCACTGCGCATCCGGGTCGGCAATGCGGGCGTCGTATCACTCACCATCAACGGCGTGCCGTTGCCGCGCATGGGTGGCCCTGGCGCCGTGGTCGAATGGCTCATCACCGCCATCCCGTGAGCAGATGGGATCCGCACCGGTGGTCGGACGTACGAAGATGGTAGCGAGCAACGGGAGGCAACATGGCTGATTCATCGTTTGATGTCGTGAGCGAGTTCGACCAGCAGGAGCTGGTCAACGCCCTCGACCAGGTCCGTCGCGAAGTGGGCACGCGCTTCGACTTCAAGGGCGCCAGGGTTTCGCTCGAGCTCGGCAAGGACGAGATCATCCTGCTGGCCGATGACGACTTCCGGGCCGGCTCGGTCAAGGACCTCGTGCAGACCAAGGCCGTGCGCCGCGGCCTGTCCCTGAAGGTCTTTGACTGGGGCAAGCTGGAGCCGGCAGCCGGCGGGACCGTGCGACAGCGGATCGCGCTGCACCGGGGCCTGACTTCGGAACAGGCCAAGGAGATCAGCAAGATGGTTCGCGACCGGTTCCCGAAGGTGAAGCCTGTGATCCAGGGCGACACGGTCCGCGTTTCGAGCAAGAGCAAGGACGACCTGCAGGGCGTCATCACCCATCTCCGGGAGCTGGATTACCCGGTCGCACTGCAGTTCACCAACTACCGGTGAGACCTGATCAGGGCCAGCTGATGGCGGTCGCACGTCAACTCGGCGACGCGCTGCGCGATCGCCGCCTGCGTCTGGCTACCGCCGAGTCGTCGACCGGCGGCCTGATCGGTCACGCCATCACCTCATTCCCCGGTGCGAGCGACTACTACGCTGGCGGCGTGATCTGCTATTCGAACCGAGCCAAGGAGGTCGGGCTCGGGATTCCCCACGAGTTGATCCTCGAGCACGGAGCCGTCTCGGCGGAGGTGGCATCGGCCATGGCGGTCGGTGCCGCGCACCGGTTCGAAGCCGAACTGGGGGTGAGCGTCACCGGAATCGCCGGACCGGACGGCGGCAGCGAACACAAGCCGGTCGGCACGCACTTCATAGGGGTTTCGCTGCGCGGCTATCCGCCGACTGTCGCGCGACACATATTCGGGCACGATCGCGAGGGGAACCAGGCGGAAGCCGCCCTCGTTGCACTCAGTCGGGCCCGAGACGCCGTACTCGCCGCCCCCGAGAACGGGTAGCCAGCAGATGGTGCGGGCCGGCGAGCGGATTCACCTGATCGGGGCTGCGGGGTCGGGTGCGGCCGGTGTGGCACTCCTGCTCCACCACGCCGGTGCGCTGGTCGATGGATGCGACACCGACACCCCATCCCCGTACACGCCACCACTCGAGGCGGCCGGCATTGTTGTCGCCTCCGGCCACGACCCTGCGCACCTGTCCGGCGTCGATCGCGTGGCGATCAGCCCCGCCCTGCGCATCCACCCGGACCTGCCCGAGCTGACCGCTGCCCACGATTCGGGGATCCCTGTCGTACCGTGGCAGGCGCTGCTCGGCGAGTTGATGGCGGCGCCGGGAAGGATCGGTCTGGCAGTGACGGGCACCCACGGAAAGTCGACCACCACCGCCCTGCTGGGCCACCTGCTGGTCAGCGCCGGGCTGGACCCGACCGTCGAAGTCGGCGCCTTCATCCCGGCGTGGGGCGCGACGGTTCGGCCGGGCTCAGGCGCACCGTTCGTGGTGGAGGCCGACGAATTCGGCGACAACTTCCTTCACTATCACCCCGCTGGCGCGGTGGTGACCAACGTCGAGATGGATCATCCGGACTACTTCGCGGATCGTGACGCCGTGCTCGACTCGATGGAGCGCTTCGTGCGCGGAATGGGGGAGCACCCGCGCCTCGGCGGTCGCCTGCTGCTCACGGTGGCCGCCGACGACGGCTCCCAGGCGCTCCTGGAGCGACTTGGGGACTGGCCGGGGCGCGTGGTGCGATATGGACCGGGAGGCCACACAGAAGCGCGCAGGGTGACGCTCACCGCCGACGGAACGGACTTCGACCTGCTCGGCGAGCGATTCCACTCACCGCTGGCCGGCGAACACAACGTCCTGAACGCCACGGCGGCACTCCTCCTCGCGAGCGAGCTGGGTGTCCCCGCGCTCGCGCTGGTCGCCGGGCTGCGCAGCTTCCCCGGCGCTGGGCGCCGGATGGAGCTGATCACCGATACTGCCGGCGTGATCGTCTACGACGACTACGGACACCACCCGACCGAGGTGCGCGCCACGCTGGCGGCCATGCGCCAGAGGGTGGGGGAGCGGAGGCTGTGGGCGGTCTTTGAGCCGCACATGTACTCCCGCACCGCCCTGCTGCTCGACGAGTTTGCCCAGGCGTTCTCCGCCGCCGACGAGGTGGTCATCGCCGACATCTTCGCCTCGCGCGACAGCGAGGAGGCCATGCGTGCCACGTCGGCCGAAGCACTCGCCGATGCCATTGAGCGAACGTCCGCGGTGCCCGCCATCGCTACCGGCGATGTGGACGCCACTGCCGCGTACGTGGCCGAGCACCTGCGCCCCGGCGACGCGGTGCTGGTGATGGGCGCCGGGAAGTCATACCGCATCGCCCGTGAACTCGCGGACGCCTTGGCGAGCGGCGTGCTCACCGCGCCACGCAGCCTGAGCGACCGATGAGCGGTCCGCGGACCGCGATCATCGGCTCGGTGCTGGCCCTGGCGGTGGCTGTCCTGCAACAGGGGCTGGTGCGCCTGGTGGATGCATCGGGCGCCAGGGAGCAGCCAGCCGTGCTCCTGGTGCTCCTGCTCTCGGCGTTCCTGGGCCTGCTCGCCGCCGTGGCCACCCGCGCCATCCGCCTGCCGGGAGCGATGGCTCCCACGGTGCTCGTGCTCGCCTGGGTGGCGGTCCCCCCGATTCTCGGCGCGATCCCCTCGGCTGCCACGCAGTACTTCGCTGGCGACCCGGCGCTGACCGCGGCAGAAGCCGGAGCGCTGGTGGTCGCCGTCCTGGCCGCGACCATGACGCTCATCGTCTCCGGAAAGCCGGATTGAGGACGAGCCCTGGGCGTTCCCGTTCATCTAGTTGCATCCGCAATCATAATGTGGGAAGGTAACCGCCCAAGGAGGCAGCATGCCCGCCATCACCGTCGCTGATCCCACGACCCTGCCGCGCGTCCCTGCGCCGGACCCGCTGCTTGCGCGGATCCGCCCCGTGAAGGGCGTGACGACGGCGCCACGCGGCTACGAGGGGGAGGGGTTCCCGGTCCGGCGGGCCTTTGCCGGGGCGGACCTTGCCGACCTCGACCCGTTCATTCACCTTGACCAGATGGGCGAGGTGGAGTACGCACCGGGCGAGCCGAAGGGGACCCCCTGGCACCCGCACCGTGGCTTCGAGACGGTCACCTACATGATCGACGGCACCTTCGAGCATGCCGACTCGAACGGGGGTGGGGGGGTGATCACCAACGGCGACACGCAGTGGATGACGGCCGGGGCAGGCATCCTGCACATCGAGAAGCCGCCCGAGGCGCTGGTTGTCAGCGGCGGGCTGTTCCACGGCCTGCAGCTATGGGTCAACTTGCCGAAAGCCCAGAAATGGGCGCCACCGCGCTACCAGGACATCCGTGCCGGACAGGTCGGACTGCTGACGTCCCCCGATGGGGGAGCGCTCATCCGCGTCATAGCCGGCGAGGTAGACGGTCATGCCGGGCCCGGATCCACCTACACGCCGATGTCGATGATCCACGCCACGCTGAGCCCCGGGGCGCATCTCGACCTGCCCTGGCGGGCCGACTACAACGCGCTCGTGTACGTCCTGGCCGGCCACGGCAGCGTGGGGGCGGAAGGGTGGCCGATCCAGACCGGCCAACTGGCGGTCTTCGGTCCGGGCAATGCCATCTCGATGGCGGCGAGCCCGTCGCAGGAGAGCCGGAGCCCGAACCTGGACGTGATCATCCTGGGAGGCAGGCCGATTCGCGAACCGGTCGCGTGGATGGGCCCGTTCGTGATGAACACCCGTGAAGAGGTCCTCCAGGCATTCACCGACTACCAGGCCGGAAGGCTCGGCAGTATTCCGGCTGCCCACGGTGCCCCCACGACCCTCCAGGAGTCGCCCGGACCTACCGTTCAGTAGGGCCCGCCGACGGCTCGTTGTCTATAGGCGGTTCGACAGGTTGCCCGGCGCTTGGCAATTCGGCGCTGACGGTGCGTTCCTCGTCAGCCTCGGTGATCTCCCGCACGATGCTTGCCGCGCGGAAGTTGACGATCGCGACCCTGGCGCGACGTTCAAGTCGCTCCGTGTCGGGACGACGCACAACGGCATCGGTGAGCGGCACGAAGTGTGGGTTGACGCGGTTCAGATAGCCGCTTGCCTGCGCTCCGGGCGGGACGTGCACCTGCCCGGACACCTCGTACGACCCGACGCACAGCTTCAGGGGCTGACGCGGCCGATGCAGCCGGCGCTGGGCGTCGGTCTCCTGGGGTGGCGGGAAGGCAACCAGGATCTCGTCGAGATCGGGCGCCGTCGGGTCGGAGGTCCAGCTGGTCCCGGCTCCAGCCCGGTTCAGCACATCGGTAAGTCGATCATCTCCCACGTCGACGAGTACGGTGCCGCCGCTCTGCTCAGTGAGGATCTCGACCTCGATCTGCCCGGCAGGTGTCTGGCCTTCGACCGATGGCGTGGCGTCGCGAGCCCCACCCTCGTCGCCTCGTCCGATACCGAACCTCCAGGGCACCGTCATCCTCGATTCGTGCCGGGACCACCTCCCGCGAGACTACTGCAGCGGCGCGGTGCGTGCAGGCCGGAGTGGCGAGGCCGCGCGAGCCTCGATGCAGGAATGGGCGAATCCACCTCACATAACATCTCTTTGCGGAAGTGGGAATGGAGGACGAACGGGTTGCCCGCATGACCCGATCGGGTCCCTCGGTTCACGCGTTTCGGCGCCGTATCGTGTCTGCATGCGCACGTCATACCTATCGGTCGCAGCCTGGGTGGGGCTTGCCGGCGGCGGCGGCCTGATGCTCGTCGGATCCGTGCTCGCCACAGAGGTGGGCTCAATGATGGTCGGCTACGGTCTCCTGGTCGTGCTCGCGGGCGCGTACCTCGGTGCTGGCCTCGCCATCAGGGAGCGGGTGCGGCGTGTCACGGCGGCGCGCCGGGAGCCTGCCAGGGGCCAATCGCTGCTCGGCCGACGCGTCTTCTGAGCGCTCCGTCCCCCGCGCACCGTATTCCCCGGAGCACAAATAGGACAGGCGTTCGAAGTCCCTGGCGCATGAGTCATCCTGGGGCAGCAACGTTGCCGCCGGTGAGCACGAGAACCGTTGCGCCCGAGGCGGGCTGTTGCAGCGCTGCAGCCCATGCGGCTCCGGCGCTCGGCTCGACGCTCAGCGTCAGCGAAGCCTCCATCTCCCTCGTCGCTTCGATGATCGCCGCTTCATCGACCAGGCGCATCTCGTCGACTCCGGCAATCATCAATGCCAGGGCCTCGGGGACTGGCACGCGAGCGGCGATGCCATCGGCGACCGTGTCCGCGCGCTCCGTGGCGATCAGTCGACGGGCCTTCCATGAGAGCGTCATCGCCGGAGCCTGGGCAGCCTGGACGCCGACCACGCGCACTCCGTGGCCCTCTGAGCGCATCCACACACCCATGCCGCCGATCAGCGCGCCGTTGCCGACTGGCACGAGCACCTGTGAGAACGGTGGAATGTCGCCGCGCTGGACCCCGTCGGTAAGTTCCAGGGCGAGCGTACCCGCACCGATCGAGATCCACGGGTCCTCGCCGTCGATCAGCAGGTGCCACCCCGTCTCGGCGACGTGTGCCGCCGCCGCGTCGCGCGCCGCGTCGAAGTCTTCCCCCACCTCGCGAACCTCCGCGCCGAGGCGACGCATTGCCGCCAGCTTGGCCGCATTCGCCGTGCGGGCGGCGAAGACGGTCACGGCAACCCCCAGCGCGCGGCATGCGTAGGCGACGCCCTGGCCGAAGTTGCCGGCCGATGCCACGACCAGTCCTCGGCGATCCCCCACCTCTCCTGCCGCGACGAGCTCTGACACGGCCAGCCAGGTACCTCGGCCCTTGAAACACCCGATCGGGTTTGCCGTCTCGACCTTGACCACGATCGGCGCGCCGAACGACGCGGACAGTGTCTCGGAAACGAACTGCGGGGCGTCGCGGAAGGCCGCGGGGATGCGGGAATGAGCCGCCCGAATCGCATCAGCGGTCACGGCTGCCACGCGGACAGCGGCGTCGCTCATTCGGGTCGGATGGTGGCCGCCATCACCTCGGCCGCTATCGCATCCGGCAGGTGGCCCGAAAGGTGGACGCCCTCATCCGTGTAGCGCTCGGTGATGTCGCCGGCGGCCTTCGCCCGAGCGACGAGCTCACCGCGTGCCCAGGGCACCACGGCATCGACTGCGATCATACGTTCGCGCAGCACCATGGCCACGCGTTCGCGAAGCTCGTCGAGCCCCTCACCGGTCGTTGCGCTGACGAGCACAGCCGGGTCGCTCGCCGGTCTCGGAGCGGCTCGCAGGTCTGCGTCGAGCAGGTCGATCTTGTTGAAGACGGTGATGCGAGGCTTGTCTCCCGCCCCGAGTTCATTCAGAACGGCCTGTACCGCCTCTTGCTGACCGATGAAGTCGGGGTCGGCAGCATCCACCACCTCGATCAGGAGGTCCGCGCGCAGTACCTCCTCGAGCGTGGCGCGGAACGCCTCGACCAGGTCGTGCGGCAGCTTGTTGATGAAGCCGACGGTATCGGTCACGACGATGCGCTGTCCGGATGGCAGCGTGACCTGCCGGCTGGTGGGATCGAGGGTCGCGAACAGGATGTTGGCGACGTACACATCCGCATCGGCCAGGGCATTGAGGAGCGTGCTCTTTCCCGCGTTGGTGTAGCCCACCAGGGCCACCGTTCCGACCTCGGACCGATCACGCTGCCGCGAGGCGGTGGCGCGCTGGCGCTTGACGTCCTCGAGCTCCGCACGGACCTTCTTGATCTTGTCACGGATCAGACGGCGGTCGGTCTCCAGCTGGCTCTCGCCGGGTCCCCGCGTCCCGATTCCGCCGCCCGTCCGCGAGAGGTGAGTCCACATCCTGGTGAGGCGCGGCAGGTGGTACTCGAGCGCAGCCAGTTCTACCTGGAGGCTCCCCTCACGAGTCCGTGCATGGCGAGCGAAGATGTCGATGATCAGCGCGGAGCGGTCAAGCACCTTGCAGTTGAGCAATTCCTCCAGTCCGCGCTGCTGGTTCGGGGCGAGCTCATCGTCGACGATCAACAGGTTGAAATCGGTCACGGCCTTTTCGTCTGCCAGGCCGGCCGCTCGACCCTTCCCGAAGTACCACGCGGGGTCAGGATGTCGACGCTGCTGCGAGGCGCGACCAACAACCGTCGCGCCCGCCGTCACTGCCAGCGCCCCGAGTTCCGCCAGGCTGCGCTCCACCGGCCAGCGGCCGTCCCCGGGCACGTCCAGGCCGATCAGGAAGGCGCGCTCCTCGGGTGCGGTCAACTCGATCAGGCGCGGGCGTTCAGGCATTGGTCTGCAGGCATGGTAGCCCAACACGGGGCAGGCTCCCCACGCGGCACATCTCGTGGTCGAAACGGTACTTTTGGGCTAGAGCACACCCGACCCTGATCTGCCATACCTATCTGCACCACACGTGCACCGGAGAGATGCTTGACCCTCGACGCGGATCCAAGGGCCAATACCGAGCGGGGCGCCAGTATTGCCACGCTCGGTGTTGCGCTGCGCGTGGCGGTCACCCTCGTGGCGACGGCGGGGCTCAGTCTCGGTACCAACGCCGCGCTGGCCGACGCCGTGCCAGGCGACCTGCTCCGTGGTGTGATCAGCGTCGGCGTGGCCGGCGTTCTGCTCGGCGTCGTGACCGTCGCGTTGGTGGTGAGACCGTTCGTGCGGTCGCGCGCGGACCTCGAGGTTCGCTACCAGGCAGCGCTCGCTGACGCCCTGGAGGATCAGCTGACCGGGCTCGGCAATCACCGCGCCTTCCAGGAGGAACTCGACCGACAGGTCGAGCAGGCGCAGCGGTACGACGTCCCGCTATCGCTGGTGCTGATCGATCTCGACGAGTTCAAGTCGGTTAACGACAAGCACGGCCACGCCCACGGCGACCGCACGCTCGCCACGTTTGGCCGCATCGTGGCAAGCGTCGCGCGACGCGTCGACCGCGCTTTTCGGGTCGGCGGGGACGAGTTCGCGCTGCTGCTTCCGCATACCGACGCCGAGGGTGCAAAGGTCATGGCGCGCAGGCTGCTGGCCAGCGCGCTGCAGCCCGCCCTTCGTGACGGCGTGACGCGACCGATCTCGTTCTCCGCCGGCATCTCGTCGATCCCTGCGCTGGCCGAAAACCGGGCGCAACTGTACTCGCAGGCCGACAGCGCGATGTACGCCGCCAAGCGCGGGGGCCGGACCGACGTCGTCCTGTTCGATCACACCAATTCAGTCGCCGGGATGGCATCCGGGACTGCGGCTGCCATCGTGGAGGTGATCGCCCGCGGTCAACTGCGGCCGGTATATCAGCCGGTGGTCGAATTGACCACCGATCGCGTGCTCGGCTACGAGGGGCTCATCCGACCGACGGAGCCCTCCCCATTCAACGACCCCGCGGGCCTCTTCGCGGCCGCAGAAGCGAGCGGGCACGTTGTGGAGCTCGATTTCGCATGTCTCGAAGCCATCGTCGGCGGCGCGGCTCAGATCCCGGACGACGCGTTTCTGAGCGTCAACCTGACGCCAAAGACCATTGAAGCACCACAGTTCAGTACCGCTGCACTGCTCAGCATCCTGGCGCGCCATGGATTCCCGCCAGAACGGCTCGTCATCGAGCTGACCGAGCACGAGCCGATCACCGACGTGGAGAAGGTCCGGCTCAGGGTGGACACCTGCCGCCGAGCGGGCATGCGGCTGGCGGCCGACGACCTGGGGGCGGGGAACGCCGGCCTGCGCCTGCTGAGCGACCTGCAGTTCGATGTCGTCAAGGTGGATCTTGGCCTCGTGCAGCGTTCTGCCCCCGGCGGTCAGGCGAGCGCCGTGGTGGAATCGATCGTTGCCTTCGCGACGCGAACCGGGGCGCTGGTCATCGGCGAGGGCGTCGAATACAGCGAACAGGTGGATCAGTTGATCGCACTCGGTGTGCCGGCTGCACAGGGTTACCTCCTTGGCCGCCCGGGGCCACTTCCGGTCACGCAGACGACCGCAGAGGCCGCGGCCGCGGGCATCGATCTCACCGCGGGCAGCCGTACCGTCGAGCCGCGGTCGCTCGGCGTGCCCGACCTGACCAGTTGGCGACAGTCGATCGGCCTGCCCGAGCCGGTCTCAGCGGCGCACCGCTAGGGTCAGTCGCTCAACGCGCCGAGGGCGACAACGGCTCGGCGCACCAGGTCCGGATCGTTCCCGCGAGCGCTCCCCGCGTCCAACCATTGGATTCGCGGGTCCCGCCGGAACCATGTCTCCTGGCGTCGAGCGTATTGGCGAGTCCGACGCACCGTCACGGCCACCGCCTCGTCCAGGCTCCACTCCCCCAGCAGGAAGCGAGCCGCCTCCGCGTATCCATGGCCGGTCATGGGAGGAAGGTCGGGACCGTATCCCGCGTCCAGGAGTTGCCTGACCTCTGCAAGCAGGCCACCCGCGAAGAACACCGCCGCACGCTCGCTGATGCGCGCGTCGAGGATCGCCCGCGGCCGACGCAGGCCGATCTGGGCCACGGGCCCCGGCCATGGGCGTGAGCGTGGGCGCGTGGCCACGCCACCTGACAATTCGGCGCGTTCCAGGGCGCGTACCACCCGCCGGGGATTGCGAAGGTCGGTGATCGCCGCAGAGGCCGGGTCGGCCGCGACGAGTCGGGCCGCGAGGGCAGGCAGCCCGTCGGCGGCCAGAGCAGCGTCGAGCCCGGCGCGGATGTCGGGCGGCGAAGGTGTGGCGCCGAGGTCATATCCGTCGAGCAGGGCGGCCACGTAGAGGCCGCTGCCGCCAACGACGAGCGGCAGGCGACCGCGCGTCAAGACCTGCTTCACCGCGTCGTGGGCGGCCGCCAGCCAGTCGGCAACGCTGAACGGCTGGTCTGGCGCTGCCAGGTCGAGCAGGTGGTGCGGCACGGCGGCCCGCGCGGGAGTGTCGGGCTTGGCGGTCCCGATGTCCATGCCACGGTAGACCTGCCGAGAGTCGGCAACCAGGATCTCGACGTCAAGCGCGCGCCCGACAGCCAGGGCGAGTTCGGTCTTGCCGGTGGCGGTCGATCCCACGATTGCGCCGATCGGCGGTCCAGTGGCTCCTCGGTCGCCGGGTGGCGGCGCCATCGGTCCTCTGCTCAGGCCTCGACCGTGCGTTGGATCTGCGTGATCGACCCGGCTCTCCCCGTGCGCCGGTCGGCCTCGATGACGACCGCATTGAGGCTCACAGGACCTTCGGCCACTGCGAACCGCGTGGGAAGGTGGGTCAAGAAACGCGGCAGCACGGTCTCCAGCGAGAAGCCGATGACCGAGTCACGCGGTCCAGTCATGCCGATGTCGCTGATGTAGGCGGTCCCCTTGGGCAGAACCCGCGCGTCGGCGGTCGGAACGTGGGTATGGGTGCCCACCACGGCGGTCACACGGCCGTCGAGGTACCAGCCCATGGCGTTCTTCTCGCTGGTGATCTCGCAGTGGAAGTCGACGATCCTCATCGGCGGCAGTGGTTCGGCTCCGCCGTCGAGCAGGGAGTCCATGGCGGTGAACGGCGAGTCGAGCTGGTTCATGAAGACCCGGCCCATGACGTTGACCACCGCGACCTGATCGCCATCGGGCAGCACGTGCAGCAGCCATCCCCGCCCGGGCGCATCGTCGGGGTAGTTCATCGGCCGCAGGACTGGACGATCGGTCTCCAGGTAGTCGTAGATCTCGCGCTTGTCCCAGATATGGTTGCCACTCGTGATGACATCCACGCCATGCGCCAGCAGCTCCTCGGCGAGGCTGGGGGTCAGTCCCGCGCCGGCGGCCAGATTCTCTCCATTGGCGATCACCATGTCGACGTCGAGTTCAGCGCGCAGGGCGGCAAGGGTCTGCACGATCGCCAGTCGACCGGGCTTGCCGATGATGTCGCCGATCACCATGCACCGCAGTCGTGCGGCGCGGTCGTTCATCGGGCGAAGTCGACCGCGCGCGTCTCGCGGATGACGGTCACCTTGATCTGCCCGGGGTACTGGAGCTGCTCTTCGATCTTCTTCACCACGTCTCGGGCGAGCCGGCTTGAAGCGAGATCGTCGACCGATTCGGGGCGTACCAGGATCCGGATCTCGCGCCCCGCCTGGATCGCATAACACCGCTCGACGCCAGGGAAGCTGAGCGCGATCTGCTGCAGATCGTCCAGGCGCTTGACGTAATTGTCGAGCGACTCGCCGCGCGCTCCCGGGCGCGATGCGCTGATCGCGTCGGCGATCTGCACCACGGTCGCTTCGATCGACTCCTGCTCCACCTCCTGGTGATGGGCTGCGATGGCGTTGCACACCACGGCATTGATACCGTAGCGCTTGGCGATATCGCCGCCGATCTGCGCGTGCGGGCCGTCCACCTCGTGATCGATCGCCTTGCCGATATCGTGCAGGAGCCCGCCCTTCTTCGACTCGGCCACGTTGGCGCCGATCTCGGCCGCCAGCAGCCCCGACAGTCGCGCCGTCTCGACGCAGTGGTTCAGCACGTTCTGCCCGTAGCTGGTGCGGTACTTGAGCCGCCCGATCAGCTTGATCAGTTCCGGGTGCAGCCCGGGGACGCCGGCGTCATAGGCGGCCTGCTCGCCAGCCTGCCGCATCACCACCTCGATCTCGGAGCGGCACTTCGCGACCGTCTCCTCGATTCGGCCCGGATGGATCCGCCCGTCGCTGATCAGCTTGGTGAGTGCCATGCGCGCAACTTCGCGGCGCACCGGGTCGAAGCCCGACAGGACAACGGCCTCCGGGGTATCGTCGATGATCAGGTCGACTCCGGTGGCCTGTTCGAGTGCTCGGATGTTGCGGCCCTCTCGACCGATGATGCGGCCCTTCATCTCCTCCGACGGCAGTGGCACGACAGTGACCGTGGTCTCGCTGGTGTGATCGGCCGCGATGCGCTGCATCACTGTCGTGAGGACCCGGCGCGCGCGCTCCTCGCCCTCCTCCTGCGCACGACGCTCGATCGCGCGGACACGCTGATGTGCTTCCGCCTCCGCCTCGTCGGCGATCAGCTGGATCAGGTTCTGGCGCGCCTCGGTGGCTGTCAGTCCGCTCACCCGCTCCAGCTCTGTCACCTGCCGCTGCTGCAGTGCCGCGAGCCGGCTCCTCTCCTCCTCCAGCTCCCGCTGTCGTTCCTCGAAGGCACTCTCACGACGTTCGACGGCATCGACCTTGCGATCGAGGTTCTCCGACCGGTCGAGCAGGAGTCGCTCCTGCCGCTGGAGATCGGCCCGCTTTTCGCGTGCCTCCTCTTCGGCGGCGCGCTGGACCGTGAGCGCGTCATCCTTGGCTTCGAGGACTAGCTCCTTCTGCTTGGCGCGTGCCTCGGCCATCAGCCGCTCTGCGTAGCTCTCGGCATGCTTGGTGTTGCTCGCGGCCAGGTAGCGGCGGACGAGATAACCGATCGCGATTCCCACGATCAGTGCGGCGGTCGCCACGACGGCAACGAAGATGTCAGGCATCGGCTCCTCCGGTGAGTTGGAGCCCGCATGGGCGAAGGTCGAGCCGCCCGCGCGGCACGGTCAGTCGTTGTTGGTCAGCAGTCGTGCCCCGGTCGTGCCGGAGCGGGTAATGGCCTTCCGCCGAGTGTAGCGCAACGCGCCGGGGTCCACCCTTTCGACCATCGGAGGTGGACGCAGCCGTCGACCTTCAGCCAGCGGCAATTCGCCCCAGCAGCGACACCATGTCCAGATCGCGAGGGAGGAAGTCCTGGAGCATGATCCGTCGTGCTCCAGCGGCCCCAAGCGCGTCGATACGCTGTCGGGCCTCGTCGAGCGTGCCGAGGATCCAGCGTCCCTGCCGCTCGGCGAGCCAGGCATCGGCGTCCTGGCCCGAGCCGACCAGCTCGACCTGGTGCCGGACCCGATCCTGCAGGTCTGACCGGGTCTCCGCCACCAGCACGCCGACCATCGCCGAGCGCACGACGGTGTCGGGATCGCGTCCGATCTCGACGCATGCCGCGTCGACGCGTCGATACGCCTCGCGGAGTCGCTCTGGTGTGGCGGATTGACGATTGAACTCGTCGGCCCACCTCGCCACCAGGCGTGCGAGGCGAGGTCCGCCGTCACCGCCGAGGATCAGGTGTGGGTGGCGACCACCTGACCAGGTTGGCCGCGGACGGAACAGGGCGTCGCGCACCTGCCAGTGGCTGCCCTCGTGGCTCCATCCGTCGGGCTCGGTCCAGAGCCCATGCACGATGGAAAGGGCGTCCTCCAGCTGGTCATACCGCTCGCGGAGTGGCGGGAAGGGGATCCCCAGCCGATGGTGCTCGAGGTCGTTCCAGCCGGCTCCCATCCCGACCTCCACGCGCCCCCCACTCATCTCGTCGACGGTGGCAACCACCTTGGCGAAGCTCCCCGGGATCCGGAACGTGACCGGCGAAACCAGGGAGCCGAGACGAATGGTCGTCGTGTCCCGGGCCAGGCCCGCGAGGGTGGCCCACGCATCGGTCGTCGGCTGATCGCTGCTGCCCGGGAATGATCCGTAATGGTCGGACCGAAAGAATGCCTCCAGTCCTGCCGTCTCGGCGCTGCGCGCGAGCGTGAGGATCTCCGAGTAGCTGAGCCCCTGCTGTGGTTCGGTCATGAGGGCGTAGCGCATCGCTGGAGGGTACCTGTCAGTCGTCGAGGACGTCGTCGTGATCGCGGCCCGCCACGCGGAGCGTTGCTCGGACCGTCTCCGGGTCGAAACCCCGCCGCATGAGGAAGGCACCGATCCGTTGGAGCGCCTTGAAGTCGTGCGGAAGCGGGCGACCTCTCATGTGGCGGTCCAGTGCCACGCGGGCCCGCTCCGCCTCGCTGTTCGGGATGGCCTCGTCAGCAGACGCAGGCTCGGTCAGCTCAGTGCCGCGCATGGCGTCCAGCACCTCACGGGGCACGCCGTGCCGGCGCAGCTCAGCCTCGACCATGCGACGCCCGCGGGGTGCGTGCCGGTCGCGTTGCTCGGCCCACCACCGCGCGAAAGCCATGTCATCCACGTAACCGAGGCGCGCGAGGCGCTCCATGGCACCCGCGATCAGCTCTTCGCTGGCCGTGGTGCGACGAAGGCGGCGCTCCAGCTCCCAGCGCGTGCGCGGCCGCGCCCCGAGGTAATGGAGCGCGATCTCCACGACGGCCCCGACGTCCGGCGGCGGCCGATCCGAGGTGCGAGTGGCCCTTGGTCGCCGTCCGGTCACGGTGTGGGCGGTACTCCCCTACTCCGCCTCGGAGATTCCCTCGACTCCGACCTCGATCGACGAGACCTTGCCCCTGATCTCGCTCTCGACGCGGTCAGCGAGATCAGGGTGCGCCTTGAGGAAGTCGCGCGAGTTCTCGCGGCCCTGCCCGAGCCGAGTCTCGCCGTAGTTGAACCAGGCGCCCGTCTTGGTCAGCACGCCGGCGGCGATCCCGACGTCGAGGAGGCCGCCCTCGCGGCTGATCCCCTCGTTGTACATGATGTCGAACTCGGCTAGCCGGAACGGGCTGGCCACCTTGTTCTTCACCACCTTGACCCGGGTACGCGATCCGATGGCATCGGTACCTGTCTTCAGGGTCTCGATGCGCCTGATATCGAGGCGAACCGAGCAGTAGAACTTCAGCGCGCGGCCGCCGGGGGTGGTCTCGGGGCTGCCGAACATGACGCCGATCTTCTCGCGCAACTGGTTGGTGAAGATCAGCGCGGTGTTGCTCCGGTTGATCGCTCCGGTGAGCTTGCGCAGCGCCTGGCTCATCAGGCGCGCCTGGAGGCCCACAAAGCTGTCACCCATATCGCCTTCGATCTCGGCGCGCGGCACGAGGGCGGCGACCGAGTCGATGATCACGACGTCGACGCCGTTGCTGCGGATCAGCGTCTCGGCGATCTCCAGCGCCTGTTCGCCGGTGTCCGGCTGCGAGACGAGGAGCTCGTCCACGTTCAGGCCGACGTTGCGGGCGTAGGTCGGATCGAGCGCGTGCTCCGCATCGATGAAGGCCACGATGCCTCCGGCGCGCTGCGCGTTGGCGGCGATGTGGTAGCAGAGGGTCGTCTTGCCGCTCGACTCTGGGCCGAAGATCTCGGTAATCCGCCCCCGCGGGATGCCGCCGACGCCGAGCGCCAGATCGAGGGCGATCGAGCCGGTGGAGACCACCTCGACGACCGTCTTCGCACCCTTGTCGCCGAGTCGCATGATCGCGCCGCGCCCGAACTGCTTCTCGATCTGCAGGATGGCGGCATCGACGGCGCGGCCGCGCTCACCGGTGCGTGGGGTGGGGGTCTCTGGCTCGGCCGATGCCGCCGGGGCTTCCATGATCTCTCGGGCTCCTTTTCGTCATTGGTGCCGGCGGCCGTTGGTCACGCCTCCTCGCCGGGTTCGCTGCGCGGCTTGCGCTTCTTCTTCACAACATCGACCGTCATCGGCTGATCCCACGCCGACGCCGGCTGGATCTTGGGCGCCTTCTCCTTTGGCTTGCGCTTCTCCTGGTGGCGCGGTCGATCTCGACCCTTGGCCATCGTGTGCAAGTCCTCCGATCTTGCCGGTCGAGGTTCCCAAGCCTGCCAGAGGGGCCTTACCGGGCCCTTATCCCCGTCTTACTCAGCCTCGCCCCGGCGCTCCCCGTACTTCGCCGCCACGGCGTCCCGCAGAGATGCGAACGACCCATCGGCGAGGGCGCCGCGGATGCTCCGCATCAGGCTCAGAGTATAGGTGAGGTTGTGGACCGAGGCGAGGCGGTAGGCGAGCAGTTCGCGCGCCCGGAACAGGTGCGCGAGATAGGCACGCGAGTAGTCGCGACACGTCTCACAGGCGCAGTCCGGATCGATCGGTCCGGGGTCGTCGAGATGGACCGCGTTGCGCAGGTTCAGCCTTCCGGCAGTGGTCCAGAACTGCCCGTTGCGGGCCACCCGGGTCGGCAGGACACAGTCGAACAGGTCGATCCCACGCTCGATCGCGGTGAAGAAGTCGGGCGGCGCCCCGACCCCCATCAGGTAGCGAACGCGCGGGTCGTCGCCGAGTGCCTCGGCGGTCGCGTCGAGCGATTCGCGCATCTCCTGCTTGGTCTCTCCCACCGAGAGGCCGCCGACGGCGATCCCGTCGAAGGGCATCGCCGCGATGGCGGCGACGCTCTGCCGCCGCAGCTCCGCGTCGACGCCGCCCTGGACGATCCCGAAGAGCGCCTGGCTCTCCCGGTTCCGCGCCTCGATGCAGCGAGCGGCCCACTGATGGGTGCGCTCCATCGCGCCGGCGACCTCCGCACGCGGCGCGGTGGCATCGATCAGTTGGTCAAACGCCATCGCGATATCGCTGCCGAGCGCCTCCTGAATGGCGACCGCGCGCTCGGGTGTCAGGCGCTGGATCGAACCGTCGAGGTGGCTCGCGAAGGTGACACCGTCGTCGTCGACCTTCCCGAGGTGCGCCAGGCTGAACACCTGGAAGCCGCCCGAGTCGGTCAGGATCGGTCCGTCCCAGCTCATGAACCGATGAAGGCCTCCAAGGCGCTCAATGCGCTCGTGGCCGGGACGCAGCGAGAGGTGGTAGGTGTTCGCCAGGATCACCTGGGCGCCCGCGGTTCGCAGATCGCCGGGCGTCAGGCTCTTGACCGACGCCTGCGTGCCGACCGGCATGAACGCCGGGGTGTCGATGACGCCGTGCGACGTGGCCAGCTGCCCGACTCGGGCGCGGCCGAGACCCGTCGGACGCGAGAGGAACGAGATCGGCGCCGGCATGTAGGCCAGCCTAGCCGATGAACATGGCGTCGCCGAAACTGAAGAAGCGGTAGGCCCTGGTGAGGGCAGTGCGATATGCGCCCAGGAGCGTGTCGCGCGCCACCAGCGGGTCGGAGCCAGGCATACCGGCCTGGACGAAGGCCGCCACCAGCAGCAGCAGCGAACTGCGAGGCAGGTGAAAATTGGTGATCAGCGCGTCGGCGGCGCGGAACTCGTATGGCGGTGTGATGTACAGGTCCGTCCAGCCGTCGATGTCGACCTTGCGCGCGGCCGTTTCCAGGACGCGCAGGCTCGTCGTGCCGACGGCCACGACGCGGCCTCCAGCCTGCCTGGTTCGGTGAATCGACTCCGCCGTCGCTCGCGGCACCGAATACCACTCGCGGTGGATGCGATGCTCATCGATGAACGTGCCCTCCAGCGGCCGAAAGGTATCGAGCCCGACGTGCAGCGTGACGCTGGCTCGACCCACGCCCGCTGCTTCGAGCTCGTCGAGCAGGCGCTGGGTGAAATGGAGTCCGGCGGTCGGAGCCGCGGCGGACCCGGGCGGCCGTGCAAAGACCGTCTGGTAGCGGTCTGCCGGTGTCGAATGGTCCCGGATGTAGGGCGGCAGTGGCGTCTCGCCGGCATCGGCCATGACCAGCGCCGGGTCGCGGCCAAAGGTCACCACCCGGGTCCCGCCCTCGAGCCGCTCCCCCACCTCGACGACGTCGCCGCTGCGCAGTTTGAGGCGGCTCCCCGGCGGCAGGCGTCGCGACGGCCGGACCAGCGCCTCCCAGCGGTGGGGCTCGTCCAGCACGCGCAGGACCAAGACCTCTGCCGCTCCACCGCCGGACCGGGTCGCGGGGAGCCGCGCCGGGAGCACCCGCGAGTCGTTGACGACGAGCAGGTCGCCGGCCCGCAGGAGCGTGGGGAGCTCGGCAAAGGTCCGATGCTCGAGGTGCGGCACTCCCGAGGCTGAGCGCGCGGGGTCAAGGACCATGAGTCGAGCGGCATCGCGCGGCTCCGCGGGGACCTGCGCGATGGCGTCCCCAGGGAGGTCGTAGTCGAAGTCGGCGACGCGGAGGCGTGGTACGGGTTCGGGTGGAGTCATCGGCCCGGAAAGCGTAGCGCCCGGCCGGGAGGCCCGGCCGGGCGCCATCGGTCGGTGTCAGCCGCCTATAGCAGCGACCGGATGACATCCTGGGCGAAGTAGGCCAGGAAGGCCAACGAAACGATCCACATCAGCCAGTGGATCTCGCCCCAACGCCTCGCGACGATCTGAAGGAAGACCCACATCACGATGCCGGCCCCGATGCCGATGGTGATCGTGAACGTGAGCGGCATCAGGATCATGATCAGCAGCGCAGGCAGGCCGCTGTGGACGTCCCGCGCGTCGATCTCGCCGATCTGGGTGAACATCAGGTAGCCGACCAGTACCAGGGCCGGCGCCGCTGCCTGGAGCGGGATGATCTGGACCACCGGCGCCAGGAAGATGGCCACCAGGAAGAGAGCTCCGGTAACGACCGAGGTCATGCCGGTTCGACCACCCTCGGCGACGCCCGCGGCGCTCTCGATGTAGGTTGTATTCGAACTGACTCCGGCTGCCCCGCCGGCGATGGCCGCCAGGCTGTCGACCAGCAGTACGCGGCCCACGCCGGGGACCTGACCGTTCTCGTCACTCAGTCCGGCCTCGGCGGCGACGCCGGTAACCGTGCCCATCGTGTCGAAGAAGTCGGTGAGCATGATCGAGAAGATGGCGAGCACCGCAGCGAGCAGGCCAGCCTCGATGGTGAACACGCCACCGAGGTCTTCAAGGCCCAGCCCGAGCGTGCTGAAGTCCGGGGTGACGGTGAATGTCTCTGGCAGGGTCTGTACGTTCAGCAGGATCGCGACTACGGTCGTGGCCGCGATGCTGATAACCAGCGCTCCCTTGACCTTCAGGGCCCAGAGAGCCGCGGTGATCGCGAGGCCGATGAGGAAGACCCACTGCCCGGGCTGGGTCGGGTAGATGAAGTCGACGGGGTCGAGCGGAGCACCCACGCCGGTGATCATCCCGCCATCCCAGAAGCCGATGAACAGGATGAACAGGCCGATGCCGACGCCGATCGCCCTCTTCAGGCTCAAGGGGATTGCGTCCATGATCGCCTCGCGAAGGCCAACCAGCACCAGTACGGCGATGATCGCCCCCTCAATCACGACCACGCCCATCGCCTGAGCCGGTGTCATCCCGATGGCGGGCGACGTCAGGCCAAACGCCACCGCAGCGTTGATCCCAAGGCCGGCCGCCAACGCGAACGGATAGTTGGTGACAAGCCCCATGGTGATGGTCATGACCCCGGCCACCAGGGCGGTGCCAGCTGCCACAGCCACCGGATCGAGACCCAGCGGGGCCGCGATGATGATTCCGTTCAGGGCCACGATGTAGACCATGACCATGAAGGTGGTTACGCCGGCCCGAACCTCGGTGCCGAGCGTCGTCCCCCGTTCCTCGAACTTGAAGTAGGACGCAATTCCGTCCACGGTATCCCTGCCCTCCATCCGTGCGGACCGGTCCTCCACGTCAAGCGAGGAGTACGCGGCCGGGTCGGATGCTACTCCGCTGACTGAGCCACCGGACGCGCATTTCGCGCACTCCTCGGCCTGGACGTCACCCCTGGTCGAAGAGGCCCGGCTGCGACGTGGCGGCCGTCGTGGGGGGCGTCAGACCCAGGTGCTCCCAGGCACCCGCGGTCAGCTGACGGCCACGCGCGGTACGCGCTAACAGGCCGATCTGCATGAGATATGGCTCGATCACGTCTTCCAGCGTCTCGACCGGCTCGCTGATGGTGGCGGCCATGGTCTGCAGGCCGACCGGTCCGCCAGCATGGTGTTCGGCCATGGCGCGCAGCAGCTGCCGATCGAGCGCGTCGAGGCCGCGGTCGTCGATCTCCAGCAGGTTGAGCGCCTCCGAGGCAAGGTGCGCACTGACAGTCGCACCTGCCGCGCCGCGAACCTGCGCGAAGTCGCGGACACGCTTCAGCAATCGGTTGGCGATACGCGGCGTCCCGCGACTGCGCCGGGCGACGATGGCGGCAGCACCCGCGTCCAGGGCAACCTCGAGGATGTCCGCACTGCGCCGCAGGATCCGCTCGAGGTCTGCCTGTCCGTAATAGTCGAGCCGATAGGTAACGCCAAAGCGGTCGCGCAGCGGCCCGGTGATGCTCCCGACCCGGGTGGTGGCGCCGATCACCGTGATCTGCTCGATCTGGAGTCGCACGGTCCGGGCTCCCGGCCCCTTGCCCAGGACGACGTCGAGGGCGAAGTCCTCCATCGCTGGGTACAGGATCTCCTCGACCACGTGCGAGAGCCGATGGATCTCGTCGATGAACAGGACGTCGCCCCTGCCGAGCGACGTGAGCACGGCAGCGAGGTCGCCGGCACGCTCGATGGCAGGGCCGGAGGTGGTGCGGATCTGTGCACCCATCTCGGCGGCCACGATGTTGGCCAGCGTCGTCTTTCCGAGCCCGGGTGGCCCGTACAGCAGCACGTGGTCGACCGGCTCGTCGCGGTGGCGAGCGGCATCGATCAGGATCGCCAGGTTCTCCTTGACCCGATCCTGCCCGGCGAACTCGTCGAGCCGTCGCGGCCGCACGGTGGACTCGAGGGCGAGTTCCTCCTCGCCGACTGCGCTGGTGGCGATCCGCTCGATGGTCACCGGGCCATTCTACGGGCGCGTGCGGCGCTGCAGGTGCGCGAGGTCGGTGGCCGTATCGACGTCGAGCGGATGCGCATCGACGTTGACCGGGTGCACCAGCGCCGGGTTATCGCGCAGGATCTCGCGGAGACCGATATCGCCGCTCAGCCCGTCCACCAGCGCAAAGTGGCTATGCGCGATGAGCAGCGGCGGCGCCAGCACGCCGCCAGCCGCGGTGGCGACGAGCGGCTTTGTGCCGCGCGCCGCGATGATCTCGGCCATGAGTGCTGGATCGACGAGCTGATCCCCGAGCAGGATCACAGCGGCGCCGACCTCGTCGCGGATCGCATCGAGCCCGAGACGCAGCGAGGAGCTGAGTCCGCGCTCGGGAAACGGGTTTCGCAACCAGCGAAGGCGCGGATCGTCGTAGCGTGCGGGACGGGACAGCCAGACCGGTACGACCACGGCGATGGGCGCCAGGTTCGCGGCCCCCGCCGCGTCGATGGCGTGTTCGAGCAGGGTGCGCCCATCGACCATGGCGAGCTGTTTCGGACTTCCGAAACGCCGCGACGCCCCGGCTGCCAGGATCACCGACCCGATATCCGCGCCGTCCATCGGTCCATATACTGCGCGAAATGCGCGCCCGATACGGCCATACCAACCTGGTGGCTCGCGACTGGCGGCGCCTGGCCGAGTTCTATCGCGATCTCTTCGGCTGTGTTGCCGTCCCGCCTGAGCGCGATTACCGCGGCCGTGACCTGGCGGCTGGGACCGGCGTCCCGGGCGCGGCCCTGCATGGCGTTCACCTGCGCTTGCCGGGCCATGGTAACGACGGGCCGACCCTGGAGATCTATCAGTACGACGCGAGCCCCGAGCCGCTGACGCCGGCCGCCAACCGTCCCGGATGGGGACACATCGCATTCGTCGTCGACGATGTGGGCGACGGGCGGCAGGCGGTCCTGTCCGCGGGCGGGTCTCCCGTCGGCGACGTCGTGACATTGGAGACCGCCGATGGTCGCCACGTCACCTGGTGCTATGTCACTGACCCGGAAGGCAACATCATCGAACTGCAGGCCTGGGCGGCATCTGCGTGAGCCACCCGGCGGGACCACGGACAGTCGACCTGTTGATCACCGGCGGGATGGTGGTCGACGGCAGTGGATCGGCGCCGAGCCCGGGCACGGTCGCGGTCATCGACGGCCGGCTGCACATCGAGCGCGCCGATTGGGCGCCATCCGCGGCCCGCACCATCAACGCGGCCGGCCTGATGGTCGCCCCCGGATTCATCGACCTTCACTCACACGGCGGGCTGGTTGTCCTGGCCGATCCGCGCCATGAACCGAAAGTCCGGCAGGGGGTGACCACCGAGGTGATCGGCGTGGACGGCAACGGCTATGCGCCCTTCGCGCGCCGCGAGGATCTGCTCGCCTTCGTGGAGCTCAACGGCGGCCTCGACGGCCGGCCCGAGATCGACTACGACTGGGGTTCGGTCGCCAGTTACATCGACCGCTACGATCAAGGACAGGCCGTCAATGTCGCCGTGATGATCGGAAACAGCGCCCTGCGCATCGGCGCCATCGGCTGGGACGAGGTTCCGGCCGACACCCGTTCCCTCGCCACCATGCGCGCGATGCTGCGCGAGGCGATGCAGGCCGGTGCCTTTGGTGTATCGAGCGGGCTCGACTACCCGCCCGGCTCGTTCGCTTCAACCGATGAGCTTGCCGCCCTGACCGAAGAGGCGGCCCGACTCGGCGGTTTCTATCACACCCATGTGCGGTACCCGCTCGGCGACTCGTTCCTTGATCCGTTCCGCGAGGCGATCGAGATCGGTCGGATGGGTGGCGGGCCGGTCCACCTGACCCACTTCTATCACCGTCGCAACCATCCGGGTGGTCCCGAGGAGATGCTCGCCCTCGTGGACGATGCCCGCCGCGCTGGCGCGGACGTCACCTTCGATACGTACCCCTACGAGTGGGCCTGCACGCGGCTCTTGATCCAGCTGCCTCAATGGGTGCAGGCTGGCGGCCCCGTCACACTGAAGGAGCGCCTGGCGGACCGATCCGTTCGCCAGCGGATCCGCGGAGAGCTCCACGGTCACGCCGCGCTCACCGCGGGTCAGGCCGACTGGACCGATATCCGGCTCGGCGCGTTCTCGCGCCCGGAGCTGATGCACTGGGAGAGCATGACCCTCGCGCATGTCATGCACGAGACTGGCCGCGATGCAGTGGATGTCATCTGCGACCTGCTGTTGGCCGAGGACCTGCGCGTGGCGCAGGTGACCAGTGGCCCCTGGAACGAGACGCTGCCCCACTTCGTTCGGCACCCGGTCGGGATGGTCGGGACCGATTCGACCTTTCTCGGGGACAAGCCGTCCCCGCGCACCTACGGATCGTTCCCGCGGATCCTTGGCCAGTACGTCCGGGACGAACAGCTCCTTTCGCTCGAGGATGCAGTGCGCAAGATGACATCGGCTCCGGCGGCGCGCCTTGGGCTGACCGATCGCGGGCTCCTGAGGACCGGCTTCGTCGCCGATCTGGTCGTCTTCGATCCCGAACGGGTCCGGTCGAACGCGACGTACGACGAACCGCGTCGATACCCCGACGGCATCGAGTACGTGGCGGTCAACGGCCAGCTCGTGGTGGATGAGGGCACGCATACCGGCGCACTCCCGGGTCGAGCGCTGCAGCGAGGGATGGCATGACCCGCTGGCGCCCGGCGCTCTGTACCCGAGGTGCTATCGTCGGTCATGGAGGAATGAGACCGGGATGACGCGAACGCTGCCGCCCGCCACGCGGCCGCCGGCTGCACCCGAGGCGCTGATCGTGACCCCGGGAGCCACCGTGCCCGGTCGCGCCGCCTCGTCCGCACCGGCCCGTCGTGAAGGCCCGGCGAAGCTCACGGGGCTGGCGCTGTACGCCGACGATCTCGTCTTCCCGGGTGCGTGGTACGGCGCCACCGTCCGCTCAACGGAGCCGCATGCCCGCCTGATTGGCATCGACCTCGACGAGGGCTTCGACTGGAGCAATGTGGTTGTCGTAACAGCCGCCGATATCCCTGGCGATAACGTGGTCGCCACCATCCGGGACGACCAGCCGGTCCTGGTGCCGATCGATGGCGAGATCCGCCACCAGGCAGAGGCGCTCTGCCTCCTTGCGGCGGCCGACCGATCGACGCTTCGCGAGGCGCGCCGACATCTGACCGTCCGTACCGAACCGTTGCCGCCGATCTTCGATCCCCTCGAGTCGTCCGAGGAGTTCTCCCACGTCGAGGTGGAGCGCGGAGACCTCGAGGTCGGCTTCGCGGAGGCTGAGCTGGTGATCGAGGGGACCTACCGGGTCGGGCACCAGGAGCAGCTCTACATCGAGAACCAGGCAATGATCGCCGTCCCGCGGGAGGATGGTGGCGTCACCGTCCACGGCTCCTGCCAATGCCCGTACTACATCCATCGCGCACTGAAGCGCTCGCTCGACCTGACCGACATGCAGGCGGTGGTGGTCCAGGCCGAGACGGGTGGCGGATTCGGGGGAAAGGAGGAGTACCCCTCCATCATCGCCCTGCACGCGGCGCTGCTGGCGCGGAAGGCCGGCCGGCCGGTCCGCATGATCTACGACCGACACGAAGACCTCAGCGCAACCACCAAGCGACATCCCGCGGTGATCCACCATCGGACCGGGGTGACCCGTGACGGTCGCCTCGTGGCACAGGAGATCGATGTGGTGATGGATGGCGGGGCGTACTGCACGCTGACGCCGGTGGTGCTGTCGCGCGGCGTACTGCACGCCGGTGGCCCGTATCGGTGCGCCAACGTGCGCATCAAGGGGCGGGCGATGGCCACCAATACGCCGCCAAATGGCGCGTTCCGCGGCTTCGGAGCTCCGCAGGTCGAATTCGCCGCCGAGATGCAGGTCAGCCGCATCGCGGAGGCACTGGAGATCAGCCCGCTCGAGCTGCGTCGCCGCTGGGCCTTCCGCGACGGAGACATCACCCCGACCGGGCAGGTGCTGCGTGAGAGCGTCGCAGCGGTCGAGGTTCTTGAGGCCGCCGCCGAGGCAAGCGACTTCGCGCGCCATGCCGAGCAGACGCGGCGCGCCCGGGAAGCGCGCCAGTCCGGCGCGCGGGTTGCATCGGGGATCGGGGTTGCGCTCGGCTGGCACGGTGCCGGTTTCACCGGGTCGGGCGAGGTCCACATCGGTGGCGTCGCATCGGTGGAATTGACCGATGACGGCGTGGTCCGGATCCTGACCGCCCAGACCGAGATGGGCCAGGGCACCAGGACGATCTTTCCGCAGTTGGTCGCGGCCGAACTTGGCCTCGACCAGGCCGAGGTCGAGGTCGCGCCGCAGGACACCAGCATCGTTCCCGACTCGGGGCCGACGGTCGCCTCGCGTACCGCAATGGTGGTGGGCGGGTTGATCATCACCGCCGCGAGGCGGCTGCGGGCCGAGGTCGAGGCTGCGACCGGTGGCCGGTTCGCGAAGACCTACCGCGCCTTCGCCGAGGAGCACGGCGGGCTGCGTTTCGACGAGCGCTTCGTGCCGTACCCGAACATCCACTTCGACGACGCGACCTACCGCGGCGACGCCTACCCCGCCTTCGGCTGGGCGTGTGCCGTGGCGCAGGTCGAGGTCGACCTCGATACGGGCGAGGTCACCATCCGCGACGTGGTCTCGGCCGACGACGCCGGACGCATCATCCACCCGATCCTGGCGGAGGGCCAGGTCGAAGGCGGGACGCTCCAGGCGATCGGCTACGCCACCCTCGAGGAGATCAAGCTGGTGGACGGCCGATATCTCAACGATCGCCTGGCCACCTACCTGATCCCGACCGCGCTCGACGCGCCGCGAATCCAGGCGATCCTGGTCGAGAGCCCGTTCTCCGGTGCACCGCACGGCGCCAAGGGGCTCGGCGAGCTGCCGATGGACGTGGGTGCGCCGGCGGTGGTGGCAGCCATCCGCGACGCCACCGGGGTCTGGATCCATGACCTCCCCGCCACGCCGGAGCGGATACTCGCCGCCATGACTGGGGCACCGACGCCCCCACCGCCCGGGGTGAGCGCGCCGCGTGAAACGCGAAGTCCGGCATGACGTACCGCTTCGTTGTCAACGGAGACCCCGTCGAGGTCGAGGTTCCGGGAATGCGACGCCTGCTCGACGTGCTGCGCGAGGAACTGTCCCTCACCGGCACCAAGGAGGGCTGCGGCGAGGGTGAGTGCGGCGCGTGCAGCGTGCTGCTCGACGGGATGGTGGTCGACTCCTGCCTGGTGCCGGTCTGCCAGGTGGAGGGTTCGACCGTCGAAACCGTCGAGGGACTGGCCGACGGGACCGCCCTCAGCGACCTGCAGACGGCGTTCCTGGAGACCGGGGGCGCACAATGCGGGATCTGCACGCCGGGGATGCTGCTCGCCGGTGAGGCGTTCCTGGCGAGTGGCTCCGAGGCGACCGATTCGGCCATCCGCGAGGCGATCGCCGGCAACCTGTGCCGCTGTACCGGCTATACCAAGATCGTCGAGGCGATCGCGCTGGCGGCCGAGCGTCGTCGCGCGCCGGCCGGCGCAGAACCTCCGGCCTGACCGATGCCCGCCGAGCCGCCGGTCCTTTCCCCTCGCACCCTTCCCGAGGCCTATGAGCTGCTCGCGGCCGACGCATACCGTCCCGTGGCAGGCGGCACGGACCTGCTGGTGCAGATCACCGGAGAGATGGGTGAGCCGCCGGAACGAGTGCTCGACATCTGGAGTCTGGACGAGCTGCGGGGCATCCACCTTGAGTCGGACGCGCTGGTGCTCGGGGCGCTGACGACCTACTCGGAGATTCGGCGCTCGCCCCTGGTAGCAGAATTCCTTCCAGCCTTTGCCGATGCCGCGGCGACCATCGGCGCCGCGCAGATCCAGAACCGGGGCACGATCGGTGGGAACGCGGTGAATGCCTCTCCAGCCGGCGACATGCTGCCGCTGCTGCTCGCCTGTAATGCGGTGCTCGTCGCAGGCAGTGCGGCCGGCGAGCGCGAGATCGAGGCTGGTGACTTCTGGCCCGCCTATCGGCGCCCGGCGCTGGCTCCGAGTGAACTGCTGCTGCGCATCATCATCCCGCTCGTGCCCGGCCGGACGCTGCGCTACCGCAAGATCGGCACGCGGCGTGCCCAGGCAATCAGCAAGGTGGTCATGGCGCTTGCCTGGGTGGCCGGCGAGGCACCGGATACTCCGTGGCACAACGTCCATCTCGCCCTCGGTTCGGTCGCGGCGACTCCCGTCCGCGCCCCGCGTACCGAGAGCGTGCTGGAGGGTGCGGCGCCGACCGAGGCGGTCGCGGACCGCGCCGCCTCCACCCTGGCGGTCGAGATCTCCCCGATCGACGATGTCCGCTCGAGCGCCGACTATCGACGCGCAGTGGCGGCCCGCGTGCTGCACAGGTTGATCCGCGACGAGGGGCGCTGGTAGGTGGCCGGTGACGGCCTGACCGTGATCGGAACGGGGGTCGATCACGCCGACGAGGTCCTCCTGTCGCCCGCACTCGAGTTCGTGGCCGGGCTGCATCGGTCGTTCAACCCGCGCCGGCTCGAGTTGCTCGCCGCACGAGCGGCGCGCCAGACGCGTTTCGATGCGGGCGAACTGCCCGACTTCCTCCCCGAGACCGCCCACGTCCGTGCCGACCCCAGCTGGCGAGTCGCACCCGCGCCGCCGGACCTCGACGACCGACGCGTGGAGATCACCGGCCCGGTGGAGCCCAAGATGATGATCAACGCACTCAACTCCGGCGCGCGGGTCTTCATGGCCGATTTCGAGGACTCCCTTGCCCCCACCTGGGGCAACGTGGTGACCGGCCAGTGGGCCGTTCGAGAAGCCGTGCGCCGACGTCTCACCTTCCAGACCGATGAGAAGGCATACGCCCTCAATTCGGACATTGCCACGCTCGTCGTCCGGCCGCGCGGCTGGCACCTGGATGAGTCGCATGTCGAGGTGGATGGGTCCCCCATCTCGGCAAGCCTGTTCGACTTCGGCCTGGTGATGTTCCACACCGCACGCGAACTGCTGGACCGTGGTTCGGGCCCCTACTTCTACCTTCCCAAGCTCGAGTCCCACCTCGAGGCTCGCCTGTGGAACGACGTCTTCCTCGCGGCACAGGAGCGGCTCGGTATCCCTCGCGGCAGCGTCCGCGCCACGGTCCTGATCGAAACGATCCTCGCCGCCTTCGAGATGGACGAGATCCTCTATGAGCTGCGAGAGCACGCATCGGGCCTGAACGCCGGACGCTGGGACTACATCTTCAGCCTGATCAAGAAGTTCCGCACGCGGGACGAGATGATCCTGCCGGACCGGATGCAGGTGACCATGGCGGTGCCGTTCATGCGGGCCTATCAGCAGCTGCTGGTGCGCACCTGCCACGCGCGCGGAGCCCACGCCATCGGTGGCATGAGCGCCTTCATCCCGAACCGACGCGAGCCCGAGGTGACCGAACGCGCCCTGGCGGCGGTGCGTGCGGACAAGGAGCGGGAGGCGGGTGACGGCTCGGACGGCACGTGGGTGGCTCACCCGGACCTCGTGCCAGTCGCCCGCGAGGTCTTCGACGACGCACTCGGCATTCGCCCACACCAGAAGGACCGCTCCCCAACCGTTGCTCCCACGGCTGACGACCTGCTCGGTACGGCCACCGAAGGGGGGCTGGTCACCGAGGACGGGGTGCGTACCAACGTGAGCGTCGCGCTTCAGTACCTCGCCTCCTGGCTCGGCGGAAACGGCGCCGCCGCCATCAACAACCTGATGGAGGATGCTGCGACTGCGGAGATCAGCCGCTCGCAGCTCTGGCAGTGGCGAATCCATGGCGTCGCGCTGGCAGACGGCAGACCGATGTCGGCCGACCTCTATCGAGCGATCCGCGACGACGAACTCGGCCGGCTGCGATCGGTCGCCCCGTCATACCGATGGACCGATGCGGCCGCGCTGCTCGACGACCTCGTCCTCGCCGACGAGTTCGCCGAATTCCTGACGCTGGCCGCATACCCGCTCCTGGACTGAGGACGCCCGCGGCCTGCGGTCGGGCCGGCGGCGGTATCATGGCTGGAGCCCCGAATCCGCCCTGAACCCCCTTGAGGAGACCCCGTTGGAGCACCCGCCGCCCGCTGCATCGGTCCCCGACCTCCCGTTCGTCAATCAGCGCGATCCCGCGTTGCGGCTGGGGCCGGATGGAGCCCTGGCGGTCAGCCGTCGCGCACCGATGTGGGCGGACGTGCCCGACGAGAAGTGGGCGGACTGGCGCTGGCAGCTGAGCAACCGCGTGAACTCGCTCGAGGAGGTCGGCGCGGTGCTCAACCTGACCGACGAGGAACGCGAGGGACTCTCGGCGATCGACAAGTTCCGGGTCGATATCACCCCGTACTTCATCAGCCTGATCGACCCCGACGATCCTGACGACCCGATTCGCCGCCAGGTGATCCCCCTCGGCCGCGAGCACGAGGCGTTCACCGGGATGATGGAGGACTCGCTGGCCGAGGACCGCCATTCGCCCGTGCCGGGCCTCGTCCATCGCTACCCGGACCGCGTGCTCATGCTGGTCACCACGCAGTGTGCCAGTTACTGCCGCTACTGCACGCGCAGCCGGATCGTGGGCGACCCGGCCCAGAACTTCAACCGGGCCGAGCACGAGGCGCAGCTCGACTACCTGCGCCGGACTCCGCAGGTCCGGGACGTGCTCATCTCCGGCGGCGACGGCCTGACGCTCGCCCCGAAACTGCTCGAGACGATCATCCGCGGCCTGCGGGAGATCCCGCACATCGAGGTGATCCGGATCGGCAGTCGGGTGCCCGTCTTCCTGCCACAGCGCATCGACGACGCGCTGTGCGAGATGCTGGGCCGCTACCACCCACTCTGGCTGAACATCCACGTCAATCACCCCAATGAGATCACCCCGGAGCTGGCGCGCGCCTGTGACCGGCTCAGCCGCGCGGGGATTCCGCTCGGCAACCAGTCGGTGCTGCTGGCTGGCGTCAACGACTGCGTGAACATCCAGCGCGAGCTGGTTCATCGGTTGGTGGAGATGCGGGTGCGGCCGTACTACCTGTACCAGTGCGACCTGGTGGAGGGATCGGGCCACTTCCGGACCCCGGTGGGCAAGGGAATCGAGATCATGGAGGGGTTGCGCGGGCACACCTCGGGCTACGCGGTGCCGACCTTCGTGGTCGACGCACCCGGCGGCGGCGGCAAGATCCCGGTCGCGCCGAACTACCTGGTCAGCTACTCCGACCACAAGGTGGCGCTGCGCAACTACGAGGGCTTCATGACCACCTACGAGGAGCCGACCGGCTACCGAGCGCACGACGCGTCGCGATGCGAGTACTGCAGGCATCCGCGCACCGAGCCGGGCCAGTCCGGGATCGCTGGTCTGCTGGGCGGCGAACAGATGTGGATCGAGCCCAGCGGCTTTGCCGAGACCCATACCCGCGGATCGACGGAGGCGCATCGACTCCAGTCGCCCGAAAAGTGGGTCCCCTATGGTGTCGGCGCGATCCGGGGTGAGGCTGCGTCCGGAGGCGGTCCTTCGCCGCAGATCGAGACCGGGCCGGATGAGAGCGGCTGAGGGCTGAGCCGATGCGCCCGCTGAAGATCGGCCTGATGCTGCCGATGCTCGAGGACGTGCCCACCGGCGAGAAGGTGCCCTGGAGTTCCATCCGCGAGCAGGCCCTCCTGGCGGAGGAGATCGGCTTCGACACGGTCCTGATCCCCGACGAGCTGCTCTGGCGGCCTGAGGCCTGGCCGGGGCCGCGCGGCTTCTGGGAGTGTGTCTCCATGACCGCGGCGGTCGCTGCCGCCACCTCGCGGATCGAGATCGGGACATGGGTCATCTCGACACTTCACCGGAACGCGGGGTTGACCGCCAAGATTGTCGAGACGATCGATGAGATCAGCGGCGGTCGCTTCCTGCTGGGCCTTGGGGCAGGCCACGCGGGAAAGCAGGGCGAGGCGTTCGGCTACCCGCCGGACCACACCATCGGTCGCTACGAGGAGGCACTTCACATCATCGTGCCACTGCTGCGGGAAGGGCGTGCTGACTTCCACGGTACGTTCCATAGCGCCGGCGGCCTCGAGCAGCGGCCCCGCGGGCCCCGTCCCGGCGGCGTGCCGATCATGCTCGGCGGCCACGGGCCGCGAACGATGCGGCTGGCGGTCCAGCACGCCGACATCTGGAGCGCCTACGCCACCGAGAACAGCCTGCCCGGTGCCTTCGAGGCGATGCTGACCGCCCTTGACGCGGCCTGTGCCGCAGCCGGCCGGGAACCGGGCAGCCTCGGACGATCGATCGGCGTGTGGGTGGAGCCGACCGACGACCACGGCGCTGAGGCGGCCGACTTTGGCGTCCCGATCACCGGCACGGCCGACGAGATCGCCGGCACATTCACGGCCTTCGCAGACATGGGCGCCACGCGTCTCGAGGTCATGCTCTGGCCCAACACCGTCGCAGCGGTCGAGGCGATGCGGCCGGTGCTCGCAGCGCTCGAGACCTGATGGCCGGAGGCGTTCCCCTCGTCAGCTGAGTGCTCGCTCCGTGAATCGACCGCCACCCCGCCGACCGGCGAAGATCCCGTCTCGCACCACCGCTTGACCACGCACTAGCACGGTCTGCACGGAGCCACGCACGGCCAGCCCCTCGTAGGGCGTGAAATCCGAGGTGTGATGCAGGCCCGACTGGCGCAGCGTGCGCGAGGATTCGGGGTCGAAGAGGATCAAGTCGGCGTCCCGCCCGACTTCGACCGCCCCCTTGTTGGGCAGTCCGAAGAGGCGGGCCGGGGTCGTGGAAAGCACGTCGACCATGCGTTCCAGCGTCATACGGCCGGCCGCGGGGCCGAGCCCGTGCACCACCGATAGGAGCGTCTCGATCCCCGGCGCACCGTTGCTGATCTGCGGGAACGGTGGAGCGGGAACCGCCTTCTCGACCGCCAGTCGATCCGGGACATGGTCGGACGCCACGATGTCGAGCCCACCCGCCCGCAGCCCGAGCCAGAGCGCCTGGCGGTCTGACTCCGTCCGCAGCGGGGGCGAGATCACGCTCCGGATCATCTCGGCCTCGTCGTCCACCCCATACCGCGCGTCGGTCAGCGCCAGGTAGTGCGGACAGGTCTCGGCGAAGACCGGCCAGCCACGTGCCTTGGCGGCGGCCACCTCGGCGAGTGCATCGGCGCAGGAGAGGTGCACCAGATAGACCGATGCCTCCGCAGCGCGGGCGAGCGCGATTGCACGATGCGTCGCCTCCGCCTCGGCGTACGCAGGCCGAGTAAGGGCATGGTGCCGACACGTGACGTTGCCCGCCGCCAGGGCGTCGGCCACGAGAGCATCGATGACCGTGGCGCTTTCGCAGTGGACCTGCAGCATCCCGCCGTGGCGGCCCATGACGCGAAGCGCCGCGAGGAGGCGCTCATCGGTCAGCCGGAAGTCGTAGACCATGAACGCCTTGGCGGTGGGGACGCCGGAGGCGATCAGCTCCGGCAGCTCGACGGTCGGATCGGATTGCTGTCCGGTGATCACCGCCGAGAGGCCGAAATCGACCGCCGACTCGCCTTCGGTTCGAGCCCGGAACTCGCGCATCCCGGCCAGCAGGGATCGCGACCCCTCGTCGCTGATGCCGGTCCCGGGGTTGTTGAACGCCAGAAAGGTGGTGGTGCCACCGAACGCGGCCGCCACCGAATCGGCGAAGAACCGGTCCGGCTCGTCGCGGGATGGCAGTCGAGTGTGGGTGTGCACGTCGATCACGCCCGGCATCACCAGCAGGCCCGTGGCGTCGATCCGTTCGCGCGCGTCCCGTCCAACGTCCTCGCCCACCGCGGTGATCCTGCCGCCATCCACCGCAACGTCAGCCCGCGAGGATCCCGCGGCGGTAACCACCGTGCCGCCGGCCACGAGCAGGTCAGTCACGCCGGCGCACGTCCGACGGCGAGTCGATCACGCCGCCTCGCTGATCTCAATCTCCTGGGCGCCTTCCCACAGGACCCGGCGTCCCATCTCGGGCAGCTGCTCCGCTCCGCTGATCACGGTTGCGAAGTGGTTAGCGGCGAGTTGACCGAGCTTGGACGAGAACATGCAGGCCCCGTAGGGGAAGAGGATCTCGCACTCCGACAGGTCGCCGGTGTAGATCAACAGATCGCCAGGCGCGGGGTGCGAGGTGTGGTTCTCGTAACCCACCCCCACGTCGAGGTCGCCGAAGGGGATCCAGGTTCCTTCCCCGCTCCATCGGCAGTGGATCAGCTTTGATCGGATCGGCAGCAGTCGCCGTACCGCTTCGACCGTCCGGGGCGCATCGGTCTCCCATCGGGCGGTAAAGTGAAGATCGCCAACGCGGATCGTCAGGTTCGCCATGTGCGGAGGATAGCAGTGGCAGATCACCGTCCAACCATCTCGACCCACGTCCTGGACCTGGAGGTCGGCACACCGGCTGTCGGTCTTCCGGTCGCACTCTTCCGGTTGGAGGAGGATGGCCAACCGGAGCTGATGAGTGAGCAGGTGACCGATGCCGATGGGCGGATCCGGTCCCTCCTCTCGGGTGAGCTGCAGGAAGGCGAATACCAGCTGGTCTTCGACCTGGCGGCGTATGCGGCGACCCTTGATCGCGATACCGACTTCTTCGAGAACATGGCGGTCGGGATTCGCATCGATGACGCCAAGCGTTCTGCCCACGTCCCGCTCCTGCTCTCGCCGTTCGGCTTGACGACCTACCGCGGAAGCTGATGGATCTTCCAACGACCGATGCGCTGAACCCGCTCACCGACGAGGAGTTCGTAGAAGCACTGGCTCCCCTCTTCGAGGGTGCTCCACGATTCGTGCGACGCCTTGCGGCCGCCCGGCCATTCGATTCCGATGACAACCTGCTGGCGGCCGCTCACGATGCGGCAGCGACCGCGCCCGAGGCGGAGCTGCGCGAGATGCTGGACGCCCACCCACGAATCGGAGCGGAGGCGAGAGTCATGTCGACCTTGTCACGCGAAGAGCAGGACGGCGGCAACGACCAGGACGCTGCCGGGGACGAGCCAGGCGTGGCAGAGGACCTCGCCGTCCTCAACGAGATCTACGAGCAGCGCTTCGGCTTTCGGTACGTCGTCTTCGTGGCGGGCCGACCGCGGTCGGCGATCGTGCCGCTCATGGAGGCGGCATTGCGGAACGACCGCGAAGCTGAGCTGCGGCGGGGAGTGCAGGATGCGATCTACGTCGCCGGAGACCGGATGCGCCGCCTTCGCGGCGCCGATGAGATCCCCGAGGAGGACGGGTCATGACCTACGAGATCCGCTACGGCAAGGCCGACGTGAAGGTCTATCGAACCTACGGCACGCGCCTGGATGGCGTGACGCCGATTCCGGAATCCGCCTTCACCGGCCGCTCGAACACGCTGATGGCCGCCGAGCTCGAGGTCGTGGTGCACGGCACCACCTTCCTGGACGCCTATACGCGCGGTGACAACCGCCTGGTGGTTGCCACCGACACGATGAAGAACTTCATGCACGCGGCGAGCCTTGCGACGCGGGCGGCGACCCTGGAGGGGTGGCTGCACGACGTCGGCTCCGCGTTTCTGGCCACCTATCCGCACATGGAGCGGGTGACCATGCTTGGGCGTGAACTGCCCTTTCCGCCAGTCGCGGTCCCGGTCGGCGCCGGCGGCGGGCGCGCCGGTTCCGATGTCCTGTTCACGCGCGACCGCAACGACCGTTCGACCGCGTCGCTGGACATGGAGCGCGACGGCGACGCGGCACGAGTCACCGAGCATGCCTGCGGTCGCACGGACCTGCAGCTGATCAAGATCACCGGCAGCGCGTTCGCCGACTTCGCCCGCGACGAGCACACCACGCTGCCGGAGCGTCGCGACCGGCCCCTCTACATCTGGTGCGACATCGGGTGGCGCTATGCCGATGCCGCCGATGCGCTGGGCACCGACCCCGCACGGTACGTCGCCGGCGAACAGGTCGCGGATCTGGCGGGCGCGGTCTTCCACCAGTTCGTCAGTCTCTCGATCCAGCACCTGGTCAACGAGATCGGGTCCCGGATGCTGGAGCGGTGGCCGCAGCTGACCGAGGTCAGTTTCGAGGCGACCAATCGGCTCTGGGACGTTGGCGCAGAGAGCGAGACCGATCCCCAGGTGAAGACCTACGCTGACCCGCGGCCGCCATTCGGACGCATCGGTCTGGTCATGCGCCGCGACTGATCGGGCCGAAGATTCCCAGCGCCGGCAGATCGATCGCCGGACAGCGGTTCATCACCACCAGCAGGCCGGCAGCGTCCGCTCGCTCGGCCGCCGCTTCGTCCCAGACGTCGAGCTGTAGCCAGACGGCCTTCGCGCCGATGGCGATCGCCTCGTCGACGTGGGCACCCGCCCGGTGGGAGGCCCGGAAGACGTCGACCACTTCGATCGGGCTGTCGGCGGGGCGCGCCGCGGCCGCGGTGGCCAGGTCGGGGGCGGCGGCCTGGCCGTGGATCACTGCGGGCCGAGGGTAGATCGGGATCATCTCGTACCCGTGCCGCTGCAACGTCCGCGACACGCCATGGCTGGCACGCCACGGGTCAGGCGAGCATCCGACCACCGCCCACACCCTGAACTCGGTGAGGATCCGACGCGCGACCTCCGGATCGCTCCACCGGGCGGCGATTGCATGGCTCATCGGTTGCGCGCCAGTTCCTGCAGCGCCGCCTTGATGCGGGCATCGAGCTCGCCAGCCGTGTCAGCCACCGCCCCCGCCGCACGCCGCGCCTCGGTGGCCGTGTAGCCGAGCGACTCGAGTGCAGCGACCACGTCCGAGTCGGCCGACGCTCCCCCACCGCCGGCGATCCCCGCGGCATGGATCTTCTCCTTCAGCTCGAGAACAATCCGCTGCGCGGTCTTGCGACCCACGCCGCTCACCGAGGTGAGCACGTCGAGGTTGTCGGTGACGATGGCGAGCTGCAGCCTGGTGACCGGGTAGGCACTGGTGATGGCGAGCGCGAGCCGCGGGCCGACGCCGCTCACCGTCATGAGCAGCTCGAAGAAGGCGAGCTCCTCGGGGGCGCCGAACCCGAAGAGCGCCTGCTGGTCCTCGCGAACGAGGTGATGAATGAACAGGTGGGCCTCGGAACCGACCCGTAGCTTTGCCAGGAGCGCCGCTCCGGCGATCACGCGGTATCCAACGCCGCCAAGCTCGACCAGGACGAACTCGGGGCCGACGTGTGCAACTGGGCCGCGCAACGATCCGATCATGGTGCCGCGGCCAGCTGTGCATCCACGGCTCCGCGGTGAGCACAGCCGATGGCGACCGCGAGCGCATCCGTCGCGTCGTCGGGAACCGATTCGAGCTGTACGCCAAGCAGACGCGCCACCATGGACGCCACCTGCACCTTATCAGCCGACCCGTTGCCGCAGACCGACTGCTTCACCTCGTTGGGGGTCGGTTCATCGACGTCGATGCGTGACTCGGCGGCAACCAGCAGCGCCACGCCACGAGCCTGCCCGACGGTCATGGCGGTCTGGACATTCCGCTGGAAGAAGAGACGCTCGACACCGATCCGCGCCGGCCGATGCTGCGCGACGAGCGCCGCCAGGGCGTCGTGCAGCTGGTGCAGACGCTCGGCATCGGTATCGGTCGCGGCGGTTCGGATCACGCCAGCATCCAGCAGGCGAAGCTTGCCGTGTTCGAGCGCCACTACGCCGAAGCCACAGGCGGCGGTGCCGGGGTCGATGCCCAAAGCGATCACATGACGCATGGTAGCGGCGCCAGCCGTGGCCCAGGCGCCCCAGGAGTTACTCGCCGCTGATGGATCCGTCGGAGTTGATGATGAAGCTCGTGTCGACCGGCCAGAACGAGGAGCGCCAGCCGCCGTCATTGTTGGCCACGGCGGCTTCTTCGCGGTCCATCTTCACGGTGGTGCCACGTGCGAAGGCTCAGGCGACCGATGCTTCGAGCTGCTCGAGCAGGGCGCCGGGCAGGTCGAAGTTGGCGTAGACGTTCTGGACGTCCTCGAGCTCCTCGAGCCGCTCGACGAAGGCGAGCACCTGGCGCGCGACCTTCTCGTCGCTGATTTCAACCTTCGTGGTTGGCTCCATGGAAAGCTCCGCGGACTCCGGGGGAAAACCGGCCGCAGCCAGCGCCGCCCGCACCGGCTCCAACTCCGCCGGCTCGGTTATCACCAGGATGACTCCCCCCTCGGGGGACGAGACATCGGTGGCCCCCGCGTCGATGGCGGCCAGCGTCACCTCGTCAGGATCGTTCCCCTTCAGCGGGACGCTCAGCAGACCCCGGTGCTCGAACTGCCAGGCGACGGGCGCGAGCGAGCCACCGATCTTGTTGAAGATGCTGCGCACTTCGGATGCGGTGCGGTTGCGGTTGTCGGTCATGGCCGACACGATCACTGCCACGTTGGCGGGACCGATCCCCTCGTAGGTGATCTCCTCGTACTGCTCGGCGTCAGCGCCCGACCCGGTGGCGCGCTCGACGGCGCGCTTGATGTTCTCGACCGGCATCGAGCTGGCGCGTGCCTGATCGATGGCCATGCGCAGCCGGTAGTTGCCATCAACGTCTCCCCCGCCCTGTCTGGCCGCGGTGATGATCTCGCGGGTCAGCTTGGTGAAGAGCGCACCGCGCTTTGCGTCGTTGACGCCCTTCTGTCGCTTGATCTGCGACCACTTGCTGTGCCCGGACATCGGTTCTCCTCCACGGTATTCGCCCGGCACCGATGCGACCGATGATGCCGCCGCCCGGGCACGCTCGACTGGCTGAGCACCGATTGTAGCAACGGCGCCGCGCCGCCCCTACCATGTCCGCATGGTCTCGGTTCTCGATCGACCGGAAAACGCCGGAGCGCTCCGGCACCTCGGTCGCGGCCGGGATCCCTCCGATGCAGGCTTCGGTCCGCCGCCGCCCGACGTGGACCGCTGGCACCTCGGGACGCACCCCGACGTGGTCGAGCGCCTCTGGGACGTGCTGAATCTGCCCCTGCCGGCCGATGCGCGCTGGCTCGTGTTCGACGGACCGGCACTGGTGCACCCGGATTCGGGCACGATCCTTGCGGTCGGGCTTGGAACCTCGTATGCACTCCGTCTACGCCCGGGTGACCTGGTCGAGGCGCTCACAGGGGGCGCCGAACTGGTGCACACCTTTCGGTCGGTCACGGTCACACTGGACCTGTCGGCCAGCTTCGGTCCGGATTGGGCGTTCGGGTCGTGGAGCGACCGCGAGCCCGAATGGGTGCTGGCCAGCTACCAGGCCGCCGGCTCATCGGCGCAGCGTCGGGTCGTGCGGGGCGGCTCCCTATAATTGGGCGACATCTCGCGCTCACCACCGCCGAGGCGTAATGAGCCCCAGGCGACACCATCACCTGCGTACGAGGATTTCAGATGAAGCCGACCAGCCCCGACCTGATCCGCAACGTGGCACTCATCTCTCATGGCGGCGCGGGCAAGACGAGTCTGGCTGAGGCGATGCTGTTCGACGCGGGCGCGATCGGGCGACTCGGCAGTGTGGACGCCGGAACGACGACGCTTGACTGGGATCCCGACGAGCAGAAACGCGGGCAGACCATCAACCTGGCGATCGGGACGGCAGAGGCCGATGGCGCGCGGATCACGATCGTGGACACGCCCGGCTACGCTGACTTTCAGGCTGACGTGGTCGAGGCGCTGGCAGCGGTCGACGCGGTGATCGTGGTGGTCGATGCTTCGGCCGGGGTCGAGGTCGGCACCGAGGAAGTGTGGAGGCTTGCTGATGAGCGTCGTCTCCCGCGCTTCGTCTTCATCAACAAGATGGACCGCGAGAACGCCAACTATCGGGCCGTCCTCGACGCTCTGAAGGCGCGCTTTGGTCCCAAGATTGCCCCGGTCTACCTACCGATCGGATCGGCCGACTCGTTCCGGGGCTACATCGACGTGATCGAGCAGCACGCCAACGTCTACGAGGGCGGCAAGCCGAAAGAGGTGCCGATCCCTGACGAGATGCGTGCCGAGGAAGTCGCGCGACGGGAGGCGCTCGTGGAGGCCGCCGCCGAAGCGAGCGACGAGTTGATGACCCGCTACCTGGACGGCGAGACGCTCAGCGACGCGGAGATCGAGGCCGCGGTGCACAAGGGGACGCGCGAGGGCAGCGTCGTTCCGGTCTTCGTTGGCAGCGCGTTGCGCAATATCGGCGTTCGCGAGCTGCTGACGATGATCGCCAAGCACGTGCCGTCGGTCGCCGAGGTCGGCGCCCGCGTCACCGTCGATGGCAGCCGGATCGAGCCCGATCCGGCAGCGTCGCTGGTGGCACAGGTCTTCAAGACGACAGCCGACCCGTTTGTCGGACGACTCACCTACCTGCGCGTCATCGCCGGCACCCTGCGCTCCCAGGCGCACCTGTGGAACGCCTCGCGACGAGAGGATGAGCGCATCGGGAATGTGTTGGGCATGCTCGGCAAGGAGCAGGTCGTGATGCCACAGGCAGGACCAGGGGACATCGTTGCGATCGCCAAGATGACGAGCACCCACACCGGGGACACGCTTGTCGCGGATCGCGGTCAATCGGTCGAGCTTCCCCGTCTGCAGTTCCCGGCACCCAGCCTGCAGGTGAGCATCGAGCCGCAGAGCAAGGCGGACCTTGACAAGCTCGGCCAGGCGCTCCAGCGCATGCTGGAGGAAGAGCCGACGGTGCGCGTTCACCGCGAGGACGGCACCGGCGAGACGATCCTGACCGCCATGGGCGATTCGCACGTCGACGTCATCGTGGAGCGTCTCAAGCGCAAGTTCGGCGCATCGGTCATCACCGGCAGTCCGCGGGTCCCATATCGCGAGACGATCCGCAAGGCGGCGAAGATCGACAACCGCTTCAAGCGGCAGACGGGCGGCCATGGACAGTTCGGGCACGTGGTCATCAATTTCGAGCCGCTGCCCAGTGGCTCGGGTTTCGAGTTCGGCGACAAGATCGTCGGCGGCGTGGTCCCCAAGCAGTACATTCCCGCCGTTGAAAAGGGACTCCGCGAAGCGATGATCGAGGGGGTTCTCGCCGGGTACCCGGTGGTGGACATGCGCGCCACCCTGGTGGACGGCAGCTACCACACCGTGGACAGTTCGGAGATGGCGTTCAAGGTCGCGGCCAGCCAAGCCCTCAAGCGCGCCTTTCCCGAGGCGGACCCGTCACTCCTGGAGCCGATCCTCGAGGTCGAGGTGACCGTCCCGGACGAATACATGGGTGATGTGATGGGGCAGATCACCGCCAAGCGCGGACACGTGCTGGGGATGGACTCGGCCGACGGGATGCAGCACCTCCGAGCGCAGGTCCCGCAGGCGGAGATGTTTCACTATGCCACGGAGCTGCGGAGCATCACGCAGGGCCGCGGGCGCTTCACCTGGAAGCTCGATCACTACGCCGAAGTGCCGCACAACGTGGCAGAGAGGGTGATCGCCGAGCACGAGGCCACGGTCGCGGCGGGCGAGAAGCACTGAGTCTGCCTACGTCCCCGAGCGCAGGCGGAACACCTCTTCGCCGCTGAAGTCGAGCACCCAGATGTCGCCGAGGCGCTCCTCAGCGACGAAGATCCCCGGTTGCAGGGCGTAGGCTGACACGGCCTCGCCCGTCAATGCGTCGAGCAGCCAGAGCGTGCCGCTGTCGCCGTCCGGCACCCAGACGAGCCCGTCGGCCACGGCAAGGTCAAGCGGCTTCCCACCCAGGTAGATGTCGGTCTCGACGGTATTGCTCGTCAGGTCGATGCGCAGCACCCGTCCGGCGAATGAGAGAGCCACCCAGAGCGACTCGCCGTCCGTGCCCCACCAGGTCGGGGCAGCATCCAGGGGGATCGAAGCGACGATCGTGTCCGTGGCGACGTCGACGCGGAGCAGCTGCCGCGAGCTCTCGAGTGCGACCCAGACGGCGCCGCCGGTGATCGCGAGCCCGGATGGCGTACCGTCCAGCGCAAGCTCCGCGACGATCTCGCTGGTCGTCGGGTCGATCCGAATGAGCCGCCGCCCGGTTCGGTCGGTGACCCAGATCGCGTCCTTCCCGACCTGCAGGTCCCAGATCTGGCCCAGGTTCTCGATCGTGGCCTCGATCTCGCCGGTCGCCGGATCCAGCCGCACCAGGTTCCTGGCGGCCAGCTGCGCGACCCAGACCGACCCATCGGCCAGGCCAACCGCACACGGGTTGCTCCGCGTGGCGACTTCGGCCGCCACGGTGTGGACGGTCGGATCGATTCGAACGACGCTCGCCGCGCCGTAATTGGTGATCCATACCCCGTCAGCGTCGCCGGCGATGGCGCACGGGCCAGTTCCAGATACGAAGCGCGCGATCAGTCGGTCGCCCAGGGGTTGCGCCACCAGGCCAGGCGGCGACGGTTGTCCGGTGGCAGGGGCGACCGGGGGCGACGTGGAAGGCGTAGTCGAGGCGTCCGGCGACGCGCTCGACGGGCTTGCCACGGAGACGCAGCCGGCCATCGTCGCCAGCACAACTATCACGCTGACCTGCCGGCCGAGTCGGATGAGAGAGGTCTCCATCACCACTCATAGCGTTTCGCGCAGGCAACGGTTCAGCGGCGCTCCACGCGTGCCAATGTCCGGCGTCCTCGTCGAAGGACCAGCCAGCGGCCATGGAGCAGGTCAGCCACAGCGGGCAGCTGGGCGGCATCGGTGACCCGCTGGTTGTTGACGTACGCGCCGCCGTCGGCAACGGCTCGACGCGCGGCCGACTTGCTCTCGGACAGTCCGGTGGCGACCAACAGGTCAACGACCGACGGGAGATCGCCGCCCACTTCGGTGCCCGGCAGCTCTGCGAGAGCCGCCTGAAGGGTTGGCGCGTCGAGATCACGGAGCTCCCCCTGGCCGAAGAGCGCCCGGCTGGCGAGGAGCACCCGATCGGTCTCGTCCGATCCGTGCACCAGCGTGGTGAGCTCGGCGGCCAGGGCCTGTTGGGCCTCGCGCGCTTCGGGGCGAGCCACGGCTGCCGCGACCAGCTCTTCGATCTCGGCATGCGAGCGGAAGCTGAAGACCTTCAGGAGTGCCGCAACGTCGGCATCCTCGCTGTTCACAAAGTACTGGTAGAAGGCATACGGGCTGGTGAGCCGTGGGTCCAGCCAGAGCGTTCCGCCGGCCGTCTTGCCGTGCTTCGTCCCGTCCGTCTTGGTGATCAGTGGCGTCGCCAGCGCATGAACGGTGTCCCCCGTGACCCGTCGGATCAGATCGACCCCGGCGGTCAGGTTGCCCCATTGATCACTGCCGCCGGTCTGCAGGACGCAGCCATGGCGGCGATGCAGCTCGAGGTAGTCGAGCGCCTGGAGCACCTGGTAGCTGAACTCGGTGAAGCTGATCCCGCTGCCGCCCAGCCGGGCGCTGACCGACTCCTTGTCGAGCATGCGATTGACGCTGAAGTGTTTCCCGATCGCTCGCAGGAAGTCGAGCGCCGACAGCGGCGCCGTCCACTCAAGGTTGTTGACGATACGGGCAGCGTTTGCGCCGTCGAAGTCCAGGTAGCGCTCGACCTGGCCGCGGATCCGCTCGACCCAGGCGTCGACCACGTCGGCCTCGTTCAGGTTGCGCTCGGCACTCTTCCCACTCGGGTCACCGATCAGGCCCGTGGCGCCGCCGACGACGGCGATCGGATGGTGCCCCGCGAGCTGCAGCCGACGCATGGTGACCAGCTGAACCAGGTTGCCGAAGTGCAGGCTCTCCGCGGTCGGATCGAAGCCGCAGTAGAAACTGATCGGGTCTCCGGCGAGGGTTGCCCGCAGACTGTCAGGGTCGGTGCTGTGGGCAACCAGGCCTCGCCAGTCGAGGTCGTCGAGGAGGTCAGCGGTCATGAGGCGTGAGTATAGGACCGCGGCCGAGCGTGCTACAGTCGGTCCCCGATGACTCGACGCAATCCCGTGCGCCGCGGCGCCCACTACGCGGGCGCCCGCCCTCTGCGCCAGCCGAACCGACGACCCCCGGGCAGCGTTGCCGCCCTGCCGGCGATCGTGCTCGGCGGCTTTGCCGTGCTGGCGATCGCCCTGTTCATCGGTCTGATGGGTGTCTTTGCGTCGTATACGAGCGGCCTGCCCGATCCGGGCGATCTCGAGCAGTTCGAGCTCAGCGAGGGGTCACGCGTCCTGTCCGGCGATGGCGTCGAGCTCGCCAGCTTTGCCGCCGAACAGCGTCGCGTGATCCCGTTCGACGAGATTCCCCAGGTAATGATCGACGCGCAGGTTGCCGCCGAGGACCGCACCTTCTGGACCAATCCGTGCATCGATTTCCGCGGCATCCTGCGCGCCGCGCTCCAGAACTTCTCCGCGGACGAGACAGTATCCGGGGCTTCGACGATCTGCCAGCAGCTCGTCCGTATCCGTCTCTTCGACGCCGGGCTTCTGACCGATTCCGATCGCGTCTGGGAGCGGAAGATCAAGGAAGCGCTGCTCGCCCTGCGGGTCGGCGACCGATTCCCAGGGCTGGAGGGCAAGCAGAAGCTGCTGGAGATGTACCTCAACCAGGTCTACTACGGCAACAACTCCTACGGCATCTGGGCGGCGGCCAATCGCTACTTCGGGAAGGACATCACGTCGAGCGCAGCGGACGACCAGCTTTCGATCGGCGAGGCGGCGCTGCTGGCGGGTCTCGTGCGCGCCCCGTCGGCGCTCGACCCCACCCAGTCGGCCTTCCGAGGACGCGATGCAGCGGGAAACCCGGTCCTGGTTGTTACTCGAAGCGCACGCGCCCTGACGGTGCAGAGTTTCGTGCTCGACGGCATGGTGGCCACCGGGGCCATCACCCCGTCCGAGCGTGACACCGCCGTCGCGGAGCGGATCGAACTCGCGCTGCCAAAAGCTCTGGACTACCGGGCACCCCATTTCGTGTACGCCGTCCGACGTGCCGCCGCCGATCTGCTCGGCGGCGAAGATCTGCTTGACCGCGGCGGCCTGGTGATTCGGACCACGCTCGACTACGAGGGCTACCAGGTCTCGGCCGAAAAGTGGGCCGGGGTGGCCTATGACCTCGACCGCCTGACCGATGGCGAGCTCCTCGCCAAGTACGGCGAGGAGGCCATGGAGTGGCTCCGACGACTCCAGGGACGCAACATCAACAACGACGCCCTGGTGACCATCAACTACCGCACCGGGGAGGTGCTCGCCTACGTCGGGTCTGCGAACTTCTACGGCGAGGCGACCGACGAGCACCAGCCGCAGTTCGACGTCGTGGGGCAGGCTTTCCGGCAGTCGGGCTCGGCGTTCAAGCCGATCACCTACGCCACCGGCTTCGAGCGCGGCGTCATCACTCCGGCGACGATGCTGATGGACGTGAAGGGCGAGATCGTGGACGGCTACTCGGTGCCCAATGCCGATGGTGGCGAGCGTGGACCGATCCGTCTGCGTGACGCGCTGAAGTACTCGCTGAACATTCCCGCCGCCAAGGCGCAGCAGTTGATCGGCACCCAGAACGTGGTCGACCAGGCCGAACGGCTTGGCCTGCAGTGGGACCCACAGCATGAGGGCGAAGTTGCCGTCCCGTCGCTGACGCTGGGGACGATCGGCGTCCACATGCTCGACCTCGCGGGAGCCTACGGTGCCCTCGCCAACGGCGGCCTGCTGGCCGAGCCCTACCTGATCAGCTCGATCGAGGATCGAGACGGGAACGTGATCTACGACCGTGACACCGACGGCGCGCAACCCGAGCGTGTCCTTGGTGAGCCTGCAGCCTACCTCGTGACCGACATCCTGGCAGACAACACCGATCCGTCCCAAAACGTCTGGTGGGGCGGTCGGTTCGCGCTGCGCACCGAGGCCGGGCGTCGGCCGGCGACGCTCAAGACCGGTACCACCAACGACTTCCGCGACCTGCAGGCGTTCGGCTACCTGGCTCCCGATCCAGATCCGACTGTGGCCGACGGAGCGATCGTCACCGGCGTGTGGGTCGGCAACAGCGACTTCACGCCGATCAGCGCTGTCTTTGCCGGCGACGGTCCGACCTTTATCTGGCACGCCTACATGTCGGAGGTGGCCACGCTCAACGAGATACCGCTGCGTGACTTCCCGCGCCCGGCCGGCATCGTCGAGATGGCGATCGACGTGATGAGTGGCCTCCTGCCCGGTGACGACACTGTCAACACGCTGACCGAAGTCTTCGCAGAGGGTCGGGCGCCAACACAGCGCGACGCGCTGCACCGGCTGCTGCGGGTCGAGGCGGAGACAGGCAGGATCTGGCAGGAGGGCTGCGGCGACTTCGCGACCGCGACCCCCGCCGCCACCGCTATCCCGGATCCGAGTGCCACGCCCGCACCGGCGGTCCCCGACGAGCGGGTCTACCTGGATCTCGTGGGCTGGGAGGATGGCCACCCAACGTGGGAGGCGGCCAACATCGCGTGGCTGGAGCGCTTCATCGGCAAGGAGACGACCCTGCGCCGCTCACCCGCCCCGCCGCTCGATGCCCCGCTGGCGCCGACCGAGGAGTGCGTACCCGGGGAGGTCCCGACCTCGACGCCCATGCCGTCGCCCTCCCCGACGCCGTCGCCCTCCCCGACCCCCAGCCCGACGCCGTCCGCGCTGCCAACGGACACGCCATCGCCGTCCCCGACGCCCTCGCCGGTTCCACCAGCCTAGTCGCTCGCCTGGGGCGCTCCTAGAACTCGGCGACCGTCGCCCCGTCGCCGCCCTCTTCGCGCCGACCCGGTCGCGTGCTTCGGACCCGAGGATGCTCGGCGAGCCGTTCCCGGATCGAGCGGCGGAGCGCGCCGGTCCCCGCGCCATGCACGATGACCGCCTCGTCCAGCCCAGCCAGCAGGGCTTCATCGAGGTATGCGGCCAGCTGGTCGAGCGCTGCCTCGACGCGCTCACCGCGCAGGTCGAGACGGGGCGCGATCCGGCTGGCTGCGCGCTGCCGCAGCGAAGCTGCCTCCTCGTCACGGGGCGCAGGCCCAGCTAACGGCTCCGCCACGACCTCGACGTCATCTCCCGGTACGACCAGGCGCGCTCCATCGGTCTCAAGCGTGACGCGGCCGGTCCGCCCGCTGACCTCGACGATCCGTCCGTCGGTCCCGAGGGTGCGGCTGCGTCCCCAGAGCCCGACCCGCGGCTGCTCAGTCTCTGGCGGCGCATCAGATTCGCCAGCTGGGGCAGCAACCGACGCACCCTCCGCCCGAACCCGTGCGACGCCTGCCGCGACTCGCTCCAGCGCCGCATTGGAGGTCGGTGCAGCGCCACGCGTGGGGCGCAGATTGCGCTGACGCATCAGTTCGCGGCGAGCATCGGCGACCTCGCGTTCCGCGCGGGCGAGCAGGTCGTCGGCGGCGCGCCTGGCGTCGGCCAGGATCTCGGCGGCCTCGCGGCGCGCGCGAGTGACTCCGCTCTTCGCACGCTCCCGATCCTCGCTGGCGGATCGATGTTCCGCCTGCGCTTCTTCCAGTTCGGCGGAGCGTTCCTTCTCAGCTTGTGCGATGGCGGCGAGCGTCTCCTCCATCGAGACATGGCTCGCCGTGAGTCGCGAGCGCGCGTCGTGAAGGATGTCCGGAGGCAATCCGAGGCGCTCGGCAATGGCGAATGCCTGTGACTTGCCCGGCAGCCCGATCTCGAGCCGGTACGTGGGCCGCAGGGTTGCGACGTCGAACGCGACGGCGGCATTGCTCACCATCTCGTGCTGCGTGGCGAAGACCTTCAACTCGGCGTAGTGCGTGGTGGCGGCAACGGTCGCGCCGGCGGCCAGCAGACGCTCCACGATCGCCATGGCGAGAGCCGACCCCTCGGTCGGGTCGGTGCCGGCCCCGATCTCGTCGAGCAGCACCAGGCTTTGCGGACCGGCGGCTTCGACGAAGCGGATCACGTTGCGCAGGTGGCTGGAGAAGGTCGACAGCGACTGCGCGATGCTCTGCTCGTCGCCGATGTCGGCCATGATCCGGGCAAAGACCGGCATGCGCGCTCCTTCGGCGGCCGGCACGCGCAGCCCGGCCTGATGCATCAGGGCCAGCAGGCCAAGCGTCTTGAGGGCAACCGTCTTTCCGCCGGTATTGGGTCCAGTCACGATGAGTGCCCGATACCCGAATCGCTCCCCTATGCGCAGATCGATCGGCACGGCTGACGGCCCGAGCAGTGGGTGTCGCGCCGAGAGCAGTTCCGTCGCCTTCACATCCGGCTGGGGACGGACGGCATCCTGCCGCTCGCCAAGGCGGGCGCGGGCCATCCACAGGTCGGCGCGAGCCAGCGCCTCGAGGGATTGAGTGAGCGACTCCGCCCGTGTCTCAACCGCCCGCGAGAGCTCGTCGAGAATGCGTTCCTCCTCGCGTTGCGCGTCAAGCGTGGCCTGGGTCCAGGTGTTGTTGAGCTCGACGACGACAAGCGGCTCCACGAAGAGGGTCGCTCCCGAGGCGCTCTGGTCATGGACGATCCCCTTGAGCTTGCCCTTGGCATCGGCGCGCACGGGGATGACGTAGCGTCCCGCCCGCATGGTGACGATCGGTTCACCGATCACCCCGACCATGTCGGAGGACCGGAGCATCGAGTTGAGACGCTCGCGAACGCGCTCCTGCGCGGTGCGCAGCTTTTTGCGGAACGCCGCCAGGGCCGACGATGCCGAGTCGAGGATCTCGCCCGCGTCATCGATGCTGCGCTCGATCTGTGCACGCAGCTGCGGAGCATCGTCGAGGTCGCCGCGCACCTCGGCCAGGTGCGGACCCTTCCAACCGACGAGGCGCTCGGCGAGCGCGCCGGCCGCCCGCAGCGTCTCGGAGACATCGAGCAGCTCCTGTGGCGCGAGCCGGCCACCGCGCGACGCCCGCTGGAGGGCCGCCCGCACGTCGCGAGCGCCGCCGATGCTCACCTGCGCCTGCTCCACTAGCAGCTTCGACGCCTCGTCGGTCTGCGCTCCCAGCAGACCGACGTGGACGGGATCGGCCATGGGAAGTGCAGTTTCGGCCAGTTCGCGGGAGGGTCCAAAGGCGGCCAGATCTGCCAGCTGGCTGGTAATGGCCGCCCACTCCAGGGCACGCAGCGTGCCGGAGTCGGCGGCGACGCCGGGCGCCGGCTCAGCGGCGGGAGCGATGTCGGTCATCGGCGATCACAAAGCGAAAAGGTCGATCGGTCCAGGCGCCGGCGGTCGTCATCCCGACGCGGGGCGTGCGTTCGATGCGAGTTGGCTGCGTGCCGGTCGCCAGTCGCACGGGGCCCGTCAGCAGGTCGGCCCCATCGTGACGACGGTCCAGGTCGAATGCCGCGGCCAGGTTGCCCGGTCCGGCGGCGAGTCGGTGGGACGGGACGTCGCCACGGCGTTGACGCGCCAGTTCCTCGCCCTCGAGGATCTCCGCCGCGCGGATGAGCACCGCCTCGGGCTTGCGCCCGGGGCCGGTCACTACGTTGAGGCAGTGGTGCATGCCGTAGATCAGGTAGACGTACAGGTGACCGGGCGGCCCGAACATCGACGCGTTGCGCGGTGTGAGCCCGCGAGCCGCATGCGACGCGAGATCCTCGGGTCCCAGATACGCCTCAACCTCCACGATGCGACCAAGGATCGGTCCGTCGGGATGATCGTGCACCAGGAGCATGCCGAGCAGGTCGGGGGCAACGGCGAGGGCAGAGCGGTCGAACCAGCCGCGGTCCGCAAGCAGAGTGTGCCTGGCCGTCGGCCCGGCCAAGGTGGCCGCAGCCGTCGCGTTCACGGCACGATCAGAAGGTCGGCGATCCCTTCAGGCACGAACGGACGAGCCAGCGCCCCGAAGGTGGGGATCAGGGTCTCGCGGAAGAAATCCACCAGGATCGATCCGTCCATGGCGCGGTAGAACCCAGTCAGCGGCCCGGCCGACTCGACCACGGCGTCTGGCGCGATCCGGAAGAAGCTGTCCATCACCACGAGGGTGAAGACGATCGAGAGCGCGGCGAAGAGCAGGCCGAGCACCGCGCCACCGATCTCGTCAAGCTGGCGGGCGATAGGGAGCCGGGTGCGGTGGTAGAAGGCGCGAACGGCGAACCATCCTCCGACCACGAGACCGACGAACAGCACCAAAAAGATGAGCTGCTCGCGCAGCTCCGGGGTGAATGCCTTCCAGGCGCCGAGGAGCTCGAAGATCGGACCGTGCAGCTGGCTCGCCACGACGAAGGCAACGATCACCACGACACCGTTGAGGGCGTAGCGGATCATCCCCTGGGTGAACCCGGCGAAGACGCCCAACGCGAGGCTCGCGACGATGAAGAGGTCGATCGGGCCGAGCCTGGTGAGAACGTCCACCGATTCCTCCTTGCGCATGCAGCCGGGAGCCCCGACGCCCCGAAGCCTAGCAGTCGCGCCGCGCGGCGAACAGGGTGATCAGCGGATCTCCGCACCGAGGTGGTGTCTCAGGGCGCCTCGCACCCGGTCCATGGCACGAGCGATGCCACGCTCGTCGTCGGACGACGCGGGCTGGAAGCGCAGCGCGATCGCGTACGAGACCCGCCCCTCGCCGACCTGGGGCCCGCGGTACTCGTCGAAGAGCCGTGCCGAGGCGAGCGTGGCGCCGGCACTGCTGCGCACGAGACGCAGCAGCTCGCCGACTGGCGTCGACTCCTCCAGGATCACGGCGAGATCTCGATCGATCGGCTGTGCGGGAGGTACCGGCGTGAGCCGAACCTGATTCGGAACGAGCCGCAGCAGCGCCGCCAGGCTGAGCGTGGCGACCAGGGGGCGACCGGGGAGATCCCAGGCACCGGTGATGGCCGGGTGCAGCTCACCGAGGGTGCCGTATCCTCGTCCCGCCGCGTCCACCACCTCGGCGGTTCGACCGGGGTGGAGCTCGGGTGAAGCTCTGGTCGAGGCCCTGAAGACCGGGCGCGCGGCCCCGAGTTCGAGGTGGAGCGCCTCGACGATCCACTTCAGGTCGCCGATATCGGCGTCGGCGGGATCGCTTCCCGGACTCCGCGGCTGGCGCGGTCCGGTCAGCGCGATGCCGACTCCCCAGGCTTCGTGGCGGCCGGTGCCCGCGGTCTCGGTGTCTGGCTCACCGGTGGGTCCCATCGAGTAGGTCTTGCCAACCTCGAAGAGCCACGCGTCGGTGCGTCGCTGTCGTGCATTCTCGGCGAGCGAGGCCAGGAGCGAGGGGACGAGGCTGGGTCGCATGATGCTGTGCTGTTCGGCGAGCGGATTCGCAACGCGCACCAGCCCCGGGTCATCCGGGTTCATGGCGGAGCGCTCCAGGTCGGCGCGTCCGATCAGGGCGTGGGTAACCACCTCGTCGAGGCCCAGTCCGGCAAGAACCCGGCGAGTTCGGTGTCGCGCTTCGCTCGGGTCGGCGCGGAAGGGCGGCAGCACGGTGACGGGGAGGCGACCCTCGATCCGGCCATAGCCGTAGCTCCGCGCGATCTCTTCGGCCACGTCTTCCGGTGCGACGACGTCCAGGCGATGCGACGGGACCGACACCGCGACCTCGTCCGATCCGTCCGTCTCCGCCGCGAATTCGAGTGGAGCAAGGAGATCACCGACCTGGTTGGCCGTGAGCGGGATCCCCAGCAGACGTTCGGTACGCGCCACCGACAGGCGCACGACCCTCGGCCGGCGGGCATCGGGATCGTTGTCGGCGATCCCGGTGGCGACCCGTGCCCCGGTAAGGTCCGCGAGCAGTGCGGCAGCACGATCGAGAGCCAGGCGGGGCAGGTCGTGGCCGATCCCCTTTTCGTGGCGCATGCTCGCGTCGGAGCGCAGTCCGAGGCGCCGGGCGGCGTTCCGAATCATCGGCCCGTGGAAGATCGCCGATTCGAGGATTACCCGATCGGTCGCGGCGCCGACCTCGGTGGAGGCACCGCCCATGATTCCGGCGAGGCCGATCGGCCTCTCCGCATCGGCGATCACGAGCATCCGCTCATCCAGGGTCCGGGTCTGATGATCGATCGTCTCCAGCTGCTCCCCGTCACGCGCGCGCCGGACCACGATCCGGCCCCCGGGGATGGCGGCGCTGTCATACGCGTGCATCGGCTGGCCGAGCTCATGCATCACGTAGTTGGTGACGTCGACCACGGCGGAGATGGGTCGGATGCCGGCGGCCAGCAGGCGTTGCTGCATCCACCCCGGCGCCGGCCCGTTGGTGATCCCTTCGAAGCTGCGCGCCGTGAAGCGCGGGCAGCCCTCGCCGTCCTCGATGATCACCGACACCCGGTCGCCCACGGCGACTGACGCGTCCTCGGTGAGGTGGATCTCCGGCAAACGGAGTGACGATCCGCTGATCGCCGCAATCTCGCGGGCAAGCCCGACCATCGACAGCGCGTCCCCGCGATTCGGCTTGACGTCCACGTCGAGCACGACATCGCCCAGGATGCCGCGCAGATCGGCGCCGAGCGGCAGCTCCGCCCCGGTGCCGAGGATATGGATCCCCTCCGCTTCGTCGCCCAGGCCGAGTTCCGTCGGGCTGCACAGCATCCCCTGCGACTCGATCCCGCGGATCTTGCTGCGCTCGATACGTCGGTCGCCGGGCAGGACGGCACCGACGCGCGCGACCGGCACGAGCTGCCCGGGTGCGACGTTGTCTGCCCCGCACACGACCTGAAGGGGGCCTTCAGGATCACCGACGTCGACGGTCGTCAGCCACAGCTTGTCGGCGTTGGGGTGGCGCTCGACGGTGAGCAGCCGACCGACCACCACATCGGACCAGTCGGCACCGGTGAACTCGATGGCGCTCACCTCCATGCCACGCAGGGTCAGCTGCTCGGCCAGCGCCTCCGGGGAGAGGTCGAAGCTGACGTAGTCGCGCAGCCAGGCGAGCGGAACGCGCATCGCGCCTACCGCCCCGCCGAGAACTGCGACAGGAATCGCAGGTCGGCGCCCATCAGCAGCCGAAGATCAGGGATGCCGTGCCGGAGCAGCGTGATCCGATCGAGACCCATGCCGAAGGCATAGCCCTGGTAGTCATCGGGGTCGATGCCGCCGGCGCGCAGTACCGACGGATGCACCATGCCGGCGCCCAGGATCGTCATCCAGCCCGAGCGGCCACAGGCCGGACAGCCGCCGCCTCCGCAGACCAGGCACGCGACGTCGAAGGCGACGCTCGGCTCGGTGAACGGGTAGTAGCCGGGCCGGAAGCGCGTCCGCGTGCCCTCGCCGTAGAGCGCCCGCGCAAACTCCTCGAGCATGCCCTTCAGATCGGCCAGGCTGGTGTCGTGATCGACGACCAGCCCCTCGACCTGGAAGAACTCGAAGTTGTGGCCGGCATCGACCGCCTCGTACCGGAAGCAGCGGCCCGGCGTGATCACCCTGATAGGCGGTTGCAGGGCCTGCATGGCACGAATCTGGGCCGGGCTGGTGTGCGTGCGCAGGATCGTGCCGTCCTCGGCAGGGCGGGGCGGATCGCTCCCCGGCTCGGCCACGTACAGCGTGTCCCACAGGTCTCGCGACGGGTGGTCCGGCGGGATGTTGAGCGCCTCGAAATTCATCGCGTCCGTCTCGATCTCCGGCCCTTCGAAGACCTCGAATCCGAAGGCGTGGAAGATCTCCCGCAGATCGCGTTCGACCGTCATGAGAGGATGGAGGTGGCCGATTCGGCCGGGACGGCCGGGCGCACTCATGTCGAGCCGTTCGGCGGCGAGGCGGGATTCCAGGGCTGCACCCTGGAGCGCTGCGAGGCGAGCGAGGATGCTGCTCTCGACCTCGGACCTGACCTCGTTGGCCAACTGGCCAAGCGCGGGCCGCTCGGCGACGGGGACGCTGGCGAGGTCGCGCAGCAGCGCTGTCAGCTCTCCGGATCGTCCGAGCAGCGCGGTGCGAAGCTGGTCCACGGCTGCGGCATCGGGCGCCGCAGCGAGCCGCTCAGCCGCCGTGACGCGAAGCCGCTGCAATCGATCGCGCAAGTCGTTCGTCTCGTTCATCGGTCCAGTGCAGATGATCGGGGAAAACAAACGACCCCGCTCCCGTTTTGGGAGCAGGGCCGAGGAAGCCGGCATCGGCGACGCCGGCTAGGCGGTAAACGACCCCTTCGACATCTCGACGACCTTGGCAAACGCGCCGCCGTCGCGGATCGCCAGGTCGGCGAGCATCCGGCGGTCAAGCTCGATCCCAGCCGCCTTCAGGCCGGCAATGAACCGACCGTACGGCATTCCGTGACTGCGCGCGGCGGCGTTGATGCGCTCGATCCAGAGGCGGCGCATGTCCCGCTTTCGGTCGCGGCGGTCGCGGTAGGCGTAGACCAGTGCGTGGAAGAGAGCCTCGCGCGCCGGACGGATCAGCTTCGAGCGGGTTCCGCGACGGCCCTCCGCCTGCGCCAGGAGGCGCTTGTGGCGTCGGTGTGCCGGTACCCCGCGCTTTACTCGTGGCATCGGTCGCCTCTACTCATAGGGAAGCAGCCGCGCGAGCTGCTTTGCGTGGACATTGGGGACGAGTGCCTTGCCGGCGTAGCGGCGGGTACGGCTGCTCGACTTGATCTCCAGGTGGTGGCCACTTCCCGCCTTCGGTCGGACCCATTTGCCCGATCCGGTCTTCTTAAAGCGCTTGGCCGTTCCCTTGTGCGTCTTCATCTTTGGCATCTGGGGTCCGCTCCGTTGATTCCGGCTCGACCGTTGCGATGGCGGTCTTGCCCTTGGCGGCGAGCACGTCGCCGATCGTCTCGCCGTCCGGTGCCTCTGGAGCGGCGGCTCCATCGGTCTGCTCGGCCGTCTCGGTCTTCTTCTCGGCCCGCTTCTCATGCGGGGCCATCACGATGTACATGTTGCGGCCCTCGAGGAGCGGTGGCCGCTCGACGACGCCATGCTCGGTGAGCATCTCCGCCGCTCGGTCGAGAAGGTCACGCCCCAGGTTGGCGTGGCTCATCTCGCGTCCCCGGAACTGGACCGTGACCTTCACTCGGTCGCCGTCCTCCAGAAACTCTCCCGCTCGTCGTGTCTTTGTCCGCAGGTCGTTGACGTCGATCTTGACCCGCAGCCGGATCTCCTTGAACGTCGTCGACTTCTGCCTGCGTTTTGCCTCGCGCTCCTTCTTCTGGAGCTCGTACTTGTACTGCCCGTAGTTGAGGATCTTGCAGACCGGCGGGACCGCCGTGGGTGCGATCTCGACGAGATCGAGCCCCTTGTCCTGGGCCAGGGCAAGCGCCTGGGAGGTCTCCAGAACGCCGAGCTGCTGTCCCTCATCGTCGATGACCCGCACCTCTCGGTTTCGGATCATCTCGTTGATTCGGAGGTCCTTCGCTATGGGTGCTGCCGCTCCTTCAACAAACGAGCCACCGTCCGCTGCGGACGCGTGGCCTCAAGAATGATGCGCAAACGCCCGTGGACTATACACCGCGCTCGAATGGACGGTCAACGGCGCGCGGCGTCCTCACGACGGGTAGTCGTAGAAGATCGCGACCTGGCGCCCGTCCGGATCTGCCACGCGGAAGGAGCGGCTCCCCTCCCACCGGTCACCGGATGGCGGGCCGACGAGGGCGAAGCCGCGCAGCGTCAGATCCTGCGCCCACGCGTCGACCTCGGCTGCCGTGTCGACCCGGAACCCGATCTGCATCCCATCACGCGCGGCTCGTTCGGCCCGGCGAAAGCTGAGCTCGAAGCCGCCGAGCTCCAGGTCCACGCCCGAGTCGTCTCCGGCGCGCTGACGGAAGCCGAATGCCGATTCGTAGAATTCGGCCGCCCGGCTCGGGTCAGTGGAGGCGAGGGCCAGCTGGCCAACGCCGCGCATCTTCCTCAGGACGCGTCTTCCGCGTACGGCCACAGCTCACGGGCAGCCACACGCGCGCTGAGCCGGGCCACGAACTCGTCAAGGGGGACACCCTGCGCCGATTTGCCTGTCCGAAGGCGAGGACTGACCGCGCGGGCCTCCTGGTCACGGTCGCCGACAACGAGCATCACGGGGATCTTCTGCTCCTGCGCGTCGCGAAGCTTGGCCTGCATTCGCTCTGACCGATCATCGACCTCCGCTCGCAGTCCGGCAGCCACCAGCGCGGCTCGCACCTCCAGCGCGTAGTCCACGTGCCGGTCGGCGATCGGTATGACCATGGCCTGCACCGGAGCGAGCCAGGCGGGGAACGCACCGGCGTAGTGCTCGGTGATGATCCCCACGAAGCGCTCGAAGCTGCCGTAGATGGCGTAGTGGATGACGACCGGCCGCGCGGTGCCGCCGTCCGCCGTCCGATACTCCATCTCGAAGCGCTGCGGCAGCTGATAGTCGGCCTGGATCGTGGCCATCTGCCACTCTCGCCCGATCGCGTCATCGATGAAGACGTCGATCTTCGGCGCATAGAAGGCTCCGCCACCAGGATCGGTCTCGTAGGCGATGCCCGCACCCGTCAGTGACTCGGCCAACTTCCCTTCGGCCATATCCCAGAACTCGTCAGTCCCCAGCCGCTTTTCGGGACGAGTCGCCAACTTGAAACGCGGCTCGAAACCGAATGGCTGGTATGTCCGCTGCACCAGCGAGAGTGCGAGGTTCACCTCGTCGATCACCTGGTCGTCGCGGCAGATCACGTGGCTGTCGTCCTGGACGAGCTGGCGCACCCGGAACATGCCGGCGAGCGCGCCCGTCCGCTCGTTGCGGAAGAGCCAGGAGTAGTCGGCCAGTCGCATCGGAAGGTCCCGGTAGGACCGAAGCTGGGTCTTGTAGATGAGCATCGACTCCGGGCAGTTCATCGGCTTCAGCCCGGCGATGTGCTCACCGTCGGGCAGGACGAACATGTTGTCCTGGTACAGGGCCCAGTGGCCGGACGTCTCCCACAGCTCCTTGCGGACGATGCCGGGTGTCCGCACCTCGACGAAGCCGCCCTCTCTGCGCACCTGCCACGACCACGCCTCGAGCTCGCGCCACAGCGCCATCCCCCGCGGATGCCAGAACGGTGCGGCTGGCGACTCAGGATGGAAGCTGAACAGGTCGAGTTCGCGACCGAGACGCCGGTGATCGCGCTTCTTTGCCTCCTCGATGCGCCACAGGTGCTGGTTGAGCTCCTCCTGCGTCTCCCAGACCGTTCCGTAGATGCGCTGGAGCATCGGGCGCTTCTCGTCGCCGCGCCAATACGCGCCGGCGGTGTTCAGCAACTTGAATGGGCCGAGCTGGCCGGTGGTGACCACGTGCGGCCCGCGGCAGAGGTCACTGAACCCGCCGTGCTGGTAGAAGCTGACGACCGCCGCCTGCTCTTCGGGCAGATCCGAGATGATCTCCACCTTGTAGTCCTGCCCTTCAGCACCGACCTTGCTGAGGGCGGCCGCGCGGTCGAGTTCGAGTCGCTCGAATGGCAGGTCCGCCGCGACCTGGCTGCGCATTCCCTCCTCGATCGCCGCGAGGTCGTCTGGGGTCAGTGGACGCGGGAGGTCGAAGTCGTAGTAGAAGCCGTCCCTGATGGCAGGCCCGATCCCCAGTTTGGCCTCCGGGAAGAGCTCCAGGACGGCCGCCGCCATGATGTGCGATGCGGAGTGACGCATCGTGTCGAGCGCGTCGTGGGCACCGGCGTCGAGCATCTCGGCAGCCGCCGATCTGACCTCGTCTCCATCCATGGCCATTGCTCGATCTCCCCAGTCGTCTGTGCGCCGGTGAAGGGTAGCGCATCGGCGCGCCGCCGCTCGGGCACGGACTAGACCGCCTTGAAGGCCTCGAACGGCTGTCGGCAGTCCGCGCAGTGGTAGATGGCGCGGCACAGGGTCGGTCCGAACGCATTCTCGAGCGTCGTATTGCGCGAGTCGCAGTATGGGCAGGTCGTCGCCGACAGGACGGTGAGCAGATTGCCACCGGAGTAGGTGGGCCCGATCGGCGGAGGCGGCGCAAAGCCACCCTCACGCAGCGCCTCGCGGCCGGCAGGCGTGATCCGGTCCGAAGTCCAGGGTTCGGCGAAGCTGATCTCCACGACCACCTGGTCAGCGACACCCAGCTCGCGGAGCCGATCCCCCACCTGCTCGCGCATCACCTCGACCGCAGGACAACCAACGAACGTCGGCAGGAGTTCCACGGTCAGACGCAGCTCCCCATCCGCCCCTGGGTCGAACGCGAAGCCACGCACCACGCCGAGGTCGACCAGGCTGATCGTCGGAATCTCCGGGTCGGGCACCTCGGCAATCGCCGCCCACACCGCGGCGTCGCGGTCGTGAGTTACCACGATGCCCCGGGTTCGGACGCGGCGACCATGGTGAACTGGCCGTGCAGCCACGCGAAATCGGCGCCGTGCATCTGCCGGCCGTCCGAACTCGGAGCTGGAGCCGCTGGCATGGGCGGGATGTCGAGCTCTGCCAGTCGCTCGACGACCTGCCTCCGCCAACGCGTGCGCAGCGCTTCGAGGCGGTCGGGCATGACTCCGGCAGCGACCAGGGCGTCTTCGCCGGCGAGCGGGGCGAAGACCGCCTGTGCGTCTGGCCACAACGCGTGGAGCGCTCCGATCAACCGACGCCGGGAATCGGTGCCACCCTCGGTGAGCCGGCGCAGCCACAGGTCGAAGTGGAGCAGATGGTACGTCTCCTCTCGCCGCATCTTCGTGACCAGCTGCGCCAGCGGTGAGTACGACGAGCTCGCCAGTGATTCCAGTCGGATCGAGTCCGCCGTTTCATACAGGTACCGACGCGCGATGCTGAAGGCCCAATCGGTCCGCGGATGGTTCATCAGCGCGGCGTGCCGGTACGCCTCGGGCGCCCGCCCAAATGCGATCTCGTCGGCATCTTGGCCACTGAGCCCCGCAAGCAGCTCGTAGAGAGCCTTGGCGTGCCCGATCTCATCCTGGCTGACCGAGCTCATCGCCACGTCCTCCTCGAGAATCGGCGCAATGCCGGTCCACTCGGAGTCCCAGAAGCCGAGCACGAACTCGTCATCGGCCATGGCGAGCAGCAGCTCAGCGAGGGCAGTCCGGGTCACGGTATCCAGGCCGGTCACTCGCCCAGCTCCTCGACTGGCTCACCGTCGGTCGCCCCGGCACGAACACGAGCGGCCTCCAGCTTGTGCTTGATCAGGAACCCCCCGGGACGCTTGAAGGACCGATCGAACGGCGGCTTCAGCAGATCCGGGTCGTCCAGCTCGATGATCGTGTCGCGCGGCACGATCCAGAGCCGCTCGCTCTCCTGGCGTCGACCGTAGAACTCGCGGGCGTAGTGCGTTGCCAGCTCCTCGTCGGGGGCGCGCACGCTGCCGCCGTGGATCATCGGGTCACCCTCCGCCTCCTGCCGGAAGACCTCCCAGACCCGGTCCTTGGCGCCCATGCGGCCAGCGACGGCCTCAGGCCGCCGCGCCGACCGGCCCGATGATCGCGTCGCGGACCCACTGCGTCTGCGCACGATGGGTTCGCCGGAACTCGAGGCGCTCCTGTGACATCGGTCCGTGACCGGTGACCACCGATCGCAGCTCGTCCCAATCGGGCTCGGTGTAGTTCCAGCGGCCGGCCACCTCGTCATATTCGAGGGCCGGATCCGGGATCACGAGCCCGAGCTCGCGGATGCGCGGCACGTAGATGGTCAGGAACTCCTGTCGGAGCTGCTCGTTGCCCTTGGCCTTGATCTTCCAGATCAGGTCGCGATCGGTTGCAGGGTTGGTCGGCGGGCCGTGCATCTGCATGAGAGGCCCCCACCATCGGTCGAGGGCATCCTGTACCAGGGCTCGCTGCGCATCGGTCCCGTTCATCATGGTCAGCACGACGTCCCGGCCGTGCATGATGTGGACCGATTCCTCCCAGCAGATCTTCTTCATGGTGCGGGCGTAGGGGGCATACGAGGAGTCTCGGAGCGCCTGCTGGCTGACGATCGCGGCAGCATCCACCAGCCAGGCGATGATCCCCACGTCGGCCCAGCTCCGAGTCGGATAGTGGAAGACGTTGTGGAACTTCGTCTTGCCGGCGAGCAGGTCGGTCAGCATCTGCTCGCGGCTCTTGCCAAGGTCCTCGGCGACGCGGTAGAGGAGCTGGGCGTGGCCCACCTCGTCCTGCACCTTGCTGGTGAGTGCCAGCTTGCGACGCAGCGTGGGGGCGCGGAGGATCCACTCGCGCTCAGGCAGGACGCCCATCAGCTCGGAGTTGGCGTGCATCTCGACGAACTTGAGCACCGCCGCGCGGTAGTCGTCGGGCATCCAGTCGTCCGGCTCGACCTTGCCACCCCCCGAGACGTGAGCGTAGAAGGAGTTGGCGCGCTCGGAATCGTTCACGGTCACAGGGTACCGCATGCCGCGAGCGCGGTCACCGATCAGCGAGACCGCGGCTCACGATCGCGGACGCAGTTCCAGCGTCGTGTCGAGGTAGCGCCTCAGCATGATCGGCATGGAGCCGTGGGCGGCGTACTTTTCCCGGAGCGCGTCCGAGCAGGAGGCGACGCGTTCGGGGTCCGCGGCGGCTTCCGCGTGGACGTCGAGCACGCGATCGCCCACCCGCAGGCGGCATGCCGGTCGTGCCAGCGCCTCGCGATACCAGCGGGCGCTCGGCCCAAGGTAGCTGCGGATCAGCACGCGATCATTCGAATCGACAACCACCCAGATGATCGTGCTGTGCACCACCGCTCCCTCGTGCGCACTCGTCAGGATGCTTACCTCGGGTACGTCCCGCAGCACGGCAAGGTCGGCTGCCGCGAACGGCTCGCTCATCGGTTGACGGTCAATCGTGCGTGGTGCGCTTGAGCGGCCGATGCCAGGCTCGATACGCGCCAGCGCGGTCCGCATCTGCGCGCAGGTCGCCGTCCACGTCCTGGAGCTCCGCCCGTGGCACGTACAGGTCAACCGGCAGCAGGCTGGCGGTGCGAACCAGCAGGTAGTCGGCGAAGATCGCCTCGACTCGGCCGATACGGCGACCGTCTGAGCCGCGCAGTGACTGTCCGAGGCGTGGCTCGAGCGCGTTTGCTGGCTCCTGCATTCCCCTACCCTACCGAATCTGCCACGGCCACACGTACCGCCCCGGGAAGCAAGCTGATCTCGACCGATGCGGTCCCGAACGGCTCGCCGTCGAGATGCACGCGGGCCGACCTGTCGCCCTCGATGTGGAGCGAGCGGGCGTGCACGATCTCGACCTTCTTGTTGTTGACGTGCTTCGCCTTGTAGATCCCCGGAAGCTCGCGCAGCGCCTCGAAGCGGGACAGATCCCCGACCAGGCACACGTCCAGCCAGCCGTCATCGGTTTCCGCATCAGGACAGATCAGCATCCCGCCCCCGTAGTACGGGCCGTTCGCAAAGGCAACGAAGAGGAAGCGCTGTTCAACCACGCGCTCCTCGCCGTCCCCGCGAAGGGTGATTCGCAGCGCCGAGTTATGGAACCGACGCAGCTCGTTGAGCGTGCCCAGGAAGTAGCCTGCCTCGCCGCGCATCCAGAAGCGGCGTCGGACCGCCATCGTGTAGGCCACCTCGGCATCGAAGCCGACGCCCCCGGCGGCCCCGAAGTGGCGCACCGCTCCGCCCTCGCTGGTCGCCTTGCCGACGTCGAACCGCCGGCTCGTCGGCCCAACGGCGATCGGCAGGCAGGCCATCGGGTCGAGTGGCAGGAGGACGCTGCGGGCCAGATCGTTTCCGCGCCCCGCAGGAACGATGCCGAGCGATGGCGGACCGCCGTCGGGGGCAGCTCCGGCCGTCATCAGCCCGTTGATGACCTCCTGGATCGTGCCGTCGCCACCGACCGCGATGACCCGGTCATGCCCGAGATCCGTGGCGGCGGCGGCAAGCCGCTCGGCGTGGCCACGCTCGCGCGTCTCGAGCATCCGCCCGTCGATCCCCTGCTCGGCCATCCAGGCCTCGATGCGCGGAGCATAGCCGTGGGCGCGGCCACTTCCAGCGATCGGGTTGACGATGAAGAGCGGAGAGACCGGCGCAGACATGCCGGCGATTGTGCGCCGTGGCGCGTCGCGCGGCTAGGCCTATCTGACGGTCAGGCCGACGGTGTGGCGTCCGCGGGAGCCGTCCGGGGCCGGCCGCGTCTGGGCGTCGGTCTGCACGACGCCGTCACCGTCGGTCGCCCGCACACGAATGACGTGGTTGCCGGCCGAGGCGTCCCAGCGGTAGAGCCATTGCACCCAGGTCGCGTCGGAAATGGGCGCGGAGAGAGTCGCTGGACTCCAGGATTCGTCGTCAATCTGCACCTCGACGGCGGTCACGCCGCGGTCGGGAGCCCACGCGACGCCGGCGACCGCGATCTGTCCGGCGGCCAGGGAGGCTCCCGGCCCGGGGAACATCGATACGCGACTGCGTCAGGATCGGCGCCTCCTTGGCCCAGCCGAGCGGAACCCAGTAGGCGTCGAACGCCTCGAGCGTGGTGAGCTGGATCTGGGTCAGCCACTTCGTGGCGGACACGTAACCGTAGAGGCCCGGCACGATCAGCCTCGCCGGGAAGCCGTGTGGCGCCGGGAGCGGCTCGCCGTTCATCGCCAGCGCCACCAGCGCCTCGCGACCCGGTTCAGCGAGCCACGCGGTCGGGAAGCCGGCCGTCCATCCGTCATACGACCGGCCGACCACCTGCGTCGCGCCTGACTGCACGCCGGCCCGGTCGAGCAGATCCTGCAGCCGCACTCCCTTCCAGAGCGCGTTTCCGACCAGGTCGCCCCCGACCTCGTTGCTCACGCAGGCGATCGTCACGTACTGCTCGTGCTGTGGCATGGCCAGCAGGTCGCTGTAGCGGAGTGTGAAGGGGCTGTCGACCATGCCGTCGACGGTCAGTTGCCACGTTTCGACATCCAGTCTCGGGGTGAACAACGACGTATCGATCCGGTAAAAGGTCTGGTTCGACGTGACGATGTCGCTGATTCCGGGCACGTCGAGCGCCGCATCCGCACTGAGCGGTGACACCGGCTGCTCGGCGGCCGGGATGCTCGCGGGAAGTGGCGCTGCCTCGCCCCGCTGGTTCAGCAGCAGCCGGCCGGCGCCTCCGCCCACCACCGCCACGCCCACCAGGCCCACCGACGAGCCGATGAAGCGGCGGCGCGACCAGTCGGGCATCTCCGGCGTGCCGCTGGGTGTCGCCAGGCGCAGGAGGGTTCCGAGCAACCACGTGGCGAGCGCGAGGCCTGCCACGCCCGAGAGCAATGCCAGGATCGGCTCGACCAGCGGATCCTTCAGTGAGGCGAAGAGACCCAGGATCCCGATTCCGGCCAGCCCAAGCCTGCCCAGGCCGGGTCGCTGGCGCGAGACGACGCCGATCCCCGCGGCCAGACCCAGCGCGCCAAGAACGACGGCGATCTCGAGGACCGCCTTGTCGGCGGTGCCGAAGAGGTCTACAACGATCTGCTTGGCACCCGGCGGCTGCAGCGAGATGAGCAGGGCGCCGATCTCCAGGACGACCGACGGCGCGCCTCGCACGAGTCCTGCCATGAGCTCGGTGACAGCCAGGGCGGCTCCAGCGGCGAGCACGCCGGCGAGCGCGGCAGGGACCACGCCGGGGATCGGTCGCGAGGTAGCGGTGGTCTCAACCATCGGTTTGGGAGTCTGGCATGAACATATGACGATCGTGTGTCGCACACGCGAAGGCGTGGCCGCCGTACGCTTGACCACACATGCCCGAGCGATCCGCCGCCATACACCTGCACCTGGCGCCCGGCGCGTCGGGAAACCCGGCCGGCGTGACCCCGTACCGGGACGGGCTTAGGACGCTCGGCATCGAGGTCGCCCTTGTCTCGCTCCCCCGCGGCCGCGCCGAGGCAGCGGTACCCGCCTATCGCCGCGCCGCGCCACCGTCATCGGCGACGTTCGTGGGGGGCCAGTCGTTCGGCGGGCGCGTCGCATCACTGCTTGCCGCCGACGAGCCGTATGCGGGCCTGGTGCTGCTGAGCTATCCGCTGCATCGCCCCGGCGATCCCGGTCGCTGGCAGGAGCGGACGGTTCACTGGCCGCGAATCTCCTGTCCGGTGCTGCTCCTCTCTGGCGATCGCGACCCGTTCGCCGCCATCGATCTGCTCCGCCAGGCCGTCGAACTCCTGCCGTCGGCGAACCTGGTGGTGTACCCCGGCATCGGCCACGGAGTGCTACCGGTCCTCGGCGACGCGCTCGACCAGATCGCCGCATTCATCGCCGAGGTCCGTCGCCGCTCGATCGGAGACGCTACGACCCCGCGTTGATCGGTTCGGACATCTGGCGTTCGACCAGTCGAAAGCGCTCGCACACGATCCGGGTATCGCCGCGAGGCACCCACCCCGGGTCGCCAAGCCACGCACGGGTCTCGGCCGCATACGACATCCAGAAGCGCTCGTGCGCCTCGCGCCACTCGGCCACCGATGCGAAGCCCTCCCCTTCATCGAGCGCGAAGGCAAGGCCCACTTCGCCGATGGTCGTCACCTGCACCTCGGTCGTCTCGATGACCCCGACCGCTTGGTCCTCGTGGTCGATCAGAGCGAAGCGCTCCCCCACCTCCGGCAGCGACTCCCCCTCCCGCTCGAAGTCCGACAAGAGACCGCTGGTCGAGGTCTTCTCACCACGAAGGATGGCCTCCACCAGGCGGCGGCGCAGGTCGGTCCGCGGGAACCCGAATTCGGCGGGACGGAGCCCCTCGGTCAGACGTTCACCGCGTCGAGGAATCCCCACCACGCGTCGAGGGCGGCGCGTGTCGAAGCCAGCACCGCCGCCTCGTCCTCAGGGGTCGGCGCCAGTGCCGCGATCATCTCGCGCTCAGCTCCCGAGTGCTCGACATCAAGCGTCGAATGCACCGTGAAGAAGGCGAGCGTGCGCGGATCATCGATTCCATACTGTTCGACGAGGCCGCGGATCTTCTCGGTCGCCACCTCGGGCACCTGGCCCTCGTAGGCGTACAGCGCCGCGATGCCGGCAGCGATCGGTCCGTCAGATACCGATGACCAGTACGTGTCGAGCAGAGCCTGCGTACCAGCGTTGCGGTCGGCGCGTCGCACCGACTCGCGATCGGCACCGATCCCCTCGGCGAACCGGAGCCACATCTCGGCGTGGTTCACCTCGCCATGCTCTTCGTCCCACAGGTTGTCGAGCAGCGACTGGCGAACATCGGGCCGGTCCGAGCGGGTGTGCAGGGCGGAGAGCAGGCGCGGGAAGGTGGACTCGAAGGCGTAGTACTGGTGGGCGTAGTCCTGCAACTCCTCCCGGCTCAGCGTGCCCGCCTGCCACTTCGTGTAGAAGGGATGCTTCAGCAGATGCCGCTCGGCGATGAGCGCGTCGATTCGCTCCAACAGGTCCATGGTTGCCCTCCGTGCATGGTCCGGCGGCTCGTGGCGACCGCCCAGGCGCACAGGATACCCCGACCAGCACTGATCAGCCGCCGAACCAGCGCTCCAGCCGTTCCATCCAGGACGCGCGCCATGCGTCCAGCGTGCCGGTTCGCGACCGCTCGCTACTGCCCGATCGTCGCCAGATCTGCCTCGATCACGTCGCGATCCTCCGGGTCGGCAATGGCGAGCACAGCCTCTCTGGCTCTTCCCATCCACTGATCCGTGGCCGTCAGATCGCCCGCGACGGCCGAGGCTCTTGCGAGTGCTTCGTAGGCTGCTGCCACCACCCAGTCGCCGAGCCCGCCCTCCTCGCAGATCGCCAGGCTTGCCCGGGCGTGATGGAGGGCCGGCTCGCTGCGACCGAGGACGGCATAGACACGCGAGCATTGCCAGTCGCCCACGGCCAGCTGTTCCGGGCCGCCAACCTGGCTCCAATGGAATCGCGACGCGTGGGCAGCGTGCACCATCTGTGCATCCATCGCGGGAGTGCGGTGTGCCGTCCTCAGCAGTTCCCAAACGTGGTTGAAGAGGCCGACCGCCAGTGCTCGATGCTGGTCGTCACCTATCGGGGCAGTCTCGTGGCCATGGTCGTGGCCCTCGTGGCCATGGTCGTGGCCCTCGTGATCGGTCATCGTCGGCTCCTGAATTGCCGGGGGTGGCTCCCCCGAGGCGGTGACGCATTCTGGCCCAACCAGCGCAGCGGCGGCTCGGCGGAACGTGCGCTATTCTCTGCGATCAGGGCGCCTGGGACGCTCAGGATCCGTGGGTGCGGAGGACTCTGGGGATGACGTTTCGCCGAGGTGCTGCGGCCAGGCAACCAGCGCGGTCGGCCCGTTCTACTGTCCGCCCGACGCGGCGCCGAGAGCCACGCCGTGCGGATCGAGCTCCAGGCAGACTGCTACGCCGGCGTATGGGCGGCGCATGCGGTTCCGCGTCGGGCTCGAGAGCGGCGACGCGAACGACTGCGACACCTTCAGCGCTGACCTCTAGACACACCGGGGTGCCGCCGGCGCCTCATTTGGAGTACGCTTGGGTACCCATCGGAGAGTCCCTTGCCACCGACCTGCATCCACGGCTTTGCAGCTGAACACTGCTCGCAATGCCGAACCTGTCCGCACGGTCTGAAGACCAGTCGTTGCGGGAACTGCGCCAACCGAGTCATCAGCCGCGCCGCGGCAAAGATGGTGCCGCCGCCACAACCGACCGAAGAGCACCGCGGTTTCGAGATCTTCTTCGTCCCCGAGGAACGGTCCTGGTATTACCGCGACGCGCCCGGTGCCCCGACCCAGGGCGCCTCGTATCGCTCAGCCTTCCAGGCGAAGCTCGCGATCGACGCGTCGCTGAACGAGGCACCGGTCCCCGAACTGGCCCGCAAGCGCAAGTAGGCCGGACCTTCTCGGCGTGAGCGATCGATATCGCGAGCGACCGCTGCTCCACCCTCGGAGGCGCTCGCAATGGCGAGCCTGGCTGTTCAAACACCACGCCGATACCGATGGTGTCTGGCTTGCCCGCTGGCCCCGGTCAAGCGGGCGACCGCCGCTCGAGCTCGGGCTCGGCTATGAGGAGATCGTCGAGGAGGCACTCTGCTTTGGCTGGATCGACGGATTGGTGAACACCCTCCCGGATCGGCGCCAGGCGCACCTCCTCACCGCTCGCCGCCGTGGCAGCGCATGGTCGCGATCCAACAAGGAACGCGTGGCTCGCCTCACCGCCGCTGGGCGGATGGCACAAGCGGGCTTGACGGCGGTCCGGTCGGCACAGGCCGATGGGTCCTGGTCAATGATGGATGCCGCCGAGGCCCTGATCGAACCCGATGACCTGGCCCGCGGCCTCGACGACAGTCCGGATGCCCGGCGTCACTGGGACGCCTTTCCCGCATCGCCGCGACGCGCACTCATCTGGTGGGTGATGTCCGCGAAGCGACCGGCAACGCGCTCACGACGCATCTCCTCGATCGTTGACGAGGCAGCCCGCGGGCGAAGAGCGAACTTCTGAGGAGCGTCTATTCGCCGGCTGACGGTGGCTCGGGGTCAGGCTCCACCGTGCCGATCGGTTCGTGATCAAGCGCGTAGTCCTCCCACCCACCGGTCCGTGATGTTCGGACCTTCGGTGCGGGTGCGGCCGGGGGTGGCTGCGCGCCCGGCGGCCCGGCCGCCGGTGATGCTGCTCGGCGGCGACGACGGTCGGCGTAGATCGCTGCAAACCCGATCGCCCCAAGAAGCCCAACCGCCACCACCCCGCCGGTCAGGAACGTGGTCAGCTGCTGCCCCACATCGTCATCGCCCGCCGGTGGCCCTCCCGACGTGGAGGCGGACGGCTCGGCCGAGCTCGACTCGTCGCCAACGGTGGTGCCGAACGGCGTCGCCTCGCCACTGGAACTCGGCTGGCTGCTGCCGACGGAAGGGCTGGCGACTCCGCTCGGGAGCGGAGTTGGCGCGATGGGAGATGGCGGAGACGACGGAACTCGCGTGGCCGTGGGTCCCGGGGTGGCGCTGGCTGCCGGCGTCCCGGGCGGAGTCGGTCGTGGCGTGGGCGGCGGCACCGATGGCGTGACCAGCACCGTCAGGCCCCCCAGCGGCTCCGGGTCCGCCCCTATCGTCGCCGATGCCTGGAAGACGACCGGCCAGGACCCCGCTGGCAGCGCGGAACTCCCGCTGTAGCGACCGACGGTCGACGTTCCCGAGACGAGGGAGAGCGAGACGGTTCGATTGGCCACTGACGCAACGACGGAGCTCGCCGGCTTCGAGCCGGTGTAGGTCACGGCGAACACGAAGGTCGTTGCTGTCGTCCCGCTCGCCGGGGTGACGGTCCCGTTGCTCAAGGACGGGCGAGCTGCGCGGACCGCACCGGGTGTCGCGAGCGCCGCCGAGAGGGCGAGCGCCGCGATGAGCGGTGCGAACCGGAGCCATGCGCGCGGCGACGTGCCGGACCAGGTGGAGATCCGGGCCGGCCGAAACGGGGCTGGCACGTGTGCGCGCATCACGCGCAGCATCGAGCATTTCGGGCCTCGCCGGGGCAGGAAATCGCCCATCCGTCCCCGCCCACGGCGCGTCCCCGCCGGTCATGCCATCATCCGCGCGCAGATGAGCAACCCGGGCGGACTCCGCCGCGCTACTGGCCTTCCCATCTATCCGTTTCTGGCGGCGCTCTACCCGGTCGTATTCCTCTACGCGCAGAACGTGCATGAGGCGATCGCCGTCGCGGACGTTCTGCTCGTGCTCGCGGCATCGCTCGGGGGCTCGGCAGCCTGCTTCGGAGCGCTGACGGCCATCACCCGCCGACCGGCCCCCGCCGCAGCCATGACGACCTGGCTGGTGGCGCTCTTCTTCACCTACGGCCTCGCCTACGCCGCGTTCACCGAGGGGATGGGCGCCGAGGGGCTGCCGCACGTGATGACGCTGACGGTCTGGGCGGTCGTCGCCGCCATCGGAGTCGTTGTCATCACCCTGCTCGGCGAGCGGGTCCAGGCGCTCACCCTGCCGCTCAACGCGATCGGCTCGATCCTGTTGGCGATCAACCTGGCCACCATCGGCGCCTTTGCCCTCAACCTGCGGTCCGACCCGGTCGAGGCGGGCAATCCGCTGGACAGCATGGAGCCCTCGACGAATCGCGCCACACCGGACATCTACTGGATCATCCTGGACCGATATGGGTCGGGCTCGGTCCTCGACGAGTTCTACGGCGACGCCAACGCTGACTTCCTCCAGGGGCTCGAGGCCCGCGGTTTCTACATCGCCGAAGACGCGACCGCGAACTATCTCAAGACCGGACTGAGCATGGTCTCGTCGCGCAACATGGAGTACCTCGACGGGCCGGCGCTGTCGGGGCGCGCCACCGCCCCGGACGACTGGGGACCGATCTACCGTGATCTGGCGGCTCCATTTACCGTGGAGCATTTCCTGGAGAGCCAGGACTACCGCTTCATCTACCTTGGGACGTACTGGGGCCCAACGTCGCGACATCCATCGGCCGAGATCAGCTACGTCTACGACAAGCTCGGGTCGGAGTTCCTCGATGTGCTGTCCCGCTCAACGGCGCTGTTGGCGCTCGAGGATCTTGGGACCGACGCCCCGTACGACTGGCGGCGCAACCGCTGGAACCAGACGCGGTACGAGTGGGATCGGCTGAACCACGCCACGACTCTCGACGGGCCCAAGTTCGTGCACGCGCACTTCGCCCTGCCCCACGACCCGTTCGTCTTCCACAGCGACGGCAGCTTCGTGACCGAACAGGAGGCGGCGAACCGCTCGTGGGCGGAGAACTACGTCGACCAGGTCGGCTACGCCAACGTGGAGACGCTGGCCTTCATCGATTCCCTGCTCGCGCTGCCGCCGGCCGAGCAGCCGATCCTGGTCATCCAGGCCGACGAGGGTCCGTGGCCGCAGCGCTATCGCCAGAACGAGCGGCGGTTCGACTGGACCAACGCAACGCCGGCCGAGCTCCGCGAGAAGTTCGGCATCCTGAGCGCCTTCTACCTGCCGGGGCATGATGGGGAGACGGTCGGGCTCTATCCGTCGATCACGCCGGTCAACCAGTTTCGTGTGCTCTTCAACGAATACTTCGGCCTCGACCTGCCGATCCTTCCGGACCGAAACTACATCTTCCCCAACCAGGGCAACCTGTACCAGTTCATTGACGTGACCGATCGCCTCCGCGGCGCGAACTAGGCTCGGTCCGACGAACCAGCGTCAGCGGCCCCGGGAGCCGCGCGGGAGGACCCGCTTGCGAAGCCGGATCGAGCTCGGGGTGACCTCGACCAGCTCGTCGGAGGCGATGAACTCGATCGCCGACTCGAGGGTTATCGGCCGCGGAGGGGTGAGTCGCAGCGATTCGTCGTGGGCATGGGTGCGAATGTTGGAGAGCTTCTTTTCCTTCGTCACGTTGACATCCATGTCGCCAGGGCGCGCGTTCTCGCCCGCGATCATGCCCTCGTACACCTCGATCCCCGCACCGATGAACAACTCGGACCGCTCCTGCAGGTTGAAGAGCCCGTATGAGTTGGAGACACCCGTCCGATCCGCCACCAGCACCCCGTTGGTGCGGTGGGTGACCTCACCCGCCCACGGGCCGTAGCCCTCGCCGATCTGATGGAGGAGCGCGGTCCCCCGCGTGTCGGTCAGCAACTGGCCGCGGTAGCCGATCAATCCACGAGTGGGAACGATGAACTCGATGCGGACTCGTCCATCGGCGTCGGAACTCATCTGCTCGAGGCGCGCCTTTCGGGCCGCCAGGGCCGTCTGCACGACGCCGATATAGTCGGGCGGGATATCAACCGTGATGCGCTCGTACGGCTCCTCAACCTGGCCATCGACCGTGCGCAGAATCACCTCTGGCCGGCTGACGGTCAGCTCGTAGCCCTCCCGACGCATCTGTTCGATGAGGACCGCGAGCTGCAACTCGCCACGACCACGCACCTCGAACGTGTCCTCGCTCTCGGTCGGGGCGTACTCGATGGAGACGTTGCCGAGCACCTCGCGGGCAAGCCTGGCGCGGATCTGTCGTGTCGTCAGCAGGCGGCCGTCGCGGCCGGCAAGCGGCGAGGTATTCACCCCGAAGGTCATTTGAAGCGTTGGGGCGTCAACGTCGAGACGCGGCAGCGGCCTCGGGTCGCCAGGATCGGTGATGGTGTCGCCGATGGTCACTTCGGGGAGTCCTGCAACGGAGACGATGTCTCCTGGCCCAGCCTCGGCAATGTCGATTCGATCGATGCCGTGTGCCGTCTGCAGCGCGGTGACCACGCCGGTCAGGGTGACGGTCCGCCCCGGTTCGACGGTCCCCGCGGTGTCCCCCGCCTCCTCGCGCACGACCACGATTCGCTGGGCCATTCGGATCGTGCCGTTCCGGATCCGGCCGACGGCCATCCGACCGACGTAGTCGTTGGCCGACAGGTTGGTGACGAGCAGTTGCAGCGGATGATCGACGGTGTGCGTTGGCGGCGGGGTGACCGCGATCAGGGTGTCCAGGAGCGGCGTCAGATCGGTCCCCGGAACGCCGAGGTCGAGCGTGGCGGTTCCCGCCTTCGCATTGGTGTAGACGACCGGGAACTCGATCTGATGCTCATCGGCGCCAAGATCGATGAACAGTTCATAGACCTCGTCGAGTACCTCGGCCGGCCGTGCATCACTCCTGTCGATCTTGTTCAGCGCGACGATCACGGGGAGGTGACGGGCCATCGCCTTACGAAGGACATACCGCGTTTGTGGAAGCGGCCCCTCCGAAGCGTCAACCAGCAACAGCACGGCATCGACCATCAGGAGTGACCGCTCGACCTCGCCACCGAAATCGGCGTGGCCGGGGGTGTCCACGATGTTCAGCCGCACGCCCTCGTAATCGACGGTCGTCTGCTTGGCGAGGATCGTGATCCCCCGCTCACGCTCGAGATCCATCGAGTCCATGACACGGTCAACCAGCGCCTCGTTGGCCCGAAATGTGCCGGTCTGGCGCAGCATGGCGTCGACCAGGGTCGTCTTGCCGTGGTCGACATGGGCGATGATTGCCAGGTTGCGCAGGTCAGCGCGCACCGAGGAGCGTGATGTCTCCGCCGTCTGGGGCATGGCCGAAGCCTACCCGTTCTCGCGCCCGATCGCGTTTGGGGTAGGCTGGCGACATGCGGCGGACTGCTCCCGTGCTGGTCTTCATCCTCACCGGATGCCTTTCCGGATCGCCGTCGGGATCGCCCGGGTCACCGATCGCGACCGAGAGTCCACCCGTATCGACGTCGGTCGCCCCCTCGACATCGGCTGAGTCGGGCTCGCCTGGGCCGACACCCACCCCAGGGACGGATGCGATCCCCATCTTCCTCGCCGGGGACAACGTGGCCAGTGCGGCCGATGGTCTGCGGATTCGCTCCCGTCCCGGTACCGACCAGCTGGTCCTGCTCGCCTTTCTGCCGGTCGGCAGCCAGATGATCGTCGAGCTCGGTCCTGTCATCGTGGACGGCCATGGCTGGTACCTGCTCAAGGACGCCGACGACGATGACCCGGCCTTCGACGAAGGGTGGGTCGCAGCCGGATTCCAGCCGGAGCCGTTCCTGGTGCCGGCGCTCTTTGATGTCCCGTTCAACCCGATCCTGGGCGGATTTGCCCATAACGCGAGTGGCGAGTACGGCCCGGTCCGGGTCGAGGACGCGAATGTCGCGGTGCGCTGGGTGGCGGCAAGACCGACCGGCCGGGAGGGCTGCTCATTCGCCGTTGATCTCATGCCGGGTGGTGGTACGCCGGTACCTGCGATCCGCGCCACGATCGGCGGGGTGGTCTCTCCCGGCGACCTGTACGCCTCATTCTTCGCCGAACATCCCGAGCTAATTGGCGACATCTTTGTGCGCGTCACTTCCGACTGCACCTGGGCGTTGAGCTTCGTCATCAGCACGCCCATCGGGTGACGCGACACTGATCAGCCGCAGCCGGGCTCGGGGGCCATGGCGATCTAGTACCTCCGGCGCCCACGGTCCTCGTCGCCGTCTGCACTTAACCGACCAGGTGAGGTCTGGTGCAGTACCCGCACAGGACTTCCAGTTGCCCCGGGAGCACGCGCGGGTTACGGCGTCGCGCAGTCCCACTCGCCGAAGAGTCGGCGCTAGCGAACCGATGCCGCAAAGGCCGCCACGAACTGTTCCTGACCGGCGGTCTCCACGGCCTGCGGATGGCGCACGCTTCGCACCATGGCTATCGCCGTCGATGCGTCCATGCCTGCCTCGACGAGTGCGCAGGCTGCCACGGTTCCGGTTCGACCGACCCCTCCCATGCACGCGACCGCTACATCGCCGACGCCACGACCCTCACGGATGGAGTCGAGAATTGTCCGCATCTCGGAGACCGACGCGGGTGGACTTCCGTCGGGTATCGGGAAGCGAAGCACCTCCACCCCGCACGCGACTCCCCGCTCCACGATGTGGCGATCACCCCACCGCTCGAGCTCCGCATCCTCGACCAGCAACAGCAGGCGGCGCGCTCCTGCCCGGCGCATGGCGATGAGATCCGTGTCGACATCGCGCGCGTAAGCGCGTCCGGGGTAGCGGGTCGACACGCCCCGCTTTCCGGGAAGGAACGTCAAACCAAAGCGTCCAGGCAATCCGTCGCCGAAGTCGGCCGCGCTGACCCAGTCGATCCGCAGCACGGGATCGAACCCGGCGTGGGCAGCGATGTCCCCGCGTCCGTCGAGCTCAGGTGGTCCGCTCAATTGAGTATCGTGCGGGAACAGAAGTGACCGTCGGCGCCGAGCACCTCGCCACAGAACGGACACGTCGCCCGCCCTGCCGCGATCAACGCGCCAGCGCGCTCCACGAATGCGAGGGCGCTGGACGCCGAGATGCTCACGCGAAGCAGGCTGGACTCGGTCGCGTCGGGTGAATCAGCCTCGATGGCCTCATCGTCCGTCTCCATGGGCGTCACCTCGATCACGATCCGCTCGCTCGACGTGTCCCATCCCAGCGCCATCGCGCCGACCCGGAACGCATCCACCAGAGGCTCCTCCAGGTTGTTGGCGGTCACTCCCCGGTCTCCGTTGTCGGGACCGGAGCGATCGGGTTGAACGACATCGAGCACCTCGCGCAGGCGGCCGGCCAGCGCCGCCACCTGGACCTTCTCGAGAGAAACACTCACAAGGGCGCGACCCTGACGCGCCTGCAGGAAGAAGGTGCGCGAACCGGGCGGGCCGATGGTGCCGGGCACGAATCGGTCCGGGTTATCGAACTCAAGGAGGCGACGCGCCATGGGGGCCATCCTATCGCGAACGCGCCGCTAGAGTGGAGCGCGCCATGGCCAACTGGCTGCGCCCCCCACGCCTCAGGATCCACCCGGATCGCCGGCGGCAGGCGCGACCGATGGCGATGCCGCGGTCATCGGCGCCGCCGCGCGGCGCACGTGTCTGGCTCGGCTGGCTCGCGGCGACGTCGGGAGTCTTGATCATCGCCTTCATCGCGGGCCGCGCCGGATCTGATGTCGAACTTCCTTCGCCGACACCGGTGCCCTCGGCCGCGTCGCCGGCAGTGATCGTGTTCGGGGCCGCGCTAGATGAGAGCACCGGCATTGCCGTACGTCACACCAGCATCTTCCGGACAGGCGATCCCCTCGCCTATTCGGTGAGCCTGCCCGCAGCCGCCGGGGTGAGCAGCATGCTGCTCGAGGTCGTGCGTGTGGAGGCAGGTGGGTTCACGACAGCCCAGGCACCCCGCCGGGTTGGCATCGACGCGACCTCGCGAGTCATCTCGTTCTCGGTCTTCGCCAGCGATCTCCTCGCCGCGTGGGGGCCCGGAGACTACGAGATGCGGATGTACCTCGGCGAGGGGCCCGATCCGTCCGCAGTGGGCCGCTTCACGTTGGCGGAGGCGCCCGCGAGCGGATGAGGAGTCTGCATCGGGGCATGGGGATCGGAGCTGTGCCCGATCTCCGATCCCAATTCCCCCGGCGTTGGGTTGGCGCCGTCAGCCTTGCGCTAGAGCGGGTGCCCCGCCAACCCTCGACTCAGCCTAACGCCACCGGACCACACCTGTCAATCTCTAATTGACTGAGAGCGCCTCACTCGTCAGCTCGTACGCCCCGCGATGGTCCCCCGTCTCCGCGCGAAGGGCGGCCCATTCGCGCAGGACTTCGCGTTTCCTGCCCGCTGAGTGCCCGCCGCGCGCGAGATCTGCCGCCGCGGCATACCGTCGCTCGGCACCAACGTTGTCTGCCGTACCCCGAAGCGCTCTCGCCTCGGTGAGCATGGCCGTCAGCTCCATACCCCGATTACCCGACGACCGGGCGAGGTCGATGGCGCGGTGGGCCAGTGACGCTGCCTCCTGGTGCTGACCTCGAGCCAACGCGATCTGTGCCTCGGTATCGAGCACGGCCGACAGGAAGCGGTCGTCGCCGGCACGCTCGAATTCGTGTCGAGCTTCCGATGCGAGCTCGGCCGCCCGGTCGGAATTGCCGGTCGCGAGGTAGGCCAGGGCGAGCGTGTTCTCGATCTGCGCCGATTCGAACGCGGTGCCTGCCGATCGGAAGAGCGCAAGGCCCTGTGTGCCGGTCCGAATGGCGGCCTCCGTATCGCCGGTCTCCTGGTAACTGATCGCCAGGTTGAACAGGAACATGGCGCGCCGCCGGTCGTCGAGGCCCTCAGCCAGCCCACGGGCGGTCTCGAGGAAGGTCAGCGAGCGCGCGTAGTCGCCAGTGCGCGATGCCACTGCTGCCAGCGCCATCAGCAGACGCATCTCGAAATCAGGATCCACCTTGAGCCCCGCACGGACCCGCTCGAGCAGCGAGGTCAGCAGGCTCTGCGCATCGGCCTCCTGGTCCGATAGATAGAGCCCGTAGGCCAGCCAGTAGCGGGCCAGCGCTTCATCCGCGACGCGCCCGTAGGCACCGAACAGGCGAGCCGCTTCCGCAGCAGCTGGCACCGCATCCCGACCGTTATCCAGGCGCACGAGCGCCTCCGCGCGGCCACGCAGGATCTCGGCTCGCCCCTGTTCGTCGGGAGCACCGTCGAGGAGACGCAGGTACCCATCGGCCGCGGCCTGCCAGTCGCCAGCCGCCAGGGTCATGTCGACAGCCAGTCGACTCCAGGCGGGATTCAGTTCATCCAGGAAGTGGCTCGGGGCCAGGGAGAGCCGCTCGGCAAGGTACCGAAGGGCGACCATCGACGGACGCGCGATTCCGGTCTCGAGCGCGCTGACGTACGCCTTGGTGTAGCGATCGCCGGCGAGCTGCTGCTGCGTCAAACCGGCCCGCTTGCGCGCTTCGCGGATGCGGTCGCCGATCTGATGGGCGAGTGCCCTGTCGTCCGCGGTTGATCGAGCGGCGGTCCGGGTGCGTGGCATTGACCGGAGTATACCGGCCTTGGCAAGCCCCATTTGACTTCGTGCGTCTCCGAAAGTACCCGGTCCGCGTTGAGGCACGAGTACCGATGGGCCATTGCCGACGCGACCTCCGGCGGCGAACTTCTCTCTGCGGCCGATATCCCCCCTGGGGATAGCCGCTGAGGAGATCAAGATGCGCAACGGACACACCGGCGGCGGCTGGCCCTCCTAGGGCCCGCGTCGCGTTCAGATTCGGGGGAACGGCACCGTGGGCAGCACGTCCACGGTGTCGTCGCGTGCCGGGACGCATCCGGCTAGATGACCGGCAGATCCTGCAGGGTCAAAGGCGCGGGAGCAAATAGATCGCCCACGTCGGCCAGCCGCTGCACCAGGGTCGACACGGTCCATCTGTCCGGCTCAAGTGTCGGGTCGTCGAGCTCGGACCAGGCGATCGGCGTGGAGACGGGAGCCGAGACGGCCGGGCGCACCGAGTAGGGCGCCACCAGCGTCTTGTTGACGGCGTTCTGGGTGAAGTCGAGACGCGCCCTCCCTCCCCGATCGCGCTTCGACCACTCCCAGCTGACCAGCTCCGGCACCATCTGGCCCACGGCACGGGATAACGACTCGACCCACCCTCGGGTCTGCTCGAAGGTGTAGCCGGGGCGAATGGGGATCCACACCTGGATGCCGCGCTTTCCCGTCACCTTGGGCAGACCGATGACTCCGAGGTGTTGGAGGGCGGTCCGGAAGAGGCGCGCCAGCACGAGCACCTCGTCAAAGCTGGTACCTGTTCCGGGGTCGATGTCGATCAGCGCGAACGTCGGCTCAGCGGGCGCAACGGTGCGGCTGGTCCACGGATGCAGCTCCACGGCAGCCTCCTGCGCGAGCCAGACCAGCGTCGCGACGCGATCAACGACCACATAGGTCTTCGGACCCTCGTGTCCGGCATATGACCAGCGCGAGACCCAGGTTGGTGCATGGCCCGGCAGGTCCTTCTGCCAGAAGCCGGGACGATCGATGCCGTTGGGGAACCGCTGAAGGGTCAGGCCGCGTCCGGCGAGGTGCGGCACCATCACCGCGCCGACCGCCGCGTAATGGCGGATCAGGTCGCGCTTCGTCAATGGGGCGGCCCCACCCACACCGGGAAAGATGGGTTTGTCGAGGTTCGTGAGCCGGACTTCATGACCGGCCACCCGCCAGACCCCGTCGCCCTGCATCGAGTCGAGTTCTGCCAGTTCGTCGCCCGATGCAGGCACAATTTCGGATGCGGACGCTGGTGCGGGTGGCCGCTGCGCCGTCGCGGGTCGGGGTTCCATGGCGGGCGCGCGTGGTTGCGATTCCTCGCGCACGACGGCCATTGGATCGGCCCCGATCGCAATCCCCTTGAACACCGGATGCCTCAGCACTCCGTCGGGCGTCCACTCGGCGAATTCGGCGCGAACTACGAGGCGCGGCTCGACCCAGCGAGCGTCCGGCGGTGATTCGGCGGGATCGATCGGTGGCATCGCGGTTCGCAGCGACTGAAGCTCCGCCAGCAGACCGCGCGCCGCGGCTTGTGAGATCCCACTGCCGACCTGGCCAGCTCGTCGCAGGGCGCCCTCGTGGTTGACAGCGACGATGACGGAAGCAAGTTCGGCCGTGCTCCCCTGCCCGGGGAGCCATCCGACCACGACGAATTCCTGCTCGCGGCGCAGCTTCACCTTCAACCAGTCGCGAGATCGTCGCCCCGACTCGTATCGGGAGTCGCGGCGCTTCGCGACGATCCCCTCCAGATCCTGCGCCCTCGCAGCCTCCATGAAGTCCCGCCCGTCTCCAATCACGTGCGACGAGAAACGAACAGCCACATGCGGGCGCAGCAGGTGGTGCAGTGCACGCTTCCGTTCCTCAAGCGGGACTCCCAGGAGCGATTGGCCGTCCAGATGGAGAAGGTCGAAGACCATGTACACCAGCGGGATCGCTACCCGCTCGTCGGAAGAGAGGGGTGCCGAAGCACGAGTGCGGCGTCCAGTGGAGGCCTCCAGGCCACGCAAGCCGGTGCGCTCCTGCAGCAGTGAGAAGTCGGGGCGCCCATTGGCATCGAGCGCGACCACCTCGCCGTCCACCACAGCCTCGCGGGCGTCGATCCACGCGGCCGGACCAGCCAGGAATGGAAAGTAGCCGGCCGCATCGACGCGATTCCGTGTCCACAGGCGCGCGTTTCCATCGTGAATGACCGTCTCGACCCGATACCCGTCCCACTTGATCTCGAACAGCCATTCTGGATCGTCAAACGCGCCGGCCACCGGAGTGGCCAGCATCGGTGGTAGGAAGTCAGGCAACGGAGCCGGAACAGCACCCTCCAACGCGGACGGGTCGGTCTGCGAGGGGACGGGTGACATGAATCGCGCCGCCACCGCCGCTGCCACCTCGTCGTTTGTGCGTCCTGTCATGACGCTGGTGAGGTGGAGATCGGGGTCCCAGCCCACCGCGGCCGCTCCATCGCGCTTGTGAATCAGCAGCCACTGCCCCGGCTCGGACTTCGCGCCGAAGGCGTCACGCCGACCGCCCGTCTGCACGATGGTGAAGCGCCCGGCCAACCGCTCGCCTTGCAGGCGAAACTTGAGCTCGCCCGCCATCAGCCCGGCGGCGGGGTCATCGGTCTCCTCGGGCTCGAAGCGTCCCCAGTCCCACACGATCATGTCCCCGGCCCCGTACTGACCGGGCGGGATGACACCCTCGAATGACAGGTATTCGATCGGATGGTCCTCCGTTCGCATCGCCATCCGTCGTTCGTCCGGATCGAGGGTCGGACCCCGCGGCAGCGCCCAACTGACCAGCACGCCACCGATCTCCAGCCGCAGGTCGTAGTGCAGGCGGCTTGCCCGGTGGCGCTGGACGACGAACCGGCCGGTCCCCTCCCCCACCGTTGCAGGCTCCGGCTCCGGGGTGCGTGCGAAGTCTCGCTTGGACCGATAGGCGTCGAGCGGCATGGGGGTCAGATCCCAAGCTCCGTCAGGGATCCGACGACCGCAGCGGCACCCGCCTCGCCCAGGGTCGCTTCATCGGCTACGCCGGACGTGACGCCGACGGCGATCATGCCGGCGGCCACCGCTGCACGCATGTCCCAGGTCGCGTCACCGACGTACCAGCAATGATCGGGCGACACGGCCAACCGCGCCGCGGCGAGCAGCAGCAGGTCGGGCGCGGGCTTGGCGTGCAGCACGTGCGTCCCGTCGATCACCAGCGGCTCGCTCGCCAGCCCCAGCGCCGACACCGACGCAGTCACCTGCTCTCGTCGGCTGGACGTCGCGATGGCCCAGGGGGTACCGGCCAATTCCAGGTGCGCGAGGAGTTCATTCGCGCCGGGTAGTGGCATCGGTTCGGTGTTGAGGGCGGCATAGATCTCCCCGCACCGCGCATCGATCATCTCGTCGCGCCCGGTCGACAGGGCGACACCCGCGCCAGCGGCGACTTCGCGTGCCAGCCTCCGACCATCGGAGCCGATGAGGTCCGCGATGGCTGCGCGGTCGGCGGTGATCCCCTCCTCCGCGAAGACCATCAGCCACGCCTGGATGCGAGTATCCACGGTATCGACCAGCGTTCCGTCGAGGTCGAAGATGACGGCAGCGGGACGCGCGAGGCCGGCGAGTGGCGTGGACATCGGTCTACGATAGCCCGCGATGCCGTCTGAGTTCGCCCGCCACTGGACGCTCGACCCGACGGTCACCTTTCTGAACCATGGCTCGTACGGAGCCGCACCACGCGACGTGCTCGCTGTACAGCAGGCCTGGCGGGATCGCATCGAGACCGAGCCGGTCCGCTTCTTCGATCACCTGGAGGCCGATCTCGACGAGGCGCGACGCGCCCTGGGTGCGTTTGTCGGCGCCGATCCTGATGACCTCGCCTTCGTGCCCAATGCGACGGCTGGCATCAACGCTGTCCTGCGGTCGCTCCGCTTCCGAGCCGGCGACGAGCTGCTGACGACCGATCATGAGTACAACGCCGTTAAGAACGCGATGGAGTACATCGCCGAACGAGACGGTGCGCACGTGGTGATCGCGCCGGTCCCGTTCCCGGTCGATTCTCCCGAGCAGGTCGTCGCCGCCGTCCTCGCCGCCGTCACGCCTCGTACTCGCCTGGCCGTCCTCGATCACGTCACCTCTGCCACGGCATTGATCTTCCCGATCGAGCGGCTGACCGCCGAGCTCACACGGCGCGGCATCGACTCCCTGGTGGACGGCGCTCACGCTCCCGGCCAGCTGGCGCTCAGTGTTGAGCAGGTGGGGGCCACGTATTACGCGGCCAACCTCCACAAGTGGGTGTGCGCGCCAAAGGGAGCCGGCTTCCTCTGGGTCCGCCGGGATCGACAGACCGATATCCGGCCCCTGGCGATCAGCCACGGGGCGAACTCGCCGCGCACTGATCGCAGCCGGTTCCGCCTCGAATTCGACTGGACCGGAACCGCGGACCCATCTGCCTACCTGGCGGTGCCGTCGGCAATCAGCTTCGGTGAAAGGCTGCTCCCAGGGGGTTGGGATGCCCTCCGCGAGCGCAACCACGCGCTGGTGATGTCCGCTCGCTCGCTCGTCTGCGCAGCGGCAGGTGTAGCTGCCCCGGCCCCGGAGGCGATGATCGGCAGCATGGCCTCGATCCCGCTCCCAGCGGAGGGTGCGGGCGGGCAGGTCCAGGGTGTCGAACTGTACGGCGATCCGGTCCATGCTCATCTCCTCGCGCACCGCATCCAGACGATGGTCACGCCCTGGCCACAGCGGCCCGGCGGCGGCCCGTGGCGGAGGCTCGTGCGCATCAGCGCCGCGGCCTACAACGACCTGGGTCAGTACGAGCGCCTGGCGGCGGTCATGCCCGGAGCCATGGCGGTCGCGTCCTGAGGCTGGCCGCTCGATCGCCCGTACCCCGGGGTACCTTGGGGTCATTCACCGTTGGACGCCGGAGCCAGCAGACTCTGTCCGATGACTGTCCAAGCGACCGCCGGCGCCCAGCGCCGCCCCGGGGGAGGCGCCTCGTCGCGCCACCTGACCCGCACCGCCGACCTGGCCATGTCACTTTCCCGCTCGCTTGATGCTGCAGCGGGGCGCAGCGTTGGGCACGGCGTGCGGAGTTGCTTCCTGGCGATGCGTCTGGCGGAAGCCCTCGAGATGCCCGACCGCGAGCGGGCTTCGCTCTTCTACGCTTCGCTGTTGCACGACGCCGGGGAGGTGGCCGCGTTGCCGGGCCACGAGCGCATCGTTGCCCTGCGACGGCTGATGCCGCACCGCGGCACCCGCGAAGAGCGCCGTGCGGCCGAGCACGGGCGCGTGCGGCGCGGCGCCCAACTGGTGATGCGTGCGGGATTTGGTCCCGAGGTCGCGGTCACGATCATGTCGCTACGCGAGCGCTGGGACGGACGGGGCCTGCCATTTGCCCTGGCAGGCGAGGCGATTCCACTCGTTGCCCGCATCGTTGCCGTGGCGGAAGGACTCGATCACGCGGCGATGGACGCCGGGCCGCGAGGCGCTGAAACAACGCTGCATGCACGCAGTGGTGCCGAATACGACCCCGAGCTCACCGGGCTCATGCTGGCGCTGTGCGGGGGAGGGCTTCTCGAGGAGTGGGCCGAGGAAGGCCTCGAGGAGACGGTTCGCGACCTCGAGCCTTCATGGCTGGTGCGCATGGCCGACGACGATGACGCGATCCGCATCGGTGAGGCCCTTACAGCCTAGGCCGCTCGACCAGCGCCATCTTCAGGGAAGATACGCGCAGTTGCTTGCGGACTATCCCTGGACGGCAACGGAGTGAACTGCGCATGACATACAACGATGAGACGGCGGAGCGGTTGCGCGTGGAGCTTCGGGAGATGCCCGGCATCACCGAGAAGAGCATGTTCGGCGGTGTCTCGTTCCTGCTCGCCGGCAACATGGCGATCGGTGTCGTGGGAGACGACCTCTGCGTCCGGGTCGGCCCGGAGGTATTCGATGACGTCGTCGAGCTTCCCGGAGCCCGGACCATGGATTTCACCGGGCGACCGATGAAGGGCTGGGTGTTCGTCTCCCCCGTCGGCTACGCCGATCAGCCTTCGTTCGAGGCCTGGGTCAAGCGAGGGACCCTCTACGCGCAACGCCTGCCGCGCAAGTAGGGGTGAGTGGTGGGCGACACTGGACTCGAACCAGTGACCTCTTGCATGTCAAGCAAGTGCTCTAACCAGCTGAGCTAGCCGCCCGTCGGGAAGCGCATTCTGGCGCACGCGCCGACGCATGGCAACCGCGCCGCGCGAGGCGGCACGACTACCAGTCGATCGTCTCGCAGGGTTCGTCGCCGAGCACCCAGGCGAGGTGCCCCGGCTGGATCTCCAGGTAGTCCCCCGCCTGGCCGATCAGCTCAGTCCCATCGTCCATCAGGTATCGAATGCGGCCGCCAACGATGTACTCGCGGTGCTCCATCGGGCAGGAATTCGTGCCGGCCATGGGCTTGACGTACTGCTCCCAGCTCCAGCCGGGATGCAACACCGAACGCATCACGGCGTTGTCGCCGATCTGGACGATGTCCGTCGTGCTCCCGTCGTCGGACGGGTACGACTCATCAGGTGCGCTGAAGCTGCGCCGCTCGATTCCGGCCATCGACCGACCCTACTGGCGCCAGTCGGTGGAGAAGCGGGTCACGCCGAGCACGCGCTGGATCTCGGCCCGATACCGGTGGCCGGACGGGTGTCGCTCGAGCCAACGCAGGTAGTCGGCATCGACCGTTGCCAGCTCCTCGATGGTCATGCCGATGTAGTGGCCAAAGTCCAGCCTCGTTGGATCGAAGGTCGTGGGGGCTTCGCCCGGGCCGACGGGGACCAGGCCGTCTTCTCGAACTCCCCTTGACTCCGAATCGTCCTGTCCTGCCACCGTCAGCGCCTCCACCTGCATCTTCCGCCCCGATCGGCGCGATCGTACGCCGCGTCGGACAGCTCCGCAACGGGATTCACGCAGCATTCGTCACGCCCGATGAACCTCGTTCCCGTTGACGAGCGTCAGGAGTGATCGGATGTCGGCGACCGGGTCGTCCCCGGTCAGCAACGTGGTGAGATCCGTGCTCAGCACTGCCAGATCTCCAACCGCGCCCGGCCGGAGGTGCCCGACGTCCGTCCGGCCGGCGGCAACCGCCGGACCGGTTGTCATCGCCGCCAGGGCCGTCGCCGCATCGAGCGTCTCCGCGGGCCGCCAGTCGGACGCGCCATCCCCGGGCATCCGTCGGTGCATGGCGGCGAACAGGGTGTGCCACGGATTCACCGATTCGATCGGCGCATCGGTACCGAAGGCCAGACGCGCCCCCGATGCCGCCAGCGACCGATATGCATAGGCGTCACCCAGACGGTCAGCCCAGCACGCCTCGGCCAGGTCGCGGTCCGAGGCACAGTGGATCGGCTGGATGCTGGCCGTCACGTCCAGCTCGCCGAATCGCGGGCGATCGGCCGCGCGGACCAGCTGCGCGTGTTCGATCCGATCGGGGGGCGCTTCGGGGGAGCGTGGGCCACCGTCCTCGAGGGCATCGAGCGCCATCGCCACCGCCCGGTCACCGATGGCATGCACGGCCGCCGAGATGCCCGTCAGCCTCCCGGCTCGAACGATCTTGGTGAGCGCCGCAGGAGTCAACCGAGCGATGCCCAGGCCCGCGCCATGCCCGCATGTGTATGGGCTGAAGAGCGCTGCAGTGCGCGAACCGAGGGCGCCGTCGGCGTAGGCCTTGGCCCATCCCCAGCGGAGCGTGCTCGTGTCCGCGACGACCGCGCCGCTGCGGATCCCAGCAGCCCCTGCCGCGACGATCGCGGCGCTGGGCAGGTTGACGCTGAGCCGCAGCCTGCCGTCGATGCGCTCCCGCAACGAGAGGATCAGCGACGCGCGGTCGCCCAGGAAGGCGTGGTCACCGACCCCATTTGTATCGGTCGTGTCACCCGCATCGGTGGCACCAGTGATTCCGAGCCTGGCCATGTCATCCAGCGTCTCGTCGAGTGCGGCCTCAAGCGCGGGGCCGCGCAGGCGATCCGCCACCGCTTCAACGAGGTCGGTGGCCGACTCGCGCAGGATTCCGGTCGGCACCCCGCTCTCGTCGCGCTCAATGCGACCGCCTGGAAGGTCGGACGATCCGGGCACGATGCCCGCGGCCGCCAGAGCCGCCGGTGAGGCCCATGCAGAGTGGGAATCGTGGGAGTAGAGCAGGACCGGGCGTCCTGCGCATGCGTCGACGAGTTCGTTGAGGTCGCGGCCGGCGAGCAGTTCCTCGGGCCAGCCGCGGCCGCGCAGCCAGCCACCCACCGGGAGCGCGTCTCCGGCTTCGCGTACGACGCCCAGCGCTTCCGCGAGGCGCTCGACCCCATCCAGGCGCACATCACGGCGTGCGCGAGCCAGGCCGATCAGGTGGAGGTGGAAGTCGTGGATCCCCGGGACGATGGCCGCCCTGCCGAAATCCACCACCCGCGCAGCACTCGTCGCTGCCAGGAGATCTGCTCGTCGCCCCACCGAGGTGACACGACCGTCCCCGATGGAGATCGCCTCGGCGGTCTCGACGCGCCCTCCGGGATCGAAGGCAACGACGACCTGTCCGCAGAGAATCGTGTCGGCGGAATGGCTAGGGCTCACCAGCCGCCGCCTGCTCCGCGACCGACGGCGGCTTGGAGGGTCGGCTGCGATGGAGTCCGGCCGCGGCGTTCCGGCGCCACGAAGCGACGCCGGCCCACAGGATGATCAGGCCAAGGAGACCCATCACCACCGGAATCCCGGAGCCCGGGAAGACGATGTTCAGCAGGTCCGCGCTTACTGGTGCCACCAGTACCGGAAGGAACGAGGCGACCGAGAGGAGCGTGTTGAGGATGCCAAAGATTCGGCCACGGACCTCGGCCGGCAGCTCTTCCTGGAGCGCCGTCTGGGCGGGAATCGCCACGAAGGCGTACTCGACGCCAGCGGTCGTGGCGATCACCACGACCAGGGCAATGAGGGAGATGATCGGTGCCAGGGCCTCGGGCAGCGTCTGCTCGATCGGCTGGAAGGCGGGCGAGAGGAAGAAGGTGATCGGCTTCACGACGGCCAGCGCCAGCATGGTCACCCCCATCGCCAGCAGTCCGGAGTCGATCAGCAGCCGACGGGGCAGGTTCTTGCCGTAGGCGTTGACGAAGAGGATCCCAACCACCGCACCGATCCCCGCCGGCCCCATCACGAAGAAGAAGTCGGCGGGGCGCAGGCGGAGGATGTCGGTGGCAAAGCCAGGGCCGATGGCACCCATCACACCGAGCAGGCTGCTGGCGATCCCCAGGTAGATGAGCGACCAGGCCGTCTTCGGATTGCTCTGCACGAATGCGAGCCCCTCGCGCACCTGCTCGAACACGGCCCGCAGCGCGCGGCTGGCCTCCGCCTCGCTCGGCACGCCGCGCACCTCGGGCTTGACCGTCGGGAGCGGGATGATGGCGAGTGCGGCCAGGCCGAACATGATCGCGACCACGACGTAGACCGCCACCGCGCCGGCGGTGGTGAGCAGCAGTGGCCCCAGGAAGCCAAACCCGACCGCGAACGTGCCGGTCACGGTCAATACGAAGACCGAATTCGCCGCCATCAGGTGCCGGTGCTTCACGATGCGAGGCAGGGAGGTCAGCTCAGCAGGCGCGAAGAACGCGGTCACCGTGGCCACGAACAGGTTGATCACCAGGATCAGCGGTACGTTGGTCCCCACGAAGATGAACAGGACGATACCGCCCGCGCGCAGGACATTCGATCCGAGCAGAATCAGGCGCGCATCGCTGCGCTCGACAAGCACGCCGGCGATGGCGCTGAAGGCGACAGCCGGGACCAGGAAGGTCAGGATCAGCACCGCGTTGGCGGTGTTTGAGCCGGTCGCCGCCACAACCGTGGCCATGAGCGCCGCCAGGACCATGTTGCTGGCCAGCTGGCTCAGCAGTTGTGATGCCCACAGCAGCAGGAACGATCGGTTTCGGAAGACCGAACCGACGTCTGCAAGCGACTCGGGATCGAGGTCGCGGGAGAGGTCGATGTGAGCCATCGGTCAGCCTTCGCCTTCGGGTCCGCGCTCGCGATAGCCGGTAAAGCGCTGCTCGACGGTGAGACGGTCCATCAGGATGCGGTGCCCGCACCCATGACAGACGAGCCCGATGTCGGCACCGAGGCGAACCACCCGCCACTCTCGGCTGCCGCACGGATGAAGCTTGCGCAGGGCGATCCGGTCTCCGATCCGCAGGTCGATTGCGGCCACGCTCACGTTGCCTGCTCGGCGGCGGTGGCGCCGGTGAACCCGAATGCCGCGATCCGCAACGCGGGCACTCGGGCCGTGATCCCCGAGTACTCTGCGGCCACCAGCCGCGTCTCCTCGCCGATCGCCTCGATCGCGCTGAAGGCCTCGGGGATCGACTGGCTGAAGCGCAGGTTGCGGATCGGGCGCGTGATGCGTCCGTCCTCGATCAGGAACGTGCCGTCCTTGGTCATGCCGGTAAGGATGCCGCGTTTGGCATGCACGATGTTCACGTAGTGCAGCCGCGTCACCCACACGCCACGCTCGATGCCGCCCAGCATCGCCTCCTTCGAACTCGACCCGGGTGCCATGAACAGGTTCCACGCCATGGGCCCGAAGGCATTCGGGGCGGGTAGCCCGTGGCCGGTCGACTGGGCGCCGGCACGCTGCGCCGTTGCCGTGTCGTGCACCACGGCCCGCGCCACCCCATCGACGATCAGGTCGACGCGGCGTTTCGGCATTCCTTCGAAGTCGATGGCAGTCGGCAGGCCGCTCGGATCGAGGCCGTCGTCCCAGATCGACGCGTTGGTGCCCATCACCTGCCGGCCAATCTCCATGAACGAGCGACCCTCCTCCACGGCCAGCGCCGAGAACCCGATCCACGACAGGTACTCGAGGATGGTGGCCACGGCATACTCCTCGAGGATCACCGGGTAGCTCCCCGGATCCAGGTCCTGGGCGTCGCGGCTGCGGAGTGCCTTGTCGGCCGCCTCCTCGCCGACCGCCGTCGCATCGATGGCTCGGACGTCGGTGCCAGTTGCCTGGGCGTAGCCGGAGGCGCCATTCCCGTCCATCATCACGGTCAGCAGCTTCGCCTGGGTAACCGTGTGGCTGTTCCACATTCCGCGGGAGTTGGCGACCGCGATCATGGCCGTCTCGGTGGAGAAGGCGCCGCTCGTCTCGAGACCCGCTGCGTCGCCGGCAACGATCACTGCCCTCGCCCCGACGGCGCGCATCTCCGGGCCGCTCCGCGCGGTTGCGTCGGCGAAGCCCAGGTCAGGCGGAGCGGTCGATGGCACCGGGCCGGTGAGCGGCGCGCCACCAGGGTTCGGCGTGGCGTGGCGGCAGATGGCAACCGCGCGTTCGGCGACCTCGCGAAGGCCATCCGCATCGGTCCTGTTGGTGGATGCCACGCCCGTTCGCCCGTCGTCCACCACGCGAACGCGGATGGTGGCATCGTGCTCGGCGACGTTCTGGTGGATGCGCGAGTTGGCGAACCGGGTCAACGCAGCGTCGCGAGACGTAAGAATCACCTCGGCCTCGCCCTCGCGGACCGAGGCCAGTGCCTGCTCCACCAGCGACTCGGCAGCGGCGCGGTCCCAGCGCGTGGCTACCACTGGCCGACTCCGACCTGGACATTTCGGAAGCGAGCCGGTGCGGCGCCATGGCCGACGCGGTGGGTCTGCATCGGCTCGCCCTTCCCGCAATTCGGGAGCCCCCATAGCTTCCACTCAGACTCCCCGCAGATCGCATCACAGCTGCCCCAGAACTGCGGCGTGATGCCGGTATAGGTGGGGTTCTTGACCATCTGCCCCAGCCGTCCGTCCTTGATCAGCCATCCGATCTCGGTACCGAACTGAAAGTTCAGCCGACGATCATCGATGCTCCACGAGTGGTTGCTGGCCATGTAGATCCCGTCCCTGGTGTCCGCGATCAGGTCCTCGAGGGTACCAGCGGCGCCGGGCCGCAGGTTCACGTTGGTCATGCGAATCAGCGGGATGACGTTCCAGCCCGACGCCCGACTGCTGCCCATGCTGCGTCGACCGATCAGTGGAGCCGTCTCACGGCTGGTGAGGTAGCCGACGAATCTCCCGGCCTCCACGATCGGCACGTTCTGCGCCGGGACGCCCTCGTCGTCAAACCCGAACGTGCCGAGGCCCCCGAGAACGGTTGCATCGGCGTCGATATTCACGATCGGACTGCCGTACTGCAGCCGATCGAGCTTGTCGAGCGTGAGGAAGGAGGTCCCGGCGAAGCTCGCCTCCATGCCCAGCACGCGGTCAAGTTCGATCGGGTGGCCGCACGATTCGTGCACCTGCAGCGCCAACTGCGACGAGCCGATGATCACCGTCATCCGTCCCGACGGGCACTGTGGCGCAGTCAGCAGAGCGACCGCCTCCTCCGCCAGTTGCTCTCCGTGGTCGGCAAGCCGGAGCGCGCGGATCGCCTCGAACCCTCCCGTCACGTGCTGGCCGCCGGCCGACTGCGGGAAGCTCCGGCGCTGCACCTCAGAATCGTTCGCAGCACTCGTCTCGATCCCGGCGCCGACCTCGAGGAGATCCTGCTCGATCCGCGCTCCGTCGGAGGAAGCGAAGATCTTCTCTTCTCGCCCAGATTCCATGCTGCTGCTGCGGACGTTGACGCCCGGCACCCGGGCCATCGCGGCGTCAGCCTCCATCAGGATCCGCAGCTTCTCGTCCAGCGGAACGGCGAATGGATCCTCGACGTACGGGGTGCGGTAGGTGGCCACCACGGGCGGCGTGTCGTCAAGCTGAATCGGCTCCCGCTGCGCAAGGGCGCTGGCTCGTGCGATGGCGACCGCCTCGCTCGCGACTCGTTCGACCTCGCCCGGCTCGAGGCGCGCGCTGCCGGAAAAGCCCCACGCGCCATCAACCAGCGCTCGAACGCCGAAGCCGGCCGACAGATTCGTCCCGGCCTCCTGGAGCGCGCCGTTCTTCACGGTCAGCGATTCGGTCCTTCGCTCCACGACGCGGACATCGACGTAGGCGGCACCGCGTTGCTGTGCGGTATCGAGTGCCCGATTGATCAGGTCGTCCACGGTTCCGGCGTCGTTCACTCCCCCGCCTCTCCCACGGTCGGAACCAGCGACAGGCCGGTCGCGGGCAACTGGACCGATTCAGACTGGCGCACCTGGATGGTGGCGCTCACGAACAGCTTCAACTGGGAGATGATGCCACCTGGGCGTTCGACCGCGGCGAGCAGTCCTTCGGGTGACCCAATCGCCCGGAGCGAGAACCGCCTCCCGACATCGATTCCGTCCACCCGCAACGACAGCGCACCCTGGATCGCGACGGATCGGGCCGTGATCCGCACGTCATCCACGGCGATCGCCTCGGCACCGGCGTTGCGCAGCTCGTTGATCAGGTCGTTGAGCGCGATCGCGTCGAGGTCCCCGTCCACCGTCATGACGATGCCCTGGCCCTCGACCGGAGCGAGCGCGGCGAATGCGGTGATACGACGCAGATCCTCGCGGCTGACGTCGATCGCGCTCTGCCCCTGCGATCCGAGCAGCGTGTACTCACGCACCTGTTCACGGATGTCGGCGAGGCCGGTTCGCAATTCGCGGTTGCGCTGGGTGAGCGTCTCGATCAGGGTGGACAGTTCCTGGGCAGAAAGGCGGGTCACCTCTGCTGGCCGGGACTGCGAGCGAAGCTGGCCGACCCCCAGGACGCCGATCACCATCGCCACTGCCACCAGGGAGTACTGCGCTGCGCGTCCGCGCATCACTGCACCCGCTCGGCGGGTACGGCCCATCGGAACCGGGTATTGCCGATGAACGCTGGCAGCTCGACCTCCAGCTGGGGGTCCGTGGCGAACTCAAGGCCGAAGAGCTCAATCCGCTGCCCAACGCGACCGCGGAACGCGACATCGAGCAGCAATCGATCGAGGAGCCCGTCGGCTCCGATCGCCTCGACACGGAACGGCGGCGACAGGAACGCCGTGTTGACCAGGACGGACGCACCGACACCGTAGATCGACGACGTCGCCACCAGCCGCTCGCCATTGATGGCTATGCCCTCGGCTCCCGATGCCCACAGCCCTGCCACGATGTCCCGCAGGTCGTCCACGAGCACGATGAAATTGGTCGGGTTCTCGCCGGCCGGCACCACGCGGTTCGAGTCGGCGATCTCGATCACCACTCCCGGGCCGCGCATCCGCGTAAGGCCCGCCGCCAGGCGTGCCGCGGCCAGCTGGCTGTTCAACTGGGCCAGTGCCGCCGATGAGGTGGTCGACGACTCCTGGAATCGCTGGACCTCGGCCTCGGCGATCCCGATCTGCTCGCGCAGCTCCGCCTGCTCCTGCTCGAGATCAAGCACGGCGCGTGCACCGGCCTGCTGAACGGAGGTCGTGAACTGGGCGCGCGCCAGGGATCCGTTCCACTGCGCGTATCCGACGAAGCCGATGAGCGCCAGGGCGCCGCCCATGCTCGCCACCCACCCCCAGCGCAGACCGGCGCGAGCCGATCGCGAGGTCACGGGGAGCCCGCCTGGCGACGGCGACCGGCGCGTGCCATCGCCACCACCGCCCCGGTCGCCAGCCCAGCCACCACGATGAGCGCGATCCATGCCATGTCGTTGGTCGGCTGCGCGGGCGACCCTGATGGGGCTGGTGAGGCGACCTCGCTCACGGTGGGCTCAGGCTCCGGCTCGGCGGAGAAGACCGGCTGTGGGGGCTTGTCGACATTCGAGGGCAGGATCGGGGCCGGGTCGATCGGCTGTGGGGCGGGCACCCCGAATGAGGCGAAGTAGTCCGCATACAGCTCGCTCGCCGCCTGCCCCGTCCCCGCCTCCAACGCCTCGTCGTCGCTTGCTCCGTTCTGCCACGCAGCCGCGATATCGGCGATGGCCCCTTCACCGTACTGATCGATGATCATCTGGACCATGGTGGCACCCTGCGCATACGAGAGCCGTGCCGCAGCAGCGCCGATCGGGAACGACTCGCGGATCGCTCCAAAGGCGAGCAGGCCCCCGGAAGCCGCCGACGCGACCACGACACGCTCGGCCGCGGCGGTCTCCAACTCGGACCACGTGGCAAGTCCTTCGTTGAACCACGTGGCCGGCTCGTGGAACTGGTTGTCGGTCGCGTCCTGGAAGACGACATGAGTCACCTCATGCGTAATCGTGGTTTCGAGGAACGAGGTCGACCCCCCGCCGAGCCACATGAAGATGGTGCGCAGCCACGGGAAGGTCGCCGCCCCGGTCCACTCCCGAGCCCCGGGTCCGAGGGCGCCGAAAAAGTCGTCACGCGACCCGTACACGAAGATGTCGACCGGCCCTGCCAACGAATGGCCGAGCAGGTCCTCAGCGCGGGCCGCGGCTTCGGAAGATATCTCGCCGAAACGGCGCGCCGTGGTCTCCGCGTTGCCGTACCAGTGCACCGTCGCCTCGCCGAAGCGAGCCGTCCGCCAGCTGAGGCCGGGCCGGTCGTCGTCGTAGAGCAGGGTCCGGAGCGGACTCAAGGTCACGCGGCCGCCATCGATGGCGCGCCACTGGTAGTCGACGCGGGTGTTCGGCGTCAGCGACCGTGCCGCCGCGTCCCATCGGTAGCGCGCGGATGATCCCGTCGCAGTCACCGGCGCGACGAATGCCTCAGCCGAGCCCGTGAAGCGCAAGAGCAGCTCGAGACGGTCCGGCGCACCTCCGGGGAGTGCCACGTCAAAGACCATCTCGACCCCGTATGTCGCATCGGCGCTCTGGGTGCCGAAGCCACCGAAAGCGGCCGCCGGGCCCGGGCGAACAGCGGTGGCCACCATCGCGACCATGGCGACGATCGCTCCGATCCGTGTCGCGCGGACGCTCATGGCCTGATCACTCCCATGACACGCGACCGAAATCGAGCAGACCGATCGTCAGGTTGCCCAGCCCGCGCAGTCCCGGCCGCACCATCCACCAGCTCGAGGCGTACGACCACGGGATCACCGGGGCCTCGGCATCGACCCGCGTGTCCACGGCCGCGAACGCCGCTGCCTGGGCTGCAGGATCACGCGCGGCTGAGGCACGCTCCAGCAACTGTTCGAATTCGGCATCGCGCCAGCCGCCATAGTTGCTGGTCGCATCGGGCAGCAGCAGCAGGCTGTACAGGGCGTAGGGAGACGGGTAGTCGGCGATCCAGTTGATGGTGAAGACCTGGGGTGGGTCGGTCTCCAGCGCCCGCAGATAGTCTCGGAACTCCATCCCCTCGACGCTCATCTCGACCCCAAGGTCCCTCTCCCAGATGGCGACGACCGGGCCCACGCCGAGGCCGGAGCCATTCACCGTCACCGTCCCGAGATCGCTTCGCTGAGCGTATCCGGCCTCGTCGAGCAGCCGGCGCGCCTCCGCCAGATCGGTCTCGTGGTTGTCCGGCATGCCGACGGGCCACAGGGCGGGCGGCACGAGGCTCGAGGCAGCGGTACCGCCACTCCCCTCGGCAAGCTCAACCAGCCGCGGCCGATCGAGCGCGAGCGCGAAGGCTCGCCGCACCCGAGCGTCGTCGAAGGGTGGTCGCGTCGTGTCGAAACCGAGGTACTGGACGCCCAGCGATGGGGCGCGGTGCAGCGCCGGACCCAGGTCGGGATCGTAGGCGATCCAGCCGGCGTCCGGCGCCCCGATCCCGGCCAGGTCGATCGTGCCGGCACCGAACGCGGTGGCCACATCGCCATCCAGCGACGCGATCCAGCGGATCTCATCGATCGGTGGCGGACCGGCCACATAGCGATCGCTGGCGTGCAGCACGAGGTCGTCGCCATCACGGCCCTCGATCACGTATGGTCCGGACCCGACGAACGAGTCGACGGTCTGCCATCCGGCCGACGCGTCGGCCGAACGCGGGACCACGAACGTGGTTGGGGTGGCCGCGATCGCCAGGAAGTAGGCGGCGGGGTGCCGCAGGCGAACTACCAGGGTCCGCGCGTCGGGGACCTCGAGGCCGACCCCCGACTCCGGCCCACCTGCCAGGCGTTGGGGCGCACCCTCGATCAGTGACAGGACATCGGGCGCGGTTGAGCGGGTCGCCGGATCCAGGATCCGCAGCCAGGAGCGACGGACGTCATCGGCTTCGAGCCGACTGCCGTCGCTGAAGGTGAGGCCGTTCCGCAGGCGGAAGGTGTACGTCAGCAAGTCACCGCTGACCGACCAGTCTTCGGCCAGTGACGCATACGGGGTGCCGTCCTCATCCAGCCGGGTCAGGCCCGCATACAGCTGGAGCAGGAGCTGCACGTCGCCAGCGCTGTCGATGAATGCCGGATCGAGCGACCCCGGCTCGCCGCCGACGTACCGCAGCGCGCGCTCCGCTGCCCCGGCGGGGCGCGGAGCGACCGAAGAGGTGAGAACCAGGAGGATGGCCGCGACGCCCGCCACCAGGCGCGGCAGCCGGCCCGGTGAGATCAGGCGGGGCATGCGCGGCTAGTATACGGGCCCGTGCAGACGACCCACGAACACCGATTTCGGCCGCAGCCAGCGGGCAGCCTGACCCTGCGCCAGTTCGTCGAGTCGCTGCGACGCTGGACGCCGGAGATGCGCCAGGTGGCCCAGATCGCGCTGACCCGCAGCGAGTCCGAGCGGCAGAGCTACCTGCAGGCCTTCCACACGCGCCACCACGACCGGGCTCCGCAGGCGATCGACTCCTTCATTCGATGGGCCTATTCGGACCCGCGGCTCGATCACGTGCCCGCGCTGATGGCAGAGCTGGAGCGCACCGACGCCGACTTCAGCGGCGCACTGGCCCACGAGGCAGATGTCCTGGTGCGCATGCGCGCGGAGGGCAAGTCACCGGCACAACGCGTGCACGATTACCTGATGCTGCTCGGCATGGAGGGCGCCGAGCCGGTGCGCGCTGCCATTGCCGGCCTCCTCCCCCCGGGAACGACCGACGCGGCGGTGGTCTCGACCATCCGACAGATGCGCCGTCGCTGGCTCGACCTGTACGGCGACGATCCCTTTTTCGCCGAGGTCTGACCGATGGATGGGCGGCTCGTCCGCTAGCATGCGGGCTGCCACGACCCCCGTTGGAGGCCCCATGCCACTGTCCCCGTCACGCCGGCGCGCACCGCGCTCGGCGCTCCTGCTTACCGGATTCGTCATCCTCATCGTCGCTGCGGCGTGCGTGCCCCAGACCACTTTGCCGGCCGATTGCGACGCCTCGAGCGTGACCCGGCAGGCGAGCCTTATCGGCGAACGCCTGAGCCCCGAGCAGATCGATCTCTGCAGCGGCCAGGAGATCCAACTCCAGATCACGGTGGACGCCGACGGGGTGCTGCACCTGCACGGCTATGACGATGCTGCGCCGGCACAGACGGTCGAGGCGGGCCAGACCGTCACGCTTTCGTTCACCGCGGCCCGGGCCGGTCAGTTCGTCATCGAATTCCATGACGCGACCGCCGACAGGGAGATCGGCATCCTCACCGTCCATGAGCGCTAGGCGCGTCCTGCGACATCTCGGCCGGCTCGCGCCGGCGCTGGCCGGGGCAGGCCTGCTCGGCGTCATCGGCGCCGATCGCGTCGCGGCTCACGCCCTGGGCCAGGTCTTCACGCTCCCCGTCCCGCTCACGCTCTACCTGGCCGCCGCCGCAGCCGCCGTGGCAGCCTCGTTCGTGGTTGCCGTGGCGCTGGTGCGTCCGGCTGGACCAGTGCCTGCCTACCCGGTGCGACCGGTGGGAGCGGCCGCTGGCCGGGCTGCATCGGTGATTCTCCAATTGCTCGGTCTGCTCTGGTGGCTTGGAGCCATCCTCGCCGGGCTGCTGGCGGACTCGATCTCGCCGTTGCCGGCGATCCTGGTCTGGATCCTGCTGTGGGTCGGACTGCCGATCGTGACCGTCATCGTCGGCAATCCCTGGCCATCGCTGAGCCCCTTCCGCACCCTGTTCGGGCTCGCCGAGCGCCTTGCGCGGATGGCCGGCTTCGATCGGCTCGACCTCGGGGTGCGCTACCCAGCCGGGCTTGCCCGGTGGCCGGCGGTTGCCCTCCTCTTCGCAGCCGTCTGGAGCGAGCTGATCCTCCCCGATCGCGTGACGCCGAGCGTGGTCGCGACGCTGTTGATCGGGTACACCGTGCTGACCCTGATCGGCATGACCGTGTTCGGCCGAGCCGGCTGGCTGCGCCACGGGGAGCTGTTCGAGGTGTATCTGGGCTGGTTCGGGCGGGTCGGCCCGCTTGGTCGCCGGGTCGTGGCAGTCGAGATTTGCGAGGGTTGCAGCGAGGCCTGCACGCCCGCGCGGTGCGTCGACTGTCCGGAGTGCGCAGTCGTCGCAGAGCCGGGCGAGCGGCGCCCCGAGATCCGACCCTGGTTCGCCGGCCTGACCGAAGTGGCCCGCGGTGGATGGTCCGACGCCGCGTTCATCGTCCTGGCACTCGCCGCAGTGAGCTACGACGGCCTCTCCGAGACGACCGTCTGGGGTTCGATCATGAACCCACTCTTCGACGCGCTCTTCCCGATCGTCGGCGGCCTCAACACGGTGCTGGTGGCGCAGACGCTCGGCCTCGTCGGGCTGTGGCTCGGATTCCTTGCCGCCTTTTCTGTTGGTGCCGCCCTCACCCGCGCAATGCACGATGCCGACCGTCCGAGCGTACCGATGGGCGCCACCGCCGGCGGCTACGCGGCCACGCTGCTGCCGATCGCCGGTGGCTACCTGATCGCGCACTACCTGACGCTGATCGTGCAGGGCGTGGTCTGGGTGCCGATGATCCTGGCCGATCCGCTCGCCACCACTGCCCCACCACTCGACTGGATCCCGATCAGCGGCGTCTGGTACCTGTCGGTCGGATCGATCATCGCCGGCCACGTTGCCGCGGTGGTGTTGGCCCACCGTCTTGCGCTGCGTGACTCCCCTCGACGCCCGGTCCTTGCCGGTCTTCCGCTGGTGGTGCTCATGATCGGCTACACCGTGTTCAGCCTGTGGATCATTGCGCAGCCGATCACCCTCGAGCCTGTCTCAACGGCTGCGACAGCCCTTCTCCGCTGACCGGATAGGATCAGCGGTCCATGGACGTCAGCCTCGCGCTCGCCTTCGCCGCCGGCCTGCTCAGCTTCTTGTCCCCGTGCGTGCTCGCGCTGGTGCCCGTCTACCTCGCATTCCTCGGGGAGACGGCCGCGGCGCAATCGCCGCTCCCCGCCTCAGCCGCGTGGCGAGGCCCCGTCTTCTCCCAGGCCCTCCTCTTCGTGGTCGGCTTCTCGGTCATCTTCATCGTCCTCGGCACGAGCCTTGGGCTGCTGGGGAGCGCCGTCTTCCGGGTCGACGGCGTCCGGCAGGTCGCGGGCATCGCGGTCATCGGTCTTGGATTGGTCAGCACCGGCATCTTTGGCCCGGTGCTCGATCGCTTCATGCGCATGAACATCAGCACCGACCGACTGCCGACCTCCCGCTCCGCTCGCGCCTTCGCGTTGGGTGCGCTCGTCGCCGTCGGCTGGACGCCGTGCATCGGCCCTGTGCTCGGCGCGATCCTGACCATGGGCGCCAGCTCCCAGGACGCGTGGATCGCCGCGCTTCTGCTGGTCGCCTACTCAGCGGGCCTGGCGATCCCGTTCCTGGCTGCGGCTGTTGCGCTGCCAAGCATGCGACCGGTGCTCGGCGTCCTGCGCCGCCACCATCGGTCCGTCCAGATCATCTCCGGCGTCTTCATCATGGGAATTGGCGTGCTGATCCTGACCAATGCCTTCGCTCGAATGGCGGGGCTCTTCACCTTCTTCATCTGACGAGGTAGACCGATGCATCCCGCCCTCTGGCTCGCCCTGGCGATCGGCTCCGAGATCATCGCCACCACGTCGCTCAAGTTGTCGGACGGCTTCAGCAAGCTGGCCCCCTCCATCGTCGTCGTTGCCGGCTACGCGATCAGCTTCTGGGCCATGTCGATCAGCCTGCGCAGCATCCCCCTGGGCGTGGTCTACGCGATCTGGTCGGGCGTGGGCACGGCGGCGATCGTGCTGATCGGGTATCTCATGTTCCACGAGGTGCTGGATGCCGTGAAACTCGGCGCGATCGGGCTGATCGTGATCGGGGTGATCCTGCTCAACGGCGCGGGAGCGGCGGCGCACTGAACCGCAGCATCGCGCGGTCCAAATCCCACCTGACTACGCCTGCGGAAGCTGCGGCGGGACCCGCCTGGACTCCGGGATCACGATTGCTACAACGAGCGGTTGATCTCCCTCGCTGCGAGGAAGCTCACGAGCGAAAGGGCGCCGAGAACGGCGATCAGGCCGGGCGGCGGACAGAAGATGGAGCTGCAGTTCGACAACGCCATCAAGGTCATCATGACGGTCATGAGTGCGGTGAAGCCCGTCGCAAGTGTGGCCACCGCGACTCCTCGGCGGCCACCGAGCCCGATCAGGACGCCTGTCACGAGGACGAGGGCCACCAACCCATACAGAGCGGCGTTCGTGAACGGATTCGATATCAGGGCGGTGGTCATGAACGCCGCGGACGCGCCCCACAGGATTCCAGCTGCGAATCGCCAGTGCATCGTCGCCTCCCTCTGTGGCCGTTGCTCGGTGGTTGCGGCATCGTGGCGGACCGGCACTGCGGCGGGACTGCGGGAAAGCCCAAGTACGGCGGATACGCACAGCCAGGCGCTGCACCCGCACCCCAGGATCAGGGCGGCTGCCCCCGTGTAGACCCTTCTCCAGCCAGCGGTAGACACCAGCGGAGTACGGAGGGTGGAGCTCCCGCAGCTGTGGGGGGAGCGGGCGCTCTCGTTCTACGGGAAGCATGAGAATGCGTCGTTCTGGCGCCCCCGGAGGGAATCGAACCCCCGACGCTGGCCTTAGGACGGCCACGCTCTATCCACTGAGCTACGGGGGCGGCGCCGGGGTTCATCCTATCATCGGTCCATGCACAGAACGCCACGCGTGACCCTGTACGAGCGCGTCGGCTGTCACCTCTGCGACGAGGCGCGCGAACTGCTCGACGTCGTGCTCGGACCAGACCGATACGACCGCGTGGACATCGAGACCGATGACGACCTCATCGTTCGGTACGGCTTCCGCATCCCGGTCGTGGCCCTCGACGGCATGGACCGCCTGGAGGCGCCGATCACCGGCCCCGATCTTCGGGCTCTGCTCGCCGAGACCTAGCCGGGCGACCCGACGAACAGCGGACCATTCATGACCGGATGAACCGTGCACAGGAAGTAGTACTCACCTGCGGAGAGCGGGTCGATGGAGTAGTCGATCGCGTGGTCGCGGTCGATGATCTCGCCGCGCAGGTACTCGTTCACCTTGTCGCGCGTGTCGTAGATCGCGACGTTATGCGGTTCGCTGTCCCCGTTCTCCAGGCGAATCGTGAAGGCTTGGTCGGCCACCACGGAGACGCAGGGCGCGTCGAAGGCCAGATCGCCCGCGGTCAAGGCGACAACGCCGCTCGCATCGGCCTGGGCACAGTCGGCGGGGCCCAGGGTCTCGGACGGCGCCGCTCCGCAGGCCGCGAGGATCACCGCGGAAGCGAAGGACACCGCGGACAGTCGTCGGCGACGAGGGCTCACGCTCACGACGGTTCCATCACCCGGAAGCCACGCTCGGTTGCCTCGATCTGGATCGGCAGGCCACCTGGATCATGGGTGAAGTAGCACCACCAGCCCTCCGCCGCCGCACGCGTGACGAGCTCGTTGCGCGCCTCCACCGCCTGGATCGGGTAGTCGTCGTAGGCGCTTGTCCAACGCACCGGGATCTGCCAGCGGGTAGGGATCAGATCGCCCCAGAAGATGGCCCGCGATCCGGGCTGTCGGGCGTCAGCAGTGCCCAGCAGGACCGCTTGCGAGCCGCGCGTGTGGCCACCGGTCGGCAGCACGCGAACGCCCTCGACCAGCTCGACCTCACCCTGCACCTCGGCGAGCTGGCCTGCGGCCCGCACCAGGTTGAGCTGCTCGACCTCCATGATCCCTTGCAGCCGAAGCTCGTCGCTGTGCGCTGCCTCGGCCTCGTCTCGCTGCACGACGTACCGCGCGCGCGGGAAGGTTGGATGACCGTCCGCGTCGACCATGCCGCCGGCATGGTCGTAGTGCAGGTGGCTGACCACCACGAAGTCGATGCTGCCCGGATCCACGCCCAGGGCACGGAGGGCGACGGCCGGGTCGCCGCCCTCGATCCCCTTGATGTCGCGGTCCTTTTCGATCATCCGCACCCCGGTCCCGGTCTCGACCACGATCCGCTTGCCGCCCGCTTCAACGAGCAGCAGGTTCAGCCGGCACAGCAGTCGGCCGCGATCATCGGTCTCCACCAGGCGTGACCAGAGCGGCCTGGGGACCACCCCGAAGAAGCCACCGGCGTCGGGCCGGAACCATCCCGCGCGCACGACGCGCACGCTCACCTTCCCGGCAAAGGTGCGCGCCTGGCGCGCGGGTGTGATCTCGTACAACGGCTGCGTCACGGGCGCTCCGCGGAAGAAGTGAACGTGGCAAGCCCGACCGGACAAGGCGCGGCCGCGCTCGAAGCCGCGATGGTACAGGCTCGCGGTCGGGTCGCGAGGCCCAGGACCCACGCACCTGAGAGGCGTGGGTCTTCCCAACCGGATGTTGGATCACTAGCATCCACTCGAAGGGCTGCCTCGTCTGCCACGAAGGAGAGTGAAATGACCGGGAAGACGGCTTCGCGTGGAGGAAGGGTAGTTCTCGGCGCTGACCCGAAGCTGCAACTGGGGGCAGCCGCCGCCCTGGCTGCAACCGGCGTGTTCATGCTCCTCGACAAGGGCCGCTCCGAGCTCATCGCCGGGCTTGTCCTGGGTGGCTATTTCGCCGTCGTCGGGATCGCCCATATCGTCAGCCGCTTCAGCACCGCCGACTTTGGGCGGGCCGCCGAGGGCCATGCACTGCGGGCTGGGATTGGCCTCGTGTCCGCGGCGCTGCTGTTCGGGCTTTCATTCCTCGAGGCGATCACCCTCGTCGGGGTTCGTCTGATCCTGGCGATCGGTGGGATCCCCCTCGGGCTGATGGGCATCTGGCTGGCGATTCTGACCAGGGCGTCAGGATTCCGCTGGGGGTTTTCCATCGTCAACGCGTTTATCGCGGCGTACGGCGTGCTGCTGCTGTACACCCAGTTCGTCGATGAGCGAGCGTTCGGAACCGTCCTCACCGTGGTCGCATGGAGCGCTATTGCGCTGGCCGTGGTGCTCGCCGCGCTTGGCCTCTTTCGAGCCCGCGTGACCTCGGTGGCATCTCCGACCAGCGCCGACAGCGGAGAGGGCTGACGGACTCGCGCCCGGGATTCGTCCATCAGGGGGACCGGGCTAGCGTTTGATGCGGCCCCGCTCGAAGTCGCGATGGTACAGGCTGGCGGTCGGGTCGCGCTGCCCGCGGTACTTGCTGCCGATGCGCGCATCGCCGTAGCCGACCTCGACCGGCGAGGTGAGCCGCTGGAAACTGATCTGGCCGATCTTCATCCCGTCGTACAGGGTGATCGGCAGGTTGGCCACGTTGGACAGCTCCAGCGTCAGGTTGCCCTCCCAACCGGGATCCACGTAGCCCGCCGTCGAATGGATGAGCAGCCCCAGCCTCCCGAGGCTCGACTTTCCCTCCAGCCGCGCGACCAGGTCGTTCGGCAGCTCGACGCGCTCGAAGGTCGAGCCGAGCACGAACTCTCCCGGATGCAGGATGAACGGCTCGTCGCCCGCGATTTCGACCAGCTCGGTCAGCTCGGGCTGATCGGTTCGAACGTCGATGTACGGGTAGCGGCTGTTGCGAAACACGCGGAAGCGGCGGTCCAGGTGCAGGTCCACGCTCGACGGCTGGACGGCATCGGGGACGTACGGGTCGATGACGATCCGCCCTGCCGCGATCTCGGCGCGGATGTCGCGATCGGAGAGGATCACCCCTTCTCCGCCGGCGTGCGCTGCTTCATCAGGCGGTCCACCTCGCGCTTGAGCGTCGAGATGTCCTCGTAGCTGTGATAGACCGATGCGAACCGGATGTAGGCCAGCTGATCCATGTCGCGCAGCGCCTCGGTCGCCATTCGGCCGACCTCCTTGCTGCTCACCTCCGGCTGCCCCCGCGCACGGAGGGCGCTCTCGATGTCGTCGACCGCCTGTTCGACGTGCGCCAGGGTGACCGGGCGCTTCTCGAGTGCGCGCATCAATCCCGCCTGGAGCTTGCCGCGGTCGAACTCCTGGCGGCTCCCGTCGCGCTTCAGCACGGTCAGTCGCGCGCCTTCAGCGCGCTCGTAGGTGGTGAATCGGAAGGTGCAGGCCTCGCACTCGCGGCGACGGCGAATGGTTCCCCCGGCCTCGAGATCGCGCGAGTCGATGACCCGCGTCCCCTCCTCGTTGCAGCGTGGACAGCGCATGCGGAATCCCCGTACGGACTACACCAGTGGTGGTACCGATGACGAGGGTACCACAAGATGTGGGCAGATTCGGCCCCTACTGCCGATGCAGCCGAGCAGCCACCGATGCCTCGGCGGGCAGCCCCGGCTCCCAGCTGAGAAGTGCGTCGACCAGCTCGCGCATGCGCAACTGCGCGTGAAGGATGTTGAGGTGTCCCCGCTTCCAGTAGATGGTCGGTTCCTCGTCCTCCGGAGGTCGGTGCGGCAGTCGGGTGATTCCGCAGCCGCGCGCGGCAGTCACGATCCCGCGCAGCGCGCGTTCGAGATTGCCCTCGTACTCGGCGTGGAGCGCGTGCAGCTCCTCCGGTGCCAGGATCTCGCGCAGTCCCTCGGCGGCCGCATCGAGCTCGTCCTCTCCAGCCTGCAGCGCGACGAGCGCCTCGTCGGGGTCGGCGGCGCGGCGACGCAGCGCGTCGACCAGGTCACCCAGCTCGACCAGCCGCCCGTCGATCGTCGCCGTGCGTTCGGCAAGGTCGCGGCGGTAACCGTCCAGCTCTCGTCCGTAGGCATGCGGCCGGCGGCGGCGTGGACGCAGGAGCGCGGGCATGGCGAGGAGGACGATAGCCGCCGTCAGCAGTGGGGCCGATCCTTGCGGTGAACGAGGCATCAGTCGGGCATCCCCTTTCGGCGCCGAATCTCGGCTGTCAACTCTGGAACGATCGCGAACAGGTCCCCCACCACGAACAGGTCGGCGAATTCACCGATCGGCGCATCGGGATCCTTGTTGATCGCGACCACGTTCTCCGCGGTCTGCATCCCGACACGGTGCTGGATCGCCCCGCTGATGCCGCAACCGACGTAGAGTGCGGGCTTGACCACCTTGCCGGTCTGACCGATCTGCAACTGGTACGGCACCCATCCGGCATCCGCGGCCGCACGACTGGCGCCGACCGCGCCGCCAAGGGCCGCGGCGAGTGCATGGAGCGGATCGAAGCCCGCGGCGCTGCCGACGCCACGCCCGCCCGCGATGATGACGGTCGCCTCTTCCAGATTCGCGACCGCGGCGTCGGCGGGATGCGATTCCACGATGCGGACCGATCCCAGCGCCCCGGCGTCGGCCGAAGGAGCGCTCGAGACGGTCGCCGTTCCGCTCCCACCCTCCAGCGGCGTGAAGGTGCCGGAGAGCGCAAGGACGATGACCGGCTGCGGAGCATCGGCCACGCACTCGCTCACCGTGATCACCGAGCCCTGGAGCGTTGCCTGCTCCACCCGCACGCGGCCACCCTCAATCGACACGGCACGTACCGGCCCCAGCGCCGGCAGCCCGAGCAGACCCACCAGCGCGGCGGCCAGATCGCGGCCGTTGGGTGTGGCCGGCGCGAGCACCGCACGGGGCGCATCGTCGCCAAGCGTCGCGGCGGCTGCAGCCGCCAGGCCGATCGCGGGGCCGGTGATGTCCGACAACACCACAGCGCGAACCGCGCCCGCGGCACCGAGTGCGGCCGCTCCAGCGCTGGCCCCATCGCCGTAGGCGAGCGCCACCGCGGCGCCGCCGCTCTCCCGAGCGAGTCCAGCCGCCCCGGCCGCCAGTTCAAGCGCACTCCGTGCCGGCGTGCCGCCGTCGAACTCGGCAAGGAAGCAGATGTCGTTACTCATGTCGCACCCCTCGCCTAGATCAACTTCCGGGCGGCCAGCCAGTCGGCGATCCGCGACGCCGCGTCGGCTGGTCCCAGGTCTTCGACGCGCTCCGTCGGCGCCTTGGGCTCGGGTGGGCGCGCCTCCACGACACGCGTCAGGGCTGCCCCATGCAGATCATCCGCCGAGAGCCCCAGATCTGCGAGGCTCCAGGTCTCGAGTGACTTGCGGCGCGCGGCCATGATCCCCTTCAGCGAGGCATAGCGCGGCTCGCCGACCTGGTCGGTGACGCTTGCCACGACCGGCAGGGGTGCCTCGAGGATGTCGAAGCCGGAGGCGGTCAGCCGACGAATGCGCGCGGTCGAGCCGGTCAGCAGCAGTTCGGCGCCGTACGAGAGCAGGGGCAGCCCACGAATGGCGGCCACCGCGCCAGGGACCAGCGAGCCGCGGGCGTCATCGGAACTCATCCCCATGAGGGCCACATCGGGTGCCAGCTTGTCGAGCGCCGCCGCCAGGACGCGTGCCGTTGCCCACTGGTCGGCCCCCGCCAGTGCGTCATCGGTGACCTGGAAGGCCTCCTCGCCTCCCATCGCAAGGGCGCGGCGGAGGGCCTCGGCGGCCGATTCGGGCCCCATCGACAGGTAGGCAACCGTCTCAACGGCGCCCGCCTCCTGGAGTCGGAGCGCCTGTTCGATGGCGTACTCGTCGAGTGGATTGATCACCGACTCGGTCGCAGCTCGGTCGAGCCGCAGGTCGGCGGTATAGCGCTTCTCGGCCGTGGTGGCCGGGACCTGTTTGACGCAGACGACGATCTTCACGCTGTGGGTGTCCCTCGATCTGGTTTCGCGGTCCGCGACAGGCCGGCCCGCTTGAGAATCTGACGCGCGACGATCATTCGCTGAATCTGCTGCGTCCCCTCGTAGAGCTGGGTGATCTTGGCGTCGCGCATCATGCGCTCGACAGGGTACTCGCTGACATAGCCGTACCCGCCAAGTACCTGTACCGCATCCGTGGTGACCCGCATCGCGGTATCGCCTGCCACCAGCTTCGCGCAGCTGGTCCAGTACGCCAGTTCGGGGTCCGCGGCATCCACCGACGCAGCGGCGGCATAGGTCAGCTGGCGAGCCGCCTCGGTCTGGCTGGCCATGTCGGCGAGCATGAACTGGATCCCCTGCATATCGGCCACGCGCTCGCCGAACTGGCGTCGCTCCGCGGCGTAGCCGACCGCGAAGTCGAGCGCGCCCTGCGCGATGCCGACCGCCTGGGCTGCGACGCTCAGGCGCGACCGGTCGAGGGTCGCCATCGCGATCTTGAATCCATCCCCCTCGTCGCCGAGCCGATTGACCCCTGGGACCCGGACGTCGTCGAAGTTGAGTTCAGCGGTCGGAGACCCGCGGATCCCCATCTTGTGCTCGATGCGAGGGGACGAGAAGCCTGGCGTATCGGTCTCGACGATGAAGGCGCTCATGCCCTTGCGGCCGCCAGCCTCTGGATCGGTCAGGGCAAAGACGGTGAGCAGATTGGCGATCGAGCCGTGGGTGATGAACCGCTTGCTTCCGGTGAGCAGGTAGTCGTCGCCGTCGCGGCGCGCCCGCGTGCGCATCGCCGCCACGTCGCTCCCTGCCCCGGCCTCGGTCAACGCGAACGCGATCAGCCATTCGCCGCTCGCCAGCCGGGGGAAGTAGCGGGTCTTCTGCTCGTCGCTGCCGGCGATCAGGATCGGCAACGCGCCGAGCTTCTGCACGATCGGGATCAGGCTGGTGGTGGCGTCCGCGCGGGCGATCTCCTCGACCAGGATCGCCTGCGCAACGTTGTCGAGCGCGGTCCCGCCGTGGCGCTCCTCGAAACAGGTGCCGAGCAGGTCCTGCCCCGCCAAGAGGTCCTTGAGGTCCCATGGGAACTCGCTCGTGGCATCGATCTCTGCCGCGCGCGGGGCGATGCGCTCGGCCGCCAGCTCGCGAACGACGGCCCGTAGCTCGTCGTGCTCGCGGGTGGTCCGGTGGGTCACGGGTTCGAGTCTAGCCGAAGAGCCCCGTCAGTCGGTCAGCTCGACGGCAAACGCGCGGAGGGTGGCGATGTACCGGTCGATCTCTTCGTCGGTGTGCTGCACCGACAGGGTCCACTGGTCGTCCGCGCCCGGCGGCAGCAGGATTCCGCGGTTGGCCAGGTAGAAGAAGCTCGCCGCCCACAGGTCTCCGTCGAGGCCGATCAGGTCGCGGTAGTTGGTCACCCGCTTCGGGGTGAACATGACGCAACCCTTCGGACCGACGTTGATCGCGTAACCGGGAAGCTCGAACTCGTCGATGATGGCCTGGCAGCCCACGGTGAGTCGCTCAGCGAGCTCGTGCAGTCGCGGGTAGACGTCTCGGGTGAGGATCTGGGTCAGGGTCACCAGGCCCGCGGTCATCGACAGCGGATTGCCGTTGAACGTCCCGAGGTGGGCGACACGGGTGGCGCCACCGGCCAGGGTCGAGTGCTCCATCCCGACACCGCCGGCACCGTGATCCGGTACCTGCTCGATGGCGCGCATCACCTCGGCGTGCCCGGTGAAGGCGCCGATCGGGATGCCGCCGCCGATGCTCTTGGCCAGGCAGATCAGGTCCGGCTGCACCCCGTAGTACTCGGTGGCGCCGCCATAGGCGAGCACCACGCCGGTCTTCACCTCGTCGAAAATGAGGACCGCGCCATGTTCGGTGGCCAGCTCGCGCAGTCGCGCGAGGAACCCCTCCGCGGGCGGAACCACGCCGATGTTGAACTGCACCGGCTCGACGATGATCGCGGCGATCTCACCGCGATGGCGTTCGAGGATGTCCGCCACCAGGTCAGGATGGTTGAACGGGGCGATCACCGTCTCGGTGAGGCGGCTGGCCGGCATGCCGGCGGTGGCCGGGACACTGTTCGGGGCCTCGATCGGTCCCATCGCATCCCGTGCAGGCTGGATGCTGATCAGCACGTCGTCGTGGTGGCCGTGGTAGCCGCCCTCGAACTTGAGGACCTTGCTGCGTCCGGTGAAGCCACGTGCCACGCGGATGGTGTCCATGGTCGCCTCGGTCCCGGAGTTGCTGAAGCGGACCAGGTCGGTCCCGAAGCGCAGCTTGATCTCCTCGGCCAGCGCCACCCCATCCTCGGTCGGGAAGGTGTAGCAGGTGCCGTTGGCCACTCGCCGCTGAAGTGCCTCTGCCAGCAGCGGATGCGAATGCCCGGCGGCGAGGACACCAAAGGCCATGTCGAAATCGATGTACTCGTTGCCGTCGACGTCCCAGATCCGGGAACCGCGGGCGTCAGTCATGAACAGCGGGTAGGGGTCGTACGTCTGGAACGAACTGGCGACGCCCAGCGGCATCGCCTTCCGCGCGCGGGCATGCAGCGCCGCGCTGCGCGGTGTTCGCGTCCGATACGCGGCCTCCTCGCGGTCGAGGATGGCGCGCACCCGTGTCCGGTCGAGGGTCCGCCCCGTTGCGCTGGTCATGATCGATCTCCTACCGGGTGCCCCACTGATAGCTCTCCTTCACGAACCGCAGCTCGACCATCGTCTCGGTCGAGAGGATTCCACCGATCTGTGCCAGCGGGCCGGTCAGGACCCGCAGCAGGTGCTCATTGTCCTCGCAGACTACCTCGCAGATGATGTCGAAGCGCCCCGCGGTGATGACCACGTAGGTCACCTCATCGAGCGAAGCGACCTCGGCCGCGATCGCCTCCAGGCGCCCGGCGTCCACCCGCAGGCCGATGAATGCCGGCTGGCCGAAGCCCATCGCCAGCGGGTCGGTAACGCCCACCACCTGTACGACGCCGCGCGCCATCAGCCGCTCGGCTCGCTGCCGAACCGTGGCCTCGGGCACCGACAATTCTCGACCGATCTGCGCGAACGGGCGCCGGCCGTCGTGCTGGAGTGCCTTGATAATCGACTTGTCGAGCGCGTCGAGCGCCGGACGTCCGGCCGCGGGTTTGACAGATCGCATTGCCATGTTGTCACGGATTCTAGCCGCAGCGCCCAAGTGCGGTCAACGTTCCGCCATTAGGCAGGCCAGATTCTACGGAATCCGCGCGCTTCTGGTCCTGGCGAGGCCTCCGCAACCAGGTCGGCGTTCGGTGTCGGTGCGACGTTCCACGCGCCGGTGGCGTCGGCCAGCAGTTCGGCCACGTCACGGACCGCGACGTCCGTCCGCTCAAGATCGGTCACCCCGTCGCGGAGCATCACCAGGCAGAACGGGCACGCCGTGGCGATCGCATCGGCGTTCGTGGCAAGCGCCTGCTCGGTGCGGCGGTGGTTGATCCGCTGCCCTTCCCGCTCCTCCATCCACATCCGCGCGCCGCCTGCGCCGCAGCACATTCCCTTGCGGTGGTGCTGTTCCATCTCTACCACCGACTGGCCGGGGATGGATGCCACGACCCGGCGGCCCTCGTCGTACACCTCGTTGTAGCGACCCAGGTAACACGCGTCGTGGTAGGCGACCACGGCGTCCGAATGCACGTCGGGCACCAGGCGCCCGTCGGCGACCAGCCGATCGAGCAGCTGGGTGTGATGAATCACCTCGACGCCGCTCAACCCGAATTGCGGGTACTCGTTGCGGATCGTGTTGAAACAGTGCGGGCAGCTGGCCACGATGGTCCGAACGCTGTGCTCGTCGTGCGCACGGCTCAGGGTGGCCACGTTCTCTTCGGCGAGCATCTGGAAGAGATACTCGTTACCGGCCCGGCGGGCCGGGTCGCCTGAACACGTCTCGGCGGAGCCGAGCACCGCGAACGGGACGCCGGCCTGCTTCAGCAGCGCTGCCATCGCCCTGACCACCTTGCGGTTGCGCTCATCGAACGCCCCTGCGCAGCCGACCCAGTAGAGAACCCCTCGGTGCATGGCAGCCGACGAGCCGCCCGCGCCCCCGTCGGCGCCGAGCACCGGCACATCCATCCCCTTGGCCCAATCCATTCGAGCGCTGCGCGGCTGGCCCCAGGGATTGCCGGCGGTCTCCATGTTGCGGAAGGCAACGTTCAGCTCCTTCGGGAAGCGGCTCTCCTCCAACACCAGGTTGCGGCGGATCTCGACGATCGAATCCACGTGCTCGATGAGCACCGGGCAGCCCTCGACGCACCAGCCGCAGGTGGTGCACTGCCAGACCGCCTCCTCGGGGATGGCGTTATCCACCAGCGGCAGTGAGAGCGCGGCTGCGGCACGTTCCCGGGCAGCGCCCAGTGCGGCATCCGACGCCTCGAGACCCCCACCGGCACCGCCCCGGGCGGCGCGCTGGGCACCGGCGGCCAGGGCGAGCGCCGTCTCGGCAGCCACCATCTGGTCGCGCAGACCCTCCATGAAGTGTTTTGGCGAGAGCGTCTTCCCGGTCATCGACGCGGGGCAGAACTCCATGCAGCGGCCGCACTCGGTGCACGACAGCCCGTCGAGCATGTGCCGCCACGACAGGTCCTTCAGCCCCTTGGCGCCAAAGACGAGCTCCTCGCCGGGAGCGGGCTCGGCCTCCAGGTCCATCCTGCGCAGCGCCCCGCGCGGCTCGAGGTTGCGGAAGTAGACGTTGGGCTCGCTCGTAACGATGTGGAGATGCTTGCTGTACGGCAGGTAGGCCCCGAAACCGAGGACGAAGCCGAGGTGCAGCCAGCCGAAGATGCCGTAGCCGGCGACGGCGGCCGGCGCGCCGAGCGGTTCGAGCAACAGCGACGCCGGGCCGGCGACGAGCGCAAACGGTCGGGACGGGTCGTCCGGCACGGCCACGAAGCGCAGCGCATCGGCCAGCACCTCGGTCAGCACGACGCCCAGGATCAGTCCCAGGATCAGGAAGGCGTCCCTGCTGAGCCCGAGCCGCGCGGGCCGCTTCACGATTCTGCGCCATGCGGCAAAGGTGATCGCGGCGAGGATCAGCCCGATGAACAGGTTGGCGACCAGCACCACGGCCATCCATGCGAGTCCGCCCAGCGGCCAGCGCATGATCGTCTCGATCAGGCCGTTGGTGAAGTAATTGCCGCTGGTGACCAACAGGACCAGGAAGCCCCAGAAGATGACCGCGTGCATCACTCCGGGAACGGGGTCCTGCAGCAGGCGGCGTTGGAAGATGACGTACACCACCACGCCCCAGATACGGCGCAGGGGCTGGTCGAAGCGGTCGAGTGGCCTGCCCGAACGGACCACCGCGAGGTGCTGACGCGCGCGGCGCCAGAAGATCCAGATGGCAGCAGCCACCGGCAGCGCGACCAGCGGGTAGAAGGGGATGCCGACCTCCATGGCTGCCCATGCTACCGGCCGTCCCCGCGGGAGGCCTCCCGAATCCGACGGCCTAGTGGTCGCCGCCGGCGAGCTGGTCCATGGCGTGACGCAGAACCGGCAGGATGGCCGCCAGCGATTCGGTGGCGCCGCGCGGCGACCCGGGCAGGTTGACAACCATCGTTGCGCCGCGGGCACCGACGATGCCGCGCGAGAGCGCGGCCATCGGGGTGGAGGCCAGTCCCGCGGACCGCATCAGCTCTGCCATGCCGGGTATCTCCCGATCGATGATGCGACGGGTGGCGGCCGGGGTGACGTCGCCTGGCGTGAGTCCCGTTCCGCCCGATGTGACCAGCAGGGCGTGTCCGGCGTCGGCGAGCATCGCCAGGGTGGATGCGATCTCGGACTCGTTGTCGGGCAAGACGACCGCGTCGGGCCGCACAGCTATCCCCGCCTCTCGCAGGGCGGCAACCACGGCCGGGCCGGAGTCGTCCGTTCGCTCTCCTGCCGCGGCGCGGGTCGAGCAGGTGATCACCACCGCCTCGTGGTCCGGCACCGCGCGGACGGTCGGGGCCGCTTGGGCTGCCGGGCCGATGTCGCGCATCCACGGCCCGCTCTTCCCTCCCTCCTTCGCGAGCAGTTCGATCCGCTCAACCACGATATCGCGCTGGAGCGCCTTCGCCATGTCGTAGAGCGTGAGGGCAGCGACGCTGACCGCGGTGAGCGCCTCCATCTCCACGCCGGTGCGCGCGGTCGCCGTCGCCTCCGCCCGGATCGTCACGACCCCGGTCGTAGCGTCACGGTCAAGCTCCACGTGGACACGATCGAGAGCGATCAGGTGGCAGAGCGGAATCAGTTCGGCGGTCCGCTTCGCCGCCGCGATGCCCGCCAGACGCGCGGTCACGAAGGCGTCGCCCTTCGGCCCGCCCGCTTCGACAAGCGCCGTCAGCGTCTGCGGGCGCATGCGCACGGTTGCGGACGCCACGGCGCGGCGGGCGGTGAGCGGCTTGGCACCGACATCCACCATCCGCGGGGCGCCGTCAGGGTCGAGGTGCGAGGGCTTCATGGCAGGTCTCCGATGAGGATGGCATCGTACGTTGCCCCGGCGATGGCCGCCTCGTCGCCCTCCGGCACGATGAGAAGGGCGTTCGCCGCAGCGAGGGGGCGCAGCTGTGACGACGATTGGCCACCGGCCGCCCGCGCCACCAGCGCAGCCTCGTCCTTCGATACGACGACACGCAGGTAGGCGCGGCGTGCGGGGTCTTTGGCCAGGGACTCGCCGGCGAAACGGACCGCCAGGCGATGTCGCCCCTCGCCGGGCAGGCCCAGCATGGCCCGGACCAGCGACCGCCCGAACAGTTCGAAGGTCACCAATGCGCTGACCGGGTTGCCGGGCAGGCCCAGCACCGGCGTATTCGCCACGATGCCGAAGGCGAGTGGCTTTCCCGGCTGCACCGCGATGCGCCAGAAGTCGAGCGTCCCCAGGCGCTCCAGGACCGACCGAACATGGTCGTAGCGACCCACACTGACGCCGCCGCTGACCACCAGCAGGTCGGCTCTCGCGGCGCCCTCCGCCACCGCGCGCTCGATCGCCGTCTCGTCGTCGCCGACTCGAGCCGCAAACACGACGTCGCCGCCGGCCTCGACCACCGCTGCCGCCAGCGAGGGGGTGTTGGCATCGGCGATCTGGCCCGGGCCGAGTCCCGCCCCTGGCGCGACCAGCTCGTCGCCCGTCGACAGGATGGCTACCTGCGGCCGGCGCCGGACCTCGAGAGCTCCAAAGCCGAGTGAGGCAGCCACGGCGATCGATGCGGCGCCGAGCGGGGCCAACGGCAGGTCCACTCGCTCCCCGGCGCGGGAATCGTGCCCGGCAGCGCGCACATGGGTGCCGATCGCAACGGGCGGCGACTTCACCCTGTCGCCGTGCTCCTCCACGACCTCCAGGGCCACCACCGAGTCGGCGCCCGGTGGGATGGGCGCGCCGGTGAGGATCCGCACCATCGTTCCAGCCTCGACTCGCGGCAGGTCGGCAGCACCCGCGGCGACCTCTCCGACCAGGCGCAGCTCGCCGGGCGCGTCGGCGGCACGCAGCGCAAAGCCGTCCATCGCCGAATTTGCGAACGGCGGCACGTCGAACGCCGCCGTCAGGCCAAAGACTGCCGGCACGCGCCCGGCGCATCGGTCCAGTGGGAGGAGTTCGGAGGGCGTCAGGATCGCGTGGGCCAGGATCCTGGCGCGCGCCTCCTCGACGGAGAGCACCTAGACCCCCAGCCGCGTGCGGGCCTCGATCAGCCGCAGGATGCCAGAGCGGGTGAGCAGGCCAAGGACCGTGCGTCCTCCATCGGTCACCACCGGCAGTTGGCTGACCTCGCGCTCCTGGAGCAGTTGGAGGGCCGTCACGACCTCGTCGTCGGGACCGATGGTGGCGAGGTCGGCGAAGCGGGTCATGATGTCGACCACCCGCGCGCCGTCCCAGTTCTCGCGCGGGACGCGGCGCACATCGGAGAGGGTGACGATGCCGTTCAGTCCGCCGTCATCATGGCGCACCAGGAAGGAGCGACCGGCGCCGCGCATGAATCGTTCGTTGACCAGGGCGGTCACCGTCTCGTTCGGTGACACCGACGCGGGATCCGCTTCCATCACATCCCGGGCATGCACGCCCTTGAGCGACTGCTCGATCCCGACCTGGGCGGAGGTGGCCTCTGCAGCGTTCGACAGGAACCAGCCGATCAGCGCCAGCCAGACGCCGCTGAACAGGTTGCCCCCGTTGAAGAGGATGAAGACGCCGCCCGCAATCAGGAGGTAGCCAAACCCGCGGCCCACGGCGGCCGCATTGCGGGTCGCAGCGTACCGGTCCCCGCGCAACTTCCAGAGCAGCGCGCGGAGGATCCGGCCGCCGTCCATCGGAAAGCCGGGAATCAGGTTGAAGACACCCAGCGTGAGGTTGATGAAACCGAGCCAGCCCACCATCGCGTTGACGTATTCCTGCTGCACCGAGGCGTCGATCCCCCACAGGACGGCGCCGATGGCCAGGCTGGTGAGCGGCCCCGCCGCTGCCATCAGGGCCTCGTCGCGCGGGCGCTTCGCCTCGTCCTCGAGCGCGGTTGCGCCGCCGAAGATGAACAGGGTGATGTCGCGAACCCGCAGGCCAAATCGCCGTGCCACGACGGCATGGCTCAGCTCATGAGCGAGCACCGACGAGAAGAAGAGGATCGAGATCAGCGCGCCGATTGCCCAGTACATGACCGGCTCCCAGCCGGGAAACGAGCGCGGCAGCTCCCCGACCGCCATCGAGTAGGTGACGATGGCGAAGATCACGAACCATGACGGGTGCAGCCCGATATCGATCCCGAAGACGCGACCGACGCGAATCGATTGACGCATGGAGTCGAGTGTAGCCGAGGGTCAGGCCGAGGCCGTGTGCAGGTCCCGGCGTGCAAGGAGTGCGGCGATCAGGGCACTCGCCACGATGGTCGCGCCGGCAAGCAGTGCTGCGTCGAACCAGAGCGGTTGGGGGAAGAGCCGGATCAGGTTCGAATCGGCGCTGAACTGCCAGGTACCGGCCGCGAAGAAGAGGGCGTGGAAGGCCGCGAAGGCGGTATCGAAGGCGAGGGCGAAGAAGAGGCCGAGCGTCACCGCGGCGACCCCGATCAGCGCCGCTCCGCCAATCACCAGTCGACCGCGCCGTGGTCGCTCAGCTCGCAGCCGCAGGCCGGTGAGCACGAGCACGACGAGGGCGCCGACCTCCAAGAGCAGCAGTCCGCGCACCACTCCGCCGACGTCCCGCATGTGGCTGCGCTCGCCGACCTCAAGCACGGGTGTCTGGCCGTCGAGACTGACGCTGAAGTCCCCGTTGAGGAACAGGTCACCAAGCATGGCCGAGGTCAGGCGGTCGACCTCGGCCTGGGTCGTGCCGAGCGAGGCGGGCACGCCCCGGCGCGCCTGCTCGACCCCGACGAGCCACGGATTGAACAGCAGCAAGGGGCCAGTGAGCACGATCGCGAGGCACACCGCGAGCGCGAAGGCGAGCCCGAACACCGGGGGTGCCGGTCGATCGCTCGATTTGAGGGGAGCGGTCATCCGCGGACTACGAGATGACCTTCACCGGCATCCGGCTGGCACCGATCACCATCGACAGGATCCAACCGACGATGGCGACCACGATGGCGCCGAAGAAGGCGGCCCAGAAATCGGCGACCGCGAACCCGAGTCCCAATTGGTCGCTGACCGCGGCGGCGAGCAGGATCATCAGCGCGTTGATCACGATCAGGAAGATCCCCAGCGTCATGATGCTGATCGGGAAGGTGAGGATGCGCAGGATCGGGCGCAGGTAGGTGTTCAGCAGGCTGAAGGCCAGCGCCACGAGCAGGAACTTCCACCATTCGCCGACAAAGGTGATGCCACCCACCACCCAGACGGCCGCATACAGCGCGCCTGCGTTGATCAGGATCTGAATGATGCGATCGGTCTTCATTCCGATAGCCTAGCCGATGCTCATGCCGGGAGCCTGCGTCCGCGAACCCACGCGCCGCGCACCATCGAGGGATGCTGCCGGAAGATCAGCCGGCTGAGCATCTCTTCGGGTCCCGCCTGGTGGTGCGCCCCGAGACCGGCGATCGGCAGGGTCACGTCCGGATCGACCGCGATGAAGTCCGCCTCCTTGCCCGCCTCGAGCGAACCGATCCGGTCGCCAAGCCCGAGCGCCTCGGCACCGCCGAGGCTGGCCATGCGCAGCCAGTCTGCCGGGGCCAGCGGGGGCGCATCGGTCAGGCCCGCCGCTCGAAGGGCATTCTGGGTGTAGGCCCCCGCTCGCATCACCCCGAAGAGGGAGACGTCCGGACCGGCCGCGACGTCGGAGCCGAGGCCCACGCGGACGCCCGCGGCCAGGTAGCGTGCCAGGGGCATCGCGCCGCTGGCCAGGAACAGGTTGGAGCTGGGACAGTGTGCGATCGCGGCCCCCGACTCGGCCAGCCGCGCCACTTCGCGGTCCGACAGGTGGATGGCATGCGCCAGGATCGATCGGGAGGTGAGGCCTCCGGCGCGGTCGTAGACATCGGCGTAGTCGACGGCATCGGGGAAGAGGCGGTGGACTTCGGCCATCTCCTCGCGGTCCTCCGCGAGGTGCGTCTGCCAATACGCGCCTGACTCCGCCGCAGCTCGGGCCGAGGCACGAAGCATCGCGGCGGAACAACTCACCGCGAAGCGTGGAGTGAAGGCGTACTGCAGGCGACCGTTGTCACGTCCGTGCCAGCGACGGCAGAGGTCCAGGGATTGCTCCAGCGACAGCGCCAGCACGTCGTCCGGTGGCCGATCGACGTCGTAGCTGAGCCGGTCCATCATCACCTTGCCGATCACAGCACGAATGCCGTGCGATTCGGCAGCGCGGAAGCAGCTGTCGAGTGAGTCGGCCCACAAGGCGCCGTAGGCGACCACGGTGGTCGTGCCGGCCCCGGCCATGGCGCGGAAGGCCGCCGGGGCGACCAGGTCGGCCGTCTCCGCGTCGAAGTCGCGCTCCAGCGGGAAGATGTAGCGCTCCAGCCAGGTGAGGAGGTCCAGCCCGGCACCGACTCCCGCATTGGGCAGTTGCGGCAGATGAGCGTGCAGGTCGACCAGGCCCGGCAGGACGACCAATGGCCGCAGGTCGGCGTACTCGGCCGGCTCTGCCGAATCGGGCCACGGGCCGACCCGGACGATGCCGCCGGCGCCGTCAACCTCCAGCAGGGCATCGGGTTCGTGCAGGAGGCCACCGCTCGCCAGCGGCGTGAGCAGGCGCGCTCGGACAACGAACGGAGGCGCGCCAATTGCATCGAGCCGAGTCATGAGCGGCAGTCTAGAACTCGCCTATCGCCGCAGCCGAAGGGCAACCGCAATCGTGGCCGACCCGACCACAAAGGCCACCATGTTCGGCACCACGATCGCCAGGTTCGGGAGAGCGAGCCCGTAGGCGAGCCAGACGAGGAACCCCACAGTCAGGAGGCCGAGGTACGCAAGCGAGACATCGGCGGATGAGCGCGTCTGGAGCATCCGCCGGATCTGGAGCATGGGCGAGATGGCCATCACCACACCGTAGGAGGCGGCGATGACGCCGAGAGCCAGGACCATTCGGCCTCCAGTACCTGTGCTCCGGCATCCTTCCGCGGTCGCGGGCCGGCCCGGCAGGAGCGCTCGCGTCGGCATCGCCAGCGTACCCGACCCCGCCATCCCCCGCGGGACAGCACCAAGGGTTGCCACAGGGAGTACACTTGTAGGCACCCTCCCGTTGTGGGGGTTCCCGCGTGGTCGTCAGGTTCCTTCTCGAGCCGGCCGTGCGTCGTCGGCTTACTTCGAGAAGAGAACGAGGTTTCACATGACCACAGGCACCATCAAGAAGGTCGTATCCGACCGCGGCTTCGGCTTCATTGCGGCCGAGGACGGCAAGGAGTACTTCTTCCACCGTGACGGGCTCGATCGCTCCCTTGAGTTCGATCGCCTCGTCGGTGGCGAGAAGGTCAACTTCGAGGTTGAGTCCAGCCCCCGCGGTCCCCGCGCCGGCAAGGTCACAGCCGCCTAGCACCGATCCGGGCGCATCGGCGCCCGCGACTCGACACGAGAACGCCTGGCCCTTCGCGGGCCGGGCGTTCTCCATTTCGCCATGAGATCGACCGACTCCCCCACCTCGCCACTTGCGGCGGCGGCGCTGCGCCTGCTCGGCGAGCGGCGGCTGATCCTCGGCGTGAACCGCGGGCCAGTCACCTTCTCCGCCGGGGCCGACGGCACCCTGCGGGCGCGCCGGGGCTCGGGCGGCGTGGTAACGGCTCTCTCGCAGGTCGGCGAGCACGTGCCGGTGACCTGGGTCGCCGCGACCATGAATGACGCGGAACGACGTGCCGCGCTCGACCCAAAGGCCGTGGCCGCCGCGCTGCCCACCGACCGGGTCAAGCTGCGCCTCGCGCCCGTGGAGCGCTCGGTCTTCGAGGCCGCGCACAACGTCATCGCCAACCCGCTGCTCTGGTTCTTTCAGCACGAGATGTGGAATCTGCCAGAGCGTCCGATGGTCGACGTCCCGATCATGCGGGCGTGGCACCGCGGCTACGTCCGCCTGAACGAGGCGTTCGCGGAGACGATCCTCGACGAGGTTCCCGTCCGCGACCGGGAGCCGCGGATCATGCTCCATGACTACCACCTGTACCTCGCGGCGACCACCATCCGGCGGGCCCGTCCGGATGCCGTCCTCAGCCACTTCACGCACATTCCCTGGCCGTCCTCGTCCCTCTGGCAGGTCCTTCCGCCGGTCATCCGTGAGGGAATCGCGCGCGGGCTGCTGGCCAACGACATCGTCGGCTTCCAGACGGCCCGCTACGCGCACAACTTCCTGCGCTGCGTCGAGTCATTCGTGCCCGACGCGCATGTCAACTTCCGGTCGCGCACCGTCACCCACGACGGCAGCCTGACGCGGGTACGCGTGTATCCGATCAGCATCGACGTCGCCGCAACACGCCGGGTGGCGACAACGGGGGCAGCGCGTCGTCGTCGGGCTGAGCTGGAGGCGATCAGCGCGGAACGCATCCTGGTGCGGGTCGATCGGCTCGAGCCGTCGAAGAACATCCTCCGCGGCTTCCACGCGTTCGAGGCGCTGCTCGAGCTGCATCCCGAGCTGCGGGGCCGTGTGACGTTCTTCGCATTCCTCGTTCCGTCACGAACCGGCATCCGCGAGTACCGTGACTACGGCCGCAAGGTCCGAGACGCGGCCGAGCGAATCAACGCGCGGTTCGGCCGGCACGGCCGCGTGCCGGTGCGAATCTTCTTCGAGAACAACTACGCGCAGGCACTGGCAGCGCTGGCAATCGCCGACGTCGTCCTGGTCAACCCGCTGATCGACGGCATGAACCTGGTCGCCAAGGAGGCGGCCGTGGTCAACGACCGGGACGGCGTGCTCGTCCTCACCGAGACGGCCGGTGCGTACGATCAGATGGCCGATGGCGTGCTCCCGGTCGCCGCCGCAGACATCGTCGGCACCGCCGACGCCCTGGCGAACGCGCTATCCATGCCGCTGGAGGAGCGCCAGTGCGCGGCTCAGGCGCCTGCGGGCCGGCGTCGAACGCCAGGACATCTCGTGGTGGCTCCGACGCCAGCTCGAGGACCTCAGCAAGATCGCCGAGTCGCGGGGCGCTTGACGGGAATCCGTCGAGTCAGCCGGCGAGCGAGGCAGCCGCGCCGGCCAGGATCCCGACCAGGGCGACAGGTGACGCCACGGTCGCATCAGCCGACTCGCGCACGGCACCTGACACCTCGGCACCTCCGGCGACCGCAAGCGACAGCGTCGACACGCCCTTGGCTCTCAGCAAGTGCGCAGCGTGGAACATGTCGATGTCGGTGACGTCATCACCGGCCACGAGGAGCCCGCGGAGCCGATGTTGCGCGGCAATCCTGGCAACCGCGCTCCCCTTGTCGCCGGCGGCCAGCGGTCGCAGCTCGACGCTGCGTCGTCCCTCCCGCAGCTCGATCCCCGGCGGCAGGACGCGAAAAGCCGCCAGGAGCGCCAGCCGAGCGGACTCCTGGTCGGGCGCAGCCCGGTAGTGGACGGTCGCCGAGAGGCCCTTGTCGTCGAGTTCGACGCCTGGCGCCCGCGGCACGGCTGTCAAGACCGCTTCCAGGTCCGCCCGCAGGCCGTCCGCCTGGTCAGGTACCTCGGCCAGATCCGATCCCGCCGGCAGCCACTCAAGACCGTGGTTGCCGACGATCAGCACTTCGCGTCCAACCGGGCCGAGGATACGCCGCGCGTCGGAGGCCGATCGACCGGTCACCACGGCCGCCACGGCGAGCTTCCGCCCAAGCGTGCTCAGCAGCTCGCGCGCCCCGTCGACCAGAATGGCCGCGGCTGCCGTGTCCGCGATCTCAGACAGTGTGCCGTCGAGATCGGTCACCATCCCCGCGGGCGCGCTGCGGAGCACCTCACTGGCTCGCTGGATGTGCTGCTCGGCTCGATCAGCTCTCATCGGCCAATTGTGGCGCCCCTGCAACGGTGGTGCGCCGTGAACGGGGTGCCGACACACCCGGCCCCGCCGCGGAGGCACAGCCCGAGGCGCCATCGGCCCGCCAATGGCGGGACATTCGACACTTCCCCACCTTCTGAGATCGGACGATTCTTGGAGCACGCGGGGGCCTGTCTGGCGGTGCCGCCGGTGCAGCCATCGGGCCTGCCGCAGCGGAAGGAGGCAGCCGAAATGACGCGCGTGCTTGTCGTCCACCACGACGTTGACATCGCCGACATCGAGGCCGATGGGCTCCGACGCATGGGCTACGAGGTGGATCAGTGCGCCGGGCCGGCGGGCGGCGGCGAGTGCCCGGTGATGCGCGGGCTGCCCTGCTGGCAGGTCGACCTGGCCGATGTGCTCGTGTATGACGTCTGGGCGGCCGGCGACGACGGGGCCGAACTCCTCGAAGATATCCGCAGGCTCTACCCCGACATTCCGGTGGTCATGACGTCCGGCGGTCTCATGCTCAACTGGGAGCAGACGCACGGCGAACACCCTGTGACGCCCGCCAACGGCCCGCCGAATCCCAGCCTGCTGGCTGCCGCCGTCGAGGCAGCGCTCCGCTCGGCCCGATCTCACCCGGCGCGGACGCCGGCCGCTACGCCTGAGCCAGTGGCGGCCGCCCAGGGACCCCGCTGGTAGGTCCGGGCGTACGGGGGGGGCGCGGACGCAGGTGAGGGCCGCTTTGAGCGACCCTCACCCCTGATGCCGCCTTCAGCCGCTAACGCAGCTTGACGATCTGCTCCCTGAAGTCGTAGCCGCAGTCGAACGCGCCGCACGCATATCCCACCGTCACGGAGGCGGTGTGGCCGCCCTTGAACTTGCCGTTGGAGCCAAAGACCTCGGCACTCCAGGGCTGTGCCGTCCCGTCACACGTCACGCCGTCAAAGGAGACGTAGCCCCAACCGGTGATCGTGAAGCGGCCCACATTCTGGGTGAGCTGGACTTCGATACTCGCCCAGAACGCTTCGCCAGTGCAGCTGAAGCTGCCGCTGATCGTGGCAGACCCTGAGCGCTTGTTGAACTGCCCGATCGGGTTGACCGCGAGTTCGACCGTCGGAGGAGGCGGCAGCACATCGATGGTGACGTTGAGCGTGCCACCGTTCCCGACGCCGTCGTACTGGTCGTCGAATACCAGAATCGCATACGTCTGCCCGCTGAGGGCCTGGAAGTACGTGCCGCCGGCACCGCAGTTCTCGATTGAGAAGCTGCTCGGACTCCCCGTGACAACAATCACGCCGGCCGAGTAGTCCGAGGCCGACACGTCGACCAGGACGTAACCATCCGTGCTCGCCGTCAGCTCGAACCACACGCTGGCGTCGGTGACCGGCGCGCCGCAGTCGGCATTGGCCTCCACATCGTCGATGTCACTGGTGGCTTCCGTCGTGTCGATCGAGTCGCTGAATGGGAGTGACCCGATCACGATCCGATCGGAATAGGCGTCGTGTGCCGGTGCTGCTGCCAGCGCCGGGGCGGCGAAGGCGAGGCTCGACAGGGTGACAAGGCTGATGAGGACCATTAGACGCTTCATGACACACCCCTTGTGGTCTGTGCGCATCGGGCGCCGCCAACGGCAGCGTCCATGCGCAACCGATCCTGCAGGAGTGGAGGTGCGGCCCGGCTACGGCGAGACTGCGGCGGGACTGCGGTGCAGGGCAGCGAGAGGCCCCTCCGGCAATGCCGAGAGGGGCCGATTCGTGCTCAGACGTCTGGTCGGGGCGAAAGGATTCAACCCGGCCGGTACCACATGCCGAATCGTGGTGCCGCCAGCCGTCCTTGCGGCTATTGCAGTCTAGAGGGATCGTTCAGGTATGCGGTCTGCATGGCCAGCCAGAGCGTTCGCGGGCGTTCGTCCTGTCGTCTCTACGATCAGATTGGCTGACCAGTCGTCCCCAGTAACCACCGGCATTCGGCACTACGGCTGCCGGCATTGCCGCCGGTCCCGCTCGTTGCTGCGATCTACCCGTTCCCAGGTCCTTCTTGGCCGCGTCCAAGAAGGCCGCTCTCGCTCGTTCGTAGGCCGCGAGCGGTTCGTCCAACTTCTTGCTAGCCCAGTTGAACCACTCGTCCGCACTCCTCCATCCCGAGTCCCAGGCGAAGCGGTCAGCCGACACGAGGGCGCCATAGATGGCTACGGCAGCCTCACCCACCTCCTGACGGCGCGCCAGCAGCGAGATCTCGGCGTCGAAGTGGCTGATCGGGTCGGTCGTGCCGAGGACCGGCGGCGGATCGTCGCTCTCGCCAGCCAAGTGGCTCACTACGGCGTCGTGCTGGCGCTTGAGGATGCGGACGTGCTCGTCGGATTCGCGCAGTAGCGTCGAGTAGCGTTCCATGCGCAGGTCTATGAATCGGGTCCGGTCGGCGTAGGCATGACGCATTGACTGCAACCAGAAAGTGCCGACCGTCGCGACGATGGCCGCCACCACGCCGCCCAGCAGACCCACGGCGAACGTCTCCAAGGGCGTCATGCGCCAAGTCTGGCACACCCATTGCGTCTGGTCAGCCAAGGCGAGCCGCTCTAGGTTCGCGCGTTAACCTCGCCCTGGGTCCGCCCGCTCTGTCGCATCAATCTCCTGGCGTAGCTCGTCTGGCAGCGGGACGAGCGTCGCGTCGACCAATATGGTAGGCATCCGAGCGCACAGCGTAGGCGAGGCGTAGCTCGCCGTCATGCCAGACGAGGACGATACGAGAGAGATCCGTTTCACGACGCAGCGCATACGCGACCAGGTCGTCCAGGCCTGTAGCTGGCCATCGAAAAGCGCGTCGACGTCTCGGGACGTCGGATTGGAGATAATGACGAGCACCTCGAGCGGTCGACCGGCTGTCGC